>DASWQY010000136.1:0-2143 GCA_036403435.1 Pyrinomonadaceae bacterium
CGCCCTCTACTACCATCCTGAGCTCGACGCCACGGTGGTGGTGGAGGCCAATAGCGACATCCGCTCTGGCGACTGCCCGCCTGAGGTACCGACCATGACGGACGGACCGCACGGCATCCTCTGCCAGGACCCTGCAGTACGGATCAACGCGACGCTCGCCGAAGCGCTGGGTAAGCCGTTCCCGCCACCACCGGCCTTGTAGTCGCCCTAGCGGCGGCAACTACGCGCTGTAGGCCCACTTCTAGCCGGGCAACATCGGCGTAAAGGAGGGCGACCGGGTTACGCAGGACAAGGCTATTCACGAGCTTTCGACAAATAGAAATTCTCGGAAACTCAGAAGGGGATGAGTATATAGAAGGAAGAGCTAAAGTCCTAGTACTACAGTCGCACTTCTTGAAGTAGTATGTTGTCCCACATGCTCGTGAAGTGAGAGGCAGATGAGAGATGAACAACCGGACGGAGCAGGCTCAGCAGATCCAACGCATCGAGGGATGGCGAGATGCGCTCGAGGAGTTGAACGCGCATATCGCCCCTCGCTTCGCCCGCCCCGAGGTCAGGGCGCGGGTCGGTCGCTACCTCTTCGGCCTGCTCGGTCCGGTCGAGCGCAAGAATGGCTGGCAGATGGCCGAGCACCTCGGAGAGAGGACGCCTGACGGCGTCCAACGGCTGCTCAACGCCGCTCGTTGGGACCACGGAGAGGTGCGAGACGACCTACGCGAGTACGTGGTGGGGTACTTCGGAGATCCGGCAGCGACCCTGGTGATCGACGAGACGAGCTTCTTGAAGAAGGGCGAAAAGTCGGTGGGAGTGGCCCGTCAGTACTCGGGCACTGCCGGGAAGGTGGAGAACTGCCAGGTAGGAGTGTTTTTGGCCTACGCGGCGCCTAACGGCGGGCGGGCCTTCCTGGACCGGGCGCTCTACCTGCCCGAGGAGGAGTGGGCCTTAGACGGCGAACGGCTGAGGGAGGCGGGGGTGCCCGAGGAGCAGATGGGCTTCGCCAAAAAGGGCGAACTGGCGCGCCGGATGCTGGAGCGCGCGTTCGATGCTGGTGTACCGGCCTCGTGGGTGACCGGCGACGAGGTCTATGGCCAGAGCACTAAGCTTCGCCGATGGCTGGAGGAACGAGGTAAGTCCTACGTGCTCGGGGTGGCGCGCTCGCATCCTTTGTGGGTGGCCCTCGAAGGTGGCGGCGTCCCGGCGCAGCGGCGAGCGGAGGAGATCGTGGCCGAGGCGCCCGCAGAGACGTGGGAGAAGGTGAGGGTAGGAGAAGGTAGCAAAGGGCCTCGCCTCTACGAGTGGGCGCGCGGGCGCCTGCCGTACGAGACCGCACCCGGGTGGGCACAGTGGTTGTTAGTGCGTCGTTCGGTGGAGGACCATGAGGATCTAGCCTACTATCGGGCCTACGGTCCCGAAGGGACGCCGCTGGCGGAGTTGGCTCGGGTGGCCGGGGTCCGCTGGAGCATCGAGGAAGGCTTCGAGCGAGCCAAGGGGGAAGTCGGGCTGGACCAGTACGAGGTGAGGAGCTGGGAGGCCTGGCACCGGCACGTCACCCTGTGCCTTTTGGCGCACGCCTTCTTAGAGGTCACGCGCGCCGAGGCGAACGCCGCTGCCGAAAAAGGGGGGCAACAATATGGGAGGAGCTGATCCCGCTGACGGTGCCGGAGGTGCGCCGCCTGCTGCTGATGCTCACGCGCCCCGCCCAGGAGCGAAGCTTCCTGTTGCACTGGTCGCGCTGGCGAAGACGCCACCAGATGCGGGCCAAACGCTGCCACTATCGTAGGCGAGGGGCAACCTTCGATGGCTAAGTGCGGCTGTAGTATTAGGCGTGTAGATGAACCGTATCCGATGGGTGCCATCTTGCAGGAAGGCGCGCCTTGAGGCCAGCGATTTGATGTGCTTTAGGTTTCCCTTCCTATCCAACTCCAGCTCGATGTTGCACTCCTTTGCGACCAACTTAACCAAATCTTCGGATTGGTGGATGTTGAGTTGATCGACCACAAAAACCCACCTGGCGGCATCGGGGTCGGTGGCTATCGTCCGGGCGATGTGAGAGGCGAAGTCCTCATTGGTGCGAGTTGGACCTATGGAGGAACTGATCACCCTGCCCGTCGCCACCTCCAAGTAGTTGGCAATCAAACATCGG
>DASWQY010000137.1:0-1811 GCA_036403435.1 Pyrinomonadaceae bacterium
GCAAATCACTTTGCGCCATCGGGCATTCCGCACCGTGGCCATAGTGCCGTCAAGCGGCGTGCTGGAATACCCCAGGGCAATTGCATATGGCGCTGGTGGTTGAAGACGGGGGTTGCTGGGGGAGGTGTGGCTGGACTCTAAACGCGGATTCAGCGTTGAGGCCCTGCCATGGAAGAATTCGTCGCCTGCTTTGCCGAGGTCGTTGACCCTCGGCAGGATAATGCCCGCCATAATCTGCATGAACTGCTGCTGATCGCGCTCTGCACCATACTGACCGGCGGCAAGGATTGCTCGGACATGGCGCTGTTCGGCACGGTCAAGGAACCGTTCCTGCGGCAGTTCCTGCGCTTGCGGCACGGCATCCCTAGCCATGACACCTTCAGCCGAGTGTTCCGACTCCTCGATCCGGCACCGTTCGAGGCCTGCTTCACGCGCTTTATGCAACGCTTCGCCGAAACCTTGCAGGGCGTGGTGGCGATTGACGGCAAGACGCTACGGCGTTCCTTCGACCGGGCGGCGGGCAAGTCCCCGCTGCACATGCTCCATGCTTGGTCGGCGGACCAACGGCTGCTGCTGGGTCAGCTTGCGGTTGATGGCAAGTCCAACGAGATCACGGCGGTGCCGAAGCTGCTGGACCTGCTGTCGCTCAAAGGGCGCATCGTGACCGCTGACGCACTCAACTGCCAGCGCACCATTGCCGCCAAAGTGGTGGCCCAGGGCGGCGACTACGTCCTTGCCTTGAAAGGCAACCAGGGATGCCTGCACGATGACGTACGCACCTTCCTCGACGATCCCGCGCGTCCAGTCGAGGCCTCTCACACCATGGTGGACGGCGACCATGGCCGCATCGAGACCCGAACCAGCCTGGTTTCAAGCGACATTGAGTGGCTGCAGGAGCAGCATGCCTGGCCGGGCTTGATGGCCATCGGCAAGGTCGTCCGCACCCGTGAGATTGGCACTCAGACCAGCACCGAAACCGCTTACTATCTGCTCAGCACTGCATTGTCCGCCGCACGTTTCGGCGAAGTCGCCCGCGCGCACTGGGGCGTGGAGAACGGCCTGCACTGGGTTCTCGACGTGACCATGAACGAGGATCAGGCCCGCAACCACAAGGATCATGGACCACAAAACATTGCCTTGCTGCGGCGTCTCGCCCTCAACCTTGCAAAGCTCGAGGGCTCAAGAGAGTCACTGAAAAGTAAGCTCTTTCGCGCTGCCTTGAGCGAGGCTTTCCTTACACGCCTCCTCGCCCAGTTCGGCAAAACTCAAATGCGATAGCCCTGCGGGTCGGCCCCCTCTCGGGGTGGGGTGGCGGCCGTACGCTGGGCGGCGCAGACGGCGTCTCGAAGCGCCGCCGCCATCTGAGCGCAAAGGGGGGTCGGCCGCCGGTGCGGCGAAACCCGAG
Organism: Pyrinomonadaceae bacterium; assembly: GCA_036403435.1. Lineage (GTDB taxonomy): Bacteria > Acidobacteriota > Blastocatellia > Pyrinomonadales > Pyrinomonadaceae > QHXM01. The sequence continues at coordinate 1,406 of DASWQY010000137.1, forward strand.
CGCGTCAGGACCCTGGGCGTTATAGGCGTGCACCCAACCCATGACGGTCTGGGGATGGCGTCCCGTGCGCCCGGCCACGCGCGTGGCGCACGAGCCCTGCGCGATGTCGTAGAGCGCAAGGGCTCGCTCGCGGGTGCGGGCATGAGGCGCGCTCATCGCCAAGCGGCGCAGGTCCTCCGGTGACTGCCCCCAATGCGCATACTCAACTCGTACCATGAACCTGATCACCTCCGATGAAAGGTGATCAGATGGAAGCGCTCAGCGCCAATCCAACTCCTCGCAAACTACAGATCTCAAACCGGACGCGGTTTAGCTTGGTTTCGTTCTGATTTCTCATGAATGCAGAACGGCACGATCAGCCAAGTCAGGGCAGGGTATGAAAAAGCGTGCTGGAGAAATGATCCAG
>DASWQY010000138.1:0-3193 GCA_036403435.1 Pyrinomonadaceae bacterium
GGCGCTCTGCAACGGGGCGACGCTCTGCCTGGCTACGCGCGAGCAGTCGCGGCCCGGTCCGGGATTAGTCAGCCAACTGCGCGAGCAGGGCGTGACGGATGCGACGCTGCCGCCCTCGGTGCTGTCGGTGTTGGAGCCGGATGAGTTGCCACGGCTGCGGACGGTGATTTCGGTGGCGGAGGCATGTCCGGCCGGCACGGTGGAGCGGTGGACGGCCGGGGGGCGTCGATTCCTGAACGGGTACGGGCCGACGGAGGCGAGCGTCGGGGCGAGCGTCACGGGGCCGCTGGAGGTTGGCAGGGCGGTGACTATCGGGCGGCCGCTGGCGAACGTGGAGATTTACCTCCTGGACGCTCAGCATGAGCCGGTACCGATTGGCGTCAGCGGAGAAATCTACATCGGGGGCGAGGGGCTGGCGAGAGGCTATCTGAATCGCCCGGAGTTGACGGCCGAGCGGTTCATCCCTCATCCGTTCAGCAGGGATGAAGGTGCGAGGCTGTACCGGACTGGTGACTTGGGGAGGTACAAAGCCGGTGGAGAGATTGAGTACCTGGGGCGTGCGGACAGGCAGGTGAAGCTCAGGGGCTACCGCATCGAGTTGGGGGAGGTGGAAGCCGCTCTGCGCCGACATCCGTCTGTGAAGGATGCGGTCGTCACAGCCAGGGAGGACGAGGCGAACAATAAGAGCCTGGTGGCTTATTGTGTCCTTAGCGACTCACACGATTCCACAGTCGGGGAGACCTGGAGAAATGAGCTGCGGCACTTTCTCAGAGAGAGTTTACCCGAGTACATGGTCCCGTCGGCTTTCGTCCAACTCGATCAATTGCCCCTGACGCCCAACGGGAAAGTGGACCGCGCGGCGCTGCCCGCCCTTGAGCACGCGACCGGGGAATCCGCCGGCCACGTCGAGCCGCAGTCGCCCGTCCAGGAGTTGCTCGCGGGAATCTGGGCGGAGATATTGAAAGTCCCGCGAGTCTCCGTCCACGACAACTTCTTCGAGCTGGGCGGGCACTCGCTGCTGGCGACACAGCTCGTCAGCCGCGTCCGCGAAGTCTTCCGCCTCGAAGTGCCGCTCCGGCTGCTTTTCGAGCGGCCGACCGTCGCGCTCCTGGCCGAGAGCATTGAAACACTGCTTCATGACTCGCAGTCAGTCTCAACGGCCCCGCCGATTGAGAGCGTCAGGCGCGACGGGCCGCTGCCGCTCTCGTTCGCGCAGCAGCGCCTCTGGTTCATAGACCAGTTGGAATCCGGCAGCGCCTTTTACAACATGCCGACCGCGCTGCGCCTGACCGGCAGGCTCGACCTCAACGCTCTACGGCAGGCGCTCGGCGAAATCGTCAGGCGGCACGAAATCCTTCGCACGCATTTCGTGACGGTCGAGGGCGAGCCCGCGCAGCGCATAAGCGAGGCGCGCGAGGTGAGCGTCGTCGTCACGGATTTAAGCGAACTGGGCGAGCGCGCCGCGGGGGAAGCCGAGCGCCTGGCACGGGAAGAAGCGCAACGCCCCTTTGAGCTGTCGCGTGGGCCGATGCTGCGCGTGCAGGTCTTGCGGCTGGGGGAGGAGGAGCACGTCGTCCTGTTGACGATGCACCACATCATCAGCGACGCGTGGTCCATGAGCGTGCTGGTCAAAGAAGTGGCCGCACTTTACTCGGCTTTCTCCGGCGGCCAGCCGTCACCCTTGCCAGAGCTGCCTGTCCAATACGCGGACTATGCCGCCTGGCAGCGCACCTGGCTCAGCGGAGAGACGCTGGCGCAGGAACTCTCTTACTGGCGCGAGCAGTTGGGCGGGGAGTTGCCGGTCCTTGAGTTGCCGACGGACCACGCGCGCCCGAGCGTGCAGAGTTACCGCAGCGGACGATTTAGTTTCAAGCTCTCCGAGGAGGTGACGAGCGGCCTTAAAGAGTTGAGCCGGGGGCATGGGGCAACGCTGTTCATGACTCTGCTCAGCGCCTTCCAGGTCTTGCTGATGCGCTACAGCTCTCAGGAGGACGTGATAGTCGGGACCGACATCGCCAACCGCACCAGGACCGAGTTGGAGCCACTCATCGGCTTCTTCATCAACCAACTGGTCATGCGGACTAACCTGTCGGGAGACCCGACGTTCGGGGAGCTGGTCGGGAGAGTCAGAGAAGTGTGCCTGGGGGCGTACGCCCACCAGGAGGTGCCGTTCGAGCGGCTGGTCGAAGAACTACAGCCGGAGCGGACTTTAAGCCACACGCCTTTGTTTCAAGTGAAGTTTCTGTTGCAGAACACGCCGACGGAGAGCCTGGAGGTGAGTGGGCTGCGGCTGGAGGCGCTGCACAGCGACAGCGGGGCGGCGCGCTTCGAGTTGACGGTGGCGCTGACCGAGTATGAGGGGCGGCTCCTGGGCTCGGTCCAGTACAACGCCGACCTGTTCGAGCGCGAGACCATCGAGCGGCTGGTCGGACACTTTCGGGCGCTGCTGGCGGGCATCGTCTCGGACCCCGCACAGCGCGTCTCACGGTTGCCCCTGCTCACCGCGGCAGAGCGTCGTCAACTGCTGGTCCAGTGGAACCAGACGCGGCGTAGCTACCCGCGGGAGAAGTGCCTGCATCAACTCTTCGAGGAGCAGGCGGAGCGCACGCCAGAGGCCGCGGCCGTCGTCTGTGAGGACGAGCAGGTCAGTTATCGTGAGTTGAACGAGAGGGCGAACCGACTGGCCCATTATCTGCGCTCCCTGGGCGTCGGGCCGGATGTGGTGGTCGGAGTCTGCCTGGAGAGATCGATTGAGATGGTGGCGGCCTTGCTCGGCATCCTCAAGGCGGGCGGCGCTTACCTGCCGCTGGACCCGGAGTACCCCTTAGAGCGGCTCGCCTGGATGCTGGAGGACAGCAACGTGCCGCTGCTGCTGACGGAAGAGCGTGTAGAGGGGCGGTTGCCGACTCACTGGGGGCAGACGATTTATTTGGACGCGGAGTGGGAGACGATTGCGGGGCAGGGGGCGGAGAACCCGGCGGGGGCGGCTGCGGCGGGGAACTTAGCGTATGTGATCTACACGTCGGGCTCGACCGGCACACCCAAAGGCGTAATGGTCGCCCACCGCGGCCTCTCCAACCTCGTCACCGCGCAGTCAGACTTCCTCGGCCTCGGCCCTGGCTCACGGATGCTCCAGTTCGCCTCGGTCAGCTTCGACGCCGCCGCCTTCGAGATTTTTACGGCGCTCTGCAAC
>DASWQY010000139.1:0-1949 GCA_036403435.1 Pyrinomonadaceae bacterium
GTTTGCGCCAACGCAGGAGGTCGCGCGCAACAGGTGCGTGAATGGCGGGGAGGCTTGGATCGCGCAGTGAGCCGCAAGCCCCCGATGGTCCTCATGCGCGAGGCCTTGGCTTCGAGCGCCTGCGCTAAAGCAGCGTTAACTCCAGCGGCAGCGAGGCGCCGAGCTGCGTGTTCAAGCTCCTCCGGTTTTGTACCCCAGTGGAACTGATCGTTGGCGTCTGCCAGCGCATCTAAGGAGTCGTCCGTGAAGAACTCCCAAGCCCCTGACGCGCTGTAGGTTTTCGGCTGCGTGAAGTAATCGTGTTTGCCGGGTTGCGGGTGTTGTGGACGGGTTTCCTTGCAAATTGATCCGGCGTTCGGGCCGTGATTCCCTGGCTGCGTTGGAGGGCAGCGACGGGGGCTTGTCATGCGGCCGAAGGAGCGTCGGGAAACGGGCCAGAGCGATCTCTTCCGGGCGAGGCTCGACCAGATTGTCGACCTCGCTCATCCAGTGGTGAAGCTCGGAAGGGCGATCGACTGGGGCTTCCTGGAGGAGCAGTTCGGAGCGGTCTATACGGACGAGCCCGGCCGCCCGCCGCTGCCGACGCGGTTGATGGCGGGGTTGGCGATCGTCAAGCACATGCACGACCTCTCGGACGAGGTGTTATGCGAGCGCTGGGTCGAGAACCCGTATTATCAGCTGTTCTGCGGCGAGGAGTTCTTCTGCCATAAGCTTCCGTTCGACCGCTCGTCGCTGACGCGCTGGCGCCAGCGTATGGGAGAGGACAAGCTCGTCGCGCTGATCCAGGAGAGCCTGGCTGTCGCGACTCGCATGGGAGCCGCCAAGCCGGCGGACTTCCGGCAGGTCATCATCGACACGACCGTGCAGGAGAAGGCGATTGCCTTCCCGACCGACGCCAAGCTGATGCATCGCGCACGCGAGCGCCTGGTGCGCCTGGCCCAAGCGAGGGGTGTAAGCCTGCGCCAATCGTACGTGCGGGTTGGCAAGATCGCGCTGATCAGGCACCAGCGCTATGCCCACGCCAAGCAGTTCAAGCGGGCCACCCGAGCCCTGCGGAGCATCCGGACGATGCTCGGGCGCGTCATCCGCGACATTACCCGCAAGATCGTCGGGCGACCGGAACTCGCAGACGTGTTCGCGCTGCCGCTCTCGCGGGCTCGCCGGGTCAAGGATCAGCGCCAGCGCCAGCGTGGCCGGAAGCTCTACTCGCTGCACGCTCCCGAGGTCGAGTGCATCGGCAAAGGCAAGGCTCACAAGCCCTACGAGTTCGGCGTCAAGGTAAGCGTGGCGACGCCCGTCAACCGCTGCAAGGGCGGCCAGTTTGTCGCCCACGTGAAGGCGCTCCCCGGCAATCCGTATGACGGGCACACGCTCGCAGCTGTCCTCCCCGACATCGAGAACACCATTGGCGCTGGGCTCGAACGGATCGTCACCGACGCCGGGTACAAGGGCCACAACGCACCGACGCACCAGCGCTTCAAGGTCTACGTGGCGGGTCAGAAGCGAGGGCTCACCGCCGCCATCAAACGCGCGTTCCGCAGGCGCTCGGCCGTGGAGCCCACGATCGGTCACCTCAAGAACGAGCACCGGATGGCGCGCAACTACCTGGCCGGGCGAGCTGGCGATGCCGCCAACGCCGTGCTCGCGGCCGCGGGCTACAACTTCGGCCTCCTCCTCAGGTGGCTCGCTCTTTTGCTGCGCATTGCCCTGGCCGTACTGGCAGCGTCGAGCCCCTCGAACCGGACCATCACAACGTCCTGATCCGAGCTACTTCACGGGCGACTCTGTAGACGTCGCTTGGTGAGCGCAACTCGCTTCTCAGGTTCGTCGGCGCCAACGAGGCTGCTCGCGGAATGTAAGAGACGGGTTCAATGAGGCCCTGAATGAACTGTCGAGGCAGAGGGCGAAGGATGCGGCTGCTCTTGCCCTTCAGCGTCCAAATTCTCAGC
>DASWQY010000140.1:0-103603 GCA_036403435.1 Pyrinomonadaceae bacterium
GGCCGCGAAGGCCAACGGGCAGGTGGCGAGCCTGCTGGACCAGGAGCGCCCCAACATCTTCACGCAGTCGGTCGCCAACATCATGCCCGGCGAGAAGGTCGTCGTCCGCATCAGCTACGTCGAGACGCTCAAGTACGAGGACGGCGCTTACGAGTTCGTCTTCCCGATGGTCGTCGCCCCGCGCTACATTCCTGGCACAGCCGCTGGCACAAATCCGGGCGGCACGACCCAGGTCCCGGACGCCTCGAAGATCACGCCGCCCGTGACGCCGAAGGGCACGCGCGCGGGCCAAGACATCTCGGTGGAAGTCAGGCTCGACGCGGGCGTGCCGCTGGACGAGGTGCAGTCCAAGTCGCACGAGATTGATGTCGAGCGTTTGAACGGGTGGTCGGCGCGCGTCCAGTTGAGGAGGAAGGACGAGCTTCCGAACAGGGACTTCGTGCTCAGGTACGAGGTCGCGGGCGGGCGCATCTCGGACGCCGTGCTCACGCACCGCGCAGAGCGCGGCGGCTTCTTCACCTTCATCCTTCAGCCGCCCGAGCGCGTCACCGTCGAGGACGTGACGCCGAAGGAGATAGTCTTCGTCCTGGACACCTCCGGCTCGATGGGCGGCTTCCCGATTGAGAAGGCCAAAGAGGCCATGAAGCTCGCCCTCGACGGGCTCAACCCGCAGGACACCTTCAACCTCATCACCTTCGCGGGCGACACGCACATCCTCTTCGCCAAGCCCGTCCCGGCGACGCGTGAGAACCTGGCGAAGGCGCAGGCGTTTCTGGCCTCGCGTGAGGGCTCGGGCGGCACGGAGATGATGACGGCCATCAAGGCCGCGCTCGACCCGTCGGACGCGCAAGGTAACATCCGCGTCGTCTGCTTCATGACGGACGGCGAGGTCGGCAACGACGACGAGATCATCTCGGAGGTGCAGAAGCACCCGAACGCGCGCGTCTTCGCCTTCGGCATAGGGAGTTCCACGAACCGCTTCCTGCTCGACAAAATCGCCGAGGAGGGGCGCGGCGAAGTGGAGTACGTGGGGCTCTCGGACGACGGCTCGGCGGCCGCGCGCCGCTTTCACGAGCGCGTGCGCAGCCCCCTTCTAACCGACATCTCCGTTGACTGGGCCGGGCTGCCCGTCGCGGACGTTTACCCGAAGCGCATCCCGGACCTCTTCAGCGCCAAGCCCGTCGTCCTGTCCGGGCGCTACACGAAAGGCGGGAGCGGCGTGATACGCCTGAAGGGGAAGATGTCGGGGCGCGAGTTCGTGCGCGAGATTCCGGTCGAGCTGCCGGAGACGGAAGCGCGACACGATGTGCTGGCAACGCTCTGGGCGCGCACGCGCGTCTCCGATTTGATGAGCCAGGGCTACCGCGAGCAGCAGAGCAAGGCCCACGCCGACTTGAAGGAGACCATCACGCAGCTCGGCCTGGAGTACAGGCTGATGACGCAGTACACCTCCTTCGTCGCCGTCGAGGAGATGACGGTCACGGAGGGCGGCGTGCCGCGCCGCATCGAAGTGCCCGTCGAGATGCCGGACGGGATGAGCCGCGAGACGACGCTCGGCGAGGACGGAGACGCCAACAGCTTCATCGGTTTCAACGTCGGTCGTCGCGGCGGAGGCGGCGGAGGCGGCGCGCAGCTCCTGCCCAACCAGCCGCCGACCGTGACCCTGACGGTTAATCAGCCGGCCCCCTCGGCCACTCCCATGCCCGCGACAAGGACGGTGAGCGGCGGCGTGGGCAATGGGAAGAGTTCGGCCGGCCGCCACGTAGATAAGAAGACAGTCTTGGGGCAGGGCCGCGGCGGAAACGCGGGCGGCAACGGCGTGAATTACAGCCGCGTCTACAAGCCGAAGGTCGTGGCCGAAGAGAGCGCCGATGCGCCCGAGCCGAAGCTCTCGCCCGCCGAAGAGAAGCGCCAGCGGCTGGAGACGAAGCTCAACGCCTCGCTCGTCGCCATCGTTGATCGCCTGAAGGACAAGAAGCTAATGCCGCGGGCGGAAGAGGCGCGGTTCGTCCGCGATGGCCGCGCCGAGATTCAAATCTGGCTGACGGACAAGTCCGAGGAGACCCTCGCGCAGCTCAAGCAACTGGGCTTCGAGGTCGTGCTCGATCCGAAGACCGCCAAGCTGGTCATCGGCCGCCTGGCCGTGGAAAAACTCGAAGCACTCGCCGAACTCTCCTTCGTCCGCTACGTCGCCCCGCAAAAGAGTAGCGGGCCGTAGGCGGAAGAGCAGGAGAGCAGTAGGCAGTAAGCGAAAAACGGAAAGCAGTTACGAAATCTCGTGCGTCACTGCTTTCCGTTTTCTGTTTTCTATCGACTGCTCACTGCCTGCTGCCCGCTGCTCTCCTGCCAACGAAATTATCAATCTCTCCAAAGTTTCGGAGGGTGGCGCGTCAGTCATCGGGGCGAGCGCGCCGGATTTTTCTAGGTTATTCGGACCGGCGGGCCTGAAAAATTTCGTGGAACGTCAGGTGCCTGTTGTATACTGACGGAAATTTTCAAGGGGGGCTGGCCGCGCGCCGGGTTTCGCCCTCGACTCTTTATTCATTTAGAAGAAGCTCGCGGGCAAGGTCGGGTCAATTGCCCGCAACTCCGGTTCAGGCACAGGCTCCAGACGCTCCCGGCCCTGACCGTATCTCTTGGCCCAGACTCACACTCGAATCAAGGGGACTTGGCTCGGCGCTCGCGGCCCGACCGAGCTTTGACATCACACGCACGCTCTTTCCCAGTTAACTTAGGAGGTTGTATGAAGAGAGCAAGACTTCTCGGGAGTTCTTTGACCCAACTGCTGCTGTGCGCCCTGCTCCAGCTCTTCGTCGCCCACGCCGCCTTCGCGCAGACCGGCTCTTCCTCGGTGCGCGGGACGGTCCTGGACCCGCAGGACAGGCCGGTCGCCGGCGTGACCCTGACGCTGACGAACGTCGAGCGCAGCTTCACGCGCACGCAGACCACCGACGCGGAGGGCACCTACGTCTTCTCGGCCGTCCCCCCCGGCACGTACCGCCTGGAGGCCGAGGCCGGAGGCTTCAAGAAGGCTTCCGTCAACGACGTGCGCGCTCTGGTCGAGACGCCGGTCGAGATTAACGTCAAGCTGGAGGTCGGCGACGTGAGCGAGACCGTCAACGTCGTCGCCAGCAACGAGGCTCCGCTCAACACGACCGACGCGACCATCGGCAACGCCTTCGAGCAGCGCCGCATTCAGGAGCTTCCCCTGAACGCGCGCAACGTCGTCGGCCTGCTCTCCTTGCAGCCGGGCGTGACCCGCACGGGCTACGTCAACGGCGGCCGCGCCGACCAGGCCAACGTGCTGCTGGACGGCGTGGACAACAACGAGCAGCAGCGCGGCCTCGACGTGGTGACGGACGAGGCGTTCGCCAGCGTCCTGCGCTCGACGCCCGACTCCTTGCAGGAGTTCCGCGTCGTCACGACCAACCCGAACGCCGAGCAGGGCCGCTCCTCCGGCGCGCAGGTCTCGCTCATCACCAAGTCGGGCACCAACGACTGGCATGGCTCGCTCTTCGAGTATCACCGCAACACGGCGACGACCGCCAACGACTTCTTCAACAATGCGGCCGGCGAGTACGGTCCCGAAGACCTGCCGGTGCAGCTCGGGCAGAAGAATGCCGGCGACCCCATCGCCCCGCGGCCGCAGCTGCTGCGCAACGTCTTCGGCGGCTCAGTCGGCGGGCCGATTAAAAAAGACCGCGCCTTCCTCTTCTTCACTTACGAGGGCTTCCGCGAAGCCTCCGAGACGCCGGTCGTGCGCGAAGTCCCCACGGCCACACTCGGGCAGGGCATCGTCCGCTACCGGACGGCGAGCGGCGCGAGCGACCCCGGTTGCCCGGCGGGCACCCCGGCGGGCGTGAACTGCTTGAACGCCGCCGAAATCAACGCGGCCTACATCGCCGCCAACGGCGACACCCCCGGCGTTAATCCCTTGACCGTGGCCGTGCTCGCCGACGCCGCGCGCCGCTACCCGGTCAACGACGCGACCGTCGGCGACGGCCTGAACACCGGCGGCTTCCGCTTCAACGCCAAGACGCCCGCCCGGCTGAACACCTACATCACGAGGATGGACTTCAACCTGACGGACCGTCAGACCATCTTCCTGCGCGGCAACTATCAGTCGGACAACGTGACGCGCAACGTCTACGGCGGCCCCGACTGCGGCATTGACTCGCCGGGCGACAACATCCAGTGCTTCCCGGACACGCAGCCGCTGACCATCTGGAACCACCCGTGGGGCGTCGCCCTCGGCCACACCTGGACCGCCTCGCCCAACTTCGTCAACCGCTTCACCTACGGCTTCACGCGCGCGGCCTTCACAGACAGCGGCGAGTCGAACGAGAACCGCGTCACCTTCCGCTTCATTTTCGCGCCCCTGGGCTACAGGCGCGGGCTCTCGCGCACGACGCCGGTCCACAACTTCGTGGACGACGTGTCGTGGATCAAGGGCGACCACACCTACAGCTTCGGCGGAAACCTCCGCATCATTCGCAACAACCGCGCCTCGTTCGGCAGCTCCTTCGACGACGCGATCATCAACCCGTCGTTCTACAACAGCTCGGGCGCGGTCGTCCGCCGACCGTTCACGGACATAGACCCCGCGTTCAGGAACGACCTGCGTGACGCGCTCTCGTCCGTCATCGGCCGCTACTCGCAGTACAGCGCCAACCTCGTTTACGACGCGGGCGGCGCGCTTCAGCCCGTCGGCACTCCGACCGACCGCTCCTTCGCCACCGAAGAGTACGAGCTTTACTGGCAGGATTCGTGGCGCATGACGCGGAACCTGACGCTCAACTACGGCGTCCGCTGGTCCACCTCGACGCCCGTTTACGAACGCAACGGCATCCAGGTCGTGCCGACGCCGAGCCTCGGCGAATATTTCCAGCGGCGCGTCGAGAGCGCCAACCAGGGCGTGCCCTTCACCGACCCGATCACTTTCGAGAAGGGCGGCAAGGCGAACAACGCGCCGGGCTACTATCAGCAGGATTGGAACAACTTCGCGCCCACCGTCTCGCTCGCATGGTCGCCTGACTTCGGCGACAACTGGCTCGGGAAACTCGTCGGGCGCAACGGCAGCTCCGTCTTCCGCGGCGGCTTCCGCATGACCTACGACCGCATCGGCAGCCAGTTGGCCGTCAACTTCGACCTGAACAGCCTGGCCGGGTTCACTTCGGCCAGGAACATCAACGCCAACACGTTCGACGTGACGGCCGGCCGCGCCAACGGGCTAGGGCCGCTCTTCACGGGCTTCGACCCGACGGTGCGGACGCTCCCGTTCCCCGGTTCGACCAGCCCGATCTCGACCACCCTGACGTTCCCGCTCACGGTCCCGTCGGACGAGGACCAGCGCATAGAGGTCTCGCTCGACGACACGATCACGACGCCTTATAACTACAGCGTCAACTTCTCCTACGGCCGCGAGCTGGGCAAGGGTTTCGCGTTCGAGGCCAGTTACGTCGGCCGCTTCGCGCGCAACCTGCTCGCGACGCGCGACATCATGCAGCTCAACAACATCCGCGACCCGCAGTCGGGGCAGACCTTCTACGAGGCGATGAACCTGCTGATTGACGCCCGTTACCGGAACGCGGAAATCACCTCGATTGCGCCCATACCCTTCTTCGAGCACCTCTTCCCGTTCATGCCGGACTGGGAAGGCGCTCCGGGGCTGACGCCCACGCAGGCGGCCTATCTGGAGATCGCGCCCTCCTCGGTGGGCGGCTTCGACGACGTGGACTACACCTTCGTGCAGCTCCTGTGGGACGACAGCCCGAACTGCACGACGTGCCCGTTCGGGGGCGGCCCGGCCCGCTTCAACAATATGTTCTACCAGCCGCAGTTCGGCGCGCTCTCGGCCTTCTCGACGCTCGCGCGGTCGAACTACAACTCGATGCAGCTCTCCTTGCGCAAGCGGTTCAGCAACGACCTCGCCTTCGACTTGAACTACACGCTGGCCCACTCGCTCGACAACGCCTCGGGCCTCCAGGCTTCGACGAGCTACGGGACGGCGTTCATCGTCAACGCGCTCGACCCGAACCAGAACTACGCCAGCTCGGACTTCGACGCGCGCCACATCATCAACGCCAACTGGCTCCTCGGCCTCCCGTTCGGCCAGGGCAAGATGTTCGGCATGTCCGGGCTGGCCGACAAGGTGCTCGGCGGCTGGCAGTTGACCGGCATCTTCCGCTGGAACTCCGGGCTGCCCGTGCAGACGCCCTTCGACGGCGGCGTGTGGGCCACCAACTGGAACGTGCAGTCCAACGGCGTCCGCGCCCGCCCGATTCAGGCCAGCCCGACGCGCAACGGGACGCCGAACCTCTTCAGCGATCCGGCCGCGGCCTACCAGAGCTTCCGCAACGCGCGCTCCGGCGAGGTCGGCGACCGCAACGTCCTCCGCAACGAGGGCTTCGTCTCGCTGGACATGGGGCTCACTAAGGAGTTCAAGCTCCCGTGGGAAGGGCACTCGCTGCAATTCCGCTGGGAGGTCTTCAACGTCACCAACACGCAACGCTTCGACGCGCTGACCATCGCCGACCTCGGCCTGGACATAGACCCGTTCCTCGGCGGCGAGCCCAGCTCGGAGTTCGGCCAGTACACTTCGACGCAGACGCCGCTCAACGAGACCAAGGCGGGCCGCGTCATGCAGTTCGCGCTGCGCTACCAGTTCTAAGGGGCGCACGCGCTTTAACCACAGAGCAGCGGGCCGGGGATTCACGTCCCCGGCCCGCAATTTTTTCGGGCGGCCCGCCCGCGCACTTTCGCCCGGCGGCCTATTTCTTCTCTTCCTTTTTCTCCTCGGCCCGCGCCTCTTCCTCGCGCGCGGCTTCCCGCTCCTCCCGCTCACACTCCTGCGCTTCGCGCTCGCGCCGCCTCGCGATGGGCTCGATGATAGTTTTCCAGACCTGGTCGTCCAGCCTCCCGATGACCCCCACGACTCCTGCTCCTTTCGCGTGACCGCGGCGGCGCTCTTTCGCCGTCGCGCGTTTACGGCTATATTTACCTCAACGTTTTCCCGAAAGAGTTTACTGCCATGCCGAAAAATCCCGCAACCCACGAAAGATTCAGCGCCGCGCGCCGCCTTCTCCCGCTCGCGGCCGCCGCGATGTTCGCGCTCCTCGGCGCACTCGCCGTCACGAGCGCGCAGCAGACGCCGCAGGGTGACCGGAAACAACAGCGGCCGCGTCGCGTCGGTGGCACCGCCGCAACCCCCGCGCAGACCCCGCCGCCTTCAGCTCAGCCCCCGGCCGGCGGAGAAGAGGTTGACGAGGGCGACGTTCTGCGCGTCGAGACGCAATTGGTCTCCGTGCCCGCGGTCGTGACGGACAAGTCGGGCCGGCCGCTCTCGAACCTGCGCGCGGAAAATTTTGTCCTCTACGAGGACGGGCGTCCGCAGCAGATCAGCAACTTCGCCACGACCGAAGCGCCCTTCGAGATCGCGCTCCTGCTCGACACTTCGGGCTCGACGCGCGCCGACATCGGGCTGATACGCCGCGCGGCCCGCGCCTTCCTCGACGGCCTGCGCCCCGGCGACCGCGTCTCGATTGTCGCCTTCAACAGCTCCAACACCGGGCCGCAAGGGTTGCCGACCGTAGAGGTGCTGGCCGGCCTGACGGACAACCGCGACGCTTTGCAGGAGGCGCTGGAAAACATCGGCGCGAGCAACGGCACGCCCTACTATGACGGGCTCCGGCGCATCGCCTCGGAGGTCTTCCGCGAGTCGCCGCGCCAGGAGGTGCGCGGCCGCCGCGCCGTGGTCGCGCTGACCGACGGCGTTGACTCGGCGAGCGAGAGCGACTTTGCCGAGGCGCGCTCGCGCCTGCAACTGACGAACGTCGCGTGCTACTTCATACAGGTCAATACGGAGGACTTCGTCGAAGACCGCCTGCTCAGGGACTGCCAGGAGTTCGGGACGCTACGCCTCTCGCGCACGCAGCTCGAACGCTACCGGCGCGTCTTCTTCCCGCGCGCCGGGGCCGACACCTTCGGCGACTTCTGCCAGATGGGGCCGTTCGAGCGGTTGCAGATCAGCCGCAGCCTCTACGACCTGGCACGCCGCGAGATGAACGACCTGGCGCGCGCCTCGGGAGGCAAGACGTTCGTCGCCGCGAGCCTCCGCGACGCGCGCGCCGCCTTCGCGCAGGTCGCCGCGGAAATTGGCACACAGTACAGCCTCGGCTACTACTCCACGAACAAGGCGCACGACGGCCGCTTCCGCACGATCCGCGTCGAGGTCCGCGGCTCCGGCGCGGTGGGCGCGCAGGTTCGCGCCCGCGAGGGCTACTACGCGCCGCAGAGTTAGCCGAATTTTTTTGTATAATCAGCGAACCCACCCGAAACTTAACTTAAACTGAAAGGAGTTTCGGACATGAGTAACGAAGAGTTCGAGAGGATGATGAAGTTCATCCTCGGGCAGCAGGCACAGTTTAACGCGAACATTCAGAAGATTGTCCGATTCGCACGCTCGACTGGCTGACGCGCAAGCCCGGACGGAGGAAGCACTCGCCCGGTTGGCCGAGGCGCAAGCGAGGACGGAGGCGAATCAGGCGCGAACCGATGAGGCGCTCAGGAACTTGATCGCATCGTTGGAGCGCGACATCAACGAGCGTCGTAACGGTGAGCAAAACAGTGATGAATAGAGACGGGGCTTTTGAACGAATAATCTTGATCGTGCTCGACAGCGCCGGCATCGGCGAGATGCCGGACGCCGCCGAGTGGGGCGACGCGGGCTCGGACACCATCGGCCACGTCCTGGCCTCGCGCGAGGTGCGGCTGCCGAACCTGCAAGCCTACGGCCTCGGCAACATCCGCGCGCTGAAGCATCTCCCGCCCGCGGAAAACCCGCGCGGCTCCTACGGGCGCTGCGCCCTGCGCTCGAACGGCAAGGACACGACCACGGGCCACTGGGAGATGGCCGGCATCATCCTCGAACGCGCCTTCCCGACCTATCCGCACGGCTTCCCGCAGGCGATTATCGACCGCTTCGTCAGCGAGACGGGCGTGCCCGGCGTCCTCGGCAACGTCCCGGCTTCTGGCACAGAAATTATCAAGGAACTCGGCGAGGAGCACGTCCGCACGGGCAAGCCCATCGTCTACACCTCGGCCGACTCCGTCTTCCAGATAGCCGCTCACGAAGAGGTGATTCCCGTCCCGCGCCTTTACGAGTTGTGCGAGGCGGCGCGAAGAATTTTGACTGGCGAAAACGAAGTGGGCCGCGTCATCGCGCGCCCGTTCCTGGGCGAACCCCCCGCGTTCCGCCGCACGGAGAACCGCCACGACTACGCCGTGCCCCCGCCGCGCGGAAACCTCTTGGTCACCCTTAATGAAGCGGGCCTCGATGTCGTCTGCATAGGCAAGGTGGCTTCGATTTACGACTCGGCGGGAGTGACCGAGGACTTGACGGCGAAGAACAACGAGCAGTCAATTAACCAGACCGTCAGCGCGCTCAAGCGGCCGACGCGCGGCCTCATCTTCTCGAACCTCGTGGACTTCGACATGCTCTACGGCCATCGCCGCGACACGGAAGGCTACGCCCGCGCGCTCGAATATTTCGACGCGCGCCTCCCGGAGATAGAAGCGGCCACGAACGAGCGCGACCTCTTCATCATCGCCGCCGACCACGGCAACGACCCGACCTATCCCGGCACGGACCACACGCGCGAATACTCGCCGCTCATCGCCTATGGCAAGAGCGCGCGCCCCGGCGTCAACCTCGGCACGCGCTCCTCGCTCGCAGACATAGGGCAGACGATTGCCGACAACTTCGGCCTGAAGCTGTCGGCGGGCGAGAGTTTCCTGGGCCAGGTCGCCCCGCAGAGCGACTGAGGGCTGTTTTGTCTTTCCTCCGAACCAGGGCGGGCGGCTTTATTCTCTCGACATTCTCTCGACTACATCATCAAGGAGCGACGAAAATGAAATCTCCCAACCCCCGTCCGGCCGTGCTCTGTCTCGCGTCCGCACTGTTAGTCCTTTGCGCCGCCGTGCCCGCGGCCACTGCCCAGACGAGCCCCGGTAAAATCACGGCGCTCAAAGTCTCGACGTTAGATTCTGTGGAGGGCGAGCTTTCGCTCTCGGAGGACTTGTTCAAGGGCAAGCCGGGCAACGCGTCCGTCTTCGCGGGCATGGGCGCAGCCAACTACCCGGAGCATCACCTGGTGGTCCTGGTCGAGCTGACCGGCGGTTCGACCGGGAAGGTCGAGCTGCGGGCGACGGAAGGCCGCCGGCTGGTCTGGCGCAAGGTCGCCAACACCTTCTACCAAAAACTCGGGGCCGACACTGAAGACAGTAATAACCCGCGGACCTACGCCATCTTCTTCATCGAAGGCGAGCGGTGCCAAGACCTCAAGTTGACGGCGCGCTACGTCGGGCCGGGCAAACCTTCCTCCATGACCCGCACCGTCGAGTTTGCCTGCGGGGAATGAAGTGGCTAGAGCGTGTTTGAAAACCCAGGCTCAAGCCTTTGCGGCTTTGGTTTTTCTTTACCTTGCGCCTTTGCGAGAAAAGCAGTTCACGCAAAGGCGCAAAGAGAAAACGTAAGGCGCAAAGGGTTGAATCGATACCTGGCTTGAGTTTTCAAACGGGCTCTTACTGTTATTTGAGGCTTCTGTAAATCAGTTCGATCCACTGGTCCGTTTTGATGAAGCCCGTGCCCCATTCCTTCCAGGCGTCCGGGAGGCCGGCGGCTTTGATCTGTTCGAGGGTACGGCCTGCGGCCGCCTGCTTGCGGACGACTTCGGTCGTCTCCAATAGCATGCGGTGGTAGAGCCTGAGGTCGTCAACGGTCGAGAGCGGGCCGTGGCCCGGAATGATCTTCGCGCCGGCGGGCAGGCGGCCGAGGATGTCGCCGACGTTCTTCGCCAGGCTCACCACGTTGCCGCCGTTCTCCAGGTCAACGAAGGGGAACCTCCCGGCAAAGAAGTCGTCGCCCATGTGGACGACGTTTGAGCCCGTGAAGAAGATGACGCTGTCGCCGTCCGTGTGCCCGTGCGGGAAGTGTATGGCGCGAATCTCCTCGTTGTTGAAGTGGACCGAGAGCGAGTCGTTGAAGGTGATGACGGGCAGCGCCTCCTTCGGCGCGGCCGGGACCTTGTTACCGAAAATCTTCTGCTCGGAGGCGAGCCGCTTGCGGACGTTGTCGTGCGCGATGATGGGCGCTTCGGGGCCGAACTGGCTGTTGCCGCCCGTGTGGTCGCCGTGCCAGTGCGTGTTGAGGACGAACTTTAGTTTCCCGTCGCCCAGGGCCTTGAGCGCGGCGCGAATCTTCTCGGCGAGCGGCGCGAACTGGTCGTCAACGATGAGGATGCCGTCCGCGCCGACCGAGACGCCTATGTTGCCGCCCGCGCCTTCGAGCATGTAGATAGAGCCCGCCACCTTCGTCGCCTTAATCTCGACCTTCGAGAAATCCTGATCTTGCGCCCTCACCGAAACTGTGCCAAGACAAATCATGGCACAAACCAACACGAATCTTTTCATCGTAACCTCCTCGATAAGGAAATGATGAATGCGGAATGATGAATGATGAATTAAAAACCCATTGCCTTTTAATTCATCATTCATCATTCATCATTGCATTTCAGGGTCTTTGATAATGGCGATGTAAGGAAGGTTGCGGTATCGCTCGGCGAAGTCCAGGCCGTAGCCGACGACGAAGGCGTCCGGGATTTGGAAGCCCAGGTAGTTGATCTCGACCTCGCGCTCGCGCCGCTCGAACTTGTCGAGCAGCGCCGCAAGCCGGACGCTCGACGCGCCGCGCGACTTGAGGTTGGCGAGCATGTAGGAGAGCGTCAGCCCGGTGTCCACGATGTCCTCGACGACCAGGATGTCGCGCCCCTCGACGGCCACGTCCAGGTCCTTGACGATGCGGACCTCGCCCGACGTGCGCGTGCTCGACCCGTAGCTCGAAATAGCCATGAACTCTATGCCGAGCCTGAGGTCAATGGCGCGCAGGAGGTCGCTGGCGAAGATGACCGCGCCCTTGAGCACGCCGATGAGCAGAGGGTTCTTGCCCTCGTAGTCGCGCGCGATCTCGCGGCCCATCGCCGCGATGCGCTCCTGAATCTGTTCCGCCGAGAAGAGTGTTTCCAGGTTGGGGTTCTTAAACTCGGAGAGAGCTTGCGCGGTCGAAGTGGACAAGACGGCCTCCAGTGTTGAGAATCAATTCGTTTTTCGTTTGCGCGTGTCGCCTGGTACGACATACTATTCAAGCTCTCCCCGCAGGTCAATGTTTGGGCAGTGCCGAAAGGAACGAGATTGAGAGACCCTGCCAGATTCGGTGCGTGCGCGGTTCTGCTCTGCCTGTCTGCATTTCTGGCACAGGCGCAACAGGCCGGCGCGACGGCGGCCCCGACGCCGCAGAGCGCGTCGCCTTTGGACATCCGCGCCAGGGCCAGCGAGCGCGAGATTGACGAGAGCATCCCGGCGGACCCCGCGACGGCGGCGGTCGTCGCGCCCTACAGCGCGAAGGTGCACGAGTTGGACGCGCCCATCGGGAAGCTCGCGGGCGACCTGAAGAAGGGCGGGATGGGCGCGGGCTCGCTCGGCAACTTCGTCGCGGACGCCCTGCGCTCGCGGGCCGAAGTGAAACTGGGCCGGCCCGTCCTGCTCGCCATCACCAACAGCGGCGGCCTCCGCAAGAACGAGATCGCCTCGGGCGCGCTCTCCTCCAACGACATTTTCCAACTGCTGCCCTTCGAGAATGCGCTCGTCGCGCTCGACCTCACGGGTGAACAGCTCCTGCGCTTTCTCAAGGTCGTCGTCTCCCACCACGACGCGCAGTCCGGCGCGCGCATCGTCTATCGCACGAACGAGAAGAGGGAGAGCGAGCTGGTCGCCGTGGGGCTCGGCGGCCCCTCCGCGTGGAAGGACGTTGACCCGCGGGCGACGTACACCATCGTCACGATAGACTACCTGGTGAATCGCGGCGGGGACTACAGCGTTCTGAAGGAGGCGAAGAATGTCCGCCCGCTCGGCGTGACGATGCGCGACGCCGTGCTCGATTACGTCAAGGCGGAGACTGCCGCCGGGCGGCCCGTCAAGGCGCTGCTCGACGGGCGCTTCAGTTCAGGGAAGCCGACGACCGGGACGGAGGACGAGGAGCCGCAATGATTACCAGACGAAAATTCCTGGGCGCAGCGGTCGTCGGCGGCGCGGGCGTCGCGCTCGCGGCTTCGGCCCAACCGTTTTTGGCCCACGCGGCCGACCCGTTCGCGGCCTTCAGTCAGCCTCTGCTCCGGCCCGCCGAGGGTGAGACGCTCATCACCATCCTGCACACGAACGACGTGCACTCGCAGATCGACCCGCTTCCCGCGAACGACCGCAACGCCGGCAAGGGCGGCGTCGCCCGCCGCGCCACACTCGTCAAACGCATCCGCGCCGAGAACCCGAACACGCTGCTCGTGGACGCGGGCGACGCCTTCCAGGGCACGCCCTACTTCAACCTTTACCGCGGCGAGGTCGAGTACAAGGCGATGACCGCCATCGGCTACGACGTGGCGACGCTCGGCAACCACGACTTCGACAACGGGGTCGAGGCGCTGGCCGAGGCGATGAAGTTCGCAAAGTTCGAGTTCGTCTCGGCCAACTACGACGTGCGCGGCACCGCCATCGAGAATCGCGTCAAGCCTTACGTCGTGCGCGAAATCGGCGGCGTGCGCATCGGCGTCTTCGGCCTCGGCGTGAAGCTCGAAGGCTTGAACCCGCCGGAGAGTTTCAAGGGCGTCAAGTATTACGACCCGGTCAAGGTCTCGCACGGGGCCGTGCAGGTCTTGCGCGAGCGCGAGCACTGCGCGATGGTCGTGTGCGCCTCGCACCTCGGCTACTACCCAAGCCCGAAAGAGGGCGAGGTGGGGGACTCGCAGGTCGCCTCGCAGGTGGACGGCATAGACTTCATCGCCAGCGGCCACACGCACACCTTCATGCGCCAGCCCGTCGCCGTCAAACAGCCCTCGGGCAACAACACCATCGTCTTCCAGGTCGGCAAGAGCGGCATCTACCTCGGCCGCGTTGATTTCACCGTCCGCGCGAACAAGGTCACGGCCTACGCAGGCCGCCTTCTGGATTTAAACGACGCTTGAGAACGAGTGGTCAGTGGCTGGTGGTCAGTGGTCAGTTAAAAACTGATTCCTAACTGACCACCGGCCATTGACTACTGACCACTGATTATGGCGACTGACGACGACACACGCGACCGCGTCCGCGCGCTCGTCCGCGACGTGCTGGCGAACGCGCTGCCCGCCGAAGAAGAGGCGGCCGGCGGAAGCGCGCCCGTCGCTCCTGCGCCGCCTCGCGCGGCCGACTCTTCTTCGACGCAGACCCGTTTCATCAACACTGTGCCCGAGGAGCGCCCGCGGCCGGGCAGCGGGGAAGATGTCGCGCGCGACGAGTCTTCCAAGCAGGTGATTACGGAGGACGACGTGCGCGGCCTCGAAGAGGGCTCGCGGCTGAGGATAGCGGAGGGCGCGCGCCTGACGCCTCTCGCCGCCGACATCGTGCGCGAGCGCCGCATAGAACTCGTGCGCCGCGTCTCTCGTCGGGGCTCGCGCGGGGCGAAGATGGTCGCGGTCGGCGCGGACCACGGCGGCTTCAAGATGAAGGAGGAGCTGAAGGGGCTCCTCGCGGAATTGGGCCACCGCGTGCGCGATTACGGCACCGACTCGGAGGATGCGGTCGATTATCCTGACTTCGCCCACGCCGTCGCGCGCGCCGTCGCGGACGGCCACGCCGACGTAGGCGTCATCATTGACGGCGCGGGCGTCGGCTCCTGCATGACGGCCAACAAAGTCCCAGGCGTCCGTGCCGCCGCCTGCTACTCCGCGGCGGTCGCCAAAAACTCCCGCGAGCACAACGACGCCAACGTCCTCACGCTCGGGAGCAAAGCCATCACGAGCGCCGAGATGCGCGAGATAGTGAGCGCCTGGCTCTCCACGGAAATCAGCGAAGACCGCCACCGCAAGCGCGTCGCCAAGATTACGGCCGTCGAGCGGCAGTATCTCAGTTAGCTCATGCGACCATTCAGGATTGAAGAACGAAGGCACGCCGTCCGGCGCGGCCTGGAGTTCATCTACGAAGTGGCCCGCGACGAGGAGTGCTTCGCGCAGTACGGCCACGACCTCATCAACTGCTTCTACTTCATCTCGGACACTTCGCTCGACGGGGCGCTCCGCCGCGCGGCCCGCCGCATGGGCCGCGAGCGTGCGCGTCTCTGGCGGCGCGAACATTCACGGCTCCCGGCGGGCGCGGACGCCGAGACCATCTCCGTTTACGTCCACGGCAGTTACGGGGCCGACCGCCTGGGCCTACGGCACGACCCGGCGCTCAAGGAACAACTCAGGCGCGCGGCGCGGCGCGTCACGGCGCAGGACTATTTCTGGTTCGACCCCGCCAACGAGCCCCCGCCCTCGACCGTGACGAAGCGGTGCCGGTGCGGGCTCTTGAACGAGCGCGGGCGGAAGACGTGTCGTCGCTGCCGCGGGCGTCTGCACTTCATCAACCGTTACAAGCTCTGGTACGACGCGCTCATCGCCGCTTACAACTGCGAGCGCGTCGGCGTCCGCGTCGGGGCGCGCTACCGAGACGTGTTGAAGTGGCTGCCCTCGCTGCGCCCGTACCGCGGGCGCGAGGGAGGCCGCAACCCGGACTTCTACGACTCGCTCTACGCCGTCACGCACATCGTCTACACGCTCAACGACTACAGCCGCTACCGCCTGCGCCCGCGCTGGCTGCCCGCCGAGTTCGAGTTCCTCAAGCGAAACCTCCACGAGGCCGTCGAGACGAAAGACGCCGACATGATGGGCGAGTTCCTTGATTCGCTGAGGGCCTTCGGCCTGGAGGACACGCACCCCTTGATCCGCACCGGCGTCGAGTTTCTGTTATTGGGCCAGAACGCGGACGGGAGCTGGGGTGACCCGCAAGCAGCAGACGTTTACCACCGCTACCACCCGACCTGGACCGCCATCGACGGCCTGCGCGAGTACCGCTGGCGCGGCGAGCGCCTGAGTTTCCCGAAGCTCATGCCGCTACTCCGGGAACTGAACGGGCAGCGCGGCCGTGTGCTAAGATAGACGGCACACAAGAGCGGATCGAATCTGGACTTGAGACAGTCTATGGCTGCAAGCAAACGACCGAGAGGGAGTAAGCGAGGGCGGACCCGAAAGCCTCCGTCGTACAGAGTCTTCATCAGCCACTCATCCCGCGACAAGTGGGTCGCCGAGCGGATGGCGGAAAAGATAGAGACGGCGGGCGTGGGTTACTGGCTCGACACCAGAGACTTGCCGGGCGGCGGGGACATCCGGACGGAGATTTCCAGAGGGGTGAACGATTGCCAGGAAGTCCTCATTCTCTTCTCACCCTACAGCAAAGACTCGCCGTGGGTGAGCTTCGAGATCGGCGCGGCCTCCATCAAGAACAGGTACTTGACTCCCATCCTCAACAATGTCCAATATACCGACGTCGCCCTCATCCAGGGAATCAAGGCCATTGAGCTTAACGACTTCGATCAATATTTGGTCGAGTTGAAAAAACGCGCCGCCAAAGCCGCCGGGAAGAAAAGAGGAGCGAGCAAAGCGGCGGCGAAGAAAAAGAGTACCGCCAGGAAGAGGTCGGCCCGGCAGCGGGCGTAGCGAGGCGAGAGCATGGCATACACTATTTTTATCAGTTCTGATAGTAGGGACAAGGATTTGGCCCGCGACCTCTCCAAGAGGTTGGAGAAGGCCGGAGTGAGTGTGACGACTTCCGCCAGCAAGGTTGACAATCCTAGGGATGATAAAAGTCGCATTGAAAATCTGAGAAAGGCCGACGAGGTCATCTTCCTCTTGACCTCCAAGTCAGTCAGGGACGAGAAAATACTCTTCGACCTGGGCATCGCCACCTCGCTGGAAAAGCGGCTCGCGCCCATCATCCAGGGCGTGAAGCCGAAAGACCTGCCGGACATCATCAAGGGGTTAGAATACATTAAGTATGAGGACCTGGAGCGCTACATCAGCAGACTACGCCGCAGAGTCGACGAAGCGTTAAAGGCGTTGGCCAAGGCGCAGCCGAAATCGGGCGAGTCCTCGAAGTCAGCCGCCTGAGACTGGCAAGCCCGCAAGGCGCGGTAACCGATTTTCAAGTCCATGCCATATTCACACAACGGCGATTTAGAGCACCTCGTGGAGCAGATCACGGACGTGATCGTGGCGTGCCTCAACGGCGAGCGGGACGAGCAGGCGGCTCTGTGCGGGTGCACGAACGAGTGCTTCAACCGCTGCCCCGAGCGGATGCACAGGATCGTGGACGCGGGCGCGGCGCGCATCGGGCTCGTGCTGGGGGAGACGGCCTCGGCGCGCGACTGGGCCAGTTTGATTGACCATACGCTTCTCAAGCCCGAGGCGAGCGAAGGTGACATCAGACGCTTGTGCGAGGAGGCCGCGCGCTTCCGCTTCGCGAGCGTCTGCATCAACCCGACGTGGGTGCGCGCGGCGGCCTGCCACCTGCGCGGCACGGATGTTCCCGTCTGCACGGTCATCGGCTTCCCGCTCGGCGCGACGCTCGCGGACGTGAAGGCGTACGAGGCGCGGCGCGCGATCATGGACGGCGCGCGCGAACTCGACATGGTCATCAACCTCGGCGCGCTCAAGAGCGGGGACGATTGCGCCGTCGAGCACGACATACGCTCGGTCGCGGAGGTCGCGCACGAGTACGAGGCCATCTGCAAGGTCATCATCGAGACGGCGCTGTTGACGGACGAGGAGAAGGTGCGCGCCTCGCTCGCGGCCAAGCGCGCGGGCGCGGATTTCGTCAAGACCTCCACGGGCTTCTCCAAGGGCGGCGCGACCGTCGCCGACGTGGCGTTGATGCGTCAGGCGGTCGGCCCGGACCTCGGCGTCAAGGCTTCGGGCGGCGTCAAGGGTCTGGAGGACGCGCGCAAGATGGTCGAGGCCGGGGCCACGCGCATCGGCGCGAGCGTCGGCGTCAAGATCGCGCAGGAAGCCGCGGGCGCGCGACCCTCGGCGTCAACCGCCGCGTACTGAAGAATGCAAAATTAAAAATGAAAAATGCAAAAGGAAGGTGGAGAGCCACATTTAATAAAAGTGGTTTCAGCCTGAATTTTTAATTTTACATTTTTAATTTTGAATTTATTTTGCTTTCCGTCTATCCTCAAAGGCGATTCATCCCAAATCAAACACAAGCGGTCAAGGAGGGGTTATGGCTGTCAAACGCAACCTGCTGGCTGTGATTCTCGGCGGCGGGGCTGGCTCGCGCCTATTCCCGCTCACCCAGCAACGCTCGAAGCCGGCCGTCCCGCTCGGCGGTAAGTACAGGCTGGTTGATATTCCGATCTCGAATTGCATCAACTCGGACGTGGTCAAAATCTTCGTCCTGACGCAATACAACTCGGCCTCGCTCAACCGCCACATCGCGCGCACCTATCGCTTCTCGCAGTTCTCCGACGGCTTCGTTGAAATCCTCGCCGCCGAGCAGACGCCCGAGAGCCCGCAGTGGTTTCAGGGGACGGCCGACGCCGTGCGCCAGGTCCTGCCGCACATCGGCGACTGGGGCATCGACACGCTCCTGATACTCTCGGGCGACCACCTCTACCGCATGGACTACCGCAATTTCCTCGCGCGCCACTTCGACACGGACGCCGACGTGACCGTCTCCGTCATCCCGTGCGCGCCGGACGCGGCCGAGGAGTTCGGCCTCCTGAAGACGGACGCCACGGGGCGCATCACGGAGTTTAAGGAGAAGCCGAAGGGCGAGGCGCTCGAATCCATGAGGGTTGACACCTCCAGCCTCGGCCTGACCGCCGAGCAGGCGCAGGCACGCCCCTTCCTGGCCTCGATGGGGATTTACGTCTTCAAGTACGACCTGCTGATGAAGCTGCTCGCCGAGGACCCGACGGCCTTCGACTTCGGGCGCAACATCATCCCCGCGGCAATTGACTGCTGCAACGTGCAGGCTTTTATGTTCGACGGCTACTGGGAGGACATAGGGACCATCAGCGCCTTCTACGAGGCCAACATTGATCTGACCTCGCGTGTGCCAAAATTTAACCTCTTCGACGCCGACGCGCCCATCTTCACGCGCTCGCGCTACCTCCCGCCGTCGAAGATCAACGAGTGCGACATACAGGACTCCATCATCAGCGAGGGCTGCATCATCAACACGGCCCGAATCAACCGCTCGATCATAGGGCTTCGCAGCCGCATCGAGGCGGGCGCGCGGATAGAGGGCTCGATCCTGATGGGGTCGGACTACTACCAGTCCATCGAAGACATGCGCGCGGAGCGGCAGGCCGGGACGCCGCGCCTCGGCGTCGGCGAGAACACCGTCATCCGCCGCGCCATCATAGACAAGAACACGCGCATCGGCGCGAACGTCCGGCTCCTCAACGATGCCGGCGTCGAGAACGCAGACGGCGACGGCGGCAGCTACTTCATACGCGACCGCATCATCATCGTCCCCAAGAATGCGGTCATCGCGGACGGGACGGTGGTGTAAAGGCAGTGATGAGTGATGAGTGATGAGTGATGAGTAAGAGCGTGACGTTTTTACTCATCACTCATCACTTTTTTTCGCTTCTCGCGTAGGCGTTGGCAGGCTTGCTCGTCCGCGGGGCGCGCGCAGTCGCGGCCGATTCGCTCCCAGTCAGGGTCTTCGGGGTCGAGCCCCATGGCCTTGACGGCCGGGGCTTCGCAGACGAAGAACTGGTGCCGGTAAGGCAGCAGGTAACCGCCCTCGCCGTCGAGGACGCTGCGCGCCTCCTCGTAGGTCGTGAACCAGCGGTTCAGAAAAACGTCCAGCGTGGGCGGATACCACAAGGTGTCTGATTCAACCTGGACCATGTTTCAACTCCTTGCCCCGGCGGGCGCGGTGACGCGGCCCCTTCAATCTCAAGCGCCGCCTGGGGCTTCCTCCTGAAGGCTGTTCAAGCGGTCCACTTTCTGTCTCACTTCGGCGCAATAATCTTTCTTCCAGTGCGGCCGCAGCCTGTACTCTCCAGCGCGCACGCGCGGGTTGATGTTCCTCAAGTCCATCACGGCGCTCGCGTGGTAGTGGCCGTGATTCCGGCGGACGATCATGAAGATGCGGTAGAGGGGAAGGACCGTCAGCTTCCAGTGTTTACTGAGCATCGGATTATCCCGTATGCGCCGCTCGAAGTCCTGGTCTTCGCCGCCGTTGATGGACCTGTAGCCGCGCACCTGCCTGAAGAGGTATCTGGAATAAGCGGCCGCGCCGTGGAAAATGGTCCTGTCGTGGCGGGGCTCGTCCAGGAGTTTGCCGCTCCCCTCCAGCCAGACCTGCGGGCACTTGTAGAACTGGTCCTCGGGCAGCGTCTTCATCGTCTCCTCTATCCGCCAGGGGAGGTGTATGTCGTCGTCGTCCCAGGGCAGCAGGTACTCGTAACGCGCCAGCGCCGCCGAAAAGTTCCGCTTCTCGCCGAGCGTGCGGAGCCTGCGCCTGAGGTTGACGATCAATATCTCATCGCCCTCGTCGCAGACCAACTCCTGCTCGGGGTGGTCGTTGACCACGATCAACTCCTTCGGCCCGTCCCACCGCTGCCTCTTGAAGCTCTCGACGGCCTCCTCCAACAACTCCGGCCGGCCGTACGTCAAGCACAGACAAGAAACGCCTTCAGCCATATCAGTCACCGAAACTGTGCCAGCGGGCGCGGCCCCGTTTGCACAGCTTCACCTCGCCGAGTGCTTTTTCTCCCCCGTGACACCCCAGACCAGTTGCTTGACCGGGTCGGGGTCTAACTTACGAAAGTCCACCCAGGTCAGCCCCTGAAGAAAAGCGGGAAGCTTGGGCGTGGCCGCGCAGCCAGGCAGGATGACGGGGATGACGGGGCAGTTGCGTCCCACCAGCTGCTGAAGAATGGCGTCTTGTTCTAAGTCCTGCCAAGGGCCGACGCCGTCGGGGCCGACGAAGACAGCCGCCGACTTGATGGTCTCAATTACTTCTTCGAGCTTCGGCCGCCAACGCCGGCCCGGCACGAGTTCCGACTCGTCCAGCCACGGCAAGATGCCCTGTTCCTTCAGCCGTCCGGCGATTATTTTCACCTCCGCCTTGTCCTTACTGTTGTGGCACAGAAACACGTCGTAGTCGCCAGACTCTATCTTGCCACGTAGGACCATCGCAGCCGCCTCGCGGTTGCGGCCCTCGTCTGCCTCGCGGTCCATGCGTGCGACGACTTCGCTCGACCTCGCCGCGTCCCCCGATGGGAGGCGTTCCTCGCGGTCAAGCAGCGAGATTTCCGCATCGCAGACGGGACAGGTTATTTCCGTGAAGCCGCGCTCGCGCCGCCGCCGGCTCTGCTCGTCCGAGACGGCCGTGCCGCACGAGTCACAGACGAAGATTCGCCTGCGCGTGACGGTGTCGGGCAGGGCCCGCCGCTGTAGATGGGTGGTGACGTAGTCTTCAAACTGGTAGCGCGTCGCCTCGATGGCGTCCGCCTCGAAGAAGAGCGTCAGCTCGCCCTGCCCCTCTTCCAACTCCTTGAGGTACATCCCGCACGTGCCGCCGACCATCGCCTGATAGCTCGCCGCGTTCTTCCACATCTCCTTTTTCCGAAACAGGCGGCTGCGCGACAACCGCACGGCGAGCGTCGCGTAGACGTTCAAGACCGGCCCGTCGAACGTAAAGATAACAGCCTTCCCCGGCATGTTCGGCATGTCCGGCCGCTCGCGCGTGAACTGCGAGGGGAACACCAAATCTATCTCGGTCTCCGTGCTCTCCTTCAAAACTATCTCGTGCCGCAGCAACTCCTCGACCGTGGCTATCAGAATCAACTTCTCCTGGTCTTTGTTCGTGACGCGCTCGTCCGTCGGCATCGTGAAGCGGCCGATGAGTGCATCCTCTTCTGCGATGCACCCAAGACCGTCCGGCTCGCTCCGCGCCGCGTTGACCATTGCCGAAGCGTACGCGTCGAGCAGTTCCGGCTGAAGCAGGATGTACCCGCCGAAACTCAAACGTCGAATCAGCCCCCTATTCTCCACGCGCCCGACGCAAGTCTCAAACTTGGCTTGCAGCCCTTCATCATTCGTCAAGTCTTGGTGAGTTTGCTGGAACGAGCGATAAAGATCGTCGCTGGTCGAGAGCAGCCGCCCGGCCTCTTTCTCCGCGATGAGGAATTCCTTGATGGTCTGGAACAACTGGTTCGAGCTGACCGACGGCAACCCGTCCCACGCGATTCCTTCGTGAATGGCCTTAATCAACTCCTCAATCTGCCAGCCCTCTTTCGCACTGGTCTCGAAATAACCGTCAAACCCCAACTCGCGCACCGTCGCCTCAATGCGGTCGCGGCTGACCGGAATTCCGCCTCGGTCAGCGCGTGCGGCAACGAGATACTTCTTCAGCGGTACGGCAGCGCCAGCCTGAATCTTCTGAACCTGGCGTAAGGCGCGGTCCCAGTGACGCACACCCGAGAATGGTTCCACCTCGCTCCGTGCATCAAACACGACGAGCGCCATCGCCACCTCGTTCAAGTGCAACTGATGTATCAGCCGATAACCCGGCTGACCCGCCAAGTCCCACAACAGCGTCTCCCGCATCTCACGCAGCCCGTCCAGCAAGTCTGTCTCGCCGCTCTCGAACGACCAAACGTGACGGCCGTGTGTGGACTCAGTCGGCTCCCACTTCCCGCCTATCAGCACGAGCCCTAATCCCGTCTTGCCCACGCCCGAATCGCCGACCAGGACAACTTTTGCATTTCGGTAGTGACACGTATCGGACTGCGCCCCCGCCCCGAGCAAGACATCATAATCCAACTCCCAGATTCGGATTATCCTATCTCCTGCGCCGAGCGTAGCCAGCTTGCGCTCGTGCGGGTGAAAGGCGAGGCCACCGCGATCCCCCCCGCTGGGTTCGTTAATTACTGCTACCTGTTCCCAGGTGTCGCATCGCCACAACCGCAAGCAAGCGTCTCTCCCTTTGGAGGCCAGCAGACGACCGTCAGGCGAGAAGCGAACGCAGGTGACTTCCAGAGTGTGGTTTTCTAAAAATTTAGACGGGAAAGATTCTACGTTGTGCCTCCATATGTAGATAAGCTTGTCATCGGCTGCTAAGGCAAGCGCCTGCCCGTTCGGAGACCAAGCTACACTGTTAAGGCCGCCGTCGCTGAGTTGCCTCATGCGCAGAGGGTTGCCGTGAGCATCCCAAACACATACGGCTCCCGCGGCAGTCGAAGCGAGAGTTTGCCCGTCAGGTGCCCACGCCACACTGCGGACGCGATACGGCCGGTCATAAAAAAAATTCAACATCTTCAACGAGGAGCCATGAACTGACCAGAGGCAGGCCGGAGCATATGAATCTAAGGAGCCCGAGGCGAGAGTTTGTCCGTTCGGCGACCATGCTACGCTGAGGACAGCTTTACTGTGGGCCTTAATCGTTTCCAATACTGCACCGCTTTGGACTGACCACAAACGAATGAGTCCGCGACTAGAAGCCGAGGCGAGTGTCTTACCGTCAGGCGACCACGCCACAGTGTAGACAGTGTCGCCGTACTTCCTGAGCGTTTGTAGTAAGTCTCCGCTTTCGGTTGACCAGATGCGGACTGAGACATACTCGTCACGGGAAACCGAGGCGAGCATCTTGCCGTCAGGCGACCATGTCAGTTCGTTGATTTGGGTGTCGTACTCGATCAACTCGCGTAGGAGACGCAAGCCCAGCGGAGTTTGGTCTTGAGGCTCTGAAGGGTTCTTCTTCCGGCTCATCGGAATCTTTCTCCTTGATCCGTCGTGAGAGTAACAGCCCTTGCGCGCGCGTGCCGTGTAGAATTACCTCAATCCGAGTAGAAACACAAAGCCGCCGGACTGTTGAGCCGGCGGCTTTCTGGTTTGATAAAGCAGGGATGGTGTGATTGCTTTAGCGCGTTCCCGAAAGCGGGAAGCGGCGCAGCTCGGGTTTGGGTTGCTGGGTGTTGGTGCGCTGGGCGGTGGCGTCGCCGGGTTGGGAGCCGACGATGTAGCTGTCGCGGGCGCGCACTATTAAATCAGGGCGGTTAACGCGGACGCGGATTTGACGGCGCTGGCCGGCCTGGGCCACGTTCTTTGGATAATATCCAATGCTGTACTGGCGGCGCAGTTCTTCGGCAATGTTGGCGAAGGACTGCGAGAGGTCGCGCGTGGTCTCGGCGCGGTAGACGCGCGCGCCGGTCTTGTCGGCCAGGTCGTGAAGATAAGAGTTAGCGCGCCTGTAGTCTTCCGGGCTCGACCCGTTGGTGCCGCCACCGCCGCCGCGCGGCCAGCCTCCGCCCCTGCCTCCGCCGCCGCCACCGCCGAGGACTCCGCCCAGAATGTCTCCCCAAATGCCACCCGAAGAGCGCCTGCGCCGCGGGTAAGGATAAGGGTAGCCGCCGCCGCCACCGCCGCCTGGACCAATTACGTCCTGCGAGGTGTCATACTGCACGGGGTAGATCAGCGCGTCCAATTCTTCCGCGTCGCGGACGTTCGACTGGTAGCTCGCGCGCGTGCTGGTGGTGTCAACGCCGTCGGTGAAGAGGACGACGGCCTTGCGCCCCTGCTCGCGGCTGAGGAGGCGGTTGATGACGAGGTCCATCGCGTCGTAGAGCTTGGTGCCGCCGCCCGTCCGCACGCGGCTGATGGCCTCGCGCAGGCGCGCGCGGTCGCTGGTCGCCTGTGCCAGCACGCGTACCTCTTCGTCGAACGAGACGACGATGACGCGGTCGTTCGGGCGGAGCTGGTTGATGAAGGCGAAGGCCGCGTCCTGAATCTCTTCGAGGCGAAAGCGCGTGGAGGCGCTGGTGTCTATGACGAGCGCGACCGTGAAGGGTTTCTCGACCGAGGCGAAGTAAGCGACCTGCTGCTCTACATTGTCCTCGTAGATGTGGAAGTCCTGCTGGCGCAGGTCCGGGATGAACCTCCCGCTCCGGTCCATGACCGTGACCGGGATGCTGACGAGCGTCGTGTTGACGCGGACTACGTCGTTCTCGTCAACCTCTTCCGGCTCGTTAGGCGAAGGCGTCTGAGTTTTGGAGGACGACTGCGGCGCGGGCTGACGGTTGCTCGAAGAGACCGTCGTCCCGGTCTGGAGGACGGGGCGCTTCTGCGGCGCGGGCGTCTGCGTCTGCTGCTCCTCCGGCTCGGACGGCGGCGCGGGCTGCTGCTGCTGCTGGCTCGAACTCTGGCCGACGCGGCGCGGGCGCGTCTGCGCCTGCGCGTAAAGAATTGTGCCAAACAAGAGGGAGAAGAGCAGGGGAACGGCGGCGATCTTTCTCATGGCCTGTACTTCCTTCGGTTCTAGACTCCCGCGCGGGCCGAACGACCAACGTTTGATGCACGCAGGGATAAAAGGATGCTTTTTCAGCGAAGGATGGGAGAGAATCGGACGCTGTTAATAAAGATAACCCTGAAGCGGGAAAAAGTAAAAACGAAAGGACTGGTTTTGTAGTGGGAGGACTTGTCCCTGCCGGCGTGTGTTTGGCGAGAGTACGCGGGCGGGGGCAAGTCCTCCCACTACGAAAAGAGAAGTTTCAGAGGGAGATTGAATTAAAGATGAGCGGGAAAGTGGCCCAGGTCTGTCCCCTGTGCTGCGGGCGGAAGCCGAAGAGGATGACGCGGCCGCGCCCCACCGTCACTTCGGCGAGTGCGACTTTGCCTGTCAGGCGGTCTTCGCCGAGCAGCCAGCCCGAGCGCAGGAGGTTCGTGGAGCTGTAGCGCGCGACGACGCGGACGCGCTGCGGGTCCGTCACCTCGAAGGCCGAGCTGTTGATGAAGTAGGCGTTCATCTCGCCGGGCAGCCCGCGCGCGATGGGGTGTGTGGGCTCGACCTTTTGGAAGACCTCGGGGAAGCGCGTAGGTCCTAGCTCTATGCCCACAATCGAGCCGGGGCAGAAGAAAACGTCCGGCTTCAGGTCCTCCAGGACGTTGCGCAGCGGCAGGTTGAAACGCTTGATGGCAAGTTCCGACGAGGCGTCGAAGCAGATGAGCGTCCCGCCCTCCTCGACGAAGCGGCGCAGATTTTGGACTCCCACCTCCGTGATGCCGCCGGTGTATTCCGTCGGGTAGCTGCCGACTTGATGGCCTTCAATAATCTGCTTCATGCGTTGCGAGGGCAGGACGATCACATCGAATCGCTCGCGCAGGTTCCCGCGCCGCACGTCCGCGTCGCGCAGGGATTCGTAAGGCACGTTGAAGGTGTCGAAGACGTAGCGCGTCCAGCCCTCGTCCATGTTCTCCACCCAGCTGCGGTAGATGGCGACCCTGCGCGGGGACTTGAGCGGGTTGGGAATCGGGGACGCCGCCCCGTGTTGTTGTGCCAGTCCGAAATCCTTGCGCACTTCGGCCTCGTCGCGGATGAGCGTCAACTTCATCTCGTCGCGAGCCTCGCGCAGCCGCCAGACGACGCTCGTCTCGACGCCCATCTGGAGCGGCAGCGTCCAGCCGGCCACGTCGTAGGGCCGCTCGGCCTCGCCCTCGGGCGTCAGACGCTCGGGGTAGGCTTGCAGGCCGAACAGCGCCTGAACATTTGCGCGGAACGGTTGGTTAAGAAAAACAACGTAGCTGCCCGCGGGAATCTCCGCCATGTGCGGCTCGTGCGGGTTGCCGATAACCAAGACCACACGGCGCTTCGTGCCGGACCCGACGAGCATTTGCGGCGCTGTCGCCCCGTGCAGCTCACGCTCGATTCTGTGAACCTCTATGCCCTGCTCGACGAGCGCGCCGATCATTCTGGCGACGGTCTCGTCGTTGCCCTGGCCCGCCGGGATCAGGTAAGCGAGCGGAGTGAAATCCACGTGTTCGGCGTAAACGTTCTGCCGGCCCAATTCGTAGAAATTCCGCAGGTACTCGGCGCGGCGCTCCGACGCCATCGAGAGGACCGAGCGCGCGGCCACAAGTTCCATGTTCATGATATCGCGCGGCCGCCAGACGCCGCCGGGCCAGGGCGTGGGGAAGTTGGGCGCGGCCTTGAGCGCCGAAGACATCCCGCGCGTGCTCGTCTTCGCCAACTGCTCGCGCGTGACCGTGACGGGCGACATCAGGTCGGCGCTCGCCGCCTCGGAGAGGATGCCGATTGAGTTGTGGTAGTAGGGCGCGGTGCGGAAGCCGCCGTGCCACCAGGTGTCGTAGCTCGCGTTCGTGATCACTCCCCTGTGGCCTGCGGCGCGCAAGTCCGCCGCGATTTTTTGGCCCAGAAGACTGACCTCGCTCAGGAGCGGCGGCGGGATGTTCGGGTTCGCCGGGTCGTGGAAGGGCGGCACGAAGAGGCGCGCGCCTTTCGTGCCCTGCTGGTGCACGTCGTAAACGATCTGCGGGAACCACTCCCTCCAGAGGAGCCTCGTGACGAGCTTAGTCTCTTGCAGGTTGAGCATGAACCAGTCGCGGTTGTTGTCGTGCCCCGCGTAGTGGTGATAAAGCTCGGGCGGCTCCGTGCCTTCGTAAGGCGTGCCGAGCGTCTTGCGATACCAGCCGGCGACTGTGTCAACGCCGTCGGGGTTCGGCGAGGGGATGAGCAGCAGCACCGTGTTCTCTAAAATCTTGCGCGTCGCGGCGTCCGTGGCGGCCGCCAGCTCGTAGGCGAGCTGCATGGACATCTGCGAGGCGACGATCTCGTCCGAGTGAATCGAGCAGGAGATGACGACGAAAGTCTTGCCGTCGCGCAACAAACGGTCGCGCTCGCGGTCGCCGCGCACGCGCCGCGGGTCCGCCAGTTTCGCCTGAAGCTCTTTGAGCTTCGCCAGATTGCGTATATTCTCGGGCGAGCTGATGAATGCCACGACGAGGGGACGGCCGAGGGTCGTCTCGCCCAGAGTCTCTACGACGACGCGGTCGCTCGCGCGGTCCAGCTGCGCGAAGTAAGTCGTAATCTGCCGCCAGTCGGCAATCGTGCGGTCGTCGCCGGGCGTGAAGCCGAGCATGGAGCGCGGGCTCGGCGGCGCTTGCCCGCGTGCCGGAGTCGGATGAAGGATGAGAAGAAAAACCAACCACAGAGAAATGGAGACACAGAGGGAGAGAAGGCGGAAGGCGGAAGGCGGAAGGCGCAAAGACACGTCGTGCTCTGCCTTCCGCTTTCTGCCTTCCGCCTCCTTCCCTGACGCGAGCCGATGACGGGGCATTCGGAAAATCCTTCGACCGAACTGGTTGATAAGAGAGACGGGGAGCGCGGCGACGAGTCTAACACACGGGCGCGCGCGCGTCTCAGCGGGAGGCTGCGCTACTGGTGGTCGCTCGCGGTCGCAGGCGCGCTCCTGCTCGTCGTCGGCCCGCCCGTGATTCTCTTCTCGTGGGCCGCGCGCCGGCGGCACTGGCTTTACCCCGCGGCGCTCTGGGGCGGTCGCACCTGGCTGCGCCTGAGCGGCGCACGCGTCCGCGTCGAGGGCAGGGAGCACCTGGACCCTGCGCGGCCTTACGTCTTCATAGCCAATCACAGGTCGTACCTGGACACGGCGACCATCTTCTGCCACGTCGGGCGGCGCATCGGCATCATCGCCAAGAAGGAGCTGCTGCGCGTCCCCGTGCTCGGTTACGGCATGGGCTACGTCAACGTGATGGCGATTGACCGCAGCAACAGCGAGCGCGCGAGAGAGACGATGCGCGAGGCGACCGAGCGCCTCCGCTCCGGCATCTCTTTCGCCGTCTTCGCCGAAGGCACGCGCGCGCGGCCGGGCGGGCTGCTGCGCTTCAAGAAGGGCGGGTTCTACATGGCCGCGGAGGCGGGTGTGCCAATCGTGCCGGTGGCGATTAAGAACACGGACGCGTTGATGGGCAAGGGGACCGACGTGGCCCGGACGGGGACCATCGAGATGGTCATCCTGCCGCCCGTCGAGACGACAGGGCTCTCGACAGACGAAGACATCGAAGCCCTCATCGCGCGCGTCCACGCGGAGATCGCCGCCGAGTTGGGAATCAAGAAGTGAAGAAAGCGCGGACCACGAAGACACACGAAACGGCACGAAAAAAATTTCTTTCTTCGTGCCGTTTCGTGCGACTTCGTGGTCCGTTTCTTTGTTGTCGCTTAGAATTCGTAAGTCAGCACGCCGTCAATCTTGATGGCCGCGCCGTGCACGCGCGGCGGGTCGAAGCGCGCGCGCCTGGCCGCCTCGACGGCCGCCTCGCGCAACTCCTTCGGCCCTTCTGTCGCTTCGGCCTCGCTCACGTTCCCGTGCTCGTCAACCGTGACGCTCACCTTGACCGTGCCGTGTATCCCGGCGCGCTTGGCCGCCTCCGGATAGACCGGCTTCGGCAACTCCAGGGCCCTGCTGTTGAGCGAAGCGCCCCTGATCTCGCTCTTCGTGAGCGGCGTCGTCGTGGGCTTCTGCTTCGTCGCATCGTCTATCTCGCCGCCGTCGTCCGCGTCCGTGATTCTGATGTCAACGTGGCCCTGCTCGTAGTCCTTGTACGTGACGCGCATCCGCACGTGCAGCACGTTGCCGTCGTCGAAGACCAGCTCCTCGTCGGCGTAGCTGTAGGTCGGGAACCAGTATCGCCCGTCAACCTGCTCGCGGTAGGTCTCGACGACCGGGAACTTATTTTTCTTAGTCTCGGGCACGCCCCTGCCGCGCGACTTGACGATCTGCATGTCGTGGTCGTCAACCCAGATGCGCCCCGAGAAGAGCCGCTCCCCGGTCTTCGGGTCGGGCACGACCTTCGGCGTCACGTCGAAGACGTAGAGGTCTAATTCGTCTATCCGCTCGCGGCCCGCGTAAGTGAAGTTGTAGCGGTTGAGGTTGCGCGCTTCGAGCGCGAACGGGTTGACGCCGCCCAGGTCTTCTATGTCCTCCGGGGTGACGTTCGGGAAGGTAGACATCGGGGCGAAGACGATCTTCTCGTAGCGGTTGCCCTGGCTGTCGAAGGTGAAGTTCGAGACGCGGTGGAACTCGCCGGCGATCTGGCCGCCCATGCCTATCATCTGTAAGACGGCATCCCGCTTGAAGGCGTAATAGTTGAGCGCCCGGCGGAACTCCGTCTCCTTGGCCGTCAGGGTGCGCACGATCCTGTCCACGTCAACAGGCGGGCCGGAGGGAGCGGCGTTCACCGATTGCGCGGCCGCCGCGTGCGAAAAGAAGAGCGCGGAGAAGAGGACGAGCGCCGAGAGCGCGAGCGTGTGGCGGAAGAAGCGTTTCATAGGTTTTATTTCCGTCTTAATTTGATTACCGCACTGAGGGGCAGAAACGGGTGTGCCGCTAAACCCTTGGCACGTCGTAAGTCATTCAGATGCCACGACTCTGCCCAATGTTGCCCGCGCGCCCGGCGCAGCAGCGGCCGGCTTCCGGCCCGCGCACATCATTTATCATACGGGCATTTATAGTCAACCGTCCGGGCAATTGTGCTATACTGACCGCGCCCAAGAAATCTGTCCGGCCTCAATTCTGGGGACGAAACTTCTGGCCCGGTAATCCGATGACGCTGGTTTCCGAAAATCAGGTAGCCTTCGAAGACCTTTTTGTCCGCGCTCAAGCCTACACGGCGCGCGGCGACTTGGCGAGCGCGGAAAAAATCCTGCTCGGGCTGCTGCGCGACCGCGCGCCGGAAAACTCCTCGGCGCGGGCCGTACAGACGCGCGTCGCGCTCTCGGAAGTCTACGAGGAGATGGAGCGGCAGGACGAGGCCGACGAGGCGCTCGCCCCCTACGAGCCGCAATCGCTGGACTCTTTCCCGGCGCACCTGCGCGGGCTGCTCCTGATGGCCTTCGGCTCGCGTGCCTACTGGCACAAAAATCACCTGAACTCGCTGACGCTGCTTAACGCCGCGCGGGAGTTGCTGGAGCCCCTCGGCGACGCGGCTAACCTCGTGCGCGTCTACTACTGCCTGGGGCGCTCCTTCCAGGAGACGGGCGAGCAGGCCCGCGCCCGCGAGCACTACCGGATAGCCATCGAGTGGGGGCGTCGCGGCCGCCATGCCAGCGCGGTCGTCCTGCCGGGCGTGGCCGGGCTCTTCCCCGGAGTCATCGCCGGGAGCTTCGCCATGCGCGACGTGCTGGCGCGGATGGAGAGGCTCAAGGATTCCGACGCGACCGTGCTCATCACGGGCGAAACCGGCACCGGCAAGGAACTGATCGCGCGCTCGCTGCACGAGGAGGGCCGCCGCCGCGACAAGATTTTCCTCCCGTTCAACTGCTCGGCCGCGCCGCGCGACCTGCTCGAAAGCCAGCTGTTCGGCCACCGTCGCGGGACCTTCACGGGCGCGATCAACGACCAGCGCGGCATCATCCGCGCGGCCGAAGGCGGCACGCTCTTCCTCGACGAGATCGGCGACCTCGCGCTCGAACTCCAACCGAAGCTCCTGCGCTTCCTGCAAGAGGGCGAGATCATGCCGCTCGGCGACTCGCCGCGCAAGGTCAACGTGAGGGTCATCGCCGCCACCAACCGCGACCTCGAACTCGACGTGCGCGAGGGGCGCTTCCGCGAAGACCTCTTCTACCGCCTCAACACCTTCGTCATCAAAGTGCCGCCCTTGCGCGTGCGCCCCGAAGACATCCCCGCGCTGGCCTCTTATTACTTCGAGAAGATGTGCCGCCGCCACCACAGGCGGCTGGGCGGCCTGACGACGGAGGCCATAGGCTACCTCTCGCGCTACTCCTGGCCCGGCAACGTCCGCCAACTGCGCAACGAGATCGAGCGCATCGTGGTCTTCGCGGACGAGGGGCAATCGGTCGGCGTCGAGTCGCTCTCGCCGGACATCCTGCGCGCCGTCACCTCAACCTCCCCGGCCGTCAGCTTCCAGCCGGACTTCAGCCGGCCCGTCAACCTCAAGGAGATCATGCTCGACGTTGAGCGGCAGCTCCTGACCGAGGCGCTCGCGCGCCACGGCGGCAACGTCACGCGCGCCGCCGAGATGTTGGGCCTGAGCCGCCAGACCTTCAATTACAAGCTGCGCAAATTCGGCCTCGGCCGCCCGGAACTCAACCTCGTCGAGGACGAGGACTGAGGCGGCGCAAAAAATTTTTCACCCACCCGCAAAAAATCCTGCATCCCAATTAACCCCGTGAAAACTGTGCCAATTCGGACGGAGAGGGTGGAGCGCGCCTTGTCCGCCGCAAAAATTTTTTCGCCCCTTCGGCCTGACCATGCCTGCGTCCCGCCTCGAAGGCCCGGTTTTATTGGCGATTTACCGCCGGAGACGCCTCCGGGCAAACTGGCACAATTCTTGTTAAGGGTGATGAGCAGAACGAGCGGGAACTTAACCGGCCCGCATCCTCTGGCTCGGACGGGGTAATGGGGGAAGCCGCGCGGGAATGGGACGCGACTGACAGGGGGGCGAGGCGTCCAGGCGCAGGCTTTAAGACAGTGAACGGTTGGAGAAAAGATTTAGAGAGACTTCGGTCCTCATATCGGCGATTGGTGAGGGCACATCTACCCGTGAATCTCTACAGCGCGAAAGCGCCAGTGCAACGCCGAGCGGCTGCGTTGCTGCACGGGCTGGACGAAACGTCAGGCCGGTGGGAGGAGCTTGACGGACTTCACCTAGCCGATGACAAGCGCGGCGACCGCACGTCGTTCCTTCTGGGCGGAATGGCGGGCGGCGTCGCGCTACCTTCTCAGCCCCGCCGTGGCCTCTTCGCCGCGGCGGGCGCTGGCACACTTTTTATCAAAAACGTAGAGATGCTGAGCGCCGCCGCGCAGCACGTCCTGGCCCGCGTCGTCGAGACGGGCCACTACACGCCTGCGGGCGACCCGTACCCGCGTATGGTCAACTGCCGCATCCTCACGGGGACGGCGCGGCCGCTTTCCGAGCTGGCGCGCGAGTTGGCGGTAGAGTGGAGGCTGGCCGACGTGCTCGGCCACATCGCGCTCGACGCCGCGGAGGTCGTCAACGCCCTCGGCGCGGAAGGGTTTTACAGGGCTCACCCCGGCGACCTGGCGGCGGCGAGCTGAAGAAAGTTTCTCAAGGCTGCTAAAACTGCCGGCGGGGGTTAGCACTCAGGCAGCAGCCCACGCCGGCAGTGACGGCCACAACAGGCGCGGAGACGCAAAAGTCAATGACCTTGATTTTCGTCGTCTTCGCGCCTTTGTGCGGCCGAAATTTTCTAAGCGCCGACGAAGTCAACCCGGACGCGGTGCGGGATGATGCCGCGCTCCGCGCCCTCTGCGAGCAGGCGGCGCACCGCCTCGCGCCCGCGCTCCGTGTAGTCGAGCGTCAGGTCGTTGACCCACATCGCCACGAAGCGGTCGGCTGTCTCCGTGTCCATGTCGCGCGCGAACTGCATCGCGTACCGGAGCGCGTCCTCGCGGTGCTCAAGCGAGTAACGTATGCTCTCGCGCAGGTATCGCGAGACCTTGCGCATCAGGTCTTCGCCCAGGTCGCGGCGGATCGCGTTGCCGCCCATCGGGAGTGGCAGCCCCGTCCGCTCATGCCACCACTCGCCCAGGTCAAGGACCTTGTGCAGGCCCAATTTGTCGTAGAAGAGCTGGCCCTCGTGAATCAGGAGCCCGGCGTCGCAGCGCCCCTCGCGGACGGCCTCTATGATTTGGTCGAACGGCACGACCTCGTATTGGAACTCGGGATTGAAAATCCGCAGGGCCAGGAAGGCGCTCGTCAGCGTCCCCGGCACGGCGACTTTCAGCTTCGACAACTCGCCGGGCGCGTGCGGCTCGCGCGCCACGACGATGGGGCCATAGTTGTCGCCGATGCTCGCCCCGTGCGGCAGGAGCGCGTAAAGGTCTGCGATGTAGGCGTAGGCGTGGAAGCTGACGGCCGTCACGTCGTAGACGCCGCGCCGCGCCATCTCGTTCAGCGTCTGGATGTCTTTCAGGACGTGCGTAAACTGAATGTCGCCCGTGTCGAGCTTGTTCGTCGCGAGCGCGTAGAACATGAACGCGTCGTCGGAGTCTGGCGAGTGCGCGACGGTGATGGTACGTGTTTCGGTTGTAGAAGACATGATTAGGAAGGATGAACCTCGGCCGCCTCTCGCTCGATTCTGTTATAGACCGTATCGCGCTCGACGGCCTCGAAGCCCGCGTCTTCGATGAGCGAAATGATCTCCTGCTTACTCATCTTGACCTCGTTGCCGGCTTCGACCGAGTAGCTTTCCGAAAGCTCGCCGCCTTCGGTGATGGTGCCGTCGAGGTCGTTCGCGCCGTAGTGGAGCGCGACCTGCGCGAGCCGCTTGCCAAGCATCACCCAGTAGGCTTTGACGTGCGGGAAGTTGTCGAGCATCAGGCGCGAGACGGCCATCGTCTTCAAGGAGTCCACGCCGGACGGACCCGGCAGGTGCGAGAGCTGCGTGCCCGGAGGATAAAAGGCGAGCGGGATGAAGCACTGGAAGCCGCCCGACTTGTCCTGCTGCTCGCGCAGGCGGACGAGGTGGTCAACGCGGTCTTCGGTCGTCTCGATGTGGCCGTAGAGCATCGTGGCGTTGGTCTTGAGGCCGGCGGCGTGGACTTTGCCGGAAAGCTCAAGCCAGCGTTCGGCGTTCGTCTTGTGCGCGCAAATCATGGAGCGCGTCGGCTCGCGGAAAATCTCCGCCCCGCCGCCCGGACACGAGTCCATCCCGGCCGCCTTCAACTGCTCTATGACCTCCTCGTCCGTCATCTTGTAGAAGTGCGCGAAGTGGTCAAGCTCGACCATCGTCCACGCCTTCAGGTGCAGCCGCGGGTACTCGCGCTTGAGTGACGAGAGCAGGTCCGTGAAGTAGCTGAACGGCAGCTTGGTGTTCAGCCCGCCGACGATGTGCAGCTCGGTCGCGCCGTCGCCGACGGCCTCGCCCGCGATGCGCAAGCTGTCTTCGATGTTGTGCGTGTAGGCGTCGGGCTGGCGCGGCGTGCGGAAGAAGCCGCAGAACTTGCAGTCGGCGTAGCAGACGTTGGTCGGGTTGAAGTGGCGGTTGACGTTGTAATAAGTGGTCCGGCCGTGGAGCCTGCGGCGCACGGCGTCCGCGAGCTTCGCCAGCGCGGGCAGGTCATCGGTCGCGTAGAGGTTCAGGCCGTCTTCAAAAGTCAAACGCTCGCCGCGCTCAACTTTAGGCGCGATGTCGTTCAGGTTCGGGTCGTGTGAAAAGTTCATGGGT
This sequence comes from Pyrinomonadaceae bacterium, assembly GCA_036403435.1. Classification (GTDB taxonomy): domain Bacteria; phylum Acidobacteriota; class Blastocatellia; order Pyrinomonadales; family Pyrinomonadaceae; genus QHXM01. Next base: position 34,939 of record DASWQY010000140.1, read on the forward strand.
TTTATCGAAAATCTAAACTACTCCCAGAGCGATTGCACTTCGAGCGTGAAGCCGGGCAGCAAGGGGTCGCCGGAAATTGTTTGCGGGTCATCGAGGCATTCGACCTCTGACTGCGGGCGGTAGACGTAAACTTTCTTCTCGAACGGGTCAATCAGCCAGCCGAGCTGCGCGCCGTTCTCGACGTACTCCTGCATCTTCTTCTTCAACGTGCGCAGCGAATCCGACGGCGAGCGCAGCTCGACGACGAAATCCGGGCAGATGGGCGGGAACTGCTCTTGTTCTTTTTCGGAAAGCTGCTCCCACCTCTCATTCCGCACCCACGAGAAGTCGGGCGAGCGCTTCGCGCCGTTCGGCAGCGTGAACAGAGTGGAAGAGTCAAAGGGCAGACCTGTTCCGTTCTGTTCTGCCCAAGTCACGCCTCTCATGGTTAATCTGGCATTACGGTTTCCCGTCTTTCCTCCGGTTGGTGACATGACGATGAGGTCTCCTGCGCTGGTCAGCTCGATGCGCAAATCTTTATTGAGCATGCAGAATTCGAAGAACCCGTCTTCGCCGAGTTTCTTCAGCACAGGGTGGAAGTGGAGCACGAGCACTTCCGCGCTTTGTTCGACCGGGGTGAGTGTGGTGGTACTCATAACGTTCTCTTTAGCCTGCGGGCGCGACGCTCAAACGAGTTTCAAGAGCAGCGCCCCGCCGAAGGTCGCGAACAGGATGACGCTGACGAAGGCGTTCGTCGTGAAGAACGCCGCGTCCAGCCGGCTCAGGTCGCTGGGGCGCACGAGCGTGTGCTGATAGACGAGCAGCGCGCCGGTCGCCGCCACGCCCACGAGCGCGAGCGGGCCCAGGTGCGTCACCAAGTATAGCGCAACGAGTGTGGAGAAGGCTTGCGCGTGGAAGAGGCGCGAGACCCAGAGGGCGCGCGCGACGCCGAGGCGGCGCGGAATCGAGTGCAGCCCGGCCCGGCAGTCGAACTCGTAGTCCTGGCAGGCGTAGAGCACGTCGAAGCCCGCTGTCCACAGCATGACCACGAGCGAGAGCAGAAATGGCACAGGGCTGTCGAGCGCGCCGCGCACCGCGACCCACGCGCCCGCGGGCGCAATCGCCAGGCACCAGCCGAGCACTAGGTGGGAGAGCATCGTCCAGCGCTTCGTGTACGAGTAGAGCAGGACGCTCGCGAGTGCTACGGGTGCGAGGACGAGCGTCAGGCGGTTGAGCATCGCCGCGGCCGTGAAGAAGAGCGCAGCGGAGACGACGGTGAAGGCCCAGACGAAGCCCACCGAGAGCGCGCCCGACGGTAACGCGCGCGCACGCGTACGCGGGTTGCGCGCGTCAATCTCGCGGTCGGCGATGCGGTTGAAGGCCATCGCGCACGAGCGCGCGCCGACCATCGCGAGCGTAATCCAGAGCGCCTGCTGCGCCGTCGGCAAGCCGCCGGCCGCGAGCACCGCGCCCAGGAAGGCGAACGGCAGCGCGAACAGCGTGTGCTCGATCTTAATCATCTCTAACGTCGTGCGGACGTTTTTGGCTGTGGCGGTCAACATAACTTTTTAGTCAAGCCCGCGTGCGGCCGGGGGGCCGAGTGCCCCGGCCATTTCCCTCCGCGGGCCCCTCCGGCCCCTCTCAAGAGCAAAGACGGGGCCACTCGGATTCGGCGTCAAAATCGCGCCTCCTCTGGCACAATTCTTCGCAAACTGCAAAAAAGCAGTGGGCGGTTGGCAGTTCGCAGTCGGCAGTTATAGACAAAAGCTCGACGCCGCCAGCCTCTCGCTCTTACCGCGCACTGCACACTATTCTCCCCCTTTCCAGCGCGTGCCCTGCGAGTGCGGGACGCCGAACTGATCGAGGATGCGGAAGACGAGGTGGTCAACCATCTCCTCGATTGTCTGCGGCCGGTGGTAGAAGGCGGGGCTGGCCGGGAGGATGCGCGCCCCGGCGCGCGCGAGCTTGAGCATGTTCTCAAGGTGAATCGCGCTGTAAGGCGTCTCGCGCGGGACGAGCACGAGCTTTCGCCCTTCCTTCAGCGTCACGTCGGCCGCACGGTGAATCAAATTCGTGCCCGCGCCCGAGGCTATCGCGCCGAGCGTGCCCATCGAACACGGGACTACAATCATGCCCGCCTGCGTGTGCGAGCCGGAGGCGGGCGTCGCCGCCAGATTATCGAGGCGGTGCGGCCGGACCAGTTTCGAGTCTGCCGGAAGCCTGAGCCACTCGTTGACGCGCACCGAGTCGGCCTCGCCCAGGTCAACGCCCAACTCGACCCGCGCGACCGTCCGCGCGGACTCCGACATAATCAGGTTGATGCGCTCGACCGCGCCGCTCGCCGCCAACTGAATCAGCGTGCGGTGCGCGTAAATGGAGCCCGACGCTCCCGTGATGGCAACAGTCAATTCCATAAAGACAGAATACAGGAGTCAGAAGAAAAGAGAATCCAAAATGCGCTTGCCGCCTTCTTCCTCCTGACTCCTGACTTCTGTGTTCTGACTCCTGCCGTTAATTCTTGTAGGGCGCGCCGTAGCCAATCGAAGTCAGCTTAAGCTCGGGCGGCAGTCCCTTGAGGCTGAAGCTGACCATCGTCTTGTCCACGCTCCCGACCTCCACGGTGCCGGGCAGTTGTTTCTTCCCCGAGGCGGTGTAGGCGTTGATGAGCGCGAAGGGCTGGCCCGCGGGCGCGGAGTCAATCGCCTGGCCTTCCGCGAGGCCCGCGTAGCTCCCCTTCATGAGTTTCTTGCCCTGGGCCGAGGCGAGCGTGATGACCACCACGCGGTCTTCGCCCGCAAGGCTCATCGCCGCCGGGTTCTTGAATTTCTGGTCCATGTTGCCCGTGTCGTACTCGCCCGGCTTGAGCGTGTTGGCGATGATCACGTTGAGGTAGTCTCGCTTCTGCGCCGCCACCTGCGCGTCGGTCGGCTGCCGCTCGCCGCGCAGCGAGAAGACCGCGTCGAACCTGTTCGCGGCGGGCGGCGGCGTCGCGTTCGCCGTGTTGCCAGGGGCTTGATTCGACGCGCCGCCGTTAGAGTTGGCGTTCGCGTTCGCGTTCACGTTCACGTTCACGTTCGAGTTGGCGGGCCGGTTGGCGTTCGCCGCGCCTTCATTCGTCGTCGTCGTGGTGGAGGAACAGGCAGTGAGGGTGAAGAGCAGGGCTGCGGCCAGCAAGCCTGCGCCGATTCTTTTCATGAGGGGGCCTCCATTAAATTATAGACTCGGGTCTGACTACGGAGCGCATCATACGAGCCGCAACCCTTGAGCGCAAGCAGCGCGCATTTCGAGAGCGGTCGAGTTGAATGCTAGAATGCCTCTTTCTTTCAGGGCCGGAGATTGGAGAAGAGTGGATTTAAGAGAGATAGAAAAACTCCTGCACGCCTACGCCGGCGGCGAGATGGACGCGGCCGAGGCCGCGCGCCTCATCAACAACCTTCATTACGAGGACATAGGCTACGCGCGCGTGGACCAGGCGCGCGCCACGCGCCAGGGGTTCCCTGAGGTCGTCTTCGGCGCGGGCAAGACGCGCGCGCAGGTCGTCGGCATCGTCGAGCGGCTCGTCGCCCGCTCCCCGAACGTGCTCGTCACGCGCACGGACGAGGGGACGTTCGGCGAGGTGCGCAACGTCGCGACCGACGCCGAGTGGCACGAGTCTGCGCGCCTCATACGCATCCGCAGGGACAAAACTGAGCGCGGAATTGGGCCAGTCGCGGTCGTCACCGCCGGCACGAGCGACATCCCCGTGGCGGAGGAGGCGGCGCTGACCCTGGAGGCGATGGGCAACCGGGCGGAGCGCGTCTGGGACGCGGGCGTCGCGGGGATTCATCGCATCCTGGCCGAGAGGGAACTCTTGCGGCGCGCGCGCGTCGTCGTCGTCGCGGCTGGGATGGAGGGCGCGCTCCCTTCGGTCGTCGGCGGCCTGGTCAGCGTCCCGGTCGTCGCCGTCCCGACCAGCGTCGGCTATGGCGCGTCGTTCGGCGGCGTGGCCGCGCTCCTCGGCATGCTCAACTCGTGCGCGTCGAACGTCACGGTCGTCAACATTGACAACGGCTTCGGCGCGGGCTTCGTCGCCAGTTTGATCAACCGCAAGTGGGAAGAAGCCGTGGACGCGGGGACGCGGGGACGCGGGGACGCGGAGAGGAAGACGGAAGCCGAAAACTTTTAGACGATATGCCGAGAAAGAATCCCCCGCGCCGTTTGCCGCCCACCACTCATAGCCTTCTGCCGACCGTCTTCTTTCCGTCTTTTGCTTTTCGCCGCGGCGACGCGGCGACGCGGCGACGCGTCTTCCTGTCTCTTCTCCTCGTGCTAACGACCCTGCTCTCCGGCTGCATCGGCGGCGCGCGGCGGAGGCCGAACCTTGAGCGCATCTTTGCGGCGGCGCGAGCGCGCACGGGCAAGCGGCCGCTGATCGTCATCCCCGGAGTGCTCGGCTCGCAGCTCATCAACTACGAGACGAATGAGGTCGTCTGGCCCTCGCTCTTCCGCTCGTCGGACGACGGCCTGAGCCTGCCCGTCACGCCCGACCTCGCGCGCAACCACGACAACCTCGTCGCCAGAAAGATCGTTGACACGGCACGCCTGGCACGCCTCGCGCCCGAAGTTTACGTCTACCACGAGCTGCTCGAAGCACTCAAAAAGTACGGCGGCTACCGCGAGGGCGACTGGAGCAACCCCGGCGCGGACGGCGACCGCGACACCTTCTACGTCTTCCCTTACGACTGGCGGCGCGACAACGTCGAGACGGCGCGCGACCTCATCGGGCGGCTCGAAACTCTCAAGCGCAAGCTCAACCGGCCGGACTTGCGCTTCAACATTGTGGCACATTCGATGGGCGGGTTGGTCGCGCGCTACGCGGCGATGTACGGCGACGCGGACTTGCCGGCCGACGGCGTGCAACCTGGGCCAACCTGGGACGGCGCGGCGCACATCAACCGCGTTATCATGTTCGGCACGCCGAACGAAGGCTCCGCCGACGCCTTCACCACGCTGCTCCAGGGCTACTCCGTGACGGAAGGCTTGCGCCGCCCCATCCCCCTCCTGAACAAGCTCTCGCGTGAGGACATCTTCACGGCCCCTTCCGTCTTCCAACTCCTGCCGCACGCCGGGTTCGTGCGCTTCCTCGACGAAAACTTGCAGCCCGTCGAGGTGGACCTCTACGACCCCGCGGCGTGGCGGCGCTACAACTGGTCGCCGGTCACGGACCCGGACTACCGCGAGCGATTCGTGCGCGGCCGCACGCGCGGCGACAACGCGCCCTTTCGCGGCGGCACGCTCGAAGAGTTGGACGCCTACTTCACGACGGTCCTGCACCGCGCCAAACGTTTTCACGAAGCACTGGACGCCGCGGGCGGCGACGACCCGCCCGTCAAACTCTTCGCCTTCGGCGGCGACTGCGAGGACACGCTCGTCTCTCCCCTCATCCTCTTCGACCGGAAGAAGGGGCGCTGGGTGACGCTGACGCGGCCGCGCGCGTTTCAGACTTCGTCGGGCCGCCGCGTGACACTCAAGGAGGTGACGGAGGCCATGTCCGCGCCCGGTGACGGCCGCGTCACGCGCCGCTCGCTCTTGGGCGAGGGGCTTACGGCGGGCAACGGCCGCGACCACTCGCTCTTCGGCACCTCGCTCCCCATCGTCTACGCCGCCTTCGCCTGCGACCTGCACGGCGAATTGCAGAACAACAAGACGCTCCTGGACAACGCGCTGACGACGCTGGTCAATGAAGCGATAAAATAGACAGGTCAACGAGCCACTGACGGGGCTCGTTGACCTGTCTATCGTCCGTTCACGGATAGATGACGTTATACAATTTGTCCGCCCTGTCCGGGTCAATCGTCTTGAGCAGGTTGTACTGCTCCAGGGCCGAGTCGCGGTCGTTGAGCGCCAGGTAGGCCAGGGCGAGGTTGTAGTAGGCGCGGCCGAAGTCCGGCTTGAGGCGGATCGCCTGCTTGAAAGCCTCGACGGCTTCGGCCGACTGCTTCAGCTTGAGGTAAGCCACGCCGAGGTTGTCGTAGGTGACGCCGTCGCCGGGCTTGAGCTGGACGATCAGCTTGTAGTTCGAGACCGCCTCGGGCAGGCGGTTCAGGCGGAAGTAGCCCTGTGCCAATTTCTCGTAGGCCGAGACGTAATCGGGCCGGAGCCGGATGGCCTGCTTGTAAGCCTGCACCTCGTCCTCCGTGCGCCCCATCTTGCCGTAGGTGACGCCGAGCGCGAAGTGCGTGTCGGCGTTGTTCGGGTCCAGCCTGAGCGCCTGGCGGTAGGCGTCCGCGGACTCCTTGAACTGGCCCAGGTACGAGAAGGCCGAGCCCAGGTTGAGGTAGGACTCGGGCGAGTCCGGCTTGAGGCGAATCGCCTGGCGCGAGGCTTTGAGCGCGTCCGCGTGGCGGCCGAGCACGCCGCTGCAATAGCCCGTCTGCGCCCACGCGTCAGCGTAATCCGGGTCGGCGTCCGTCGCCTTCTTGAAATAGGGCAGCGCCTTCTCGCAGTCGTCGCGCGAGAGGAAGCCGAGGCCCTGCATGTAGAACCTCTCGGCCGACGCGCGCTGGCTGCGGCGCGTCGCTGCGACCAGCTCGCCGAGCGTGCGCGCTGGCCCGGCCTGTAACTGGGCCACGCGGTCGGAGGGGACGGCGAAGTTGAGGCTCTGGCCGTCGGCGAGTTGCAGGGTGGCGACGCCGACGACCTCGCCGCGCATGTTGATGACGGGGCTTCCCGAAGAGCCGGGCGAGATGGCGGCCGTGATCTGGATGATGCGCCCGAAGCTGGGGATATCACGCACGGCCGAGACGATGCCGTTCGAGATGCTGCCTTCGAGCCCGAGCGGGTTGCCGATGACGACGATGGACTCGCCCTCCTGCGGCGAGGTGCTCACGACCGGCAGCGGGACGGCGACCGACGGCGGGATGTCAACTTGCAGCAGCACGATGTCGCCCTCACCGTCCACCGCGAGTACGCCCTTGACGTTGTAGGCCGCGTCGTTGACCGTGTGGACCTCGGCGCGGAACGCGCCTTCGATGACGTGGCGGTTGGTCACGACGCGGTCGCGCGCCGTGAAGAAGCCGCTCCCGCGCGAGAGCCTCTCACCCCTGGCGTCGTAAGTGACGATGGCGACCACGGACGGCTTGATGCGGCGGACCAATTCCGGCAGATACTCCTGCTGCGCCGCCGCGTAAGTCGCGGAGAAGAGGATGATGGCAACAGCCGGGAAAAGATATCTCGCGCGTCTTGTCATAAAATCGGATGAGATTCTTTCATCACAAATCATACTTATCTCTGCGCGCGTAAAAGAATCCCCACACGATAGCCAGTCCTATGATGAGCGCCAGCCCGTACCTGCTGCCCATCGTTCGCAGCTGCTCAGGGGTGAAATGCACCCACCCGCCCCGCAGTTGTCCTGGGTCCTCGAAGGTAATTAGGAGAGTGAAAAAGTAAATCCCAAAGAGAAGAACGACGGCCAGGACGATTGAAACTATCGTCGCGTTGAGCATCCAGCGCCGCGACGGCTTCCTCCGACCCGCCGGAGAGCCCGCGGCAACGCCGAACAGCGAGAAGCCGCACTGCCTGCACCTTACCGCCGACGAAAAGTTTGTGAGTCCGCAGGCGCGGCACTTCGTGGAAGACATGCTCACCTCTGTAAAGAAAAGGCGTCGGACCGTGAGCGTTCAGAGCCCGGCGAGTGCCAGCGCCTGCACGCGCTCGACAATGTCTTTGAGTCTCACGTCCTCGGTCTGCTTCGTCGCGCGGTCGAAGAGTTCGACGACGCCGTCCGCGGCCTTCTTGCCGACGGTTAAGCGGTAGGGGATGCCTATCAAGTCGGCGTCCTTGAACTTGACGCCGGCCCGCTCCTCGCGGTCGTCGAGCAGTACGTCGAGGCCGGCGCGGTGCAAGTCGTGGTAGAGCTTTTCGCCCGCCTCGCGTATCTCGTCCTGCTTCATGTTGGTGACGGTGATGACGCAGTCGAAGGGCGCAATCGCCTTGGGCCAGATGATGCCGTCCTCGTCGTGATGAAGCTCTATGGCGGAGGCCATGATGCGCTCGACGCCGATGCCGTAGCTGCCCATGACGATTGGCACGTCGCGGCCGTCCTGCGTCAACACCCTCGCGCCCAACGACTCGGAATACTTCGTCCCGAGCTTGAAGATGTGGCCGACCTCAAGCGACTTGACGACTTCGAGCGTGCCCTCGCCGCAGTTCGGGCAGCCCTCGCCGCTTGCTACCGTGCGCAGGTCAATCCACTTGTCCACGGGGATGTCGCGCGAGAGCTGCACGCCGCGCAGGTGGTGGTCGTCCTTGTTCGCGCCGGTCGTCATGTTGCGCCGGTTCTTCAAAGCGAGGTCCGCGAGGATGCGAACCTCGCGGCCCGACTCGCGCGCACGCGCCTTCGCGCCGACGCCGCCGAGGCTGCCCGCGCCGGCCCCGAGCAAATCGCGTATCTCTTCGGGCTGGGCCGCGCGCACCTCCGCGCCCGCGAGCGCGTCCGAGAGCTTCGTCTCGTGCAACTGGTGGTCTCCGCGCAGGAGCGCGAGCACGAACTCTTGCTCGCCGCCGCGGGTCGCGACGTAAACCAGAGTCTTAACCTGCCGGTCGGCCGCCGCCCCGCCGGGGAACGTCACGAGGTCTTCGATGGTGCGCACGCCGGGCGTCGGAAACTCGACGGGCGCGTCCAATCCGATGCCGTCTTTGATTTCGGGAAGCCGCGATGTGGCCTTCTCCAGGTTCGCCGCGTAGCCGCACTGCTCGCAGATCGCTATCAAGTCCTCGCCCGCGTCCGTGCGGACCATGAACTCGTTGGAGGCGGAGCCGCCCATCGCGCCCGAGGAGGCTTCGACGATGGTGTACTTCAAGCCGCAGCGGTCGAAGATGCGCTTGTAGGCTTCGCGCTGGTCCTCGAAAGACTTGTCCTGGCCCGCCTGGTCCAGGTCGAACGAGTAGGCGTCCTTCATGATGAACTGGCGCACGCGCAGCACGCCGGACTTCGGCCGCGCCTCGTCGCGGAACTTCACCTGAATCTGATACCAGACCTGCGGCAGTTGCTTGTAGGAGCGAAGCTGGTTGCGCGCAATCGAGGTGAAGACCTCTTCGTGCGTCATGCCGAGGCACATGTCCGCGCCCTTGCGGTCTTTGAGGCGAAACATGTTGTCGCCCATCACGGCCCAGCGGCCCGACTCTTCCCAAAGCTCGCGCGGGTTCAGCGCCGGCAGGAAGAACTCCTGCCCGCCGATGCGGTTCATCTCCTCGCGCAGGATTTGCTGAATCTTGAGCGAGACGCGCTGGGCGAGCGGCAGGAAAGAGTAGACGCCCGCGGCCAGTTGGCGCACCATCCCTGCGCGCAAGAGCAGGCGGTGCGAGACGACCTCCGCGTCGGCGGGGTCTTCGCGAAGTGTGGGGATGAAGTATTGCGACCAGCGCATAAGACGGGTCTCCTCGGGGCGAGATAATTTGTCCGCCGCTCATTCTCGCAAAGCAGCGGCGCGTAAGGCAACCGCCCGAAGGCAGTGGTCAGCGGTCGGTGGTCGGTGGTCAGTTAAAAGAAAGACGCTTTGTCTTTAACTGCCCACCGACTACTGACCACCGACCACTGCCCTTGTTGCGGGCGTCCCGCGCGTGATGTACCATCAGCGTCTTGCCACCTTTCGACAGCCCATGAACGAGGCCGATTCGCTATGAAAATTGCGCTCGCCAGCGACCACGCGGGCTACGCGGAGAAGGAACGCCTGAAGCCGCTGCTCACGGAGTTGGGCCTGGAGGTCGAAGACCTCGGCACGGTCTCCGAAGAGTCGGTTGATTACCCGGACTACGCGCGCCGCGTCGCCGAGCGCGTCGCACGCGGTGAAGCCTCGCAGGGCGTGCTCGTCTGCGGCTCGGGCACGGGCATGGCGATTGCGGCCAACAAAGTTTCGGGCGTGCGCGCGGCCGTCGCCTGGTCCGAAGAGACCGCGCGACTCGCGCGCCAGCACAACGACGCCAACGTCCTCGCCCTCGGCGCGCGCACCACTCCCCCCGAAGAGATTCCCAAAATCGTCCGCGCCTGGTTCAGTACGGCCTTCGACGGCGGCCGGCACGGCGACCGCGTCGAAAAGATTAAGCAGCTCGAAAAATCGTAATCGCCCACAGAGGAGAGATGATGAACGAACGGATGAACGCGCGCCTTGCGGAGGTTGACCCTTTAATCAGCGACGCCATTGACAACGAGGTCAGGCGGCAGGCCGAGGGGCTGGAGCTGATCGCTTCGGAGAACTTCGTCAGCGAGGCCGTGCTCGAAGCGATGGGCTCCGTCTTCACGAACAAGTACGCCGAGGGCTACCCGAAGAAGCGTTATTACGGCGGGTGCGAGTGGACGGACGTGGTCGAGCAGGCGGCGATTGACCGCGCGAAAGAACTCTTCGGCGCGGGCCACGCCAACGTCCAGCCACACTCCGGCGCGCAGGCCAACATGGCCGTTTACCTCGCAGCCATCTCTTACGGCGACCAGATTCTAGGCATGAACCTCTCGCACGGCGGCCACCTGACGCACGGCCACCCCATGAATTTTTCGGGCCTGAGCTACAAGGTCGCGGACTACGGCGTCTCGCGCGAGACCGAGCAGATTGACTACGACGAGCTGCAACGCATCGCCGAAGAGCACAAGCCGAAGCTCATCGTCTGCGGCGCGAGCGCCTACCCGCGCATCATCAACTTCGAGCGCATAGGCGAGATCGCAAGGGGCGTCGGCGCGCGCATGTTCGCGGACATAGCGCACATCGCGGGCCCCATCGCGGCGGGGCTGCACCCGTCGCCCGTGCCGCACGCGGACTACGTCACGACGACCACGCACAAGACCTTGCGCGGCCCGCGCGGCGGCCTCATCCTCTGCAAGGAGGAGCACGCGGCCGAAGTCAACCGCAAGGTCTTCCCAGGCGTGCAGGGCGGCCCGCTCGTGCACATCATCGCGGCCAAAGCCGTCGCCTTCGGCGAAGCCTTGCGCGACGACTTCAAGGAGTACCAGCGCCAGGTCCTCATAAACGCGAAGGCGCTAGCCTCCGAGTTGGCCGAGCAGGGGCTGCGCATCGTCTCTGGCGGGACGGACAATCACCTGATGCTCGTGGACGTGTTCATGGAAGGGAAGGGCATCACGGGCAAGGACGCCGAGAAGGCGCTCGAAGCCGCGCACATCACCGTCAACAAGAATACGATTCCCTTCGACACCAACAAGCCCTTCGTCACCTCCGGCATACGCATCGGCACGCCCGCCCTGACCACCCGCGGCATGATCGAAACAGAGATGCAAACCGTCGGCCGCCTCATCGCCGAAGTCCTGCACGACCCGCAGTCCGAAGACGTGCGCAACAAGGTCAGCCGCGAAGTCGCAGAGCTAGCCTCTCGCTTCCCGCTATATTCGCAACGACTCAAGCAGCCCGCGCCGCAGCCGGAAGCGATGGGCGCAGATTGATAAGTGGTCAGCGAAATTCCGGCCGGGCGCTGATATAATAGGGCGCATGAAAATCAAGGTCGTCGTACATGAAGCAGAAGAGGGCGGCTTCTGGGCCGAGGTCCCTTCCATTCCGGGCTGCGCCACACAAGGAGAAATCTTCGAGGAGGTGTTGCGGAATCTCCACGAAGCAATCGAAGGCTGCCTGTCAATAGACGTAACGCCATAGTCACCATCCATTGCTCAGATTGATATGGAAGAAATCTTCGGCCCCGACGGGCTCATCGCGCGGGCGCACCCAGAGTACGAGTACAGGCCGGGCCAGATTGAGATGGCCGGGGCGGTCTTGCGCGCGTTCGAGGAGGAGCGCCACCTGATCGTCGAGGCGGGCACGGGGACGGGCAAGACGCTGGCGTATCTCGTCCCGGCGATTGCGGCGGCGACGGCGCGCAAGACGCGCGTCATCATCTCGACGGGGACGAAGAACCTGCAAGAGCAGTTGATGGAGAAGGACATTCCTTTCCTCCAGCAAGTGCTGCCGCGAAAGTTCACGGCCGCGTACATGAAGGGGCGCGGGAATTACGCGTGCCTGCAACGCATCAAGCGCGCGGAGAACTCGCCGGTGCTCGAAGGCTTGGACGAGCTGGACTACTTCGACGAGGTGCGCCGTTGGGCGCGCGAGTCGCAGACGGGCGACCGCGCCGAACTCGTCGGCCTCCCCGAAAATCTCTCCTTCTGGCGGCACATAGACGCGCGCTCCGAGATTTGTCTGGGCCAAAAATGCCCCGACTACGACCCCTGCTTCATCACGCGCATGCGCCAGCGCGCGATGGACGCCGACATCGTCATCGTCAACCACCACCTCTTCTTCGCCGACCTCGCGCTGCGAAACAGCGAGTACGGCCAAGTGCTGCCGGACTACTCGGCCGTCATCTTCGACGAGGCGCACCAGATAGAGGACGTGGCCGCCGAGTACTTCGGCGCGCAGGTCTCCAGCTACCAGATGGAAGACCTCGTGCGGGATTTGGCACAGCTCCCGCTGACGAATGTTGACGCGAACCGCGAGCTGACGCGCACGGCCGCGCGGCTGACGCGCTTCTCGGACCATTTCTGGCTGGGCTTCCGCGAGGGACGCGGCGAGGAGGGCCGCTCGCCCATCCTGCCCGGCACGTTCGCGCGCAAGAGGACCGACGGCGAGATTGAGGCGACGCCTTTGGGTGACGCTTACCTCAGCCTCGACGGCGCGCTCGGGAGGTTGGAGACGACGCTCGACGCTCTCCCGGAGCAGCCGCTCGAAGTCGAAAACATCTTGCGGCGCATCCGGCAAATCCGTTTCGACTTGCAGTTCATCGTGGCTGGCGACGACCGTGCCTTCGTCTATTGGCTCGAACGCCGCGGGCGCGGGGCGTTCCTGCGCGCCTCGCCGATTGACGTGTCGGGCATGCTGCAAGACAAGCTGTTCGAGCGCGTCGAAACCGTCGTCCTGACTTCCGCGACCCTGTCGAGCGCGGGCAGCTTCAACTTCATACGCGAGCGCCTCGGACTCTCGGAGGCAGAAGACCTGGTCGCGTCGTCGGGCTACGATTACGAGAGCCAGGCCGTGCTTTACCTCCCGCGGCGAATGCCTGACCCGCGCTCGCCGCAGTTCGCGGACGCGGCCGCCGCCGAGGTCATCAAACTCCTCAACGCGACCGAGGGCCGCGCCTTCGTGCTCTCGACGAGTTTCGCCGGGATGAACGCGCTCTTTGAAAGGGTGGCGGGCGAAGTTGACTTCCCGTGCTTCCTGCAAGGCACGGCGTCGAAGGCCGGGCTCCTGGAAAAATTCCGCGAGACGCCTCACGCGGTGCTCTTCGCCACGTCCAGCTTCTGGCAGGGCGTGGACGTGCGCGGGCAGCAGCTCTCGTGCGTCATCATCGACAAGCTGCCGTTCGCCGTGCCGTCGGACCCGGTGGTCGCCGCCCGCCAGCGATACATCGAAGACCAGGGCGGTTCGAGTTTTTACGAGTACAGCGTGCCGCAGGCCATCATCAGCTTGAAGCAGGGGCTGGGGCGACTGATACGCAGCACGACAGACCGCGGCGTGCTCGCCGTGCTCGACCCTAGATTGAGGACGAAAGCCTACGGCCGCCTGTTCCTTGAAAGTCTGCCGCCGTGCCGCGTGACCTCGGATGTCGAAGACCTCGCCGCCATCTTCGATACAGGGTTTCAGGTTTCAAGTTAGAAAGTTTCAGGGATGGACGGCGACTCGTTGGCCGCTCGCTTGCGCCTCCGCGCGCCTGTCGCTAGACTTGAAACCTGAAACCTGAAACCTGAAACCTGAAACCTGAAACTTGAAACTATGTTTGAAGTGATGATCGAGCGCAACTTTTCGAGCGCGCACCAGTTGCGCGGCTACAAGGGGAAGTGCGAGAACTTGCACGGGCACAATTATAAAATCGAAATCTACGCGCACGGGCGCGAGCTGGACAACATCGGATTGCTCGTTGACTTCGGCGAGCTGAAGGACGCGGCCGACGAGGTCGTGCAGTACCTGGACCACCGCAACATCAACGAACTCCCGCCGTTCGACGTAGAACTGAATCCCTCGGCCGAAAACCTGGCCCGCTACATCTTAGAGCGCGTCGCCTCCCGCGTCGGGGACGAGCGCGTGCAGGTCTATAAAGTCCGCTGCTTCGAGACGCCGACCAGCGTCGCCACCTACCAGGTGGACTGAAGAATTAAAAGTTCAAAATTAAAAATGCAAAATGGAAGACCGGGAGCCGCGCTCTTAGTCTTCCATTTTGCATTTTTAATTTCTAATTCCGAATCAGCTCGCCACCAAGCTCCCCACGTCAATCTTGTACTTCCTGATTTTGCTGTAGAGGCGCGGGCGGTAGATGCCGAGCAGGTTCGCGGCCGCCTGCTTGTTGCCGCCCGTGCGCTGGAGCGTTTTCTCTATGACGAGCTTCTCGATGTCTTCGAGCGTCATGTTGGGCGGTACGTCCCACTCGGCGCTGAGCGTCGCGCCCTCGGGCAGCGAGCCGTTGTCGAAGGGCAAGTCAACCGGCTCGATCTTGGTGCTCTTGGCGAGGAGTACGGCGCGCTCTATGACGTTCTGCAACTCGCGGACGTTGCCGGGCCAGGCGTGCGAGAAGAGGCGCTGGTAAGCCGCCTGCGAGACGCCTGTGATGGGGCGGTCGTACTTCTGCGAGTACATCTTCAGGAAGTGCTCGGTCAGGAGTTGTGTGTCTTCGGCGCGCTCGCGCAGAGGGGGCACGTGAATCGTGATGGTCGAGATGCGGTAGAAGAGGTCGTCGCGCAGGAGCCCGTCTCGGATGGCGTCGGCCGGCAGGCGGTTCGTGGAGCAGATGAGGCGGAAGTCCACGGCGTAGGTCTTCTCGGAGCCGATCTTGCGGTAGCTGCGCTCTTGCAGGACGCGCAGGAGCTTTGGCTGAAGCTCAATCGGCATCTCGGCGATTTCGTCGAGCATCAGGGAGCCGCCCGCCGCGTGCTGCACCAAGCCTTCCTTGTCGGCGTGCGCGCCCGTGAACGCGCCCTTCGTGTGGCCGAAGAGTTCACTCTCGATCAGTTCTTTCGGGAGCGCGGCGCAGTTGACCTTGATGAAAGGTTTTTTGGACCGGAGCGAGTTGTAGTGAATCGCGTTGGCGATTAGCTCCTTGCCCGTGCCGGATTCGCCGACGATGAGGACGTTGGCGTCCGACTTGGCGACCGACTCGATGGTCTCGTAGATGGTCTGCATCTGCTTGGACGCGCCGATGATGTTGAAGTACTCGGCGCGCGTGGACATCTGGCGGCGCATTGATTCCGCCGCGTTGATAAGCTCTACCTGCTTCAACGCGTTGCGGACGACGACGGCGATCTTCTCAAACTCGAAAGGCTTTTCAACGAAGTCGAACGCGCCCGCCTTCGTCGCTTCGACGGCCGTGTTGATCGTGCCGTAGCCGGTGACGACGATGACTTCAGTCGCGGGGCGCACGTCCTTGATATGGCGCATGACTTCGAGGCCGTCCATGTCCGGCAGCTGAAGGTCGCAGATAGCCAGGTGATGGCCGCCGCGGTCGAACAGTTCTATGGCTTCGGCTCCCGTCGCAGCCGTGTCAACCGAATAACCCTCCTCGACCAGATTCTGCTTGAGCGAATCCGTCATCATTGGCTCGTCGTCAACTACCAGAATGCGTGCCTCTTTACGTTCCACCTTCGACTCCTGTTATAAAGACGTAAATCGTGAATCGTAAATGGTGAGCGGGAGAACGGTCTTCCCACTTCCCATTTACTGTTTACCGTTGACTAGCTTTCTCCCAGCGGCAACTCGGCGCGCAGGGTGTGCGCATCGAAGCCTGTTTGCCCGCCGTGCGCTTCGATGATCTTGGCGGCGAGCGACATGCGCAAGCCCTCGCTCCCGGCGAAGGAGCGGAAGGGATCGTCGCTGTTCGTCGTCTTCACGCCGCGCCACTCTATGGCCGCGCTCTGCCCGTCCGCGCCCGGCGCGAGGTGTATCGTCACGGCCCCGCCGTCCTGCGCCGGGCCGAGCGTGAGCGCGTTGGTCGTGATCGTCTTGAAAGCCTCCGTGATGGCCGCCACGTCGAAGTCGCCGGCCAACTCCGCGGCCTCGCTCTCGACGCGGACGCCCTCCGTCTCCTCGACGCCTCTCAGTATTTTGACGAGGTCAGTTTGCGGCTGGCGGCGTAGCTCTATCGGGCGTCCCATGCGTACGAGCGTGGTCATGTCCGAGGCCGTGCGCTCAAGCCCTGCGATGAGTTTGGCGACCGTCTCCTGCTCGTCCTGCGGGCGGTCTGCCTTCTCCATGCGCTTGCGCAGGAATGTGGCATAGAGTTTGAGACCGTTTAGCTGATTTTTCAGGTCGTGGACTATCTGGACGGAGGCACGCCCCAGTTCCTGGAGTGTGGCTAAGTCCTGAGTCTCCGATTTTAGCGGCTTCATATCGCTCAAATGCCCCGCCCGCCGATTGCTACAAGAGCATTCTGGGTGGCTCGCAGGGTCAGACCGCGTGTACGAATAGAACCCAAACGGCGCGGTTTGTTGTGTTGCGTTTCGATGCGGCATCTTAACAAAAAACGCCAGCGTATGCTAGCCATGCATTGTGAAGGGAATAAATCTTCGTGGAAATTCAGCAGTTTAGTCCTACAATGGAGTACGTGGTGATGGACAGCGACAACGACGGCGTGCCCCCCACCGTCATGGTGGTCGAGGACTTCGAGGATAACCGTTTTATGATGAGGCGCTTGCTGGAGATGAGCGGCTACCGCGTGCTGGAGGCCGTCAACGGCGAGGAGGCCGTCGAGCTGGCCCACAGGGAGCGGCCGCAACTGATCCTGATGGATTTGAGTCTGCCGCAACTGGACGGGCTCGCGGCCACGCGCCGCATACGCCAGTACCCGGACATGAAGGACGTGCCCATCGTCGCCGTCTCCGCACACGACACGGCCGATTTTCACGCTGACGCCCTGGCCGCAGGCTGCAACGATTACGTCACCAAGCCGATAGACTTCGACCAACTGGAGGCGCTCCTGAGCCGCCTCCTACCTAAAAAAAGTGGTCAGTAGTCAGTGGTCGGTGGTCAGTTAAAAGACAAAGGCTTTTGTTCTTAACTGACCACTGACCACTGACCACTGACTACTGACCACTGACTACTGACCACTGACCATTGCTCTCCCATGTCGCAGAACTTCGCCACGCTCGTCCGCGAGCACGAGGAATCAATCGTCCGCGCCTGGGTGGACGGAATGTATGCGGAGCCGCGCACCGAGATTCCCTCAATCCTCTCTTACGAACAGTTAGTGGACCATTTACCGGACACGCTGCAAGAGCTGGCGCAGGCGCTCGACCAGGGCGCGACCGACGCGGAAATCGTTGAGGCCACGCGCCGCCTGCGCTCCCACCCGCAAGTCCGCTTTCACCAGGGCGCGCTGATTGATGAAGTGGCACGCGAGTTGATGATTTTACGCAGGGTCTTCAACGATTTTCTGTGGCGTGAGGGGTTCGGTGCCACCGAGGGAGACTTGAGGGAGTTGCGCGACGCGCTCCGGCGCGCCGACCGCTTCGTGGACGAACTGCTCGTGCAGGTTGTAGTTGTTTATGCCGCCAGTCTTCGCCCGCCAGTCGGAACGCGCACGTCCGTCTGGCCGCCGCCGCGCCGCCGCCGGACGGACTTCCCGGAGGACAGGAGGCGATGACGAAGCCGGGCGGAACATTACCGATGCTGAAGAGCGTGCGCGCCAAGCTCCTGCTGCTTCTGGCCGTACTCTCTCTGCCCCTGCTCGTCGTCAGCCTGATTCAGCTTCGCAACTACCGCCGCGACCTGGACGAGCAGGCCGCGGCCACCGCGCGCATCGAGACCAACGCCGCCGCAGGCTTCCTCTTCTCCTGGCTCGAAGACCACCCGTCTTACGTCAAACGTTCAAGTGATGTCCCGGCGCGCGAGGCGCAGGCTCTTTACTCGCGCCTGGAGCGCGACGCGGGGGGCCACGCCGGCACCGCCATCGCCATCTTCGACGCAGAGGGGCAGCCGCTCGCGAACGCTTCGGCGCGTGCGCCCGCCCCGCCGCCCGCCGACTCATTGGCCCGGACAGGGCGCGCGCGCTGGAACGACAACGTGACGCGGATGACTGGCACAAGAATCGTCGAGCCGTTCGGGTGGAGCGTCGCCGTCGGCGTGCCCGTCGCCGAGGACACGGGCGCGGGCCAGTCCGGCTTCATGCTGGCGGCGACGTGGGCAATCGCGCTCCTGGCCTCCATCCTGCTCGGCGTCTGGGCCGTCGGCCGCTTCACCAAGCCCCTGATGAAGCTGGCGGCCACGGCTTCGACGCTCGGCGGCGGCCAGTTGCAGGAGCGCGCCGCGGTCGAGACGGACGACGAAGTCGGCGGATTGGCCCAAAGCTTCAACGTCATGGCGTCGCAGCTCGAAACGAAGTTCACCGAGTTGCAGACGCAAGGTGCCTTCATCGAAGAAGTGCTGGACGGCCTGCCGCTCGGCCTGGCCGTCCTGGACGAGCGCCTGATCGTCCGCAAGGCCAACTCGATGTTCGCGCGCTTCACGGGCCGCGAGGCCGCCACGCTCGCCGGGCGCGGGCTCTACGAGGCGGCCGCGGGCCTCGCCGTCCTGAGCGACATCGTCGAAGACGTGCGCCGCACGCGCAAGCCTTTCGTCACCTACGGCCTCCCCTTGAACCTCGTCGCGCGCGCCGAGCACGAGGCGAATGACGCCGAGCCGGGCAGCTTCTGGGACGTGACGATTTGGCCCACGAGCGCGCGCAGCGCCGGGCGCGGCGACCTCATCTTGATTATCTCGGAAGTTGCCAAGCGCGTCCGCGCCGAGAAACTCGCGACCGCGGCCTTCGCCTCCGAGCGCACGCGCGCCGCCGAACTCGAAAGCGTCATCAACCAGATGAACGAGGGCGTCATCATCGTCAACCGGCAGGGGCGCTACCGCGTCAACCCGGCCGGCGCGCAGATCATCGGGCGCGCGCCCGCCGAGTTCCGCGACGGGGCCGAGGCGCTCATCGCCGACATGAAGTTCAGAGACCTCGCGGGCCGCGAGCTGGCGGCCGAAGAGCACCCGCTCTGGCGCGCGCTCGAACGCCGCCAGCACCTCTCGGGCGAGCAGCTCGAAATCGTCCAGTCGGACGGCTCGCCCCGCGTCGTCGCCATCTCGGCCACGCCGCTGACGGGCGAGGACGGCCGTGCGGAGGGCGCGGTCGCCGTCTTCCGCGACATCACCGAAGAGGTCAAGCACCACAACGAACTGGTGGCGGCCTACGACCGGCTGCGCGAGCACGACCGGCTGAAGTCCGCCTTCGTCTCCAACATCTCGCACGAGCTGCGCACGCCGCTGAACGTCATCATCGGGCTGTGCCAATTGCTCGCGCGCGACCGCTCGCTCCCGCTCGCGTCCTTGCAGAACGAGGCCGTCACGCGCATGGAGCGCAATGCGCGCTCGCTGCTCGAACTCGTCAACGACCTGCTCGACTACTCGCGCCTCGAAGCGGGCCGCGCCGCGCTGCACCTCGAACAGGTGGACGTGGGCGAAGCGATACAGCGGATCGTGAAGGACTACGCGCGCGAGGCCGAGGAGAAGCGCATAGAGGTGCGCGCCGAGGTCTCGGGAGAACTGGGCCAGGTCTGGACGGACGGGCGCAAGCTTGAGCAGGTGCTCTCGAACCTGGTCGGCAACGCCGTCAAGTTCACGGTCGCAGGGAGCGTCACCGTCGCGGCCGCGCCCGAAGGCCCTGACCGCTGGTCTCTGGAAGTGAGCGACACGGGGATAGGCATTTCGAGCGAGGCGCTGAACTACATCTTCGACGAGTTCCGGCAGGTTGACGACCGCCTCGCGCGCTCCTATGGCGGGACGGGCCTGGGCCTCGCCATCACGCGCAAGATAGTCGAGCTGCTCGAAGGCGAGATCACGGTCGAGAGCGAGCCCGAGGCGGGCAGCCGCTTCCGCATCACCTGGCCGCGCCGCGTCCGCCAGCGCACGGGCACCGGCTCGCTCGTCGAGAAGGCCGTGCCCCCGCCGCGCGAGGCCGTGGAGTTCGCGCGCCATCGCACCCGCGCCAGCGGAAAGTAATGGCCCGGAACCGGGCCGCGGAACCTTTCCGCCCGCCGAGGGGTCTAAAGGTTTCAGACGCGGGCGCGCGGGTGTATCCTGCTAGGCAAATAAGCAAAGCGCGGCTGGGGGAGAAGGGAAGTCATGGCTATGACGAGCGAGAGCGGCCGGCGGGACGCGGACGGCCCGAGAAGAACGATTTTCATCATCGCGGGCGTGGCCGCGCTGGTGGTGGCCGCCGGGCTGATATATTTTTTGAAGTCGCGGCCCGAGCCGAAGCCCGGCGGCCTGCCCGTGGAGCAGAAGCTCGAAGGGGGCTTGCGCGCGGGCTCGCCCGAGTTCGACAAGACACGCGACCTGCTCAAGCTCGACGAGCCGATAGCGGACTACGCGAACAGCCTTTCCGGCGACGTTCAGATGACGCTCGCCACGACCGTCAGGAATTTCACCGGGCGCACCATCACGGGCCTGGAGATGCGCGGCTCGGTCACGGACCTCGACGGTAAGCTCATCAAGGATCGCACCAAGATAGTGATTCCCTCTGCCTCGCTGTCCGAATTGGAGAACAACGGGACGGCCCGAGTCCCCATCGCGATTCCGGGCTTCCGCGGCGACGACAAGGCCAAGATCGAAGGCGGCCAGGCTACCATCAAGATGGAAGTCACCGCAGTCAAGTTTAAGTAGCAACGAAAGAAGAACCGGACCACTAAACAACACGAAGCGACACGAAAGGAACTGACCTTACTTCGTGTCGCTTCGTGTTGTTTAGTGGTCCTTCGCTTTTACCAGCGCAGATCGTATCTGACGCGGCCGGCACGCCAGGAGCCTTCGCCGAGGACGGGGATTGAGCCATCGAGGGAGAGCGGGGAATCGGCGGGGCGTCGCAGGCGGTAGGTGTGGCCCGAGGGCGAGCCGACCAGGAGCGTGATCGCTTCGGAGGTGCGCGCACCGATGGTTGCGTCGCGCCAGTCCTTGCGGCAGCGCAAGACGATGCGCGCGCCGACGTGCAGCGAGCCGAGCGTCAAGATGTTTTCGGAGTCGGCCGAAGTATCGAGGCCGCCCCGCGCCGTCGCTGCGAGAATAGCAACGTCGCCCGGCGGCCTCTCAAGGTTTGCGCTCAAGGTCTTCTCTTAAACTCCCAGCGGCTCTTCGAACGGCAAGTCCTGCTGACGGTTCTTGCGCTCGCAGCTCACCGAGTAGGCGCGCAGGGCCAGCGACAGTATCACGAACGCGAGGCCGATCCAGACCACGGTCCATAACACGGAGGGGATGCCGGTCGCCTTCGCCATGTTCTCCGCGTCCGAAGGTGCGCCGGACCCGACCGAGTTGAAGAAGAGAACCTTCAGGTCGAGCAGGGCGTTGAGGACGGACTGCACGGCCAGGAAGCTGACGAAGAAGGTTGCGACGCGCGGGCCGCCGTAAACGGCTATTGCGACGAGGGCGGCCGTGAGGCCGACGCCCATGACGATAGTGAAGAGGCTGCCCAGCCCGAAGATGAGAGTCAGCGCGAGGATGAAAGCGCCCGTGCCGACCAGCACGTAGCGCGCGGCGACGGCGCGGCGAATCAGGAAGAGCAGCAGCGCGCCGTAGGCCATCGCGCCCAGGTAGCCCGCGCTCGAAACAATCGTCTGCGAGATGAGGCCGCTCGTCGTCGTGTAGGTCAGGCCGCTCCCGTCAGTCGCCACACTCAGGCTCGCGACCGAGTTGCCCGTCAAAAGCGCGGCCAGGGCGTGTCCGCCCTCGTGTATGAAGGTGACGAAGATGTTAAAGGGGTAGCTCAGGACGCTGAGGAAGGGGATGTACCAGAGCGCAATGGTGGCGGCCGCCGCGATCAGCAGGGTGCGAACCTGGGGGCGCGCGTCCGTGGAAATGCTGTTAAGTCTCATCTTCAAACTCCGCTTCTAAAACTTCCGAATCATTTGAAACCATTGTAATGGTAAAAAGCTAAAGGGGAAAGACAAAATTGAAAACGACGGCGCGGCCCTGACTGTTCCTTACTTTTTCCTTTGAGCTTTTCCCCTTTTGTACTCGCCGGACTTGCCGCCGGTCTTCTCTTCGAGCCGCACGTCTGTAATCGTGATGCCTTTGTCCACGGCCTTGCACATGTCGTAGACGGTGAGCGCGGCGACAGTTGCGGCCGTCAGCGCCTCCATCTCGACGCCGGTCTGCGCGCGGGTCGCGGCCTCTGCTTCGATGAGGACGCCCGCGTCGTCGAGTTCGGCGCGGACTTCGACGTGAGTGAGCGGGAGCGGGTGGCAGAGCGGGATCAACTCGGCCGTGCGCTTGGCGGCCATGATGCCGGCGATGCGGGCGGTCTCAAGCGGGTCGCCTTTCGGCGTGCGGCGCTCGCGCACGGCCGCGAGGGTTTCCGGCGACATGAGGACGCGCGCCGAGGCGATTGCGCGCCTTTCGGTCGCCTCCTTCGCGGACGTGTCAACCATCTTCACGCGCCCCTGCTCGTCCATATGCGACAGACGTTTCATAGCGGGAGAGTAAACCTTAAACCGGCGGAAAAGTAAAAGCCGCGTTCGGTTTGACTCAACCCTTTGCGTCTTACGTCTTAACTTTGCGCCTTTGCGAGAAACAAAGCTTCACGCAAAGGCGCAGGAAAAGAAAAACCAAAGCCGCAAAGGCTTGAGTCTAGCTTTGCCTGAGCGGAATCTTTTGGCGCAGCCTCCACAGATGGACTCCAGCGTGGTAGAGGGCGACGGCGGCGAGAACGAAGAGGAAGTGATGAATCGCGAGGACGTAGCGATACTCGGTGTGTAGGGCCGACTGGATGACTAGATAGTAAGCGGGGACGACGAGCAGGAGGACGAGCGCGCGGCGGCGGCGGGCGCGAACCAGGAGGAAGAGGCCGAGGAGGGAGAGCGGGAGCATGACGGCGGTGATGAAGAGTTTCTGAGTGAGGCGCAGGGCGGCGCGCGGGATTCTGGACCAGGTGAGAGATGCGGGGCCGAGGGCGTAGAGTCGCGCCCCGCCGAGTTGTAGCACGGGGGGCGTGCCTTGCGCCCCGGCGTTGGTCAAGACCAGGCGGACCTGGCCGGGGCCGCGGCTGACGAAAGGAAGCTCGACGGTGACGAGCGGCTGCTCGACGCGCGTCTTCCAGTCCTGCACTTCGATGATCGCCGAAGCGAACTCGTGCCCGTCGCCGACGACGGCCGCCGTCACGCGCCCCTGCTCGATTCTGACCGGCAGCTTCAAGACGTAATCTGTCTGGCCCTCGACGGGAATAGCCTGGGAGGTGAATTGAGTTTTGGAGTCGTCGCCGCGCACTTCGAGCAGCGGGGCGTCCGCGGCGGGCGTGAGAGCGACGCCGTTGGACCCGACGCTTCCCTGGGCCAATAAATCCTGCGTCGAGGCGGACCAGGCGGCGGGAGTCTCTTGTGTGACGGCGAGCGAGTGCGTCACGGGAGGGTCGGCCGCGATCAGGCGGACGCGTTCGAGCCTGAGCATTGCACTAGCGCGCCTGAGCATGACGCCGGCGAACCAGAAGGGGCGCGAGCGTATGACAGCAAAACCTTCGGCGAGGCGCTGGCGGTCGCGGCGGACGCCGTCGGGGTCGAAAAGCGTCCCGAAGTAGTCGGGCCGGCCGTAGCGTGCGGCCTCCCACCTCATCAGCCCCATGTCCGTGTTCGGGATGCCGAGGCTCCCGTCGTCGTAATCCGCTATGCCTTCGAGAAACGTCTGCCCCGCGCCGAGCGAGACTGGCACAAAATGTCCGTAGACGATGGCGTTCCTCAAGGTCAGCGGCGCGACGACGAGCACGGTCCCGCCGACGAGCGCGAGCGCGTAGCGCCACCGCCTTCCGCGGTCGAACAGCAACGGGGCGGCGGCCGCCATGAACGGCGCGAGCAGCATGGCGTTGGCGCGCAGCCAGCACGAGAGGCCCACGAGCGCCCCCGCCGCGACGAACCAGATGACGCGCGGGCTCTTGGTCGCGCGCACCAGGCAGTAGGCGGCGAGCAGGATGGGGAGGACGGCGAGCGTGTCGGGCAAGAGCATCACGGAGTTGTAAGTGAACTGCGGGGCGAGCGCGACGAGCAGGCCCGAGATGACGGCCGTCGAAGTGTTGAAGAGGGCGAGCGCGATGAGCAGGACGACGACCGCCGCCACAGAGTCCGCGAGGAGTTGGACGATTTGAAGCGCCGCGTCCGATTCGCCGAAGAGACCGAAGACGGCGGCCACCAGGACGGGGTAGCCGGGCGGGTGGCCCAGGTGGTTCGGGTCCGCGAGCGGCGACGAGGCGCTGAAGAAAGACGAGACGCCGCCCTCGCGTAAGACGCGCGCGGTGTGCTTGTACCCTTCGGTGACCATCGTCTGGACCTTGCGCGCTTCGAAGCGATTGTCCTGCCAGGAGAGCACGCGGCAGACGAAGGCGGCGAGGAAGACGAGCGCGCAGATGAGGACGATTCGGCCGCTTCCTGGCCGACGATGAGCGGGAGACCCTTCAACTGGTAAGTCGCGCGGCGAGGCCGTCGCTTCTTCCGGCGCTTTCTCTTTTTCCATAAGGTCAGCCCGGAAGACGGACGACGCGCGCGACCGCCCCGCCGTCTAAAATTGGCACACCTTCGGGCACGACGACGAGCGCGGTGGCGCGCGCGAACGCGACGAAGTCGGACGAGCCTCCCCACTTCAAAGGCTCCGCGACGAGCCTCCCTTCCGCGTCCGTCAGCAGCCGCGCCGGGAGATAGCTCGCGCGCCCGGCGGAGCCTTTGACACTGCGCGCCAGCACGGCGCGCTCTTCCGGCATCGCGGCTTCCTGATAACCCTGCATCGCGCGCAGGGCGGTGCGCGCGAACAGGTTGAAGGTCACGGAGACAGAGACGGGGTTGCCGGGGAGGCCGAAGACGAGCGTCTCGCCGAGGCGCGCGAAGACGGTCGGCTTGCCGGGCCGCAGGCTCACGCGCGCGAAAAAGATTTCGGCGTCGAGTGCTTCAAGCGCCGCCTTCGTGAAATCGTAAACGCCCATCGAGACGCCGCCCGACAGCACGAGCACGTCCGAGCGCGCGGCCGCCGCGGCTATCTCGCGCTTCAAAAGTTCGGGGTCGTCGCCCGCGAGCGGCAGGCGTTCGACTTCGGCCCCGGCGAGCTGTGCGTAGGCCGCGAGCGAATAGCTGTTCGAGTCTCGAATCTGGTCCGCGCCTGGCCGCTCGCCCGCCGGGACCAACTCCGTCCCCGTCGCCAGGACGGCCGCGCGCGGGCGCTTGCCGACTCTGACCTCGGCATAACCGAAGGAGGCGAGCGCGGCCATGCGCGCGGCGTTGATCTCTTCGCCCGCCTCCAGGACAGTCTGGCCCATTTTTATTTCGCTCGCCCGCCTGACGATGAACTGGCCTGCGTGCGTGGCCTCCGCGATTTCCACGCGGCCGTCCTGCTCCAACGTCACTTCGACCTTCTGCACGCTGTCCGCGCCCGCGGGCACGGGCGCGCCCGTCATGATGCGCACGGCCTCGCCCGATTTCATGTCTCCCTTCCACCCGCGGCCGGCTGCGGACTCGCCGACGACGCGCAGGCTCGCGGGCAGACTCGCGGTGTCCGCGGCGCGCACGGCGTAGCCGTCCATCTGCGCGCGGTCGAACGGCGGCAAGTCCGAATCGGCCGAGACCTGTTCGGCGAGCACGCGCCCGAGCGCGTCCGCGAGCGCGACCGTTTCGGCCCCGAGCGCGGGCGTCCGCCCTTTGACGATGCGGACGGCTTCTTCGACGGAAATCATCTGGGCCATAACAAAAGAATAACTCAGCCGACCCGTTCTTTGCGCCTTTGCGTGAGAAATCCAAAAGTTTCACGCTGGAGGCGCAAAGGCGCAAAGGGTCGCGTCAGTACGGCAAAGCGGAGACGCGTGCCAGCTCGTTGTAAACCTCGGCGGCGGAGCGATACCTGTACTCGTTGCGGCGGCGGAGCATGATGGCGACGACCTTAGCCAACTCCCCCATGCTCCCGCCCGCAGCGATCAACGCCTCGGCCCTGATGCGCGGCACGCCGGCCATGATCTGGTCGTAGATGAATTCCTGCGGCTGGCTCTCGTCAATCGGTGAGACGCCGAGCATGAGCGTCAGCAGCATCACGCCGAGCTGGTAAAGGTCCGCCTGCTGCCAGGAGTAGCCGCGGCCCAAAAGCTCGGGCGGGATGTAGGACGAGTAGCCGATGAAAGTGTTGGCGATCTCGGCGGGCGTGGCCGTGTGCTTGGAAATGCCGAAGTCCGAGAGCTTATAAATCCAGTTGGGGAAGACGAGTATGTTCTTCGGCGTCACGTCGCGGTGGATGATGGGCGAGGTGAGCGAGTGTATGAAGCTCAGGGCCTGCGCGACCTGCATGCCGACGCCGCAGGCGGCCCGCGTGTCGAAGCGGTAGCCGCGCTTGACGAGGTCCGCGAGCGAGCAGTCGGCGCGCTCCATGATGATGACGAGGTGGCCCTGCGCGGTCTGGAAGTACTCGAAGACGCCGACGACGTGCGGGTGGTTCTGGCACTTCAGCGAAGAGTTGCACTCGTTAATCCAGGTGGCGAGGCTGGCCCCGCGGTTGTGCGGGTTGGGCTTGATGTACTTGATGGCGACCTTCTGCCCGGTCTGGCTGACGGCCCCATAGACTTCGCCCCCGCCCCCGCCGGCGATCCGCTCCTGAAGAAAGTAGCGGAAGCCCGCCGGGTTCACCAGCACCTGCAAGCTGCTCGTTATCGTCGCCATCGCGCGCCCAACAGTATCTCAGAAAGCGAAGGGGGCCGCACCTAAAAATCAATCGGTAAGGCAGGAGGAGTTCTTAAGCAAAAAGCTCGCTCAATCGCATCTCAGGATTTGCGGTCGCGGCGTCTCGGGGGAAGGAGCCTTGACGCCGCCGCGGCCGGCGTGAAATTCTCTCCCGTAACTTTAATCGCTGACCGATGCGTCGTCTGACTCAATCCCTTTTACCCCTGCTCATGCTCTGCGCGACAGTCGTCGCGTCCCGCGCCGCGAGCCCTATGTCCGTCGAGACTGACCTTGACGGCGACGGGCGCGTCGAGCGGATTACGCTGGACTCGACGCGCGACCCGGCGGTGCGCGTCTCGCACGGGCGACGCCTGCTGTGGGAGGGTGTGCACGGGCGCTGGCGTCCGTGGAAGCTCGCGGTCGCCGACGTTGACGGCGACGGGCGCAAGGAGATCGTGGTCGGCGTCTTCAAGGCGACGAAGTTCATCCCGCGGCCACATAACTGCCTCTTCATCTACGAGTGGGACGGGCGGCGCGGCGCGCCCAAGTGGCTCGGCTCGACGTTGAGCCGGCCGTTCACGGACTTCGGCTTCGCGGACGCGAACGGCGACGGCCGCGACGAGCTGTACGCGCTGGAGACCAGGCGCGATGGCAGGCAATCGCTCGCGGCTTACTCCTGGAACGGCTTCGGCTTCACGCAGGACTGGCAGCGCGGCGACTGGCTCAGGGCCGCGCTCGTCTCCGTCACGCGCGACGAGATTAAGCTTGAGGCGGACGGCGAGCGCGTCACGCTCAGGGGAAATTCAACAGAGGACTGAAACATGAGACGAAAAGAAATTTGTGCCATTCTGCTGCTGCTCGTGATGCTGGCGACGGCGATTGCCGATAACCGCCCGTCGCCGCGCGCGCCGCAGCAGGCCGCGACGGTCAAGCCTTACAAGGTGTCGCCGGCGCTCAGGGAGGTCGTCAACCTGCGCGCGTTCAACCGCGCGCGCGCCCTGAGCCCGGCCGAGCGGAAGGCGCTCGCCGAGAACCTTTTCGTCTCCGCGCCGACCGCACAGAAGCAGCTATTCCACGTCTACGAGGACAACGACTACCGCGACCTGCCTTCGTTCGTGACGACCGACGCGGTCCTCCACCTCTACCACATCTTCTACGACTTCACGCTCCGCACGGTCGAGGAGCAGTCGCTCGCGCCCGTGCTGCGGCGCTTGACCGAAGGCATGCTCGAAGACTCGGCGCGGACCATGAAGGAAGTCTCGGACCCGCGGCTGAAGCAGGCGGCGCTGAAGAACGCAGCTTACTTCGCCGTCGCCCTGCGCCTACTCGACCAGCAAGCGAGTGTGCCGCCCGAGGCGTCGGCCATCGTGCAAACGGAACTCGATTTAATCAAAGCGCACGAGGGCTTCAAGGTCGGCGCGATCTTCCCTTATGTGGTGGACTATTCGCAGTTCAACCCGCGCGGCCACTACACGCGAAGCGAAGCGTTGAGGCGCTACTTCGGCGCAATGATGTGGTACGGGCTGACGCCGTTCGCGGTCCGCACCAATGAGGGGCTGACCGAGGAGCAGATTCGGCAGAGCCTCCTCCTCGTGCGCTCGCTCCATCGCGCGAAGCTCACGGGCGAGTGGGCGACCATCTACGAGCCGACCTCCTTCTACGTCGGCGCGGCCGACGACGTGACGCCCGCCGAGTGGAAGACCGCGATGGACCAAATCTTCGGCGGCGAGGCAGGCCCGGAAGCATTCGCGGACGCCGAGAAGTTCGCGGCCTTCGCCGACGCCGCGCAGAAGCTCAGGCCCGCGCGCATACAGGCGCGCACCCAAATCCGCCCCAACCAGCCGGCCGTGCCCGACGCCTCTGTCCAACTGCGCTTCATGGGCCAGCGTTACATCCCCGACAGCGAGATCATGCAGCGCCTCTCCGTCCCCATCCAGCGGGTCTTCCCCTCGGGCCTGGACGTGATGGCCGTCGTCGGGAGCACGCGCGCGCGCGAGCACCTGGACACTTACGCGCACCTCTACAACCCGAAAAACTGGCCCGATTATTTGCCGTCGCGCGCGAAGCTCACGGAAGAGTTCGCGGCCTTAAAGTCGGAGAAGTGGACCTCGAACCTTTACTGGAGCTGGCTCTACGCGCTGAAGGCGCTGCTGAAGCCCGTGCCGCAGGGCTACCCGTCCTTCATGCTCAACCCGGCCTGGGCCGACAAGTCGCTCAACACGGCGCTGGGCTCGTGGGCCGAGTTGCGCCACGACACCATTCTTTACGGCAAGCAGAGCGGGGCCGAGATGGGCGACGGCGAGGAGCCCGCGGCCTACAAAGGTTACGTCGAGCCGAACGTGCTCTTCTGGGACCGCTTGCTCACGCTGACGCGCCAGTCGCGCGAAGGGTTAGTGGCGCGCAATCTACTTTCGGACCAGCTCAAGGACAAGTTCGAGCAGTTCGAGGAGTTGCTCGCCACGCTCAAGACTATCTCGGAGAAGGAGCTGCGCGGCGAGAAGTTGACCGAAGACGAGTACGGGCAGATTCGGCACATCGGCGGCACGCTCGAATACCTGACGCTCTCGGTGATGACGGGGAACCCTGACACGTGGGAGATGGTCAACGAGACGGACAAGGACATGGCCGTCGTCGCGGACGTGCACACGGGCGGCGCGCGCGTGCTCGAAGAGGGCGTGGGCCACGCCAACGAGATTCTGGTCGTCGTGCCCGTCGAAGGAAAACTCGTGCTGACGCGCGGGGCCGTCTTCAGTTACTACGAGTTCGAGCACCCTGCGGCCGACCGCCTGACCGACGAGAAGTGGCAGCGGATGCTCAACACAGGGAAAACCCCGCCGCCCCCAGTCTGGACGAAGAGCTTCCTTTTGCCGGGACGGAAAACATAGTGGGCGGGCGAACCACGAAAGCGCACGAAATAGCACGAAGACCTATTTCGTGCGCTTTCGTGTGTCTTCGCGGTTCTTCTCCATCCGGCATCGGTAATTATCCGATCAAATCCCCCCGCTTGTTCATCCTGTTGGCGGCAATCGTCGCGTCGGTCGTTTTCTCGGTCGAGGTGCGCGCGCAGGAGGAGGCGACAATCGAGCTGGTCGCGGTGGGCGACGTGCTGCTTGACCGCGGCGTGGCGAGGCGGATTGAGAGGGAGGGGACGGCGCGGGTGTTCGCCGGCGTGGAAGACGCGCTTGCGGGGGCGGACGTGACGTTCGGCAATCTGGAAAATCCGCTGGCGTCGCGCTGCCGGAGGTCGCGGAAGAAGATCAGTTTTCAGGCACGGCCTACGTACGCGGACGCCCTTGTTGATGCAGGCTTCGATTTGCTCTCGCTCGCCAACAATCACACGTTGGATTGCGGGAAGGTTGGGTTGTTGGAGACGATTGACCACCTCAAGGCGCGCGGCCTCAGCCCGGCCGGGGCGGGCCGGACGCTCGCCGCGGCCGAAGCGCCGACGATTCTGAGCGTCAAAGGAATCAAGATAGCCTTCGTCGCGTTCACGGACGTTGAACCCGAGAGCGGGGCCGGAAGAGATGTCTGGCGCGGCGTGGCGCGCGCGTCGATGCTCGCGCTCAGCCGCGCCGTCGTCGCGGCGCGCGAGCGGGCGGACGTGGTCGTCGTGTCGCTGCACTGGGGAATCGAGTACGCTTCTCGGCCGAGCGGGCGGCAACGCGAATTGGCACAGGCGGCCGTCGCGGCGGGCGCGGACCTCGTGCTCGGCCATCACCCGCACACGTCGCAGGGCCTGGAGGTTTTCACACAAAAAGTCGCTGCCGTGAAGCGGCGCGCGCTCGTCGCCTACTCGCTCGGGAATTTCGTCTTCGACTCGCCGCCCAGCCTCGGCCGCAGGGTCGTCGAGAGCTTCGTGCTGCGCTGCAAGCTCGGCCGGAGCGGTCTGGTCTCGGCCGAGGTCCGGCCCGTCTTCATCGAAAAGTATCTGCCGCGTGCGGCCGCGCCCGAAGAGTCGCGCCGCATCCTCGCGCGCCTCGGTGAACTTTCCGCAGAACTTGGCACAGATTTGACGGGCGGGCGAATCAACCTGCCCGTCGAAATCCGCGGGTCGCAGTAAAAGCTCTCGTAGAGCGGCAGGTCGTCAAGCGTCAGAGTTTGAAGTTCCATCGGCGCGGCCACAGAGTTTACCCCGGCTGATTTCAGGTGACAACTGGTGATCCGTTTCGCCGCTGCTTTGCGCGTTTACGGGTAGGGCAGAAATTCTCAGCCACCTATACAGGAGAAAGACGAAATGCGGAACAGCAATCATAAAATTTCGGGGTCCAGGCTCGCCAGAGTGTTAGGCGTCTTTTCAACCAAGCGCCGCGCGCCGAAGGCGGAAGCCGCGGCGGCCTCCGCGCCAGAGTGGTCGCGGACCTTCTGGGGACAAAAATTCATGCGCTCCGTGTCGCTCGCGGTTGCCCTCTTCTGTTCGGCCGCCGTCGTCCTCGCGGATGTCAAGATCACCACGAAGACCGCGGCGGGCGGGCGGAGTATGACTTCCACGACATATGTCAGGGGCTCGCGCCAGCGCACAGAGGGCATGGGCTACACGACTATTTACCAGTGCGACCTCAAACGCTCGATTCAGATTAACGATAAGACGAAGACTTACCTGATCACGCCAATCGGCAACGCGAACGCGGCCGCGGGCCAGCCCGCGAACGCTGCCGGCAAGCCGCGCCGCGGGGGCGTCGTCACCTACACGACCACCGCGACCGACACGGGCGAGCGCAAGCAGCTTCTCGGGCTGACGGCGCGGCACCTCAAGACGAGGACCGTGATCGCGGCGTCCGAAGGGGCTTGCAACTCGATGAACATGGAGATGGAGACGGACGGCTGGTACGTGGATTTGCCGGACACGTTGAGTTGCAATGAGGACGGGTCGGACGCGCCGCTGTTCCCCGTGGCCCAGTCGGATTGCGTGGACGAAGTGCGCTTCAAGAAGGAGGGCGCGGCCAAGCTGGGCTACCCGGTCGAGACGACCACCAAAATGAAGTTCAACACGGGCGACGAGGTCCCGGCCATCGCCACGCCCACCTCGTCGTCATCACAGGAGGTCGTGGACATCTCGACCGCCCCGCTCGCCCCGGCGCTCTTCGACGTTCCCGCGGGCTACAGGGAAGTCAAGACCGCGGAGGAACTCGGCAGTCCGTATTAAAGCAATGATGAATGCGGAATGATGAATGATGAATGAAAGACGATTGGTTTTTAATTCATCATTCCGCATTCCGCATTCATCATTGTCTTTTCCACTTGATGCGTGTGTAGGCGATGCGGAAGCCCTGGCGTTCGGCGTTGCGTTGCGAGGCGCTGCCGGGGAGCGTACACATCATGGCTAGGTCGCAG
Source organism: Pyrinomonadaceae bacterium (assembly GCA_036403435.1). Taxonomy (GTDB): domain Bacteria; phylum Acidobacteriota; class Blastocatellia; order Pyrinomonadales; family Pyrinomonadaceae; genus QHXM01. Next base: position 66,902 of record DASWQY010000140.1, read on the forward strand.
CCCTGTCCGGCGGCCGTCTGGAGGCGGGTTTCGAGCAGGGCCAGTTGCGCGCCCTGCTTGCGCGCTTCGGGGATTGTGCTTGCCCCCGCGAGCAGGGCCACGCCCTCGCAGATGCTGAGCGCGCCCGTCGCTATCGCCTCCCCGTCCAACTCCGCCACGAACGAGAGCCCGCCGGCCCTGTGCGCGCTGACCTTCGACAACTCCAGCATGAAGTCCGTCAGTTCGGGAAACTCGCTGCTCCACCCTCGCGCGGCCGTCCGCGCCCAAAGGTCATACTCGTCTTCCGCGACCGTGCGCACGCGGAGCCGCTCGTTGCGCCGGTCTGCAAGGCGAAGCCCAGGCCATATCGGCCGGAACATGACGCTCGTGAATTCTACGGGCTGGTAGCCGCGCCCGTTCAGCAGGGCCAGGGCGCTCGGGTCCGCGAGCGGGCTGACCTCGTGGAACACTTCCGCGCCGTGCCCCGTGAAGAACTCTTCGATCTCGGTGAGCGCCTCATCGGTCACGGGCTCGAACATCCCGAGGCAGAACGTCTGCGTCAGCGGCGAGCCGACGCCGTCGAACATCGCATGAGCGCCCGCGACCTCGATCCAATGCGCGCCGCTCTCGGGAAACGCCTTCACGCGCGCCTCGACGAATTCCGCGTTGCCCCGCCCCTCCGCCTTTTCGAGGCGGCGCGACAGGGCCAGGTCTGCGAAGGGGAAAGATTCTTCGTTCGTCATGCCTTCAAATATCCGCCTTCGAAACAAAAGGCCCGGTCTCCTCGCCGTCTATCTGGCGCAGATGGTGCTTGAGGTGCGTGAGGTAGTCCTCGACCACGAAGCCGAGCGTGACGGGTTCGGCCGGCCCTATGCGGCAGCGGACGTTGAGCCGCTCCTCGGGGATGCGCTCGATGACGCGCGCGAGGTGGCGGTTATAGAGCCGCCAGAACTCTATCAGCTCCGCCCAACTGCTCGACGCGTAGTCCTGCACGCCGACCCAGTGCTCCTGCTCGTACCCCGGCCCGGAGAACTCCGCGCCCTCCTGCGCCCTGACGAATCGCTGGTGGTTGTTGGACGCGGAGTCTATCAGGTGGCCCAGAATCTGTTTCTTCGACCACTTGCCCGACCGGGGCGTGGCCGCGGCCTCCGCGTCGCTCACCGCGCGCAGCCGCCCGGCGGCCGCCTCGACCACTTGCGTCAGTTCTTCCGCAACACCTGTCGCCATACTTTGCTTTCCTCTCTCTCTGGGTCTTGCGAGGCCGGAACGACGGGACGCCAGAGGCTGCCCGCCCGGCCGAGTGATGATAATATATTCCCGCCGCGGCCGACACCGTCAGCGAAAGGCGCATCCGAGCAGGGGCGTCCCGCTCGGCAATAGATGCGGCCGGGCGCGGTCTTGATAACGTTATGAGAAGTACGACGCGGTTAATCTTTCGCCGGGCCGTGATGCTGGTCGCGGCGCTCGCGCTCTGCGGCGTCGGCCTGCGCGCGCAAGACATCTCGGGCGGCGCGGGCGGGCTCGTTGTCCGGCGACCCGAAGACCCGAAGCCCAGGCGCGGGCCTTCGCCTGCCTCGCTGCGTAAAGAGAACGCGATAGAGCGGGCCAACGCGGCGCGCAGGGCGGCGACGCCGCGCTTCACGGAGGCCGAGGAGCAGTACAGTCTGGCCGCGAGCCTGGACCAACAGGACCCGCGCCCGCACGCCGGGCTCGGAAACATCTTCAACGACCGGCTGCGCTACGAGGAGGCCGTGGCCGAGTATAAGCAGGCCATCACCATTGACCCTGCTTACGTCGAAGCCTACTTCCCGCTCGGCTACGCCTACATACGGCTGAAGCACTTCACGGACGCGGCCGAAGTTTACCGCCAGTTGCTGAAGCTCAGGCCGGACTACGCGGAGGCTTACAACAACCTCGGCTACCTCTACAACCAGGCGGGGAACTACGAGGAGGCCATCGCGGCTTGCAGGGAAGTCATCCGCCTCGTGCCGGAATCGGGCCAGTCGTACTTGCAGGAGTACCAGGCGAAGTTCGAGGTCCTGTCGCAGGCTTACAAGAACCTGGGCAACGCCTACAGGCAACTGCGCAAGTTCCCCGAAGCCATAGAGAGCCTCAAGAACGCCGTCCGCCTGGACCCCAAGAGCGCCGCGGCGCAGTTCAACCTGGGCGTGGCCTACTACGAGGCCGGCATGTACGCCGAGGCCGCGGAGGCTTACAAGGAGACGCTCAAGGTCAAGCCGGGGCTGGCGGTGGCCCATTTTAATTTGGGGCTTGCCTACCTCGGCGCGCGCGACAAGACGGCGGCGCGCGAGCAGTATGAACTTCTCAAGACCATCGACCAGAATATGGCGGGCGAGCTGTTGGCCTTCATCAACCGCTGAGCCGGGAGTGTGCCATGATTGAAGATAAAGATTCGGCCCCGGACAAAAACGCGGAGGACGCGGGCCGCGCGCTCGAAGACGAGATTGACGAGACGCTGGACCAGTCGTTCCCCGCGAGCGACCCGCCGTCGTGGACGCTCGGCACGGACCACGTCGTAGGGCCGCCGGAGGAAGAGTAGAGAGGCGAAGAGAATCAGCGGCGGAAGTAAGAACGCGCGCCCCACTCTCCGCGCCGGGCAGCAAAAAAGGGCCGGGGATCAGCTTGTGTTACTGATCCCCGGCCCTCGGTGTTGCCCTCGCGCGCGACTTTCTTTATTCTCTGGGGGCCGCCGCCTATCGCCGTCAGCCGCGAATGAGTTGAAACCTGCTTTCCTCTCGCCGCGTTCTACGGTTTAAGATTCACGAACCCTTTCGCCAGGAGAAACACGACGATGACTCTGAAACGTTTTTACACCTACGCGCTGGCCGCGCTCTTCGTCGCCCTCTCGGGCGCGCACGCGCCGGCACAGAATCAGGCGGTCCGCCTGCCGCGCCCGAGCCAGAAGGCGAGCCTCATGCAGACCGTCGGTGTGACGGACATCACCATCACTTACAGCCGGCCCGGCGTGAAGGGCCGCAAAATCTGGGGCGACCCGCCGGCCGGCGCGACCGGCACCGCGACGCTCGACGACGCGCGCGAGCGCGCTAAGGACGCGCCCATCGTCCCCTTCGGCCACGTCTGGCGCACGGGGGCCAACGAGGCGACGACCTTTGCCGTCACCGACGACGTGCTCATCAACGGCCAGAAGCTCGCGGCCGGGACTTACAGCCTGCACACCATCCCAGGCCGCGACGAGTGGACGATTGTCTTCAACAGTGACGCGGGCCAGTGGGGCAGCTTCAGCTACGACGAGAAGAAGGACGTGCTGCGCGTCAAGACCAAGCCCGAGCCGGCCGCGGACAACCAGGAGTGGCTGCAATTTAGCATCCCCGAGGTGACGCCGAACTCGGCGCGCGTCGTGGTGCGCTGGGAGAAGGTGGCCGTGCCCTTCACGGTGGAGGTGCCGAACGTGGAGGCGCTGATGCGCAGCAAGGTCGAGGCGGCGATTGCCGCGGACCCGACCGACTGGCGCATCCCCTTACAGGTCGCCAACCAGTACGCGAACGACGACAAGTGGGACGAGGCCCTGAAGTGGGCCGACCAGTCCATCAAGGTCAAGGAGACCTTCCAGAACCTCTCGACCAAGGCCCATCTGCTCTTCTTCGCTGGCCGCAAGGACGAAGCCTACGCCATCGCCGAGAAAGCGATTGTGCAAGGCAAAGCCGACAAAGTTGATACCACCCGCTTCGAGAAGCGCCTCGCAGACATGAAGGCCGGAAAGATGTAACGAAATGATGAATGCGGAACGATGAATGATGAATGAAAAGACAGATGCTTTTTAATTCACCATTCATCATTCCGCATTCATCATTTTACATCAGCAGCGTCTCGACGCGGTGGGCGTGAACGGTGTCTTCACAGGGCGACCAGGCGAAGACCGTGAAGCGGCCGTCCTGTGAGGCGACGAGCGCGACCGAGCCGCGCTGATCCTGCACGAACTGGGCCGCGGACATGTGGCGCGTTCCCCCGATCTGCACGGGGTGGACGGTCTGGGCCACGTTGCCGACCACGGGCTCGGTCACGACCACCTGCTCGACCTGCGCCCCGCCCTCGCGCCGCCCGATCTTCGCGCCGAACGCCAGCAGCTCGAACTGCTCGCTGATGACGGTCGCGCCGTCCACGGCCGTCAGGCCCGCCGTGGCCTCGACCGCGTCCTGGAACGACTCCTGCCACAGCCGCTTGTCGCTCTCCTCCGGGCACTGCTGCATCAACTCCGACAACTCCGTGAACGCCGGGCTCACCGAGTAGAGGACGGGCCAGACGATGGACTCGCGCCACGCCTCAGTGCCGTGCGGGACGACGAGCAAGGAGCCGCCGCGCCCGTGCGCGCGCATGGAGGCGGCCAACTGCACGAGCGCGTTGACGGAGTCGTCCTGGGGCGCGGGCGAGCCGAAGCCGAGCAGTTGGGTGAGCAGCTCCGGGCAGTCGGGCAGGCTCGTGCCGTGCTCGTCCACCTCTTTAATCTGGTCGCCCTTGAGGACCACGACGTTGACGAACTTGCCCGTCTCCTGGCCGCGCCGGTACTTGACGACCAACAGCCCCGGCTCTATCACTTCGAGCACGAAGCCCAGTTTCGGGATGTTGCGCGTCGTCCCCCAGACGCACAGCTCGTCGCCGTTGCGCCAGACGCCGAGGTGTATGCCGGGCCGCTCGACGGCGGGCGCGAGCCGCGCCAGCGCCGCGGGCGTGAGCGGCAGCAGATGCTCGAACCTGATCGCGTAGCCGGCCTGCTCGGCCGGCAGGAAGGTGAGCGAGATTTTAGGCGAGTAGCCTTCCTCGCGCCGCAGGCTGGCCCAGAACGCCGTGTCTATGATCGTCTCTATCGCCTGCGCGTCGGGCTGCGGGGCCAGCCGCTCGTCGGAGTCGCGGCGGCGCGCGGCCGCGAGGCGGCGCTCGAAGTGCGCCAACACGATGTGGGAGACGATTCGCGCCGCGGGGTATGACGGTCCCGTCATGGATTGATGACCTCTGTCATTCCGGTTATCAATTGGAGCTTGTTCGGCATGTGCCGACAGTATAAACCCTGCGGAGGATGCGCGCGAAATCGGCCGTCACTTCTTCGACGCGTCGCCGAAGGCGGCGTCAACGGCGGGGCCCACGACGTAGCCGCGGAAGATCATTTTCCTCACGCGGGAGTCGCCGGCGAAGGCTTTCTGAAACTGGTCCAGGCTGACGCTCTTGCGTGTCTGCTCAAGGGTCTCGCCGCGCGCGACCGCGGCCTCGACCTGCCGCTTGATTGACGCGAAGAGGTTGACCATCAGCTTCAGGTACGCGTCGTCGCGCAAGACCGGCCCGTGACCTGGGACGATGGCGGCCGGGTGCAGGGCAATCAGTTTCTCAAGCGTCGCGGCCCACTCGCCGGGGTGCGACTGCGGGTTGCCGACGTAGGGCACGGGCCAGATGACCAGGTCGCCCGCGATGAGGATTTTTTCTTCCGGCAGGTAAACGACTATGTCGCCGCTCGTGTGGCCGCGCCCGAGCGCGAGCATCTCTATCGTGCGCTTGCCGCGGTGGAGCGTCAGTTTGTCTTCGAGGGTGAGGGTCGGGAGGACGACCTGTGCCGAAGGGTTCTCGGCCATGTAACGCTCGGCGGTACGGATGTCGCTCGTGAGTGTCGCGCGCTCCTCCTCGTCGAGCGGCCCGCCGAAGACGCTCTCATTCTTCTCAAGGCGACGCTTGAGCGCGGCGATGAATCCGGGGTAGCCGTCGGGCGACATCGCCTGCCTGCGGTTGGCGAGGCCCGTCGTGGGCAGGTATCGAAGCGTCTCCGCGTGCGCGACGAACTCCGCGCCGGGGAAGGCTTCGCGGTAAACCTGATTGCCCAGGATGTGGTCGTCGTGCCAGTGCGTGTTGACGACGTAGCGGACGGGCTTCGTAGTCAACTTCCTGAGCGCGGCCAGCGTCTCTTTCGCGGAGCCGGGCGTGAGCGTGGTGTCCACGACGATCACGTCGTCGTCGTTGATGATGAAGACGGTGTTGGCGTTGGTCGTCAGGCCCGGCGGCTCCTTGCGTATGGCGGCGTAAACGCCGTCAGCGACTTTGACGACCTCGAAGTCCGCGGATTGGCAGAGGGCGGCGGCGGGCGAAAGCAGAAGAAGGGCGAACAAACAAGCACGTGCGAGAAACATCCATGTCCTCCGGCGTCAACTGAGCTTTAAGGCGAGCACAAGCCTCTACGATTTCCGCCGGAAATATGTTCTCAACCCCTGAGCGACTTTGCGCCTCCAGCGTGAAATACAGTTTCACGCTGGAGGCGCAAAGTCGCTCAGAAGAAAAGACGAAGCCGCAGGAAAGAGTTTATTCCTTCGTGCGGCTGCGTGTTGTTTCGTGGTTCGTCTCGCTTACATTTCTCTGCCGCCGCGACGCTTGATGGAGACGCCGCCGTTGGTCGTGTAGATGCGCAGGTTCGTGCCGCCGCCGCCGAGGTCGAGCGAGAGGCGTTTCGTCTCGCGCTTCACTTCCGCGATGGAGGGGCTGATGTTGAGCCCGCCGTTGACCGTCCCCGTCTCAAGGTGCGCCGAGTAGTTCTCGGGGACCGAGACGCTCAGCCCGCCGTTGGTCGTCTTCACGTCGAGCCCTTCGCCGTCCCAGGTGTTGCCAGTCAACTCCACGGCCAGCCCGCCGTTGACCGTCTCGCCCGAGACGTTGCCGCCGAGACGCTTCAGCGCGACGCCGCCGTTGGTGGCCTCGAACTGGACGCGGCCGCTAACGTCGGTGACGGAGATGCCGCCGTTGTGCGTGTGCAGCGAGAGGCTGGACTGGCGCGGGACGAATATCTCGTAGCTCACGTCCCAGTAGGCGTTCCCGGCCGGTTCCGGCCCGGTGGCCCGGACCTGCCCGCCCGACGTGCTCAGTTGAATCTGCGAGGCCAGGTTGTCGGCCGCGGCCTGCGTCGGGGCCTGCGTCTGCACGCGGTAGCGCACCAGCACCTCGTTGCGCTCCCAGCCCTTGACGGAGATTCCGCCGTTCTGCGACGCGTCCACGTCGAGCGCGCCGCCGCCGGGGAGCGTCTGCTCCTTGACCTCGCAGTGGCGCGCGCGCGAGCTGCCGTAGTTATTGCCGTCGTCGCGGCACGTGAGCGAGTAGCGCGAATTCTCCGACTGTGCCAGCGCCGCAGAGGCCGCCAGGCAAAGAAGCGCCGTGCACGTTAAAATTCTTCTCATCATCTCGATTCTCCCTCAACTAAGAATGGCCTTCGGAAACGAGGCACCCAATTTTCGCCGTCCTACTGTGCAAACACCGCGCGCGCCCGTTTTGTGGCAGAAAATATTCAGAGGCGTGATGGCAGATAAGAAAAGGCGGCCCCTGCCTTAAACAGACTTGCATTAGCATTTTTTAGGGATAAGATACAAATATGATAGCCCAGAACGGCGACTCGGATATTCATAAAAATGAACTGTCGCACGAGCCCTGCCGGATTATCGTAGGTGATTCGTTAGAGGAACTCGCCAAATTCCCAGACAGCGCCTTTCAGTGCTGCGTCACCAGTCCGCCTTACTGGGGATTAAGGGACTATGGTATCGAAGGGCAGATAGGCGCGGAGATGTCTCTTGAAGAGTACGTCGAAAAGTTAGTGACCATTTTCAGGCAGGTGCATAGAGTCTTAGCTGAAGATGGTACTTGTTGGCTCAATCTGGGTGACTCTTATACGAGCGGCAATAGAACGTGGCGGGATAGCGACAAGAAGAACCCGGCGCGCGCCATGAGCTATCGCGCCCCTACTCCGCGAGGTCTGAAACCGAAAGACCTGATAGGCGTGCCGTGGCGCGTCGCGTTTGCCCTGCAAGCCGACGGCTGGCATCTACGCTCAGACATAATCTGGCATAAGCCTAACTGTCAGCCCGAATCTGTGAAAGACAGGCCGACGCAAGCCCACGAATACCTGTTTCTTTTGTCGAAATCGGAAAAGTATTATTACGACTTCGAGGCCATTAAAGAGCCGACAAAAACGAATGGCGGGCTAAGAAACAGGCGCACGGTTTGGTCGATTAACACGGAAGGCTTCAAGGACGCTCATTTCGCCGTCTTCCCGCCGTCGCTCATTAAGCCGTGCATCCTCGCCGGAAGTAAGCCTGGCTCTGTAGTGCTCGACCCGTTCTTTGGCTCCGGCACGGTCGGGGAAGTTTGTCTTGAACAAGGTAGGCAATGCGTCGGGATTGAGTTAAACCCTCAATATGCCGAAATCGCCCGCAAGCGCCTCGGGCAAAGCGAAGCTATTAACTTAGCTCTCAGTTACTAAATCATCAGCAGGGAAAGACCATCTCGCGTGAACGATGCAGTTCTCTATGTTAATGCCCTTAATCTGTAGCTTGCGTTCCGTTCCGCCGTCAAAGTAAAGCTCAAAAAGCAACCTTCCGTTTTCATCCCTCACGTGACAATAGCCGGGCTTAGGATATTGTCGGCTGCTTCGTCGCCGCGGTCATACTTATGTTCCCTCCTGAACTGATTTACTATTTCTTCAATCCAACTAAGTTGACTTTCCGAAAGTTCCGGCAGCAATTTCGCTACGTGTTTGATTCGTTCCTGTTTGTCCTTGTCAGGATTATGTGACACGCTTTAACCTTCTCCAATTATGATTCTATCGGGAGCCGCCGATTTCGGCGAGCTTGAATAACTTAAGCACAAATTCTGAGATTGGCATATTATCGGCTTACTCAATACAACAACTGATTAGAAGGTAGTGGTTCGGTTTGAAGTTGTGGGCCGTCTTTATCAGGGAGGAATTTCACGCAAAGGCGCAAAGACGCAAAGAAGACCGCGAAGAAGTTGAGCGCCTCATTACCTTGCGTGCTTTCTTCGCGCCTTTGCGCCTTTGCGTGAGACCGCCTTTCCCTTCGCCCGTCTGAAACTGAACCACTACCGATTAGAAACATACTTAATGCACGACCCCGACAGGATGGGCATGAAAGGGAATCAGGGAATGTGGAAAAGATTCGTGGTCGTTGTTGCCATAGTGTCTTTGTGGGCGGTGGACGGATTTACTCAGGCGCGTCGAAGAAGGCAAGCCCCCGCGCAGGCCGAAGGCCCGATCATCAACATCATCCAGGTTGATTTTCTGAACTACACGTTCCCGCTCGACGGCAGGGCGTACAAACTGATAGACGGGTTCTACGCGGAGGCCGCTGGCGGGGACGCGCAGTGGGGGCTGATGCTCGCCGACGGCCCGTACTACGGCGACCTGACGGGGGACAAGAAGGAGGAGGCCGCGTTCGTCTTCCGCTACGGCCCCGTCGGCGGCTTCAACATGGCCGAGGCGCGCGTCTATACGCTCAGCGGCGGGAGGCCCGTGCTGCTCGCCACCCTGGTCGTCGCCAACTCCGTCAACTGCGAGTTGGACCATTACCTGGACGTGGACGACGGGATGCTCAGGGTGGAGCGCGTCTTCGGAAATGGCACACAGTGCGACCACAACGAGGTCACGCAGTACCGCTGGGACGGGACAGGCTTTATGCCGGTCGGCGAAGTGAAGGCCAGGCCGTGCCGGTGCATGTGAGGCGAGCGCCCGTAGCCCTATCCGCCGGGGCGGCGGCGATTCGGCTGGCGTCGCGGCGACGCCGCGTATAGTATTTCGCGCAGGGGCCGCGCGGCGCGCGCGATGCTCTTCCAACCCTTCTTGAGAGGCTGCCAGATGAATCGTCTATTTTGGGCCTGCGCTCTGTTCGCACTGTTCCTCGCCGGGTGCGGCAAGAGTTCTAACAACACGAACCAGACCGCCAACACGCCGCCGCCGGCGGGCTCCACCATCGCGACGACAACGCCGGGCGCTGAGTCCAAAGACGATGACGACGGTGACGAGGCCGAGAAGTCCGACAAGGAAGAGAACAGGGAAGAGGACGAGGGCGACGTGACCGGAGCCTACTTCCCGGCCGGCCCGCTGCCCGCGGAGTTCTCGGAGATAGAGCACCTGAGCCTCGCCACGGTGGACGCGCAGGGCAAGGCGGCCGACCTCAACGGCTTCATCCGGCCCAGGGAGAAATCGGCCAGGGATTATAAACTCGTGGACCCGAAGCTGGAGGGCAAGTTTCTGACCTTCACGACCACCGCAGTCAAGGGCGTCAGCTTCAGCTTCGAGGGCGCTTTCGAAAGACTGGACGACTTCTCAAAGGCCACGCCCGCGACCGATGAGGTGATTCTGAAAGGCACGCTGACCAGGATGGAAGACGGCGAAAAGGCCGCGCTGACCAGAGTCGGGTTCATATATTCCGCGGGCGACTAATCACCCTTAAAAACCGGGAACCACGAAGACACACGAAGCGACGCGAAGTAAGAACATTTCTTTTCGCGTCGTTACGCGTGTCTTCGTGGTTCCTGTTTTTCTGCTACTCGACGACGAGGACGGAGTTCACGTGTCCCCTGCCGTCGTGCCTCAGCTCACGGTTGAGCGGGTCGGTCAGCCAGTCGCCGTCAACGATGAACTTGTATTCATACTCTCCCGGCGGAAGGTTGATCTTGCAGACCCACTCGTTGCCGACGCGCGCGAAGAGGAATTGCGACTGGTTCCAGTTGTTGAAAGATCCCGCGACGGCCACTATCCTCGCGCTCGGGTGGCCGCTCAGCGTGAAGGTCACGTTGCCGTGCAGGCTGGGCTGGCTGAGGGCCAATTTGCGCGCGGTGATGCTGCTGCTCCAGGAATCGAGTCTCAGGCCGACGACCCGCCCGGCGTTGTCCCTCATCGCGGAGAAGACGAAGTCGGAATACGAGTCGGCCAGGCGCGCGTCCGGCGTGAGCAGCAGCTTGCGCTTCAACGCGTGCGACGGCTTGAGCCACAGCTCGCCGCGTTCGAGCGTGATGTCCAGGACGAAGTTCTCGACCGTCGTCGGGTCCACCTCGTACCTGCCCGTGAACTGTGTTAAGTCCGTCCGCACCGAGGAGACGGGGATAAACGACGCGGACACTTGCGGGGCCGCCGCCTGCGTCTCCTTCGGCGGCGTCGGCGGCGTCGGGGCGTCGGGCAGGTTGACGAGCGCGACGATGGACGGGCCGTTCTGCTGCTCGGGCTGCGCCGCTTGAATCGGCTGCTCAAGCTGGTCCGGCCCGGCTTTGATTTCGACCGGCGTGCCCGAAGTCGCTTTCAACTGCGGCGGCGGCGCGGCCAGTGGTGGCGGGAGCGTGGTCGGGGTTCTCGCTTCGACGGTCGCGGCAGTCTTACCCGGAGGCTGTGCGGAGTCAGTCACGATGAATCGCGGGTCGGCTTTGCCCGCCGCCTGACTCTTGTCCTGTGCGCCCGCGCCGTCGATTATCCCGGACGCTGCCGAGAGGACGAAGAGCACGGCCAGCACCGCGCCGAGCAGCGCGCGGTGCAGGGCGGACGGAATGCGGCTGATGTCGGCGGCCGTGATTCGCTTGATTCTCTTCTTCAGGTCCGAGCCGGTCGCGCTGGAGAGGCCCGACTTCAGCTCCCAGCCCATGCTGTGTCGGCAGACCTTCGTGATGCCGGAGACGTAGACCTTCGAGTCGCCGCTCAGCCTGATGACCGTGTCATCGCAAGACTGCTCGCGCTCGGCGAGCAGTTGTCTGTCGAGCAGCCAGACGAGCGGGTGAAACCAGAGCAGGCAGCAGACCGCCCGCTGCACGAAGCCGACGAGATTGTCCCATCGCTCCACGTGAACCATCTCGTGCATCATGACGGTTTCGAGTTCGTCGTCGCTCAGGCGCTCGGAGACGCCTACGGGCAGCAGCACTACCGGGCGCAGTGTGCGCCACACGCCCGGCTCCGCGATCTCCGGCGAGACCACGAGCGTTACCTTCCTGCACAGGCCGAGCCACGAGTTGACGCGCTGAAGAGTCTCCAACTCTCTGCCGTGGCGGACGACACGCCCTGCCCTCACGGCCGCCGACAACAGCCTCCGCTGCCGCAGCCAGGAGCCGAACAAAATGGCACAGCCGATGAGCCAGACGACGGTGAGCGCGCCGTACCAGTGGCCCTGGTCGTGCACGGCCGCGACGTAGGCCGCCGCCGACTCGCCGCTCGGCGCGAACTGCCTGGCCGCGACGACGACCACCGGCTGTGTCGCCACCGGGGAGAGGAAAGGGGACAGAGCCAGCCCCGTGACGGGCGAGCCCGCGGCCGGCGCGAGCAGGTTGTCAATCCCCGTCAGCCTGACGAGCAGGGCCAGCGCCGCGCCCGGCACGATGAACTTGAGGAGCGTGACGAGCCACAAAGAGTAACGCACGCGCGCGGGCGCACGCGTGAGCGGCGCGCAGACGATCAACACGAAGAGGGAAAAGAGGGTCGCCTGCCAGAGGTGATTGACAAGCAGGGGCCAGCCCCACCTGGACCATTCCACAAACGGCTCGTAGAAAGTCATCGTTCGCTGCTCCTTTTTGACGGCGTCAGCTGTTACGTCCGGCCGCGCTTCTTGCCCTCCTCGCCTTTCGCGGGCTGGCCGTCCTGCTTCAGGAGGTCGCTCTCCAACTCGCGCACGTCCTCCAGGGACAGCTTGCCCGTCTCCACCAGGTGCGCCATCAGCGGACGCGCCGAGCCGCCGAACAGGTCGAGCAGCTCGTTGATCAGCCTCCGGTGTGTGGACTGCCTGGTGACGGCCGCCTCGAAGATGTGCGCGTTGCCGATCTTCTTGACGCGGCGCACGGCCCCTTTCTCTTCGAGGCGGTAGACGATGGTCTGGACGGTCGTGTAGGCGGGCCGCTTCTTCTCGGGCAGCTTCTCCTGAATCTCCCTGACGGAAGCCTGGCCCAATTCCCACAAGGCGGTCATCAGCTCCAGCTCGAACTTCGTCAGCCTGACGGTCTTGTCCTTAGTCACATTTCCCTCCTCGATGTAACTACTACGAAGATAGCTAAAAATACGACTATTGTAGTAGGCTGTCAACGCTTTTGCCGGAGTTGAGGGAGTGGGCCGGGTCACTCTTGGTAGGTCAGGATGAGGAGCTGGTCCTGATAGATCAGGCGGTAGAGTTCGTCCGCGAAGCCCGCGTGAGCCGTCTTGAGCAGGGCATACTGTTTGATGGCCGCGTCTTTCCGGTTGACGCTCAAATAAGCCGCGCCGAGGTTGTAATGCGCCTCGTAGTATTGCGGGTCGAGGCGGATGGCCTCCCGGTAGGCAGCAATTGATTCCTTGTAGAGCCCGGCGTCGGCATACACCACGCCCAGGTTATTGAAGCTCTCGGCGTCGTCCGGGCCGAGACTGACGGCGCGCTCGTAAGCCGCGATGGCCTCCCTGTTGTGGCCCAGCTTGTGAGAGGCCAGCCCGAGCCCGCGATGCGCCGGGGCGAAATCGGGCCGCAGCGTCAGGGCGCTCTTGAAGGCCCGCACGGCCTCTGCGTACTGGCCCAAATCCGAATACGCCACCCCCAGGTTGTAATGGGCCTCGGGGCCGTCGGCCTTGAGCCGGATGGATTGTTTGAGGGCGTCCACGGCGGCGCGGCTCCGGCCCGCCTTGTAAAGCGTCGCGCCCAGATTGTAGTAGGCCGCGGCGTAATCGTCCCGCAGGCCGATGGCGCGTCTGAAGGAGGCCGCCGCCTCTTCGTATCTGCCGAGCGCGCTGTACGCCATCCCCAGGTTGTTATGGGCCAGGGCGTAATCGCCCTGGAGCCGTATGGCCTCGCCGTAAGCCCCGACTGCCTCCTCGAACTTCCGGGACTTGTAGTAAACGTAGCCCAGGTCGTTGTAGGCCAGGGCAAAATCCGGCCGGACGGCAATCGCCTTCCGCAGATTGTTGACGGCCTCGTCGTCTCTCCCCTCGTCGGCCAGCGCCATGCCGAGGCTGTGATAACTCTCCGCCGCCTCCTTAGCCCCCGCGGGGCCAGAAGCCTGCGCGCGGCCCGCGAGCGGCAACCACATCAACGCAAAGACCGAATAGACGGCGAGCCTGAGCAGACGCGACTGAGCCATGACGACCTCCCCGGAAGAGCGGTACTACATTTGAGGCTCATGCTACGACAATTGTAGTAGAAGCGTCAAGGACTATTTTTGAAAGGTGCTTAAAAGAGGATGAGGGGCAGGCTTCGCGCGCCTGCCCCTCATCGGTTAGCCGTTTAAGATTTGCTTTAGTCTGGACTGGTAAACGTCATCTCTCTTCGGCCGGGACGGGTCGCGGCCCGGAGCCCGCCCCGTCGGCGTAGCCTTGTGCGACGACGTACTTGTCGCACTCGCTCGGCGAGTACACGTCGTTGCCCTCGTTAACGTCCTTGAACGCGGACATGGTGGTCGTGCCGCGCTTGCAGCCGTAGCAGTCGCCGAGCCCCACGGAGTGGCCCAGCTCGTGCGCCATCAGGCTCGTCAGCGCGTCGAGGTCCGTGACGGCCGGGCTGATGATCATGGTCGCGCGCATCACGCCGTTTGACATGGAGTAGAGCTTCAGCTGCCCCAGACGGTCCTTGCCCTTCGGCACGCCGCGCATGACCGTGATGCTCGCGTCCGTCTCCGCGACCGTCTCGCGCTCGCCGCCGTCGATGAACGCGAGCCGGGCGTCTATCTCACTCAGGGCGTTGTTCCAGTTACCGACGGCGCGCGCGAAGGCCGCGGTCTCTTCCGCGCCGAAATCGCCCTTCAGGTAATAGACCCTCACGCGCGCGTTCGGCTTCCAGCGCCAGCCGAAACTTTCGGTCGAAGTCTTCCCCGGCCGGCACTGCTTCGGCATCGTCGCGGCGCTCTCCGGCCCGCCGGCCGAAGTCGCCGGCCCCGCCCACAGCAGCAGGGGGAGGCAAGAGCTAACCAGCAGGCCGTAAAGAAGCGGCCTCTTCCTGTTCGCCTTCATCGCGGCCTCCGTTTCGGCGTGTTTGGCCCAATTCGCTCGGGCTCCGAACTAACGCAACGACGCGAGGCTCGCGCTGTTGACCGAGCGCATGGTGACGGCCACGTAGCTGCGGGCCGCGCCCGTGCGCTTGACTTCGTTGTCGCTCATGAGCTTGAAGACGGCGGTCTGTCCGGGCTTGAGCAGCACGATGGCGTCGTAGTCAACGGACTGCCGGCCGCCGTTGGCCGTCGCTTCCACGAACCAGGACAGCAGGCTCACGCGGTAGTAGCCGTGCTCGCCGGGGCGTCCCTGAATGACGCTGATCTCTGTGCGCCGGTCCAAGCCGCGGAGGGCGCTCGCCGCGCGCAGGCCCGCGTTAATCATGCTTCCTTCCGCGCGGTTACGCTCCAGGTTCAGTTCGGCCACTTCGCCGAGGAACGACGACGCGGACTCGCGCTTCCTGATGCTCGCGACGCCGGCCCTCTCTAACGAGTCGAGCTTGGCGACGAACTGGCCGGCGTTCAGGCTCGTGTAGCTCGGGCTGCGCCTGGCCCCGGCCTTTTCGGAGATGAACGCGTTCGGGTCGTTCGAGGTGAAATAGGTGACTTCGAGCTGGGACTGAAGGTTCTTGTCAACCGCCATGAGCGGGCGTGTGCCGAACGTCTCGTGGTCCAGACAGGCCGACTGGGCGTTGGCCGTGAGCGCGTTGACCGAGCTGAGAGCGAGGAAGGCGAGGGCGGCGACTAAGCATTTCTTGAACATCAAATTTATCTCCTTTGGTTTCGGAAGGCTGACGGCCGCGCTTTGGGCGAGACCTTTGGCGGCGGACCCGCTGGACAGCGGGCGCTCTTGTTAGGAATGGCCGCGCTCTGTGGACGCGAGCGCGTAGACGGGCAGTGACGTGGGCGGCCGAGCTTCCTGGGCCAGAAACAGTCCATGTGCGGGCGAAGACATTTTCCGCACGGGGAGCAGTCAGGGGCTCGTTGACAGGCTCGTGCCGCGGTAACTCTCAGTCGGTCTGGTTCAGTTGTGGAAGGAGATAGTGGAAAAGGGAATCATCAAAGCGGGGGCGCAAAGGTTGAATGATTCCAGCCGCAACTTCAAAAGCCGCCGGTGAGAGAGTGAACGGGGCTGAAGAGAAGTCTTTCCATGTCGGAGCAGTGGAAAGTTTGAAGTCCTGGCTCTTTCCAATTGCCTTCGGCAACCAGACAATCTCTCGCATGCAGGCGCTCGAATTAAACGCCCCTCGAAGAGACTCACGGCTTTGCGTCCCCGCCTCGCAGCGGGTTTGCCTTTATCGTGTGCAACCGTCTTGTAAAGATCGTTGCCGCATGATTGCCCGGAGGGCAACCGGCGACTTTACTAGTTAATTATGTTTCGGAGCTTTTTGTCAACAGTTAGTTTTTGAGCCACAATTCCGGCGCTTTTTGCCCGAAAAAGGCTTGCCCGCCGAAAAGAGAACCGGCGCACCCGCGAGATATGCGCTGGCCTCTCTGATGATTTGTCTTGTCTTTAGCGGACTCTGACGCGGCTGATCAGAGTGGTCTGTGTCCTGCCGTTCGGCAGGGTGCGGACCTGATAAGTTTCACGGAAGACTCGCCTGCCGAAACGCACGAGGCGCGTCTGAGTCGTCACGCGTACGCCGCCCCCGCCGTGACCCCAGCGCCTGCCCCAACGGTTGCGCCTCCCACGGTCCTGCCACTGCGGCTCGGGCGCGTTTGCAGAAACAGTGACGCCGGCCGAGACAGCGGACCCCGCCGCCTTCGCCTCCGCGGACGACGCGACGAACCCGAACGAAGCCAGTGCCAACGCGAATGCCAGTAACCTCTTCATGACCTTTCCCCTTTGCTCCAAAAATAAATTTGGCCGGACTCACCCCGCGCGCATCCGAGATGCCTGCTGGGAGAGCCCGACCTATCCTTGAAGACGGCGACTGATGCGCCGCGGTTACAATTTTTTCGTTCAAGAGGTGGTGACGTAAACCGCGTCATCGCGTGAGGGCGCGGCAATACGGGAACTGCTTTCTTGAGGCCCATGCCCGATCAGCTTGCCTGTGTCCGAACGAACGACTTGCCGATCAGGCTCAACTCGGCGACGCCGTTCTTGTCCGCTTTGAAAGAGACTCTTTGACTCTCTCCGGGGATGAACGCCGCTTCAAACATGTCACGTTGGTAATGCTCAAGCTTTGAAGAAAGATTGCCGAACCTTGCGACCAAAGACGCGCCCTCGACGCTGATGGTTATACTTCCGTATTCCTGATTCTGATAAGTCCCCGCATAGGCCGCCAGCGCGAGCGTAGGCGCTGTGCCTTTCTCCCGCTCGCTTTCTCTGGCGGCCGCCTTCTTCCTTCTCTCTTCTCTATTCTTCTGAAGCATGGCGGCGTACTCTTTGACCCTGGCGTTCGTGCTCACTTGGAAAGGCTTCTTTCGGAGCAGGCGGTCGTAGATGTCGCAGGCGATGAGGTCGGGCAGGAACATCCCCTCACGGCTCTCGTTCGCCAGCACGACGACGCCGATTTTGTGCTCGGGCATGAACGAAACGTGAGGGCGGAAGCCCTGGAACTCCCCGAAGCAATGAATCAGTTTGTCTCCTTCATAAGTTCCGATGTTCCATCCCAGGCTGTATGCGTAACGCTTGAATTCATAGAAATTTCGCTGCTGGTTAATTTGCGGTGCAAGAATCTCTTCCAAAGAGGCGGGAGGGATGAGCTGTCTCCCGTTGAAGCGTCCGCCGTTGATGTTCACGATCAGCCATTTCGCTAAATCTTCCGCACTCGATACCAGCCCGCCGCCAGCGTGCATGGTGTTGTCTTCCTTGTAGGGAAGCTCGACGAACGCGCCGTCCTCGGCCATGTACGGAAGGGCGTAGTTCCCGCCGGCCTTCGCTTGCGAGGCGTAAGCGGTCGTCGTACTCATCCCGAGCGGGTCGAGTATTTTCATCTTGACGATCTGTTGCCAGGGTTCGCCCGCGGCCTTCTCCATGGCGTAAGCGGCGATGACGTACCCCAGATTCGAGTACCTGAACTGAGGCGAGCCCGGAGTGGTGCTGGCGCTCAGGAGGTTGAAAATCTCGCCCGCGTCGTACTGCCCCGTATAGGCGGTCCTGAACACTATCGCCTCATTACTCATTCCCGAGCGGTGCGTCAGGAGGTCGCGCAGGCTGATTTGCTCGGCCGACAGCGGGGCTTTTAAGGCGAGGGTCGGGAAATAGGTCTTAAGCGGCGCGTCCAGGTCAAGTTTTCCCTCATCGGCTAGCAGCTTGGCCGCCGTCGCGGTAAATGATTTTGTCGTTGACGCGATGTAAAACTGCGTCTGCGGGTTGACCGGGAGTTTCGACTTTACGTTGCGGTAGCCGAATCCTTTCGCGTAAATAAGTTTGTCGCCTCGAACCACCGCAATCGCCACGCCGGGGACGACGGGTAGTTCTTTCATGACGCCTTCTACGTACTGCTGAAGTCCGTCAAGCTCTCCCTCTTGATAGCGTGTAGAAAGAACGGCGGGGCCGGCATGTTGCCGCTTGTCAGCAATCGTTTGGCCGCTGTGACTCGCTCTCATCCCAGGCGTAGAGAGGAGCGACAGCAAGAGGACAAGTATCAGCGTCCCGGCTTTCCTGGAATTCTGTTTCATTCTTCTACTCCGTTCGTCCCGTGAAGAGGTCTGAAGGGGGATTCTGGCACATTCGGAGGACGGCAAACGGTAGGAAGATACCACAACTCTCTGCGGGAGAGGGGCTGCTGAAAGGTCGGTAGTAGTTCGGTTTGAAGTTGTGGGCCGTCTTTATCAGGAAGGAGTCTCACGCAAAGGCGCAAAGACGCAAAGAAGAACGCGAAGAGGTTGAATGTCTCATTACCTTGCGTGCTTTCTTCGCGTCTTTGCGCCTTTGCGTGAAACCGCCTTTCCCTCGCCCCGTCTGAAACTGAACCACTACCGAAAGGTCGGTCGTTACGGGCAGGTGAGTGGGGCTGGCGGCAAACGCGGCGGGCGGGGGTGGGGCGGAACATCCGTGATGCGGCTGCGCTTCATGCGCAGCACCTCGTCTGAATCAAGCCGCACCGACTTCTTTCCTGGTCTCCCCTGTCGGAGTGATCCGCTCGACCACTCCGACAAAGATTCTCGGCGTCGGCTTGATCTTCGCTCTACGCTACTGACCGCCGCCTTCCTGGGGCACGGCTTGGGCGTTGGCCTTGTTGGCGGCAAGCTGCTGAGCGTTATCTTGCGCCGGGGCTTGATTGTTCTGCTTCGGCGGCGTCAACAACTCGGCCTGGTACCTGAGCGCCGCGATTACTATGACTTCGGCATTCTCCGCCAGCATCGGGGTCAGCACGTCTTCGCTGTCCTCTTTAGCTTTATTCTCAAGCGTGTTGGCGACAATCGGCAACGCGCCGCCTAACTTCACGAGCCTGTACTCGAAGATAATCTTGTCCTTCTTCCTATGCTCTGCGGTGACCTCGCCCGCGACCCCCGCCGAAACCTGTGCCGCCGTGGCGAGCGCCACGCCCGCGCCTCCGGTCAAGGCGATCAGCGCCGCGGCTGGCGCTATTTTCTTAAGAAAGCCGCCTATCCGGCTCGTGCCGCCCGTCTTTTGCAAAGTCACGGTGCTGAAGAGCACCAGGTCGCAGTTCTTCATTTTCGCCTCGGCCTCGATCTGTACGGGGATGCGAGAGTCCAGGGGGACGACCTCGATCATCGGGCCACTCATGAAGGCGACCAGGACGCCGCGTATCGCGTCGGAAGTGTTGACCGAGTGGGAAGTCTCGATCATCTTCAGCAGCGGTGAAGGTACGCCGATGCGTGGGAGTCGCCGCTGATTGACGTTGATTACCACCCGGTCAATGGGTTCTGTTTGAGACGCCGCCGGCGTCTCGGGGGAGGCCGGCGGCGTTACAGGGGAAGCCGCCGGCGTTTCGGGGGAGGATGTCGGCGTCGGCGTCGGCGCTGTCGCCGCCGGGGGAGGGGTTGCGGTCGCGCCGGATTTCTCCTGCGCCCTGACATTCACGGGGACGAAGCCGGTCAGGCTCATGAAAACTAAGGCTGCGGAAACAAACAATGCTTGAATCTTAACTTTCATTTGACTTAATCCTTTCGGTGGTCCTCGCTCCCCCTCAGGGCGAAGCAGAATATTAGGGTTTACTGTTAGTTCACGTAAGTAAGAGGAAGCCCCCCAGTGTGAACGCCGCTTACTGCCACACCAGGCAGCGATGCTTGAACTCGATGCCGTAGCCGAATGTCCCGCCTTCTTTGGGCCGAACGTGCCGCACCACGCCGTATCCTGATACCCAGAGCGAATGCTCACCGGCGTCATGCGCCGTCGCCAGTTGAACCGTCAGATAGACGGGGCTGCCCGGCTCCAGCGCCTGCATCAGCCGCACGGAGAGGCCGGAGGTTGAGATGTTGTCAACGATGGTTTGGCGCTGAAAGGCAGCGCCGGAAGCGTCCACGCCCTGCACGGTCACCGGGAACGGAGTACAAATGCGCGTCTCGCTGCGCCGCTCCACTCCGAGTTGAAACAGCAGCACGGGGTTGACACTTTCCTGAGGTCTCTGCATCATCCTTCTCTCGTCCTCTCGTATGAAGTTCCTGTCCACCAATAATCCGCTCCCAACACCGGGCAGAATACAGGTCTTTGAGAAGGCGCACATCTGAAGATGCTCACCTTTTTGTACTGAGGATTAACACTTTTTTTATCGTGTCGGAGGTGACAGGACGCACCCTCGGGGGGGTGAGGATTGTCATGGGCGCTGCCGAAAACAAAGGCTTAGCGCGGGTTGAGAGTCGTGCGGGCGCGTGGCGGGCCGTTCCCCCCGGTCTTTGCCGTCCAGCTGATTTCTCGCCGGAGGCGGCTAAATCTGCGGTTTGGCAAGCTTGTGCCGGTAGGCATACAAGATCAACTCGAAGCGGTCCGTGACCTCAAGTTTGCTGAAGATCGTAGTCAGATAATTGCGCACGGTCCCCTCGCTGATGAACAACCGGCTGGCAATCTGCTTGTTCTTGAGTCCCTCGCCGATGAGGGCGATAATCTCGCGCTCGCGCTCGGTCAGCGTGGCGATCTTCGCGGCCTCGCGGTCGGGCTTAGGGGCTGCGCCTGACGGCGAGCCCTGGCCGAGCAGTCTGGCGACCGCCGCGGGGTCAAGCCAAATCTCACCCGCATAGACCCCACGTATCGCCTTAATCAGCACCTCCGGCGCTTTCTCTTTCAGCACCACGCCTATCGCGCCGAGTCTGAGCGCCCGGATGTGAGCTTCGAGGTCGGTCACGCCCGTCAGAATCAGGACGCGGGCTTGGCGGGCCGCCTGGAGCAGGTCCGGCAGAAGCTCGTAACCGTCAGTGCCCGGCAGGTCGAGGTCGAGCAGAATGATGTCAGGTTGCTCGCGCTCGGCCACCTCCAGCGCGTCGGTGCGGCTGCCGGCCTCGCCGATGACCCGCAGGCCCGGATGGCTATCAATGAGCAAGCGCAAGCCCGAGCGAAGCACGACGTGGTCGTCAACGAGCATGACCCGAATCGACTCGCCCGATGGTGTCTCTGGTGATGGTGTGGACATGACGCGTTCTTCCTATTCAGGTCTGGCTCGAATCTCCTGGCCGGCGCTCGGAGACAAGAGCGGCGGCTTCAACCCTGCGGTTCTTTCACCCCGTGAGCGCATTGCCTGGGCGGCGGTTGATTGAGAGCGCCCCAGAACATTCCGACCTGGCTGATCGCTTCCAGAAATTCGGAAAAATTCACCGGCTTCACCACGTAGGCATTAACTCCCAGCCGATAGCTTGAGACCAAGTCCTGGTCCTCACGCGACGAGGTCAGCATCACGACGGGGATGGCCTTCAGCACCGGGTCGGCCTTGATTTGCCTGAGCACTTCGAGCCCGTCCACTTTCGGCATCTTCAAGTCGAGGAACACGACGGCCGGGTTGCACTCGGGCCGCTGCTCGAAAGCCCCACGGCGGTAAAGATAGTTCAACGCTTCTTCCCCGTCGCGGGTGATGACCACTTCGTTAGCGACGTGGTTCTCGGCCAGCGCCGTGAGGATCAACTCAACGTCGTATTGGCTGTCTTCGACCAACAGGATGTGCTTCGAGTCCATTCTAAACATCCTCCCTGTTTCGTTTCGGCAGTGAGAAATAGAAGGTCGCGCCGACGCTGACCTGGCCTTCCGCCCAGGTGCGGCCGCCGTGGCGATGAATGATGCGGTGTACGGTGGCGAGTCCGATTCCCGTCCCCTCGAACTCTTCCTCGCTGTGCAGACGCCGAAACACCCCGAAGAGTTTCTCGACGAACCGCATGTCGAAGCCGCAGCCGTTATCGCGCACGAAGAAGGTGCAGATGCAGTCGTCCTCCGAGCATCCGACTTCGATCTCAGCTTCCGGGCAGCGCCGCGTGTACTTGACGGCGTTGTCAAGAAGATTCTGCCAGACGATCCGTAGCAGGGCCGAGTCGCCCTGCACGGTGGGCAACTGCGCGATCTTCCACTTGATGTTCCGACCGCTGGCCTCGCTGGCAAGAGATTTTTGCAGCTCCCTCACCATCTGATCCAGATCAACCAGGTGGTGCCGCATCTCCTCGCGGCTCATCCGGGAGAATGACAAGAGATCGTCAATTAGGTTTGCGGCCTGTTTAATACAATTCTCGATGACTTCGAGGTAGTGCAAACTGGTTTCATCGAGGCCGGCGGCCACTCGTTTATGCAGCAGTTCCGTGAAGCCGCTGATGAAACGGAGCGGCGCGCGCAGGTCGTGAGACACGGAGTAGGCGAAGGACTCAAGCTCTCTGTTAGCCTCTTCGAGCTGCGCGGTGCGCTCCTGCACCAGGCGCTCCAGCGACTCGTTGACCCGGCGAATCTTTTCCTCGGACTGCCTGTGCTCGGTGACGTGCCTGCGCTCGATCTGGCGCGCGACCTTCGCGATACAGAGGATGGGATCGAGGGGGAGTTCGAGATAATCGTCGGCCCCCGCCTGGAGACCTTCGACGGCGCTCTCCGCGTCAACACACACGGCGCTCACGAGCAGGATTGGCGTCTCGCCCAACTCGGCGTCGGCGCGAATTATCCGGCATAGCTCAATGCCGTCTATCCCCGGCATCCTGACATCGCTGATCACCGCGTCGGGGCGCTCAAGTCGTAAGACCTCGAAGCCCGCGCTTGCGTCGCCGGCAGTGAGGACTCGGTAGCCCGCCTTGCGCAGTATCATGCTCGTCAACTCTCGTTGATCGAGCCCGTCATCTATGACAAGAACAGTATGCTCAGCTTCGACGCTCATCGCCGACCTCGTCCTTGACGTTCTGAACAGTTAAAGGGCGTGGGGACCGTTGGCCTTCGGGGATTATAATGAGCCGTTGCGTGTGGTGTAAATAGCGGGACGCGGGGCGCGGGAGCGGAATGCGACGGGCCGCCTGCCTGAGCGCCTTTCGTTACCGACCCCTTACCTCTTTAACAATTTATATGTCGTGTGCTAAAAAACGGTGGCTCAACTTAAGAGTTCAGCTCCTCAATTCCCATTACACCGCGACAACCGACTTGATGGAAACAGCATGAGTAGCGACGAGCAAGAGGAACTGGGCCAGGAGGCGTCGGCGTGGGCCGCGACGCCGCGCGACGCCGCGCGACGCGACCACGTGCTTGAGGCTCGACTCCCTTCGCCATCGTTTGAAGAGAGGACGGAAGCGGAGATGATACGGAGGAACGAAGTTCACGTCTGGCACGCCGACCTGGACCGGACGGCGGAACGGATGCCGGACCTGCTCCAGACTCTCACACCGGACGAGCGAGAAAAGGCCGGCCGTTTTCGCTTTCGGAAAGATCGCGACCGCTTCGTCGTGGCGCGCGGGCTGCTCCGCGCTATTCTCGGAGACTATTTGCAAGTGCGGCCGCGTCAATTACGTTTTACCTACGGTCCTCACGGGAAGCCGTCGCTGCCGTCTGAATTCGGCCGCGGCGCGCTCCAGTTTAATTTATCCCACTCCCAGGGGCAGGCCCTCTACGCCGTCGCTTGCCGTCGGCGGGTCGGGGTGGACATCGAGCAAGTCCGCAGCGATTTTACGTGTCTGGAGATCGCCCAACGATTTTTCTCCTCGCGCGAAGTTGACGTGCTGCGCTCGCTGCCGCCGGAAAAGCAGACCGAAGCTTTTTTCAATTGTTGGACTCGCAAAGAGGCTTACATCAAGGCCAGGGGGGAAGGGCTCTCGCTGCCGCTGGACCAGTTCAGCGTTTCCCTGGCACCGGGGGAACCGGCGGCGCTGCTCTCTTGCGGCGAATCGCAAGAGCCTTCCCGCTGGTCACTGCGAGGACTTGAGGTGGGCCCAGGGTTTGTCGCGGCTCTGGCCGTGGAAGGGCACGACTACCGACTGAAATGCCGGGAGCAGTCCATCTCTTCGTCCGCCTGAGCGACTAGGTTTTGGCACAGCGGACGTGGGTTTTGGCACAGCGGACCAGTCCTTAACGATTGGGCCGAATAATTATTTGACACCTCAATGGCGTAGATGTATGCTTCGGATACTAAGCAGGAGACTCTGCTCGGGTAAAAGCAGACAGCCGAAGAAAAATATCAAGGTTCGGTTATCCCCCAAAGTATAGCGCGCGGCCGCTACGGCGAATACTCTCAATCGCTGAAGCAGGACGCCCTCTATATCACCAAAAATGATCGCTCTTTCTCAAGCGATAAAGCCCCTTCAAGTTGCTGTAACTGGCGCTGAGCAATATCGGCAAGGAGTGGGCCATGCCGATACCAGGCGAGCGGCGCGCGAACATCAGTTCGGCGTCATCCCTGGGGAAAGAATTGGTGGCTGGACTCAGAAGCAAATTATCAACATGAAACGAAAAATCTTCTTCACGGGACATTCAACAAGGAGCAATCGTTTCATCCGGCAGCGGCACCGGTGAAACGGTGGAGCGACCAGAAAACTGAACTGTGGCGGTAGGGTGACGGAGCAATTACGGAAGACTGGTAGTTCGCGCCCGTCCACTTACCAACACCCGTTCAATTCATCTGTGGGCCGCCTTACACCCATCGGGCGTTAGCGACGCCCTAACATGTGGAGGATCAAGCAATGAGATTAAAGAGGAGAACAGGCGTCAGCGCGCTGCTAGTGGCGGCACTGGTCGCGGCATCCTTTGCGGTGCTGAGTTCCGGGGTTGCGCCGCGGGCGAGCTTGCTGGCGACGCTGTCGGCATCGGCGCAGAGTAACGCCAGCCTATTCGTCGGCACGTGGCGGGGCAAGCGCAACCCGGACGACATGGCCGACTACGCCATCAGGCTGAGCATGGATGGCGGGAAGCTGACGGGCGAGGCGCTGGACGTGGGCAAGCGCCAGGACATAGACAAGAAAAACCAGAAGCTCGCGTCGCCGCGGAAGGTGCGCGAATCGTTCGTCAAGCTACAGTCTGTGAGCGTCGATGGGACGACCTTATCCTTCAAGGTCAAGGACGGGACAGGGCATTCTCAAGACGCGACGATGAAGCTGGTGAGCGACAACGAGGCGCTCGTCGAGTTCGTCGGCCAGAGGAGATTCCCGAATCAACCGACCACGACTGAAAACTTCAGCATCAGGCTGAAGAGACAGTAAGCGGTGAAGGTCGAGCAGAGTTGCTAGAACGCTCTGGCGAGACCGAAGGCGTCGGGCGAGTGCGCGGCGTCGAAGGGCAAGCATACACTCGTGCCCCCGGCCAATGGTGAATGCCAAGGGGCGGGGGCATGAGCATTTTAATCGGGACGCTTGCGCCGCTCCGGCCACGCTTGATGCCATTTGAACAGTGGGAAAATAGACACCCCTCTCTGCGTGTGAGAATCCGAATATTTTAAACCTCTCATGAGTCCCGGCGAGCAGAGTCCTCATTCTACGGCCACCCCACCTCTCTCATCCTCCCAGCTTCCCACGGAAGATGCCGCGCGATTGCCGCCACACTTAATCGAGTTGCCGGGAGGCGACTGGAGATTGTGGCGCTGGGTTGGTCTGCGGGGCACGGGTTTCCCCGCCGCACAGGTGCTCAAACTTTCCGACCACACTTGCTCGCGTGCCGCCGACCAGTTGCTACAGGCCGAAGACGAACTCCAACGCAAGCGCGTTCAGGCGCTCGACACAGTTAGGGATGCTCTGGACGAACTCCGGCGCAGTGGCGAGTGGAGGGATGTCAGGAAGCGTTACCCACTGGTGGCCGCGCTGCGCTCTTTGCACAAGGGCAAGGTCCCGACGCCGGCTCAGGCCGCGGGCGAGATTGGGCCGGCCGTAGAAGACCTCCGGGCCGCTTCCGCCGAAAGGGACGTGGCGTTTGCGACCTTCCGCCAGAGTTACGGGGACGCTGTGGTCAAACAGCAGCGGGCGCTACAGGAGGCGGCCTCGGCGAAACGTTTCCAGGAAGCAGTGATCTGGCAGAACCGCCACGCCTTTCATTCGGCCCTCGCCCCGCTTCTCAGCAAGCCCTCGGAGGGCGGTGCCGGTGGCTCCAAGCGGCGGCAGCACAAAGAGCTGATAGCCAATTACCTGCAACGTTACTCGGTCAAAAACGATACCATCGGTTTCTTCGGCCCCATGGGCTGGGCGCGTCTGGTTCCGCAGGGAGAGACGTTGACGGTGCGACCCGGCGCGGACCTGGTTGCCACGCGCGGCGTTTATTTTGAAGCCTGGTGTATTGACACGCTTGCCGAATTGTTAAGCAGGAACGTGGAGCTACGCCCCTGGATTACTCCCCGCCGCGTTCCGTACATGCGCCTCGAAGGGGATTTGCTCTGGCTGCCGCTCGCCCCGCCGACGCGCCTCCCGCCGCAGCTTGCCACGGCCCTTCAACTCTGCGACGGAAAGAAGACTGCGAGCGAGATCGCCCACATCTTGATGCGGGCCTTCCCGGCCGCGGTCAGGGGCGAGCAGCAAGCCTATCAACTGCTGGAGCAAATAAGCGCCAGGGGGCTGATCTCCTGGAACTTTGAAATCCCGACCCAGTTATTCCCCGAGCGGACGCTGCGAAGGCTGCTCGAACGAGTCGAGGATGAGAGCCTGCGCGCGTCCGCGCTCGCACCCCTCGACGAGTTGGAAAGAGGACGCGAGCGCGTGGCGCGCGCGGCCGGCGACCCCGAAAATCTGGACCGCGCCCTGGCGGAGTTGGACGCCTCCTTCACGCGCCTGTCCGGCGCGACTTCGACGAGGTCTGCCGGGATGACGTATGCGGCGCGGACTTTGGTCTATGAAGATTGCCGCAGAGATGTCGAGGTGGAACTCGGGCCGGAGTTTCTGCGTCAACTTGGGCCGCCCCTCTCTTTGCTCCTGACGAGCGCCCGCTGGCTCACCGCCCAGATCGCGGAATTTTATCGCCGGGCCTTCAAAGAAATATACAGGAGCCTGGCCCACCGGAAGGGCTCGCCGGAAGTAGACGGCGCGACGTTCTGGTATCGCATCCTCCCCCTGATTCTTGACCGGGAGAAGACCGCCGGCCACGCGCTCCGGCCCGTGCTCCAGCGACTGTGGGCGGAGATTCTCTCAGTCCCGGAGGGGACACGCCACGTCAGGTATAACGTGGAGGAACTGCGCCCCCTGGTCGAGCAGAAGTTTGCCGCGGCGCGCGCGGGCTGGCCTTTCGCGCGCTACCACAGCCCCGACGTGATGATCGCGGCCTCCGGGGCGGAGGCCATTCGGCGCGGTGATTATCAAATGTTGCTGGGCGAGTTTCACCTCGGCACGAATACCCTGATGGGCTCCGTGTTCGTCACCCAACACCCGCGCCCGGAAGAACTCCTCCACAACGCCGAGCAGGACCTGCCGAAGCACGCCTTGAGAATGATGCCCGCCAAGTCAATGCCCGGCCTGACGGCGCGCACCAATCCCGTCCTGCGGTCCTCGGACGATTACCTGCTGATGGTCACTCACGATTCTTTCAGCGACCCGGATAAGCAGATGATCCCTGTCGGGGAGGTGGTCGTCGAAGAGGCCGGCGGCGAGCTGTTCGCGCGCACGCGCGACGGGCGTCTGCGGTACGAGATCATCGAAGCCTTCTCCGACCTGTTCAGCTCGCGGTCGGTAAATCTATTTAAGATTTTAGAGCCGCGCACGCACATGCCTCGCATCAGCTTCGACCGCCTGGTGATTTCGCGCGAGTCGTGGGCCTTCGCCGCCGACGAGTTGCCTTTCGCCTACGTCAAGGACGACGCGGAGCGATTCCTCGGCGTCCGGCGTTGGGCCCAGCTACAGGGGATGCCGCGCTTCGTGTTCGTCAAATCGCCCGTCGAGACGAAACCTTTCTACGTCGATTTCGAGAGCCCCGTTTACACAGACATTCTTGCGAAGGTCGTCCGCCGGACAAAGAATAGTGACGAGGCCGATTCGCTCATAACCTTTTCGGAGATGCTGCCGGACCACGGTCAAACCTGGCTGACGGACGCCGCGGGGCAGCACTATACGAGCGAGCTACGGATCGTGGCCGTGGACCCAAGCGCGTAGCGGAAACCGTCGCGGGCGCGGGGAGCGGCCCCGCCGGCGGGCGGTTGATATTCGCGGCAATCTGGTCGGACCTGGCATTGCCCACGACGAGGAGACAGACCCCTAGTAAAAGGGCTGCGGCGGGCAGCGGCCAGAACCGGCGCGGGGCGGCCGCGAGGAGGATATGCGGGACCAGGAGCGCACACAACAGGACCGCCAGCACGATCAGCAGCGTCAGCAGGATGAGCCCCGAGCCGAGGGCGAGGATGTAGATGGTGTTGCCCAGGAGAATAATCCCAGGGGCGGCGCACACGGCGAGCACGCCGAGCACGAGCGGCGAATTCAGAGGACTGTCCTGGCGGGCCAGCATGAAGGCCGCCCCGATAGAACTGAAGAGGAACGGCCAGACGAACACGAAACTGGCGCTCGGCACGTACCACGTCACCAGCACCGTCATGATCAGCCACCCGAACAGCGCCCCGATGGTCAAGTCAGCGGTCGCCACTCTTTTGTGCAGCCAAAGGTAAATGAACGACGTGACGGCGAGGGCGACGGCGACGAAGCTCAGCAGGTAAATTTTGTAGTTGCTGAAAGAGTTGTAGCCCGTGTGCAGGGCGCGTTCGATTGCCCAGATGATTTTGGCCGCCAGCAAAGAACACACGACGCTGATGATGAGCGCGCCGAAGCCCAACCCGACCCCCGAGAGTTTCAGCTTTTTTCTCCACAGCCCAAAGATCACAAGGCCGGCGAAGAAGAGCACGGCCACCAGGGTCAGGGGGACGGCCCACGCGCGGGGGTAGGCGATCAGGGTCAGCCCGAGAACGTCGAAGTAGATGGCGTCCGCGGCTTTCGGGTCAGTCGCATTCAAATTGCCGAAGTGTCTGGACAAGGCCACGGCCTGAGCGCCCTCGTGCTGCAAGCTGCCCTCGTCGAGCGCCTCTAATTTATCAAGCGGGGTGTGCTGACGCAGAGGGTCGTCAACGAAGGCGAAATTGAGCCCGGAGATTCCCGCCCGCTTGAAGATGGTAAAATCGGTCCAGTAAACCGCCAGACTCCTGTATATCTCGTACATCAGAGAATTGGCGAACGGGCGTGGGCTGGCCTTGCCGAATTCACGAACGAGCCAGCCGTTATTCTCACTCGTCTCAAACATGTAGACCGCCCCCGAGCACCCGCGCGCGTCGAAGTTAAGCGCGACCTCGACTTCCTCCGCCCACGGGTGGCTCGCGACGAAATTCTTCGCCCCCCACAGGCCATTCTCCTCGCCGTCGGTAAACAGGAAGATGACATCCTTCTGCAAGGCCGGGCCGGATTTGAGTGTGCGCGCGGTCTCCAGGAGCGCGGCGACGGCCGCCCCGTCATCGCAAGCGCCGTAGCTGTCATCGACCGTGTCGTAATGCGCGACCAGCAGGACGCCTTTCCCGCCGGCCTGCGTGCCCTTCAGCCTGGCGACAATGTTCTGTGTGGCCTGTGCGCCGGGCGCGGCCTCGTCGGCTTCCGCCGATTGGAGTTCGGGGCTCAGTCCCAGCTTATTTAACTCCCCGACGATGTAGTCGCGGACTTCGGCCAGCGCGGGCGAGTTGTTCGGGTGGGGTCGGGCGGCGATGACCTTCAAATGTTGCATGGCGCGGCCCGAAGCGAACTCTGCCGCGGGCGCGTCCGCGGGCACCGCCGCGGGAGGGCCTTGCCGGTAGATCGTGATCAAGCCGACGAACAAGATGAACAGCCAGACGACGACGCGAAGAATGATGTCCTGTTTCTTCATGGCTTTTGTATGGAGCCTCCACAGAGTTGAGCTATCACCTGCTGCGTATCCTACGGCCCGGTTACGGTCGAACCGCCTGTCCCCAGGCCCGTGCTTTCCGTGAGCGACGACAGCTCCTGCGCCACCGCCCGCAGAATCATGGGCTGGTCCGTGTCCAGGAAGAAGTGTCCCCCAGGAAATATCTTGCATGAGAAGGCGGCGGTCGTTTCGTCGCGCCAGGCTTCGAGCTGTTCCCGACTCACCTCCTGGTCTTGCAGGCCGCCGAAAGCCGAGAGGGGGCAGTCCAGGGGGGGCTCCGCCGTGTAGACGTAGCGTTCGCACGCCGTAAAGTCTGCCCTGATGGAGGGCATCATGATCCGCATCAATTCCTCGTTCCCAAGCACCTCAGCCGGCACGCCGTCGAAGCGCCGCAACTCCTCAAGCAGCTCCGAATCCGAGAGGAGGGCGCGGTGGAGTTCCCCTTTTAACCCCCGCAGAGTGCCGCGCCCGCTGACGAAGAGATGCAGCGGCGGCGGCCTCCCCTCCCGGCGCAGCCGGCGCGCCAATTCGAAAGCGATCAGCGCGCCCATGCTGTGGCCGAAAAAGGCGAACGGCTTGTCCGAATATTGGAGGAGGGAGGACAAGCTTTCGTCCACGAACTGTGCCACGTCGGCGAAAGGCTCCTCGAACATTCTGGCCCCCCTCCCCGGAAACTGGGCCGCGCAGACCTCTACGCTCGGCGGGAGCTGGCGCGTCCACTCCCTGAAGACGTGCGGCCCGCCGCCCGCGTAAGGGAAGCAGAAAAGCCGCAGGCCCGCCCGCGGGTTCGGGTGAAAAGTGATGAAGCAGGAATTAGTCTTGGGCATGGCGGCCGTAATCCAATTTAATGAGGCGGTCTGCGATGTGGTAGAAGCGGTCGTCGTGACTGATGACGAACACGGTCTTGTCCCTGCTCTTCAAGTCCGGCAGGATTTCTGTGTAGAACACGCGCTTGAACAGCGGGTCCTGGTCCGCCGCCCATTCGTCGAAGACGTAGAACGGGCGGTCTTCCAGGTAGGCGTTAAGGAGCGCGAGCCGCTTGCGCTGCCCATCCGAGAGGGCGGTCGTCGAGAGCAGCCCCTCTTTGACGCTGACCTTGTGGTCGAGCTGAAGCTCGACCAGATAATCATGCGCCCGCGCGTCCAGGTGCAGGCCGTCCGAACCGTTCGAGCGGGCGACCCGGTCGAAAAGATAAAAATCCGAGAAGACCGCGGAAAACATCTGGCGGTAAACTTCTCTCGTTTCGTCCGTGACGGGCCGCCTGTCGAGCAGAATCTTTCCGCTTTCGGGGACGTAGAGGCCCGTCAGGATTTTGGCGAGGGTGGATTTGCCGCTCCCGTTACCGCCGATGATAAAGACCAGCTCGCCCGGATGACAGGTCATGTCGATGGGGCCGAGGGTGAAGTTGTCATCCTCTTTCTCGCGGTAGTAAGTATGCGTCACGCCCTCCAGCTCCAACGACTCCCAGCGCGAATCGGGACCGGGCTGGGAGAGCGAGTTCTCTTCTTCGCGCACTTTCGCCAAAGTCAAGCCTAACGACTGGACCTTCCGCAGGGAGACTTTCGCCTGGTTGAACGTCGGGATGACGTTGACCAGCAGAGTAATCGGGCCGTTCAGGTAAAGGACCACCAGCACGTAGCCGATGAGGTCTTGCGTGCGGACGGGCGTCAGGGCCGGGAGGGCGAAGAGAATCAGGCCGATGAAGATGAAATAGAGCAGGCGGCCGAAGCCGGTGGCGGCGGTGTAGACGGTCTGCCCGGCGATGTTGTGGCGTCGCACCCGCGAGGCGCTCGCCTTCACGTCCTTTTGATAAAACTCCTCGCGGCGGAGCCGGTTGAGCTTCAGTTCCTTGTTGCCGTCTATGATGGCGCGGAAGTGTGCGAACAGGGTGTCGGCCTCTTCGCGGGCCAACTTCAAATGGCGCATCGCCTTCATGACGGCGAGCTGGTAGATGAAGACTGAGGCCAGCATGAAAGCGACTAACCCGAGGAGCATTCTCCAGGAGAGGAAGCCGATGTAGATGAGCGAGGTGATGATGGTCGCGACGTTGATGCAGATGACGGGGACTCCGAGCAGCGCCCCCGAAATCGTCGAAGCGTCCCCGGTCAGCGCGGCCAGGAGGCGCGGGGAGCCGGCCTCTTCCAGCGGGCGCAAGGGGGCGCGGATGATGCTGTGGCACAATTGCATCCGCAGGTCGTAGATCGCGCCCTGCGAAATATAAAGCAACAAAACCTGAGAGAGGAGGTGGCTCAAAAGCAGAAGGCCGCACAGGCCGCAGTAGGCCCAGAGCAGATTCGGGGAGGAAGCGTCGGGGGCGCGGCTCAAGACGCGGTGGATGAAAGCGACGAGCGCCGCGCCGACAATCCCGCTGATGACGCTGGTCAGGATTGCCAGGACGGACGACCATTTGGAGTTGCGCAGGAGAAATTTTAAGATGCTCATCGGATCAAAGCCCTTAGCCTTCGGTCTTGGCGAAAACCCTCAACGGGCCGAGTCTGGCCCCGCGCCCCGGCCCGCGTCAGGCGCAGTAGACGAACTCCTTCTGGGCGTACAATCTCTCCGCCCCGATCCCCCGGCTCCGGCAGGTCTCGATCAACTGGTTGGAGGCGATGATGGGTTGGGACGCCTCCGTGTACTTGATGCTCATGATGTAATTCAGCCAGGGCTCCTGCCCCATGGCGTACACGTAGACCTGCTTGCACCCGAGTTGTTCGACTATTTTTATGCCCTTCTCGTAATTCGAGCCGGAGAGCCTTCTGGACTGGTCCATCTTCCGCTCTAAAGGTTTCGTCAGGAGCGGCCCGTAGAGCCACGACAAAGGAGCCCCGTCGCATTCCATCCCCAGAAACAGAACGTCAACGCCCCCGAGAATCCGATACACATGCTCATAAAGTTTCGGCTCGACGTTGTTGGAATCCGCCGCGAAGAGAAAAGTCTTTCCCTTGAGCCGAATGAAGTGCGCGATCTTGCTCGTGACATTTAAATCCGCGTGCTCGCCGAGGAAAGGAATGCCGGTGATGCTCCCCCCGTCCTCGATGTCGATGGTCTCCATGTTGTCTATCTCGATGACGTTTTTGAACCCGACGTGCTGGAGGATTAGTTTCAGCGAAGGGTCCTCCAAGCGCCCGCCCGAGCCGCGCGGCAAAATCACGTGCTTGATCTTGTGCCTTAATTGCAAGAGGGTCTCGAACAGGATGTGATCCTGGTGCCCGTGAGTTATCAGCACATAGTCTATCTGATTCGGCAGGTCTGGATAACGGTAACGATTGATCTCACTATCGTAGGTGTAGCTGATGACCGGATCGACGAGAATATTTACGCCCTTCGTCTCCACCAGCAGGCAAGCGTGGCCGAAGTAGCGTACGTTTACGCCGTCGCCGCGGTACTCCCACGACTCGGGCGGGGCCTCCTCGGTGAGGAACGAAGAGAATAAACGCTCGTCCTCCGCCTCCAGGCCGAGATACTCGTTGATGTGGCCGAGCGTCTGCGGACTGAATTTCATTTTAAATAACTCGTCCACGGCTTCGCTCTCAAAAGGAAGCCTGAGGTGCAGGGACGCGCCGTCGGTCAACCGGGGAGTGCTCAAGGCGAACGGGCGCTCGTCCCCGTAAACCAGGGACAGTAAGAGCCCCTGAAGGGATGAACAATAGAAGGGACTTTTGTACAACAGCCCCTCGATGAATCTGATGGAGGGGTTGTTATTCAAATCGTAAACAAGCTCCACGTACCCTTTCAGGTTCTCGGGAACTTTCTCGTACAAAGGCGCGAGCGAGTACCCTTTAGCTTCGTCCCGCAGGATTTGATCTAAGACCTTGACGGACTCCGAAAACCTCAGCATGTGCGCCTGGTCTTTAATGGTCGCCTCCAGCAACGCTTTTATTTCCTCAATCCGGCCGCCCTGATAATCAATAAACGGGCCGCCGAGCATGGCCGGGTTTTTGAGGGCGTCGGCGTGAACTTTGGGCGCGGCCACGTACGATTGCATTTTTTTCACGTGCGAGTTGGCGATATTCATCGCCGCCGTCTGCGGCGCTATCAAGTGGGTCCACGCGTACCACTGGTTGAAAAGCGGCTCCACCTGGACATTCTGCTTGAGATAAAATTTAGCGTCACTCATTTGCTGAACCGGCGGATGGAATTCAATCGAATCCATCGGACCAAAGATGGATTAACTCATAACATCGCTTTATCGAAAGCAGTGAGAGAGAGACGCCTTACAGTGCCGTTTCAGGGTGTGCCACGGCGACAGGGGAGACTATCGGCTGCTTCTCCGCCATCAATCTTGCTATTGACTACAAGTCAAATAATTAAGTATAAAAGCCGGTAATGGGTCCTATTTGAATGTGAAGATGCTACACTGGTAGCAGCGCAGAATCAAGAAAAATTCTTTACTAGAATAGACGAGAGTTAATCTCGCGGGACAGCTATCATCAGAGGTCATTAGGGCGCTGTAGCTTTGAATCAGGGAGCCCGCTTAACCGGGCGCTTTCGGCCAAAGTCTCATACATTACGAAGGGCCGCTCAGCTCTCAAGCGTTCCTCTGTGTGCCGGGAATTCAAGCCCTTCTCACTGTTGAAGCAGCCGCGTACTACCGCCTTCCCCCATAAGGCTTCGAATATCGTCGCGGGCCAAAAGAGCTGGCAGAACTTTGGCGCGCGAAGCTGTCCTTCAAACCCGAGCTGAGGCTATCAAGTATGAGCGAACTCTCATCGCTCCCGACCCGGCTAAATCATCTCTCATCCGCGAAGCGCGCACTCATCGAGAAGCGGCTCAGGGGGCGGCTTCCGCACGCCGCAGAATCGCCGGCCATCCCCAGACGTAGGGCAAACGAAACGGCCCCTCTCTCTTTTGCGCAGCACCGCTTGTGGTTCGTGGACCAACTGGAGTCCGGCTCCGCTTTCTACAACATGCCGGCGGCGGTGCGGCTCGTAGGGGAACTCCAGATTGACGCCCTGGGGCGAGCTTTCAGCGAGATCACTCGCCGGCATGAGATTTTACGCGCCGTCTTCACCAACGTGGACGGGAACCCCTTTCAGACCATAAAGCCGGCCGGCCCTCTTACGCTGCCCGTGATTGACCTCTGCCAATCGGACGAGAAAGAACGGGAGGCTGAGTTAAGAAGATTAACTTCCGCGGAAGCGCAGCGTCCGTTCGACCTGGAGCGCGGCCCGCTCTTGCGCGTCGGCCTGGTGAAGCTGGGCGGGCGTGAGCACGTCCTGCTCCTGACGATGCACCACATCGTCTCGGACGCCTGGTCGATGGGCGTGCTGGTCAGGGAAGTGGCCGCGCTCTACGAAGCCTACTCGCAGGGGCGGCCCTCACCCCTGTCTGAGTTGCCGATTCAATATGCCGACTACGCCGCTTGGCAGCGCGAGTGGCTGAGCGGAGACGTGCTCGAAGGGCAGCTCTCCTACTGGCGCGAGCAGTTGGGCGGCGAGCTGCCTGTCTTGGAACTGCCCACAGACCGTGCGCGCCCCAATGTCCAGAGTTACCGCGGCGGGCAACTGAGCTTCGAGGTCAACGAGGAGGTGGCGGAGAAGCTGAGGCAACTCAGTCGGCGGCACGGGGCGACGCTGTTCATGACCTTGCTGGGGGCCTTCCAGTTGCTCCTGATGCGCTACAGCTCTCAGGAGGACGTGATAGTCGGGACCGACATCGCCAACCGCACCAGGACCGAGTTGGAGCCACTCATCGGCTTCTTCATCAACCAACTGGTCATGCGGACGGACCTGTCTGGCGACCCGACCTTCGAGGAGTTAATCGAGAGGGTGCGAGAGGTCTGCCTGGGCGCGTACGCTCATCAAGACATCCCGTTCGAGCGGCTGGTCGAGGAGTTAGCCCCGGAGCGGACTTTAAGCCACACGCCGCTCTTCCAGGTGAAGTTCCTGTTGCAGAACACGCCCGCGGAGAGCCTTGAGGTGAGTGGGCTGCGGCTGGAGGCGCTGCACAGCGACAGTGGGGCGGCGCGCTTCGAGTTGACGGTGGCGCTGACCGAGTACGAGGGGCGGCTCCTGGGCTCGGTCCAGTACAACGCCGACCTGTTCGAGCGCGAGACGGTCAAGCGGCTGTGCCAGCACTTCAAGACGCTCTTAGCAGGCGTCGCCGAGGAACCGAGCCGCCCGCTCTCGCAGTTGCCGCTGCTCACCGCCGCCGAGCGCCGGCAGCTAATCGTCGAGTGGAACGAGACCGGGAGTGAATACCCGCGAGACAAATGCCTCCACGAGTTGTTCGAGGAGCAGGCGGAGCGCACGCCAGAGGCCGCGGCCGTGCGCAGTCCAGAGGCAGAGGTCAGTTACGCAGAGTTGAATAGGAGAGCCAACCAACTGGCCCACCGCCTGCGCTCCCTGGGCGTCGGGCCGGATGTGGTGGTCGGAGTCTGCCTCGACAGGTCGGTCGAGATGGTGGTGGCCTTGCTCGGCATCCTCAAGGCGGGCGGCGCTTACCTGCCATTAGACCCTGAGTACCCGCTGGAGCGGTTGGGGTGGATGCTGGAAGACAGCAACGTGCCGCTGCTGCTGACGGCCGAACACCTGAACGACCACCTGCCGGCGCACTGGGGGCAGACCATCTGTTTGGATAGCGAGCGGGAACTGCTGGCCGAGCAGAGCGGTGAGAATTTAGGGAGTGCGGGGATGAGCGAGAACCTCGCGTATGTGATCTACACGTCGGGCTCGACCGGCAAGCCTAAGGGCGTGATGGTCGCCCACCGCGGCCTCTCCAACCTCGTCACCGCGCAGTCAGACTTCCTCGGCCTCGGCCCTGGCTCACGGATGCTCCAGTTCGCCTCGGTCAGCTTCGACGCCGCCGCCTTCGAGATTTTTACGGCGCTCTGCAAC
>DASWQY010000141.1:0-38972 GCA_036403435.1 Pyrinomonadaceae bacterium
CGCCGGACACTCTCTTCCGGAGCGGTGTACTAAGGTGTCGCGCCGACGACGACGTACTCGGCAAACGCCGTGGAGTCAGGGATCGGAAGCCCGTCCTCGCGAAGTCCTTCGATGTGGAGCTGAATCGCTTCGTACATGTTCCGTTCGGTCTCTTCGCGCGAAGCACCGGTGGCAACGCAGCCGGGTAGGTCGGGCGAATACGCGGAGAAGTTCTTTCCGGCGTCTTCGATGATGATCAGGAACCGGTGCATGTTCAGATTTTATCGCCGGTCGTGATGGACGCGGTGTCGCTGGCGAGGGAATGACACGTTACGATGCGCAGCGAGGGATCTCCGGCCGAAGGGGATTCCTCGCTGCGCTCGGAATGACACCGTGGGGCTGCGGACGGCGCGCGGTATGCTCTCCTGCGCAACAACCCGGAGCTGCTCCCATGAACGAAACCCCCGAATCCCTCATCTACGACTGGAACGTCGCCGGCGAGAAGCCGGCGCGGCCTTCCACGAAGAAAATCGAGTTCGACGACGAGACCTTGCGCGATGGGCTGCAGTCGCCGTCCGTCACCGATCCGTCGCTCGAGGACAAAGTCCGCATCCTTCATTACATGCACGCGATTGGCGTCGACAACGCCGACATTGGCCTGCCCGGTGCCGGGCCGCACGTCCAGCGCTCCGTCGAGCGGCTGGCGCGCGAGATCGTCGAGCAGAAGCTCTCCGTCGCGCCCAGCGCGGCGGGGCGCACGCACGAGAACGACGTCCGGCCGATCATCGACATCTCCCAGCGCGTCGGCATCGCCATCGAGGCCGACCTCTTCATCGGCTCATCGCCCATCCGGCAATTTGCGGAAGAGTGGGACTTCGACTGGATCGTGGAGCAGTCGGCGCACGCGGTAAAGTTCGCGGTCGACCACGGCATCCCGGTCATGTACGTCACCGAAGACACGACGCGGGCCAAACCGGAGGAGATCGAGAAGCTTTACACGGTGGCGATGGAAGCAGGCGCGGCGCGCATCTGCGTCACCGACACCGTCGGCCACGCCACGCCGTGGGGAGCGCGCAACGTGATCCGCTTCGTTCGCCAGCTCGTCGACCGCGTGAATCCGAAGGTGAAAGTCGACTGGCACGGCCACCAGGACCGCGGCCTCGGCGTCATCAACTCCATCGCAGCGATTGAGGGCGGCGCGGACCAGGTGCACGGCTCGGCCCTCGGCATCGGCGAGCGCGTCGGTAACACGCCGATGGATCAACTGCTCGTCAACCTGAAACTGATGAATTGGATTGACAACGATTTGTCGCGGCTCGGCGAGTACTGCGAGTCGGCCGCCGAGTCGTGCGGCTGGACGATACCTTACAACTACCCCGTCTTCGGGCGCGACGCCTTCCGCACGGCGACGGGCGTGCACGCGGCGGCCGTCATCAAGAGCTACCGGAAGAACGACCCCGCACTGGCCGACCTGGTCTATTCGGGCGTCCCCGCCGGGCTCTTCGGCCTCAAGCAGAAGATCGAAATCGGCCCGATGAGCGGCAAATCGAACGTAATCTTCTGGCTCGAAACGCGCGGCCTGGAAGCCACCGAAGAACGCGTCTCCCGCATCTACGAACACGCCAAGCAATCCTCGGCCGTG
The DNA here is from genome assembly GCA_036403435.1 of Pyrinomonadaceae bacterium. GTDB lineage: Bacteria > Acidobacteriota > Blastocatellia > Pyrinomonadales > Pyrinomonadaceae > QHXM01. Next base: position 1,622 of record DASWQY010000141.1, read on the forward strand.
CTCGAAGAAGACGAGGTCATGCGATTAGTTTAAAAGCGGTAATAAGTGATGAGCGATGAGTAAAAACGCTCTTTCACTTATCACTTATCACTTCTTTATGCTTCCTTCCACCGCGCTCGCGCCGGAACAAATCCTGAAAGAAATTCTCGACTCGGGGCGGGTGCGGGCGGCGCTGCAATTTTTTGAGGGTCGGGCGGCGGAGATTACCGAGGAGCACGTGAGGATTTGTGCCATCCCGTCGCCGCCGTTCGGAGAGGGAGAGCGCGCCGAGTACCTGTGCCAAAAATTTCGCGGGCTGGGGTTGAGTGACGCGCGGCTGGACGCGGAGGGCAACTGCGTGGCGCTTCGGCGCGGGCGCTCGCTCTCGCCGCTTTTGGTCGTGAGCGCGCACCTGGACACGGTCTTCCCGCCGGGCACGGATTTCACGGTCAGGCGCGAGCAGAGCAAGCTGCTCGCACCGGGCATCGCGGACGACGGGTGCGGGCTCTCCGCGCTCGTCGCGCTGTTGGCGGCGCTCGAAGAGAACGGCGTCGAGACCGAGGGCTCGCTCCTGTTCGTCGGGACGGTCGGCGAAGAGGGCGAGGGGAACTTGCGCGGCGTGCGTCACCTTCTGACCGAGGGCGACTGGGCCGGGCGCGTGGACGCCTTCATCAGCTTCGACGGGCCCGGCGTGGAGCGCATCACGCACGCGGCGCTGGGCTCGCGCCGCTACCGCGTTCGTCTGACGGGCAAGGGCGGGCACTCGTGGGGCGACTTCGGCGCGGTCAACCCCGTGCACGCGATGGGTCGCGCCGTCGCGCGGCTCAGCTCCTACCCCGCGCCCAGGGAGCCGCGCACGACCTTCAACGTCGGGCGCATCTCGGGCGGCTCAAGCGTCAACGTCATCCCGCGCGAGGCCACGATGGACGTGGACCTGCGTTCGGAGTCGGCCGAAGAATTGCAGCGCCTGGACGCCTTCTTCCGCCGCGCCGTGCGCGAGGCGGCCGACGACGAGAACGCCGCGCGGCGCGCGGGAGCCACGCCGCTCGAACTGGACCTGAAACTCATTGGCGACCGCCCGAGCGGCGAGACCCCGAAGGACGCTTTACTCGTCCGCATCTCGGAAGAGGCGACGCGCTACCTCGGCTGCCGGACGCGACTCGACCGCTCCTCGACCGACTCGAATATAGCCATCTCGCTCGGCATCCCCGCCGTCACGCTCGGCACGGGCGGCACCAGCGGCAACTCACACACCCTGGACGAATGGTACGACCCGCGTGGCCGCGAGACCGGCCTTAAGCGCGCGCTGCTCGTCATGCTCGGGATGGTCAAGCTGAATTAACAATTCAAAATGAAAAGTTAAAAATTGAGGCGGAGAACCACATTTAATTGAAAGTGGTCTCCGCCTCAATTTTGCATTTCTAATTTTGAATTGTTAATTGATAGGAATCGTGACGGTCGTCGTGCCGGCCTTGCCGGCTGGGAAGCGCCTCTGGCGGGCGATGCGCTGGGCCGTGCCGTCGCCGCCGGAGGTCTGCGTGACGCGGCCGGCTTCGTCGTATGTCACCTGGACGGAGACCATGCGCGGGCCGGGCTTCGCGGCTTCTGGTTTCTTGGGGGCTTCCGCGGCCCCCGCGGATTGTCCGCCCACCGCAGCCTGCCTGGCCGCTTCCGCCTGACGGGCGCGGTCCCTGGCCTCGCGCGCGCGCTTTGCGGCAATGGCGTTCATGTCGGTAGAAGCAACTGACGGCTCCGCGTTCTCGGCGGGCGCGGGCTGTTGCTCGGTCGCGGTCGCGGCCCCGGCGTTTTCAGCCGCGGGCTGCGCGCCGGCCTGGGCCTCGGCCTCGGGCGCGGGTTGAGTGTTGGCCTTCGCGGCTTTGCTCTTGTACCAGCCGGCGGGGATGCCTGCGACGGCGACGAGCGCGACGACTGCCAGGGCGATGGCGGCGTAAATCATCTTGCCCCGGCCCCCGCCGGCGGCGCTGTCAACCATCATCGAGAGGGGCGTCCCGATCTCGCCCTCGTACTCGACTGCCTCGTCGTCCTTCTTCGCTTCCTCTAATTCTTCCGGCGGCAGCACGCCCGTCACGGGCTCGGGCGCTTTCGGCTTGATGCCTTCGTCCAGGCGGCGCAAGCCTTCGAGCGTGACCTGCGTCCAGGGCTGGTGAATCGTGCGGCGCGTAGCCTCGAACGACGGGCTGAACTTGAAGGACGCGTTCGCCAGCGTCAGCGCGTAGTAGATGGCTTCGATGCCATTGAGCGAGCCGACGCGCGCGTCCACCAGATCGCCGCGGTCGAAATAGAAGTATCCGGGGGTGAGTTCGTAGGCGACCTTGAGCCGGCCGGTCTTGCGTTGGTTGCAGAAGAACTCTATCAGTTCCGCCAGCGAGAGGTCGCTTAGTTGTCCGCTGAGTGCCATGTCTTGTCCTCGTCTTCGGGGCGAAAAATTAAAACCCTCGGCCAGGGGGGGATTACTGGCTGAGTGCGAAGTTGTAGTTAATCTCGCCCGAGACCTTCACGGGCTGGCCCGAGAGCATCGTCGGGGAGAAGCGTGCGCCCTGCGCGGCCTGCACGGCGGCCTGCCTGAGCATGTTGTGACCGCTCGTCGCCCTGGCCGCGATGACCTTGCCCTTCTCGTCTATCACCACTTCGACGACCACGACGCCGGAGGCGCGCGCGGTCCTGGCCTGCGGCGGGTAGGTCGGCTTCGGCAGGTCCACTGCCTTGCCGTTCAGGACGCCGCCCGAGATGGGCTTGAGCAAAGGCTTCGGCGCGCGGGCGGCGGCCGCGGGCGGCGGTTCAGTGTCAACTTTCATCGCCGCCGTGGTCGCGACGCTCGCCATCTGGCGCAGGGCCGCGGCACCGTCGCTCGCCCCGGCCATGTTCGCCTTCACGAGCGAAGCGCCGCTCGGGAGAGGCGCACCGGGCTTGGCGGCCGCGGTCGTTTGAACTGTGCCAGTTGTTGACTTGGCCGCGGGCTGTGCGGCGGGAGAATTCTGCTGCGCGGGCGGGGCGGTCGTGGTCGCGGGCGCGGTCGCCGCCGCGGGCTGCGTCGCCGGCTGGCTCATCCTGGCAAGGGTCGCCTCGTCCAGATAGTAGCTGATCGTGCGGTAGGTGACTTCCGTCGGCTCGTAGGAGAGCTTGCCGCCCTCTATGACGGCGACGGAGGTCGTCATCCTGGTCCAGTTGCCGAACTGGTCGAACTCGTAGCTGTAAACCTCTTTGCTCAGGAGCGAGCCGTCGGCGTTGAGCAGCGTCATCTCGACGATGTTGCCCTTGTCGTCGTACTTGTAAACCTCTTTGCCGGTCAGGGCAGCGCCGGGGACAGGGAAGTAGGCGTTCTCGATCTTGTTACCCTTGATATCGTAGGCCAGGGACTCCAGCACGGCGCGCGGCCCTTCGGCGGGCTTGCCGCCCTTGTTCATCAGCTTGGCCGTTTCGGTACGCACGCGGCGCACGGGGCCGGAGAGCCCGTCGCGGTCCCTGTCCGTGTCGGTCGCGGAGAAGACGGAGACCCTGTGAAACGCCCGTGAGAGGTTAGGCAGGGCGGAAGCCGGCCGGACACTTGCGGCGGCGAAGAGGAGGACGAGGGGCAGCATCAGGCTAGTTCGTCTGGTCATAGACTTAGCTCCTGAAATCATGTTGGTGAGTGGTCAAAGAAATCGAGGGAATTCGGAAAAGTTCTGGAAAGGAATGTGCTACCACAGACACCGCCCGCCGAAACCTTCCGCAGGCAGCGTTAATATAGTAGCGTGATTAACAAGGTTTGTCTATAGGCAACATGGCAAAAAGATGAGGGAAAGATAGGCGGAAAAGGGCGGTTTTTAGGGGGCGGCGGAAATATCAGAGGGCGGAAGGCGGGTTAGAAACCTCAGTTGATGGGGAAATCCGAGGTGGGCGTCAGCTTGAGAAGAGCGTTTCGACGCGGCCGGCGGCGAGGAGTTCGCGGGCGGCTTCGTAGACCTCGTCGGTGGTCATCTCGGAGATTCGGCGGCTGTAGATGACCCTGTGGCGCTCTTCGATGGGGATGAAGCTGTTGGGCGTCGGGCGGTCTAAGAGGGCGACGACAGAGGTGCCGACGGCCGTGGCGATGTGCATGGGGCCCGTGTCGTTGGAGACGAAGACGGAGAGGCGCGCGAGCGCGGCGGCAAGTTGCGGGATGGTCAGCCGGTCGAAGATGACGGTCGAGCGCGGGAAGCTGGCGCGCATCTGCTTGACCAGCTCGCGCTCTTCCGGCCCGGCGAAGAGGACTATGCGCACGGAGTCGTTGCGCGCGAGCCGTTCGGCCAGTTCCGCGAAGTGCTCCAGCGGCCAGCGTCTTCCGGGATGGCCCGCGCCCGGAAAAAGCCCGACGAGAGGTGCGCCCGCCGCGGCCTTCGCTTTCTTCAAAAGCTGCTCGACGGCCGCGTCGTCTTCGGCGCGCGTGCGCAGGCGGGGGAAGCGCGGCGCGTCGCGCACGCCGAGCGGGACGAGCACGTCAAGGTAGCGATCAACGGCGTGCTTCTCGGGGCGATTGTCTTCGACGGGCGGCTTCGGGTGGAAGTTGGAAAGAAAGTCTAGCGAGCGGCCGGGGCGGCGCGCGTAGAGTCTGGTCTTCGCGCCGGAGAGGAACCCGAGCAGGTTCGTCTCCGAAAGGCTGTGCAGGTCAATGACGAAGTCGAATCGCTCGCGCCTGACCTGTTTGACGATGCGCCCGATGCGGAAGAGCGCGAGGAGCTTCGAGCCGTCGCGCAGCGCCACGCGGTCCACGGTGATCGTCGCGTCGGCGTAGCCAGATAGCTCGACGACGGGCGCGCCCGGCTTGCCGACGGCGACCGTGATGCGCGCGCGCGGGAACCGCTCGCGGACGGCGCGCAGCGCGGGCAGGCTCAGGACCACGTCGCCCAACTGGCCGAAGTCTATGACGAGAATGTTCTGCGGGTCGAAACTCAACTCTTCAGAAGCGCCACCGTCTAAAATCTCAGCCGATAGTTTACACGGCCCCACGCGGGCTTGTCAGCTTACACGGATTTACGGTCGCCGCGTCCCTATTGTTTCGCCCGACTCTTCTCGGCGGCCGCCTTCTCCAGAATCGAGACGACCTGGTTGCCCTCTTCCCTGAAAGCCACGACCAGGGCCGTCTTCCCCTCGCCGTTCTTGAAGAGAGGGTTCGCGCCCGCGTCGAGCAGGACGCGGACGGTGTTGGCCTGGCCCGCCTGCGCGGCGAGCATCAGGGGTGTGAAGCCGTCGTCCGTTTGCACGTTCACGTCCGCGCCGCCGTCGAGCAACATTTTCATGACGTGCGCGTTGACTATGCCGGACGCGGTGACGAGCGCAGTCTTCCCCCCGAAGTCCCTGGCGTTGACGGCTGCGCCCGCGCCGAGCAGCGTGCAGATGATGTCCGCGTGGCCTGCCCCTGGGCCGGACGACACCATCAGGGCCGTCCGCCCTTCCCTGTCTCTGGCGTCCACGTTCATGCCGGCGGCCAGGAATAGTCTGACGGCCGAAGCGTTCCCGCGCCGCGCTCGCTCGATGAACTCTTCTTCCGTGTAAGAGATGTTCCGCTTCTCCAGTTCGCGGCGGGCCTCTTCCGGCGTTAAGCGCGCGCCCTGCGCCGCGTCGTTCGTCTTGCAGTCGGTGTCGGCCAGCCTGACGCTCGCGCTCACGGGCTCCTTCGCGCCTTCCGCGAGGGTGACCGGCGCGTCGAGCGGCGACCAACTGTAAGAGTCGCCGAAGGCTGTGACGGCCAGCTCCCAGGTCCCGGCGGGCAGCGCGATGACGATTGCGGATTCGTCTTTGCGCATCGCGGGCTCGATGACGCCGCCCTCCAGGACCACGTCGCCGCGCGCGTCGCGCACGCGGAGCAGGACGTGCCGCCAGAAGCTCGCGTCAGACGCTAGGGGTGAGCCATTCGCGTCGAGCAGACGAATCCTGACCTTGTGATAGTGGGCCTGGACGCGCACGTCACCCAGGTCAACCCGCTCTTTGCCGTTGAAGTTGACCGTCCGGCCCCCGAACGAAGAATCCAGGTAGCTGAGCCTGCCGAACATAAGGTCAACGGGGACGAACGAGTCCGAGGGGGGCGCGCTGACGTAGAAGGTCGCCTTGTCCACGGGGTGCGCCGCCGTCTCGGAGGAGGCGAAGCGACCGTCTTTACCCGAGATGCTGGAGTAATAAGCGTCCGGCGACTGCGGGTCGGGCACGCGCAGGCCGACGAGCGCCCCCGCGACGGGCTTGCCTTTTTCGTCAACGACGCGGCCCGTGACCATATAAGTGACGTAGGTGTCCTGCGCCGCGAGCCGCGCGCAGCAGAGAGTCAGCAACAGCAGGCCGCCCGCGAGAAGACGTGTGAAGCGAAGCGTAGGCAAGACTCAACTCCTTCGGTGAAGTCTAACGTCGGGGCGCTGAATAAAGTAAGGGAGGCGGCCGGCCACGAAATCACACGAAGATACGTGAAGCAGTTTGTCTTTCGCGTCGCTTCGCGTGGCTTCGTGGTTCGTTCCTCTCGTCCGTTTTCCTCGTGCCGGTCCTAACGCGCCGGGGCCACTTCGGCGTGGGTCCTTCTCCGTTTGGTCTATAGAGGTGAAAGCCGCCGGTATGGTTGCCGCAAAGCCCGCGAAAAATCTGCGCGCCGGAAGCGGCGGCGTGCCGTCACCCAAGTTGTTGCGTAAAGTTCGGGCGTTATAGTAGACGCCGCGCGGCGATTGAAGTTCCGGGAAGACTAAGAGACACGACTGCCGACCGTCCCTGGCGGGACTTTCCACTACTTCCACCCTCAATTCTCCCGCAGGTCGCGCCCCGTCATCTCGCCCGCTTGTTCGAGGCCGAGCAGGCCGAGCATCGTGGGCGCGACATCTTCGAGGGCCGCGCCGTCGCGGAGCTTCAGGCCGACGCTCGCCTCGTCTATCAGGTGGAAAGGGACGAGGTTGGTCGTGTGCGCCGTGTGCGGCTGGCCCGTCTGTAGGTCAATCATCTGCTCGGCGTTGCCGTGGTCGGCGGTGATTAAGGTTATCCCGCGCCGCCTGCGGATGGCCTTCGTGATCCAGCCGAGGCAGGTGTCCACGTACTGGCACGCCTCCACGGTCTTGTCGAGCTTGCCCGTGTGCCCGACCATGTCCGGGTTGGCGAAGTTGATGATGAAAACGTCCGTCTCGTCCTCGTCAATCGCCCTCAAAACTTTGTCCGTGACTTTGAAGGCGGACATCTCGGGCTCCAGGTCGTAGGTCGTGACCTTCGGCGAAGGGACCAGCAGGCGGCGTTCGCAAGGGTACTCCCGCTCGACGCCGCCGTTGAAGAAGTAGGTGACGTGCGCGTACTTCTCAGTCTCCGCGAGGCGGAAGTTACGCACGCCTAAGTTTCCGAAGACTTCGGCGAGCACGTTCTTGCGCGACTGCGGGCCGAAGGCGACGGGCAGGTTGAACGTCGCGTCGTACTGCGAGAAGCAGACGAAGTGGACCGCGGGCCGGCCGGCCGTCGGAAAATCCTCGAAGCCGGGCTGCGTCAGTGCGCGCGTGAGCTGGCGCGCGCGGTCCGGGCGAAAGTTGAAGAAGATGACCGAATCGTTCTCCCCGATGACGGCCACGGGCTCGCCCGTCTCGCGCTCGACGACGACGGGTTCGACGAACTCGTCGGTGACGTTGCGCTCGTAGAAGAGCTTGACCGCCGCGACGGGGTCAATGGCGCGCTCGCCTTCGGCGCGGACGAGCAGCTTGTAGGCGCGCTCGGTCCGCTCCCAACGCTTGTCGCGGTCCATCGCATAGAAGCGGCCGACGACGGACGCGATGCGCCCCGCGCCGATCTCGCCGCACTTGACCTGTAAGGCTTCCACGTAGCCGTAGGCCGAAGCGGGCGGCGTGTCGCGCCCGTCCAGGAAGCAGTGTACGTAAACGCGCTGTAGGCCGCGCTCCTTCGCCATGCGCAAGAGCGCGTAGAGGTGCTTCTGCGAGGAGTGGACCTGGCCGTCGGAGAGGAGGCCCATGAGGTGAAGCGCCGTGCCGCGCGTCTTCGCCAAATCCATCGCTTCGGTGAGCACGGGGTTCTGGAAGAACTCGCCGGTCTCGACGGCGTAGTCAATGCGCGACACGTCCATGCGGACGACGCGGCCGGAGCCGATGTTGAGGTGGCCGACTTCGGAGTTGCCCATGACGCCGGCAGGCAGGCCGACGCGCGCGCCGGAGGCTTCCAGCAGCGTGTGCGGGTACTTTTCCGTCAGCTCGTCGTAGAAAGGCTTCGAGGCGAGCGCGATGGCGTTGCCCTCACGCTCCGGCCTGTAGCCCCAGCCGTCAATGATGATGAGCGCGAGCGGCCCTCGTTTCTCCGTCACGATTCAAAACCCCCTGAAAATGTTAACTCGAAATCAAAAGTCTTTCTTTGCGTCTTTGCGCCTTTGCGTGAGAGATTTAATTTTTTCACGCAAAGGCGCAAAGACGCAAAGGGGTTGAGTCAGGTGTCTTGCTGGTAGCGCGTCTTGCAGTTCGGGCATTCCAAAAGTTTTTTGACGCCGCTGACGGGGAAGACGGGGATTACGAAGAAGATGGTGACGAAGCGCATGCCCTTCTTCACGACGAAGTGTTGAATCATGCCGCAGTTCGTGCACTGCATCGCCAGCGGCGCGGTCTCCGAGCCCCACGTCAGAAAGTCCACCCCGATGATGATGAAGGCCAGGCCCATCGAAATTCTCCCCGCCGCCGCCGGTTACTTCTTCGCCGCGCGCGCGCGCTTCTGTCGTCCGCCGGTGTTGGAAGATTGCGCGGCCTGCTCGATCTGGTAGAAGGCGCTGCGCCCCGGATAGCGCGCGGCCGTGCGCAAGTCCTCTTCGATGCGCAGCAGCTGGTTGTACTTCGCCATGCGGTCGGAGCGCGAGGCCGAGCCGGTCTTAATCTGCCCCGCGTTGGTGGCGACCGCAAGGTCCGCGATGAAGGAGTCCTCGGTCTCGCCCGAGCGGTGCGAGATGATGGCCGTGCGGCCGTGCGTCTTCGCCAGCTCGATGCAGTCGAGCGTCTCCGTCAGTGTGCCAATTTGGTTGACCTTAATCAGAATCGAGTTCGCCACGCCGCGCTCTATGCCCTTGCGCAGGAACTCCGTGTTGGTGACGAAGAGGTCGTCGCCGACGAGCTGCACGTGGCGGCCTATCTCGTCGGTCAGAGTCTTCCAGCCGTCCCAGTCGTTCTCGGCCATCCCGTCCTCGATGGAGATAATCGGGTAACTCTCGGCCCAATGCTTCCAGTAGGCCGCCATCTCGTCACTTGAAAGCTTGCGCTTGTCGGACTTCTTGAAGACGTACGAGCCGTTGTCGTAAAACTCGCTTGCCGCCGGGTCGAGCGCGAGCATCACGTCCTGGCCCGCTTTGTAGCCGGCTTGAGTGATGGCTTCGAGAATCGTCTCGACGGCCTCCTCGTTCGACTTCAGGTTCGGGGCGAAGCCGCCCTCGTCGCCGACGCCCGTCGCGTAGCCGCGTTTTTTAAGCACGCCTTTGAGCGTGTGGAAAATCTCCGCGCCCATCCTGAGCGCCTCGTGAAATTTGGTCGCGCCGACGGGCGCAACCATGAACTCCTGGAAGTCCACGTTGTTGTCGGCGTGCGCGCCGCCGTTCAGGATGTTCATCAGCGGCACGGGCAGCACCCGCGCCGCGGGGCCGCCCAGGTACCTGTAGAGCGGAATCTCAAGATACGTGGCGGCGGCGCGAGCCGTGGCGAGCGAGACGGCGAGCAGGGCATTCGCGCCGAGCTTGGCCTTTGTCGGCGTCCCGTCGAGTGCGATGAGCGCCTCGTCAACTTCCACCTGGTCGAGCGCGTCGAAGCCTTCGAGTTCGCGCGCGATCACGTCGTTGATGTTCTGGACGGCCTTGAGCACGCCCTTGCCGAGGAAGCGTTTCTTGTCGCCGTCGCGCAACTCGACGGCCTCGTGCTCGCCCGTGCTCGCCCCGCTCGGCACGGCCGCGCGTCCCGTCTCGCCGCCGACGAGCGTCACCTCGGCCTCGACCGTCGGGTTGCCGCGCGAGTCCAGAATCTCCCGCGCGCTGATCTGCTCAATCAAGCTCATGAGTCAAGTGCTCCTGCTCGCAATATGATTTTTGAAATTTCTAAGGGGTAACTTTATCAGGAGGAGGGGGAATCGTAAATCGTGAATCGTGGCAATCCGTTTTTATCTATTCACGATTCACGATTCGCGGCCTTCGCTTCTTCAGTCTCTTCGGCGGCGGCCGCTCCCTCCGTCTTTTCGAGGCGGACGCGGATGACGCGGCGGCGCTCGACGCGCTCGATGTGGAAGAGGTGGCCGTCGTGCTTGACGACCTCGCCGGGTTGCAGGACGTGGCCCGCCTCGTTCATCAGGAAGCCGGCGATGGTCGTGTAGGCTTCCGACTCGGGGAGCTGTAGCTTCAGGCGGCGGTTGATGTCGCGCACCGCGAGGCCGCCGTCGAGGATGTAGGTCCCGTCCTTCTCCTCGCTGATCTGCTCGTTGACCTCCTCGTCGTGCTCGTCCGAGATTTCGCCGACGATCTCTTCCAGGAGGTCTTCGAGCGTGATGATGCCCTCGACGCCGCCGTGCTCGTCAATCACGAAGCCGAAGTGTGATTTGGCCTTCTGCATCTGCCTGAGCACGTCTTCGAGCCGCGCGGTGTCCACGACGTAGAGCGGCGACTGCAACACTTGTTCGAGCCGGAAGCTCTCGGGCCGGAGCAGGTAGGGCATCACGTCCTTGCTGTGGATGAAGCCGATCATGTCGTCCAGGGACTCGCGGTAGACGGGCAGCCGCGAGTAGCCGTGGCGGCTGAAAGACTTGCCGATCTCTTCGAGCGAGCAGTCGCTGGAGATGGCGGCCATCGCCGTGCGCGGGATCATCGCCTCGCGCACCACTGTGTCCGAGAACTCAAAGACGCGGTTAATCAGGCGCTGCTCTGCCGCCCCGAGGTGGCCGCTCGCGCGCGACACGTCAATCAACTGGCGCAGCTCGGCCTCCGTGTAAACGGCCGTGTGTTCGAGCGAGGACTTGAGGCCGAAGAGTCGCCCGAGGCTGGTCCCGGTCTTGTTGAAGACCCAGATCAGCGGGCGGAAGACTTTGGCGAAAAATTCGAGCGGGGGCGCGGCGATGAGCGCGAGCGTTTCGGCGCGTTCGAGCGCGGTCATCTTCGGCATCAGCTCGCCGAGCACGATGTGCAGGTAGGTGATGAGCGCGAACGCGATGGCGATGGCCGAGCCGTGCGCGATGTAGCCGGCCCAGCCTTCGGTGGCGATTGTCGAGGCGACGGGCAGGAGCAAGGCGGCCACGGTCGGCTCGCCGATCCAGCCGAGGGCCAGCGAGGCGAGCGTGATGCCGAGCTGCGTGGCGGAGATGAAGATGGTCGGCTGGTCCAGCAGCCGGAGCGCGGACTTGGCGGCGCGGCTGCCGGCCGCGGCGCGTGCTTCGAGCTTCTGGCGGCGGACGGAAACGAGCGCGAACTCCGAGCCGACGAAAAAGCCGTTGGCTAAGACGAGCAAAAGCACGGCCCCGAGTTTGAGGACCGCCTCGGTGGCCGTGACGGACTCATGCGGCGCTGCCCCGTCAAAGAGGAGAGTCAAAAAATAACCTGGAGGTTCGTCCATCTCGGTTCAAGAGCGGGGGGACCTGGCTCGCGTGTTAAGTTGATTTTGAACGCGCGGGATTATAGCACGCCGCGGGCCGGACGCAGAAAGAGTCGGCCGCGGCGCAGAGGGGCAGGACAGTCGTCGGCCTTCACCGGAAAGGAGGCCGGGGGCGGTCAAATCGAAAATTGAGTTGTGCCGATTAGTGGCCTACGGCGGCACCCACGGCGCGTGCGCGCGCGGGGCGGCGTTCGTGCTTGGCGCAGGCGCGGGCCAGTGCCTGCTCGACGCGCGGCTCGACGTTACACTCGGGCTGGCGGCAGACGGCCGCCAGTTCGGAGATGACGAGGTAGCGCGCTCGCTCAAGCATCCGCTGCTCGCGGAAACTGAGCGGCTTGAGGTGGCTCAAAAACGTCAGGTTCTTGAGCACGTCGGCGACCTCGAAAATGTCGCCGGTGCGCATCTTCTCGGAGAAGTCTTTGAAGCGGTCTTTCCAATCGTGGGCGGGGGACGAGAAGTCGTCTGAGAGATTCTTGATCAGCATCTCGCATTCGCCGGATGAGATTGGGGAGCGAAGGCCAACTTCTGTAGCGTTGGCGACGGGGACGAGAACCAGGGAGTTAGTGGCAGCCAGGCGAAGCGTGTAGAAGGGAAGTGAGTTAGCACCTATTTGCTTCTGCTCGATCTGCTCGATGGTCCCGATTCCGTGATTGGGGTAAACGACTTTCTGGCCGACTTTGAAGCCCACCATTGCACCTCCATCGAATTACAAAAAATCAGACTACGCCGCCGAGCGCGGGATTCTTCTCGCCCTGACGGGCGAAGGCGACGCAGGCGTTAGCGTCGGGTTACGCTTAATTCTCACAAAAGTGTAACAAGCCGTCTCGCGTAGCGTCAAGGACTATGAAGCAATGCGGAATAATGAATGATGAATGATGAATTTTAAGATGAAAACTTCTTTAATTCATCATTCATCATTCATCGTTCATCACTTTTTGGAGGCTGTAGCCGACGCAGACTTTCGTCTCGATGTGGAGGCCGTAGGGCGCGAGGCGCTGGCGCAGGCGGTAGATGTGGACGTGCAGGCTCTGCGCGTTGAAGGGCGCTCGCTCGCCCCAGGCCGAGCGCCAGATTTCTTCCGAGAGGACGAGGCGCTCGATGTTGCGGACCAGGCGCGAGACGATGAGGAACTCTTTCAGCGGGAGCTTCAGCGACCGCCCGCCGCACGCCACGTAATAGTTGCCGTGCTCGACGCGCAGGTACCCGTCGTCGTAAACGTCCTCCTGCTCGCCGACCGATGCGATTTTAGATTGCGCGAGAAGCATAGAGAAAAAGAGATGAGCGATAAGTTAAAACCTCTTTCTTTTACTCAGAGCGTGTTTGAAAACCCAGGCTCAACCCTTTGCGGCTTTGGTTTTTCTTTACCTTGCGCCTTTGCGTGAAAGGCTGTTTCACGCAAAGGCGCAAAGTTAAGACGTAAGACGCAAAGGGTTGAATCGATGCCTGGCTTGAGTTTTCAAACGGCCTCTTATCACTTATCACTCATCACTCATCACTGCTTTTAAAAATTGAGCCGCAGGGCGAACTGAATCTGGCGGTTGGTGCCGAGGCCGACGGTGCGCTCGACCGTTTGGCGGAGCAGGCCGAAGGTCTGGCCGGCGGCCGATTGCGTGAAGGCTTGGCCGGGCTGGCGACCCGAGCCGACCGTGTAGAAGCCCGTCGTCGAGTTGAAGCCGATGCTCGGCAGCGCGTTGTTCAGCGTCGAGGACGGATTAGCGAAGTTCGCCGCGTTGAGGATGTTGAAGACCTCCGTGCGGAACTCGACGTTGACGGTCTCGGTCAGGCGGAAGTGCTTGTTCAGAATCAAATCGAACTGCTTGAAGCCTGGCCCGCGGAGAGCGTTGCGCTGTAGGTCGCCGAACGCGCCGGCCTCGGGAATGGCGAAGGCTGCCGGGTTGAGTATGTTGCGGTCGGCGTCCAGGTAAGGGTTGACGCCCGCAATCAGGTCGGGGCGGCGGACGTTGCGCGAGGCACCGCCGCCGGGCGTGTTGACCACGGCGACAAAGCCGGGCGGGAGTGGATTGGCCGCGTTAATTGTGCCAGGAAGCGCGGCGACGAACCCTGCGGGGAGCGTCGCGTTTGTGCCGGTGCCGGTCGGCACGGTGCACCCGCCCGCGCTCACGCACTGAATCACCACGTCGGGCCGCGTGACGAGCACTTCGATGGGGAGGCCGGAGCGCGCGTTGACGATGCCGCCGATCTCCCAGTTGCCGAGGACGGCGTTGCCGACCGAGCCTAAATCGTAGCGGCGGCCGCGGCCGAACGGGAGGTTGTAGATGGCGCTCAGGTTGAAGGTGTGGCGCACGTCGAAGTTGTTGTAGCCGCGGTCGCCCTCGAAGTCGAAGTTGGTCGCCAGCGTGCGAGCTTCGTTCGAGCCGGCCGTGTTGCCGTAGGAGCGCGCGAAGGTGTACTGCGCGTTGAGCGTCAGCCCCGTGTCGAAGCGGCGCGAGAGCGTCGCCTGAAGCGCGTTGTAGCTGTCGGAGCCGCCGCTCGTCTTGTAGTCAACCTCCGCAAATGGGTTCTGCACGCTCGCGCCGTTCAGGATGGAGAACTCACGCACGGTCGTGACGCCGACGACGCGGCCGGTCGCCGGGTCCGTGCGGTTGACGACGCCCATGCCGGCGGGGATGTTGGTCCCGTTGACGATTGAAGTCTCGCCCGGAAGGATTTTGTTGGCGATGCTGCGCAGGAAAAGGTTGCGCCCCTGGCTGCCGACGTAGGCGACGGTGGCGACCGTGTTGTAGAACAGCTCCTGCTGAAGCGAGACGCTGTACTGGTAAACCTTCTCGGGTATCTCGTACTCACGCGAGTAGGCGCGCGGCTGGTAGGAGCGCGTGTTGGGGTTCGCGTTGAAGAAGGCGGCGGCCGCCTGCGTGTCGAGCGGGAAGACGTTGAGCGGGCCGCTCGTGAAGGTCGAGCTGATGCGGTCGGACTCAATCGGCTGAATCTGGTCCTCGGTCTGGCCCGGCCCGTAGTAGATGCCGAAGCCGCCGCGCAAGGTAGTGCGCCCGCCGCCGAAGAATCCCGAGCCGCTTTGATTCGGCGACCAGGTGAGCGCGACGCGCGGGCCGAAGTTGGTCGCGGACGCTTTGAAGGCGGCCTCGGACGGGTCTCTGAGCGTGCCGGCCACAATGTCGAAGAGCACTTGCAGGTTCCTGTCCTCGCGCAGCGGCGTGTAGTACTCGTAGCGCAGCCCGTAGTTTAAGGTCAGGTTCGGCCGAATCTTCCACTCGTCCTGCGCGTAGCCGATGTAGTACTCCTGCTTGGCGAATCGCTGGCCCGTCTCGCCGCCGTTGAAGGGGCTCGGCGCGCTCACGTCGCCGAGGAATTGGACCGACTGCGGCGTGTTGGCAAGAAAGCTCACGATGTTCGAGTAAGTGTAAGTCGTGCCGCCGAGGCGGTCCGTGTAGAGGCGGATGGCGCGGACCTCGCCGCCGAACTTGAAGTTGTGATTCCCGCGCGTCCAGTTCAGATTGTCGAGGAAGGAGAGGGAGTAGGGCGTGTAGGGTTGGCCGCGCCCGTTCGTCGCGGAGTTGGCGCGGACCAGGCCGCCGGGGACGGCCGTGCCCGCGGAAGTCCCTTGCCCGGCGATGCCGAAGTTGGCGGTATTGCCGGAGATGTTGATGGCTATGGACGAGAGGTCTATGCCGTTGACGACGGGCGCGAAGCCGTTGATGCGCGTGTAGGCACCGTTGAAGCCGAACTTGAATTCGTTGAGGAGCGTCGGCCTCAAAATGGATTGCAGGGCGACGACGCCATTCTGCGGGTTGGCCTTGATGAGCACGCGGCGGCCCGTCACGCCCTCGGGCTGGTCGTTTGTCCCCTGGTCGCGGAAGTAGCGCACGTAAAGCGAGTGGCGCGGGTTGATCTTGTAATCGAAGCGCGCGGCGATGGCGTTCTCGTCAACAATAGAGTTCGCCTGAAGTTGGGCCACGTCGAAGAGGTTGCTGCCCGTGCCCTGCTGAATGATCGCGGCGTTCGGCGCGCGGAAGGCCGGGAGCAGCGGCACGACGGCCGCGTTGCAGTTGACTGTGCCAGTTCCGAAGGGCACGCCGCAGATGCGCGCGGCCTTGCCGGGCACCGCCTCGATGGAGTTGACGCCGGCGCGCAGCCGGTAGCCTTCGTAGGAGACGAAGAAGAAGAGCTTGTCTTTGATGACGGGTCCGCCGGCGGAGCCGCCGAACTGGTTCAAGCGGAGCGGGCTCTTCTTGCCGATAGCGTTGTCGAAGAAGTTGGCGGCGTCGAGCGCGTCGTTGCGCAGGAACTCGAAGACGGAGCCGTGGAATTGATTGCCGCCGGACTTGGTGACGACGTTGATCTGCCCGCCGGTGCCCGTGCCGTACTCGGCGGGGAAGTTGTTCGAGTCAACGCGAAACTCCTGCACGTTCTCCAGCGAGGATTGCAGGCGGAAGGGCGAGGGGACTTCGCCGTTCAGGTTGCCGGGGCTCGCGTCGATGATGGCGGAGCCCTCTATGCCGTCGTAGCGGACGATGTTCTGCTGGACGGCGCGGCCCGAGAAGCGTATGTCGCCGAAAGTGCCCGACCCACTGTTGACCGAGCCGGGCGCTTGCAGGTAGAGCTGCGAGAGCTGGCGGCCGTTAATCGGGAGCCCCTCGACCTCGCGCTGGTTGACGGTCGCGCTCATGCTCGCCGAGCTGGTGTCGGTCGCGGCCTCCGTGCCGCCGACCACGTCAACTGACGCCGTCAGCTCGGTGGTCGCGAGCGTAATATTCAAGTTCCGCTCCTGCCCGACCGAGACCTGAACGTCCGTGACTTTCGCGGGGGCGAAGTTCGGCGCGGTCGCCGTGACGGTGTAATCCGACGCCTTGAGCGCGGGGACGATGAACGTCCCGTCGTCGTTGGTGGTCGCCGTGCGCTCCTCGCCCGTCCGCTCGTTCTTGACGACGATGGCTGCGCCGCGCACGAGCGCGCCGTCGGCGTCCGCCACCATGCCGATGATGCGGCCCTGGTCCGTCTGCGCGAAGGCGGCGGCCTGCGTTAAGAACAGCGCCGCGAAGGCCAGAGGTAGAAGTCGGGGGAGCCGCCAGAGTTGCAGCTTAGTCATAAAGCCTCCTGTGGAGTTTGTCTAATAGTTGGTAGTGCGCACGGACCCGAAGAGAGCCCGCCGAAGCGATTCAGAGTCTTCACGAGTGCGTGCAGAGTGCGTTGGTAACAAAGCCGGAATGTAGCGGGCGGAGATTACATGCGGGTGAATGACGCCTTAATAATTTGTAAACTTAAAGGCGCTTCAGGAAAGAAAGCTCAACCCTTTGCGCCTTTAGTTTTTCTTTTGTTGCGCCTTTGCGTGAAAGGCTGTTTCACGCTGGAGGCGCAAAGACAAGACGTAAGGCGCTGGAGGGTTGAGCTTTGATTTGGGGAGGCAGCAGGCGGAAGGCAGAAACCACTCTGCCGCCTTCAGTCTTTCTTCAAATTTCCGCGGTGTCGGTTTTGTGTGGCTTGAGGGGAACGGCGACGCGTGGGCGCTCGGGCGTGACGAGGCGTTCGGTCGTGCCTTCGGTGACGGAGGCGTGCGGGGGCAGCGCGGCGGAGAGCGCGTGCGGTACGTGAGCCGGCGGAAGTTGCTTCGTGAGGCGCTCGCGGACGCTCTCCACGTCGCCGGCGATCACCCGCTTGTAATCGTGCTCGGTCGTCTGCGCGTACGCGCCGTCGGTCAAAAATTCTGCCATTCGAGCACCTCTCCGACCTTGCCGGCAAAACAGCGTTCCCATCACAAGGTCATTACGACGGGGCGGCCACGCGCGTTTCCGCCGGCCGAAAGTTTGGCACAAATCATACCCGAACTCGCGGCGGCCCGCAGGCAAAATTCCGCGCCGGAGGTGGTCCGGTTATGGCCGATAGATTGTTTCCGGCCGGGCCTCGTTTTGTAACACCACGTTAACACCCGGCGAATATGCTGCCCGTCATTCCGTGCAGCTTCAGCCGCGGGGCGCTCCGGGGGCGTCTCTCTTTAAGGAGTCTGAGAACTATGGGCATTGCCAATGAACTGAGCAGCGACGTGGCGGCGGCCGTCCTCGCGCGCCGGCCAGACGCGGCGCGGGCCGAGACTAAAGAGCTGGTTGAGATTGTCCGCGATTTTCATTCAGCGGTGCGCGACCTGGTGGGCGAAGAGCGCCGCCGTCGCCTCTCGCAGCTTCCCCCGGCTGAGCCTTCACCCAGGGCCAGCGGCCGGGCGGCGTCAGGCGTCAACTGAACTTCTGTGCCAGCCGGTTTCGCCGAAGAAAGACTCAATCCTTCGCCAGCTCCTTCGGCTTGACGAGCCATTCGAGGCGTCCGCCCCGCGCGCCCGCTTCATTCCACCTGCCCGCGTCGAGCGCGATGCGCGCGAGCGCGGCCGTCGGCACGCGGAGGCTCTCACCCGTCAGGCGTTCCAGCAAATTCTCGAAGCCCGGATTGTGGCCCACGAGCATGACTTCCTGCTTGTCGTCTCCGACTTCGGAGATGACTTCGAGGAGGCGCGCTACTGTGGCCTCGTAGATGCGCTCGTCGTAGCGCAGCTCCGTTTTTATGCCTGACGCTTCGAGGGCGAGCGCGACGGTCTCCCTGGCCCTCACGGCGGGCGAAGAGATGATGAGGTCGGGCCGCAGTTGGCGCTCGCGCATAAGAGCGCCCACGAGCGGGGCGGCCTTGCGCCCGCGACCGTTCAGGGGGCGGTCGAAGTCCGCGAGGCCGGCGTCGTTCCAGCTCGATTTGGCGTGTCTGAGGAGCAGGAGCTGCTTCATGCTGTAAGAGAATTCCCTTCAGACAAGCGCGGCCTAGAGTGCTTTCTCGTCGCCTTCGTCGCCGTCCTCTGGCGCGCGGTGTTCGGAGAGGGCCTTGACGGTCTCCATCGCCTCGCGGTGGGAGATGTGCTTCTTGCCTTTGCCGCGGCGCGCGTGGAGCACCACGTCGTTGATGGAGAGGATGCCGCGCAAGGTGCCGTCCGCTTCGACGACGGGCAGGCGGCGCAACTGCGAACTCTGCATCGTTTCGAGCGCGTCGTGTACGGCGTCGTCCGGCGCGCAGGCGTAAACGCGGCCGGAGATGACTTCGCCGACTTTAAGCTCGGTCGCCAGCTTATTCCTGGTCGAGACGGCCATGCAGATGTCGCGGTCGGTAATCATGCCGACGATGCGCCGCTCGGCGTCCACGACCGGGACCGAGCCGCAGTCTCTCCGCCACATGATCGCGGCCGCTTCGGCCAAGTCACTTTCGGGGCCGCAAGCCTCCACGTCGGCGGTCATAATATCCTGCACTTTCATCACAGAGTCTCCTTAAAGAGTTCTTCCTTCGCGTCTTTGCGTCTTGGCGTGAAAAAATAAAAACCACTCACGCTGGAGGCGCAACGGCGCAAAGCATAGGGCGTTTGCCTCTTGCGTCTTAAAATCTTCGCAAGTGTTTTAGCACAAGTGGGCCGCCCCGGCCAAAAATTCCGGCGGGCACGCGGTTGCCCGCGCCCGCTTTTCGTGTTGTAATCGCGCCATCGCAAACAGAGGTCATCAAGTGTCAAAGCTCAAGAAAATCGGCGCTCACGTGCTCGTCTGCAAGCACAAGACCTGCTCGCGCCAGGGCGGCAAGGCCGCGGCCCGCGCGTTGAAGCACGCCCTCAAGGAAAATCATCTCAACGGGCGCGTGATGGTCACGAAGGTGAAGTGCCTGGATCAGTGCGGGCGCGGCCCCGTGATGGTCGTTTACCCGGACGGCGTCTGGTATGGCGGCGTGGACGAAGAGGCCGCGCGCCGCATCGTCTCGGAGCATCTCTCGGAAGGGCGCGCGGTCGAAGAGAAGGTGCTGCGCGACATGCGCGGCGCGGGGACGGAAGGATGAGCGGCGGGCGCACCATCGTCGTCGGCGACGTACACGGCTGCTACGACGAGCTGCGTGACTTACTGGACAAGGCCGCGCTCGGCCCGTCTGACCGCGTCGTCTCCGTCGGCGACCTCGTCGTCAAGGGAGAGAAGAACCGCGAGGTGCTGGACCTCTTCATGGGGGACGAGAGGTTCTCGGCCGTGCTCGGCAACCACGACCGCGCGCTGCTCCGTCACTGGCGCGGCGAGGGCGTCGCGCTCAAAGAGTCGCAGGAGCGCGCGCGGGCTGAACTTGCCGCGGCCGACGAGGCGCGCTACTCGGCTTACATCCAATCGCTCCCTTTGACGATTGACCTCGGCTCGCACTTAGTCGTCCACGCAGGGCTCCGGCCGGGCGTCGCGCTCGCGGCGCAGAGCGTTGAAGATTTGACGGAGTTGCGGACGCTCGGCGAGGACCGCACGGACCGCGAGGGCGTGCCGTGGTACGAGCGTTACGACGGCGAGCGGACGATTCTCTTCGGCCACTGGCCCGCGCCCGAGCCGCGCCGCGGCCCACGCGCCATCGGCCTCGACACCGGCTGCGTCTATGGCTTCCAACTGACGGCCTACATCATAGAGACCGGCGAGTTCCTGAGCGTACAGGCCCGCCGCGCCTACGAGGAGCCGAAGCGCCGTGTGACGATCTAAGACTCAACCCTTTGCGCCTTACGTCTTAAACTTTGCGCCTTTGCGAGAAAAGCAGTTTCACGCTGGAGGCGCAAAGTAAAAACCAAAGGCGCAAAGGGTTGAATCAATGTACGCATTGATTCTTGAAGCGTCTCTTGATAGGAAAAATCTCCTTCCCGTCCACGTCTCTTTGTGGTTTATTAGACTTCACAGTGGTGTAACACGAAGGGACTAGAGTCAGCGGCCGATGATTACTTACGGACACCATCATTTCCCCGGCAAGCTCTTCGTCGTCGAGGGCACGGACGGGAGCGGGAAATCAACGCAGCTCGCGCTCCTCTACCAGTGGCTCAAGGCCGAAGGCTACCCCGTTTTCTTCTCCGAGTGGAACTCCTCGCCGCTCGTCAAGGACACGACCCGGCGTGCCAAGAAGCGCAGGCTGTTTACGCCCGCCACCTTCTCCCTGCTCCACGCCACCGACTTCGCCGACCGCACCGAGCACCACATCTTCCCGCCGCTGAAGGCGGGCGCGATAGTCCTCGCCGACCGCTACATCTACACGGCGTTCGCGCGCGACGTGGCGAGGGGGTGCGACCGCGCGTGGGTGCGAAAGATTTACAGCTTCGCGGTCAAGCCGACGGTCAGTTTCTTCTTCCGCGCGCCGCTGGACGTGGCCGTCGAGCGGATCGTCTCGGCGCGGCCTCTGCTGAAGTACTATGAGGCGGGGATGGACATGGAGTGGGCCGACGATGAGGAGGAGAGTTTCAAGCTCTTCCAGGGCAGGATTCTGGAGGAGTACGACCGGATGGTCGAAGAGTTCGGGCTGACGATGATCGACGCGACGCGCTCGATTGAGAAGCAGCAGCGCGAGATGCGCGCCATCGTCAGGCAGCACCTCACGAAGGAAGGGAACGGGGCGGCGCAATGAGAGAGATGAGATTCTACGGGACGCCGCTGCCGGGCGTGGAGCGGGAGCCTTACCCCGGCAAGCTGATCGTCATAGAGGGCGCGGACGGCGTCGGCCGCTCGACGCACACGACCATGCTTCGCACCTGGCTCGAATCGCGCGGCCACGCCGTGCTCGACACCGGGATGACGCGCTCCGTGCTCGCGGGCCGGGGCATCAAGAAGGCGAAGAAGGGGCCGACGCTCGGCCGCCTCACCATGCAGCTCTTCTACGCGACGGACTTCGCAGACCGTTTGGAACACCAGATGCTGCCGGCACTGCGCGCGGGCTTCATCGTCCTGACCGACCGCTACATCTACTCGGCGGTTGCGCGCGCGGTCGTGCGCGGCGCAGACCCCGACTGGATGCGCGCCGTTTACGGCATCGCGCTCGTGCCCGACGCTATCTTTTATCTCAACGTCCGCTCGGCCGCAGAATTGGTCGAGCGCATCCTGGCTTCGGGGCGCGGCTTCGACTACTGGGAGTCGGGCATGGACATGTACCTCGGCGAAGATTTCTACGACAGCTTCGTCGCGTACCAGACACGGATGCTGCGCGAGTTCGAGCGCATGAAGGGCGAGTACGGGTTCCGCGTCCTGAACGCCTCGCGCTCGATCAACCGCGTCGCGGCCGAACTGCGCCGCGCCGTGGCCCGCGTGATTGACGAAGGGATAATTGTTGACGCGGCCGACTCGGTCAAGAGTTTCCCGGCGGCGGCGAAGCGTCCCGCGCTCAAGACTAAGAAGGCGGAGGCCGAAGCGCGCAGCGCCGAGCGGCTGGAAGGGACGAACAGGCGTTGAAACTCGCGGCCATAGACATCGGCTCGAACTCTATCAAGCTGGCCGTCGTCGAGGCGGCCTCCTCAGATTCCTTCGCCGTCATCGCGCGCGAGAAGGAGGTCGTGCGCCTGGGCCACGACACCTTGCGCGAAGGGAGGCTTGCGCCCGAGGCCATCGAGCGCGCCGCCGCGTGCATCGGCCGCTTCCGCTCGATAGCGGAGGCGCGGGGCGCGCAGCAGCTCGTCACCATCGCGACCGCTTCGGTGCGCGAGGCCGACAACGCCTCTGAGTTCATCGACGAAGTCCAGAAGCGCACGGGCGTGCGCGTCGCGGTCCTCTCGGGGTTAGAGGAGGCGCGGCTCATCGGGCTCGCCGCGGCGCAGGGGTGCGCGGGCGGAAGCGCGAGCCTGCTCAACATAGACATCGGCGGCGGCTCGACCGAATTCTCGCTCGTCGCGGACGGCACGCCTTCGGAGCTTTACTCCGTGAAGCTCGGCGCGGTGGGCCTGACCGAGCGTTTCATCTCGACTGACCCGGTCAAGCAGAAGGAGCTGCGCGCGCTCAAGGAAGAGATACGCTCGGCGCTTGAGCGGCCCTCGCGCGAACTGCGCGGGAGACTGTGGCAGACGGCGACCGGCACTTCGGGGACCATCATCGCCATCGGCGAGGCGCTGCGCCTGCGCCGCCTCAAGCGCGACCCGGCGGGCGAGGAGCAGGGCGCGCAGCCGGCCGGGGCCGAGATTACGTTGGACGAACTCGCGCGCTTCAACGAGCGCATGGCCGGGGTGGACTTCGAGAAGCGGCGCGGCGTGCCGGGCGTCAGCGCGCAGCGCGCCGAAATCATCATCGCGGGCGGGCAGATTCTCGAAGGCTCCATGCGCGCGCTGAAAATCAGCAGCTTGCGCTCCTGCGACTGGGCCTTGCGCGAGGGCGTCATCATAGACCGCCTGCGCGAGCTGGAGGCCGAGGCGCGGCCGCCCGTGCCGGACACCGAAGACCCGCTCCTGCGCGGCGTGCGCGCCGTCGGCCGCCGCTTCGGCTACGAGGAGGCGCACGCGCACCAGGTCGCGGCCTTCGCCGAGCAAATCTTCGACTACATGGCCGAACACTACCGGCTCAGCCGCCACCACCGGACGCTGCTCTCGGCGGCCGCGCTCCTGCACGACATCGGCTACCACATCGCGCACGAGTCGCACCACAAGCACACGCTTTATCTCATCAAGCATTCGGAGCTAACCGGCTTCTCCGAGGCCGAGCGCGAAGTGATCGCCAACGTAGCGCGCTACCACCGCGGCGCGCTGCCCAAGGAGCGGCACGGGGACTTCGCCATGCTCAACGAGCAGGACCGCGCGACCGTCTGGCAACTCGGCGGCATCCTGCGCGTAGCGGACGCGCTCGACTGCGGCTACGAGGGCAGCGTCCGCGGCGTCGCCGTTGAGCGCGAAGGCCGCGCGGTCCACATACGGCTGCTGAGTGCGAACGGCTGCGACAAGGAAACCTGGGCCGCCGAAAAAAAGCGCGACATGTTCGAGCAAGCCTTCGACTGCAAGCTGACCTTCAGCCGCGACGAAAGGCAGAATCCAGAATCCAGAATCCAGGAGTCAGAATAAAAGAAAATCAGAAGAATGGGTTTCAGCCTTCCTTCTGGCTTCTGGATTCTGGATTCTGCTTTACCTTATGGCTAAAGCGAAGGAGATTGAGGGATTGAATTGCGGGGCGGACGTGGG
Organism: Pyrinomonadaceae bacterium; assembly: GCA_036403435.1. Classification (GTDB taxonomy): domain Bacteria; phylum Acidobacteriota; class Blastocatellia; order Pyrinomonadales; family Pyrinomonadaceae; genus QHXM01. Next base: position 25,124 of record DASWQY010000141.1, read on the forward strand.
CGAGTGCGTTCGCCTGGTGCTCGGCACGCGGCTGGGGGAGATGTGCGCCCTGCGCGCGGCGGCGCTCGACTGGAGCGATCCGGAGGGTGTGCACGACATGCGGGTCGCGTCGCGGCGGTTGCGGAGCGCCGTCAGGGATTTCTCGCCTTACTTGCGCAAGCGTAAACTTCGTCGCGTCAAAGATGATTTGAAAAGCCTGGCGGACGCGCTCGGCCTGGTGCGCGACGAAGACGTGGCGATCATGGCGCTGAAGAAGCTGGCGGAGGACGCGCCGCCGGAAGTCTGGGCGGGCGTGGGCCAGTTCACGGACGAGCGCCGGCGCAGGCGCGAGCGGGCGCGTGCGCGGCTCGAAGGGGTGTTGACCGAAGACGCGCTCGCCGAGTTGAGTGAAGACTTCGACGGCGCGCTCGCCGACGCGGTCAAAGCCGCGCGCGGGCCGGAAGACGGAGGCGAGAAGGGAACGGGCGTTGACTTCCGCCGCGCCGGGCGAGAAATCATCCTGGCGCGGCTCGCGGAGTTTCAGGAGTTGAGCCCGAGTCTTTACAGCCCCTTAAAATCAGAGCCGATTCACCGGCTGCGCATCGCGGCCAAGCGGCTGCGCTACGCCGTGGAGCTTTTCGCGGCCTGTTGGGCCGAGGGCGCGCTCGCGCCATTCGCTAAAGAGATAGCCAGGATGCAGACCGCGCTCGGCGAGCTTCACGACTGCGACGTGTGGGTCGAAGAGATCGGCGAGGCGCTGAGGCCGGCGGAAGCCGCGGGCGCGGGCGATGCCGCCGCCGGGCAGAAACGCGGCGCGGCCTTCTGGCTACTGGACCACTTCACGAAAGAGCGCACCGGCCACTTCCACGCCGTGCTCGCCCGCTGGCGCGAGTGGGAGGCGATAGGGTTTCAGGCGCGGCTCGCCGGACTCCTCGAAGAGCCCGCCCCCTCCGTTTTAACCTCAGCCGAGCTGCCTTAATCTGTTTTGGGCTTAGCTCCGACGGAGCTTGGTTTGAAAAGAGACCTGTGGGCTATAACCAGCCCGCTCCGACGGAGCTTCGGCTTTCACGATTTCCCAAACGGCTTCTGAAAATGTCTGTTTTGGCCGTCCTTCCGGTAAATTCCATTTGGGGAATGGTGGTTGCTAAACTACAATGGGAATCGAGGCAAATACTTCTCTTTTAAAAATCACCGAGGATTTTCTTCGCAACCGAATGACCATAGGCGAGAGCAAGCAATCTTTGACAGACGAGCGCCGCGGCGAGGAAGCCCCGCTGGCGACACTGCCGCCGAGGCTTTCGGGGCCGGAATTTCTCATCAACCGCGAGCTGAGCCTGCTCGAATTCCACCGCCGCGTGCTCGAAGAGGCGCTCGACACGAGCGAGCCCTTGCTCGAACGGCTCAAGTTCCTCTCCATCTTCTCGACCAACCTCGACGAGCTTTTCATGATCCGCGTCTCGGGCCTCAAGGAGGCGCTCGAAGAGGACGTGACCGAGCCCTCACCCGACGGCATGACCATCACGGAGCAACTGCGCGAGATCAGGGCGCGGCTGCTGCCGATGTTCGACGAGCAGATGCGCTGCCTGCGCGAAGAGGTCCTGCCGCAGCTCAGGGCGGAAGGCATAGAGGTCGTCGCTTACGACTCGCTCTCGGAGGACGAGCGACGGCAGGCGGACGAATATTTCACGGAAGACGTTTTCCCCGTGCTGACGCCGCAGGCCGTTGACTCCGCTCACCCGTTCCCCTACCTCTCGGGCCTCAGCCTCAACCTCGGCCTGATGGTCGAGCCCGTCCCCGAGCACGGCATCACGCGCTCGCTCACGGGCGGTGTCGAGGCGCGCTTCGCGCGTATCAAGGTCCCGCCGCTCATGCCGCGTCTGGTGAAGGTCGGCGCGTCGAGCACACGTTTCGTCCTGCTCGAAGAGTTGATCGCAGCCAACGCCTACGCGCTCTTCCCCAGAATGCAGGTCAGCCAGAGCCACGTCTTCCGCGTCACGCGCGACGCGGACATAGAGGTCCGCGAGGACAAGGCCGCGGACCTCCTAAAGGCCATCGAGCAGACGCTGCGCAAGCGGCGCTTCGGCTCGGCCGTGCGCCTCGAAGTCTCCGAGGGAATGCCCGACTTCATGGTCCGCTCCCTGACGAAGGAACTGGAACTGACGGCGGACGACGTTTACACGGTGGACGGGCCGCTGCGCGTTGACGACCTGATGAAGCTCTACGGTCTGGACCGGCCGGACCTGAAAGACAAGCCGGTCAAGATCACCGTGCCGAACTTCATCAAGAACGAGGAGTCGATCTTCGAGGTCATCAAGCGGCGTGACGTGCTCTTGCACCACCCGTACACCTCCTACTCGACGGTCGTCAAATTCATTGACGCCGCCGCGCACGACCCCGAAGTGCTCGCCATCAAGATGTGCCTCTACCGCACGGGCGCGAACTCGCCCATCCCGCAGTCGCTCATCGAGGCGGCCGAGCAGGGCAAGCAGGTGACGGCCATCGTCGAGATCAAGGCGCGCTTCGACGAGGAGCACAACATCGAGTGGGCCAAAAGGCTCGAAGAGGCCGGCGTCCACGTCGTCTATGGCGTCGTCGGCCTGAAAGTCCACTCCAAGGTCGCGCTCGTCATCCGCCGCGAGGACGACGACCTGCGGCGCTACGTCCACATCGCCACCGGCAACTACAACCCCGTGACCGCGAACTACTACACGGACCTGGGGCTCCTGACCGCCGACGAAGAGATCGGCGCGGACGCCTCGGACCTCTTCAACTTCCTGACCGGCTACTCGCGGCAGAAGCAGTACCGGCAGCTCCTCGTCGCGCCCGTCAACTTGCGCGAGCGCATGATTCATTTAATCAGGCGCGAGACGGAACACGCCAGGGCCGGACGCCCCGCGCGCATCTCGGTCAAGATTAACCGCCTGGCCGACGAGCAAACGGTGCGCGCCCTCTACGAGGCTTCGCAGGCCGGCGTCCCCGTTGACCTGATAGTGCGCGGCGTCTGCGTCCTCAGGCCCGGAGTCCCCGGCCTCTCCGAGACGATCACGGTTCGCAGCATCGTCGGGCGGCTGCTTGAGCACAGCCGCGTTTACTACTTCAAGAACGGCGGCGACGAGGAGTTCTACACGGGCAGCTCCGACTGGATGTCGCGCAACTTCGACCGCCGCGTCGAGGTCGTCGTGCCGGTGTACGGCCTGGCCCTGAAGCAGTATTTGAAGGACGTGGTGCTGGCCGCCTACCTGAAGGACAACGTCAAGGCGCGGCGGCTGCTGGCGGACGGCAGCTACGAGCGCGTCCGGCCCGCACCCGGCGAAGAGAGCTTCGACAGCCAGATGCATTTTCAAGAGAGCATCGGCATCGGGTTTTAAGGTTTCGTGAATCAGGGGAACTAATTTAGAGAGGTCAGAACCGTGTTCACACAGCGAAGAGTCTTTAAGTTTGCGACGTTGACGGTCGCTCTCCTGCTGACCCTACAGGCGGCCGCCCTGGGCCAGGACAAGGCGAAAAAGAGGAAGAAGGAGCCGCCGACGGGGACTCCCGTCCTCTGGAAAGACCCCGGCGACATCGCCGCGCGCGACCTGTCCCTCGGCCCCGGCGGCGAGGCGATGAAGCCCGACATCAGCAACGTCACCTTCCTCAAGGACGAGGTGGGCGGCTACTCCGCGGGTTTCCGCGTGCGCGACGGCGCGGGAAACACGTGGGTTGCGAAGCTCGGCAAGGAAGCGCAGCCCGAGACGGCCGCCTCCCGCATCGTCTGGGCCGTCGGCTACGTCACGGAGATTCACTACCTCAGCCCGTGCGTCCACATCAAGGGCGCTCCCAGCAAAAGCGTCGAGAGGTGCGAGGGCGACGGCTTCGCCAACGTCAGGTTCGAGGCGCGGCCGAAAGCCTACAAGCGGCAGGGGACGACCTGGAGTTGGGCCAATAATCCTTTCTCGGGGACGAAGGAGCTGAAGGGCCTGATCGTCCTGATGGCGTTCCTCAACAACTGGGACCTGAAGGACGACAACAACAAGCTGATCTACGTGCCTGGGGCCGAAGGCGCTGAAGGCGAGATGCATTACATCCTGAGCGACCTCGGCGCGACCTTCGGCAAGACCGGCGGCGTCTTCTCGCGGAGCCGCAACGACCCGGCAGATTACGTCAAGAGCAAGTTCATCGAGGGCGTCGAGGGCGGGCGCGTGAAGTTCGCCTACAGCGGGAAGAACTCGGCGCTCTTCAAAGACATCACGGTCGAGGACGCCAAGTGGGTCGGCTCCTTGCTCTCGCAGTTGAGCGACCAGCAGTTGACGGACGCCTTCCGCGCGGCCAACTTCACGCCGGAGGAAGTCCAGATGCTGGTCGGGGCTGCGCGCGCCAGGATCAATCAGCTCGTCAACCTCTCCGGCGGTGCGGCCGCCGGCACGAATTAAAGAAGGCGCAATGAAGAGAAGAGATTGGAACGCGGTCCTGGTGGTGGTGCTCCTGGCCGGCCTCTTCGGGTTCGCGCTGGTCACTTACATCCTGGGCCAGAATAAGACGACGGAGGCCGCCAGGCAGATTCAGACGACGGCGCAGAGCGCGCCGGCGGACCAGAACGCCAACACGCAGGGAACGCCGCCCGCGGCCGACGACAAGAAATCGGGCGACGGCAAAAAGAACAGCGTGATGGAAGCGATGGGAGCTCCGCAGGAGATTCCCGGCGAGCCGCGGCACGAGGACTGGAAGGCCATCCTCCCGCGAATCATCGTCCGGCTGGCGCTCGCCGCGTTCCTGGCCGCGATGCTCGCCTTCCGCCCGCGCAAGGACTTGCCGCTGCGCCAGCGCAACCTCTACGTGGCCCAGACGCAGATTCTGCTCGCCGTAGTCGCCAGCGCCCTGATGATGATCGTCGGCGACAACGCCGCGCGCGCCTTCGGCATCTTCGCCGCCGTCTCGCTGGTCCGCTTTCGCACCAATATCAAAGACCCGAAAGAGATCACGGTCCTCCTGCTCAGCCTCTCGCTCGGGCTGGCGACGGGCGTCGGCCGCTGGGACCTCGCGCTCATCCTGTGCGCGTTCGTCCTGCCGCTGCTCTGGCTCCTGGAGTCCAGGGAGGAGCGTGAGCTGTACCGCGCGATGGAGCTGACGGTCAAGACGAAGGACACCGACAAGATGCAGGACATTCTGAGGGGGCTCTTCCTGCGCTACAAGCTTGATAGCGAACTCAGGCAACTGGACCAGCCGGACGAGGACGACCCACTGGGCTGCGTCATGTACTACGTCAGCCTGCCCCCGAATGTGAGCACCGACCGGATCAGCGACGAGGTACGCGCGCTCGACCCGCAGAACGTGGACGCCATCGAGTGGGAGCAGAAGAAGGACCTGTCCTCTTATCAATAAGCGGGGGCCGCTCGGGGAAACGAAAAAGGCCGCTCTCACGCGAGAGCGGCCTTACTTTTTTCGGCTCCTTCGGGATTAGCGCCCGGCGGACGAGGCGGCTTTGGCGTTGGCCGCCTGCATCTTGGTCCAGTAGTCCTGGACGAACGTCTTGAAGTCGCCGTGGCCCCAGGAGGTGTAGAAGTCGTACTTCTTCATCTCGGCGTAGACCTGATCGTAGTTCCAGTTATATTTCGTGAAGCGGTAGACCGCGCCCATCGCGCCCGTGCGGTGACGCCCGCCCGCGCAATGGACGTAAAACTTGCCGGTCTCGGGGTCGTTGACCAGTTTCATGAACGACTGCACGGCCTGCTCGGTCGGGTACTCTTTGTCAACCATCGGGATGTTGACGTAGTGCATCCCGAGCGACTCGACGATCCGCTTCTCATACTCTTTCGGCTCGGCTTGCAGGTCAACCACCGTGTGGATGCCGAGCGCCTTCAGCGACTCGTAATCCTTCTCCTTGGGCTGCGCCCCGCGGAAGAACTGCTCATCCATCTGCCCGAAATTTTTGATTTTAACGTTGGAAAAGTCGGCCTGCGGCGCAGTGGAGGATTGCGCGGCGGCCATGACGGCGAAGATAAGGAGAGAGGCGAAAGCACCAAGCACGTGGCGTAAGACGTTCCGATTGACAGTCATTCTAAAAACCTCCAGAAGTCAGTACACAAAGGGAATCCGCGCCGGGGGATTCGATTAAATTTTAGGGAAAGCTTAGGGGGTTTAGCAGCACTCTCAAAATCCGAGGTGCCAGATACGTTTGATAAACTCAAAAAGTTTATCCGCGAGGTCTTCTTATCTTAATGAACCTCGACCCGTCCTGGCAAGCATTCGGGTTGTCAAAGTGACTGCACCGCGTCAATTCAGGCACTCGCCGATTCAACTGTCTCGTCTGAGCGCCTCAACGGACGCAAAGATTAAGATTCCTAAACGGTCGCAGTGGTTGCAATCTCCTCCCCTTCGAAAGAGGAAAGTTGACCGTTCGTTTTACGTACTTAAAGGGGGCGAAATACGACCCTGCCCAGAGTCGTCGGGGCGACGGCCGGGGCGCTGGATTTTTGCCGAAGATTTTCCAGGTCGGCCGCAAAAAAAAGCCCCGGCAGGTCCGCAATCTGCCGGGGCATCGCTTCAGAGCCGTGGCGGGGTTAGGAGCAGCCGCGGCGCTTGTCCCTTTTGTGCCCCGTCGGGCGACGGGCCGGGAACGCGCCGGGTATCGGTGGAGGGCAGCTTTAAGATACAGGCCGGCTGCTAATAAAGCGTTAAGGCCAAATTAAATCTTGGTGAAGACGCGCGGGGCCGCTCAGTCGCCCGCGGCCTCGGCTCCCTCGACCCTTTCGCCCTCCCGTTCGAGCAGCTCCTTGGCCTTGAGCAATTCCTGCCGGTGCTCCTCGCCGACGGTCGGGTAACTCAGGTTCATCGACTCCAATTTATTTATAATCACGTCGGCGACGGCCGCGCGCATGAACCACTTGTGGTCGGCGGGGATGATGTGCCAGGGTGCCCACTCCGTGCTCGTGTGGTTGAAGCAGTCCTCGTAGGCCGCCATGTAGCCGTCCCAGAAGCTGCGCTCCTTCACGTCGTTCAGCGAAAACTTCCAGTTCTTCTCGGGCGTGTTGATGCGCTTGAGGAACCGCTTGCGCTGCTCGTCCTTCGAGACGTTGAGGAAGAATTTGAGGACCGAGATGCCGTTGCGGGTCAGGTATCGCTCGAAGTCGTTGATCTCCTCGAAGCGTCGGTCCCAGATGTCCGGCCCCTTCGATTCGGGCGGGAGCTGCTGCGCCTGCAAAATCTCCGGGTGGACGCGCACGACCAGCACCTCCTCGTAGTAAGAGCGGTTGAAGATGCCTATGCGGCCGCGCTCGGGCAGCGCCTTCATGCTGCGCCAGAGGTAGTCGTGGTCCAGTTCCTCGGCCGACGGCGACTTGAAGGTGAAGACCTGGCACCCTTGCGGGTCAACGCCCGACATGACGTGCTTGATCGTGCTGTCCTTGCCCGAGGCGTCCATCGCCTGGAAAATTATCAGGAGCGCGTAGGTGTTCTGCGCGTAGAGCACGTCCTGAAATTTCGCCAGCCTCTCAACGTCCCCGCTCAGCTTCGTCTCGGCCTGTTGCTTGTTCTCAAATTCGCCCGTATGGCCGGGGTCGTAATCCTTGAGCCGGATTTTCTTCCCCGGCGGCACCAGAAAATAGTCGCGGTTTATCACTCGGCATGCCCCCAAAGGCTCATGAGGTCTCAAAAACTCTTTAGGAGAATGCCACTTATACGCCAGTTGTCAAGCCCCTCCGCTAAAAGCGGAAGAGCGTGTCGAATTGCAGGCGCGTCGTCGGGCGGTTCAGAGACCCCACGGGCGTCGTGCCGAAGACGCCGAGCAGGCCGTTGGGGCGCTGCGTGAAGAAGGCCGTCATCGTCAGCCGCACGGTCCGGTTGTGCTGCCGGTTGCGCTCGCCGAAGGCCATGTAGTCGAAGGTCAAGCGGTGCACGCGAACGTCGGACGGCTGGCCTATGTCGGAGGCGTTGAAGGGCGTCAGCACCGCGTCCTTCTCGATGCGCATGAACGTGTAATCGAAGTTCATGTCGCCCGTCACGCGGTCTCGGCTGTCCACCTGTTTGCCCAACTGTAGCTCGGCCCAGTAGCCGTTACTCTCGTCGTTGGGCAGGAAGAGGGTCGTGCCGCCCGGCCCCGCGACCGACACGTCGTGCGTCTGCGTGTTGGTGACGAAGTTGAATAGCAGCGCGACGGGGATGCGCTTGTTATGCGTCAGGTCCAGGCGGCCGATGAGGTCCACGAGGTTGTAGCCGGAGGCCAGCCGCCCATCCCGGCCGATGGCGTTGTTGCTGGCGACGGAGAGGCCGAGGTTGGCGTTACCGGAGACGAGCTGGTCGCGCGGGATGGAGACCTGCGTGGTGATGGTCTGCGCGGGGCTGGTGGCCGTCGCGGGGATGGTGAACGTGACGGGGAGTTGCAGGTTAGGGCCGAAGACCTGTATGGGCGAAATGAACTGCGTGCCGCTGAAGTAGAGGTCCGCGGCCGAGAGCGTCAGTCTGATGTCGGGCGAGAGGTCGAGGCGCGTTTGCAGCTGCGCGCCGTAGAGCGCGAGGTCGCGCCCCGCCCGTTGCGACTCGTCCACGTTGACGGTGCCGTTGGCGTTGCGCACGAAGCCGGAGTTGCGTTCGAGGAAGGGCAACTGCCACGCGACAAAGGTCACGTTCCTGAACCCGGACTTATCCTTGAAGCCGAACTTTTTGGGATCGTCAACGCAGCCGAAGTCGTGCGAGTACGTCTCGCTGAAGCCTTCGGGATAGAGGTCGTTGTCAAGCGTCAGCTCCGTGCGCGCCCACGGCACCTCGAACTTGCCGCCCTGGAGGCGCAGCCCGCGCTCGTCGCCTTCCCTGCAAGCCCTCTCGCGCTCCGGCTTCCACGCAACGTAAGCGTTGTCGAGGCTGAAGGGCTTGCGGTTGTAGAAGTCCGTCAGCGTCTGGTTGTTCGAGATGGCGTCGGCGTAGCTGCCCGTGCCCAGGCGCAGGCCCCACTCGAACGCGCGGCTCAACTGCCCGCGTAGGTTCAGGCGCACGCGGAGGCGGAATCGCTGGCGAGCCGAAAGCTCGTTGCCGAGGACGGCCGGGTTCTCTGCGTTCGCCAACGAGTTCAACTGCCCGTAGATTGACTCGTAGCGCAGACGCAAATCGCCGCTCAAGCTAATCGTGCCGAGCTGCCTCATGAGGGCATCGCTCGTTCTCTTCGCCTGCTCCTCGACCTTACCGAGCCGCGCGTCCGCATCGTCCTGCGCCGCGGGGGCCGGCGGCGTCACGCTGTCGCTGGCTGGAATGGCGCTCGTGTTGACGGCCGCCGACTGACGCGCCGTCTCCTCCACGCGCTGGCGCAGCTCGTCTATGACCAGCGACTGCTCGCCGATGAGGGCGCGCATGCGTTTTATCTCCTCCTGCTGCTCAGAGAGCGCGCGCCGCACCTCTTCGAGGTCCGCATTGCCGGGCGCGGGCGCGGGCTCATTGCTCACCGTGGCAGGGCTGATGCCGGCGGCGGTCGTGCCTGGTGATTGCGCGCGGGCCGAAAAGCCCAGGCCGAGGCAGAAGGCGCACGCCAGGAGCGCGCGTGAGATGTTGAGTCGTGACATAAACAAATCCCTTCCCGAGAAAATTTTTGACCAGACTGAGATTGCGGTAAACGCACGCCGCATCAAACCGCGCGCGCCAACGGACGTTCGGTGTCGTAAGGCTGAAGATTCTATGAACCCTGTATTACGTCGGTGTTACGGAAAGGCAGAATTCAGAATCCAGGAGTCAGGAGTCAGGAGAAAGGGAAGACGGTTTCAGCCTCTCATTCTGGCTTCTGGCTTCTGGCTCCTGAATTCTGCTTTTCTAATTCCTCCGTTTGACTGTAAAATCGAGCCTCACTCCGCGCGAGCGAGGAGCTACGAACGGTAATCTTTATGGCTTTGCTGAAAATCACAGACGCGAGCGGCCGCCAGTGGCAGTACAACCTGTCGCAAGTCCCCTGCACCATCGGGCGCGCGCCGGACAACTCGGTCGTGCTCGACGACCCGCGCGCCTCGCGCCACCACGCGCACATACGCTTCGACGACCCCGGCCACACCATCGTGGACGGCGTCGTCATGAACGGCCAGGTCCGCCGCAGCGCCAACAAGGTCTTCGTCAACGGCGAGGCGCGCTACGAGCACACGCTTAAGGACGGCGACCGCGTGACCATCGGCGCGAGCACGCTCCGCTTCGAGCAGCCGCAGGCCGAGCGCACGACCGACGTGCGCTACGACGACAAGCCGCTCGGCCACACGCAGCTTCTCATCTCGGCCAACGACGTGATGACGACCGTGCTCCGCACGAGCAAGCCGCCGACCGCCGCCATCCCGACCGCCGCCGGACCCTCGGCGCGCGACAAAGAGCTTGAGTCCCTCCAGCGCAAGGCCAACATCCTCGCCGAGCTTTACGAGATGAGCAAGACGCTCGGCTCCGTCTTCGATTTAAACGCCATCTTCGCCAAGGCCACAGACATCATCTTCCGCTCCACGCCCGCCGACCGCGTCGTCGCGCTCCTCGCCGAAGGCAGCAGCAGCGACGGCGAGGACATGGAACTCGTGCCAGTCGCCACGCGCGCGCGCGACGAGAAGCTGGAGGCGCACGCCAAGAAGCTGACCATCGGCCGCACCATCACGCGCAAGGTAATGAAGGACCGCGTCGCGCTGCTCTCGCAGGACGCGGCGGCCGAGGCCATGTTCGCCGGGGTGGAGTCCATCGTCTCGCAGGGCGTGCGCTCGACCATCTGCGCGCCGCTCGTCGCGGAATCGGGCGTCCACGGCGCGCTCTACGCCGACCGCCTGGACCCCTTCGCGGCCTTCAAGCCTGACGACCTGGAACTGATCACGGCGGTCGCGGCGCAGACGGCCGTCGCGGTCGAGAACGCGCGCGCGCACGAGCGACTTGCGCGCGAGGAGGTCGCGCGCGCCAACTACAGCCGCTTCCTCCCCGAGTACGTCGTCAAGCAGATGCTCGAAAACCCCGAGAGTTTCAAGCTCGGCGGCGTCAACCAAACCATCACGGTCCTCTTCGCGGACATCCGCGGCTTCACGCGCCTCTCGGAACACGCCAACCCCGAAAAGGTCGTGCAGCTCCTGAACAAATATTTCTCGGCGATGACGGACATCATCTTCGCGCACGGCGGCACGCTCGACAAGTACCTCGGCGACGGGTTGATGGCGCTCTTCGGCGCTCCGACCGCGACGCCGCAGGACGCGACCAACGCGCTCAACGCGGCCGCCGCCATGCAGCGGCGCGTGCTAAGCATCAATCAGGAGTTGCGCGCCGAGGGCCTCAACGAGATAGGCGTCGGCATCGGCCTGCACACGGGCGAGGCCGTCGTCGGCTACATCGGCTCCGAGCGCCGCTCCGAGTACACGGCCATCGGCGACACGGTCAACACGGCCTCGCGCCTGGAGTCGAACTCGAAGGGCGGCCAAATCCTGCTGAGCGACGCGACGGCGCGCGCCGCCACGAGCCGCTACCCCCTTAAGCAGCGCGACCCCATCTACGTCAAGAACCGCGCCCAGCCCGTCCCCCTCTTCGAAGTCGAATGGGAAACCGGCAAGTCGCAAGGCGACCCACTCAGCGCCTCCGTCGACAATAGAGTGTAAAGGCAGTGATGAGTGATGAGTGATAAGTAAAAGCAGCGGTCTTTACTTATCACTCATCACTCATCACTTTTATTTTATGAACGTCGGCAAACTTATTCACAGGCAGATTTCGGTGGCGCGGGTCTACGGCATCCCCGTGCGGATAGACTATCGGTGGTTCCTGGTCTTCGGGGTCAGCGTGTGGCTGGTCTCTCTGAATTTGCAGCGGGGGATACGGGGCTTGCCGCCGGTCGAGCCGGTGACCGCGTGGGTGCTCGGCGTCATCACGACGCTCGCGCTCTTCCTCTCGGTCTTCGGCCACGAGCTGTCGCACGCGCTCGTCGGCCGAATGGAGGGCATAGAGATTGAGGAGATCGTGTTGCACCCGTTCGGCGGGCTGGCGCGGCTCAAGAGCCAGCCGGAGACGCCGGGCGCGGAGTTCCGCATCGCGGTCGCCGGCCCCGCCGCCAGTTTTCTCTTCGCCGTGCTGACCTTCGGCGCGTACCAGGTCGCACTCGTCGGCGGCTACCGCACGGCCGCCGCGATTCTCTTCTTCATCGGCGCGGGCAATTTGCTCCTGGCCGTCTTCAACCTCTTCCCCGGATACCCGCTCGACGGCGGGCGCGTGCTCCGCGCGCTGCTCTGGCGCAGGCGCGGCAACATCACCGAGGCGACGCGCATCGCGGGCTTGTGCGGCGTCCTCATCGCCGTCACGCTCATCATCACGGGCCTCTACATGGCCTTCTCCCCGAAGTGGCAGGGGACGCTCTCCGGGCTCTGGTCCGTGCTGGTCGGCCTCTTCCTCTTCGACGCGGCGGCGACTGTGGTGCGCCACGCGCGCAACATGAAGCAGGCGACCGTGGCCGACGCCATGAGCGCGCCTGTGGCTATCGAGCCCGACGTGACGATCCTGCACTTCGTTGACTCCATCCTGCCGCTGCACCGCCGGACCAGTTTCCCGGTGGCGCAGCGGGGGAAGCTGCACGGCATCCTGACGCTCGAAGACTTGAAGGGGCTCCCGCGCGAGTGCTGGCGCGAGACGCATGCGCGTGACGTGATGCGCCCGGTTGACCCCACGCTCTTCGTCGAGGCGGACGCGACGATGGAGCGCGCCGATGCCATCATGCGGCGCAACGGCCTCGGCGCGCTCGCCGTCATAGACCCCGCCGGCCAACTCGTCGGCTACCTCCAGCGCGGAAGACTCAAGAAGGTAAAGGCGAAATGAAAAATTCAAAATTAAAAATGCAAAATTGGTAAAAGGGCGGGCCTCTTTCTTCCATTTTTCATTTTACATTTTTAATTTTGCCTTCTCTTAAATTTTCCCCCATAATCCAGTCGGAGTCCCCGTTCCCCAGTCAGTAGGAAAGTTTATTAACGTGGGCGGTGCTCGGAGCACTCGCGGCTAATGGTCTAACTGCCGCGCCCCATTCTGACCCTTATCGGGACGAAAATGCTTTTGTCGTTGCCAGCGAGCGAATACCTCGGGAGGCTGCGCGAGCCGCGTAACATCGCGGACATCGTGCTGGTCTTTCTCATCGTGTACGCCGTCCTGAAGCTGGTCCGAGGCACACGCGCCGCGCCGATGGCCGCCGGCTTAGCTTTCATCCTGCTGCTCTACGGGCTGGCCGTCAGCCAGGATTTGGCGACGCTCGAATTCATCCTGCGCGGAGGATTACTCTACATCGGCGTCGCCATCATCGTGCTCTTCCAGAGCGAGATTCGCCAGGCGCTCATCTCCTTCGGCAACAGCGTGCGGATGCCTTTCACGCGCCGCCACCACGGGCAGTTCGGCGAGGGCGTTTACGACGAGATCGTGCTGGCCGCCACGACGCTCGCCTCGACGAAGACGGGCGCGCTCATCGTCATCGAGCGCAACGTCGGCTTGAAGAACGTCACCGACGGCGGCGTGAAACTTGAGGCCGAGCTTTCTTACGACCTGCTCGTCACCATCTTCAACCCGACGACGCCCCTGCACGACGGCGCGGTCGTCGTGCGCCGCCACCGCATCGCGGCCGCGGCCTGCTTCCTGCCGCTCACCCTGAACCCGCGCCTCTCGAAAGACCTCGGCACGCGCCACCGCGCGGCCATCGGCATCACGGAGGACTCGGACGCCGTGGCGGTCGTCATCTCCGAGGAGACAGGGCTCATCTCCTTCGTCGAAGGCGGGCAGATCAGGCGCGGGCTCGACGCGACCAAGCTGCGCGCCGCCATCTTCCATGCCCTCGAAGCCCCCGCCGCCAAGTCCGCGCGCGAAAAAGGCAACAAGCCGGCGGAGACGGAAGCCGAAGAAGCGATAACCACGTGAAAAGCAGTGGTCAGTGGTCGGTGGTCAG
>DASWQY010000142.1:0-3749 GCA_036403435.1 Pyrinomonadaceae bacterium
ATCTCAGGGCCTACGACACGGTCAGCGAGGCCCGGGCCTCGATCGGCCGGTACCTGACCTTCTACAATGGACGGAGACCCCACTCCAGCCTTGACCGGCAGACGCCGGACCAGGCCTACTTCAACCGGCTGCCGCAAACCGCGGCAGCCTAAACCCGGCAGGGCCCCACTTAGCCCAGCGCACGCTGCTGTTCAGACAAACCGAGCCACCTCTCTGGTTGGCGAAGTCCTGCCCGAACTTGCGCGCCCACTGCCGTACGGTCTCATGGCTCACGTCGATGCCGCTGGCGTCAGTGCGGGCCTGTGGTTCAGCTACCTCTTTGTGCTGCTCTATCAGAGGTGGCTCGGTTTGTCTGAACAGCGGCTTGCCCTGGGATAAGTGGAGCCCTGCCGGGTTCAGGCTGCTGCGGATTGCGGCAGCCGGTTGAAGTAGGCCTGGTCCGGCGTCTGCCGGTCAAGGCTGGAGTGGGGTCTCCGTCCATTGTAGAAGGTCAGGTGCCGGCCGATCGAGGCCCGGGCCTCGCTGACCGTGTCGTAGGCCCTGAGATAGACCTCCTCGTACTTGATCGATCGCCAGAGCCGCTCGACGAAGACGTTGTCCCGCCAGGCGCCCTTGCCATCCATGCTGATGGCGATCCCGGCCTTGAGCAGCACGTCGGTAAAGTCGGAGCTGGTGAACTGTGAGCCCTGGTCGGTGTTGAAGACCTCGGGCCGGCCATGCCGAGCCAAGGCCTCCTCCAGCGCCTCGACGCAGAACGCCGCCTCCAGGGTGATCGACACCCGCCAGGACAGAACCCGGCGGCTGAACCAGTCGACGACAGCGGCCAGGTAGACGAAGCCGCGCGCCATGGGCACGTCGGTGATGTCCATGGCCCACACCTGGTTGGGGTGGTCGATCGTCATCCCGCGTAGCAGATACGGGTAGATCTTGTGCCCCGGCGCTGGCTTCGAGGTGTTCGGCTTGCGGTAGAGCGCCTCGATGCCCATGCGCTTCATCAGGGTCGAGACATGCCGGCGGCCGATGTCGATCCCCTCCTGGTTGAGGAGATCCCGCAGCATCCGGCTGCCCGCGAACGGAAGCTCCAGGTGTAGTTGGTCCATCCGGCGCATGATGGCGAGATCGGCCGCCGAGACCGATCGCGGCAGGTAGTAGACGCTGCCACGGCTGATCCCGAGCACTTTGGCCTGCTTGGCGATCGACAGATCATGGGTGCGGTCGATCATCGCTTTGCGCTCAGCAGGCCGGCTTTGCTGAGCGCACCGGATAAAAAATCGTTGGTCAACGTCAGTTCGCCGATCTTGGCGTGCAGCGTCTTCACGTCGACGGCTGGCGTGGCCGGGTCCGATCTCGGCTCCGAACCAAACACCCCGGCAGCCCCCTCCAGGAGCTGAGCCTTCCAGGCGGTAAT
The DNA here is from genome assembly GCA_036403435.1 of Pyrinomonadaceae bacterium. Taxonomy (GTDB): domain Bacteria; phylum Acidobacteriota; class Blastocatellia; order Pyrinomonadales; family Pyrinomonadaceae; genus QHXM01. The sequence goes on from DASWQY010000142.1 coordinate 1,409, forward strand.
CTGGTTCGGATGAACATCGAACTGCTGCGCCAGCTCAGCCAGCGTCTTCTCGCCCCTCACGGCAGCCAAGGCCACCTTCGCTTTGAAAGCCGGCGTGTGGTTCCGGCGTGGTCGTCTGCTCATCGTTACTCCTGCTCTGCGGCCATCCTGGCCGCCGTCAGGCAGAAACTCCACTTATCCAACCTGTTCAAAAATCCCGAGCCAGCTCTAACACCCTTATCGCCGACACCCTCTGCCGTGCTCCGAACGATGGGGTTCTCGCGCAGCTCGTGCTTGCAGCTGAGGCTGAAGGCGGGTGTGGGTGCCTCATTGAATTGGCTGAAGGGTGGTTGAAGAGTGGCCACCCTGGACGACAGGCACTCGCTCTTACCTTGATCGGCTTCTGCGACTGCAACGAGCATCTCCCCGGGTTGATCAATCCTAGCAGTTTTCCGAGTAGCAGCTTTCTCGGTCGAACCGCACAGGTAATTACCCAGGGGGTTGGGCGGCGAGGTTGGCGAGAGGCGGAGCGTTCGGTACGTGCCCCGCCCTTGCGCGGCACGCTTTAGGCTGATTCTATGCCGTCATGGAACGCGCCGATCTCGAACGCTTGAGCAAGGACGAACTGATCGAGCTGGTGCTCCGGCTGCAGCGCCCGGAGAAGACCTCGCGCACCTCCTCCAAGCCGCCCTCCACGGACCGCAAGGAACGCCGCGAGCAGGCCCGCCCCGGCGGGGCCAAGCCGGGGCACGAAGGCCACAGCCGCACCCTTGCCCAGGATCCCGATCGGGTCATCGAGCACCGGCCCGCATGCTGCCCCGACTGCGGCCTTGTGCTGCCGCCCGACCTGCCGGCCGAGACGGTCAGCACGCACGAGCACATCGAGCTGCCGCCCGTGCGGCCGGTCGTGGAGCAGCACCGCCGCTTGGCCGTGACCTGCCCGGCCTGTCAGGCGCGTGTTGCGGCCCCGCGTCCGGCCGGGGCGGCGTCGACGCCCTTCGGAGCGCGGCTGCACGCCACCGCCGTCTACCTGAAGTGCTTCCAGGCGCTCTCCTATGAGCGGCTTCAGAGAGCGCTGTCCGACCTGTTCGGGCTGACCATCAGCCAGGGCGGGCTGATGGCCATGCTGCGCCGGGCGCAGGCGCGCTTTGCCCCCGGCCGTGAGGCGGCGCTCTCCGCTCTGCGCCGGGCCGCGGTGGTGGCCTGCGACGAGACGGGCGTGCGCATCGAGGGCTCGAACAGCTACCACTGGGTGTTCCGCTGCGACGATGCCGTGGTGCATCACGCCGCCCCGACGCGGGCGGGCTCTGTGGTGCGCGAGATCATGGGCGGGCACCGGCCGGCCGTGTGGCTGTCGGACCGTTACTCCGCCCAGCAAGGTCATGCGGACCGGCAGCAGACCTGCCTGGCGCATCTGGCGCGCGACGTCGCCTATGCGCTCGAAGCCGGCGACGACCCGGTCGCGTTCCGCCTTAAGCTGTGGCTCGGCTCGGCCTTCGCGCTGGCGCGCGGGATCGGCAGCCTTGCGGCCTCAACGATCAATGCCAAGCGGCGCAAGCTGGAGGCGGCGCTGGATGAGATCCTGGCCGCGCCGGTGACGTGCGATCTGGCGCGCGACATCCAGACCCGGATGCGGCGGGCGCGCGACCAAGTGCTGACGTTTGCGTCCTTCCCCGGCCGGGTCGAAGCCACCAACAACGCCTGCGAGCGCGACCTGCGGCCGGCGGTGATCCAGCGCAAGAACACGAACGGCTACCGAGCCATGTGGTCGGCCCAAGGCGAGGCCGCGGTTCGCACCGTGGTGGCGACAGCCCGCCTCAAGGCCGGCCCGAGCACCTTCGGAACCGTGCTCAGCACGATCACGGCCTGACCACTGCCGATCGCCTCTTTCTACCCCCTGGGTAATTACGATCCAGCAATAGTAACCGTAATCCTGCGCCGTCGCCTGAGGCGACGGGGTGGACATCTGCCGGATCCATAGCGCCGGGATCACCTGCCGCCCCTGCCAGCGGCCGTCATCCAGCATCAGCATGCCAATCTTGGCCATGTCGATAGGGCGTAGACGCAGGCCCCAGCCGCCCGAGACGGCGCCGGTTTGGTCAGCGCCCGTCCAGCGGTAGTTCCGCATGCCGAGCGGTTTGAAGAGATGCTCCTCGGCGGAACGGTCCTCCGGCTGGCCCGCCGCGGCCGAGATAGCCACGCCAACAAGCACAGGGTTGGCATCGGTATACTCGAACTGCGTGGCGGGTGGGGTGCGCGCTACCGTGCTAAGTGCCACCTTCAGTCGATCGGGTGCCTGATAGTACAGCGGGTCCGAGCCCTCGACCTGCTTATAGTGCAGCCCGCTGGACATCGACATCAG
>DASWQY010000143.1:0-2888 GCA_036403435.1 Pyrinomonadaceae bacterium
AGACCGGCCAGGAGTAGTCGGTGAGAGTCCGATACGACGAAGGAGTAGCGATCCACGTCGGCCCCGAGCCGTGCGTGTCTGGCCGCGAGGCCAGGGGCGAAGCGTCGGCAGGGGACCGTGCAGGCCAGCCATTGAGCCGCGGTGCGCCGGGAGATCGGCAGGAGGTAGACGGTGCAAGTCCGTCACGGTGAAGGAGTAGCGATCCACGCTGACCCCGAGTCATGCGCGGGACACTGCCGCGAGGCAGTCCGCGAAGCGTTGACAGGGGCGCGTATAGGCGAGGTATTGAGCGGCGAAAGCAATGCAGTCCGGGGTGCCGATGCCGTCGTGGCAAGCAGAAGGCAACAGGCGCGGGTCCGACATCGCAAGGACCTTCGCCACCCCGCGTCGTCTTTAGACCCTCTGCATGTACGTACACCTCGTGCGCGGGAACCGGGATCTCTTTGTCACCGCCCTGGGAGGCAGCTCCAGGGCCGCATCGGGAAGGCCGGAGGCCGTCGCCGATGATGAACGGGGCAAAGAAGTCAGACTCGCTGATAGTACCTGCGAAGCCGGCGAACAAAGCGGGACATCCCGCGGCGGAGCTGGTGGAGGGAAGCAGTGGGACCAAGAGGAATGCGAAACTGCAAAGCACGGTCCGAACGCAGAGTCGGGAAGCCGTGTCACAGGCGCAGGATCGCATACGTGGAGCTGTCACCAGGGGCAAGGAGGAGAAGCTCACAGCGCTCCTGCACCACATCACGGTCGACGTCCTGCGGCAGGCCTTCTTCAATCTGAAGAAGCGCGCTGCTCCAGGTGTCGACGGCGTGACATGGGTGGACTACGCGGCAGACCTTGACCGAAACCTCACTGATCTGCACGCGCGCGTTCATCGGGGCGCCTACCGGGCCTTGCCGTCTCGCCGGAGGTACATCCCAAAGGCGGATGGTAAGCAACGGCCGCTCGGCATCGCCGCCATCGAGGACAAGATCGTCCAGGCAGCGGTGGTGGCGATCCTCACGCCGGTCTACGAGGCGGAGTTCCTGGGGTTCAGCTACGGGTTCCGGCCTGGGCGTAGCCAGCATGATGCGCTGGATGCGCTCGCGTATGGAATCAAGGCACGCAAAATCAACTGGATCCTCGACGCCGACATTTCGCGCTTCTTCGATTCTTTGAGCCCGGACTGGCTCGTAAGATTTGTCGAGCACCGAATTGGCGACCAACGGATCATTCGCCTGATCCAGAAATGGTTGCAGGCGGGTGTGCTGGAAGAGGGCCGCTTGATCGAGACAATGGAGGGCACCCCGCAGGGATCAGTGGCATCACCACTTCTTGCGAACGTGTATCTCCATTATGTCTACGATCTCTGGGTCCAGCAGTGGCGCAAGCGCCACGCAACGGGCGATATGATCGTCGTGCGGTATGCCGACGATACGATCGTTGGCTTCCAGCACCGGCATGATGCGGAGCGTTTCTTGATTGATCTTAAGGAGCGCTTGGCTCAGTTCGCGCTCGACCTGCACCCGGAGAAAACCCGCCTGATCGAGTTCGGCAGGTACGCTGCCGAGCGCCGAGCAGAACGGGGCAACGGTAAGCCGGAGACGTTCGATTTCCTGGGGTTCACACACTACTGCACCACCAAGAAGGATGCCGCCGACTTCCAACTCGGGCGCAGGACGCAGCGGAAGCGAATGAAGGCCAAGCTCCGCGAGATCAAAGAAATGCTACGACGGCACAGGCATGCGCCGATCGATGAACAGGGGAAGTGGCTTGGGACCGTGATCAAAGGCTACTTTGCCTACTTCGCGGTACCGACGAATACTTACCCACTCTCGGCATTCCGCTATCACATCAGCCTGAAATGGTTCCAAAGTCTGCGGCGACGCAGCCAACGGCACCGGCTGACGTGGGAACGGATGCGTCGGCTCATTACCCGGTTCCTGCCGTCCCCGCGCGTGTTGCACCCGTGGCCGGATCAGCGGTTCGGCGTCACATACTCGAGGTAGGAGCCGAGTGCGTTAGCAGCGCATGCTCGGATCTGTGCGGGGGGCGCTCAGTAATGAGCGTCCCTACCGCGATAAAGTCTCATAGTTCCGGATGCCGACGCTGTTACCAAAGCGGAAGGCCACACGAGCGAGGGCGCCAGCGCGAGCCCCCGGTCGATCCGGCGTGGTCAGAGACCCTGGCATGCACGCACGCTCCTGGCACGGGAACCGGGAGATCTCCCGCCCGACCACAGGCCCTCGGGCCGTCTGGTCCGCATCGGGAAGGCGAGGAGCCGTCGCCGATGATGCACGGACGGGAGAAGTCAGACCTCGCCATAGTAGCGGCGAAGCCGGCGAACAACGACGGGCGACCGTCTGCGGAGTTGGTGGAGCGAAGGGCGGGGGCCGAGGGGAACGCGGGCCAGGACCGCACGCGCCGGGCTCAGGACCGGGTAAGCGTGTCCCAGGCGCTGGCACGCGTACGGCAAGCTGTAAGACCGCTTCGCCGTCAGACACCCAAGGTGGGAGCCGAGTGCCCGAATTGGGCCCGCTCGGATCTGGTGCAGCGAGGCTAGCTGCCATTCCTGCGGGTGAAAGTCCCGCCAACAGAGGAGTCCAGTGCTGTTGTAGTCATATCCAGCGGCGGGAAGGGCGACCAACCCGTCGGAAGCCTGGATGTAAAAGCCCCCGGTGGCTGGGGAAACTCAGTCAGATCCGTCCAGGGGGGCGAGCAACCTGACAGGCCGTAGCAAATGCGAACCAGTGAAGCCTCGAAAACCGGGTCCCGCGTGAAACGGATTGCGGGAGTGTTGGGAGTGCCGAGCCGTTCAGATCTCGGCGAAGGCCGCGTCGGCGTCGCGCAACTGGACACATGCGATGTCCGAACTCCCCGGGGTCAGAGAGGACGGCATGTCAGGACGGAAT
>DASWQY010000144.1:0-1986 GCA_036403435.1 Pyrinomonadaceae bacterium
TGGTGACGGTGGATGGCCACCCGGTGAGCCAGGTCGCCAAGGATCTGGGTATCCACGACTCGCTGCTGCGACGCTGGCAGCGCAAACTGGACGCACGCCGTGTCCGGGAGGTAGGAATGAAGCCTACTTTAGCAATGGCGTCGTCGGTTATTGTAGAGCAGGATGAGATCCGGCGGCTCAAGCGCGAGAACGAGCGCCTGCGCATGGAACGCGACATTCTAAAAAACCATCGCGGATTAGCTTTCCGCCTGTTGCCATAGAAACGGCTGCCGTTATGATCAACGTTGGAGAGGAGCGGCCGGCGACTTTTTGGTGGATTTAGTCCCCGTAAAAAAACATGGTCCATGGGTTGTTGCGGACTTGCGAGTGGTGACGCCTTACGGCGATCCCGGTTAGGAAATTGATGCTTCCCGCAGCCCAGCCTCTCCTTTGTTTCATCAGGCAGGAGGGAGCATCCCATGGCTCACCCCATGGTTCAGGTAAAGCCGTCCCGGCGTCAGCGGGACATGTCTCCAGTCCACCCGAACGCGGCGGCCATCGACGTCGGCGCCAAGATGCACGTTGCGGCCGTCGGTCCGGACCGGGATCCCGAACCGGTCCGGACGTTCAATACCTTCACCGACGATCTGCATCGGCTGGCCGACTGGTTCGACCACTGCGGGGTCAAGACGGTGGTCATGGCATCCACCGGGGTCTATTGGATTGCGATCTACGAGATCCTGGAACAGCGCGGGTTTGCGGTGTCGCTGGTCAATGCCCGGGATGCCAAGCACGTCCCGGGGCGCAAGACCGACGTCAGCGACGCCCAATGGCTGCAGCGCCTTCATGAGTATGGTCTGCTGCGGAGCAGCTTCCGGCCGCAGGGCGAGATTGCAACGTTGCGGGCGTACCTGCGTCAGCGCGAACGGTTGCTGGATTACGCGGCGGCTCACATCCAGCACATGCAAAAGGCGCTGACCCAGATGAACCTGCAACTCCATCACGTCGTCTCGGACATTACGGGCGTGACCGGGATGCGCATCATCCGCGCGATCGTGAACGGCGAGCGCAATCCCGACGTGCTGGCCTCCTACCGCGACCGGGGCTGTCATGCATCGGTTGAGACCATCCGCCAGGCCCTGATCGGTAACGACAGGGAAGAACATATCTTCGCGCTGTCACAGGCTGTTGAACTGTACGACACCTACCAGGAGAAGGTGGCGCGGTGCGACAAGCGGATCGAGGCGGTTCTGACGCGGTTGAAGGAGGCCAGTCCTGCGCCGACCAACCCTCTTCCTGCAGCGCGTCACAAGGGCCGGCCATCCCATGCCCTGACCTTCGACGTCCGCGACGCCCTGTATGCGGTGACCGGCATCGACCTGACGCAAATTCACGGGTTGGGGCCCTATCTGGCCCTCAAACTGGTCGGCGAATGCGGAACCGACCTCTCGGCATGGCCGAGCGCCAAGCACTTCACCTCGTGGCTCTCGCTGGCGCCGCACAACAAGATCTCCGGAGGGAAAGTCCTGTCATCAAAGACCCGGCGCTCCGGAAATCGAGCCGCGTCGCTGTTGCGGCTTGCCGCGGTGACGGTCGGGCGCACCGACACGGCGCTGGGCGCCTTTTACCGCCGTTTATCAGCGCGCGTCGGCAAGGCAAAGGCCGTCACCGCCACAGCCCGCAAGATCGCGGTGCTCTTCTATAACGCCCTGCGTCACGGGATGGACTATGCCGACCCCGGTGCCTCCTACTATGAGGAGCGCTACCAGCAACGCGTCCTCGCCAATCTCCAGAGGCGTGCCAAGTCGCTGGGGTACGTCCTGCATCAAGCCGACGCCGCCCCGGCCGCGGTGGGGGTTTCTTAGGAAATTGCCGAGCTCCTGGGCCTTCCGCTGTCGCCGACGGACTGCGACGACGAGCCATGATACAGGCCTTGGCCGAGCTGATCCCGGGCCGCGGCCTCACCGCCGCCGCCTGTGCCGCGCTGGGCATCGCCCGCGCCAGCGT
>DASWQY010000145.1:0-1893 GCA_036403435.1 Pyrinomonadaceae bacterium
CAAGTCGATGGGTACGGCAGCTACAAGGGGCTGGCCCGCCGTCATCCCCAGATCCAACTCGCGTTCTGTTTGGCCCATGCCCGTCGCAAGTTTGTCGCCGTCTACAAGGCCACCCACGCTCCACTCGCGCGCGACGTCATCGCCAGCCTGGGCGAGGTTTATGCGATCGAGGCGCGGATCCGGGGCCGCAATGCCGCCGAGCGGCGGGCCGTCCGGCAGGCCGAGACGAAGCCGATCATGGAGGCTCTGAAAGCGCGGTTGATGACCGCCTTGGTCGAGCTTCCGAGCCGGTCGAGCTTGGTTGAGGCGATCAAGTATATGCTCGGCCACTGGGCCGGTCTCACCCTGTTCTTGGAGGATGGCCGGATCGAGGTGGACACGAACACGGTCGAGCGGACCATGAGGCCGATTGCACTTGGCCGGAAGAATGCACTCTTCGCCGGCAGTCAGAGCGGGGCCCGGACCTGGGCGATCTTGGCGAGCCTGATCAACACGGCGAAGCTGAACGACCTCGACCCTCAGACCTACCTGGCGGATGTGCTCGAGCGGATGATCTCGGGGCGGACCCCGGTCAACCGGCTTGACGAGCTGCTGGCCTGGAACTGGAAGGCCGCACGGGCCACCATGGCAACCGCCGCCTGATCCGCGCTGGCAGCCGCACCACGCGTCCCTCTCTGACGAGCGCGCCTCGACCAGTGACGACCGGCCGCGCCGCCCCTCTTGCGGAGAGACGGAGGATCTCCATGGACCTTGAGACCGCGATCCAAGCCTTCGGGAGCGCCGGTCACGATCTGCCCCACGAGGTCCTGCAATGGACGCTCGACCACTGGGAGGAGGTCGCCCCTGAACTGCTCGGCATGCTGGAGCGCTACATCAGCGGAGCGGATCGGTCGGACGAGGCCGCGCGTGCGATCTTCTTCATCCTCCACCTTGCGGGCGAGAAGCAAGACACGCGTGTATTCCCGCTCCTATGCCGTCTTGCTCAGGACGGTGAGGCCGTTGAAGCGGCGCTCGGTGATGACACCACGACGACCCTCAAGCGGATCCTGATCAGCACCTACAACGGCGATTTCGCCGCTCTCACGACCTTGATCGAGGCGGCGGAGGCGGATGAGTTCATTCGCGCCGCTGTCCTAGCGGTCTTGACTACTCTGACGGCCACCGGACGGATCGCTCGGGAAGAGACGGAAGCTTACGTGCTTGAGGCTGTGTCGGGCGCTGTCCGCCAAGCCTTTGGGCGCGGCCTGACCGATCCCATGGTCATAGGCGACATTCGCACGGATCTTGGACGGACCCTGGCCAATCCCGAGCTCTCGGGCTGGTCCACCTTATCGGATGCTGCCAAACGAGATCAGGAGCGGCACGCCATCGGTCGTCAGGATGCTCATCGGACGTTCCCAGACACTCCCCAGTCTTCTGTTGCCCCACTCAAGGAGTGTGTCAAACAGCTTGCGGCGGAGAGAGCCAGGCTTTGCGCCGAGAATGCACGGTTGCGGGCGGAGATTGCCGCGCTGCAGGCGAAGCCCAAGGCTGTCGGCCGGAACGATCCTTGCCCGTGTGGCAGCGGCAAAAAGTTCAAGAAGTGCTGCCTCCATTGAAAGGCTCCCCGGCAGCCCCTACCGGGCCTGCTGTAAGGAAGGCACCCCACAAACTGGCGCAATCAGCAGCTTCTCAAATCCTTCTCGCGACGCTTACTGTCATCTGACACTGACATCTCGCGAGCAAGGGCTAGAAAAAACCTCAACATCCCCCCAAAACCCCCGTCATACCAACCCGCACGAAGGCTAACCCATTCCGGACCTCTCCCAGTGATGGGCGTCCGATTGGGCCAATGCAGGATCCTCAGTGCAGGTTGGTATCAGTCGGCCCTTGACGGGGCAGAGCGAAAACCTG
>DASWQY010000146.1:0-108274 GCA_036403435.1 Pyrinomonadaceae bacterium
TGGACCTCGATTTCGTGGCGGTCAACGACATCACGGATGCGCAGACGCTCGCCCACCTGCTGAAGTACGACTCGACGCTGGGGCCGTTCCCGGCCACGATCGAGGCAGGCGACGGCTTCATCACCGTGGACGGGAAGCACATCAAGGTGCTGGCCGAGCGAGACCCCGCGAAGCTTCCCTGGAGCGATCTGGGCGTGAGCGCGGTGGTCGAGTCCACCGGCCTCTTCACGGATCGCGACGGCGCCTCGAAGCACCTGTCCGCCGGCGCTGAACGCGTCGTGATCTCCGCGCCCGCGAAGGAGCCGGATGCGACTGTGGTGCTGGGCGTGAACTTCGACGAGACCTACGACCCCGGCGCGCATCGCATCATCTCCAACGCCTCCTGCACGACCAACTGCCTCGCGCCAGTCGCCAAGGTCATCCACGAGCACTTCGGCATACGCACGGCGCAGATGACGACCATACACTCCTACACAAACGACCAGCAGCTCCTGGACCTGCCGCACAAAGACCTGCGCCGCGCGCGTGCCGCCGCGCTCTCCATGATTCCGACTTCGACGGGTGCGGCTAAGGCCGTCGCGCTCGTCCTGCCCGAGCTGAAGGGCAAGTTCGACGGCATCAGCGTGAGGGTGCCGACGCCGAACGTTTCGCTCGTGGACGTGGTGATGCAGGTGGAGAAGGAGACCACGACCGAGGGCGTGAACAAGGCGCTGAAGGACGCGGCCAACGAAGAGTTGCGCGGCATCCTGGCCTTCTCCGAGGAGCCGCTCGTCTCCGTTGACTACCGCAAGAACCCGAACTCATCAATCGTTGACGCCGAATATACAAAAGTCATCGGCGGCAACCTCGTCAAGGTGCTCTCCTGGTACGACAACGAGTGGGGCTACTCCTGCCGCGTCCGCGACCTGGTGAAATTCATGGCGCAGAAGGGACTCTAAAAACAGTGATAAATGATAAGTGATAAGTATTGATTCAACCCTTTGCGCCTTAGGTCTTCTCTTTGCGCCTTTGCGAGAAACTAAAACGGTTCACGCAAAGGCGCAAGGTAAAGAAAAACCAAAGGCGCAAAGAGTTGAGCCTGGGTTTTCAACCACGCTCTCATCACTTATCATTTATCACTCATCACTTATCACTATGAACAAGCTATCCATCAAATACCTGGACTTGAAAGGCAAGCGCGTCTTCGTGCGCGTGGATTTCAACGTGCCGATCAAGGGCGGGAAGGTCGAGGACGACACGCGCATTCGCGGGGCGCTGCCGACGATTCAGTACGCGGCCGAGCAGGGTGGGCGCGTCGTGCTCGCCTCGCACCTGGGGCGGCCGAAGGGCGAGCGCGTTGAGAAGTACAGCTTGCGGCCCGTGGCCGAACACCTGGCGTCGCTGCTCGGCAGCACGGTCCAGTTCGCGGATGATTGCGTCGGCGAAGAGGCCAGGGGGAAGACGGACGCGCTCAAAGACGGCGACGTGCTGCTGCTCGAAAACCTGCGCTTCCACGCGGAGGAAGAGAAGAACGACGACGGGTTCGCCGGGCGGCTGGCGGAGCTGTGCGACGGCCTCTACGTCAACGACGCGTTCGGCGCGGCGCACCGCGCGCACGCCTCGATCGCCGGCATCACGAAGCACGTCGAGCGCGCGGCGGCGGGCCTGCTGATGGAGAAGGAACTCGAATACCTGGGCCGCGTCATCAGCGACCCGGAGCACCCGTTCGTCGCTATCCTCGGCGGCGCGAAAGTCTCCGACAAGATTCCGGTCATCAAGGCGCTCATCGGCCGCCGCGTGGACAAGCTCTTAATCGGCGGCGCGATGGCCTACACGTTCTTCAAGGCCGAGGGCTTTACGGTCGGAAAATCTCTGGTCGAGGACGACATGATGGAGACGGCGCGCGAGGTCAAGAAGGAGGCGGAAGAGGCCGGCGTCGAGTTGCTGTTGCCGACGGACCACCAGGTCGTTGACAGCTATGACCCGCTCAACAGCCGCAAGACCATCCCGGTCGAGTTCACGAACGCGGGGCTCGTCGGCCTGGACATTGGCACAGAAACGGTCGCGCACTTCAGCGCCGCACTCAAGGGCGCGAAGACGATCATCTGGAACGGCCCGATGGGCATGTTTGAAGAAAAGCCGTTCGACGAGGGGACGGTCGCCGTGGCGCGCGCGGTCGCGGACGCGGCGGACTCGGGCACGACCGTCATCGTCGGCGGCGGCGACTCCGTCGCGGCCGTCACGCAGGCGGGCGTCGCCGACCGCATCACGCACATCTCGACGGGCGGCGGCGCGACTTTGGAATTCCTCGCCGGCGAAGAACTGCCGGGCGTCACAGCACTCAACGATAAAGAATAGTGATCGGTGGTCGGTGGTCAGTGGTCAGTTAAAACCACTGTTCTTAACTGACTACTGACCACCGACCACCGACCACTGCTTATGCGTAAACCTGTCATTGCCGGAAACTGGAAGATGTACAAGACCATTGCGGAGTCGGTCGAGACCGCTTTGGCGTTGAAGCCGCTGGTCGCGAACGCGAACCACTGCGAGGTGGTGATCGGGCCGGTCTTCACGGCGCTGAAGACCGTTGCCGCCCGTCTCGAAGGCTCGAACATAGGCGTGGCGGGCCAGAACTGTTCGACCGAGGTCGAGCACGGCGCGCACACGGGCGAGGTCGCGGCCGACATGCTCAAAGACGCCGGCGCGAGTTACGTCATCGTCGGTCACTCGGAGCGCAGGCAGTATTACGGCGAGACGGACACGTTCGTCCGCAAGAAGGCGCAGGCGGCAATCGCGGCGGGGCTGGTGGCGATTGTGTGCGTCGGTGAGACGCACGTTCAGCGCGACCAGGGGAACGCCGAGGCGGTCGTCAGCGGGCAGTTGGAGGGCGGCCTCAGCGGTTTGACAGCCTCGGACCTAGACCGTATCATCATAGCTTACGAGCCTGTCTGGGCTATCGGCACGGGACGCACAGCGACGCCGGAACAAGCGCAGGAAATGCACGCTTTCATCCGGCGCGTTTTCGCGCAAAGGCATTCTGAAGTCGCGGCGGAAAACGTTCGCATCCTGTACGGCGGCTCGGTCAAGCCGGACAACATCGCGGGCCTGATGACACGGCCGGACATAGACGGCGCGCTCGTCGGCGGCGCGAGCCTCAAGGCCGCGAGCTTCGCCGAGATCGTGAACTACAACCGTTAGAGTTTGAGGACAGTTAATTGCACACCGTTCTATACATACTTTTTATTCTGGCTTGCATCGTCATGATCGTCTCCGTGCTCTTGCAGCCGGGCAAGGCCGACGCGGGCGCGCTCTTTTCGAGCAGCGTTTCGAGCACGGCCTTCGGGCCGCGCGGCACGCAGACCCTGCTGGCGAAGGTGACCATCGGCGCGGCCGCGGCCTTCATGCTCATCGCCATCGCGCTCTCGCTGCCGGCCATCACGGGCCAACGCTCCGTGCTGCAATCGGTTGACGAAGAGGAGCCGACCGCGACGCCCGCGCCGCAAGCTTCGCCGGGCGCTTCGCCCAACGCATCGCCGGCCGCGAGCCCTGCGCAGGATGGCGCGAACACGGGCGCTGCTGTTCCTCCCGCGAACACAGGGGCAATTCCCGCCGCGTCGCCCGCGCCGAGCAAGTAGCTGTTTGATTTCCCGAGCCGAAGTGGCGGAACTGGTAGACGCGCACGTTTGAGGGGCGTGTGAGGTAACTCGTGGGGGTTCGAGTCCCCCCTTCGGCACCAAAATTATTTCCCCACGAAGACCGCGCGCCCGCGCGGTCTTCTCTTTTGCTCTTCAGGTTATGAGGTCAAGGTCGGGTATGATATGAGAGTCGAATAACTGTCCGTCGCGTTGAGGCCGGCTTTCTGAAAGGAGGCTGCCCGAATGGTAGAAGCTGAGGTGGGCGCGGGTGTGGAAAACTTTCCGGGCGATGAAGGCGCGCGGGAGAGGGAGCCGCGCTGGCCCGCGGCGCTGGCGATTGTGGCGCTCGCCGGACTCTACTCCGTGATGCCGGAGCCACTACTTCCGGGCGGCTCGCGCTGGGTTCTCCCGTCCGCCGTCGCGGCGCTGCTCGTGCCCACAGTCATCTCCTACCGCAAGGGCAATCGCGAGTTGAATGAAGTCCTCGGCTACATCCTGAACGGCTTCGTCACGGTTGCGTTGGTCTGGTCGCTGGCTGGATTGATCGGCGAGCTTCTGGCCCACCGCGGGACGCCGCAGCGTTTGCTACTCTCGGCGTCCGCGCTCTGGCTCGCGAACATACTGGTCTTCTCCTCCTGGTACTGGCGCTTGGATGCGGGCGGGCCGCACGAGCGCGACCTGACGGCGGGCCACTCGGACGGGGCGTTTCTCTTCCCGCAGATGACAATGCACCCGGAGGCCAAGCTCGCCGCCGGGGAGCACGACTGGTCGCCGCATTTCGTTGACTACCTGTTCCTGGCCTTCAACACCAGCACGGCCTTCTCGCCGACGGACGTGCCGGTGCTTTCGCGTTGGGCCAAAGTCTTGATGATGCTCCAATCGCTGATCTCGCTGACGGTCATCGCGCTGCTGGCCGCGCGCGCTGTCAACCTCCTCTAGCCGCAGCTTTCCAATTCTGCCGCCGAATCTGCTACTCTTAGGGCCGTCACCCGAACTGAGACGGCGGGACAGGCGCGAAGAGTCTCGCTAATCAAAAATTCGAGTTTCATCTTTAAGGAGCATTAGATGGAGACGCCCTACGCTCCTCCCAAACTTCGTTATAGGTCGGTCTGGTTATGCGCCGGTCTTCTACTGCTCGCCGTCGTGGGCCAGAATTCTTTGGCACAGTCAACCGACATCGGCTTCCCGACGCCCGTCCGCGCCGACGTGGTCGCGGGGACGATTGCGCCCAGGGACCTCGGCGACCCGCGGCTGACCAGATACTTCTACTCGTTCACGGGCACGCCCGGCGACCTCATCCTTACCGTCGAGGGCCGCAACCTGGAAGGCGACGTTGATGTCTTCACGGCGGGGGGCCTGCGCCCGCTCGCCAAGATCAGCCTCTACGCGGGCTCTTCGTCCTCGGGCGGTGCGCAGACCATTTACCTGCGGACTCGCCAGCCACTGATTCTGCGCGTCGAGGCGCGCACGCCGAACGACTCGGAAGGCAGTTTTCGCGTCCGCTTCGGCGGGGCGTTCGAGCCGATGGGCCAGGAAGTGCCGGACCCCGAGCCAGTCATCCCGACCGTCTCGTCCGAGGGCAAAGGCAGGCGCGTCACCGCCACGGGGGCCACGATAGAGGAGCCCGCGCCGACGCCGACCGCGACGACGAGGCCGGAAGAGAGTCGGCCGGAGCCCGCGGCGACACCGACTACAACGACCGAGACTCCGGCGACGACCGCCAAAGCCGCGAGGCCCGCGAGGACGGGGACGCTGCGAATTCGGAGGCCATTACGCATCCCGCGCCGCACCACGCGCAACCGGCCCGCGCCCACTGCGGAGGCGACGCGGCCGCCCGCAACTGAGCAGCCGGCCGCGCCGACGGTCGAGCCCGCGGCGGGGCCGCGCCTGATTATTGAGACGCGCGACGGGATGAGGATCGAGCGTTACATGACGACCGTGCGCCGCGTCACGGTCGAGCGCGGCCAGATCGTCGTCGTCACCACCGACGGCAAAGTCGAGCGCCAGCCGATGAGCAACGTCCTGCGCATGGCAATCGAGCCTTGAGCTTAAAAAATTTGTAGACACACTATTGAACAGCCGTAAGAAAATTCAGCCGCCGGTCTACCCTTTCACGGCCATCGTCGGGCAGGAGGAGATGAAGCTCGCGCTCCTGCTCAACGTGATTGACGCGTCAATCGGCGGCGTGCTGATTATGGGCCACCGCGGGACGGGCAAGTCCACGGCGGTGCGCGCCCTCGCGGACCTCCTGCCGAAGATAGAGCGCGTGCGCGGCTGCTTCTACAACTGCGACGCGGCTGACGAAGCGGGCCTCTGCGACGACTGCGACGCGCGCCTCTCTTCCGTGGGGAAGCTCGCGCGCGAGCGCGCGACTGTGCCAGTTGCGGAACTACCTTTGGGCGCGACGGAGGACCGCGTCTGCGGCTCCATCAACATAGAGCGCGCGCTCAGCGAGGGCGTCAAGACTTTCGAGCCCGGACTGCTCGCGCGCGCCAACCGCGGCTTCCTCTACATTGACGAAGTGAACCTGCTCGACGACCACCTGATTGACCTGCTGCTCGACGTGGCCGTCACGGGCCGCAACCTGGTCGAGCGCGAAGGCATGTCGGTCGAGCACCCCGCGCGCTTCGTCCTCATCGGCTCCGGCAATCCAGAGGAAGGGGCGCTGCGCCCGCAGCTGCTGGACCGCTTCGGCCTGCACGTCGAAGTCAGGACCACGGGCGATGTCCTGGAGCGCGTCCGCGTGGTCGAGCGGCGCGACGCGTTCGACCGCGACCCTGAAGCTTTTCGCGCGAACGCCGCGAGCGAGCAGGAGAGCTTGAGACGCAGAATCACTCGCGCCCGCGCGCGGCTTCGTCAGGTGGAACTGCCGCGCGAAGTTCTTGAGCGCATCGCGGAGCTTTGCGCGCGGCTCAAGGTTGACGGCCACCGAGGCGAACTGACCATCGTCCGCGCGGCCCGCGCGCTCGCTGTGCTGGAGGGGCGCAAAGTCGTCTCCGCCGACGACGTGCGACGCGTGGCGACGATGGCGCTCAGCCACCGCCTGCGCCGCGACCCGCTCGAACAAACCGGAAGCGGCGCGGCCCTGCAACAACAACTCGACAACCTGTTCCCGCGGGCCGGCGACGACGAGCCGCAAGCCGGACACTCGACCGGCGAAGACAAGCCCGGACCTTCGGCCGGCGGCAACGGCTCGGGCGGCGGCAAGCGCCCCGAACCCCGCGAAGAGTTTTCCAAAAGCGACGAGCCCACGCGCGACATCCCGCCCGCCTTGCACGCACCTTCGCCGGAAATCTCGATAGATTCAAACACAGGCATGGAGCGCGCGCGGACAACTCGGGCGCACTCGTCGCGGCGGCGCGAGCACGCGCGACGAAGCTGTGACGACACGCGGCGCGGGCGCTACGCGCGCGCCGTCCAGGCCAAAACGCCCGGCGCGAAAATCGCACTCGACGCGACACTGC
Source organism: Pyrinomonadaceae bacterium (assembly GCA_036403435.1). Lineage (GTDB taxonomy): Bacteria > Acidobacteriota > Blastocatellia > Pyrinomonadales > Pyrinomonadaceae > QHXM01. The sequence goes on from DASWQY010000146.1 coordinate 7,079, forward strand.
GCGCCGCAGCGCAAGAGGCGAGACGCGGAGACGCGGAGACGTGGGGACGCGGAGATAAAAGCAGTTTCGCCGCGTCCCCGCGTCCCCGCGTCTCCGTGTCTCATTCCCTCCGCTACAAGCGTTTCAACCGGAGGGCGGGCACGCTCTTCATCTTCGCGGTGGACGCTTCGGGGAGCATGGCGCTCAACAGAATCGCGCAGGCGAAGGGTGCGCTCGCGCAGTTGCTCAGGCAGTCGTACGTCAGGCGCGACCGTGTGGCAGTCGTCAGCTTTCGCGGGCAGCGGGCCGAAGTTTTGCTCAGGCCGAGCGGGAGCGCGGCGCGGGCGCGGGGCGTGCTCGACGGCCTGGGGGTCGGCGGCGCGACTCCGCTCGCGGCGGGGCTGATGGGCGCTCTCGAAATCGCGCGGCACGAGCGGCGGCGCGACGCGGGACAACGAATCGTCCTCCTGCTTTTCACGGACGGGCGGGCCAACGTCTCCCTGAGTCAGGGCGAAAGCCTCGACCGCGCCTCGCGCCGGCTCGTGATTGACAGAGAGCTGACGGGCGCGGGCTCGGCGCTGTCGAGCGCGAATGTTACGACCGTGGTCGTGGACACGCAGAACCGCTTCACGTCCACCGGCGAGGCGCAAAAACTGGCACAGTTAATCGGCGGGCATCACGTCCACCTCCCGCCCGCGACCGCGCCCGGCGGGCAGTTCGCCGCGCTCGTGAGAACAGGTCTCTGAAATTGAACTCAACTCCTTTGCGTCTTTGCGCCTTTGCGCCTTTGCGTGAGGAAGGTTTTTCACGCAAAGGCGCAAAGATGCAAAGAAACATGACGAAGGGCAGTGAAGAACGGAGCGCGATGAAAGGTTTGTCGGCAGAGGAGCGCGACCGCCGCGTGCTTGAGCTGTACGAGCAGGTCTCGGAGATCGAGCAGCGTTTGATTCCGACGGGGCTGCACGTCCTCGGCCGCGCGCCCAAAGCGGACGCGCGCGCCGACATGCTCCGCATGGTCGCTTCGTTCGACAGGCCGGAGGCGGGCGCTCGCGCGCTGACGGACCTCGTCGCCGAAGGCTGCGGCTGCGGCGCTTACGCGGAGCTGCTCGAAGCGGGAAAACACGACGAAGCGCGCCTGCGCGAGAGGGAGCGCGTTGACGAGATCGTCCGCGCGGGCGTGGAGCTTTTCGAGCGCGATGGCGCGGGCGCGGCCGTCGCCTGGCTCGAAGAAGTCGCGCGTGTGAAAAGGGAAGAGGCGCAAAAGGTCTTCGCGCTGCTCGCGAGAATCTGCGAACAGCTCTCGACCAACGGCGAAATCGAAAGTCTGTTGCGCGCGCTGCGCGGCGAATACGTAGAGCCTGGGCCGGGCGCGGACATCGTGCAGAACCCGGACATCCTGCCGACCGGGCGCAACACGCACGCCGTCAACCCCTACACGGTCCCTTCGGAACTGGCTTACATGCGCGCGCGCCACACGGTCGAGCGCCTGCTCGAACGCCACGTCTCAGAGCACGGCCGCTACCCGCGCGCGATGGCGCTCGTGCTCTGGGGACTGGACAACATCAAGACGCAGGGCGAGGGCGTGGCCCAGGCGCTCTGGCTCCTCGGCGTGCGCCCGGTGCGCGACTCAGTCAACCGCGCGACCGAGGTCGAAGTCATCCCGCTCGAAGCGTTGGGCCGCCCGCGCATTGACGTAGTGATGACCGTCTCCGGCATCTTCCGCGACCTCTTCGGCGCGACGATGAACCTGCTCGACAGGGCCGTGCGCGCCGTCGCCAGCCTGGACGAGCCCGCGGAGATGAACTTCGTGCGCCGTAACGTCGTCGAGCAGATGGAGGCGGACGCGCAAAGTTTCGACGAGGCGGCGCTGCGCGTCTTCTCGAACGCGCCGGGGAACTACGGGACCAACGTCAACTTCATGGTGATGGACTCGCAGTGGGAGCAGGACGAGACGCTCGGCGACCTCTTCGTGACGCGCAAGTGCTTCGCCTACGGGCGCGACGCAGAGGGCCGCGCCGTCGAGGGGCGCGAGGCGCGGCGCGCGATGGACAGGGCGCTCACACGCGTCGAGGCGGCCTACCAGAATATAGACACGTTCGAGATAGGCATCACGGACGTGGACCATTATTTCGAGTACCTCGGCGGCGTCACTAAGGCCGTCGAGAAGCGCGCCGCGAGGCGGCCGGCCGTCTACCTTTCGGACGCGCTCTCGCGCGACCTGAAGATTCGCTCGGTCGAAGAGACCATCCGGCTGGAGACGCGCGCCAAGACGCTCAACCCGAAGTGGTACGAGGGCATGCTCAGGCACGGCTTCCGCGGCGTGGCCGAAATCGAGAGCCACGTCAGCAACACCTTCGGCTGGTCCGCGACGGCCGGCGCGGTTGACGACTGGGTCTACACGGAGGTCGCCAGGACCTTCGTCCTCGACCGCGAGATGCTGGAGCGCCTGCGCCACCTTAACCCGCACTCGGCGCGCTCGCTCGTCGGCCGTCTGCTCGAAGCGCAGGGCCGTGGGTTCTGGAACGCCGAGGCGCACGTCGTTGAGCGGCTGCGGGAAATCTTCGCAGGGCTGGAAGACCAGCTTGAAGGCGTCTCCTCTTCTGTGGAATGATAGGCCCGCTCGTGAGTCCCGCCGACCGCTGTGCGGCCGCGGTGCTCAGTGCTTATTCCGGGGCGGCAGTCGCGCCCCATCTTCACTACCACCCATCGGAGCCGAGCCATGAAGACACTATTCCTTTCGTTCCATTTCGGACCCGAAGATCGTGAACTGGTCAACCAGGTCTCGCAGTTGATGGCGAGCCACGACATCCTCCCCATCACCGGCCAAATCCTCGGCGGGGGGCCTCTCGATGACACCATCAGGAAACTCATCGAAGATACTGGCGGGCTGATCGCGCTCCTCACCCGGCGCGACAAGATCGCGAGAACCGCCAAGTACACGACGCACGACTGGGTGAAGGGCGAGTTAGACCACGCGCGCGGCAAGAACATGAACGCTATCGCCCTGATAGAAACGGGGGTGGAGGTCAGCGGGTTCAATAGCAACCGCGAATACATCCCCTTTGACCGCCGGAACCCGCTCCCGGCTTTTCTGAGGCTTTCGGAGACCATCGGCCAGTGGAAGCGCGAAATCGGCCGCTCCATCAAGGTCATGATCCTGCCGGACGAACTGGCCCAGCAGCTCGGTAACAGGCAGATCAAATGCCGGTATCGTCTGAAGACGAAAGACGAGAAATGGAAGTCGGCAACGTGGACAGAGGCCGAGCCCGTGCCCGAGGTCGGCGGGACGTTCATCAGCGTCGCCGGCGTTGACGAGGGCGATTCCATCATGCTTGAGGTCAAGCTACAAAATAAGGAATGGCGGTCGAGAGCCTGGCCGCAGTGGGTGCCAATCGAGTTGAAAGAAATCGTGGGAGAAGCGCCATGAAGCTCAGCTTAAAACAGGAAGCCACTTACGAGGGCAACGAGTGGTGGAAGTGGTCCGTCTGGGTCGAGGGGGACACGGCGGACCTGAAGCGTATCAAGTATGTGGAGTACACCTTGCACCCGACCTTCCCGGAGCCCGTGCAGCGTGTCGAAAATCCCAGCTCGAAGTTCCGGCTGGACTCTTCGGGCTGGGGCGAATTCACCATCCGCGCCCAGGTGGTCACGAAGGACGGGGAGAAAAAGAACCTGCGCCACCACCTGGAGCTGATGTACCCGAGCAGCGAAGAGACGCAGGGCGAGAGCGCGCCGTCGAAAGAGGCCGCGGCCGAGGAGCGGCAGTTGACCTTCTTCCTCTCCTGCAACGTCTCGGACGCGCTCTTCGCGGGCGCTCTGAGTAGAGCCTTTATGGCCGAGGGCGCGCGAGTTATGATGTTGGCGGACGAGATGACCAGCCTGTCCTGGGAAGAGGCGCTCAGCAAGGTTCTAGAGCAGACAGATTACGCCCTCTTCATCGTCTCGGACGCCTTGAGCATCTGGATGAAGCGCGAGATTGAGGCCGCCAGCGCGCACAAAATCCCGATCATTCCTATCCTTATCATGAGCGGTAGGGTCAAGCGCGAGGAGTTCCCTCCCGAGACCCAGAAGGCGATTCAAGTCAAGCCCATCCCGAGCGACTTGTACGAGGACGAGGCGCGCGGGCTGGTCAAGCGCATCAACAAGCAGATTAAATCCATCCCCCCGGCTTCGGGCAAGAAGAAGAGGGCGCTCAAGCGTTAATGGTCCGAGCCTCTATGAACATCACTGTCCTTTACGTCGGGTCGAGTCTGCTCGCGCCGCTCAAACAGGCGGAGCGGGAGATTAACCGCGAGTACGCGCTCTCGCTGCGCGTGGCGGCGTATAACTTCGGCGCGAGCCTGACCGCGGGCGAGTGGGACGAGGTCGAGCGCGACCTCGCCGCGGCCGACGTGGTCTTCGTGATTCACGTGATGGACGGCGAGAACGCGACGCGTCTGCTCGAAGCGTTGTCGCGTTACGAGGCGCGGCACCGCGCGGTCGTCGTCATCAACTGCATGCCGGAGCTGATGCGCCGGACGCGCATGGGGCGGCTAAACTTCGGGCGGCTGTTCGGCGGGAAGCGTGACGCGGCGACAGATGAGGGCGGCGAGCGCAAGGCGGAGGGTCTGGTCAGCAAGGTCGGCGCGTGGATGGGCGAGCAGGCGCGCGCGCACCGGGCGAAGAAGCGGCGCAGCCACACGCAATACCTGAAGCTCGTTGACCGCCTGCCGGCGCTCCTGCGTTTTGTGCCGGGCGCGGGGCGGCTGCGCGACGCCAAGCACTACCTCCAACTGTTCTGCTACTTCCTACAGCCGACCCCCGCCAACATACGCTCGATGTTGCTCTACAGCATCAAGCATTACCTGCCCGAGGCGGCAGCGGCGGAAATCAAGGTGCCGCCGCCGGAGCGTGTGCCCGCGGTCGCCGTCTATCACCCGGACGCGCCGGTGCTCTTCGAATCGTTCGCGTCTTACAGGAAATGGTACGAGCGGCGCAACGGCAAGTCGGCGCTCGCGTCGTCGAAGACCATCGGCCTGCTGCTGATGCGCCCGCAGATCGTGAGCAACACGCGCAAGGCTTACGACGGTTTGATCCGCGCGATAGAGGCCGAAGGGCTGGGCGTCCTGCCGGTCATCTCGACGCTGATGGACAACCGCGAAGCCTGCGAAAAATATTTTATCGAAGAAGACGAAAGTCGGAAGTCGGAAGTCGGAAGTCAGGGCGACGGCGGGCGCGGAACGACAGGCGATGAACGCTCGCGCGTCAGTCAGCTCGTGTCGCTGACGGGGTTCAGCTTCGTGGGCGGGCCGGCGATGAACGACAGCCCCGCGGCCGTCAAGTTCCTGCGCGAATTAAATCGCCCGTTCCGCTCGGCCGTGAGTTTAGACGTGCAGACGATTGAGGCTTGGCAAGATTCTTCGACGGGCCTCAATCCCGTGCAGGCCGGGATGCAGATCGCCATCCCCGAACTGGACGGCGCGACAGAGCCTTTCGTGTACGGCGGCCTGCGCGCGGGCGGCTGCGAGCCCGTGCCGCTCGAAGACCGCTGCGTTCGGCTGGCGCGGCGGCTCGGACGTTGGAACCGTTTGCAGACGGCCGGGCGCGCGACTCTCAGGCTGGCCGTGCTCGTCTTCTGCTTCCCGCCGAACAAGGGGAATATTGGCACAGCGGCGGACCTGGACGTTTTCCCGAGCGTGTGGGAGCTGCTGCGCTCTTTGAAGGGCGACGGCTACGAGGTGGAGGTCCCCGCGAGCGCGGACGAGCTGCGCGAGCTGCTGCTCGGCGGCAACTCCGAGCGGTTCGGCTCGACGGCGAACGTGGCCCACCGCATGAGCGTTGACGAGTACAGGCGGCTCTGCCCTTACGTCGCGGACGTGGAGGCGGAGTGGGGCGCTGCGCCGGGAGCAATCAACTCGCTCGGCGGAGAGCTTCTGATTCAGGGCGTGACGCTCGGCAACCTCTTTCTGGGTGTGCAGCCGACCTTCGGCTACGAGGGCGACCCGATGCGCCTTTTGATGGCGCGGAGCGGAGCGCCGCACCACGGCTTCATGGCGCTCTACACGTACGTCGCTAAAGTCTTCGGCGCGGACGCGGTGGTCCACCTCGGCACGCACGGCGCGATGGAGTTCATGCCCGGCAAGCAGGTCGGACTCTCCGACGAGTGCTGGCCCGACCGCCTCATAGGCGAGCTGCCGAACGTCTACGTCTACAGCGTCAACAACCCCTCCGAGGGCTCCATCGCCAAGCGCCGCTCTTACGCCGAGTTGATCTCGTACCTGACGCCGCCGATTGAGAACGCGGGCGTTTACAAAGACCTCGCCGCCCTGAAAGAAGCCCTGACCGCCTACAGGCAGTCAGCCGACGAGCGCGAGCGCGCGCAGCTCTACGCGATGATTGAGGAGACGGCGCGCGCGCTGAACTTTGAAAACCCGCCGGCCGAGTCTCCTCTCGGCGGGGAGAAAAGTCCGGCCCCTTTGTGAGAGGGGCAGGTGATTAGGCGTATATTACATTCCGGGCTATGACCGGAACTGAAGGGAGCAACTGATGACAGGCCGGGCCAAATTGATTCTCGCGCTTTTGGTCGCCGCACTCTTTGCAGGCTCGCACGAGGCGCGTGCGGACTCTTTGACCGTTACGGGCGGCAATTTTTCTGAAGTGCCGGGCAGCACTCCGCAATATTCCTTTACGGGTCAGGATTTCAACATCACCGCCCTCGGCACAGCTTTCGGCGCACACGTGGTCAGGTGCACCACCTGCGAGATCGGCGGTGTCGTTAACATCGAGCTGAACTTCAGCGGCTCGGACTTGGGCTTCGGGAGCGGGACCATCAACGGGGTGACTTACTCGCACGGACTCAATTTCCGAGGCTCCATCGAGTTCCTGAGCACGGGCGTGACCAGCCCGCCGATAGACCCTTCATTTAGGCTGGTCACGATGACGACCCCCTTTACCATGAGCGGCAGCTTCAGGGTTTACGACGGCAACCCCGATGTCTCTTCGGTCCCGTTGTCGCCGATCTTCAGCTCGGCCGTGAGCGGGCAGGGCATGGCGACCTTCCAGCTCTTGAGCATGGGGGCGGTAAACGGCACGGGGCCATTTTCATTTTGGAGCGTGACGTACAATTTCCAGGCCGCGCCGGTCCCCGAGCCGGCCACCCTGCTCCTCTTAGGCACGGGCCTCGCCGGCGTCGCCGCCGGAGCCCGCAAGCGCCGAGCGAAACCGTAGCTCTCCTCAATCATAAAAATCATTCCGGGCCGCACCCGCCACGTCGCGGGCGCGGCCCGGATAGTTCTGGCAATTGCCGCCAAACTTCTTTAGAATAGCTGGCGTCCGAAACCCCCCAAATCTCTCAAGCCCCAAGTCGAGTGTTTGAAATTATTCTGTCCTGAAGAATCGCCGGTCGAAGTGCGCCGCGCTTCGGGATCGCTGTGGGCTTCCGCAAAGAGGGTGGTCGTCATGAGGGTTCTTAGCCGTTTGCTCCGCGCTCGTTATTCTTTCGCGTCACTTCTTCTGCTGCTTTCATTCGTAACTTACGCCCGCGCGGCGACGCTGCCGACGGGCTTCGCCGAGACGCTCGTCACGGGCAGTTTGTCGAGCCCGACGGCGATGGCGTTCGCGCCGGACGGGAGGCTCTTCGTCTGCCAGCAGGGCGGGCAGTTGCGCGTCATCAAGAATGGCACACTTTTGGCGACGCCGTTCCTGACCGTCAGCACAGACTCGTCGGGCGAGCGCGGCCTGCTCGGCGTCGCCTTCGACCCCGACTTCATTACGAACCACTTCGTCTACATCTACTACACGGTCCTGACCTCGCCCCGTCACAACCGCGTGAGCCGCTTCACGGCCAGCGGTGACGTGGCCGTTGCCGGCAGCGAAGTTCCCATCCTGGACCTGGATAACCTGTCGGGCGCGACCAATCACAACGGCGGCGCGCTACACTTCGGCTCGGACGGCAAGCTCTACATCGCCGTCGGCGAGAACGCCACGCCGTCGAACTCGCAGACGCTGACGAACCTGCTCGGCAAAATCCTGCGCCTCAACGCGGACGGCACGATCCCGACGGACAACCCCTTCTTCAGCACGGCCTCGGGGAAGAACCGCGCCATCTGGGCGCTCGGTCTGCGCAACCCTTACACGTTCGCCTTCCAGGCGGGGACGGGCCGCATGTTCATCAACGACGTGGGCCAGAATACGTGGGAGGAGATTAACGACGGCATCGCGGGGTCGAACTACGGCTGGCCCAATACTGAAGGGCCGACGACCGACCCCAACTACCGCCCGCCGCTCTTGGCCTACCAGCACGGCTCGACCGACACGACGGGCTGTGCCATCACGGGCGGCGCGTTCTACAACCCTGCGGTTAACCAGTTTCCCGCCACATACACGGGGAAGTATTTCTTCGCGGACTACTGCGGCGGCTGGATACGCCTGATGAACCCTGCGAACAACATGGCGAGCGCGTTCGCCACGGGCATCGCCGCGCCGGTTGACTTGCAGGTCGGCCCCGACGGCAACCTCTATTACTTGGCGCGCGGCGACGGCGCGGTCTACAAAATCCGCTACACCGCGAACCAGGCTCCGTCCATCTCCACGCACCCGGCGAGCAAGACCGTCTCCGTGGGCCAGAACGCGACCTTCACCGTCACGGCTTCCGGCACGGCCCCGCTCGGCTACCAGTGGCAGCGCAACAGCGTCAACATTCCGGGCGCGACCTCTGCGAGCTACACGCTCACGAACGCGCAGCTCTCCGACAGCGGCGCGCAGTTCCGCGCCGTCGTGACCAACTCTTTCGGGAGCGCGACGAGCAACCAGGCGACGCTGACCGTGGTCAGTAACCAGCCACCGACGGGCAGCATCACAGCGCCCGCTGCGGGCACGCTCTACCGCGCCGGTGACACCATCAACTATTCCGGCACGGGCTCGGACCCCGAAGATGGCACGCTCCCGGCGAGCGCCTTCACGTGGCAGGTTGATTTCCACCACGACACGCACGTACACCCGTTCAAGCCGCCGGTCACGGGCTCGAAGACGGGCTCCTTCGTCATCCCGAACGTGGGCGAGACTTCGGCGAACGTCTTCTATCGCATCATCCTGACGGTCAAAGATTCAGAAGGGCTGACGCACACCGCGACGCGCGACGTGCGCCCGCGCGTCGTGGCGCTCACCTTTGCGACGAGCCCGCCGGGGCTCCAACTCAAGCTCGACGGCCAGCCCATGACCGCGCCCTTCAGTGTCCAGAGTGTGGTCGGGATGCGGCGCACGATCACGGCCGTCTCGCCGCAGACCGTGGACGGCGTGGCCTACCAGTTTTCGTCCTGGTCCGACGGCGGCGCGGCCTCGCACACCGTCTTCACGCCCGCGAGCAACACGACCTATACGGCGAAGTTCGTCGTCCTGCCGCAGAGGTTGAACTTCGCGCTGTCCGCCTACAGCGTGGGCGAGGCGGGCGGGAGCGTCAAGCTCACCGTCACGCGGGCGAACGGCACGAAGGGAGAGGTGCTCGTCGATTACGGGCGAAGCGGCGGGACCGCGACCGAGGGGAGCGACTACACAAGGCTCGCCGGCACGCTCCGGTTCCTGGACGGCGAGACGACCAAGACACTGACGCTGTTCGTCACGAACGACGCGCTTGCGGAGGGAAACGAGACGGTCAACATCACGCTCAGCAATCCGCGCGGCGCGCTGCTCGGCAGCCGCAAGACGGCCATCGTGACGATCACGGACGACGACTGAAGCGATGCGAGCGGGGCGAACTATCCGAGGCGTCTGAGCTTTCTCTTAAATTCGTCTGCGGTCAGCTTGTATTTGAATGCCTTGACGTTGTTGATGAGGACGACGGGGATTTCCCAGCCGTAGCACTCCTTGAGCGCGGGGTCCGTCTCGATGTTGACCTCTTCGAGCGTGTACTCGTCGGCGCAGCCGGCCGCCAGCATCTCGCGCTTCACCTCTTCGCACAGGTGACAGCCCGGCCGCGTGTAGAGAATGACGTGAGCTTTCATAGTCGGGAGTCAGAATACAGGAGTCAGGAGAAGGAAGAATCCAGGAGCCAGAATCCAGAATCCAGAATGAATCAGGCGGAGAACCGCTTTTGGATTTTCTTTTCTTCTGACTCCTGACTCCTGACTCTTGACTCCTGCATTCTTTACTTGAAACCGATTTGTGAAAATAGTATAAAGAGTCTCACCGAGCCATTATATATATTTCATCGGCGCGGCGCTCTTCATGATAACGCTTAGCTTCCCGAGTCCGGTCGCAGACAGTAGGCAATCTCCGGTCAAGGCGGTCGTATAATCTGCGTCCGAACTTCACGGTAGCAGTCTATCATCTGACTAGAGGGTCGGGTGATGAGACGTGCAGCCTGTAAGGCAGATGGAGGTCTGCGGCGTGGATAGTACATCGAACCAGAATCCTTCCGAGGGCGTCGCGGACGCACCTGACACCAGAGAAGTCCCCGCGGGGAATCCGCCGGCGGCGCGCATCGCTGAAGGCGCGGCCCGCGCGTCTTCGACCCCCACTCCGACCGTCGCCAAAGGCATCGCCAGGTCGGCGGCCAAGCCGGCCGGCGCGGTGCTCGAAAGCAAGCCCGACCCTCCGGTCAACAAGACGCGGCGGCGCATCGTCTGGGCCGCGGTCGTGGGCTTTCTGGCGACCTGCTTCCTGATGTTCATGCGCTTCTTCCTGCCGCGCCGGGGGACGCTCCAGGAGCCGGCGACGCGCTTCCGCATAGGCTTCCCAGACGACTATAACATCGGCATCAGCGACAAGTGGCAGCAGCAGTACCGCATCTGGGTGGACAGGACGCCCGACCGCCTCTTCGTCATCTTCGCGCGCTGCACGCACCTCGGGTGCACGCCCGACTGGAAGGCCAGCGAGAACAAGTTCAAGTGCCCGTGCCACGGCAGCGGCTACGACAGCGAGGGGATCAACTTCGAGGGGCCGGCCCCGCGCCCGATGGACCGCGCCTACGTCGAGAAGGACGCCGAGGGGCAGATCGTCGTTGACACCGGCAAGCTCTACCGCTGGCCGAAAGGCGAGAAGAACGAGTTCAACGACGACGGGTCGTATCTGCCGCTATGAGAGATTTTTAATGAAGGATTCCTATGGAGCCTGAAAAACCGAACCCGCAGGAGACGAAAGAGCTGGCGACGGTCGAGGAGAAGAAGCCGGGCTTGAGGGAGAAGGTGCGCGAGGTCAAGGAGCAGGCCGTCGAGGAGGCGAAGGCGCTCAAGGACCCGCAGCAGACGCAGCTCTGGAAGTCCATCTTCCGCGTCAGCCACGACCGCTCCGACCCGCGCAACCGCAGCCTAGCCATCCTCTCGAACGTCTTCCTGCACCTGCACCCGGCGAAGGTCAACCGCGACGCGACGCGCTACGGCTACACCTGGGGCATGGGCGGCATCACCTTCTACCTCTTCATCGTCCTGACCTTCACGGGCGTGCTCCTGATGTTCTACTACCACCCGTCGAAGGGCCAGGCTTTTCAGGACATCCTTTACCTGGAGCACGACGTACCCTTCGGCAAGCTGCTCCGCAACATGCACCGCTGGGCCGCGCACCTGATGATCATCACGACCTGGCTGCACATGTTCCGCGTCGTGCTGACCGGCTCCTACAAGCGGCCGCGCGAGTTCAACTGGTGCGTCGGCGTCGTGCTCCTCGTCCTGACGCTGCTGCTCTCTTTCACGGGCTACCTGCTGCCCGACGACCAACTCGGCTTCTGGGCCGTCACCGTCGGCACGAACATGGCGCGGGCGACGCCCATGCTGGGAAGCGAGGGGCCGTTCGGCGCGCAACTGGGGATGACTCCGTTCAACGACGTGCGCTTCGGCCTCCTGGGCGGCTCGATTGTGGACGCCAACGCGCTCCTGCGCTCATACATCTGGCACTGCATAGGCATCCCGCTCGTCGCCTCGCTTTTCATGGCCGTGCACTTCTGGCGCATCCGCAAGGACGGCGGAATCAGTGGCCCCGCGCCCGTGATGCTCGAATCGGAGATGAAGGCGGTCAAGAAGAAGTAAGAGGACAAGCGCCAGCGGGTTGTTTTTGGCTTCCCTGCGGGAGATTGAGACGACATGGCAAGCTCGGCTGAAACACTGAAGATGGGGAAGGGCGGGCTCTTCAAGCTCACCACGGGCAAGATTATTCTCATCGCGCTCGTCCTGCTGCTCGTCCTCTACGTGCTCTTCGTCGTGGACGACTGGCACCAGCTCTGGATCATCGCCTCCGCGCCGGACAACGTGCCCATCGTGGCGATGATCCCTTTGGTCGTGTTCTTCACCTGGCTTGGCGTCAAGCAGGCGCGCGAGCACGACGAGTTGATCGAGCGGCTGGAAAAAGACCCGCAGCTCGCGAAGACGCACCACCGCAAGGCGCTGCCGTGGCGGCCCGGCTGGGCGCGCGAGATTCACGTCTGGCCCTACCTCGTGCGCGTCGAGTTCCTCGCCGCCCTGATCGTCACCGTCATCCTCTTCGTCTGGTCCATCACGCTCAACGCGCCCCTGGAAGAGCCGTCCAACCCGAACCTGACGATGAACCCCTCGAAGGCCCCGTGGTACTTCCTCGGCCTTCAGGAGATGCTCGTCTACTTCGACCCGTGGATCGCGGGCGTGCTGATGCCCGGCCTGCTCATCGTCGGGCTGATGGTCTTCCCGTACGTGGACTCGAACCCCCTCGGCAACGGCTACTACACGTGGAAGCAGCGGAAGTTCTCCATCGGGATGTTCTACTGGGGCTTCTTCATGTGGATCGTGCTCATCATCATCGGCACGTTCATCCGCGGCCCCGGCTGGATTTGGTTCTGGCCCGGCCAGTCGTGGGACCACAACGCCGTCGTTTACGACCGCAACGTTGACCTGCACGAATACTTCGGCATCACGAATGTCTGGCTCAAGGCCATCTTCGGGGCCGTGGTGGTCGGCGTCTTCTACGTCCTCGGCGGGATGTTCTTCCACTGGCTGATGACGAGGACGGAGTTCGACCGCAAGCTGCTCGCGCGGACGAGTCTGCTCCAGTACCTGACGTTTCAGTTCTTCGCCATCACGGTGCTTTTGGCGCTGCCCGTGAAGTTGATCCTGCGCCTGCTCCCGATTCACATCAAGTACGTCTGGGTGACTCCCTGGTTTAACGTCTGAAGCTCGAAGGCAAGAATCGGAGGAAGAATCAAGGTGGCTGACACGCCTGAATCCGGTGCGATAGTCAAGAGGGAAGACGACGCCCCCGAGCGCGACCCCATCGTGAGCCGTTCGACCAGCGGCTGGATGCTCGTCTCGGCGCTGATTCTGATCGGCACACTCGCCTGGGCGCTCTACGACGAGGCTTATGGGCAGCGCCCGTGGAAGCGCGCGCAGCAGGAGTTCGTCGCGCGCTACACGCGCTACCTGCGGAGCATCAGGAGCAACGCCGGGAAGTCCGAGACTGAGGTCAAGGACAGCGCCGAGTACCAGACGCTGGCGGAGGAGGCCAAAGCGGCCGAGGAGAAGGTCGCCGACCAGTTGAAAGAGAACACGGGGAAAATCAGAATTATTGACAGCCAGTTGGCCGCCGTCACGGACCCCTTCCAGAACGCGCGCGGGCGGATTACGGTCGCCAACTACCAGATAGAGACCGCCAGCGACTCCAGGAAGGAGAAACTGCGGCAGAAGGTCGCGCAGATGAAGGAGGAGAAGAGCACCGTCTATCTTCCGGCCGACGACGGCTCCGGCAAGACCGCGAAGCAGGAGCTGAACTTCACGGACCTCCAAACGCTTTACAACAAGCTGAAGATCGACAAGGCCGAGCTGCTCGACAAGAACGGCCAGCTCCTGAAGGAGCCGACCGAACTGCGTAAGAAGCGCGACGAGTACCTTAAAAACCACATGATCGGGCTCACCCCGGAGCAGATAACCAGCCTCATTAACAAGTACGAGAAGGGCTTCGACTACAGCATCAAGCAGGTCAACGCGGCGGGCGGCGGGGTCGTTGACCGCTGCGAGACCTGCCACCTCGGCGTGCGCGAGCCGCTGACCATCAAAGCCTCGGACCTGTCGCCGGACGGCCCAGGCAAGAAGGCGGACGAGTGGGCGCGCGCCTTTGTCAGCCACCCGAGCAAGGAGTTGCTGACGATTCACAGCCCGGACAAGTTCGGCTGCGCCGGCTGCCACGGCGGCAACGGGCGCGCGACCACGAGCGTCGAGAAGGGGCACGGCCGCAACCGCTTCTGGCTCCACCCGCTCTACGAGAAGGAGAACATGGAGGCGGGCTGCCAGCAGTGTCACACGCAGGACCGCGTGCTCCAGGGCGCGACGACGCTCAACCTCGGCAAAGACCTCTTCCAGAACCGCGGCTGCGTCGGCTGCCACCGCTCCGCGGGCTTCGACCGCGAGTCGGACGCGCTCGCTTCCGCGCGCCAGCAGATCATCCAGCTCGAAGAGACCATGCGCGCCAACGACCGCGAAGCGCGGCAGGCGAAAGAGGCCGTGTCCGGCGTCACGGACGACGAAGAGGGCAACGCCGAGGCCGCCCGCCTCTCGGCGCGCGCCGGGCAACTGACAGTTGCCAACAGTCTCGTCGCCGCCCAGATCGACCAGCTCAACATCCAGGCGCGCTACCTGATGCAGGACCAGAAGAAGGTCGGGCCGAATCTGAAGGACGTGCGCCTGAAACTCGTCAAGGAGTGGATTCCCGAGTGGCTCAAAAACCCGCAGGCGTTTAGGCCGGGGACGAAGATGCCGACCTTCTGGCGCTTGAGCGCCGACAAGTCGCACGACGCGCGCGCCGAGGACGACCGCAAGGCCATCGCCGCTTACCTCTGGCAGGAAGGCTTCGACGGCAAGATGCCTTCGCAGGACCGCGCCAAAGGCGACGCCGCGAAGGGCAAGCAACTCTTCGAGACCGTCGGGTGCATGGCCTGCCACTCCATCGGCGACCCGGACTCGCAGACCGGCGGGACCTTCGCCGCCAACTTGCAGCGCGTCGGCGAGAAGGCCAACTTCGATTACATCGTGCGCTGGATTTACAACCCGCGCTTACGCTGGCAGCCCTACTGCCCGAAGGAAAAGAAGGACATCACGCGCGAGGACTACAGGGCCAAAAACCTCGCTTACATTTACGACACCGAGCAGTTCTCCACCTGCCCGAACGACGGGGCGGAATTGCAGGTGCAGAACATGACGGTGATGCCCAACTTCCGCCTGACGATGGACGAGGCGCGCGACATCGCCAGCTACCTCTTCTCGCTCTCCGGCAGCGGCAGTTCATCCTTCCGCGACCCGGCGGCCACCACCTACATGGACGACGCCAACTTGAAGGAGCGCGGGCGCGCGCTCATCAAGCAGTACGGCTGCGCCGGCTGTCACGAAATCCGCGGCTTCGAGGATGAGCAGCGCATCGGCAAGGAGTTGACCACCGAAGGCTCGACGCCCATCGAGCGCCTCGACTTCGCGCTGATGACGCAGAAGGCCGAGAAGGGCATTGACCCGGAGACGGGCAAGCGCGGCGAGGAGTGGTACGACCACAAGGGCTTCTTCGAGCACAAGCTTGAGTCGCCGTGGATTTACGACGAGGGCAAGGAGAAGGAGCCGCAGGACCGCCTGCGGATGCCCGAGCCGTACCTGACGCCCGAGTGGAAGACGGCGCTGACGACCTTCCTGATGGGGAGCGTCGGGGCCGAGGGCTCGAACGTGCCCGCGTCGCTCTTCTACAGGCCGGACGACCAGCGCAAGGCTGTGCAGGACGGCTGGTGGGTCGTCAAGAAGTACAACTGCATGGGCTGTCACAGCATTCAGGTCGGCCAGCGTTCGGTCCTGATGGATTTGCCGCTCTACCAGAACCCGGACTGGAAGGAGCAACTGCCGCCGAACCTGACGAGCGAGGGCGCGCGCGTTGACCCGAACTGGCTCCTGGGCTTCCTGCACAACCCGTCGCTTTCGGACGCGCAGGGGCAGGCCGAGCCGGGCCGCAGTGACAGAACGGTTGGCACCCCTGCGGCCGAGGGAGGCGCTAACCAGACTCAGGCGGCGACGCCCGCGGCATCGTCCCCGTCGAATGGCGCGCAAGGCGGCGCGCAGCAGAATAACAATCAGCCGGCGAACGGAGCGGGCGGCGGCGGCTCAGGAGGCAATGCTGCGGCGGTGCCTGCGACGGCGACCGACGCCATCCTGATGTCGGAGCAGTTCAGGCGGCAGCCCGGCGCTGACCGCAACGGCGTGAGGGTTTACCTGCGCGCGCGCATGCCGACGTTTAACTTCTCGCCGAACGAGCTACGCATCCTCGTCCGCTTCTTCATGGCGGTGTCGTCGCAGCAGGAGCCGTACATACACGAGCCGCTGGAGCCGATCAAGGAAGAAGAGAAGACGCTGGCCCGCGCGCTGTTCACGTCCGAGGGTGCGCCCTGCCTGAAGTGTCACATCACGGGCGACCCCAATCACGACAAGACGGCCTCCGCGCCCAACTTCCTTTTGGCGAGCGAGCGGCTGAAGCCCAAGTGGACCTACCGCTGGCTGCTGGACCCGCAGCAGATCAGCCCCGGCACGGCGATGCCCTCCGGCCTCTTCAAGAAGGAGGGCGACCGGATGGTCTTCAACGGGCAGACGCCAGAGGCTTTCAACAATTACCACCGCGACCACGCGGAATTGCTCGTGCGTTACATTTTCCAACTGACGCCGGACGAGCAGCGACGCCTCACGTCCGGCTCGCCCGCGGCCACCAGTGGCTCGCCGCCCGCGCCGACCGCGCAGCCGCCTCCGCCGTCAACCGCTCACGCGAGGGGCGCGAAGCGCGGCAGTGCGACGCGCCTGAACGGTCACGCCCCGGCGCGAGCGCCGGTGAAGGAGCGAGCGCGTCGCGCACGCTCGCCGGGCCACGCCTCCGCGGCGCGTGTTCGTCGCCCATGAGTTCTTACGGAGTCTCCCTGTTCTTAGGTCAGTAATCTGGAATTCATCTTACGTTGGAGGAAGAAAGTATGTTGAAGAAACGCGCACGCCTCTGGCTTGCGATTTGTGTGATGGCCTCGCTCGCGGCGCTCGGCGCTTGCGGCGGCAAGGGCGGCGACGAGACCGCCAACTCCGGCACCGACGGTGGCGGCGCGACGAAGTGGACGCCCAAAGGCGACGAGGGCACCATCACGGGCAAGGTCAGCCTGAATGGCGAGGCCCCCGCGCCGCAGATGATTGACATGTCGCAGGACGCCAACTGCAAGGCGAAGAACACGAACCCCGTGACGGAGACGGTCGTCGCCAAAGACGGCAAGCTCGCGAACGTCTTTGTTTACGTCAAGGAGGGAACGACCGCCGACGGCAAGAAGATCGCCGACTTCACCTTCGACACGCCGGCCTCCGAGGTCGTGCTCGACCAGAACGGCTGCCACTACGTCCCGCACGTCATCGGCATGCAGCCGAATCAGAAACTCAAAGTCACCAATTCGGACCCGACCGGCCACAACATCCACGCGCTTCCGAAGGCGGGCGGCGGCAACGAGGAGTGGAACGAGTCGCAGCCGGGCGGCGCGGGCCCGATCACCAAGACCTTCAAACGCTCAGAGATTCTGGTCCCCGTCAAGTGCAACCAGCACCCCTGGATGAAGGCTTACATCGGCGTCGTCAAGCACCCGTTCTACGCGGTCACGAAGGAGGACGGCTCTTACGAGATCAAGGGCGTGCCGGCGGGGACTTACACGGTGGTCGCCTGGCAAGAGAAAGGCGGGGAGAAGACGGCGCAGGTCACTGTCCCCGCGAAGGGGAACGTCACGTCCGACTTCACGTTCGACGCGGCCGCGATGGCCTCGAACACGCAGGGCTCTTCGCTCGAAGTGTTGCCGGCCGTCGAAGTCCCGATGCTGGGGAACCACTGAGCGAATTTGCGATTTTAGATTTTCGATTTGCGGTTGGAGTTTTCCGGGTAATCCATTATCCTCTTCAATCGCAAATCAAAAATCGCAAATCGAAAATTATGAACCTGGGCTTACATCGCTTCACGTTGTTCGTGACGGGCGCGACGCTGTTCCTGATCGTCGCGGGCGCGCTCGTCACGAGCCACGACGCGGGGCTGGCGACCAACGACTGGCCGCTCTCGAACGGGCAGGTCATGCCCGAGATGGTCGGCAACCTCTTCTGGGAGCACGGCCACCGGATGGTTGCGACCTCGGTCGGGATTCTCGTCATCATTCTCAACCTCTGGCTCTGGCGGCGCGAGAAGCGCGCGTGGGTCCGACGCCTCGGCCTCGTCGCGCTCGGCGCGGTCGTCGCGCAGGGCCTGCTCGGCGGGCTGACCGTCAAGCTCATGCTGCCGCTCGCCGTCTCGTCCGCCCACGCCACATTGGCACAATTATTCTTCTGCACGATGGTGAGCCTTTCGGTCTTCACAGCGCCCGGCTGGAATAGGCCGCGCGCGGAGGTCGAAGAGAAAGGGAAGCTGCCGCTCCGCTACCTGTGCGTGGCGGCGGCCGCGGGCGTGCTGATTCAGCTCGTGCTCGGCGCGACCCTGCGCCACTCCGCGACGTGGGACCAGCGTTTGCCGACAAGTCTGCTCGTCACGCACCTGGCCGGCGCAGTCATGGTGACGCTGCTTTTGGGCTCGACCATTGTTACGACGCTCGGCCGGCACCGCGGGGAAACTTACTTGACGAGGCCGGCGCTCGTCGCGGCGGCGCTGCTCGCCGGGCAGCTTGGCCTCGGGCTCGCGGCCTACCTGACGCGGCTCTGGTCGCCGTCCGCCCCGCAGCCGCGCAACCCCATGGTCGGCATCACGGTCGCGCACGTCGCCTGCGGCGCGCTCGTCTTCGCCGCGACCATCGTGCTCGCGCTCCGCGCCTTCCGCGTGCTCGGGGCCGCGCGCGCCGAAACTGCGCCGGACTACGCGCACCTGAGCGCCGGGGCGAACTGGCAGTAGGCAGTTCTTTGCGCCTTACGTCTTACCTTTGCGCCTTTGCGCGAACGGCTGTTTCTCGCAAAGGCGCAAAGGTAAAGAAAAACAGAGGGCGCAAAGGGTTGAGCTTTAGTTTTTCTTGAGTTGTGGAGTGAAGCTTAAAATTTCTCTGTGCTGGAATCTTCAAGGTGAAATCGGAAGTCTTAATTAAAAGCGTGGCGATTGAGTTGAATCCCGGCGGGGTGGCGGAGTCGCGCGCGCCCGAGTTGACGTGGCGCGAGCGCGCGCTGGCTTACGTCGAGCTGACCAAGCCGCGCATCACTTTCCTGATCGTCCTGACCTCGGCCGCGGGCTTCTGCCTCGGCGCGCGCGGCGGCGTTGACTACGTCCGCTTCGCGCATGCGATGGTCGGCATCGCGCTGCTCTCTTCGGGCATTGCGACGCTCAACCAGTACATGGAGCGCGACCTGGACGCCCTGATGCGGCGGACGATGACGAGGCCGCTGCCCGCGGGCAAGCTCTCGGCGTTCGAGGCGCTGCTTTTCGGCGCGGGGCTGACGCTCCTTTCGGAAGTCTATCTCGCCGTCCTGGTCAACCCGCTGACGGCGCTCTTCGGCCTGGGCGTAGTCGTCGGCTACCTCTTCATGTACACGCCGCTTAAGACGCGCACGACGCTTTCGACGGTCGTCGGCGCTTTTCCGGGCGCGATGCCGCCGCTGATGGGGTGGACGGCCGCGACGGGCGAGGTGACGGCGGGCGCGTGGGTGCTCTTCAGCATCCTCTTCCTCTGGCAGTTCCCGCACTTCCTGGCAATCGCCTGGATGTACAGGGAGGACTACGGGCGCGCGGGCATCCGTATGCTCCCCGTCGTCGAGCCCGAGGGGCGCGTCACGGGCCAGCAGATCGTGGCCTACACCCTGATGCTCGTGCCCGTCAGTCTGCTCCCGACGGCACTGGGGATTTCCGGGCGCGTCTACCTGTACGGGGCCGCCGCGCTCGGCCTGCTTTTCCTGTTCAGCAGCATCTCGGCTGCGCTTTCTAAATCAAGGCAGCAGGCGCGGCGACTCCTCCTCGCCTCCGTGCTCTATCTGCCACTGCTGTTTGGATTGATGGTCTTAAACCAATGATGAATGATGAGTGATGAGTGATGAATTAAAACAGATTGTCTTTCATTCATCATTCATCACTCATCATTCATCATTTATCACCTAAAGGAGGTCCGATGGGTCGCGCTCTAGGTGTTGTGATCTGGGTCTTGACGCTCGCCTCGGTGGTGCTGTTCTTCAGCGGCTGGTGGTTCCCGACGGCCATCACGGAGCACGCGCCGGCGATTGACCGGCAGTTCATGATTACCATCGTCGTCGTCGGCATCGCCTTCGTCGCGGCGCAGGTCGGCCTCGGCTACGCCGTCTGGCGCTTCGGGGCGGGGCGCGACAACAAGGGCGAGCGCGCCGTTTACAGCCACGGCAACAACCGGCTGGAGATGATCTGGACGGTCATCACGGCCGTCGTCTTCATCTCGCTCGGCGTGATGGGGCAGCGCGTCTGGGCCTCGCTCCACTTCAACGAGGCCCCGGCCGGCTCCTTCCCCGTCGAGGTCGTCGCGCAGCAGTTCGCCTGGAACATGCACTACGCCGGCCCCGACGGCAAGTTCGGCCGCACGGACCCCACGCTCATCCACGAGGACGAGCAGAATTTCATCGGGCTCGACTCACGCGACCCGGCCGCGAAAGACGACCTGACCACGACGACGCTCGTCATCCCCGTCAACCGCCCGGTCGAGCTGACCCTGCGCTCGAAGGACGTGACCCACAGCTTTTGGGTCCCGCAGCTCCGCTTCAAGCAGGACCTCGTCCCCGGCATGGCGATTCGCGTCCACTTCACGCCGACGCGCACGGGCCTCTTCCAGTTAGCCTGCGCCGAGCTGTGCGGGATGAACCACTTCAGCATGAAGGGGACGCTGCTCGTGCTGCCCGAGGCGCAGCACCGCGAGTTGATGGCCGCCCCGAAGGCCGAGTTCCAAAGCAGGCTCAACGACCTCGCGGGCAAGTATGAAATGGGAGTGATTTACGACGAGAACGGGACGAAGATCGGCAAGTCATACTAGTTAACTCTTTCCAGCCCTAGGAGACGACTGATGGCAGACGAAACGACGGTCCATGAAGCCCACGGGTCAGAGGCCGTGCACCGCCACGAGCCGCCGAAGAGTTTTATACGCAAGTACGTCTTCAGCCTCGACCACAAGGTCATCGGCGTGCAATACCTGACGCTCGCGCTCGTCGCCGTGTTCGTCGGGATGATCCTGTCGGTCCTGATGCGCATGAGCCTGACGTGGCCCGACATGAATTGGCCCATCATCGGGCAGATCAAGCCGGACCAGTACCTGTCGCTCCTGACCATCCACGGCACGATGATGGTCTTCTTCGTCCTGACGACCGCGCCGCAGGGAGGCTTCGGCAACTACTTCCTGCCGATTCAAATCGGGGCCGATGACATGGCCTTCCCCGTGCTGAACATGCTCTCGTTCTGGGTGACGCTCGTCGGCTTCATCTTCCTCATCGCCTCCTTCTTCGTTTACGAGGGTGCGCCCATCGGCGGCTGGACCGCCTACCCGCCGCTCTCGGCCATCCCGAGCGCGGGGCCGGGGCAGGGCACAGGGATGAACCTCTGGATCATCAGCATCGCCATCTTCTGCGTCGGCTCGCTGCTCGGCGCGCTCAATTTCATCACGACGCTCATCAACATGCGCGCGCGCGGGATGTCTTTGATGCGTATGCCGCTCACGTGCTGGGCCTGGTTCACGACGGCCGTGCTCGCGCTCCTGGCTTTCCCCGTCCTCTTGGCGGCGGGCGTGCTGCTCTATTTGGACCGCAACGCGGGGACGAGCTTCTTCGTCCCCGCCGGACTCTTCATTAAGGACATAGTGCAGCCGCACTCGGGCGGCTCGCCGATTCTCTGGCAGCACCTCTTCTGGTTCTTCGGCCACCCGGAGGTCTACATCGCGATTTTGCCGGGCATGGGCGCGACCTCGCACATCCTTTCGACCTTCGCCCGGAAACCCATCTTCGGCTACCGCGCGATGGTCTTCGCCATCTTCGCCATCGGCCTCTTAGGCTTCTTCGTCTGGGGCCACCACATGTTCATCAGCGGCATGAGTCCCTACTCGGCGATGGCGTTCTCTATCTTGACTCTGAGCATCGGCGTGCCCTCGGCCGTCAAGACCTTCAACTGGCTGGGGACGCTCTGGGGCGCGAAGATTCGCTTCACGGTCCCGATGCTCTTCGCTCTGGGCTTCGTCTCACTCTTCGTCGCGGGCGGCATCACCGGCCTCGTTTTGGGCCAGACTTCGCTCGACCTGCCGATGCACGACACCTACTTCGTGCTGGGCCACTTCCACCTCGTGATGGGCGTCGCGGCAATCTTCGGGATGTTCGCCGGAATCTACTTCTGGTTCCCGAAGATGTTCGGCAAGATGATGAGCGAGCGGCTAGGGCGCATCCACTTCTGGATAACTTTCGTCGGCGTCTACTCGATCTTCATCCCGATGCACATCATGGGCATCGTCGGGATGCCGCGCCGCTACTCGCGCTTCGCCGAGAACGGGCAGCAGATTTACGGCTTCCTCGAATCTCTGCACCCGCTCGTGCTCTTCGTCACGGTCGCGGCCATCATCACCTTCTTCACGCAGTTCCTCTTCCTCTTCAACCTCCTCTGGAGTCTATTCAAGGGGAAGAAGGCGGGCGACAATCCCTGGGAGGCGACCACGCTCGAATGGAACACCACGTCACCGCCGCCGCACGACAACTTCGCGGGCGTGCCCCCGGTGGTTTACCGCGGCCCCTACGAGTTCGCCGTACCGGGTGCGCCCAACGACTACATCATGCAAACGGAGCCGGACCCGGCCGCCGGCAGTTCAGAGGTAAGTAGCGGTAATGGTCACGACGGTCACCAGCACTGAGCGCGTCAAGCGGAAGACCAGGGTCGGGGTCGGCGGGGCCCCGCCGGGCGGGAACGGGCAGAACGGCAAGGGGCCGGGCGGTGGAGGCAGCGGAGGTAAACAGGGAGACGAGGCGCATCGCTTCTCGCCGAAGCCATACCGCCTCACGCTCTGGATTTTAATCGCGGCCATCTTCATGATGTTCGCGGCCATGATCGCCGCCTACGTCATGCTCGCGATGGGCGAGAAGTGGCCGGAGGTCGTGATGCCGCGGCTGCTCTGGCTGAGCACCGGGCTAATCGTCGCGAGCAGCCTGACGTTAGAGGCGGCGCGCGGGTCTTTGAAGGCCGGGAGTGATCCGGGCTACGTCCGCTGGCTCTCGCTGACGCTTCTCCTCGGCCTCGGCTTTCTCGCGGCACAGGTCTTCGCCTGGCGGCAACTGGTCGAGCAGGGAGTTTATCTGGCGACGAACAACCACAGCTCTTTCTTTTACCTGCTGACGGGCGCGCACGCCCTGCATCTTTCCGGCGGGATTCTGGGCCTCAGCTACCTGCTCATGAGGACGAGGCACAGGCGGGCGGAAAAAAACGCGGAGATGAAGCGGCGCGCGGCCGCGGGCGTCGTCTCGGTCTACTGGCATTTCATGGACGGCCTCTGGGTTCTACTGTTCTTACTCCTCTTCGTCTGGAGTTAAGAGGCTGTTGAGGGATTAGCTCCATCGGAGCGAAATACGAAACATTCCGCTCCGACGGAGCTTTAGCTCTCCAAATTTTCTAAGCGGCTTCTAAGAGCAGTAAGCGATAAAGATGAGCCCTACTACTGTCACACACCCTTCGCCCGACCGCTACCGCACCGGGATGCTGGCCGCGCTCGCGGGCGTCACGATGATGTTCACGGCGCTGACGAGCGCCTACGTCGTCCGCGCGGGCACCTGGAACGATTGGCGGCCCACCCCGATGCCGCGCCTGCTCTGGGCGAGCACCGGGATAATTCTCCTGAGCAGCCTCTCTTTCGAGGTCGCGCGCCGCGCCCTGAAGGCTGGCCGCGCGGTCCTGTTCAAGCGATGGCTGCTCGTGACTGTGATCCTGGGGCTGGGCTTCCTGGCGACGCAGTTGATGGCGTGGAGGGAACTCGCGGCCGCGGGCGTTTACCTCGCGTCGAACCCGCACAGCTCTTTCTTCTACGTGCTGACGGGCGCGCACGGCCTGCACCTCTTGGGCGGGATTCTCGCGCTCGACTACCTGCTGCTGCGCTCGTGGCGCGGGCGGGGCGGCGAAAGCGAAGGCGCGCGCCAAAGGCTGGCGGTGGTCAACGCCGCCGCGCTCTACTGGCATTTCATGTTCGGAGTCTGGGTTTACCTGTTCTTACTCCTTTTCCTTTGGAGGTGAAAGTTGAGTACGGAAGCAGCAAGTGCGGACCAGTTAACGGCGACCGAGTGGAGCGGGGGCGCGCTCCCCTACCGCGTCGGCCACAGAAAATTGGGCATGTGGCTCTTCATCGTCTCGGACGCGCTGACCTTCTCGGCGCTCCTGATAGGCTACAGCTACGTGCGCGCCACGTCCGAGCAGTGGCCCACGCCCTTCCCGTTCTACCCGTCCATCGTCTTCTCCTCCGTGATGACGCTCTGCCTGCTGTCGTCGAGCCTGACGATGGTGATGGGCGTGTCGGCCTCGGCGCGACGCGACTACAAGGCCATCAGGAAGTGGATAGGCTTGACGATTCTCTTCGGCGCGGCCTTCGTCGTGCTCCACTTGATAGAGTGGAAGCACCTGATTGACGAGGGGCTGCGGCCATTCAGCCTGCCCGCGGAGTGGGTTACCCGTTGGCCGCAGGCGTCGCCGCTCTTTGGCGCGTCGTTCTTCGCCATCACGGGCCTGCACATGTTCCACGTCTTCACGGGGCTGATTTACCTCGCGATCATCGCCGCGCGCGCCAAAAAGTTGAAGCACGAGGACGTGGAAATCTCCGGCCTCTACTGGCACTTCGTTGACCTCGTCTGGATGTTCGTCTTCCCGATGATTTACCTGCTGTCGGTGGACTTCACGCCGGTCGTCCACTGAGTCCGAACGAAAGGAGTCCGAAAGAGAGATGGCAACGCACGCCGAGGGCGAACATTTCGCGGGCAGCAACAAGCTCTTCATCTCCGTCTGGATATGGCTGCTGCTCATCACGGGGCTCGAAGTCTTCCTGGGCTACATACACCTGGACCTGCGGCTGATGCTGACGATCCTGATCGGGCTTTCGGTCATCAAGGCCGCGCTCATCGTCGCCTACTTCATGCACCTCAGGTTCGAGCGGCTGAGCCTGGTGCTCACGCTCGTGCCGATGCTCGTGGTCTGCATCTGCCTCTTGCTGGTCTTCTTCCCGGACAGCTTCAGGAACCGGAACCTGCACTACAGGTTCGAGACTGACAAACCCCCGGCGACCGTCTCGGGGGACGAAGGAGAGTGATGAGGGCCAGGCGACACCTCCGGCTCGTCGTCGTCGCGTGCGCCGCCGTCGCCGTGGTCCTGTTCGCGGCCGGGCAGGGCGCGTCCGCGCAGTGCGCGATGTGCAGGACGGCGCTCGCCGGCACGCCCGAGGCCGCCAGGCTTTCGGCGCGGATCAACCTCGGGGTTCTGGTGCTCCTGGTCCCGCCCGTCGCCATCTTCTGCGGAATATTCTACGCGGTGTTCCGTCAGCGGAAATCGCCCGCTGAGTCAGCGGGAGTGAACGCAGAAACGCGTATGAAAACTTAGGCTCAGTGCCTTGCTTGAGTTTGGAAATCGCCTCTGTATGTCTGAAAAAGAAGAGTTAGTTTTGGATACTGACAGGATGAGCTTTCGCGGGCGGGCGTGCCCGGTCTGCGGCGGCAAGATCATCCCGTCGAACCGCGCCATCTATGAGAGCAAGGCCAACCCGGACGAGGTCTTCCCGCTCTGGCAGTGCGAGCGGTGCGGCTACGAGCAGATGTCAGAGAAGCCCAAGCCCGCGCCGAAGGGCAAGCACAAGTAGAGATGAAGGAGAGAGAGCGAAAAACCGATGGCCGACACTGTTGAGAGGGAGGGCAGTCTGATGAAGAAAGAGAATTTTCTCCTGAACGTCGTCTGCATCGTGATGGCCGTGGGCTTCCTGGGGCTGGCCGGGCTGAGCTACACGTCTTCGGGCAACTTCATCAGCACGGACAACCTCTTCTTCTCGACCGTGGCCGGGATGATGGCGCTCCTCTTCCTGCTCGTCCCCGCCACCTCCTTCCTGTCCGCGCGGAAGGCGAAGAAGGCCCCCGCGGCCGAAGCCGGCGAGGCGTCGGCCGCGCGCGGCGCAGTCACCTCCGGCGCGCGCACGGCGGCGGGCTCGCTCCCGGCACGCGCGCCCGTCCGCTACGCCGACACCGTTGACGCGCGCGGCCGGCCCATCCCGCCCGACGTGGCACGGATGGTCGCGACCATGAAGGACAAGGAGTCGGCGTCGTAGTGCGTTTCCGAAAGTAATTTCGATGGACGAATTGAAGAAGCGCGTGCTCGGGATGTTCGAGCAGATGGGGAAGGACGTGCTCGACCTGCACGAGTTGTTCGAGGCGGGCGGCAACGACGCGGACGCGCGCCGCGAAGTCTTCGACGCAGTCGAGCGCCTCGTCGAAGAGGGCCTGCTCGAAGAGCGCGGCAACGACTTCTACGCCCTGACGGCGGAAGGGAAGAGGGCGGCGCAAGCGTCCGCCCGCGCCGGGCAGGAGTAGAGGCCGCGGCCCGCAGTCTTCCCGCATGAAGAATTTCATCTTCACCCTCCCGCACGTCAACGCCTTTCTGAACACGGCGAGCGCAATCCTGCTCGTCACGGGCTACGGGCTCATCCGTCGCCGCCGCGTCGAGGCGCACCGCCGGGCCATGCTCGCCGCCTTCTTCGTCTCAGTCGCCTTTCTGGTCTCTTACGTCCTGTATCACACGCTGCTGGCCTACTACTTGGGCCAGGGCCCGACTAAGTTTCGCGGCGAGGGCTTCGTCCGCCCCGTCTATTTCACGATCCTGCTGACGCACACTGTGCTCGCGGTCGCCGTCGTCCCCTTCGTGCTGGTGACGCTCCGGCGCGGCCTGCGCCGGCAGGACGAGCGCCACAGACGCATCGCGCGCTGGACACTGCCCATCTGGCTCTACGTCTCGGTGACGGGCGTCGTCGTGTACGTCATGCTCTACCACCTTTACCCTGCGCGTTGACGAGAAGTAACGCATTCGCGATGACAGAGAGCGGTTCAAACGGCTCATCACCGAACGGCCAAAAAGTTCTCGACGAGACGCCCCTGCCGCGCGTTCGCCGTCGCCCCTCCTGGCCGTTCATCGTGCTGGCGGTCCTTTTCGTCGTCGTGCCGTTCTTGACGTGGTATCTGACGTGGTTCGGCCGGACGCTCTCGGACGACGACATCGGGAGATATTTGAGTGACCAGAAAAGCGTGCGACACGTCCAGCAGGCTCTGACGCAACTCGAAGAGCGCATCGAGAAGGGCGACGAGGGCGTCAGGCGCTGGTATCCGCAGGTCGTCGCGCTGGCCGAGAGCCCCGTCGCGGAAATTCGCAAGACGGTCGCTTGGGTGATGGGCCAGGACAACAAGTCTGAAGAGTTCCACAAGGGCTTGCTCAAGCTGGTCGCAGACCCGCACCCGGCGGTGCGCCGCAACGCGGCCGTGCAACTGGTCCGCTTCAAGGACACGGCGGGGCGCGCAGAACTGCGCGCGATGCTCGTGCCCTACGACGTGACGGCCCCGGTCGGGGGCACGGTCGGAAGCCTCCTCAGCGAAGGCGGCGAGGTCAGGGAGAATGCACTCGTCGCGCGCATCACGGACGCGCAGAATCAGGTGCAGGAGGTGCGCTCGCCGCTCCACGGAAGGATAGGTCGAGTCCGGGCGGCCGCGGGCGCGCGCGTCAACGCCGGCGACGCGCTCTTAACCATCGCGCCGGACGCGGAGTTCATTTACGAGGCTTTGCGTGCGCTCTTCCTGGTCGGCGAGGACGAAGATTTGAAGGAAGTCGAGCGATACGCGCAGGGCGTGGAGGGGATGCCGCCGCAGGTTAAAGAACAAGCGGCCCAGACGGCGAAAGCCATCCGCGGCCGCTCCGGCGTTCAGGATTCTTCTAGGCCGTAGCGACGGGGGCGTCCGTCAGTTCGACGCCGTGCGCGGCCTCCCAGTCTTCGGTGGGGACCATCTCGATAGCGTCCCAGGGGCAGCCGTCGAGGAACGCGCCGTCCGGTCCTTTGCTGATGCACTTCTGGCAGCCGATGCAGAGATTGGGGTCAACCTCGATGCGGCCGAAGGGCGGGTGGTCTTCATCTGGCACCCAGAACATGCAGGCTTCGATGGGGCAGTACTCGATGCAGGCCGGCGAGCCCGCGCAGCCCGTGCAGCAGTCGGTCGTGACGGCCAGGATTTTCGGCTTCTTCTTGCGCGTGGCCTTGCCGTCGCCCTCAGACATCGGGAAATGTTTTTCGATAACAGCGATCATTCCGCGGCCTGCTCCATTCTGCGTCTTCGGAAGAACTAATGCACTTTAGCACGGCCGGGCCAATTGGCTCAATAATGATTGCGGATTGAAAGAAAGCACTCAAGCCTTTGCGCCTTTAGTTTTCTCTTTGCGCCTTTGCGTGAAACTCGTTTTTCTCGCAAAGGCGCCAAGAAAAGAAACACCAAAGGCGCTGAGAGAATCGTCCTGCGTTGCTTGAAAGACTGGCCCGAAAAGGATAAAACTAAACAAACTTCAAACAGGAGGCATCAATGAGTACCGTCGCCGGGATTTTCCAGTCGCGCGCCGACGCCGAGCGCGCCGCAGAGAACTTGCGTTCCGCCGGAATCAGTGACGACCGCATCAATCTTCTGACGCCGGGCACGTCCCCCGAGGAGATAGATGCGGCCGTGCCGACGACCGAGACAGAGCAGCCGGGCATGGGGGGCGCTTTAGGCGGGACCGTCGGCGCGGCCCTCGGGGCAGCGGGCGGCATGCACATAGGCGCGGCGCTCGCCAGCCTGCTGGTCCCAGGCGTCGGCCCCGTCTTCGCGGCCGGCGTCCTCGGCGCGGCACTGCTCGGCACGGGCGGCGCGGTCGCGGGCGCGGCGGCCGGCAGCTCCTTCGAGGAGAACGTCGAGGGGCTGCCCGTTGACGAGCTTTACGTTTACGAGGACGCGCTGAGGCGCGGCCACTCGGTCGTCATCGCCGTCGCGGAGGACGAGGAGCGGGCCGAGGCCGCGCGCAACGTCCTGGGCCAGGCAGGCGCGGAGAGCGTTGACGCCGCGCGCGAGGACTGGTGGGTTGGTTTGCGCGACGCGGAGGAGGCCGAGTACGCGGAGCCCGGAAGGGACTTCAAGGCGGACGAGCCAATCTACCGCCGCGGCTTCGAGGCGGCGCAGCACCCGCACCTGCGCGGCCGCGCTTACGACGAGGCGCAGGAGCGTCTGCGCGAGCTGCACCAGGACACCTTCGAGGCCGCGCCGTTCCGCCGCGGCTACGAGCGCGGGCAGAGTTACCAGCAGCGCCTGCGGGAGAAGTACAAAGGTTGAAGGACACGCTGCTGAGCGTCGCCGTCCTCGGCGGCATCCTCGTCGCGAGCGCGGTCATCACCAACTGGTTCGCGCGGACGATGTACAACCGCTGCGCCGAGTGTGGCACGCTCAACGCCAGGCGGCGCACGCACTGCCGCGCCTGCAACACGGAAATCCACTAAATGATGAATGCGGAATGATGAATGATGAATGAAAATCGGTTGTCTTTTAATTCATCATTCATCACTCCGCATTCATCATTTCCTATATGCCCTGGAACCCGGAACAGTATCACCGCTTCCAGGCCGCGAGGTTCGCGCCTTTCGAGGACCTGCTCGGGCTGGTGAAGGTGCGCGCTGGCATGCGCATCGTTGACTTAGGGTGCGGAACGGGCGAGCTGACGCGCAGGCTGGCCGAAGCGTTGCCGGGGAGCGAAGTCGTCGGCGTTGACTCATCGCCGGAGATGTTGGAGCGTGCGCGCAAGCTTGCGGGTGAGTGCTTGCGTTTCGAACTCGGCTCGATTGAAACGGTCGAAGGCCAATGGGACCTGGTCTTCTCGCACGCGGCGCTTCACTGGGTCGAAGACCACCGCGCCCTCGTCCCGCGCCTGCTCTCGCTCGTCCGCCCCGGCGGGCAGCTCGCCGTCCAGTTGCCTTCCAACCACACGCACCCGACGCAGACGCTGATCACAGAGGTCGCCGCCGAAGAACCCTTCCGCACGGCGCTCGGCGGCTGGCACCGCGTGTCGCCCGTGCTCTCCGTCAACGAGTACGCGGAGCTTCTGCACGAAAGCGGCGCGGGCGAGATGACGGTCTTCGAGAAGGTTTACCCAAGTCTGATGGAGAACTCGGACGCGCTCGCCGAATGGACCGCGGGCACAACGCTCGTCCCCTACTTCGAGCGGCTGCCGAAAGAATTGCACGATGCTTTCATGGAAAGGTACAGGGAGCGTCTCCGCGCGCGCTACCCCGCGAGCCCCGTCTTCTTCCCGTTCCGCCGGACGCTTTTCGCCGCCACACGCGCTGAGCCGCCGCTTCTAGTTGCGGGCCAGGGCCGCGTCTCCTGACATCAACACGGACATCTCTGCGCCCCGCGAGACCTGCTCGGTCGCGGGAAGGCGTCGGCCCAGTTTCGCGAGGGCCTCGGCCGCCTCAGTGCGGCCGACGATGTCCGAGCTGTGCGTGAGCTGGTACTTGAGCCTTGAGGCCGGCTGCGGGAAGTCAATCATCTTCAGGAGGCGCGCGCCCTTGTCGAAGCGAATCATCAGGGGCTTGCCGTCGAGTTGGAACGTGAAGCGTTGGGTGCGCGCCGTGACCTCCACGCGCTCGGTGCGCGTGCCCGACTGCGTTGCCAGCTCGACCTCCATCGGCAGGCGGAAGGCGAGCGGGGTCAGCGCCTCCTGCCCTTGCGTCTGCGCGACCTCCAGCGTGAGCTTGCGCGTCGGCGCGCTGTAGAAGGAGCGCACGCGCAGTTCGGGGAAGCCGGCCTTGTAAACCCACTGGTCGAAGAACCAGTCTAGCTTCTGGGCGGTCGTCTCCTCGAACACGCGCTTGAGTTCGGCGGTCGTCACGGGCTTGTACTTGTTCTCGTCAAGATAGCGGTGCAGCGCCTTCCAGAACAGCTCGTCGCCGACCGTCTCGCGCAGCATGTGCAGGACGAGCGCGCCCTTCTTATAGACGGTCGTGTCGAAGAGGTCCAGCGGCGACTGGTAGCGGTCGAAGACGAGTGGGCGTCGGTGCCGCGCTAAATCTTCAAGAAAGTAGAGCGCGGTGTTCGAGCGCATCTCGTTCAGGTAGGCGTCGTGCCCGGCGTCGTGCTCGCGGAAGACCGCCTCCATGAAGGTAGCAAAGCCCTCGTTGAGCCACAGTTCGGACCAGTCCTGGCAGGTCACGAGGTTGCCGAACCAGGAGTGTGCCAGTTCGTGCGAGATCAAGTTCTCTGTCGAGACCTGCGCCTCGGGCGAGAAGCCGTGGAGGATTTCCGAGTCGGCGTGCGTCGTCGCGGTGACGTTCTCCATGCCGCCGAAGATGAAGCTTGAGACGATGGTCTGCGCGTAGCGGTTGAAAGGGAACTCGTAGCCGAGCTTGTCCGAGAAGAGGCGCATCATCTCGGGCGTCTTCTCGAAGGCGCGTCGCGCCGTCTCCTCCGTCCCGCGGTAGGTGTAGTATTCGAGCGGGATGTTTTTGTAAGCGCCGTCGAGCCTGGCGTAGTTGCCGACGACGAGCGAGGTCAGATAGCTCGCGTGCGGCTGCTCCATCTTCCAGTGGAAAGTGCGCGTGCCGTCCGCGTTCGCCGTCGTCTCGACGAGCGCGCCGTTCGAGATGGCGACCTCGTCCGCGGCGGTCGTAATGTACTGCTCGCTCGTCGCGTGGTCGTCCGGGTAGTCGTAGGCGGGGAACCAGTAGTGATTGTCCTCGGGCTCGCCCTGCGTCCAGATTTGCGCGGGCTTGGTCCACGCGCCGCCGCCGCCCTGGGCCTGCGGGACGAAGTAGAGGCCGCGGTCGGGCTTGGCGCGGTAGCGTATGCGGACGCCGATTGTCTCCGCCGGCTCGTAGGCGCGGTCGAGCTTGATGCCGAGCTTGTCGGGCGACTGCGTCCACTGGAGCGGCGTGCCCGTGTCGCCGAGCGTGACCGCCTCGATCTTCATGCCCGAGGCGTCCAACTCGAAAGAGTTGAAGCCCGCGGCGAGGGGCTTGAGCACGACGGTCGTGTCGCCGATGACGGTCTTGTTCGGCACGTCGAAGCGCGTGCGGATGATGTAGTGCTGTACGTCGTAGGTGCGCGGCGGCCGAATGCGCTTCGTCCCGGCGGGAAGATTACGTGGAAACTTTGATTCGGATGAGACTGTCGCGCCCGCCCTCGCGCGACGCCGCTGTGCCATTGTGGCCGGCGCGAAGGCCGAAAGGGCGAAGGTGAACGCGATGATGGAAGCGAGCAGGCGGCGTGCGGTGTTGCGAGCGATCATTAAACCTTCCCGGAAATGGACGAAGAGTTCGGTCTCCAGGGAGAGATTAGTCATGCCTAATGCCGGTGTAAAGTCGGGCCGCGCGTGGGCCGTCTCGGTCAGGCAATACTTGACGGGCTGCCTTTGAGAAATTGCGCCCTGGCCTAATTTGAATTCGCGGCAAAGCGTCGTATAGTCGTCGCGAAGAAAGCAGTCTGGAAAGATTGGAGAAACAGGATGCTCCGCCGCGCCGCCTCTTTGTTCTGCTTTTTGTTAGCCGCTTCCGCTTTCCACCAAAAAATTATGGCACAGAGCACAACGCCCGCGGCCCCGCCCGAGTGGCAGACGCGCGCCGAAAAAACGGACTACCGCGAGACGCCTCGCTACGACGAGACCGTCGCCTTCGCGCGCAGACTCGACGACGCCTCGCCTCTGATTCGCTACACGACTTTCGGCCGGAGCGGGGAAGGGCGTGACCTGCCGCTCCTCGTCGCCGCGACCGGGAACGACTTCACGCCGCAGGCGGCCCGTCACGCGGGCAAGGCAGTCGTCATGATTCAAGCCTGCATACACTCGGGCGAGTCCGACGGCAAGGACGCCGGGCTCGCGTTGCTGCGCGACATCGCCGTTACCAAAACCCGTCCGGGGCTTTTGGACCACGTCGTAGTCCTCTTCATCCCGATTTACAACACGGACGGCCACGAGCGTTTCGGCCCCTTCAACCGCATCAACCAGAACGGCCCCGCGGAGATGGGCTGGCGCGCGAACACGGCGAACCTCAACCTGAACCGCGACTACATGAAGGCCGACGCGCCGGAGACACGCGCGTGGCTCAGGCTCTGGACGGAGTGGGACCCGGACCTGCTCGTTGACTGCCACGTCACGGACGGCGCGGACTTCCGCTACAACATCACCTACATCTACGAGCACCAGCAGCACGCGCCCGCAGGAGTGCTGGCCTGGATGCGCGAGGCGTTCGACGGCCGTATCTTCCCGGCGACCGAAGGCGAGGGGAATTTATTGGCACAGTACATGACCTTCCGCGACAACAGGGATTTGACGAAGGGGATTGACGGGTTCGTCATGCCGCCGCGCTTCTCCACCGGCTATACGATTGTGCGCAACCGGCCGGGGCTGACGATAGAGACGCACATGCTCAAGGACTATCGCTCGCGCGTTCGCGGGACGTACGACCTGCTGCGGTTCACGCTCGAAGAGGTCAATCGCAACACGGAAAAACTTTTGAGCGCCGTGCGCGAGGCGGACGAACTGACGGTGAAAGCTGGGCAGAGTTACGACCCGGCCCGCCGCTACCCGCTGCAAATTGAGATCACGGATAAGCCCAGGCCGTTCGCGTTCAAAGGCGTCGAGTCGCGCACCGAGCAGAGCGACGTTTCGGGCCAGGCGCGCGTCGTCTTCGGCACGAAGCCCGTGGACATGACCTTGCCTTTTTACGACGAGGGGCGGGTCGCCGCGGCGGTCGCGCCCCCGCTCTACTACGTCGTCCCCCCGCAGTGGAAGAGCGTCATAGAGGTGCTGGCCGCGCACGGGCTGCGGCTGCAACGCCTCGCCGCGCCCGCGACCATCGAAGTCGAGACCTACCGCTTCACGGACGTGAAATTCGCCGCCGCGCCTTTCGAGGGGCGCGTCCAGCCCAGCTTCAAGACGAACCTGGTGCGCGAGCGCAGAACGTTTCCGGCGGGCTCAGTTATTGTGCCGGTGGCGCAACCCGCGGGCTTCGTCGCGGTCCACCTGCTCGAACCCTCGGGGCCGGATTCGTTCGTCGCCTGGGGATTCTTTAACGCCGTCTTCGAGCAGAAGGAGTACGGCGAGGACTACGTGCTGGAAAAGCTCGCGCGCGAGATGCTGGCGAAGGACGAGAGCTTGCGGCGCGAGTTCGAGCAGAAGCTGAAGATCGACCCGCAGTTCGCGTCGAGCGCGAGCGCGCGCCTCAACTTTTTCTACGAGCGTTCGCCTTACTGGGACCGCGAGATGAACCTTTATCCGGTCGGCCGCGTGGTCGCACCAATCAATTTAAAACTCGCAGACTTCAAATAAAAAGAGAAGCGGGCGCGGAGGGTTTTGAAGCCCACGCGCCCGCTCCCCGATTCAGTTGTCGCCCTGAGGGCTAGACCGTGCGACGGCCAGTCAGCAGGTTGATGACCAGAACAACCAGGGCCACCACGAGCAGCAAGTGTATGAAACCGCCGCCGATGCCGCCAATCGCACCGATTAACCATAAGACCAGAAGCACTACCAAGATTGTCCACAACATGTCGCCTTCTCCTTTGTTTGAGCCTCACCTAAACCCGATTCGCTTGACCCCCCAAATCTACTTCTCGCGCCTGACCTTTATACCGCTCACGAGGCGGTCAGACTAGACCGTGCGACGGCCAGCGAGTAGATTGATAACGAAGATGATAAGTGCCACTACGAGCAGCAGGTGAATCAAGCCACCGCCGATTCCGCCGATAGCACCGATCAACCACAAAACCAGAAGCACCACCAGAATCGTCCACAACATTGTCGCCTTCTCCTTTTGTTTGAGCGTCGCTAATTTAATCTCTCTTGGTTCTATCGAACCTCTCGCCGCAGAGAAAGAGCAACGGCCGTGCCACCAGCGGCAAGCTAAGCGAATCGGGGGGATAAACTCACCGATGTAAGGGGTTAAGTTTTGGGCTCGGGAAAAATGCCACCCGACCGCGCCCAATCAGACCGCCGTTTTGTATCGAAATTGAGCACACCCGCCGGAGGTTAGGTGTTCTAAATTGAGCCGACCGCAATTTTGTACGTCCGACGGCCGGCATTAACGGCAACCGAAGCCCTGCTCCATTCATCGGAACTTGCGTGGCAGGCGAGTGCTCTTTATTGGTTCTCGACCTGCTTTTCCATTATTCGGGTGAAGTATTTAACTAAGGTCTGGACTAAAACGGTCAGGGGCTGGTAAAGTACAGATGCCGTTCGCGGCCGACCCCGGCGCGACGTGCCCCCAGAAGGTTTCTCCGCACTTGCCGCGAGAGTTGCTCCTTCCGTTGCCGGACAGATTTTAACCCCGATTCTTTCTCATTTAAATTTTTCTGAAAGAGCGTCCCCGCCCTGGCCTTCCCCTTTTTTGGTCCAGCCGGCCACACGCTCAGGAGGAGTGTTATGCCGTCCCCGTTGCCCCGTTTGATCCCCCGTTCGCAGAAGTCCACCCTCATCGTCGCCTCCGGCCTCCTGCTGCTGCTCCTGGCCGCGGGCGTCTTCGTCTTTTACCAGCGGAGCCAGCCGGTCGTCCGCGAAATCAATTCGACGGAACTGCGCGCGCTCGGCGAGACCGGCGCGGCCGCCTCGCTCAAAGTTGACGACGAGACGCTGATCGTCACGGGCCGCGACGGCGTCGTCTCGCGCGCCATCGTGACCAACGCCGCGACGCAGAACGAAATTATCAACGTCTTCGCCAGGAACAACCTGCCCGTGGACTTCCGCTCGCTCAAGCCGAGCGGCTTCTCCGCGGCGATGACCTGGATGATTCCGTTCTTCGTGGCGGCCGTCCTGGCCTTCGTCGTCTGGCGCGTCTACGCGCACATGGGCGGGCGCGGCGGTGACTTCAATTTGCAAGACGCAGGCGGCAAGCAGAACGTCAACTTCTCTTCGGTCGCGGGCGTTGACGAGGCGAAGCAGGAGCTTTCCGAGACGATTGAGTTCCTGCGCGACCCGCAAAAATTCGGCCGCCTCGGCGGGCGCGCTCCGCGTGGCATACTGCTTTCCGGCCCTCCGGGCACGGGCAAGACTCTGCTCGCGCGCGCGGCCGCCAACGAGGCGGGCGCTCCTTTCCTTTCGGTTTCGGGCTCCAGCTTCCAGGAGAAGTTCGCCGGGATGGGTGCCGCTCGCGTGCGCCGTCTCTTCGCGGAGGCGCGCAAGCTCTCGCCCTGCGTCATCTTCATTGACGAGATTGACGCCCTGGGCCGCCAGCGCGGGCGCAGCAACGACTCTGCTTCCGCCGACCAGGACCAGACGCTCAATCAGTTGCTCGTCGAGATGGACGGCTTCGAGCAGTTGGCCGGCGTCGTCGTCGTCGCTTCGACGAACCGCCCGGACATTCTCGACAGCGCCCTGACCCGCCCCGGCCGCTTCGACCGCGAGATCGCCGTCAACCTCGCGGACGCGCACGGCCGCGAAGAGATTTTGAAAGTTCACGCACAAGGGTTGAAGCTCGAAGAAGGCTTAGACCTGCGCTGGATCGCGCGCGGCACGCCCGGCTTCTCGGGCGCTGACCTGGCGAACCTCTTGAACGAGGCCGCGATTGCCGCGACGCGCGATAACTCGGAGGCCGTCGGCCGCACGCACGTCGAGTACGCGCGCGACAAGATACTGATGGGCGCGGAGCGCCAGGGCTTCATGATGGACGATGACGAGCGTTACGCGACGGCCGTCCACGAAGCCGGCCACGTCGCCGTCGGCCTCGGCGTCAAGGACGCAGACCCGATTCACAAGGTCTCCATCCTCCCGCGCGGGCGCGCGCTCGGCGTCACGCAGTCGCTCCCCGAGCGCGACCGCCTGATGAAGAAGCGCGAGTACCTCGAAGACCAGATCGCGATGCTGCTCGGCGGCCGGGCCGCGGAGCAGTTGCTGCTCGACACGATGACGGCCGGGGCGTCGAACGACATCGAGCGCGCCGTGGAGATCGCGCGCAAGATGGTCTCGGAGTTCGGCATGAGCCCCCTCGGGCCGATTCACCTCGGCAAGCCCGAGGACCCGCACAGCCAGGCGCTTCTCGACCGCGTCGAGCACGCCACCTCCGACATCATCAACGTGCAGATGAAGCGCGCCTGCGAGATCGTGGACCGCGAGCGCGACTCAATCGCGCGCCTCGTCGAGGGCCTGATGGATCGCGACACGCTCGACGCCGACGAAATCCAAGAGTGCTTCGGCCTCAAGGCCGCGGCGCGGGCAGCTTAAGTTCAGACGCGGAGACTAAGGAGACGCGGAGACGCGGCGATGAAAAGCGACTGCCTTTATCGCCGCGTCCCCGCGTCTCCTTAGTCTCCGCGTCCCTCTTCGCTTGATTGCTCGCGTGTTTCTCCTGTAAGTTTGTGCCAGAAAGTCGAGAACGGTTTTCGGCTTTCTGGCTTCTCCATTTTGAGCGCTGGCCTCAACTCTAGCGATGGCATATCCGGGCGTTGCACGCATCGAACTCCCCATCTTACAGGAACTCGTCGCCACGGGCGGTGTCGAAGAAATTCGCTTTCTCTACAACCGCCTGGCCGGCTACTTCCCGCAACTGGAGGATGCCGAGGTGCGCTCTCTCTCGAACGGCCACCGCGCGCAGTGGAGACGTTTAGTTCAGCGCGCGGGCCGGACGCTCGCCGACGGCCGGCAGATCGAGCGCAGGCGCGGCCGCTGGACGATCACCGCCGCCGGCCGCAAGCGCGTCGCCGACGAGGGCCAGGCTTTTTCGCTGACGGAAGCGCCGAGCGAGACGCGCGCGGATCAACTAACGCACGGCGACGTGCAGCAGATGCTGCTGGACATCGGGCGCGTGCTTGGCTACCACGCGCAGAGCGAGTTCGACTATTACGACGTGGTCTGGCGCGAGAGCGAGACGAGCCCGCGCCTGAGCCACGTCTTCGAGGTCCAGCACAAGGGCAACATTGACGCCGCGCTCGCCAAACTCAAACGCGCCTACGAGGCGCAACGCTCCCGTCCGTTCCTCATCGTCGCGAGCGAGCGCGACACGAACCGCGCCAACAGGAACTTGAGCCAGGCGCGCACGGGGGCCTTTCACGAGATCGGGCGCGCGACCACGCTCTTGAGCTTCGAGCAGTTGAACCGCCTTCACCGCGCGCTCACTTCGGTCGAAGACATCTTGCGGGAATTCTTCGAGCGATGACAGCCACGACGCCCCTACACAAGCAGTATCAGGAGATCAAGGATCGCTACCGCGACGCCATCCTCCTCTTCCGCATCGGCGACTTCTACGAGACCTTCGACGACGACGCGCGCCTCGTCTCGCGCGAGCTGGGAATAGTCCTGACCTCGAAGCCGATGGGCAAGAACGTGCGCGTGCCGCTCGCGGGCGTCCCGCACCACAGCCTCGAACGCCACCTGAAAAGATTGATCGCGCGCGGCCACCGCGTCGCCATCTGCGAGCAGTTGACGGACGCGCCCGCGAAAGGCGGCAACCTCATCGAGCGTGATGTCGTGCGAATCGTCACGCCTGGCACAGTTTTAGAGCCCGGCCTCCTTCACCACAAGGTCAACAACTATCTGGCCTCGTACGTTTCGGAAGGGAAGCGCGCGGGGCTCGCCTATGCGGACGTGACGACGGGCGAGTTCGCCGCCACGGAGCTGGACGCGGACGCGGCCATCCCGGAGCTTCAGCGCATCGCGCCCTCGGAAATTCTTCTGCCGCGCGACAGCCCCGAAGCCGAGAGCGACGCGCTGCCCGGATTCACGACGCCTTTTCGCCGGGAAGCCTTCGCGTTCGAGAACGCGCGCCGCACACTCCTCGAACACTTCAACGCGCGCACGCTCGCACCGCTCGGCCTGAAGAATTGGCCGCTCGCTACGGCCGCGGCCGGGGCGCTCATCTCCTACCTGCGCGACACGCAGCAGAACGTCGCGGAACAATTGACGCGCCTGTCGAGTTATCAAACCGACAACTTCATGCTGCTCGACGCGCAGGCGCTGCGCAGCCTCGAAATTTTCGAGAACAACTCGGGCACGCCCTCGCTCCTGGCCTCGCTCGACCGCACGCGCACCGCGATGGGCGGCCGCCTGCTCAGGCGCTGGCTCCGCCAGCCGCTCCTCGACGCCGCGGAGATCATGCGCCGGCAGGAGCACGTCGCCTGGTTTCACGCGCACGGCAAGGACCGCGCCGAATTGTTCGCGGCCTTCGAGACCGTTCACGACCTCGAACGCCTTTCGGCGCGCGCCCGCGCGGGCCTGGCCTCCGCGCAGGAGCTGCTGGCGCTGGGCCAGGGGCTCGAAACGATACCGCGCGTGCGCGCCGTCTTGCAGCGCGACCCGAAACGCTTCGGCGCGCTCCTGGCCGCGCTGCCTTCGTGCGAGGCGGCGGCCGCGCTCATACGCAGGGCCGTCCCGGATGAGCTGTCGCGCCGCGCGACGACGGGCATCATCCGCGAGGGTTTTTCCGAAGAGCTGGATCAACTGCGCACGATGCTGCGCGACGGGCGCACCTTCCTGGCCGAGATGGAGCAGCGCGAGCGCGCGCGCACGGGCATCAGGAGCCTGCGCGTCGGCTACAACAAAGTCTTCGGCCACTTCATAGAGGTGACGCGCCCGAACCTGCATCTGGTCCCCTCCGACTACACGCGCAAGCAGACGCTCGCCGCCTCCGAACGCTTCGTCACGCTTGAGCTGAAAGAGTTCGAGTCGCTCGTCGTCAACGCGCAGGAGCGCATCAGTGAACTCGAAGCCGGCCTCTTCCGCCGCGTCTGCGTGGATGTCGGGAAGTGTCGGGACGAGATTCTGACCGCCGCGGGAACAATCGCGCACGCGGACGCCGTCGCGTCGCTCGCAGAGGTCGCCGAAGCCTTCAACTACGTGCGCCCGTCAATCGTTGATTCGCCCGAATTGAAAATCGAGATGGGCCGCCATCCCGTCCTCGAAAGGCTGGCGGACGAAGGCTCTTTCGTCGCTAACGACGTGGAACTCGGCGGCGACGGGGCTGCGCAGATAGCTCTAATCACCGGCCCGAACATGTCCGGCAAGTCAACCTACCTCAGGCAGACCGCGCTCATCGTGTTGATGGCCCAGGCCGGCAGCTTCGTCCCGGCGAGCGCCGCGACCGTCGGCCTGTGTGACCGCGTCTTCACGCGCATAGGTCTCTACGACCGCCTGGGGAGCGGCGAGTCAACGTTCATGACCGAGATGATCGAAACGGCGCGTATCCTTCACCACGCCACCCCGCGCTCGCTCATCCTGCTGGACGAATTGGGGCGCGGCACCTCGACCTACGACGGGCTGGCGGTCGCGCGCGCCGTCCTCGAATTCATACACAACCACCCGCACATACGCTCGAAGACGCTCTTCGCCACGCACTACCACGAGCTGACGGAATTGGCACAGCTCCTGCCGCGCCTGATGAACCTGTACGTCGAGATTGACGAGGAGGGGGGCGAGTTGGTCTTCCTCTACAAGGTGAGCCCAGGCAGCGCGCAGAAGAGCTACGGCGTTTACGCGGCCAAACTCGCGGGCCTGCCGCGCCCCGTCGTCCGCCGCGCCGAAGAATTATTGGCCCACTACGAGGCGCACAGCCACCAGCCCGCGGGCGCTGCGGAGAGCGCGCCGGGCGAAGGCCCCGCGACGAGCCACACTCCCCGCCCCTCAAAAATGGCACAGGCGCTGCTCGCCCTTGACCTGGACACGCTCACGCCCGTCGAGGCTTTGACGAAGCTCTATGAGCTGCGCCGGCTCGCGGAATCAGAAAAGCCGCAGGGCATCAGG
Source organism: Pyrinomonadaceae bacterium (assembly GCA_036403435.1). Taxonomy (GTDB): domain Bacteria; phylum Acidobacteriota; class Blastocatellia; order Pyrinomonadales; family Pyrinomonadaceae; genus QHXM01. The sequence goes on from DASWQY010000146.1 coordinate 47,708, forward strand.
GCGATTAAGACGGCGTAGGAGATGCCCCGCACTACGGCTTGACGGACTTCGCCACCCGGCCGTCTTTCATCACGAACGAGACCTGCTTGAGCGTCTGTATGTTGTCGAGCGGGTTTTCGGGAGTGGCGATGATGTCCGCGGCCAATCCCTCTTTAATCGCGCCGCGCTCCTTCTCGACGCCGAGCAGCACGGCGGAGTTCGTCGTCATCATCCGCAGAATCTCGCCCGCGGGCATCCCGACTATGACGTAGTCTTCGAGGAAGTCGAGGGCGTAAGCGCCGCGCGACTTGTCGGGTTTGCTCAGCAGCACGTCGGTCCCGAACGCCATCGTCACGCCGATCTTGTGCGCGCGCCGCAGGCGGTCCAGAAACGTCGGGGCCAGGTTCGGGCCGTAACCCTGCTCTTTGGCGATGCCTTCGGGGAAGTCCGTGCCGACGAGCACTGTGCCAGTTTTCTTCATCAGCTCTAACGTCTCGTCCGACATGCGCTGGCCGTGCTCGACCGATGCGACGCCGCCGAGGATGGCGTTGCGCGCCCCTTCGTCCGTGCCGCAGTGCGCGGCCACCTTCAGGCCGGACTTGCGCGCCTCCTCCACGATGAACTTGATGTCGTCCGCGGAGTACTTGTAGCCCTGGTCGTCCACTACGATTTTTATCACGCGCGCCCCGTAGTGTATGTTCCGCCGGACGGCCTTGAGCAACTCGTCGCGCGTGTCGGCGAAGATGTACTCGTTGTCGTTGACGTAAGGCCGCCCCGGCCAGAGTCTGCCCTGGCCGCCGAAGGGCGTGATGATCTGGCCCGCGTTGATGACGGTCGGGCCTGGGATTTGGCCCAGGTTGATGGCGAGCCGGAGCGAGGTGTCTGCGTAGTCGGGCGCGTTGCCCACGTCGCGCACGGTCGTGAACCCGGACTCCAACATCCCGCGCGCGTTGACCACGCCCTGAAGCGTGCGGACGCTCGTCGGCAGCAGCGCCTCGTCGTTCGGGGTCAGCCGCTCCGCCGGCATCCAGTTCATCAGCAGGTGCGTGTGGCAGTCGAAGAGGCCGGGCAGGACCGTCATCCGGGAGAGGTCAATCACGCTCGCGCCGGCAGGGATTTGCAGCCGCGCGCCGACGGCCTTGATCTTTTTGCCCTCGATGAGGATGACTTGGTTGACCGAGACTGTGCCAGTTTCCGGGTCAACCAGCTTGCCGGCCTTGATGGCGGTGACCTGCGCGCGCGCGGCGGCGGGCACGAGCAGCAGCACGATTCCAATCGCGGCAGAGAGGTAGGGCTTGAGTTTCATTCGTTCTCCGTTTCTAAGCCACGGGTCCGGCGAATGAGCGGGCCGGACTGAGGTGTGATAGCGAGCAAAGTTAATCCCTTAATCGGCCGGGTCCGTGTGAATCTGGACGCGGGCGCGCGGAATCTCGGCCTCTATGGCGCGCAAGACCCGGACCGACACGTCGTGCGCCTCCTGAAGGCGCATGTCGCGTTTGACTTCGAGGTGCATGTCAATGAACTTCTGCGAGCCGGAGCGGCGCGTGCGCAAATCGTGGAAGCCGAGCACGCCCTGGTCGCGGTAGCGGCTGACCACCTCGGCCACCTGCTCGTCAACCTGAATGGGGAGCCTGCGGTCCATCAGCACGTCAATGGACTCGCGGCCGACGTGGATCGCGGACCAGAGGATGTAGAAGGCGATGGCGAGCGAGATGATGGGGTCTGCGATCTGGTAAGGGGTCAGGGCGACGATGACGAGGGCGAGGAGCGCGCTCGCGTTCGAGTAGATGTCGGTGATGTAGTGCATGGCGTCCGCGTGGAGCGCGGGCGATTCCGTCTCGCGGGCCACGCGCTTGAGCCTGACGACCAGCGCGATGCTGACGAGGACGGCGACGATCATCGTCAGGACACCGACCCATTCGGACTGCGTCGGGTTCGGGTTGATGATTCGGCGGATTGATTCGTAGACGAGGAAGAGGCCGGAGGCGGCGATGAACAGCGATTGAAAAAGCCCGGCGAGAGATTCCGCTTTGCCGTGCCCGTAGGAGTGGTCGTCGTCGGCCGGGCGCGCGGCGGCGCGCACGGCGAAGTAGTTGATGCCGGAGGCGAAGATGTCCATCGTCGAGTCCAGCAAGGAGGCCCAAACGCTGATCGAGCCCGTGAGGAAGCCCGTCGTCGTCTTGAGCGCGATCATGAACGCGGCCGCCAGCATGGAGAGGCGGGCCGCGCCAGTCTTCGCCGCCACCTCAGATTTGACCGAGACCCTGCCCGCCGTCGTTTCCATCTCCTAAATATACCAGCAGGCGCGGGAATGATGAATGATGAATGCGGAATGATGAATGAGTAGTTTTTCTTTGCGTCTTTGCGCCTTTGCGTGAAACAGTTTTTCTCACGCAAAGGCGCAAAGACGCTAAGAAGTACGCAAGTATTTTTCTTTACATTCATCATTCATCCCGCAAAGTTCATCATTAGTCCTCAGTGGCTCAAGGCTTCGGGGTGTTCGGAGACTTCTTCGACGGGGTGGCTGCGCGTGCGCCAGGTGACGACCGCGACGCCCGCGAAGATGAGCAGCGAGGCAAGCCACGTCCGCGGGTTCCATCGCTCGCCCAGGATTAGGGGCGCGAGCGCGAACGCGATGAGCGGTTGGAGGTAGATGTAGACCGCGACCGTGCTCGGCTCGACGCGCGCCAGCGCCCAGGCGTTCAGATAGTAAGCCCCGACCGTCGGCACGATGATGATGTAGAGGACCGCGAGCCAGACGCCGACGCTCACCTCGCGGAGCGGCACGCCCGCGAGCGCGTAGCCCCCGAGCGGAAGCGTCATCAGGCTCCCGAAGATGAAGACCCACGTGATGACCGTCAGCGCGCCGTATCTCTTGAGCACGTCTTTCGAGATGGCGAGGTACGCGCCATAGGAGATCGAGTTCAGAACTATCAGGAGGTTGCCGAAGGACGAATCGCTGGTGAAATGGCGCTCGGGGTAGAGGAGATAAACGACGCCCGCGCCGGCGAGGCCGATGCCGAGCGCCTTGCGGAGCGTCACGCGGTCGAAGCCGAGCGTCAGGCTGACGAGCAGCGTGAAGATGGGGATGGTCGTGCCGAGCAGCGTGGCGTTGATGACGGTCGTGAGCGACAAGCCCTTGACGAAAAGTAACTGGTTGAGGACGACGCCGAGCAGCGCGTAGAGCGCGAAGCGGGCGTAATCACTCTTGCGAATCTTCTGCGGGCGGCCCAGGGTGCGTTGCAGGCCGAGGAAGGCGAGGGTCGCGCCGGCCACGCGGAGGACGACGAGGCCCGTGCTCGGAAGCGCCGTGAGCGCGATCTTGCCGACGATGGGCCACGTGCCGAACATCAGCTGGACGGCCACGAGCGCGAGGTGCGGCGCGGCCCCGCCCCCTCGCCTGATTGTCTGCATTCGTCCCATCTTCCAAAGCGAATGGAGCGGGGAATCTTTCCATCCCCGCTCCATCAATCGTGCGTGTCAGTTTGGAGAAGTAATCGGCATCTCGGGCTCGGACGCTCGCGCAAAAATTTCTAGGAATACTCGCCCGCCTTCGCGCCCGTGCCCTCGCCCTCGTCCGGCTCGTTCTCGGGGCGCGTAACGTCCTCCGTCTGGTTGTCCGTCAATTCCGGCTGCTGCTCCGTGGGCCTGTCGGTCCCGCGCTCGTCCGATTCGCCGTCGCCCGGAACGGCGAGCCCGGCCTCGTTCTTCTCTGGCATAAGTTTTCCCCCGGTCTTCGTGAAATTTTGGCCCACGACTTAGACGAGCATCAGGAGCGGGTTCTCTAGAAGTCTCTTGAAAGTTTGCAGGAAGCGCGCGCCCGTCGCGCCGTCAATGACGCGGTGGTCGCACGACATGGTGACGCGCATCATCTGGCGCACGACCACTTGACCCTCGCGCGCCACGGGCTTCGGCGTGACCGCGCCGACGGCCAAGATGGCGGCCTCGGGCGGGTTGATGACGGCCGTGAACTCGTCTATGCCGAGCATGCCCAGATTGCTGATGGAGAAAGTCGCGCCCGTGTACTCTTCGGGCATGAGCTTGCGCGAGCGCGCCCGCTCGGCCAACTCGCGGACTTCCGCCCCAATCTGGCCCAGAGATTTTTGGTCCGCCGCGCGCACGACCGGCGTAATCAAGCCGTCCTCGATGGCGACGGCGACGCCTATGTCGGCGTGCTCGTAGTAGCGAATATTTCTGTCCTGGAACGAGGCATTGACCTGCGGGTGCTGAAGCAGGGCGGCCGCCGCGACTTTGACGATCACGTCGTTGATGCTGAACTTCAGCTCTGGGTCGAGCTGCTTGACGGAGTTGCGCATCTCGACGACGCGGTCCATTTCAATCTCCGTCGTCAGGAAGAAGTGCGGGACGGGGCCGATGGACGTGACGAGGCGGCGCGCGATGGTCTGGCGCATGACGGAGGTGGGCTCGTCGCGGTACGCGGACGCGCCTTCGGGCGCGGGGCCTTGCGCGGGCTGTGTGCCCGGCTGGACCGCGCGCAGGTGACGCTGCGGCGCTTGCGCGGCCTCCCCCTCCGCGGGCTTGCCGGCGCTCATAGCGGCCTCTATGTCGCGCTTGATGATGCGGCCGCCTGGGCCACTTCCCGTGAGCGTGCGCAGGTTGATGCCGGCCTCGGCGGCCATCCGCGCCGCGAGCGGCGAGACGACGAGACGACCCGTCGCTTGCCCGTCGCCCCCTTCTTGTGCGGCCTGCGCGCCGTTGCCGGACGGCGCGGGCTGTCGCTGTTGCGTCGCGCCGGCTTCAGCCGCCGCCGAAGCCTTCTGCCCGCTCGCGGCTTCCGCCTTCGCTTCGCCGCCGCCCGCCTGTTGCTGCGGCGCTGCCGCCTGGGCATCTTGCGCGCCCGACCCTGCTTGACTGAGCAGTGCGGAGATGTCTTCGTCCGGCTCGCCGATGACGGCGATCATCTGGCCGAGCGGCGCGCTCTCGCCCGCCTGGATGATAATCTTGCGGAGCACGCCGTTCGAGAGCGCCTGCATCTCCATCGTCGCCTTGTCCGTGTCAATCTCCGCGAGCGGCTCGCCCATAGAGACCTTGTCGCCCTCTTTCTTGAGCCACCTCGAAATCTGCCCCTCCTCCATCGTCGGGGAGAGCTTCGGCATTACGACCTGTGTAGCCATCCAGTACTCCTCAGTGGTCAGTGGTCAGTGGTTGGTGGTCAGTTAATAGAAAAACGCTTTCGTTCTTAACTGACCACCGACCACTGACCACTGACCACTTTTAATCTAGGTACGCCACTGCGCGCACGGCTTTGACGATCTGTTCTACGTCGGGGATTGCGAGTTTCTCAAGGTTCTTGGCGTAGGGCATCGGCACGTCCGCGCCGGAGATGCGGTGGATGGGAGCGTCCAGGAAATCGAACGCGCGCACTTGTATCTCGGCGGCGATCTCGGCCCCGACGCCGCAGAAGGGGTGCGACTCTTCGGCGATGACGACGCGGTTGGTCTTCTTGACGGAGTTGACTATCGTTTCGATGTCGAGCGGGCGGATGGTGCGCGGGTCAATGACCTCGCACGAGACGCCCTGCTTCTCCAACTCCTCGGCGGCCTTCAACGCCACAGGCACCATCAGCGAGCGCGCGACGATGGTCGCGTCCGTGCCCTCGCGCTTCACGTCGGCCACGCCGAGCGGGATCGTGAAGTCCTCGTCGTCAGGCACCTCGCCCTTGTTGCCGTACATCCTTTCCTGCTCAAGAAAGACGACCGGGTCGTCGTCGCGGATGGCGCTCTTCAAGAGACCTTTGGCGTCGGCGGGCGTCGAAGGCATGACGACTTTGACGCCGGGGAAGTAGGCAAACCAGGACTCCATCGCCTGCGAGTGCTGCGACGAGACCTGGAAGGCCGAGCCATTCGGGCCGCGGAAGACGATGGGAATCTTGTACTGGCCGCCGGACATGTAGAGCATCTTGGCGGCCGAGTTGATGATCTGGTCCGTGGCGAGGATGGAGAAGTTGAAAGTCATGAACTCGACGATGGGGCGCAGGCCCGCCATCGCCGCACCGACGCCGAGGCCGGCGAAGCCCAACTCCGTGATCGGCGTGTCGATCACGCGCTTGGGGCCGAACTCCTGAAGCAAATTCCTGGTGACCTTGTACGCCCCCTGGTACTCTGCGACCTCCTCGCCCATCAGAAAGACGCTCTCGTCTCGTTGCAGTTCCTCGCGCAAAGCCTGGTTGAGCGCGTCGCGCATCGTCATGACGGCCATAAAATAACTCCAGTGATGAGTGATGAGTGGTAAGTGATAAGTAGGTGAGGGATGGGCCAAATGCTTTAGCTCATCACTCATCACTTATCACTTATCACTTATCACGGGTTCGCGTACACGTCCGTGAAAAGTTCTTCGGGAGCGGGCTCGGGGCTCTCGTCGGCGAAGCGGGCGGCGCGCTCGACCACCTCGCGCACCTCGCCTTCGATGAGGGCCAGGCGGTCGTCCGTCAGGACACGCTTCTCCTTCAGGCTCTCTGTGAAGAGCTTGATGGGGTCGCGCTCCTGGTATTTTTCGATCTCGCTGCGCGTGCGGTAGTTGCCGGGGTCAGACATGGAGTGGCCCATGAAGCGGTAGGTGCGGACCTCGATGAGCGTCGGCAGGTAGTCGCGCCGCGCGCGCTCGACCGCGCGCGAAACGGTCTCGCGCACGGCGAGCACGTCCATCCCGTCAACGAACTCCGAGGCGATTTCGTAGGAGCAGCCCTTCAGCGAAACGTCGTGCAGCGACATCGCGCGCTGGAGCGACGTGCCCATCCCGTACTGGTTATTCTCGCAGATGTAAACGCAGGGCAATTTCCAAAGCTGGGCCATATTCAGCGACTCGTGGAACGCGCCCTGGTTGACGGCGGCCTCGCCGAAGAAGCAGAGCGTGACCTGGTCGGTGCCCTTGTACTTGGTCGCAAAGGCCACGCCCGTCCCGAGCGGAATCTGCCCGCCGACGATGCCGTGGCCGCCGAGGAAATTGACGCCCGCGTCGAAGAGGTGCATCGAGCCGCCCTTGCCTTTGGAGCAGCCCGCGGCCTTGCCGTAAAGCTCGGCCATGATCTCGTCGGGCGGCGTGCCCTTGGCGACGGCGTGGCCGTGGTCGCGGTAGCTCGTCAGTACGTAATCGTCCGGCCTCAAGGCCGAGAGCGCGCCGACGGCGACGGCCTCCTGTCCTATGTAGAGGTGGCAGAAGCCGCCGATCTTGCCGAGGCTGTAGCTCTCCGCGCACTTCTCCTCCAGACGCCGGATGAGAATCATCTGGTGGAGCATCTGGAGGAGCGTCTCGTTGTCCAACTCCTCGATGCGATTCTTTTGCCCCTCTTTGCGCGCGACGTTGTCTCCGCGCATGACGGCCGGCTCGTCCGGCTCGGCCTCCTTCTCGGCCACGCCGGCGGCGCTCGTCTCCTCCGCGCCGACGCGCGACTCCGTGGGTCTCGCTTGTTTGGTCATGAAATCAATCTCTCACCGGGAGGACACCGCGCTGAGCACTCCTTTTTGCGGCTGCAAAGGGAGACACTCCGGCGCACGTGTTCTCGCGCATGCTTGTAGTGTTAAAGCCAACTGCGTTGCGAGGGATTATACGCGAGATGCGGGAGCGCGCGCAAAAGCGCCCGTGCGAAAAAAAAGACGCACGCCCTTTTCGGGTGCGTGCGTCCGTCAGCATTCAAGCTTTCTCGGGAGTTTAACGGAAATTGTCCAGGGCGGCGGCGTTCAGGGATTCGGAGAGGGTCGGGACGAGCTTGCGCGCGTGCTTGTCCTGCTGCATGTTGCGCGCGGCGGCCGTCAACAGTTGCTCGGTCGTCTCGCCGTCGTCGGGGAAGCAGGAGATGCCTATGCTGACGCCGACCTCGACGGTCTTGCCCGTCCGCACGGCGAACTTCTGCGACTCGACCGCGGACCTTATGCGCTCGGCCACCATGTTTGCCATCATGGCCGCGGCCATGGGCATGATGGCAACGAACTCGTCACCCGCGTAGCGCGCGAGGATGTCCATCTGGCGCATCTCTTTCTTGATGACCTTGGCGATGCCCGCCAGCACGCGGTCGCCGATGGCGTGCCCGTAGGCGTCGTTCACCTTCTTGAAGTCGTCAACGTCGAGCGAGATGACGGCCAGGGATTCCTTGTTGAGCCGCTGCCCTTCGGCGATGCGCTGTTCGAGCATCATGTAGAAGGCGCGCGAGTTCGGCAGGTCGGTCAGCGGGTCCGTGAGCGCGCTCTCCCTGGTCTTCTCGAACGTCAGGGCGTTGTTGAGCGCGGAGGAGGCGTGCTGCGAGACGGACTCCAGCAGGCGGACGTGTTCGGTCGTGTAGGAGACGCGGCTCTTTGAGTAGAGCGTGATTGCGCCGAACGCGCCGTCCTCGCGAATCAGGGGCGAGACGAGCACGCCGCGGATGCTCTTGGTGATCTCTTCGGGGACGCCGACGAGATCAAGCTCCGGGGAGGCGTTGCACATCGAGCGCGCGTTGGCGATGACCCAGCCCGTAATGCCGTCGCCGACGTTCAGGCGGCGCTTGGCGAAGATTTCGGGGTTCTCGCCCGCGCAGTGCGCCGGAAGGGCTTTGCCCGTCTTCTCGTCAACCAGATAAATGACGCAGGTGTCGAAGGGGACGATTGCGCGAAGCTTGCTGGAGACGAGCGAGACGGTGTCTTGCAGGTTGAGTGAAGAGCCTATGGTCTGCGCGATCTCGTGGAGCGCGAAGACCTCGCGCTGCGCCTCCGTGATGGAGCGGAAGCCAAGCGTGTTGTCGGGAGCGCCGAGTACGTCCGAGGCGAGCCCGGCGTCGGGCCGCGCGTTCGTCTGGTCTTCGATGATCTTCGAGGAGACCTGCTCCTGTATGTCGTGCTCGGCGATCAGGTCGTCGAACTTCTCGACGTTGGCGATGAAGACTTCGACAACGCGCGGGTCGAAGGAGGAGCCGGCCATCTTCCTCAAGAGCCCGAGCGAGTCTTCGCGCGTCATGCCCTTGCGGTAGGGGCGGTCGCAGCGCGTCGCGTCGTAAAAGTCAACGACCGAGATGATGCGCGCGACGAGCGGGATGCCCTGGCCCTTGAGCCCCCTGGGGTAGCCCGAGCCGTCCCACTTCTCGTGGTGGTAGCGGACGATGTCTTCGACCGGGTAAGGGAAGCCGACGCGCTTGAGGATGTCGCCCCCGACGGTCGTGTGAATCTTCATCTTGGCGAACTCAGACTCGGTCAGCTTGCCGGGCTTGTTCAGGATGTACTCGGGGACGGCGAGCTTGCCGATGTCGTGCAGCAGCGCCCCGGCGACGAGCGCCTGGACTTCCGACTCGTTGACCTTGAGCAGCTTGCCCATCTCGGTCGCGTAAATCTGCGTGCGGCGGACGTGGCCGTGCGTGGTCTGGTCCTTCGCGTCAATCGCGATGGCGAGAGACTCGATGGTGTTCATGTGCAGGTCGGCCATCTCCTGTATGTGCCGCGCCTTCTCGTTCTCGCTCCGCTTGGCCTCCGCGACGCGCTGCTCGTCGAAGCGGTAGAGGAGGTGGACCAGCCCGATGATGAGGAGGCCGACGAAGACGAAGGGGATGCTGCCGCTGTGCAGGGCCGCGTAGAAGAGCGCGGCGGAGGCGGCGCTCCCGACCTCGGTCATGGAAGTCCAGACCAGGCTCTCGCGTGAAAGCGTCAGCCGCGTCTTGCCCGCGTCGAAGGCGACGAAGGCCGCAGTGGCGATGGTGCTGAGGAAGTATTGGACGAGCGCGAGCGCGCACAAGGGGAGGAGTAAGAGTTCGAGTTGTAAGCCCTGGGCTCCGACCTCGTCGCCCTTGAAAAATGCGTGCACCAGCAATCCGTAGAGCGAGGCCGCAGCGTATGTCGAGATGATAGACGCGCCAGCGGTGAAGACGGTGATGCGCCGGTCGGAAGATTTCCAGGAGGAGACGAGGCCGACCGTGGCGGCCAGGAGGACGGACGGCCCGACCGTGCCCGCAGGCCCGACAGCGTACATCATCGCCGCCAGGAAGATGAAAGCGTCCGCTACCGACTTCTCGCTCTGGCTGACGCCGTCCGCATTCGTCGCGGAGACGGTGAAGCGGCTGGCGACCAGCGTCAGGACGAAGAGCCCGGCTAAGGGAGCCAGGCCCGTCCAACCGGTCAACGGCAACTTGACTATCGAAATCAGGGAAAGGACCAGCAGCACGGAGGCCAGCGAGGCGACGCAGCCCAGAAGTGCGAGAGTTTTCCAGTTTCCTTCCGGCATGGCGAAAATTTTTATCCCCTTAGAAGTAACGCTTGTTGGAAGATGGTTTGGCTTAAAGCCTGAGGACGTTTAGCCCGAAAAGCTGAAGTTTTGCCGCCGCGGGCTAAGAGGAGCGAATGAAAAAACTGAAATATGCCAAACGTGTTGGCACGTGACTAACAATACTTAATTTGCAACTGTCAGTCAAGGCTTTTCTGGGGTCTGTCGTGCGTTTGGTGGGAGAGAAGTTCAAAAAATTCGTTTATTTCCAGCTGTTCTAGTGCTACACTGCGCGCGCCGAAAATTCGTAAGCGCCCTTCAAAGTGGAAAGAGAAGTCATCGGTCAAAGGCGGCCCGGCGTCATTAGAGATGCGACGGCAAGCGTTTGCACGCCGGAAGGACGAGAACAAGGCGGGTATAAGTAATCAGGCATGATCGAACTGCCCCGTAAATTGGCACTCTCACAGGCTCTTCTTCGGGTGGGGCCGATTTCGCGCGGGTCAAACAAGTGGCGGAGTTGAAGCCAACAGCGTTCCAGCGGACACGGCAAGACGCTTCGGCAAAGGCTCCTTAACAATCTGGCCCGTCGGGTCAGCAGGAGACAAAATCGATGCGTAGAACCCTAGCTCTTCTCACCCTGCTCGCAGTCATCGCCCTCGGCGTCGGCTGCGCCAGCGAGAACACGAACAACGCGGGCAACATGAGCACGACGAACACCACCAGCAACACGACCACGTCCACGCCGATGAGCACGCCCACGCCGGCGATGAACACGAGCACCGGCGGGAACATGAACACCGGGAACGGCGGCGGGATGGCTAACAACGCTAATGCCAACAAGACCGGCAACGGCAACAGCATGGGCGGCAACATGAACAACGGGAACATGACCAGCAACAAGGGCAACAAGAATATGTAGTCAGTTGTCCCGCAGGCCGTGTACAACAGGCGCGTTGAGACATCAGCGCGCCTTGCTTTTTAGAGGCGGGCACAAGGGTTTTCCAGACTCATGTCAGACGTTCCAGACTCGCCAGACCTGACGAAGCCGCGCTACCGCCTCATCACGGACGCGGACCAGGCGCGCGTCGAGGCCCTCGGCCTTCAACAAGAAACGATCATCGGCCTGGACACGGAGACTTACTGGGACGCGGCGGCCAACCGCTCGCACGTCTCACTCGTGCAGGTCGCGCCGCGCGCGGGCGATGTCCTGGTCTTCGACCTCTTCGCCGTTGACGTGGAAATCCTGCGGCCCCTCATAGAGTCCCCGGCCGTCACCATGACGGCGCACAACGCGCGCTTCGACGAGGCCATGCTCGCAGGGGCCGGGCTACGGCCCGCGGCCTTCGTGGACACGCTCAGGCTCGCGCGCTCAGCCCTACGGCTCCCCTCCTACAGCCTGGCCGGAGTCTCCGCGCACCTCTTCGGGATAGAGATGGACAAGAGTTACCAGAAGTCTAACTGGAGGCGACGCCCGCTCTCGCGCGGCCAGCTTCAGTACGCGGCGGCGGACGCGATCATCACGCTGCGCGTCTACGAAGAACTGGAGCGCATCCTGACGGAGCAGGGGAAGTTCGACGCGGCGCTCGACGCGGCCACACTTGCTCCGTCGAGCGGCGAGGCGCGCGCGCCGCGCAAACGGCGCGCGCCCCAGCCGCCGCCGCGACCGCTGACCGCGGAGGAGAATCGCGCCGTCAGGGCGTTGAAGAAGTGGAGGCTTGAAAAATCGTTCGCCGAGCACGTCCCGGCCTACATGATCTGCCCTGACCGCACGCTCGAACACCTGGTCCTGGACCGGCCGGCGACGCTCGAAGCCTTGACATCCATACACGGCCTCGGCGCGTCGAAAATCTCACGCTTCGGCGAGGAGCTGTTGGAAGAACTCAAACGCGCTTTGGGCGAAGGGCCGCAAGACCCTCAAGCCCCGCCCGAAGCGTCGCGATGAGCGGCGGGCGAGAGTTGGCTGGCAAGCTCGGCCGCGGAGGTCGCGGGCTGCTGGCAGGTGTAGTGCTCGCAGATGTAGGCGGTGGCGCGGCCGTTGACCGCAGGCCGGTCGCGCAGCAGCGGAACCACTTCCGCCGCGCGCTCGTCGCCTTCGGCGGCCAGTGCAACGATTTTGTTCGGCAGGTATCGCGACCACACTTCACGCAGCAGGGCGCGCGTCTCTTCGCCCCCGACCTGGCCGACGACCGCGATCTCCTTCGGCGTCGAGAGGTGAAAGTCCAGCGCGCCGAGCAGGCGGCCGAACGCCGAGCTGTAACGCTTCAGCGTGTCGCTCAGGAGTCTAAAGAGCGCGACCGCTTTCCTCCGATAATCCTCGACGCCGGTCAGCGCCGAGAGATGCAACAGCACATCGGCGGCGACGGAGTTACCCGAAGGCGTCGCGTTGTCGAAGTAGTCCTTCGAGCGCACGATCAATTCCTCGTGGCTCTTGCCCGTGTAGAAAAAACCGCCCTCCTCGTCGTCCCAGAACTCTTCGATCATCTTGTCCGCCAGGGCCCGCGCCTCTTCGAGCCAGCACAGCGTGCCCGTAGCCTGGTAGAGCGCCAGCAGCCCGTCCACGTAGAAGGCGTAATCTTCCAGGTAGCCGTTGAGCTTAGACTGCCCGTCCTTGTGTGTCCGAAGCAGCAACTCGTCGCGGCGCAGATTTCCGAGGACGAACTCCGCATTCTTCTCCGCGATCTCCCCGTAGTCCTCGCGTTCAAGAATGGCACAGGCTTCCGCGAAGCTCGCCAGCATCAGTCCGTTCCACGCAGTCAGGATTTTTTCGTCTCGTCCGGGCTTCACGCGTTTCTCGCGCACCTCGAAAAGCGCGCGCCGCCCGCGCCCCAACACCTCGCGCAAACGCTCCGCAGGCACGGACAACGCATTCGCCACCTCCTCTACGGGGCGCGGGACGTTCAAAATATTCTTGCCCTCGAAGTTCCCGGCCTCCGTCACGTCGTAGTAGGCGTTGAAGAGGGCGGCGTCTTCCGCGCCTAAAATCTCCTCGACCTCTTCCACAGACCAGACGAAGAACTTGCCCTCATGCCCTTCGGAGTCTGCGTCCTGCGTGGAGTAGAAACCGCCGCCCGTGTCCGTCATCTCGCGCACCACGTAATCGAGCGTCTCCTCGGCTATGCGCCTGTAAAACTGGTCCTTCGTCTGTTGGTAGACGTGCAGGTAGAGGCGCGAGAGCAGCGCGTTGTCATACAGCATCTTCTCGAAGTGCGGGACGAGCCAGCGCGCGTCGGTCGAGTAGCGGTGAAAGCCGCCGCCGAGCTGGTCGTACATCCCGCCCAGCGCCATCTTGCGGCAAGTGTGCTCGATCATCTCAAGCGTCTCGCTTCCCCCGGCCCGATGGTACTGACGCAGCAGAAACTCCAGGTTCATCGCGGCGGGGAACTTCGGCGCGCCGCCGAAGCCGCCGTGCCGTGCGTCGTAGCCGCGCGCGATGTTGCGCTCGGCCGCGTCCAGCAGTTCTAAGTCCACTGCCTCGCCGGACTCGCGTGTCTGCCCCATGCGTTTAAGTTGCGCGAGCACGGAGACGGCCGTCTCCGTCACCTCGTCCGGCCGCGCCCGATACGCTTCGGCCACGCCGACGAGCACGCGCGGGAATCCGGGCATGTTGTAGCGGTCCTCCGGCGGGAAATACGTGCCCGCGTAAAATGGCACACCCTCCGGCGTCAGGAACACGGTCATCGGCCACCCGCCGTGCCCCGTCATCATCTGCACGGCGTTCATGTAAATCTGGTCCAGGTCCGGCCGCTCCTCGCGGTCAACCTTGACGTTGACGAAATGCTCGTTCATCAGCCGCGCGATCTCTTCGCTCTCGAAAGACTCGTGGGCCATCACGTGGCACCAATGGCAGGCACTGTAACCGATGCTCAGAAGTATCGGTTTATCCTCCGCCCGTGCCTTCTCGAACGCCTCCGTGCCCCACGCAAACCAGTCCACAGGGTTATCTGCGTGTTGTAAAAGATACGGGCTCGTTTCTTTAGACAGACTATTAACGCGCTTGCTATCGACCATGATTCCCCCGCAAATTTTAAGACTTCGCCTTATTCTACATGCTGCCTCTCGAAGACGCCTAACAGCGGCAATAAAGGTGCGACGAGCATCCGGCGCGGCTTCGACTAAATCGCCATCACTTTGCTATACTCGCTGACTGAATACTCATTCATTTTTAGCGGGCTACTTATTCGACAGACGGACGCTTGTCAAAAGCAGGAGTGAATAACTTGGAACGAGAGACTCTGGAAATGGACGTAGTGTTCGTCGGGGCGGGGCCGGCGAATCTGGCTGGGGCTTTGCACCTGGCGAAGCTGGTGCGTGAGCACGACGAGAAGGTTGCTCAGGGCGAGCGGGAAGGGAAGCCGCTCGGGGAGATTGAAATCGGCGTCATTGAAAAGGGCGCTTACGTGGGCGCGCATCTTCTGTCGGGCGCGGTCATGGACCCGCGCGCGTTGAAGGAGTTGATACCGGATTTCGTAGAGCAGGGAGCGCCGCTCGAATCGCCGGTCAACGAAGACTACTTCCTGTACCTGACGAAGACGCGCGCCATCAAGTCGCCGTTGACGCCGCCGCCGCTCAAGAATCACGGCTATTACATAGTCTCGCTGAACCGCCTGACCGCGTGGCTCGGCGAGAAGTGCGAGGAGGCGGGCGTCAACATCTTCCCGGAGTTTCCGGGCGCGGAGATGCTCTACGACGAGGGGGACCGCGTCGTCGGCGTGCGCACGGGCGACAAGGGGATTGACAAGGAAGGGAAGCCGAAGGCCAACTTCGAGCCCGGCGTGGACCTCAAGGCCAAAGTCACGGTGCTCGGCGAAGGCCCGCGCGGCTCGCTGACCAAGCGACTCACGGAGCGGCTCGGCTTGAATCAAGGGCGCGAGCCGCAAGTCTATAGCCTCGGCATCAAGGAACTCTGGGAGCTGCCCGACGACCGCTACCCGGCGGGGCGCGTGACGCACACGCTCGGCTATCCTTCGGACGCGAAGACCTACGGCGGCGGGTGGGTTTACGGGATGCAGAATCGCATCCTCAACGTAGGCTACGTCACGGGGCTCGACTACCGCGACCCGCTCCTGGACCCGCACGCCGAGTTCCAGAGCTTCAAACAGCACCCGTTCCTCGCGCGGCTGCTCGAAGGCGGCAAGATGATTCGCTACGGGGCGAAGACGATTGCCGCGGGCGGCCCCTTCGCCATGCCGCAGATTTACGCGGACGGCGTGCTGCTCGTCGGCGACTGCGCCGGCTTCCTCAACTCGCAGCGCCTCAAAGGCATTCACACGGCCATCAAGAGCGGCATGCTCGCGGCCGAGGCCATCTTCGAGGCGTTATTGGCACAGGATTTTTCGTCAAAGCAGCTCGCGCGATACGAACAGCTCGTCAACGAGAGCTGGATCATGAAGGAGCTGCGCCGCGTCAGGAATTTCCACGCGGGCTTCCGCCACGGCCGCTGGCTCGGCCTCGTCAACGCCGGCTTGCAGTTCGTCACGGGCGGGCGCTCCTGGGGCATCTTCGACCGCGCGACCTCGGAGCCGGGCCACGAGGCGCTGGAAAAACTTTCGGCCTACGGCTACCACGGCGACAACATCGAGCAGCGTTACGACGGCCTGCGCTTCGACGGCAAGCTGACCTTCAACAAGCTGACGGACGTTTACCACGCGGCGGTCGGCCACGACGAGGACCAGCCGGTCCACCTGCACGTGCTCGACACGAACATCTGCTCGACGCGCTGCGCCGAAGAGTACGGCAACCCGTGCCAGCGTTTTTGCCCCGCGGCTGTTTACGAGATGGTCGAGGACGGCGCGGAGGGCCGCCGCAAGCTACAGATCAACTTCTCGAACTGCGTCCACTGCAAGACCTGCGACATCATGGACCCCTACCAGATCATCAACTGGGTCACGCCCGAAGGCGGGGGCGGTCCTGACTATAAAGGCATGTGAGTAATGCCATGCGGGAGCCTGCCTTCCCGCCAACTGCTAATACCTCGGTCTGATTTAGGCGCTCAAAAACGGCAAACGCCCAGCCTCACATTTCCTGTGCTCTAACCCACGGCTTTGCGAGGCAGGGGCTAGACGCTTCGCCTCTTTGAATCTCACCTTCTGATATAATCCAGGCATGGGCCGCGAGTCAGAGAGGCCGAAGAAGGCGAATAAGAAAGGTCATAAGAGATGAGTACAGGGCCGAAGCCGCTAGCCAATTACGCGACCGAAGTGTGCTCACTGTGTGAGGGGGGCGGACGTTTCAAAGGGTCTTTCGGCGAGCAGAAGTGTCCCGCCTGCGGCGGCAAGGGGAGCGTGCTCGTCGCGCAGCCGAGCCGAGTTTGTGCGACCTGCGGCGGCAGCGGCAAGGCGTACAAGAACTCACAGTGCGGCGTCTGCTACGGCACGGGCTGGGCGCACGCCTGGAAAGCATGAAGAAAGGCAAAGAGAAATGAGTGGTAGCAGCCGGGAGAGCGCGGGGCGCAAGGTCGTCCTCGACGACAACGCCATTTTGGAGGCTTTGATCCGTTACGTTCAGGAGCGGCACGGCGACAGCCGGGTAGTCGATGTCGAATGGCTGCTTGAGCCGATGGACGGTTACGAGCTGCCGCCGATCAAAGGGATTTCCGTCCGGTGCACACTGGAGGCAACAGCCGAGAAGAAAGGCGGCAAGAAATGATTGAAGACAAGGCGACGGAAAGGTTGAAAGAGCGGCTCAAAAAACTGGGCCTGATCGTCAACGCGGGGGCCAACAAGCCAAAGCTAGATACTGTGCCGAAGGCTAAAGCCGAGACCCCAAAGGGGGGTAAGAGGGACGGGAAGAAGTGAGCGCGAGGAAATAAAAAGTTGGATTGAATATGTCGGTGAAAAATGGACAGGCAGTTCAGGCCACAACAGCCAAACCATTTCACGAACAACTTGTAGTATTGACAAACGCATGTACGATGAAAAGGTCGTATGGGTGCATTCCGTAGTTCCCATTGCTCTCCATTGACACCCCTCCCCATTCGTCATATCTTGCGTGCGTTCGCCCTGAAAAAGTATGAAGAACTCTTCCCCTCCGCCGTTTGAGAACCGCCGCAGGTTTCCGCGCATCGAGTACTCGCTTGAGGTCGATTGGGGGCCGACGCCCGAGTGTGCCTACAAGGGCCAGGTCACGACGCTCGGGGTCGGTGGTTGCTTCCTTCAGACCCCGGCGGCGGCCCCGAAGGATGCGCTGATCTACATCCGCCTCTTATTAGCGCCGAAGAGCGAGAGCGTGATGGAGGGCGTGGTCTGGGGGCGGGTCGCGTACCACCAGCCGGGGGCTGGGCTCGGGGTCGAATTCAAGAAGCTGCCGCCGGGGTACGAAGAGCACATCCGAGACATAGTGGAGTTCAGCCTGGAGGGCGGTGGGGGAGGTTAATGCGTCTTGCCCCTGAAGCTCACAGGCACATAGAGGCTTTCCTGCGCGAGCAGAGGCGTTCGGACGCCTTGCGGCTGCCGCCAGTGCACGTGTACGTGGGGCGTTGGTCGAGGCTGTTGACGCGGACGCTCGGGATTACGGCGATTACGTTGGGGAGGTGTGTCTTCGTCTCGGCCAGGGTGGTGAAGCGCGACGAGCGCGGGCGGCTGACGATTCCGGCGAGGCTCCTGGCGCACGAGGCGATGCACGTCGTGCAGTACAGTGAGACGGGGTTCGTGGGCTTCCTCTTCTCGTACCTGCGCGAGTACTGGCGCGAGTTGCGGGCGCAGTCGGGCTGGGGGCGAGCCGCGCGCCAGGCCGCTTACCTGGCTATCAAGCACGAGCGCGAGGCTTACGAGACCGAGGACGCGTATTCGGCCTGGGCCGCACTGGTCAGGATGAGGGGAGAGGACACCCGCTCTTGAGCGCATCGTCTTTGGGCCAGAAAGCTTGCGGGCATACTTCGGCCCGGCGTTCGAATCTCGACAGAGACGCCGCGCCTTATTCCTCTTCCGTAATCTCGAAACCGATTTTGCCCTGCTGGACTTCTTCGAGCGCGATGCGCGTGGGCTTGTGCTTCTGCGGGTCAATGTCTATGCGCGGGCGCGCGCCCCGCTGTAGCTGCTTGCTCCGTTTGGCGGCGACGATGATTAAACGATACTTGGAATCCATCTCGGGGCTAGTGCTCTCCTCTTCTACGTTCTTCAAATTCTCGTTCTCAGTTTTAGCCATTTTGCTTCCGACCTCCACGTCCTTCCCCTCCGCTGAAAAAACGTAAATTATGATTGGCGCGAGCTTTCATCAATTCACGAAACCTTCCGCCCCAGGCCGTTCTACCGCCGCCGACTCTGCTTCGCATTTGAAACTGGCGAGAATCAGCCGGGCCGTCTCTTCCTGCCGCTCGCGTCGCGCGCGCTCGGCGTAGATGATTGACGCGAGCAGGGCGGCGGCGCGCTCCGCGTCGTCGTTGATGACGACATACTGAAACTCCGTGTAGTGCTCGACCTCGCCGGCGGAGTTCCTGAGCCGCAAGTTGAGGTCGTCCTCACGCTCCGTGCCGCGCGCCGAGAGCCGCGCCCTTAAAACCTCGAACGACGGCGGGAGGATGAAGACGCTCGTCGCGTCCTGCGCCAGCCGGCGCACGCTGGCCGCCCCTTGCACGTCAATCTCCAGGATGATGTCGCGGCCCGCGGCGCGCTCGCTCTCGACCTGTGCGTGGGCCGTGCCGTAGAGGTTGCCGTGGACGCTGGCCCATTCCAGAAACTCGCCCGCCTCTATCATGCGGCGGAACTCCTGCTCCGCGACGAAAAAATAGTCGCGCCCGTTCACTTCACCCTCGCGCGGGGTCCGGGTCGTAAACGAGACAGAATAGCCAAGGTTCGGCACGGTTTTCAACGCGCGGCGAATCAGCGTGCCCTTGCCGCCGCCCGAAGGCGAGCTGACGACGACGAGCATCCCGCGACCGGCGGTCACTTCCATGCGGGTAGCAGTGCCCGCTTGCTCTTTAAGCTCACTCGACATTCTGCACTTGCTCGCGCAGCTTTTCGACCGCCCCCTTGATGGCGAGGCCCGCGTCTTTGACCAGCAGGTCGGTTGACTTCGAGAGCACTGTGTTCGCCTCGCGGTTCAACTCCTGCAAGAGAAAGTCGAGGCGCTTGCCCGTCTCGCCCTCGCTCGCGAGCGTTTCGCGGAACTGCACGAGGTGGCTCTTGAGACGCGTTATCTCTTCGGAGATGTCGCTGCGGTCGGCGAGGTACGCGACTTCCTGCGCCAGCCGCCCCTGGTCCAGTTCGACCACCTGGCCCTCGCGCGCTACCAGCTCGCCGATTCTTTTCTGAAGGCGCGCGCGATAGTTGTCCACGAGCGTGCTCGCGGCCGCTTCGATGATGGGAACTTGCTGGGAAATCTCGTCGAGTCGCGCGCTCATCTCGGCGGCGAGCGCCTCGCCCTCGCGCTCGCGCATCTGCTCCAGCTCTTCGAGCGCCTCGTCCACGGCCTGCTCGACGCCGGCGAGCATCTTCTCGTCGAGCCCGTCGCGCACGGGCTGCATCGCGCCCGGCAGCCGGGCCAGCACGTTGATGTCCGGCTCGCCCGCGATCTCGAACTCCTGCTGCATGGCGCGCAGGGCGCTAATGAAGCCGGCGATGAGCGGGCGGTTCAGCTCGTAGGCCACCTCGCCCGTGCGCTCGAAAGTGATGCTGGCGTCAACGCGCCCGCGCGACAGGCGCGTGCCGATGCGCCGCTTGAGCTGCGCTTCGAGCGCCGAAAGCTCGGAGCCGAAGCGCAGGTGAACGTCCAGAAACCTGTTGTTGACGGTCTTGAGGTCAACGGCGACCGAGAAATTCTCGCCCGCTGCCGCCCCACGCCCGAATCCGGTCATTGATTTCATAAAGCAGTGGTCAGTGGTCAGTGGCCGGTGGTCAGTGAAATCAGTTTTTTAACTGACCACTGACTACTGACCACTGACCACCGGCATGTCCTCCTCTTCATCTGCGAACTGCAATTCGTAAAGGCGGCGATAGAGGCCGCCGCGGGCCAGTAGCTCCGTGTGTGTGCCGGTCTCAATGATGCGGCCGCTCTCCACGACGACGATGCGGTCGGCGCGGCGCACGGTCGAGAGGCGGTGCGCGATGACGATGGTCGTGCGGTCGCGAATCAGGTTCGAGAGCGCGCGCTGGACCAGCCGCTCGGACTCCGCGTCGAGCGCGGAGGTCGCCTCGTCCAAGATAAGCACGGGGGCGTCGGCGAGGACGGCGCGCGCGATTGCCAGGCGCTGGCGCTGCCCGCCCGAAAGAAAGATGCCGCGCTCGCCGACGATGGTGTCGTAGCCTGCGGGCAATTCCTGTATGAAGTCGTGCGCGAAGGCGACGCGCGCGGCTTCCTCTATCTCGGCGTCTGTGGCGTCCAGCCGGCCGTAGGCGATGTTGTGGCGCACGGTGTCGTTGAAGAGCACCGTCTCCTGCGTGACGAGCGCGATGTGGCCGCGCAGGGAGGCGACGCGCGCGGCGCGCAGGTCCGTGCCGTCCCAGAGCACTGCGCCGCTTGTCGGGTCGTGGAAGCGCGGGAGCAGCTTCGTCAGCGTGGACTTGCCGCCGCCGGATTCGCCTACGAGCGCCACCATCTTCCCGGCGGGGATGCGTAAACTCACGCCGCGCAGCACAGACCTCGTCTCGTTCGCGTAGCCGAAAGAAACGTCGCGCAGCTCTATCTCACTCTTCAAGGGCGCTAGCACTTTGGCGTCCGGCTTCTCGGGAATCGCGGCCTGCTCGTCCATCACCTCCCAGACGTGGCGCGCGGCGGCAAGCGCCTGCTCCATGCTGTTCGAGAGGCGCGAGAGCTTCCGCATGGGGTCGTAGGAGCGGAAGAGGAAGAAGAGGAAGGTCAGGAACTGCGCCGCGTTCATGCGGCCCGCCATGATCTCGCGCTGGCCGAAGAAGAGTAGGATGACGACCGCCACGACTCCGATCATCTCGATCACGGGCGGCGAGAGCGCGGCTATCTTGGCCGAGCGCAAATTGGCCCGGACGATCTCGCGCGCGACCGCCGAGAAGCGGCGGCCCTCGTGCGCCTCGGCGCGGTAGGCTTTGACGATAGTCTGGTTGGCTAATGCCTCCTGCGCGGTGTCCGTCAAACGCTTGTTGCCCTCGAAGGACTCGCGCGCAAGGTTGCGGAGCGAGCGGCCGAAGCGCGCCGTCAGGACCGCGATGACGGGCGCGATCAGGAGCGAGCCGAGCGTCAGCCGCCAGTTGTAATAGAACGAGGCCGAGAGGAAAGCTATGAGCGTGAAGCTCTCGCGCAGCATGTCGCGCAGGGTCGCGGTCACGGCGACCTCGATTGCCGCCGCGCTCGTCACGAGACGCGAGACAAGATAATTCGTCCGGTGGCGCTCGAAGAAGTTCGCGCTCTGTGCCAGAACGTGACTGTACAAGTCCTGGCGCAGGCGGAAGACTGAGGCTTGGCCGACGCGCGCCATCAGGTAGGAGGAGAAATATTCGGCCACGCCCTTGACGAGCGTAAAAACAATGAGCAGGATGGCGATGGTGCGCCAGGCAGCGAGGCCCGAGGCCGGGATGACGTTTTGCAGGCCGAAGAGCGTCGGCGTGCGCTGGCCCGCCTCGCCCGCGAAAGCCTGGTCGAAGATGGGAACGATGAGCGCCCCGGTCGCGCTCTCCAAAAGCCCGACGACGACCATGCACACGGTCGCGAGGGAAAAAATCCCCAGATGCGGCTTGAGGTATTTGAGAAGTCGCCGAAATTCCTGCATCGCTAGACCAGCGCGAATCCCTTGACTCTACTGTTTGAAGGAAGGGTTGAGCCGACGCCCGTAAATCGGCAAATCAGGACTATACTGACCCTAAACTTGTGGCGTCAAGGCGAGCACGCTCCGGCGCAGCCCGTATTCATTCTAAATGAATACGAACCACGAAGACACACGAAGCGACACGAAAAAAGGTTCCTGATTCGTGGCTCATCGTGTCTCTCCGTGGTTCCCGGCTTTCGGCCGAAGATGAGGAGACCCCGGCCGCGGCCGCCGCTCGATTATTTCGGCCGTCCCGCGCGAGATTCTTCTGCCTCTTCAGCCCAAGTGCGCTATAATGCCGCCCCGCTAAGACCGAATTGACCCGGCGACTACAAGAGAGAATCGTGGAACAACGTGAAACTAAGATGAGCACAGGGCGGCGCTTGCTAATCGTTGACGACGACGCGGACTTGCGCATTCTGCTGGCGGGCTACTTCCGCCGCATCGGTTACGAAGTCGAGGAGCAGGAGAGCGGCCACGCCGCGCTCGAACCGGCCGTGGCCGGGGACTACGACTGCTTCATCTTCGACGTTTCGATGCCCGGCATGAGCGGGATTGACCTGCTCAAACGCGTGCGCGACCGGGGCGTCAAGACTCCGGCCATGTTCCTGACGGCGCACGACAGCATTGACGACAAGGTCGCGGGCTTCGAGGCGGGCGCGGACGACTACCTGGGCAAGCCCTTCAACCCGAGGGAACTCGAAGTCCGCGTCGAGGCGCTCCTGCGCCGCTCGCACGGCGCGCAAGGGCAGCCGGGCGCGGGCGACGACGAGCGCATCACGGTCGGCGAGCTGGTCATAGACAAGCGGCGTCACGAGGTCTCGCTCGGCGGGTCGCGCGTGGAGTTGACGCCGCTCGAATTCCAGATTCTGGAACTCCTGGCCTCGGAGCCCGGCCGCGCCTGGTCGCGCAACGCCTTGCTGGACCAGGTCTGGAGCACGGAGTACGAAGGCTACCAGCGCAACATAGACCCGCACATCAACCGGCTGCGGAAAAAGTTGGAGGCCGACCCGAAGAACCCGCACTACGTTCTGACGGTGCGCGGCGTCGGCTACAAGCTCAACGAAACCCCATGATTCACACGCCGCGACGGTGGTCAACCCTGGACCGCACGGCGCGCGTCTTAACCTCGTGATGATTCCTATGCCCCAAAAGTATTCTTCTTCGCTGCTCCGCCTTCTTCTCCTGTCACTAATCTTCGCCGCCGCTTCGCCCGCCGCGCACACGCGCGCCCAGGGGACAACGCCCGCGGCCCCTGCGAAGACCTCGCTTCACCTGCGCTGGCCCGCGCAGGAGGGCGTCCTGCGCTACCGCCTACAGCTCGCGCGCGACGAAAAGTTTCAGGACATAGTTTTCGACCGCGCGGTTTTTGGCACAGAGTACGTCGTCACGGAACTCGGGCCGGGGAAGTATTTCTGGCGCTTCGCCCCGGCCGTCAAGGAGACCGGGACGTTCTCACCGCCGCGCCCGATTGAGATAGCCGATGACGCGGCGGCGGCCGACTCCGGCGGCGACGCGACCCCGCGCCCGACGCCCAACAGGCTCGGCCCCTTGAGCAACACCGGGTGGCGCACGACGACCGGCTCCGTGGACCGGCCTCTGATCGCGCACCTTCGTTCTGGCACAAGTTCCGACGTGGTCGGCGTCAACTCGGACGGCATGGTCTATGGGCTGGACGGGACCAACGGCGTCGCGCTGTGGACGGCGCGCTTCCGACCGAACGCCAAACGCGGCGAGCCCACCGGCAACGGCGGCGCTCCCGTCTTCACGCCCGTACTCGTCGAAGGGCGCGACAATTCAACCAACGTCATCGTCGCCTACGACGGGGGCGTGCGCGCGATTGAAGGCCCGACGGGGCGCGAGTTGTGGCGCACGCCGCTCGCGAACCGCGCCATCGGCGGCGCGGTCGCCGCGCCCGCGGGCGGCGGGTCAAGGACGCTGCTCGTCGCGGGCGACAACTCGTCGCTGGCCGTGATTGACCCCGCGACGGGGAAAATTATTTCCGAGACGAAACTCGACGGCTCGTTGATCGCCGCGCCGACAGTCTTCCCGGTGAGTAGCGGGAGCGCGGTTGCCCTGGCGCTCGCGGGCGGGACGTTGGACGTGCGCGACCACGCGGGCCAGCGCGTGCGCTTCGTCAAGATGCAAACGAACATCACGACGCCCGCGCTTTTCGTCCAGACTTTGCACGGCGCGCTCGTCCTGATCGGGACCGACGACGGGTTAATCTCGCTCGGCGCGGACGACCTTAAGCCGCTCGGCCGGATCGCAACCGAGTCGGACGCCCCGGCTGGCACACTTTCGGCCGCAGACCTGGACGGCGACGGCGCGCTCGAAGTCCTGATGCTGACGCGGCGCGGGCGGCTCGTCGCCGTCGGCACGACGGACGGGAAGATCAAGTGGTTCACGCCGGGCGCGACCGACGCCTCTTCGGCGGCCTTCGCGGACCTGAACAGCGACGGCGTGCTGGACGTGCTGGTTGCGGGCGGGCAGGACTTCGCGCGCGGGTTCTCGGGCCGTGACGGCTCGCTCATCTGGAAGGCCGAAGAGGAGACGAAGGGCAGCTCGCCGGAGGGCGCGGCCGCGGGGACGCGCGCCCTCGTGACGGGGACTTTCGGCACGGGCTCGACCGCTTACGTCGTCGGCACGGACACGGCGCGGACTGGCCTGCGCGCCGTCGGCCTGCCGAAAGATTCCGTCAAGGCGGCGAAGGAATAAATTTTCTCAGTAGAGGAGACTTCAAAGGGATGGCGCTCTGGATAATCGCTATGCTGCTGGTCCTCGGCTGGTCCGTCGGCATGCTCCTGCACAAGTCCGGCTTCATACACATCCTACTCCTCTGCGCCATCGCCATCATCGTCGTCCAACTGGTCGCGGGGCGGCGCGCTGTATGAAGAGACAGTGAGGGGAGATATTCAAAGAGCCCCGTCAGCCCTCGATCAGCCGTCCGAATAAACTATTGAGCCCCGTCGGGGCGGAGTATGATTCCACCCCGACGGGGCTCGGAATTTATAACGTCGCGGACCCGGCGCTGACGTGCCGGGCTACTTATATAACGCCCCGACGGGGCTCGGGGGCGCTGTCCTTCTCACGTCGAACTCACGTTAGCTTGAGTTTCCGAATCGCTCCATGCTTGATTCTCTGCCGCGGCATCGGCAACAATGGGCGGGCAGGGAGCATCAATGGTTCGGAGATTCGATTCCCGGCGCGTGCCTTCCGGCGCGCTCAACACCACGAAGGAGCAACAGCTTTATGAAGCACCACGCCTCTCCTTTACGTCTAGTCTCTCTCCTGTTCGTCGCACTTTTAATCACGGCCCCGCCGATTCTGGCCCAGGGCGATCTGCCGCGCCAGTCGGTCGCCATCACTTACCCCCTGGATCAGTCCGTCTCGGTCAAGTTTCGCGGGACGACGCTCCTGCCGCGCCTGAAGGGTGAGGCGAAGGTCAGCCGGGCGGGCCGGCGCGGGACGCGCGTCGAGCTGAGCGTCGAGGACTTGCCGCGCGCCAACGAGCTGGGCGGCGTGTACACGACCTACGTGCTCTGGGCCGTCTCGCCCGAGGGCCGCGTGGACAACCTCGGGGAGATCAAGCGCGGCGGGAGTTTTCTGGTCAACTCCAAGCTCGACGTGACGACCCCACTGCAAACCTTCGCGCTCATCGTCACGGCCGAGCCGCACTTTCTGGTCCGCAACCCCAGCCGCATGGTCGTCCTCGAAAACCTCCCGCCGCAGAGACTCGGTGACGCGGACGTGCGGACCGTCAACGTGCAGTACCTCGGCAACACGAGCGACTACTTCAACGACGCGCGCGTGCCGGACATCGCCGACGCGGACTACCGCAAGACGCCCGTCTCCCTGCTGGGCGCGCGGCAGGCCGTTAACCTCGCGCGCTACGCCGGGGCGGCGCGCGACGCCCGCGAAGAGTTGCAGGAGGCGGAGGCACAACTCGAACTGGCCGAGAACGCCTGGCGCTTGAAGCAGGATAATGCGGAAACTGACGCGGCGGCGCGCAGGGCCACGAGCCTCGGCGTGCGGGCCGAAGAGGCGGCCGAGGCGCGCAAGGGCGCGCGCCAGCGGCGCGACGAGATCGCGCGCCGCGACGAGGCCGTCCGCAACGCCGAGGAGAACACGGCCACGGCCACGCAGCAGATAGCGGAGCTGCGCACCGCGCTCGACCGCGAGCAGCGCGCGCGCGAACTCGCCGAGCGCGACGCGGCCAACGCCACGCAGCAGCTTCGCGACCTGAGAACGGAGGTGGCCCGGCTGCGCGACGAGTTGCAGACCGTGCGCGCCGAAGGCGAGGACGCGAAGGTCAAGCTCGCGCGCATAGAGGGCGCGAGCGCGGCCGAAGAGGCCCGCCGCGCGAATGAGCAGCGCGTCGAGCAGGCGCGCGCCAACTCCGTCAGCCTCAAGCAGACGCTCGCGCGCTACGGCACCGTGCGCGAGACCTCGCGCGGCCTGGTGCTCACGCTCTCCGAGACGCTCTGGGCCAACGCGCGTGCGACGGACCTCTCGGCCTCGGCCGCGGCGAAGCTCGAACCGCTCGCCGCGCTCTTAGCCAACAACCCCGACTACCAGATCGTGATCGAAGCCTACACGGACAACCGCGGCGACGAGGCGAGCTTGCAGCAGTTGACGGAAGACCGCGCGCGCGTCCTCGCCGAGCACTTCATCAGCGCGGGCGTTGACGGCGCGCGCATACAGGCCAGCGGCATGGGCGCGGCCAACCCCCTGGCCCCCAACACCAAACCCAACAGCCGCACCCGCAACCGCCGGACCGAGATCACTCTCACGCCCGGCCTCCCGTCGAACGCGGCGAACTAAAGCAATGATGAATGCGGAATAATGAATGATGAATGAAAAGGCGGTCGTCTTTAATTCATCATTCATCCCGCAAAGTTCATCACTTTTCTCATGTCTCCTCTCGAAGTCTTACAGTTCATAGGCTACAGCACGGGGGCGGCGCTGCACCTGTGGATGGCGGCGCTGCTCGTGAAGCGCAGGCGGGGTTTGGGGAAGGTCGAGCGCGTGCTGCTCGTGCTGGCCGTCGGGATGGGCGTCTGGCACGCGTGCAATCTGGTCGTCTCGCTGCACGGGCTGCTCGGGCTGGAGCGCGTGCGCTGGGAGCCGCTGCTGCGCTTCTCGGACACGCTCGCCGTCGTCAGCATCACGCTCTCCTACTCGTTCCTGCTTCACGTCCACCTGCACCTCTGGGCGGTAGCGCGCGGGCGTGCCTTGACCTTGATGGAAAAGGCGCGCGTCTATCTCTCTTACGCCCCGGCGCTCTTTCTCTTCACGGCCGTCCCGCACCTCTGGTCCGGCCCCTACGAGCCCATGCTCGACAGGTTCGAGCACGCCTACGTGCCTTTCGCGGCGGGCGTCACCTACTCGCTGGCCTTCGGCCTCTGGGCGGCCTACGTGCTGGGCCTCGTGGCCGCGACCGATTTGCTGATCGCGCGCTTATCGTCAACCCGCGGCGAGCGGCGCTCTTTGCAGACGCTGGCCGCGTCGCTCGTCGCCATCGGCCTGCTGATCTTAGCCGTCTACGGCTTCGGCCTGGGCCAGGGCACGCGGCTCGGGCTCTACCTGAAGACGCTCGCCAACCTCGGCTCGCTCCTGCCGTCGGCGCTCATCGCTTACTACATCTACCGCTACCGCTACCTCGAACTAATCATCAAAGAGAGCCTGATCGTCGCCACGTTCGCCGTCGTCGTGCTGGCCGGCTACCTGTTCGGCATTCGCACGTTCGGCGAGTGGCTGACGGCGCGCTTCAATCTGCGAGCGGGCGCGGTCGAGGCGCTGCTCATCCTCGCGCTCGCGCTGGTCGCGGCCCCGTTGCGCGGCTGGCTTGAGCGCCGCTTTCACCGGCTCTTCGAGCGCGAGGCCGCGCTCTACCGCGAGACGGTCGCGCGCATCAACTCGCACGCGGGGCAATACAGAAAGCTGCCCGAGCTGCTGCGCTTCGTCGAGGAGCGCACCGCGCAGACGCTCGGACTCCGCCGCGTGCGGCTCGTCGTCCGCTACGAGAATGAAAGCAAAGGCGCAGAGGGTGGTCACAGTGAGGCCGCGAACGGCGGGGCTCTGCCCGAGCCTGCGGAGTGGATCGCGCGCGTGATGAATGCCCTCAGGCGTCAGGGCTGGAACCCGCTCGAAGGCGAGCGGCTGCTGCACGAGCGCGGCTACGAATTGGCCCACGCGCTCAGGCGCGAGGAGCAGACGGTCGGCCTGATGCTGGTTGACGCGGCGGACGACGCCTTGACCCCGGACGGGCGCGCCGTCCTGCAAGTGCTCGCGGGCCAAGTGGCGATAGCCGTCGAAGACAGCCGGCTGGTCGAAGAGAACGTGCGCCTTGAGCGGCAGGTGGCGCAAGGGGAGCGGCTGGCCGCGTTGGGCCAAATGGCCGCGACGGTCGCGCACGAAGTGAAGAACCCGCTCTCGGCCATCAAATCCATCGCGCAGGTGATGCGCGAGGACGAGAACGTCAAGCGCGAGTACGAGCGAGACCTGAGCCTCATCGTCGGCGAGACAGATCGCCTGAGCCGCAACGTCACACAGCTCCTCAGCTTCGCGCGCACCTCGCCCTCCGCGGTCGCCCCGAGCCACGCCGCCGAACTCGTCCGCGCCGTCGTCGAACTCTTCCGCGCCGAAGCCTCCGGGCGCAACATCAGGATCGAATGTCGCGCCTCAATCGAAGGCGAACTCGACGGCCCCGCCGCCTCGGCGCTGCGCGACGCGCTCTCCAACCTGCTCATCAACGCCATCCAGGCCACACCCCTCGGCGGCCACGTCACGGTCGAAGCACAAACGAAAGACGAGCACCTCCTCATCACCGTCACAGACAGCGGCCCCGGCATCGCGCCAGACCTGCGCGAACGCATCTGGGAACCCTTCTTCACCACCAAACAACGCGGCACCGGCCTCGGCCTCGCCATCGTCCGCAAACGCATGGAAGAGGCCGGCGGCTTCGCACGATTGGCTGCCACGGGTGAGGGCCAGGGAGCGCGTTTCGAATTGCGCGTTCCTCTACGTGGATTGTGAATAAACTGCTGAGGACTGGTTAGTGGTTGAGGGATATACAGGCGAAGATTCTTTAATCAAGGCAGGTTAGCTCACGAGTTCGGTTAAAGTCTCAAAGTAACGGCGATGGGTGCGCCTTAAAGCCTCTTCGCTAGTTGCCTCAAGTAAAACCACCTCCGAGACTTACTTAATTCTCGTGACATAAGTACGAGCAATCCAAGCGTAAAATCTTAAGTCTGCGGCATCAACTGCCGGAAGCGTTCGGGCTCTTCGCCGAGCCAGTCGGGGTTTTGGGCCGTGCCGTCGAAGATGGAGGTCGTCTTGAAGGGCTCGAACTGGCCGCCCAGCGCCGCCTGCCGTGTCTTAGCCAGCAACTCCTCAATCTGCCCGTCGCTTAAAGGTCGAAACGTCCTCACGGCCTCAAACGCCTGCTCAAGAATCTCCATGCTGTCGATGCCTGTGATGACGACCGAGGTCGGCAGGTTCAGCGCGTAGTGGAGGCACTCTACGGGCGCGACGGTGTTAGACCGCAGGAGGATTCCGTTCGCCATGCTCTTCATGCCGAGGACGCCGACGCCGCGCCTGACCAGCTCGGGCAGGACCAATTTCTCGAAGCTGCGGTAGTGCGCGTCCATCACGCTCAGGGGCATCTGCACGGCGTCGAACTTGAAGCCTTG
Organism: Pyrinomonadaceae bacterium; assembly: GCA_036403435.1. GTDB lineage: Bacteria > Acidobacteriota > Blastocatellia > Pyrinomonadales > Pyrinomonadaceae > QHXM01. The sequence continues at coordinate 77,270 of DASWQY010000146.1, forward strand.
TTCCTCGGCCACTTCGAGCGTGTGCAGGTGTATGCGCGGGTCCTTGTGCCCCGTGAAGCCTATGTAGCGCAGCTTGCCCGCCTGGCGAGCTTCCACGAGCGCGCTGTTCGCGCCCTCCTCGTCGAAGATGCGGTGCGGGTCTTCGTAGCGTATGACTTCGTGGTGCTGGACGAGGTCTATGCAGTCCACGCCGAGGCGCTTGAGCGACTCGTCCAGTTGCTTGAACGCCTCCTGCTTCGAGCGCCCGTCAATCTTGGTCATGACGAACGCCCGGTCGCGGTAGCCGTCGCGCAGAGCCTCGCCCATCCGGCGCTCGCTCACTCCGTCGAAGTAGTCCCAGGAGTTGTCCATGAAGTTGATGCCGCGGTCAATCGCCGTGCGGACGATGCGGACCGCCAGCTTGTCGTCAACGTGCTTCAACCCCAGGTGCCAGCCGCCGACGCCTATCGCGGACACACGCTCGCCCGTGTCACCCAACGTTCGATAGGTCATCTCAGAATTAGACACAGCTTCCGACATTTCCTCTCCCCCTTGCTGATGATTTATTCGCGCTGTGGGGTGACGATATGACAGGAGCGGCCCGGAGTCAATCCTGACTCGGGACGGGCGGCGAGGCGGCGCGGGCCGGTGACGCTCGGCCGCCGAAGATCGGCTCACAGCTTGAGCGCGAACCTCTCAATCTCGTCGGCCGCCGTGCGCGCGCCGTCCTCGCCGCGCACGACTTCGCCAACGGCCGCGGCCCGCTCGGCATAAGTTTCATCGCCGAGCAGCCGGTCCAATTCTCTGACTACGTTCGCCGTCGCGTACTTCTTGCGGGCCAGCGTGCGGCCGACGCCCAGGCGCTCGACGCGTGCGGCGTTGTCGGGCTGGTCGTGGTTGAAGGGGACGATCAGAGTTGGCACACCGGCGCGCAGCGCCTGCCCCGTCGTGCCGACGCCGCCCTGGTGCACGACGGCCGCGGCGTGCGGGAGAATCTGGCCGTAAGGCGCGTACTCGAAGACGGCCAAGTCGTCAGGCAGCGGCTCCTTCGGCCGGTTGCGCTCGTCGCCGATGAGCAGCACCGCGCGGCGCTTGAGGGTTCGCGCGGCGGCCGCGCTCTCGCGGTAAAAGTCTTCGGCGACGAAGACGGCCGACGAGCCCAGCGTGAAGACGACGGGCGCGGGGCCGCCGTCCAGAAATTTCTTCAACTCGGGCGCGAGGTCCGCCTCGGACTTCCCGTCTATGTCCTTCCGGTCGAAGAAGGGGAAGCCCGTCACGACCGTCTGCGGCGGCCAGTCGGGCTGCGGCTCGCCTAAGACTTTGGAGAAGAGCGCGAGCACGAGCGAGGGCGAGTGCTGCCCCTCGAAGATCGGATGGCCGCCGCGCGGCAGGCCGAGTTCGGCGCGCAACTGGTAAACGGGCTCGACCCACTTGTCGCTGACGCCTTTGACGATGCTAGCAAAGCCGCGCGCGAGGAGCGGGCTGAGGCGCAGGAGCTTGACGAGGCCGGGCGACTGCGGCGGCACGAACGGGTCGTAAGCAGAGAAGAAGGAGGTGGGCGCGAGCACGGTGGAAATCCAGGGGATGCCTGTCTTCTGGGCCAGAATGGGGCCGGCGAAGGTGATGACGTGCGTGATGAGCAGGTCCGCGCCGCTCGCGGCCTCGCGCAAATCTTCGTAGCCGTCGCGCAGGTGCGGCATGAGCAGGTCTTTGAATAAAAACTCCGAGCCCTTCCTCACGTCCATCACCTTCGCGACGAGTTCGGGCTCTTCCTGCGGCGGACGAAAGTCCGGCCGGATGGGGTGAAAGCCCAGGCCCGTGGCCTCTATCTTCTCGCGGTAAAGTGGGCTGGTGGCGATCACGGCCTGGTGGCCCCGCGCCTTCAGCTCCAGCCCGACCGCGATGTAGGGGTGAACGTCCCCGAACGAGCCGAAGGTCGTCAGGACGATGCGCTTGCCCGCAGGGTTCGCGCCGACGTTCGCGCCGGCGCTCGCGTCTTCGCCGCGGCCCGCCGCATCAAGTTGATTTATCTGAGACATACTGTCACCCTTTTACCACAGGTCGCGGCGGCAGGTCTGCCACTGATGGCACGGCGCGTGCTATTAACGTGCGCGGTTTGACTAAATTTGTGTCGGAGAGTTTTTCGGAAGATGGCTGAGAAGACGGACGAAGAGAAGTTGCGGCTGCTGATTGTTGACGACGAGGAGGCGGCGCGCTACGGGATGCGGCGCGCGCTAAGCTCGTTCGGCTACGAGATCGAAGAGGCCGAGAGCGTCGAGGCGGCGCGCGCCCTGGTGAAAGAGTGGCGGCCCGACCTCTTGTTGCTCGACGTGAATTTGCCGGGCGCGAGCGGGCTGGAGTTTTTGAGCGAATTGAAGGAGGCGAACGGCGAGAGCCCGCTCGTCATCCTCATCACGGCCCACGGCTCCGAGCGCATGGCCGTCGAGGCCATCAAGTCCGGCGCACACGACTACCTGCCGAAGCCGTTCGAGCTGGACGACCTGCGCCTCGTCGTCAAGAACGCCTTCGAGACCGTCAGGCTCCGCCGCGAGAACAGGCGATTACGACGGCGCATAGAGATCGAGGGCGGCGCGCGCGGCGTTTTAATCGGCGCGTCCGAGGCGATGCGGCGCGTGCGCGCCATGATCGAAAAGGTCGCCGAGACGGACGCGACTGTGCTCGTGCGCGGCGAATCTGGCACAGGCAAGGAGCTGGTCGCGCGCGAGATTCACGAGCGCAGCAGCTCGCGCCGCGCGGGCTCGTTCGTCGCCGTCAACTGCGCCGCGCTCCCTTCCGAACTAATCGAGTCCGAGCTTTTCGGCCACGAAAAAGGGGCTTTTACGGGGGCGGCGGCCCGCCGGCGCGGGAAATTCGAGCAGGCCGACGGTGGCACACTTTTCCTGGACGAGATAGGCGACATGAGCGCGAACGTGCAGGCCAAGCTCCTGCGCGCGCTCGAAGAACGGCGCATTGAAAGGCTCGGCGGCAACGAGTCAATCCCGGTTGACGTGCGGATAGTGAGCGCGACGCACCGCCCGCTTGAACAGGAGATCGCGAACGGGAATTTCCGCGCCGACCTCTTCTACCGCCTGCGCGTCGTGACCGTGGACATAGCCCCCTTGCGCGAGCGGCGCGAAGACATCCCCGTCCTCGCCGAATCTTTCGCGCGCGCGGCGGCCGAGCGTTACAACCTGCCCGCGCGCCCGATTGGTCAGAGCGCGCTGCGCCTCCTGATTGAATACGATTGGCCCGGCAACGTGCGCGAGCTTCGCAACACCATCGAGCGCGCCGCGATCATGGCCGAGGGCGACGAGCTGACCGCGCGCGATTTACCGGAAGAGATCAAGAAGACCGCGCCGCGCGCAATTGAGCGCGCCACGGTCGAAGCAGAGACGGACGGCTCGCTCGCGGTCCCGTTCACCGCCGACTTCCGCTCCGACCGCCGCGAGTTCGAGCGCCGCTACATCGCGCGCTGCCTCGAAGATTCCGGCGGCAACGTGACGCGGGCCGCGGCCATCCTCGGCATGCACCGCCAGTCGCTCCAACACAAACTCCGCGAACTCGGCCTGGCCCGCCGCTACATCTCGGTGGGAGCGGAGGCGCAGGAGAAATCCGACACCTGAAAGATAAATTTAAAATACCCTTGAACAATCAACGCTCGTCTTTGCTCAACCCTTTGCGGCTTCGGATTTTCTTTACCTTGCGCCTCCAGCGTGAAAAGCTTTTTCTCGCTGGAGGCGCAGAAACAGAAAGACGGGAGCCGCAAAGGGTTGAATGGATTTGAAGGCGGCGCTTTATCTGAATTTGATTGCTTCGGTTAGTGCGAGTAAACTTCCCGCCGGTTGTCAAATCAAATAATTCAAAGGAAGCACACTGATGAAAGCACGCGCTGACGCCATCATTCGGCTTGAGCAGGCGGAGTATCTGGACCGGCTGCTGCCGGCGAGCCAGGGTGTGGTCGCCGAGATGGAGGAAGACGCCGCGAAGAACCGCGTGCCGATTGCTGACCGCGAGGTGGCGCTCTTTCTCGAAATCACGGCGCGCGCGATGAACGCCCGCCGCGTCCTCGAAATCGGGATGGCAATCGGCTACGCGGTCGTACACCTCGCGCGCGGGATGGAGGACGACGGCCTGGTCGTCACCATCGAGCCGAACGACGAGATGATTCGCCGCGCCGAAGACTACCTGACGCGCGCGGGCGTGCGCGGGCGCGTCCGCATCGAGCGCGGCTTCGCCCTCGATGTCATCCCGCGCCTCGAAGAGACTTTCGACCTCGTCTATCTGGACGCCGTGAAGGAAGAGTATTCGGATTATTTGGAGCAGGCGCTGCCGCTCCTGCGCGTCGGCGGCGTGGTCATCGCGGACAACGTGCTCTGGGGCGGGCAGGTCGCGGGTGACGTGCGCTCGCCGGACCAGCAGGCTTCGACGCAGGCGTTGCGCCTCTTCAACCAGCGATTCGTTAACCACCCGCAGCTCGTCGGCGAAATCCTCTCCTTCGGCGACGGCGTTGCTTACGGCATCAAGGTCCGTTGAGCGTGAGTTTGGTTCGAGACAGCGCGGAGACTCGCGAGCGCGCGGCGCGCGTGATCGCGGCGGGCGGAGTCCTCGCCTTCCGCACGGACACCTTCTACGGCCTCGGCGCGGACCCTTTCAACCGCGCCGCGCTGGGCCGCGTGAACGACTTGAAGGGAAGAGACGGCAAGCCCATCCTCGTCGTCATCAGCGACGAGGAAGCGGTCGAGCGTTTCATCGTGCACAGGTCGGAGTTATTTGACGCAGTCGCCCGTCAATACTGGCCGGGCGCTTTGACGCTGGTCGCCGAGGCGAAGAGGGAAGTGCCGGAAGAGTTGACGGCGGGGAGCAGGACCATCGGCTTGCGCCTGCCGGACGACGAAGACGTTCGCGCTTTCGTGCGCGCTGTGGGCGGCGCGCTCACGGCGACGAGCGCGAACCTCGCCAGCGAGCCGCCCGCGAGCAGCGCCGAAGAGGCCGCGCGCTCTTTCCCCACGGGCCTCGACTTGATCGTGGACGGCGGCCCCTCGCGCGGAGACAAGCCCTCCACGGTCCTCGCCCTCGACGGCCCCGAGCCCCGCCTGATACGTGAAGGCGCTGTCACAAGAAAAGACCTCGAAAAGACCTTGCGGACTACTGGCTGAACGTCAGGCTCCTGACGAAATCCCAGCCGCCGCTGCCGTCGATTTTGATGTTGCCGACCTTCTTGCTGGCGACGACCATGTTGGCCGGATACCAGAGCGGGATCATGGGGAGGTCGCGGCTGATGATGTCCTGCGCCTGGCGGTAGAGGGCGACGGCCTTGCCGCGGTCGGCGGTGTTGACGGCATCTTCAATGATAGTGTCGAACTCGGGGTTCTTGTAGCGGCTGCGGTTGCGGCTGGCGCGGCTCTCCGTCGGAATCTCGCCGGAGTGGAAAAGGTCTCTCAGAAAAATCGGGTCCTGGTTGCCGCCGACCCAGCGCGAGGTCGTCATCTGAAAACTTCCCTGACGCAACTGTGCCAGAAGCGTGTTGTTCTCCATCGTCTCGATCTCGACGGGGATGCCGACCTTGTTGAGGTAGCTGCGGATCACGTCAACGTACTGGCGCGTGGCGACGGAGGCCGAGGAGATTTTGAAGTTGACGGGCTTCGACAGACGCATCTGCGGCCCGTCGCCGTCGGGGTCGCGGAAGCCGGCCTCGTCCAGAAGCTGCCTGGCGCGCGCAGGGTCGTAAGGGTATTGCTGCCCCGCCGAATAGGCCCACGACTCTTCCGGCAGAATCGAGTGGGCGGCTTTGGCCTGGCCGAGCAGCAGGTCACGAATGATCGTTTCGCGGTCAATGGCGTAGGCGATGGCCTGGCGCAATTTGACGTTGTCGAGCGGCGGGCTCTGGACGTTGAAGCCCAGATAGACGATGTTCGCGCCCGTGAACGACTGCACCTGTAGGTTCTGGTCCTGTTCGAGCGATTTGAAGGCGTCCGGCGTGAGGTTCGTCGGCAGCGGGGCCAGGGTGACGCCGCCGCTCCGCAGCCCTGCCTGCAAGGCGTTGCCGTCCTCGATGACGCGGACGTTCAGCTTCTTGACCTGCGGCGCGCCCTCCCAGTAGTTCTCGTTTGCCTCTAAAGAAATAATCTGCTGCGCCGAGTCGTAGCTGACGAACTTGAAGGGGCCGGAGCCGAGCGGGTTGGCCTCCTGCTTGGGGGCGCTGTCTTTCGGGATGATGCCGATGGGCACGAGGTTCGTCAGCAGATTGAGCCAGGGCTTGCGCAGCCGTATGACGACCGTCTTCGGGTCGGGCGCTTCGACGGCCGTGACGAACCCCTGCTTGGTTTCGCCCGACCCCTCGAAGAAACTCGCGGCCTTGCCCGAGCTGGACGCGAGCACTGTGTCGAGCGTGTATTTCACGTCGGCCGAGGTGAGCTGGAGGCCGTTGTGAAAGGTCACGTTGTCGCGCAGCGTGAAGGTGTAGCTCATCCCGTCGTCCGCGCGCTTGATGTCCGAGGCGAGGTCCGGGACGTAGTCGAACTTCTCGTTCTTCTTGACGAGCGAGTTGAAGATGAGCACGCGTATGCGCTCGCTCGCCGCGTCCACGGATTCCTTGCCGATGGGGTCTAAGGTCGAAATCTTATCCGAGAGCGCAATCGTGAAATTCCCGCCGCGGTCGCGACAGCCCGGCACCAGGGCCGAGGCCGCGAGCGCCAGGAAAAGTGTTGCCGTCGTGAAAACCCTCCGACCACGCATCAGATAGTCCCTCCGTAGGTGTAGCTCAGTTTTCGATTCAGGGCGGCCACTTCGTCCGACAATTCCTGAAAGCGCGCGCGGTCGAAGGGGAGCGGCGGCTGAGCCAGCGCCTTCGTCTCCGCGATACGCCCGAGCGAGAACTCCATGCGCTCGCGCGTGACGACGCCGTCTCGCGCCGCTTGAAGGAGCGCGTCGTAGCCGCGGCGCATAGTTTCCGGGTGCGAGCAGATGAGGAACATGTCCTGCCCGGCCGCGAACGCGCGCAAGACCGCCTCCTCTATCTCGCAGTGCTTGGCGATTGCGCCCATCTCAAGGTCGTCCGTCACGACCAGGTGCTTGTAGCCCAGCTCGTGCCTCAGCAGTCTCGTCGAGATGGCGTGGCTCAGGGAGGCGGGCTCAAGCCTTCCGCCGGCGATGCCGCGCTTGATGTCCACATTGGGGAAGCCGCCGTGGCTGACCATGACGGCGCGCACCCGGTCGTCCGCGCGCTGAAACAGTTCTATGTAGGGGGCCAGGTCCTGCGCGATCAAGTCCTCGTGCGACAGGTGGACCACGGCCAGCTCGTCGTGCGTGTCCACCTCGCCCGCGCCGATGCCCGGAAAATGTTTGAGGCAGCCGAGCAGCCCCGTGCCCTGCAACCCGCGCATGTAAACGGTCGTGTAGCCGAGGACTTCGCCGGGCGAGCGGCCGAACGAGCGCGAGTAGAGGCCGTTCGAGAGCAGGTCGCGCTCGTCCGTCATGATGGACATGACGGGCGCGAAGTTCATGTTGAAGCCGAGGAGGCGCAGGACCTCGCCCGTGATGCGGCCCAGGGCGCGCGCGGCCGCGAGGTCGCCATGCTGGCGTATGGTGCGCGCCGCGGGCATCGGCGTGCAGATGCGGCGCAGGCGGTCAACGAGCCCGCCCTCCTGGTCTATGCCGCATAAGGGCTCGACCGCGAGGGCCGCGCGCACGTCGTCCAGGAGTTTACGCAACTGCTCTGGCGCGGCGACGTTCCTGCCGAAGACGATGACGCCGCCCGGCCGCACGTGCTCCACGAGGGCGCGAGTTTCGGCGTCGAATTCCGTGCCCGGCAGCCCGATGTAGAAAAATTGTCCGACCTGTTGTTCGAGAGGGAGAGAAGTTAAAGAATCAAGCATGAACTTGGCGGCTGACGGTAAACGACAAACTCTCAGACTACGCTTCGATATTCAAGTTAGGCGCTGACCCGACCCCTTAGCATCTTTGCGCCTTTGCGTGAAAAACTTAAAACCACTCACGCAAAGACGCAAAGAATTGAGTTGTTGCTCAGAAACGTGCTCAAAATGATCAGAACGCTCGTCTGTTCACCCATACTTCAAACAATCCGTTTGCGAATGTCCTGTAGGATGTCAAGCGCATCTTCGGGCTTAAGGGTTTCTACATCAACGCCGCGCACCTCGTCAAGGATGCCCTGGTTGGCGGCGTCGAAGAGCGTGGCCTGCGCGCTGATGCGCTGCTGCCGGGCGCGGCGCGCGGCGCGTTTGAGGCCCGCCTCGTCGAGCGCCCAGGCGTCCCACTCGTTAGCTGAAATGCTTTCGTCTTTCTGCTCCTCGTCCGCGAAGACATCCAGCTCGTAACGCTCAAGCCGCGCCAGCACGTCGCGGGCGCGTGTGATGACCGCGGGCGGCAGGCCGGCGAGGCGGGCCACTTCGATGCCGTAAGACTTCGAGGCCCGGCCGCGTTCGAGTTTGTGCAGGAAGACGACCTCACCCTCGCGCTCGGCTGCTGTAATCTGGTAGTTCTGCGCGCCGGGCAATCGCTCGGCCAGCTCCGTCAGTTCGTGGTAGTGCGTGGCGAAGAGCGTCTTGGCGGCGTGCTCGGGCGAATCGTGCAGGTGCTCGGCGACGGCCCAGGCTATCGAGAGCCCGTCGAAGGTGGCGGTGCCGCGCCCGATCTCGTCGAGGAGGACGAGCGAGCGAGGGCTTGCGTTATGAAGGATGGCGGCCGTCTCGGTCATCTCGACCATGAAGGTCGAGCGGCCGCGGGCCAAATCGTCCGACGCCCCGACGCGCGTCCACACGCGGTCGAGCAGCGGGAGCCGCGCCCTCTCGGCCGGCACGAACGAACCCATCTGGGCCAGAATCGAGATGATGGCCGTCTGCCTGAGCACCGTACTCTTGCCGCCCATGTTGGGGCCCGTGATGATGAGCAGACGGTCGGTCGAGTTGTTCATGTAGAGGTCGTTCGGGATGAAGGGCTCCGTGCTCACGGCCTCTATGACGGGGTGGCGGCCCTGCACGATCTCTATCTCGTCGCCGTCGTGCATGACGGGCCTGGTGTAGCGGCGGCGGCGCGCGGTTTCGGCGAGCGCGGCCAGGGCGTCGAGGTTGGCGAGCGCGCGGGCCGTCGCCTGTAGGCGGCGCGTCTCGACCGTGACGAGCGTGCAGACCTCCGCGAAAATCTCGTTTTCGAGTTGAGCGATGCGGTCGTCAGCGCCGAGTACCTTCGACTCCCACGCCTTCAGCTCGGACGTGGTGTAGCGTTCGGCGTTACTGAGCGTCTGCCGCCGCTCGTAGTCTGCGGGCACGCGCGCCGAGTTCGCCTTCGAGACTTCGATGTAGTAGCCGAAGACGTTGTTGTAGCGGATTCTCAGGGAGCCTATGCCGGAGCGCGTGCGCTCGCGCGCTTCGAGCGACGCGATGGTGCGCTTGGCGTCGCGGCTGATGCCGCGCAGCTCGTCCAGCTCGGCCGAGTAGCCGTCGTGAATCGCGCCGCCGTCGGAAAGACGCGCGGGCGGGTCGTCCGCAATCGACCGGGCAATCAGCTCGCGCAGCTCGGCCAGCTCGTCCAGGTTATCGGTCAGGATTTGGAGCAGTGACGCCGCGGAGTCCGATAACGTCCGGCGAATCTGCGGGACTTGGTCAAGCGAATGTTTGAGGGCTTGCAGGTCGCGCGGGCCTGCGGAGTTCATGTTGAGGCGGGCCGTCAGGCGCTCCAGGTCGGAGACTTCTTTGAGGAGCACGCGCAGGCGGTCGCGCTTGAGCTGCGAGGCGTGTAGCTCTTCGACGGCCGCGAGGCGCGTTTCGATTTCGCCGCGGCGCACGGACGGGCGCAGCAGCCACGAGCGCAACGTGCGCGCGCCCATCCCATTGACCGTTTCGTCTATCACTTCAAAGAGCGTGTGCGAGCGCGAGGCCGCGCCGCCCTGCGATTCGGTCAGCTCCAGGTTGCGGACGGTGATTTGGTCCAGAATCAGGTGGTCCTGCGGCTCGAAGTATGTGATATCGGTGACGTGCGCGGCGGCCGCGCGCTGCGTCTCCTGCGCGTAGCGCAGGCACGCGCCCGCCGCGCGCACGGCCTCGAATTTCCCGTCGAGCCCGTAGCCTTCGAGCGAGCGCGCGCCGAACTGCTCGCACAATTGCGCCACGCAGCTCTCGCCCTGCCAGAGCCAGTCGTCGAGGGAGGTCAAGGTCGCGCCCGCGAAAGCACCGCCCCGAGTAAGCCCCGCGTCCCGTTCGGACGGTGGGGCCGTGTCGCCCGCGTCCGCGCCGCGCAGGGGCAGAGGGGCCGTGTGCGCGAACTCGTCGCGCGCGCTTTTCATGAGCGGCGCGAGCGAGGCGGGGAAGAGAATCTCGCGCGGGGCGTAGGCTTCCAGGTCCGCGCGGACGCGCGCCCACGCGTCGCGCCCGCTTGCCTCGGTCGCGCGGAACTCCCCCGTGGACAGGTCCAGAAACGCGGCGGCCATGCGCTCGCCCGTGCCGCAGACGGCCGAGAGGTAGATGGTCTCACGCGCTTCGACGAGCTGCGGGTCGATGGCCGTGCCCGGCGTGACGACGCGGACCACTTCGCGGCGGACCAGTTTCTTGACCTGCGAGGGGTCTTCCGTCTGCTCGCAGATGGCGACGCGGTAGCCCTTGCGCACGAGCCGCGCGATGTAGTTCGAGGCGGCGTGATGCGGCACGCCGCACATGGGGATGGGGTCGCCGCGCTCCTTGTGGCGCGCAGTCAGCGTAATCTGAAGCTCGCGCGCGCCCGTGACGGCGTCGTCGTAAAAGAGTTCGTAGAAATCGCCGAGACGGAAGAAGAGCAGCGTGCCGGGGTGCTGTTGCTTCAGCTCGTGGTACTGCCGCAGCATCGGCGTCGGTGTAGCCATAGTCGTCCTACGTTTTTGAGGGTGGCCGGAAATGTCCAGGGTGGCTGAAGCTCATTCGCGAAGTTGAAAAACGAAGCCTACACGCAGGCGGGCGCGTAAGGCAAGCGTGCGAGGCGGGCGGGGCTTCTCCGTCCCCCAAAAAGGCGTGCTATCATGCGCCGGTCACGGCTCGGGTTCGGTGAGCCCTGGTTGAAAATTCACAGGCATGCAAGGAGAGCAGAGGAGAGTATGAAGAAAAAATTTTCGGTAATCATGGCGCTGTCGCTGATGCTCGTGCTGACGGCCGCGGACCTGGCGGCGCAGTCGCGCATACGCTTCAGGCGCGGCTCGACTTCCGCGACCGTGAGCGGGCGGATAGGCGTCAACCGCGGCGTGGCCGGCGCGAATTACCGCAGCTACGTGCTGCGCGCGGGCGCGGGCCAGACCATTTCGGCGACGCTCTCGTCCGGCAACGACCGCGTCTGGTTCGTCGAAAACGACCAGACCTCTTTAACGATTCAGACCGACGGCAATCACGACTACGTCATACGCATTTACAACGGCGGCGGGAACAGCACGAACTACACGCTCACCGTTTCGATTCAATAAACCAGGCGTCAAGTCTTTTCTTAGCGCCTCCAGCGCCTCCAGCGTGAGAAAACAAAATCTTTCACGCTGGAGGCGCTGGAGGCGCAAAGGGGGTCAAGTGATAGTTAGACCGAAGCAGCGGCGGGGGAAGTATCTTCCAGGCTTAATCGGCGCGTGCGTGTTGGCGTCGGCGATGGCGTCGCCCGTACTGGCACAGGAAAGCGGTAAGGCGGAGGCGCTGCCGAGGCTCTTGAGCGTGCGCGAGCAGCAGGAGGTGCGCGAGCGTTGGCTGAAGACGCGGCTGGATACGATGCTGCTGCCGATGATGCGCCGCAATAAGGTCAAGATGTGGATCGTCGTCAACGAGGAATTTCACCCGGACCCCGTCACGGCCTACGTCGCGCCGCCCATCCCTTACCAGGGCCGCCGCGACTTCTTCATCTTCACGGACCGCGGCACCGACAAGCTCGAACCCATTGCGCTCGTGCGCTACAGCGAGGAGCACCTGAAATACTTCTTCGAGGTCGTCAACCCGCCGGGGCGCGAAGTCGCCGACACCCTGCGTAAGCTCGTCGAAGAGCGCAAGCCCGAGACCATCGCCCTCAGCGTGGGCGGCGCGCGCGGCGCGACCGTCGGCCTGACGCACGACTCCTACAAATACCTTGAGGAGACTCTGGGGCCGGAACTCGCGAAGCGGTTCGTCCCAGCCGAGCCGCTCATCGTCGAGTACATGGACACGCGGCTGCCCGACGAGCTTGAGCACTACCGCGCGGCCGTCCAGGTGACGGACCTGCTGACGCGGCGCGCGCTCTCGAACGAGGTCATCACGCCGGGGAAGACGACCGTCGGCGACGTGCGCTTCTGGTTTCTCCAACAGGTCAACCAGTTGGGCCTCGACGTTTGGTTCCAGCCGGACCTGCGCGTCCAGCGCCGCAGCACGGAGACCGCGAAGCTCCACCAGTTCCTGGATGTCGCGCCCGAGGCGACCGTCATCGAGCGCGGCGACGTGCTGCACATCGACTGCGGCGTCAACTACATGGGTCTCAGCACCGACTGGCAGAAGATGGCCTACGTCCTGCGGGCCCGGAGAGACGGAGCCGCCCGCGGGCCTCAGGAGCGCGCTGACGAACACGAACCGGCTTCAGGACGCGCTCTTCAAGCACGTCAAGGCTGGCGCGTTCGGCCACGAGGTTTACGACGCGACGATGAATGACATGAAGCGCGAGGGCATAGAGGCCATGATCTACTCGCACTCGGTCGGCAACCAGGGCCACGCCCTCGGCGCGAGCATAGACTTCCGCCGCCCCACGACCGGGGCGCGCACAGAGCCGGCCTTCCGCGAAGGCTCCTACACCTCCATCGAGCTGAACACGAGCACGGCGGTCGCCGAATGGGACGGGCAAAAAGTGACCATCATGATGGAAGACGACGCGTACTTGACTCCGCAAGGCATGCAGTGGTTCCGCCCCCGGCAGACGGAGTTTTATCTCATCAGGTAGGAAGGCCGGAGACGTGAAGCGTCTACAGTTCTTGCTCCTGCTGTGGTGCGTCGGAGCGTTAGCGCCGAACTCGAAAGCCCAGACGACGGCGCAGCGCGGGTGCAGGTCTACAACCTGACGTTACGTCAGGCTCAAGCACTTTTTTTTACCGAACGGAAATTTATTGCCTGCGCCTGAAGTAAAATCGCTCGGCGGCGACGATGAGCGCGAGCAGGACGGTCATGGCGGCCGAGATCAGGCAGAACTGGCAGAAGTGCCCAATCACGTATGCTTGTAGGATGAAGAGGAAAATGGAGACGGCGAGCATCAACGCAACCAGATAGAAGAGCAGGTCGCCAAGCTTCCGTTTGCCGAAGGCTGCGAGCGTCGCGAGACTGAAGGCCGCGAAGTAGGCGAGCACGCCGAGGGCGGAGACTGGCACAGGGCCGATGGTCGAGTAGGGGCCGTTGAGAACCTCCTCGCAGCCTCCGTACGAGCATTGTGGGAGCACCCCCGCTAGCTTCTCGACCGTCAGGTAAATCGAGTCGCCAAGCCCGACCAGCGCGAGCAGCGCCGCTGCCGCGAAGAGGATTGTGCTGGCGCTTCCTTCCGCGGCTATCTCGGCCGGAGTGGCCTTCGCCGCGGTCTTCGAGGCGGCCTTAGTCTGAGGAGTTTTAGACTTCTTGGGGCGACTCATTGACTCTTATTGGCTCTTCTTGCCGAGCATGAAGTCCAGCGCCATGCGCAGACCTTCGGGGGTGTAGGCTTCGGGCCGAAGCTGGCGGCCGTTGAGAAAGAGCGTGGGCGTCCCTTCGACGTGCGCGGCGACCCCGCGCTGGTAGTCCGCCTGCACGCGCGCGGTGACTGCCGGGTCGTCCAGGTCGCGCGTGAAGCGGTCAACGTCGAGGCCCAGGTTGCGTGCGTACTCTATGAAGATAGGGCGCGCGTCGGACGAATTGGCCCAGTTCGCCTGGTTCGTGTAAATCAGATCGTGCATCTCCCAGAAGCGGCCCTGCTGGCTCGCGGCCTCGGCCGCGTGCGCGGCTGCGAGCGCGTACTTGTGGCCCTGTAGCGGGAAGTGGCGGAAGACGAAACGCATCTGCGCGCCGTACTCCTGCTCAAGTTTCTTCAGCTCGTGGAAGAGCACGCCGCACGAGGGGCACTGGTAGTCGCCGTACTCCTCCATCGTGATCTTGGCGTTCGCGGGGCCGCGGACGTGCGCGTTGTCGGCCGCGGGCGTGCCCGTCTGCGAGACCGGCGTTACCCTCGGGCCGCCGGCGGGCGGCAGGCTGGGCGTCGGCGTGGCGTCCGCCAGAGTCTCGGAAGCTGTGACGGGTTTCTTTGCGGACCTGTAAAGGGTGAACCCGGCCCCCAGGGCGACGGCGAGCACGCCGCCAATGATGATAAAGGGTAAGTAGCGTTTCATCCGTCTATTTCAGAACTCCTGACAGTTTTAGGTGTGCTTATGTATCCCGGCGACCTGCGGCCTTGACGAAACGCATCATAGCATTATTCAATCCAAACCCTGAACTTCAACTCTTTGCGACTTTGCGCCTCCAGCGTGAGACTTATCCTCACGCTGGAGGCGCAAAGTCGCAAAGAAAAAATCAAGAGAGAACAGATGCGCGCTCTGATAACAGGCATCACGGGACAAGACGGCTCGTACCTTGCCGAGCTGCTGTTGGAGAAAGGCTACGAGGTCTTCGGCCTCGTGCGCCGGGCCAGTTCCATACGCAGGTCGCGCATTGACCACCTCACGCAGGCCGCGGGCGCGGCCCAGCGGATAGAGCTTCTTTACGGCGACATGAACGACGGCATCTCGCTCAACCGCACGGTGCGCGAGGTCCAGCCCGACGAGGTTTACAACCTGGCGGGCCAGAGCCACGTCCGCGTCAGCTTCGAGATGCCCGAGCACACGGCGAACATTGACGCGCTCGGGACCCTCCGGCTGCTCGAAGCACTGCGCGAGGTCAAGCCCGACGCGAAGTATTACCAGGCGTCATCCTCCGAACTCTTCGGCGACGCCGGGACTTCGCCGCAGAACGAACAGACCCCTTTTCGCCCGCGCTCGCCCTACGCCGTCTCGAAACTCTTCGGCTACTGGATGACGGTCAACTATCGCGAGGCTTACGGCATGTTCGCCGTCAATGGCATCCTGTTCAACCACGAGAGCCCCAGGCGCGGCGAGAGCTTCGTGACGCGCAAGGTCACGCTCGGTGCGGCGCGCATTAAGCTGGGGCTGGAACGCAAACTGACGCTCGGCAATTTGGAGGCGCGGCGCGACTGGGGCTACGCGAAAGACTACGTGGAGGCCGCGTGGCTGATGTTGCAGCAGCCGCGCGCCGACGACTACGTCGTCGCCACGGGCGAGTCGCACAGCGTGCGCGAACTACTGGACGAGGCTTTCGGCTACCTCGACCTGGACTGGCACAATTACGTCGAGACGGACGCGAAGTACCTGCGCCCGGCCGAAGTCAATGCGGTCGTCGGCGACGCCGCGAAGGCACGCCGCGTCCTCGGCTGGTGCCCGCGCACCCCCTTCCGTGAACTGGTCCGCATGATGGTGGACGCGGACCTGTCGGCTCTGCGACGGCGTGGGCCATTTTCTTGACAGCGCGTGTGGGTGAGCATATAGTCTCGCCCGAACTGGCTCCTCAATTTCCATAAAGTCGTCAATCAACGGTTCGCACCGTCTTCAGATTTACAGGGTATGCCACGGCTTCTCATCCACCTGGCCCTTGCCTTCGTTTGGCTGCTGCTCTCAACCACGGGCGGTGCGGCGCAATCGGGCGCGACCCTGGGCGGCACCGTCACAGACCAGCACGGGGCGGTCATCGTCGGCGCGGAGGTGTCCGCGCTCAACGTCGCCAGCGGGCGAGTCGTGACGGCGCGGACGGGCCCCGACGGCCACTACGAATTGACCGCGCTGCAAGCGGGCGCTTACCAGCTCTCCATCAGCGGCCGCGGCTTCGCGACCGCGAGGCGCGGCGTCACGCTGCGGGGCGTGACAACTGGCACAGAAAATTTTCTGCTCGTGCCCGGCATCATCGAGAGCCGAATCACCGTCACTGCCGGCAAGGGGAGCGCGCGGGTCGCGGAAGAGTTACCGCAGGCGATTACGGTGACGGACACGCTGAGTCTGGAAGAGCGCCGCCCTTCGTCAACCCTGCGGGCGGTCGAGCGCGCGCCCAACCTGACGCCGATTACAGCCAGCCCCGCCCTTGAGCGCCCGCGCCTGCGCGGCCTCGCCTCGAACAGGCTCCTGATCATCCTCGACGGCGAGCGCCTGAATAACGTGCGCTCCGACCCCACGACGGGCGTCTCGCCGAGCGTGATTGACGTGACACAGTTGGACGCGGTCGAAGTCCTGAGCGGCGCGGGGTCTAGTCTGTACGGCTCGGACGCGCTCGGCGGAATCATCAACCTGGTCACCGAGAGCCCCGCGCGTGGCGACACCGCGCAGCGCCTCTCGCTCAAATTCGACGGCGACGTGCACACCAACGACCTCTTCCGCCGCGGCGCGCTGACGATGAATTGGAGCGGCCCGCGCGCGGCCCTGCGTGTGGGAGGCTCGCTCTTCCGCGTGGGCAATTATCACGCGGGGGACGAATCGGTCCCGCTCGCGGAGGTCGTCCGCTTGGGCCAGTTTGCGACAGAGCTGGGGAACGCCAGCGGCAGCGCCGTGGCGCGCACCTACGCCGTCTGGAGTCTGCCGGCGGGCGCGGAAATTCCCAACGGCCAGGCGCACGGCTTCAACGACCGCGTGGACTTCTGGCTCTACACTGGCACAAAACAGAGCCTTCATTACCGCCAGCTAAACAGCCAACACAAAGACCTCGGCTTCGCCTTCATCGCGCCGCCATACGACCAGCGGACGCAGTTCAACGGCTTCAGGCGGTTGGACAAGTACGGGCTGAGGTACGAGGGGAGGGAGTTCGCGCCGCGGCTGCCGCGCGTCGCCGCCGGCTTCTACTGGCAGAAATATTCTTACCCTGACGACACCCTCACGTCACCGATCAACCTGGGGAGCAGCTGGCGATTCGAGCAGAACCCGAGCGACCCGCAGAACCCTTTGGCCGTGCTGACGGGCGACGCCTCGACCTTCACGGACGCGAATTTTACGGACAACAAAAACGCGGTCACGAGTTTCGGCCTGGACGCGCAGGCCGCCTTCGAGCCGTTCGCGGGCGCGCTCCTGACGACCGGCGTCGGGTACTTGCGCGACTCTTCGGCGGACCAATTTTCGCGCGTCGAATTTGTGCCAGGAACACGGACCCCGCGCGACCGCATCAGCGGGAAGGCGAGCAACCCGGATTCCGTCTATCAGAACTGGGGCTGGTTCAACCTGTTCGAGTACGAGCCCGCGCGCTGGCTGCGGCTGACGGGCGGCTTGCGTGTGGACCACTGGAAGACGGAGGCGCGCGTGACGAGCGGCTTTCCGCTCGGCGTAGAGGCGGCCGTGCTCGACGCCTCTCTCGGCGGCCTCGTCAGCAATCCCGGCCCGATTAACATCGAAGGAGCGGGCGGCATCGTCGCGCTCATCAACGGGACCGGAGGAATCAGCACGAGCCGGACGGTCGTGACGGGTAACGCGGGCGCGGTCTTTCGCCTGCCCGCGGGCGTCCGTCCCTATTTTCGCTGGGGGAACAGCTACCGAGAGCCGGGCGTCACGGAGCGTTACCTGCTGCGCGATTTCGGCGACCCGACTTTCAGCGTGCTCGTGATTCCGAACGCCGCGCTCAAGCCCGAGCGCGGCCGGGAGTACGACGTGGGCGTCAAAATTCAGCGCGCGAGGTGGAACGCTTCCGTCAGTTACTTCAACAACAGCCTGACGGACTTCATCCGTTCTGTCTTCGCGGACCCGCTTTTTGTGCCGGCCGACCCGGCGCGCGGCCTGCACGCCATCGCGCCCTTCTTCCCGTTCCACGGCGTGCTCTACGTGCAGCGCACGAACACGGCCCGCGCGCGTATCCGCGGCGTCGAGGCCGTCGCCGAAGCGAGCCTTCAACTCGGCCGCCGCGGCGTCGTCACGCCTCTCCTGACGCTCGGCTGGCTGAAGGGCTCGAACCTGACGCCGGACGAGGACACGCTCAATCTCATCACGCAGTTTTACAACCGGCAGGACACGCCCGTGCCGCTGCGCGGGACGACCGACGACGCGCCGCTCGCCGGCATCACGCCGCTGCGCGCCATCGCGGGCGCGCGCTACGACAGCTTCGGCCGCCGCTGGTTCGCGGAGTACGAGGTGCGCTACCAATCGCGCGTCCGGCGCGTTGACCCCCTGGATTTGACGACGGCCATCCAGACGCAGTACGGCTCGCTGGCGGGCTTGAACGCTTTCGCGAGGCACACCGTCCGCGCGGGCTACACCTTGACGCAAGAAAATTACCGCGCCTCGTTTTCCGTCGGGGCGGAGAATTTGACCGACCATTTCTACTTCGAGCACTTTCAGAACGCGCCCGCGCCGGGCCGCTCCATCGTCTTCGGCCTGACAGTCGAGACGTTCGATTTGCTGCGGAAATAAGAGGCGCGCGGGTTCGCCCGAGTCGAAGGAAAAGAGATGAAGCGTTACCTGCTTTTCGTCTGCGGCATCATGGCCTTCTTCCTGGCCCTCTTCCTCGTGGTCGAGGCTTTCGGTGTGCCAATTCTGTCGGACCCTTCGCCGTGGATGAGGCGCGGTGGGGTTCTCGCGGCCGCGGCCGGCGTGGGGCTGCTCGTCGCGGACGTGCTGCTCCCCGTGCCGTCGAGCCTCGTGATGGTGGCGCACGGCGCGCTCTTCGGCGTGGTGGTCGGGACGCTGCTCTCGCTCGCGGGCAGCCTGGGCGCGGGCCTCTTCGGCTACTGGCTCGGCAAGAGAGGCGGCCGACTGCTCGAACGCGTCCTGACTCAGACTGAGCGCGAGCACGCGGACCGATTGCTGAAGCACTGGGGGGCGCTGGCGATAGTCGTGACGCGCCCTGTGCCAATTCTGGCCGAGACCGTCGCCATCATGGCGGGCGCGTCGTCAATGGGCCTGGGGCGCGTCGCGCTCGCGGTCGTGGCCGGCTCGCTCCCGCCCGCGCTCGTTTACGCGCTGGCCGGGGCGGCGGCCGCGAGTTTCCAGAGCACGGCTGTGATCTTCGTTTTCGTCATCCTGGCGGCGGGCTTCTTCTGGATGATGAGTCGCCTGCTGGACCCCTTCCTCAGCCGCAGGGAGGCCGGGCGTTGAGCCGCTGAGTTGTCAACTCGGTTTGATAAGGAGAAGAGATTATGAGTTACCTGGACGTTCCGCGCCTGCATTTCGCCGGCAGCTTCATCGCCAAGCCGTCAACCATCAACAACACCCCGACCAACTACGACCCGGCACAGCTTAACGCGCCCGGCGGCCTCGCGTTGGCGTGGAACCCGAACGGCAACCACGACTGGGAGTTTCTGGACTGCACGGTGCGGACGGCCGTGACCGGCGACGGCACGGTCTGGAACGCGGGGAAACCGGAGTCGATCATCGGGGCCGGGGTGGAGAGCCGCGGCCGCTCGCCCCACAACGCGAAGCTGGTTGACCTGGACACCGAGCAGCAGATGGTCTCGCAAATCTGGGGGCTGCGGATCAACGTCGCCGTCTCCGAGACGGAGTATTTCGTCGGGAACTTCCGCGTGATGTCCTTCGACGACATCTGGGCCAGGGTGCCCGACGGGCAGCAGGACTGGATGTTCAGCGCCTACTACCAATCCTTCCTCGACGACGTGACCTGGGGCGACGACATCGGCTCGCCCTTCCTCCAAGAGCTTCAGAGCAAGAGCCCCGACCAGCTCTCCATCAAGTTCGTCGTGGACGCCTACCAGGATTTGTATTACATGAAGAACTTCAACCAGGGGAGAATCGTCGGGACGATTGGCCCAGCCTCCGACGACGAGCCGCCGAACTTCGTCCTCGGCCGCCAACTCCGGCCCGTCGGGCCGGGCACGCTCAATTACGGCTACGCACTCGTTGACGCGTCCCGCCAGAAGCTCCTCGTTGACCTCGGCAACAGCGTCCCCACGCAGTCCGACCACAGCACCAACCCGCCCTCGCAGTCGCCGACCGGGCCGCCCGTTGACGTTGGGACGCTGGCCGTGGCGATAGTCCCCGCCGACGGTAAGCCGGACATCCTCGGCGACTACGACTACTCGCTCGACGCGTACCTTGCGACCGCGGGCGTGCAGGAATACTCACTGACCGACGAGCAGCTTTCGACGATTGCCGACACGCCCATCGGCGTCATTCAAACTGTGCCACCTGTGGGTTCGACTCAGCCCGCCGGCACGTTGCTTCAGGAGAGCCCGACCGGGGCATACATCAACGCCACGCAGCCGTTCCTCAGAATGGACCCCGGCGAAGTTTGCGCGGTCGATCTCTACGCCCTGCAATTCGGCGAGCCCGCGCCGGACCAATTCATCGTCCTCAATTTCAATAACAGCGCGATGCAGGGGCAGCAGCCGCCCCCGCCCGCGCCGCCCTACTGGGCTGTCGGCGTCCCCGCCTCCGCGCTCGACTTCCCGCAGAGCGTCGTGACGGACTCGCGCGGCCGCGCGACGTTCGAGCTGAAGGCGAGCAGCCCAGGCAACCCGCGGCAGGTCATTGACGGGCAGGTCTACGGCGTGGGCTACAGTTGGGGCCAGGACAATCTGCGCGACTTCCCGTCGGACTCGAACAACTTCGTCAGCGTCCTCGTCTTCGACAGCTTCAAGCAGGAGCCGACCTGGGAGAACCTTCAGCCCATCATGAAGCAGTACGCCACGCTCTACCCGTTCATGGACTCCATCTTCATGCTGAGCGACCCGGAAGTTTACAGGCAGAACATAGAGGCTTTTAAGAGAGTGGTGAGTCTGCCGATTACAGACCCCGGCTACATGCCCGTGACGCGCGACATGTCGCGCGACAAGCGGCAGGCGCTGCTCGCCTGGCTCAACAACGGCGCTCCACTGTCCTGACCAGCCACGTCATAAAAAGAGGGACCACGAAGACACACGAAGCGACGCGAAAGGAGTTGATTTAACTTCGCGTCGCTTCGTGTGTCTTCGTGGTTCGTTCGCTTATTCCGTGAAATCAGGCGAGCGGGATTTCCCACGAGCCGCGGACGTAGGCGCAGAGGGCGTCGCCGTCCCAGCCGCCCAGCCAGAAGCGCAGCGGCCACGGGCGCGTGCGGTCGCCGCCGAGCTTGTCCTTGTACACCTGCCCGTTGATCGCTATGTCCCACCCTTCGAGCTGAAGCGCGAGCGTGTAAGCGCGCCGGTCAATCGGTCGCTCGCTAAAGGAACCTTGCGAGAGGTTCCACCACTGCTCCACGATGGCGAGCTGTTCGATGCGCGTTTCGAGCGCGGCTTTCCTGGCCGGGCTCTTCGTCTTCCTGAGCAGCGCCTCCAGGCTCTCGCGCCGCCTGAGGCGGTCGTCTATGAGCGTCTTGTTCGCAGCGTCGGGCAACCCGGTCGCGGCCGCGGCCTCCGCCGAGTTCGTGACGAAACGCTTCGGCTGCCGCCGCACGATCATCGGAGACGTGGCCTCCCACTGCGGCATCTTCGGGTCGGCCGGGTTGAGCCAGTCGTCACGCTCAAGCAAGACGGTCTTGCCCTTCGAGACGCGCACGCGCAAGGGGTCTATGATGAAGAGGTCGTTGCGCACGAGCAGGCCGTTGTGCTCTATGATCTGCGCGTTCACGAAGGCGACGCGCGCGCCGACCAGACTGGGCACGGCCTTGCCGTCGCGCGTCGCGCGCCGGACGGTCACGCCGACCTTCGGCCCCTTGCTCGTCGGCCCGAACTCGCGCTCGCAGACGCCGGGCTCGTCCGGCTGGAAGTGTAGCTTCGCGTCGAAGTCCGGCTCGCCCGCGAGCGCGAACGTGTAGCCGCTGACGCCGCGCTTCTCGTCCGTCGGGTCCGGGTCGGTCGCCATGCGCATCTGGAAGAATCCCTCGAACTCAAGTCGCAGCATCACTCAAACCTCCGTCGTCCGCCCGATGTTCAGCCAATTCGCCTGCCAGTCCGCCCCCAGCCGCTCCATGCTCTGCCGCAGGTAATCAAGCCTCTGCCAGATTTGCGACGGCTTGCCGCGCGCCGTGCGCTGCCCCGGAAGGTCCAGCCACGGGTCGCCCATCGTCGTGACGCGCCGGTAGCCCGCGACCAACGAATCAATGCGCTCCTGGAAGAGCGTCCAGGTCTGTGCCAGATTCGGGAAGAGGATCACGTCGCCCGAAAGCTCGAAGCCGGGGCCGGCGTTGCCCGGCTTGTCCTCGAAGGCCGGAAGCTCGGTCAGGATTTCGGCGAGCGGGCGGATAAACATCGTCATGAAGGGGAAGAACGCCGCGTCCATCAGGGCGTCCGCCTGCGCCTTCGTCTTCACCTGGTCGCTGTAGAGGTAGAGCAGCAGCAGCAGCATGACCTCGTATGACTCGTTGAAGAGCTGTGCCACTTCGCGCGTGTGCTTGTCCGTGATGAGCGAGACCTCGTCCGCGGGCGCAACGTCCGGCTGAAGGACCGTCATCGGATTTGGCACAACCGGGCGCGCGGCCGCGGCCCCGAGCCCGTACTCCTCCATCTCGCCGCGGATGCGCGTGAAGATGCAGAAGTGCGTGTTGGGCAGGTAGCTCGGCGGAACCCTCACGCCCTCGCCCTGCTCGACGATCATCCGCGTCGCCTGCTTGGCGCTCGCCAGGTCCGTGACGCCTATGATGTCGAGCCCATACTGGTTGAGGTCGTTCATCGTCCCGTGCTGCGGGCTGCTGGGGCCGCCGAAGAGTTGGTTCTCGGGCCGCCCCACGAAGAGGTTACGCTCGCCAAGCTCGTTGCTGAGGTGCTCGAAGCCGGTCGTAATCTTCTGGTAAAGCTCCTGCACGGACTGGTACGGGATGCCGTAGAGAAGGTCGATGTGCGGCGCGGCAGTCAGAAGCCCCGGCCCTGATTCGAGGGCGGCCGCGACCTCCGTGCGCCCGACGCCGGCGCGCTTCGTGCACCACTCGTGCGCCTTCGTCTGGTCAATCGGCTGCGGAGGTTTCGACGGGTCGGGCGGCTCGGGCTGTGCCAATTCGTCGGGAGCCTCGAAGCGTTGGAAGCGTTCGATGGTCTCCAGGTCGCAACGCGTGAGCGCGAGCTTGATTTTGATGGGGCCGTAGTAGTCGAGCCGCTGCGGCATGTTGGGGCGCGAGAAGGAGGGCGTGCCGCCGATGGCCGAAAGCAGGTTCAGCGCGAGCCCCAGGTGCTCCATCTCCTGCCGCGCGACCAGCGTGACGAGCGACGCCCAGCGCCGCACGCGCTCGACCTGATCCGGCGGGAGCCCCTCGTAGTCGTACCGCTTCAGCGAGTAGGCCGCGAAGAGGTACTGGGCCATCAGGCCGTGCTCCAGCTCCGACGCCAGCCGCAGGGCGTCAATCAACTGAGCGCGCGTCATGATTTCTTCTGCCATGTGTGCAAAACCCCCATCGGAGGATGAGAACGCGGCACATCATAACGTCACTCGCGGCAAATGAGGAAGAGTTTTAGAGACTGGCACAAAAACTCAAGCCAAAAATTGGCTCAACCCCTTTGCGCCTTTGCGCCTTTGCGAGACAAAACCAAAACCACTCACGCCAAGACGCCAAGCCGCCAAGACGCAAAGGGGTCGAGTTATAGCGCCGAGGCATCCCTGGCTGAGGAAGCTTCATCTGTAGCTCTGACAGAAGGACAACAGAAATTCTCGCAAAGGCACAAGCTCGTCAACGTCTGTCTCCCCGTACGGTCGGTCAACCAGCAAACGCTTGAGGAGGTTGTATGTCGTCACCTACCTACAGGAAGCTCCCCGTCAGTTTCAAGTTTTTCCTGATGCTCTCCTTTCTCCTGTGCGCCTTAACAGGGACGGCGCTCGGGCAGGCCGGAGTCTCGTCAGCCGCGGAGTCTCGCACACGTTACCTGGCCGAATCGGGAGTGCTCCCGGCCTCGCGTGAGGTCGCCGTCGAGGAGATCATCAACTACCGCCGCCACCAGATCGGGCTCCCGAAGGCGGGCCAAGCGGTCGCCCTCGACGTGCGCTGGGGCAACGACCAGGTTGCCCCCGGCCAGGAGGCGGTCTTACAGGTCGGGTTCACCACGGCCCTCGCGATTGACCGCGAGCAACTGCGCCCCGTCAACCTCGCGGTCGTGATTGACAAGAGCGGCTCGATGGCCGCCGAGGACAAGATGTCGAGGGTCAAGGCGGCGCTCCTGACGATGGTCGGCCAGCTCCGCGCGTCGGATGTCCTCTCATTAGTCGTCTTCGACTCGGACGCCGAAGTGCTCATGCCCGCGCAAGCTATCGGCGACGGCGAAAACGTCAGGCGGCTGATTCGCAGCATAGAGCCCGGCAGCTCTACTAACATTCACTCCGGCCTGATGCTCGGCTATCACCAGGCGCTCGTCAATTACCGCCGCGACGCGACCAACCGCGTCATCCTCCTCACGGACGGCATCGCCAACACGGGCGTCACAGACCCCTCGAAGATCAGTCGTGATTCCCTGAGCTTCAACGACCGGGGCATTGACCTCTCCACCATCGGCGTCGGGCTCGACTTGAACAAAGACCTGCTCCGCACTCTGGCGAAGAGCGGGCGCGGCCTCTTCCACTTCGTCGCCGACGCGCAGGACATAGAGAAAGTCTTCCTCACGGAAGTACAGAGCCTGGTCTCGCCGGTCGCGACTGAGCCGAACGTGGAGATTGATTTAGACCCCGGACTGGAACTGGTCCAGCTCTACGGCTACGAGCCGCAGTTCCGCAGGGGCGGCGTGCGCGTCAAGCTCGACAACATGAACAGCGGCCTGACGCAAGTCGTCATGATGCGCGTCCGGCCGGCGCTCTACGTGCCTGGCCGCTCGCGGCTCTCGGCGCGCGTCCGCCTGAGCTATTACGACCTCGCGCGCAAGCGGCAGGTGGTCGAGAGCGACGAGGCGTCGGTCGCGGTGCGGGATGCCGCGCCGGAAGACACGCTGCAAGACGGCGAGGTGGACAAGAATTACAGCATCGCGCTTCTGGCACAGGCGATTCGGGACATGGCCGCGGCCTCCGAGGCCGGGCGCTTCAGTGAAGCGGAGAACCTGCTGACCGTGGCGATCAACAGGACTTCTCAACGCTACCCGAACCTGGACGACGTGGACATCAGGCGGACGCTCTCCACCGCACAGAAGTACCAGGAAGCCCTCAGACGACAGAACCAGCGCACGAGCTTCAGGCGCGGGTGCTAGAGAACCGGCAACCGCGAAGACGCACGAAGCGACACGAAATAAGCTCGGCCCTTTTCGTGTCGCTTCGTGCGTCTTCGCGGTCCCGGTCTTTTCGCTCGGCCCAAAGAGTCCCTGAGAGTTTGGACTAATTTTTTCATCGGCTGTAAACTCGTCCCCACCATTTCGATGTTAGAGGGAGATGCTATTCATGCGCGACTTTTTCACACGCGGGCGCGCGTTGCTCTGCGCGTCCGCCGTCCTCGGCTGCGCCATCGTCCATAACGTCACCACCACGAGAGGCATGAACACTTCGTATCAGTCCTTCACCACTGAGGCGAGCGACAAGCGGGACGCAGAGCCGAACCCGCTCACGGCCAAGTGGGCCGGCCCGTACGGCGGCACGCCCCCCTTCGACCGCGTCAAGGTCGCGGACTTCAAGCCCGCGCTCGAAGCGGCCATGAGCGAGAAGCTCGCGGACGTAGAGCGCGTCGCGGCGCAGGCGGAGAAGCCGACCTTCGAGAACACCATCGCCGCGCTTGAGCGTGCGGGGCGCGCGCTCGACCGCGTTGAGACCGTCTATGGCGTCTGGGCCTCTACGATGAACGGCCTGGACTTCCAGGCCGTCCAGCGCGAGATGGCCCCGCGCCTCGCCGCCTTCAACGACAAGATTACTCAAAACGAAGCTCTCTTCCGCCGCATCGAGGCCGTTTACAACTCGCCCGACAAGTCGAAATGGACGCCCGAGCAGCAGCGCCTCAGTTGGCTCTACTACACCAACTTCGTGCGCGCCGGAGCACGGCTCAAGCCCGAAGCCAAGTCCCGCCTCTCCGCCATCAACCAACAACTCGCCGGGCTCTACACGCGCTTCGGCCAGAACTTGCTGGCGGACGAAACGGACCAGTTTCAAGTCATCAAGACGGAGGCCGAACTGGCCGGCCTCCCGCAAGCCGTGCGCGACGCAGCCGCCGCTGCCGCCGTGACGAAGAAGCTGCCGGGCGCTTGGGTGATTACGAACACGCGCTCTTCCGTGGACCCCTTCCTCACCTACTCTGACCGCCGCGACCTGCGCGAGAAAGTCTGGCGCATGTTCGTCAATCGCGGCGACACCGGCGGGAAGACCGACAACAACGCCATCATCACGGAGATTCTGCAACTGAGGGCCGAGCGCGCCAAGCTCCTCGGCTACCCGACGCACGCGCACTGGCGGCTTGAGAACACGATGGCGAAGACGCCCGAGCGCGCGATGGAGCTGATGGAGGCGGTCTGGAAGCCGGCGGTCGCGCGCGTGCGCGAGGAGGTCGCGGACATGCAGGCGCTCGCGGACAAGGAGGGCGCGAAAATCAAGATCGAGCCGTGGGACTACCGCTACTACGCGGAGAAGGTGCGGAAGGCCCGCTACGATCTGGACCAGAACGAAGTCAAGCCTTACCTGCAACTCGAAAAGCTGCGCGAGGGAATGTTCTGGGTCGCGGGCGAGCTGTTCGGCTTCGAGTTCAAGCCGGTCGTGAACGTCCCCGTCTATCACCCGGACGTGCGCGTCTGGGAGGTGACAGACAGGGCCACGAAGCGCCACGTCGGGCTCTGGTACTTCGACCCTTACGCGCGCGAGGGCAAACGCTCCGGCGCGTGGATGAACGCCTACCGCAGCCAGGAGCGCAACGAGGGCGACGTGACGACCATCGTCTCGAACAACGCGAACTTCGTGAAGGGCAAGCCGAATGAGCCCCTGCTCATCTCCTGGGACGACGCGGAGACGCTCTTCCACGAATTCGGCCACGCGCTCCACGGCCTCAACTCGAACGTCACGTACCCTTCGCTTTCCGGCACAGCCGTCCCGCGCGATTACGTCGAGTTCCCGTCGCAACTCCTGGAACACTGGCTCTCGACGCCTGAGGTCTTACAGCGATTCGCCGTGCACTACCAGACGGGCAAGCCCATCCCGAAGGATTTGGTCGAGCGCATCGAGCGCGCCTCGACCTTCAACGAGGGCTTCGCCACGACGGAATATCTGTCGAGCGCGCTCGTTGACATGAAGCTGCATCTGGCGGGCGAGCGCAAGATTGACCCGGACGCCTTCGAGCGCGAGACGCTGGCACAGTTGGGGATGCCGCATGAACTCGTGATGCGCCACCGAACGCCGCAGTTCGGCCACGTCTTCTCGGGCGACTCGTACTCGGCGGGCTACTACAGCTACCTCTGGTCCGACGTGCTGACGGCCGACGCCTACGGCGCGTTCACAGAAGGAGGCGGCCCATACGATAAGGCGGTCGCCGAGCGCCTGCGCAAGTACATCTTCACGGTCGGCAACACGGTTGACCCGGCCGAAGCCTACCGCGCCTTCCGCGGGCGCGACCCCAGGATTGACGCCCTGATGCGCAAGCGCGGCTTCACGCCGAAAGACGCTCAGGAGAAAGGGAAGCGCGCCACAAAGTGAAGCGAATCCGCGGAAAAAGGACAAAGCTCGGAGGTCTTAAACGGGATGTTCGCCAACAGCGTTCCTGACAGCACGCCCGACGGAAAGATTCCGTGGTCCATTTGGGGGGGAGCGCCTAACGCGCTTCGGGAATAATCGCGCTAGTAATTATCGGCGCGCGAGAATAAAATGGCTGCCCTTGAGTCTGGAAGATGCCGCGCCTGGAGAATGACAACGAGCGGAACGGG
This sequence comes from Pyrinomonadaceae bacterium, assembly GCA_036403435.1. Lineage (GTDB taxonomy): Bacteria > Acidobacteriota > Blastocatellia > Pyrinomonadales > Pyrinomonadaceae > QHXM01. The sequence continues at coordinate 104,984 of DASWQY010000146.1, forward strand.
AGTTCCCACGCCAGCCTCGCGCGCCTGCTGGCGGGCGTGGGCCGCGAGTTCTACGGGCGCGGCTGGGTGTTGGGTACGAGCGGGAATTTCAGCGCCGTTTCCGGCACAGACCCCTTGAGGCTGACCATCACCGCCAGCGGCGCGGACAAGGGCGCGCTCGCCGCCGATGACATCTTGCAGATTGACGAGAGGGGCGAGGTCGTGCGCGGGCAGGGGCGGCCCTCGGACGAGACGCGGCTCCACCTCTCGGTCGTGCGGACGCGCGCGGCGGGCGCGGTCCTCCACACGCACTCTGTCTGGAGCACGCTGCTCTCCGAGGCGTACGCGGGCGAAGGAGAGTTGGTCGTCGAAGGCTTCGAGATGCTGAAGGGCCTGGCGGGCGTGCGCACGCACGAGCACCGTGAGTGCCTGCCCATCATAGAGAACTCGCAGGACATGACCGCGCTCGCGCGCGCGCTCGAAGTGACTCTGGATAAACGCCGGGACGCGCACGCGGTCCTGCTGCGACGCCACGGCCTCTACACGTGGGGGAAAGATTTGGCCGAGGCGAAGCGCCACGTCGAGATTCTGGAGTTCCTGCTCGAAGTCGCGGGGCGCGAGTTTTGTGCCGGCGGCCCGAAGGAGAGAGAGAAACATGGCAATCGTCAGAATACCTGACCAGCAACTGACGCTTCACGACCCGGAAACGATTCGCGGCCACCTGGCGGGCATAGGCATCGGCTACGAACGCTGGGAGCCCGCGCGCGAAGTGGCCCACGACGCGCCGCAGGAAGAAATCCTCGCCGCCTACGCCGAAGAGATCGAAAGACTGAAAGAGCGCGGCGGCTACGTGACGGCCGACGTGATTGACGTGCGCCCCGAAACGCCCGGCCTGGACGCGATGCTGGCGAAGTTCAGCCGCGAGCACTGGCACGACGAGGACGAGGTGCGCTTCGTCGTGCGCGGGCGCGGCATCTTCCACATCCACCCCGAAAATGGTCCGGTCACGGCCATAGAGGTCGAGCCGGGCGACTTGCTCTCGGTGCCGCGCGGGACGCGCCACTGGTTCGGCCTCTGCGCCGACCGCGACATCCGCGCCATACGTCTCTTCCAGGACGCGGCGGGCTGGACGCCGCACTACACAGTGAGCGGCGCGGACGAAGGCTACCTGCCCGTGTGCTTAGGCCCTGCTTACGTCCCCGCCGTGGACGCGGGCCGCGCGAGTTTCTAAATCTTCCCATGCCGGCACAGCAGACACGCGCCCTCCTGCTCGACGTAGAAGGCACGACCACGCCCGTCGAGTTCGTTTACGAAACTCTTTTCCCCTTCGCGCGTCAACACGTCCGCGAGTTCCTCGAACAGCATCTCGATTCTGAAGAGGTCCGCGCGGACGCGGAGGCTTTGAAAAACGAGAACCTGTCTGATGCGGAGAAGGGAAGCGGGCCGCCCCGCTGGCTCGAAGACTCGCCGGACTCGCTCGTGGAGTCGGCGGTGAGTTACGCCCACTGGCTGATGGATCGAGACAGGAAGTCCACCGCGCTGAAATCGCTGCAAGGGAAAATCTGGGAGGGCGGCTACAGAAGCGGGCGCTTGCGCGGCGAGGTTTACGCGGACGTGCGGCCGGCGTTCGAGCGATGGAAGAGGCTGGGGAAAGAGATTTACATCTTCTCGTCGGGAAGCGTGCTGGCACAGAAATTAATCTTCGCGCACACGAGCGAAGGAGACCTGACACCTTACCTCGACGGCTACTTCGACACCACGACGGGTGCAAAGGCGAGCGCGGCCAGCTACGTGTCAATCAGTGAGAAAATCGGTGCGCACGCGGCCGAAGTCCTGTTCGTCTCGGACGTGACGGCCGAACTCGACGGCGCGCGCGCGGCGGGAATGACGACTGCCCTCTGCGTGCGACCCGGAAGCCGCGAGCCCGAGCAGTCGGCCCACCCGATTGTCCGCACGTTCGACGAGATTCTTCTATAGAAAACGAACCACGAACGTCTCCCGCAAAGACGCAAAGGCGCGAAGAAAACTATCAAGCTTCTCTTCGCGCCTTTGCGCCTTTGCGGGAGACTCCGGGTTCTCCGGTTAGTGGAGTTATTTCACCGACACGTCGTCAATGCGGAATGACGTGGGCAGTGTGATGTCATTGGTGCCGCGGAATTGAACCCTCACGGTCTGCCCGGCCCATGCGGAGAGGTTGTATGGCCCCCTCAGCACGTAAACGCCGGCCGTGCCGCTGTTCTGGTTGCTGAACGTCGCCAGCGTCCCCAGGAGCGTCCCCGAAGTGTTCCGCACCTCGATGAAGAGGCGGTCGAAGACGGGGTCGCCCGCCGCCTCGCCGGTCGTGATATTGAGCCAGAAGTTGAGATTCGCCCCGCCACTCGGAATCGTGACCGTCTGGTAGAACTGGCCGCTGGAGCTGTTCACGGCGTTGAGAATCATGTAGGCCACGCCGCTGTGCGGGAAGGAGCCGGTGCTGTAAGTCACCTGGCCGCTCACGACCCACGGCGACGTGCCGGTCTCGAAGCTCGGGTTGACGATCAACTCGGTCCCGCCCCCGCCGGTGCCTGCCTGCGTCACCGTGAAGGTCTGGCCCGCGATGGTCATCGTGCCCGTGCGAGAGCCGGTCCCGGTGTTGGCGGCCACGGAGTAGTTGACCGTGCCGCTGCCCGTGCCGCTGCTGCCGGAAGTGATCGTGATGAACGTCGCATTGCTCGTGGCCGTCCAGGCGCAGCCGGCGCTGGTCGTCACGCTGACGCTGCCCGTGCCGCCGCCCGAGGGCTGGCTGGAGCTGGTCGGGCTGATCGAGAAGGTGCAGGTGCCGCCGCAGTCCGCGGGCTTGTCGGTCGCGGCCGTGTGCGTCGTGCCGTCGTTGCCGACTGCCGAGACGCCCATCCCGTGGCGGGCGAAGACGGTCCAGATGGCGCAGCGGTTGACGCCGCCGTTCAGATTCTGGTCCGCCTGAAGGATGCCGTCGCGCGCGTTGAGGAACGAGGGCCGCGTCGGCGTGAACTTCATGCCGTTGAGCACGATGTTATCCGTGATGGCCGCGCCGAGCTGCGTGCGCAAATCCCAGAGCGCCGCCGCCCAGACCTCGCCGTCGTTGTGGACTTCGCAGCCGCCCGCGCACACGTCGGCGTAGGAGTCGTGGACGGCCGCCGCCGGCACGGTGTAGGGCGCGCGGCGGATGCCGACGGTGTTGTTGGCGACGTACTCGCCCATCACGCCATCGTTGTTGATGCTGCTCGCCCAGTAGTCGCCCCAGCCCTCGCCCATCGCACCCGACTGCGTCCCCGAGAGCGCCGTCGAGCCGTT
>DASWQY010000147.1:0-2223 GCA_036403435.1 Pyrinomonadaceae bacterium
CCAACTACAGGGTACGCAAGACCGGCAACTGCAGGGTACGCAAGCTGGAGATGTTTTCTTGGTTGTCTTGCTTGTTGGTATCGTTGCGACTGCAGGGTACGCAAGCCTCCAACTACAGGGTACGCAAGACCGTCAACTGCAGGGTACGCAAGCCGCCAACTACAGGGTACGCAAGCCGCCAACTGCAGTGCACGCAAACTGGCCACTACAGTGCACGCAAGCTAGCCACTACAGTGCACGCAAGCTGTCAACTGCAGGGTACGCAAGCCGCCAACTACAGGGTACGCAAGCCGCCAACTACAGGGTACGCAAGCTGCCTACTACAGGGTACGCAAGCCGCCAACTGCAGTGCACGCAAGCTGGCCACTACAGTGCACGCAAGCTGTCAACTGCAGGGTACGCAAGCTGCCAACTACAGGGTACGCAAGCCGCCAACTGCAGGGTACGCAAGCCGCCAACTGCAGGGTACGCAAGCTGCCAACTACAGGGTACGCAAGCCGCCAACTGCAGTGCACGCAAGCTGGCCACTACAGTGCACGCAAGCTGGCCACTACAGTGCACGCAAGCTGTCAACTGCAGGGTACGCAAGCCGCCAACTGCAGGGTACGCAAGCCGCCAACTGCAGGGTACGCAAGACCGACAACTGTAGGGTACGCAAGCCGCCAACTACAGGGTACGCAAGCTGCCAACTGCAGGGTATGAAAGGAAGTTCTGCGCGCTGTAGGCCGGCCAGTGTAGTACACGCAAGCTACCAAATGCAGGGCATGGAAGGAAGTTTCAGGTGCTGTAACTTGCAAGGCACGGAAGGAAGTTTTGGGCGCTGTAGGCCGGCCACTGCAGTGCACACAAGCTGACAATTGCAGGGTATGGAAGGATGTTTTGGGTGTGGTAAATTGTAGGGCACGGAAGGAATATTTCGGTGCTGTAGGCTGGCTACTACAGTGCACGCAAGCTGTCAATTGCAGGGCACGGAAGGACGTTTTGGGTGCTGTAGGCCCTCCACTACAGTGCACGCAAGCCGCCAATTGCAGGGTGCAGGGCACGGAAGGAATATTTCGGTGCTGTAGGCTGGCTACTACAGTGCACGCAAGCCGCCAATTGCAGGGCACGGAAGGACGTTTTGGGCGCTGTAGGCCGGCCACTACAGTGCACGCAAGCCGCCAATTGCAGGGCACGGAAGGAAGTTTTGGGCGCTGTAGGCTGGCCACTACAGTGTACGCAAGCTGCCAATTACAGGGCATGGAAGGATGTTTTGGGTGCTGTAAATTGCAGGGCGCGGAAGGAATATTTCGGCGCTGTAGGCTGGCCACTACCGTGCATGCAAGCTGCCAATTGCAGGGTACGCAAGGCTGGCACTTGCACTGCATGGTACGGCAAGAAACTGGGCTGACGCTGCGAGCGTGTGCGTTTGTGTGGCCGTGAGTCGATTTTTAAAATTTACCATACTTAAGAAGGATTTGTCGAACCGCCGCGCGCCCCATCAGCCCGCAGGACCGTGCGCGCTTCTGCCCCACGCTCGGTGGGTATATGAGAGCGGCGGGGCTGTCTGGGAGGTCCCAGGCACCCCACCGCGGTAAGCGTCTCTTTGGAGCGCTCCAAGTCCCATTTCAAGTATTGCTGCCTCTGCGTGGTTCCCTACGGTCTGCCGGGGGGTCGCCGCCAGCAGCAAGCACCACCTCAGGCCCGCGCCGCAACCCCCTGGGGAGCGCGCCGCGGCATCTGGGAAGACTCAGCAGGCGCAATGGAATACCCATTTGCACCCAAGGGTGGGCTAAGTGGGCGCATGGCGGTTCGCCAGGCCTCGTCAAAAGACACCGGGGGTACCCGCCAGTTGGGGAAGCTCTCGCAGCCGAACCTCCTGGTAAGGCCTCCTCTTGGGGCGCCTAGGCGGTGTGTGAAAGGTGCATTCGCGCCTCCCTCTCTCCTGCCGACCGCGCTCTGGGGAATTCAGAAGGGGAAAGCGGATGGGACCCGCGGCGAGACCGGCACTGCCGGACGAGCCGCGCGGCCTCCGGGGCCCTCGCGGCCCCCGACCTCGTAACTAGAGAACTCTTCTGCCCTGAAACACGGGTAGTTGGCCGTCCCCGGCGCACGATAGTTACCTGGTTGATTCTGCCAGTAGTCATATGCTTGTCTCAAAGATTAAGCCATGCATGTCTAAGTATAAGCAATTATACCGCGAAACTGCGAATGGCTCATTAAATCAGTTATCGTTTATTTGAT
>DASWQY010000148.1:0-91945 GCA_036403435.1 Pyrinomonadaceae bacterium
CAGTGGTCAGTGGTCAGTGGTCAGTTAAGAGAAAGAGAAAAAGCAGCCGGCGTGATTGGCGCGGCTGCTTTTCTTTAACTGACCACTGACCACCGACCACTGACCACTGTTTCATTGCAGGTCAACGCAGCATTCGGCGCAGCGTGTGGCCTTGAGCGGGATGGTCGAGAGGCAGCGCGGGCAGTCCTGGGTGGTGACTTCTGTTTCCGGCTTGTTCTTCATTCTGTTGTACGCCCTGACGATGAGGAAGACGACGAAGGCGACGATGAGGAAAGTGATGAGGTCGTTGAGGAGCTGACCGTAGGCGATGACGGGGACGCCCATCGCCTTAGCTTCGGCCAGAGAGGCCGGGTTGCCCTTCGTCCGGTCCAGTACATAGAAGAGGCTCGCGAAATCAACTTTGCCGAGGAGTTGGCCGACGGGCGGCATGATGATGCCCTCGACCAGTGTGGTCACAATCTTACCGAAAGCCACCGCGAGGATGACGGCAACTGCCAAATCCAGCACGTTCCCACGCTTGATGAACTCCCTGAACTCTTTAAGCATTCTCGTCTCTCCTTTGAAAAGAAACTCAACTGTTTTCTTTGCGCCTTAAGTTTTATCTTTGCGCCTTTGCGTGAAAGGCTGTTTCTCGCATAGGCGCAAAGATAAAACCGAAGGCGCAAAGGGTTGAGTTTAGGGTTTCAAACTGTCAGGGTTGCTCCGTTTCATTCTTGGCGGCTTTGCGCTCGTCCAGCAGTGCGCGCGCCGCGTCGTTCGTAATCTTGACGCTGGGGCTTTCGCCGACGGGGATGACGGAGACCGTGAAGTCCGCGCAGTCTAATAGGCGGTTGCGGAATTTGGTCCGCCACGAGTTCGGCAGCTTAAGCGCGGCCGTGATGCCCTGGACGAACTCGTCAATCGTCTGCCACTTGAACGTCTTGTCGTACCCAATCCACACGGCCGTCACGCGGTTGTCCAGAAAATCCAGAGACACCGTCCGCACGCCCTCGAAAGCCTTCTTATCGATCCCCGCCTCGTAGTCCGGGAAAATGTTGAGCGACGCGAAGCCGAACTCGTTCGCCCGCGGCAACTGAGCCTTCGGCAGCCGCGCCCTGACCTCCTCCGTCGTCATCCCGACGCGAAAGCCGCGTAGCTCCGCGGGCTGCGCAAGCTCCGCCAGTTTCAAAGTGCACTTGCCACCTTGCGCGGTGGCAGCAGTGGCACAAATCATCAACAGAGTAAGAGCGCGCGAGAGTTTGTTGGGCATCATTGTTGACACAGGCATTCTGTTGCTGCCGCGAGCGTGAAAGAGAGGAGACCCAGGACCGCCGCCAGAGTAAAGCAAGAGCGCGTGGCAGTAAAGAATAAAGTGTCATAACAATGAGCCGGTGGGAAGCGGCGTAAATTCACACAAGTTTTGACTAAAAGGGCAGAGGCGCTTAAAACCCACCAAAAAAGCCCCCCACGCTATTAACCACACTTCCAACGCTATCCTTGATATCGTCGCCGGGGCTGTCGAGAACATTGTTGACCTCCTCGACCGCGAAGCCGGCACCCCCGAGCGCGCTTCTCAATGCGTCGCGCTTGAGGCCGAAGGCATTAGTGAGCGGGTCTTTGACTTCGTTGGCGGCGTAGCCCGCGCCGCGGAGGATTTTCGCCGCTTCGTCAGGCGTGACGCCGTAGGCCGACTGTAGGGCGTTGGCGACATCCGCTGCCGGATAGCCCGCCTTCTTCATCGTGTCCGCGGCCCCGTCGGCCAACAGCTGATAGTTCTGCTGAAGTATCGTGCCGACCTCCTGCGCAGTCTGCCCGACGCCTTGTATGATTTTTCCACGCAGCCACTTCAGGAATAGCAAAGGGTCTTCCACGGACTTCTTAATCAACTCGCTGACCCGACCCCAGAGCGTGTCGGCGATGTGCGCCAGCGCCGGGCCGAAGGTGTCCAACTGGAATTCCGGGATGTCGAACGAGATGCCATTAAAGTCGAAGCCGCCCTTGAAGGTGGCGACAATCAGCCAGGAGCTTTGGCCGACCGCCAGCGAACCATTCACGTTGACCTTTACGTCCAGGCTCCCGGCCATGAGGTCCAGATGGCGATCCACGCCGACGACTATCTTCCCGCCCACGTCGAGGCTCTCGGCGTCTAAGGTGCCGCTTAAGTCCAGGTGCAGCCACGGCGCGACCTGTTCCGCCGCCTGGAAGCTCAAGCCCTGAGCGCCGACGTTGGCGTGGATGCTGAGGAGGTCCGCCCCGAGCAGCCGCATCTTACCCGACAGCTTAAAGTGCGGCGGGCGCAACAGCGTGTCTGTCGCCTCCGGCTGTTCGTATGAGGAGAGCGAGAGATGCGGGCCGGACCCGTCACGCGCGCCGGTGATGGAGAAGAAGTCACTGTTCCTGCCGGGCATGATGACCGGGGAGATGTCCACGTCCACCGCGATGCCGCGCGCCGGGCTGATTAAGACTTCGACCCGGCCGCTCAATCGCGGGATGTCGAGTTCGCCGCAGACGTAGAAGCCCTCTGGGAATTGGAGCGCGCCGATGAAAGTTCTCTGCGGGGCGAAGTAGAGCTGCGGATCAAGTGCCACCTCGATCTTGTCGGCTTTGAGCTTCAGGCTGTAGTGCAGCATCGGCATCGCCGTCATGTCTGTGAGGTGCCAGACCTGCCCCGCGCGGTTGGTCACCAGCAGGGCGCTCTCACTCGCGGCGGGGATGGTCGTGCCGTGCTCCGCGAAGGCTTGAGCGAGCGCGGGCAGGTCGTGGCTGTCTAACGCCGCGGCGGCCGTCGCCGGAAGGTCGAAGACTTTCCGCCCATTCAATCCGATGCCGTCCAGGACCTGGTCCAGGGGAGGGGGCAGGTCACGTTGGCGTGCGAGCACCTGGGCCAGTTCTTTCAGCGACGGCCCGTCGAGTGAGCCGGCGAGCATGTTCTTAGTCTGTGTCGGGTCGAGCGTGTCGTAGAAGAGGGCAATCGAGCTTTCGAGTGAAATTTCAAACTCGGTCAGGTCGAGCGTGGCGGCGAGGCCCACGCAAGTAGGAGCGCCCTCGTAGGTGAGGCCGACGAGTAGGGCCACGTTGCTCAGGGTGACGGGGCCGAAGCTGAGCGTGCCTCGCATCGTCCCGGAGATGAGCACGTCCTGCGGGAGCATCAGGGCCGTGACGCTGAAGGTGATGGGCTTGCCCTGCACATTTATGCTCAAGTCTCCGTTCAGAAAAGCCGCGAGGTCGCTGTGCCGCATGAGCACGCCGAGCGCGCCGTTAAAGTGCATGCCTTTCTGAATCTCCTGGTCGAAGGAGATGAAGAGCCTGGAATCGGCGGACGGGTCTGGAAGACTGGCCGAGAGCGTGACGCCAATCGTGCCGCCCATGTCGAGCCCGAGAAACTTAGCCAGGCTCCGAAAGCCGTCGCTCTTGACCGCACTCAGCGAGGCATAGACGTTCATGCCGCGCACGAGCCCGTCGGCGTGCGACGGCATCTTGACGTGCTGGCTCGCCAGCATGGGTACGTCGAAGTGCGCCGAGTCTGGGAACTGAAAGTCCGGCTGCGCGAGCGACGAGATGACCACCAGAAGCTGTTCGAGGCCGACGAAGGACTCGAAGGCGGCGAGCGGTTGCAGCCACGGCACGGACGACAGCCCGCCGGCGTTGAGGTCGAGTCCGACGGCGATGCCCCAAGCCTCCTGCTTCCGCGCCGTGAAGGCCAACGTGCCCAGCCCTCCGACGGCGGCCAGCAGGTTGAAGGCCAGCCCGCCGCCCTGCCGCTCAATCATGACGGAGCCCTCTTCGATGTCCACGTCGAAGCCCGCCGGCAGTTCGAGGCCGAGTTGATTCAGGGGTGCGATGAGTTGCGACAGCTTCACGTCGTACAGGTCAGCGCGCATGACGAAATCGCCCGGCGTGTCGTACCTGACCTCGAACTTCAGTTCGTCGCCGAGCGCGAGGGTTCCGCCGAAACTGCCTGCGGTGATGCCGCCCGCGTCTTTGGTCGCGCGCACGCTCACGTCCGAGATGGTCAGCGCGGTCGGGCCGAGGTCGAGCGTCCAGGGCGGGTCCTCCGCTATGCCTGCGGCGACCGACCGCGAGCCGTCCTTGCGCGCGGCCATTTGCAGTTCGTTGATGGTCAGGTCGGGTGGGCCAGGCAGTCCGACCTCGCGGAAGAGCGTGCCGAGAGGAACTTCCACGCCCCCCGTCATGTTCGCGTGTGCGTCCACTCCCGGCAGGTCTATCTCGATGTCAAACGGTGCGCCGACGAAATCCACCACGCCGCCGAGCGTGACCGATAAGGAGCGTTGCGAGTCGAAGGGTCGTGCGACGTTGAAATTGGCGGTCAGGCTGCGGACGTTGAAGCCGGGCAGGACGGTCGTGTCGATGCCGGGCAGGCCGACCGCGAAGCCGACGTTGCCGACCGCGAAGCCCTTCCCGAATTGGACCATGAGAGCGTCGAGCGAGATCGCGTTCAGCTTCCCGAGCGCCGACCGCACGTCGTCTGGAAGTGAGCTGGCGAGGTCGCCGCCGCCCGCGGCGTCCGCGAGCTGCTCCAACTTCCCGAGCGTCAAACCCTCGAAGAGTCCGAACAGCATCAGCGTGTCGGGCGAGTCGAAGCCGAGGCCGGTGATGTCCAGGGAGAGCGCGGCGCTCGGCACTTCGAGCTTCGCTGCCGCCGCCGCCGCGGGCCTGTAAGTCGGGTTGGCTTTGGCCCAGGCGCTCGCGTGCGGGCAGTAGATGCGCAGGCCCACATCGTGAAAGCGAAGCGTGTCGCCGACCGTCTTATCAACGCCGAGGTCCGCGGTCAGGTGTATGCCGGGCGCGGGCCGCAGCGACTGCCAGGGGAACTTCATCAGCGACATCTCTGGAAAGGACAGCGTCAGTTCCGTGGACTTCGGGATGACGACGGGGCCGGAGATCGGGAGCGTCGCGCCGCCGCCGGCGATGCTGCCGAGCAACCCGAGCATGTCAGCGGGCGCGAGGCGCGCGACGAAATTGAAGCCGGGCTGCACGGGGGCGCGGGTCACGGGGTCGCTGTCCGCCGCCGTCGTGAGCACGAAGGCCGCGTCCGAGAGCGACAGGCGGTCGAGCAGGTTGACGTTCGGCATCTTTCCGCCGCTACCGAGTTGATTGCTCGGCCGCGCCCCCCTGTTGAAGCTCGGGAGGTCCGGGAAGCTGCGACTGAAGTGCCACGAGTTCACGTCGGGCTGCCCGTCAATCAGCGTGAAGCGGACGGTAATGTCGCCGCTGCGCGAGGCCGTCGCCGTCACGGGCATGTCGGCCATGTTCAAGAGGCTCGCCTTGCCCATCACGGTGACGCCGTTGCCGGTGGCCTCGCGCGTGGCGTCGCGGACGACGATGGGCGAGCCGCCCGTCAGGCGTTCGAGCTGGTCGGCGAAGATGTTCCCCTCTCCCGTGGCGGCGTCAATGGTCAGCGCGTCGCCCGTGAGAGGCAACAGAGACGAGACATCAATGTCCTTCGAGGGGTTGTCTTCTTTATCCTTCGGCATGTCAGTACCTCCGCTCGTGAATCGCAGACCCGGTAGGTGTCGGCGGTTGCATGGTTCCAGCAAGAGGGGTGGCTCCGGCGCGGCCGAAGCTGAACACGGGCTTAATGCGGGCCGCGCAGGCAGCTTCAGACTTCGAGCGTCACCCCGCTGTGGTCGGAGCCAATCGGTGTGGCTCGGGTTTGAGCATATATCTCAACATCGGCATCGGTGGTCGCGACATTGCTGACCATGAAGTAGTCGTAGGGGTTGGCCGCCGTCGTGTACATCGGGAAATTCAACATATCGGTACGGCAGCACGCGTACAGTTGGAGGCCACCATTTCGGGGCCTCGTGTGACGCGGCTGGACGTTGAAGTCACCGCCGATGACCACGTGCGCCGCCGCGTAGTTGGGGACTTGCCGCATCCGATTCGCCGCCTGGCCCAGTTTCTCGAAGAGCCCGCTCTTGTTGCCCTCCTTGCACATGTTATGCATAAACCCGATGAGGTAATCCGTGTGGAGATAGGTGCCCGCCACGTAGGCGACGCCGCGGCTGTCGGCCTGTAGGTCGATTCCGCCGGGGATGTCGATCCGGTTGTCCACGATGTCCCCCGCCGGTGTGTTGTGGAGGTCCCAACGGTTATGCATCGAGTTGAACAGCACGTGCCCGGCGTCTGTGATCGGGTAGAGAGCCGGGTCGGTCGCGATGGCTACGAACTCACGGTCGCCGCCGACGGCAGTGATGCCGACCTCAATCACGAGGACGTTGGTCAAGGCTACGTCAAGGCACTGAATAATCTCCGGGATATTGGCGTGCAATCCTAGCCCCGAGTTCGATAACTCGGTGAAGCCCGCTGCGAAAAAACTGGTCGCGGCCGCGCCCCCGGTTCCGGGGGCATTGCGGATTGCATCGAAAGTGAGCATGAAAAAGGCATTGCGGACGATGGTGTTGCCGCCGAATCTGCGCATATTCTGATGAAAGATTCGTGCCATGTTTCCTCCAACATGTTTGGGCCGCGGTCGGCGGCTCGGGCGGTCTGAGGTGTCGCGTGACGACCGAAGATGCGGCGAGGGAACACGTCGCGTGGCGCTCGCGGCCAGGCGTGCGCCCATGCGTCGGCGACAGCGTTGACGTGCAGTTGATAGTTGAGTCCGCCCCTCGTGCTCGTCACCGGAGAGGCGTGCAAGCGAGGTGCTGTAGGCGTAAAAAAAGTGGCCGGGTTTAGAGGCGAGTGAACCCGAAAAGATTTTCTCCCACCAGTAGGTGGCTGCACCATACTCCCGCCGCGATGGGGTGTCAATGCTTTATACCGGAGAGCGCCCGAACCGTCGCCACCGGCTACTTACAGCTCAGCTCCTTGCCGCCCGACGGCGACTCGTTGTAATTTGACGGCGACAGCCTTTCATTTCACATAAACCCTGCGGGCGGGTGAGTCGTACAAGCTGTTCAGTCCAACACAAATCATGCGCGTAGCCGCCGCGAGGTGTTCGACGCGCCAGGCGTTTCCATTCAAACGGAGTCATTAAGATGTCAGACGAAGACGAAAGAGACGTGAAGCAGCGCGTCACGCGGCGCGGCTTCCTGAAGGGCGCGGGGCTGACGGCGGCCGGCGCGGCGATTCTCGAATCCGGGCTCGTCGGCGCGAGCGAAGGCGCGTCCGCGGCGGAAGCGCCCGCGCCCGTAGTCGTCGGGCCGGGCCGCGTCGCGATGACCATACGCCTCAACGGCGCGAGCCGCCGCGTGGAGGTCGAGCCGCGCACGACGTTGGCAGAAGCCCTGCGCTTCGAGCTGGGGCTGACGGGAACGAAAGTCGTCTGCGACCGCGGCTCGTGCTCGGCCTGCACCGTCTGGCTGGACGGCACGCCCGTCTGCTCTTGCATGACGCTGGCGCTCGACGCGGCGGGCCGCGGCGTCACGACGATTGAAGGGCTGGCCGACGGCGAAACTTTGCATCCCGTGCAGGAGGCTTTCATCGAGTACGACGCGACGCAGTGCGGCTTCTGCACGCCGGGGATGATCATGAGCTGCGCGGCGCTCTTGCGTAAGAACGCGGACCCGACGCTCGAAGAGGTCAAGACGGCGACGAGCGGGAACCTCTGCCGGTGCGGGACGTATCCGAAAGTCTTCGAGGCGACGCTCGCCGCGGCCAGGCAGTCCGGCGGGAAGAAAGGAGCGGCAGAGTAATGGCGATGCAACAAGAGCCGCATGAGACTAAGAAGGCGACCGTCGCCCCGGCCTCCGCGCCGACAGGCGAAACGCCCGTGCCGAACGCGGCGAAGCACCCCCCGAACGACGCGCCGAACAATGCTTCGACGCCGATGCGGACGGTCAAGCTCCCGGCGGGCATCAAGGGCGTTGAGATGACTGAGGTCGAGCGCCAGATTCCGATGGACGAGCCGCCCGTGCTCCCCGTCAACGCGGAACTCAGCGTCATCGGCAAGCGCACGCCGCGCATAGACGGCCGGCTGAAGGTGACTGGCGCGGCGCGCTACACGGCCGACGTGCGACTGCCGGGAATGTTGTTCGCGCGCATCGTCACGTCGCCGCACCCGCACGCGCGCGTCCGCTCCGTTGACACGAGCGCCGCCGAGCGCCACCCGAATGTTCGCGCCGTGCACGTCCTGGATCGCATCCTCGGTAACGCGGAGTTGCGCGACAAGTCGAAGGAGCTTCCGGCCAGGTATCCGATTGTCAGGTTCGCGGGCCAGCCGGTCGCGGCCGTCGCCGCCGTCACGCAGGCGGACGCGGACGAGGCGGCGCGGCTGATTAAGATTGATTACGAGCCGCTGCCGTTCGTCGTGGACGCAGACAGGGCGAAAGCGAAAGACGCGCCGTTAGTTTTTCCGGGCGCGGCCGATCAGGCCGGAACTGCGGGCGGCGGCGGCGGGCCGCGGGGCGTGCCGCAGGAAGGCAACGTGCGCGGCCCCGTCGAAAGTGGCCCACGCGGGCAGCAGCCCGGCGACGTTGAAAAAGGATTCGCGGAGGCGGACGTGACGGTCGAGGGAGAGTTCCGCACGCAGGTCCAGACGCACTCGGCGCTCGAAACGCACGGCGTGGTCGTGGACTGGAAGCCGGACGGCCTGACCGTCTATGCCTCGACGCAGGGGACGGCGAGCGTGCGCGACGAGTTCGCGGCCATCTTCAATTTGAAGAAGAGCCAGGTGCGCGTCGTCACGGAGTTCATGGGCGGCGGCTTCGGCGCGAAGTTCGGCGCGGGCAACTTCGGCGTCATCGCCGCGCACCTCTCAAAGAAGGCCGGCGCGCCCGTCCGCCTGATGCTGGACCGCAAGGACGAGCACCTCTCGGTCGGCAACCGGCCCAGCTCCGTACAGCGTTTGAAGATCGGCGCGAAACGCGACGGGCAGTTGACGGCGATTCACCTGCAATCCTACGGCACGGCCGGCACGGGCACGGGCGCGGGCTCCGGCGGCCCCGCGCAGAATATGTACCAGTGCCCGAACATCAGGACCGAAGAGTCTGACGTGTTCACGCACGCCGGGCCGGCCGCCGCCTTCCGCGCGCCCGGCCACCCGCAGGGCTGCTTCGCGCTCGAACAGGTGATTGACGAGCTGGCCGAGCGGTTGCAGATGGACCCGCTCGCGCTCCGCGACAAAATTGACGAGAGCCCCGCGCGGCGCGAGGAGCGGCGCATCGGGGCCGCGAAAATCAACTGGCCGCGCCGCCGAGCGCCGGGCGCTGATTCTGGCCCAATCAAGCGCGGCGTGGGCGTGGCCCAGGCCGTCTGGTATCGGCTCATCAACCTGGACTCCGCGTGCGAGGTGCGCATTACGCGCGACGCCTCGGTCGAGCTGCTCTCGGGCGTGCAGGACATCGGCGGCGGCATACGCACGGCGCTGGCGCAGGTCGTCGCCGAAGAGTTGGGCCTGAAACCGAAGGACATCGCCGTTCGCATCGGCGACACGTCGTACCCGGCCGGCCCCGCGTCGGGCGGGAGCATGACGACGGGCTCCATCAGCCCCGCCGCGCGCAACGCCGCGTGGAAGGTCAAGCAGCAGATGCTTCAGGAGGTCGCAGTCTCCCTCGGCACCTCCGCCGACAAGCTGGTCATGCGCGACGGGCAGGTCTTCGTTTATGAAGAGGCGCAGAAGGTGGCCGAAGGCAACGGGCGCACGTCTCACGCTGCGCCGATAAGGAAGTTGAGTTTCAAACAGGCCGCGGCTCGCTTGAAGACCGAGCAGATCGCGGCGCGCGCGAGCCGCGCGGACGACTACGGCGGCTTCCTGTTCAAAGGCGGCGCGGACTTCGGCTTCGGCATAGGCATCTACGGCGGCGTGCAGTTCGCAGAGGTCGCCGTGGACACGGAGACGGGCATCGTCAAGGTCGAGCGCGTCGTCGCTGTTCACGACTGCGGGCGTCCATTGAACCCGCTCGCCGTCGAGAGTCAGATTAACGGCGGCGTGCTCCAGGGCATCTCTTACGCGCTCTACGAAAATCGCATCCTCGACCGCAACACCGGCCTGATGGTCAACCCGAACCTGGAGCAGTACAAAATCCTCGGCGCGCGCGAGACGCCTCAGATCGAAGTGCATCTCATCGAAGAATACCTCGGGCGCAACTCGACCGACGCGGGCGGCATCGGCGAGCCCTCGACGATTCCGACGGCGGCGGCAATCGCCAACGCCTTTTACAACGCGACCGGCGTGCGCGTGCGCGAGATACCCATGACGCCCGCGCGCGTGCTCGCGGCGCTTGACGGCAAGAAAGGCGGTGCGCGGTGAATAGATTCGAGTGGACCAACGCGCGGACAGTTGCGGAAGCCGTCTCGCAGCTCGGCGGGACGGCGGCGGTCAAGGCGGGCGGGATTGACTTGGTTGACCGTCTCAAGGAGAACCTTGACGCCCCGTCGCGCCTCGTCAACATTCGCTCCATCGCCGGGCTTGACTCGATTCGCGAGGAGGCGGGGAAGGGCTTGAGCATCGGGCCGCTCGTCACCTTAGCGAGTTTGGACGCGAGCCAGGCCGTGCGCGCGCGCTACACGGCGCTCGCGGACGCGGCGGGCCACGCGGCCACCCCGCAGATTCGCAACGTCGCGACGGCCGGCGGCAACCTCTTGCAGCGCCCGCGCTGCTGGTACTTCCGGCAGGAAGAGTTTCACTGCCGCAAGAAGGGCGGCGAGCACTGCTTTGCGCAGGAGGGCGAGAACCAGTATCACGCAATCTTCGGTAACGACGTGTGCGCCATCGTCCACCCGTCCGCGCTCGCCACACCGCTCGTCGCGCTCGGCGCGCGCGTCGTGCTCGTGGGGAAGAAGGGGAGGCGCGAGGTCGAGTTGGAGAAATTCTTCGTCACGCCCGAGGAGGATGTGTACCGCGAAAACTCCATCGACCCGGACGAGTTGATAACGGAGATTCGCGTACCGCAACTTCCGGCGCGGGCGCGCTCCGTTTACCTCAAGCAGGGCGAGAAGGAGTCTTTCGACTGGCCCGTGGCGGACGTGGCCGTCATCATGAGCCTCGGCGCGGGCGGGCGCTGCGAGCGCGCGTCAATCGTTCTCGGCGCGGCGGCCCCAGTTCCGTTGAGGGCGGCCCAGGCGGAGGCGGCGCTCGCGGGTCGTGTCGTCAACGAGGAGTCAGCGCGCGCCGCCGCGCGGGCGGCCGTCCTGGGCGCGACACCCCTTTCGGAGAATGGCTACAAGCTGCCCATCTTCAAGGCGCTCGTGCGGCGCGCGGTCTTACAGGCGGCGGGAGGTGCGTGATGAGCGAAGCTGTCGAGACGAATCATCCTTTAGAAAATGAAAGCGCGGACGAGACGCCCGTCGTGTGCCAGTTTCTTCGGACCAAAACGGCCTTCGGGACTTTCGCCGGAAGCCTGCACTCCTGGCAGGCCGGGCATTCCACGACGGCCGTTTACTGGTGCCTGCGGACGATGGAGACCGCCGGCCCCGACGACGGCTACGCGCACCCACACGCCTGCCGCCGCGGCCGTGACTGCTTCTCTGAGCCGGAAGAATAACGCGATTATAGCGGGCAGCCTGGAAGTTAAGCTCAACCCTTTGCGTCTTAAGTTTTCTCTTAGCGCCTTTGCGTGAGACGTTGGTGTTTCTCGCTGGAGGCGCAGAGTAAAAACCAAAGGCGCTGGAGGGTTGAGTCTTTCTGTCTGTGGAGTCCATTGTGTAAATCCGCGGTCCAATATTGTGACTCTGTTATGAAATGACGACAATTCAACACGCCCCTCCGGCGTCTCCTCAACCGCCCGGTTTACAAGGTTCCTTGCTGCGACCCTGAAATCTCAGGCAAACAATAAATTTGGGCCAGCGCGGGCTTAATCGGCCCGCCCGCGGCTCAACATTCTGCTCCCACGGACTTAAGAATCCCTCAAGAATTCCTCAACCGGCCCGGCTAACCTGCACATGTTTTCAACTGACCGAGATTGAGCCCCGCAAATGGTTTGACGGGCCGCAACCCGGCCGACACCGACACGTTAAAAGGAGAATTCTCATGAGGACCGCTGAAGGGTTTGCCGGTAGATTCGACCGGGCGTCGCGCTACATTCTCGCCGCCCTGGTGTTCGCTCTCTTGACGGCGCTCGCGCCGGCCGCCGCGCTGGGCCAGGCACTCGTCGCCGACAACCAGGCCGGGATGCCCAACCTGGACAAGCGCGCGGGCACGCTCGCGCCGTCGGCCGCGCAAGTGTCGGCCGCCAACGCGCTCGGCGCGACGACGCGCTGGAATCGCTTCGGGACCGTGCACTCGATGGTCAAGTACGACGGCTACCTGGCGAGCGGCCTCGACGGCGATGCGGTCCAGGTCGCGCGCGCCTTCATCAGCCAGCACCGCGACCTCTTCCGCCTCTCCGACGCGGGCCTCGCGAACCTTGAGCTTTTGAACGACCAGAAGATGGCGGGCTACCCCGGCCACTCGGTCCTCTTCCGCCAGAAGTTCGGCGACCTGCCTGCCGCGGAGGACGGCCTGATCGCCGTCGGCGTCGTCGGCGACAAAGTCTACTACGTCTCCTCCTCGTGCGCGGGCGACCGCAACGCGCCCGTGGCTGCCTCCATCGGGCCGTACCAGGCTTGGCTCCGCGCCGCACAGAACCTGGGCCGCGCGGCGGACGTGGGCGGTGTGCTTGAGACCAGGTCGCTCGGCGATTGGACCGTTTTCAAGATCGCGGGCTTCTCCTACCCGCAGCGCGCACGCCTGCGCGCGCTCCCGACCCCGACCGGCGTCAGGCCCGTTTACGAGACGCTCTTCCTGAGCGTGCGCGGCGGCGAGCTTCTCGGCTACACGCACTTCGTTGACGCGCAGACCGGCGCGATCATCGCCCGCCGGAACCGCGTGCAGCAGTTCCAGGAGGGCGGCACGCCGAGCGAGTCCGCGCCCTTCACGGGCGAGTACGCGGTGGACCCGCCGTCTTGCGGCACCACCGATTTCCAGGTCAGCGCGGGCCGCACGCAGCTCATCATCTCCGCCTCGGCCGCGAACCCCGCCAACGACATCGTCATCCACCTTGACTACAACGGCGCGGAAGTCGCCGCCTCCGCCGACCTCGGCACGAGCCCAGAGGCCATCACCTACACGCCGGCCGATGGCGTCCCCGCGGGCAAGTACACCGTGCGCGTCTGCCCGTACATCAGCGGCGACGTGCCGCAGACCGAGCCGTTCAATTACGCCGGCACGTTCACGCAGAACAGTGCTTCGGTCGCGCTCCCGTACCCGCCGAAGTGGAAAGCATTTTGGCCCAACCCGGACGGCTCCGGCAACGACACGCGCAAGACCATCTGCTGGGTCAGCCAGCTCAACGGCAGCCCCGTTCCCGGCTGCGAGGTCGAAGTCAAGAACCTCGCCTCGCGCGGCCCCTGGGATTACGACTTCCGCACGAATCTGCCGACGATGACGACGAAGGGCAACAACGCCCTGAGCGGCGAGAGCTGGGCTTTCCCGCTTCACGGCGACGAGCAGTACCGCCCGGTGAGCCCGACGCGCGACTACACCTTCCCCTGGACCAATCAGTGGAACACGGAGAAGGCGTCGCAGGCGGTCTTCGCCTCGCCGACGCGCAACGACGTTGACGCGGCCGTGACAAGTCTCTTCGTGATGCACAACCGCATGCACGACTTCGCCTACATGCTCGGCTTCACCGAAGAGAACTACAACATGCAGGAGAACAACTTCGGTAACAGCACGGCGGGCGGCACGGTCAACAACTTCAAGGGCGACGGCGACCCCGAGCTAGGCAACGCGCAGGCGGGCGGCGTGGACGGCGGCACGCCGGACTTCCTCGGCCGCAACAACGCCAACCAGTTCACGGCCAACGACGGCGTCCCGACCATCACGAACATGTACCTCTGGCAGCCGATTCCGAACTCCGGCTACCCGCCGATGGTTGACGGTGACTACGACATGTCCGTCATCGGCCACGAGTACACGCACGCCATCTCGAACCGCATGATCGGCGGCCCGGACGCGAGCATCGGCGGGCACCAGGGCGGCGCGATGGGCGAGAGCTGGTCGGACCAGGTGGCGGTGGAATACCTGAACGCCTACGGGCTCGTCCCCGTCGCGGGCGAGAACCCGTTCTCTGTCGGCGCATACGTCACGGGCAACAAGGTGACGGGCATCCGCAACTTCGCGATGAACCAGAGCCCGCTCAACTACTCGAACGTCGGCTACGACACGACGGGCCCGCAGGTCCACGCCGACGGCGAAATCTGGAGCGCGACCGGCTACGACATTCGCAAGGCGCTCGTCGCTAAATACAACGCGCAGTTCCCGGCCTCGAACACGGCCTTGCAGAAGGAGTGCGCCGACGGCAAGCGCACGGCCGCGCAGTGCCCCGGCAACCGCCGCTGGATTCAGATCATGTTCGACGCCTTCCTGCTGATGCCGTCGAGCCCGAGCATGCTCGACGCGCGCGACGCTTATCTTGCGGCCGACATGATGCGCTTCAACGGTGCGAACCAGAAGGAGCTGTGGGGGGCGTTCGCGCGGCGCGGCATGGGCGCGACCGCTTACAGTGACGGCGGCGACGACACGCAGCCGATTCCGAGCTTCGAGTCGCCGAAGGAGACGAACGGCGTGGTGACCTTCAAGGCCATCGCGCTCGAAGAGAACGGCTCGCCCGTCAAGGCGCGGATCATCCTGGGCCAATTCCAGGCGCGCTCGCGCCAGATTGCGGACACAGACCCGGCGACGACAGTGGACGCGAACAACCCGCGCTCGGTCATCAACTCTGACACGGCGAAGCTCGCGCCCGGCACCTACGACTTCATCGCGCAGGCCGAAGGGTACGGCCTGATGCGCTTCACCAGAAAGATTACGGCGGGCGCGCAGACGCTCGTCGTCGCCATGCCGACCAACCGCGCCTCGAAGTCGAAGGGCGCGACGGCCTCCGGCGACGGGCTAAGCGACGTTAACCGCCAGAACCTGATTGACGACACGGAGGACACCAACTGGGCCTCGCTCGGCGACCAGAGCACGCCGAACACGGTCGAAGGCCGCCGCGTTATCGTCAAGCTCGCGGGCAGCGGCCCGCAGACCTTCAGCCGCGTGCTCGTGAGCGCGATTACTCATCCGTACTCCTCGACGGACGCGGGCGGCGACTTTAACCGCCAGCTTCGGCTCGCCGCGCTGCGCTCGTTCAAACTTCTGGTCTGCACGGCGTCTGCTGCGAACGACTGCGGCAACCCGGACGTGGGCTACACGGAAGTCTACGCGAGCCCCGAGGACGCCTTCCCCGGCGGCGTCTTCCGCCCGCTCGTCTCGCAGCTCAACTTCCGCACCTTCGACGTGCCGCAGACCACGGCGACGCACGTGCAGTTCCGCATCATCAACAACCAGTGCACGGGCCAGCCGCTCTACCAGGGCGACCAGGACAACGACCCGACGCTCAACAGCGACTGCGTGAGCCAGGGCATCCCGCCGGGCATCCTCGCGACTGGGCCAGTTTTGAGCCCGCCCGCGCCCGACACGCCGACCGAGTCTGAGTTGATACCGCAGTCGAGGAACGTGCGCGCCGCGGAGTTCCAGGTCTTCACGACCGAGGGCCGCGTCATGACGGGCGGCGAGCGCCTGAAAGACTTCACGCTCGATGCACCCGTGGTCGGCGGCTGCGCTTCGACGCGCACGGGCCGCGTCACGCTCGAAGGGCCTGCGCCCGCGGGCGGCACGGTCGTCAAGATCACCGAGAGCCATCCGAGCGCGACCTTCCCGGCGACGGTGACGGTCCCGGCGGGCTCGACCATGAAGGCTTTCAGCTACACGGTCGAGGCGTCGAAGGGCGAGCCCGTGGCGGGCACGATCACGGCGAGCGCGGGCTTCGTCAGCGTCTCGCGCGACCTGACGGTCAACCCGCCGAAGGCGTCTTCGCTCAGCCTGAGTCCCAACCCCGTCAAGGGCGGGGCGAGCGCGACCGGCACGGTCATCCTCGAATGCGTCGCGCCCGCGGGCGGCATGAAGGTGACGCTCACGACGACCAACCCGGCCGTGGCGAACCCGACTGTGACCAGCATTACGGTCGCGGCCGGAAGCAGCAGGGGCACGTTCACCGTCGCAACCAAACCCGTCACCGCGAGCCAACGCGTGATCATCAGGGCGTCGGCCGGCGGCGCGATCACGGGCGCGACGCTCGTCGTTGACAAGTGACGCTGAACGACTGTCGGAGGCGCGGGCTGAACTCGCGCCTCCGACGGTCGTTGTCCTGCTCGCTTTTCCCCGCGGCGCTCGTTTGAACCGGCCGCGAAGACTCAAGACCTTGCCGGAGTTTCACAGTTGAAAAAAGGAGACGGTTATGAAGTCACGTAGATCGCACAGACACGTTTTGCTGGGCGCGTTCGCGGCCCTGCTGCTCTTGTGGGGAGCGTTGCTCAGGCCGCAGCCCACGTCGTCGCAGACCGTCGGCGGGGCCATCTGGCAGGACGTGGCCGAGGGCTCAATCGCGCTCACGGGCAAGCGCGTAATTGTGCCGGCCGCCTACCGCGTCGTGCGGCTCGACAAGACGGCGCTCACGCAGCTTCTCAACCAGGCTCCGCTCGAATTCACTCCCGCCGCTAAACAGACGCAGACCATTTTTTCTGTGCCAATGCCGGACGGGAAGACGAGCCGCTTCCGCATCGAGAACTCGCCCATCATGGAGCCAAAGCTTGCGGCGCACTACCCGGAGTGGAAGACTTTTCGCGGGCAGGGGATTGACGACCCGACGGCGACCGCTCGCTTCGGCCTCACCTCGGCCGGCTTCCACGGCATCATCCTTTCCGCTGGCGACACAGTTTACCTAGACCCTTACGCCCAGGGCGACACCGTCAACCACATCAGCTACTTCAAGCGCAACATGCGCGGCGATAAACGATTCGAGTGCCACCTCGGCGATTTGGCGAACAAGTCCGGGACAGGCGCTTCCGCGGCCGACGGCACTGACGCGACGCTCGCGGCCAACGAGGGCGTCCACTCAGCCGGCACGCTCCGCACTTACCGGCTGGCGCTCGCCGTCACGGGCGAGTACGTGGACCGTTTCGCCCCGCTGACGGACCTGGACGCGGACGAGGTGAGAAAGGACAAGGCGTTCGCCGCGATGGTGGCGACGATGAACCGCGTTAACGGCGTCTACGAGCGCGAGCTTTCCGTCCGCATGGTTTTCGTCAACGGCGAGCGTGATTTGATTTTCACGAACCAGGTGGCCGACCCCTACTCGAACAACCCGCTCGGCATTGACATGCTCTACGAGAACCAGGTGGCCTGCGACACCATCATCGGCGAGGAGAACTACGACATCGGCCACGTCATGAGCACGGGCTTCGGCGGCGTCGCGTTCCTCGAAGCGGTCTGCAACAAGGGCGAGGCGGGCGTCCCCTTCGACGGCATCAACGCCGGCGGCTTCACGGGGCTGGACGACCCCGTCGGCGACGGCTTCGACATAGATTTCGTCGCGCACGAAATGGGCCACGAGTTCGGCGGCAACCACACCTTTAACGGCCAGGACGGGAGCTGCGGCGGCAACGAGGAGGCGACCGCGTCTATGGAGCCCGGCAGCGGCACGACCATCCAGGCGTACGCGGGCATCTGCGGCACGCAGGACTTGCAGCCTCATAGTGACGACTACTTCCACGTCAGAAGTCTTGAAGAGATGGTCGCCTTCACGCACGGCGGCGCGAACGGGTGCGCGGTCCTTTCGGCAGTGGACAACCAGGCTCCGACGATTGACGCAGGCGCGGACTACAACATTCCGGCGAACACGCCCTTCACGCTGACGGCGAAGGGGTCGGACCCGAACGGCGACCCGCTCACTTACACTTGGGAGGAGTACGACCTCGGCCCGCTGGCCGATGCGGGCGGCACGCACGACACGGACGACGACGGCAAGGCACGCCCCATCTTCCGCTCCTACAAGGGCACGACCAACCCGTCGCGCACGTTCCCGAGCCTGAAGTACGTTCTCAATTATGACAACAAGCCGCCCGTCAATTACGACTGCGGGCGCGGCGCGGCCGACCCGTGCATCACGGGTGAGGAGCTGCCCTCGATGACGCGGACGATGAAGTTTCAGGTAGTGGCGCGCGACAACCGCGCGGTGGGCGGCGGCATCGCGGCCGACATGATGCAGGTCAGCGTCAGCGGCACGGCCGGCCCGTTCGTCGTCACGTCTCAAAACGCGGCCGCGAGCTGGACCGGGCGCTCGACGCAGACCGTGACCTGGGACGTGGCGAAGACGAACCTCGCGCCCGTCAACGTCGCCAACGTCAAAATCTCCTTCTCGGCGGACGGCGGCAACACGTTCCCGTACGTCCTCCTGGCGAGCACGCCGAACGACGGGACGGAGCCAGTCGTCATCCCGAACGTGGACACGACCAAAGGAAGGATTAAGGTGGAAGCGGTCGGCAACATCTTCTTCGACATCTCGAACGCCGACCTGAAAGTCACGCATACTGACCCGTCGCTCTCGAACTTCCTGCTCTCTACGACGAGCGCGCCGACGACCATCAACTCCTGCGGCACCTACACGGGCCGCGTGACGGTGGACGCCCCTGCGCTCGGCGGCGGAACACTCGTGACGCTCACGAACAACAACCCGGCCGCGAATCTTCCGGCGAGCGTGCTCGTGCCCGCGGGGAAGACGAGCGCCACCTTCCAGTTCAGCGCGAAGGGAGTCGCTTCGGCCGTGACGGGCACAATCGTCGCCTCGGGCGGCGGGACGACCATCTCGCGTCAGCTAACGGTCAACTCCCCGAAGGCGTCGCTCGTCGTCCTGAGCCCGAACCCGATCAAAGGCGGCCAGGTCGCAACTGGCACAGTTTTGTTACAGTGTGCCGCGCCGGCAGGTGGGCTTCCCGTCACGCTCTCGACCTCCGCGCCGCTCGTCGCGTCGCCCGCCTCGTCGAAGATCGTCATCCCGGCGGGCACGACCAGGGGGACCTTCACGACGAGCACCAGGGCCGTGACCGCGACCAAGTACGCTTACATCGGCGCGACGGCCGGCGGCACGAAAGTACAAACGCGGCTCGTCGTTGACCCGTGAGCGCGGGAAAGGTAAGGCGTCCGCCCGCGGGCGCTCGCACGCGGACGATCTCTGGCGTAGAAAATCTCCCCGGCATTCGGCAGCATCGAATGCCGGGGAGATTTTTTTAACCCTCTTGCCTCTATTTTGCGCTTCCTACGCATCTGTGCGAGAATCCCCCGCGACGCGCCTGTAGCTCAGCGGATAGAGCACCTGCCTCCGGAGCAGGGGGCCGCAAGTTCGAGTCTTGCCAGGCGCACTCACTTTCCAACCAACGCCAAAAAAATTCAGTCGAACATAAAACTGTAGGGACGGGGCTTGGCTCTGCCCCTACAGTTTCCGCTGTATAAACCTCATTGTATCGCTGTTACATAACGATTGCCTTTTGGCATCGGTTAATCATCGGACAGAGGCATGCAGCCCTGTGTGAAAAGAGTGAGCGGGGCGGATAAGAGTAAGGCTGTTAGTCAGTTCAAGACTATGCGCGGCCGCTTCAAACGCTCCGGGCTCTCGGGCGAATGTGATGAATCCATTGTGGCGGTCGAACGTTGTTAGGTTTCGGTAAACAATCCAAAAAAACTCAAGTTTTCCTCAACACCTTGCTTCAAGTTTTCCTCAACCGGATGGGTTGATTCTGCTCTCACAATTTGTCCGAGTAACCAGTTCACTCTACCCGAGGAGGCCACTACATTGAGCAAGGAAGTTTCCGCAACCAAAAAATCTCTCTCGCATTCTGGCGTCATGATCCTCACACTGGTGGCGATCATGTTCGCATCAATTTCGGCGTTCGGGCAGGCAAAGATTCTGGAGGTGCACGACGGGTTGCCTGACCTCGACAGCCGGAAGGGAGCCATCGCGCCGACCACGACCCAGAAGAACCTGGTCGCACGGATGGGCGCGGCCGTGCGGTGGAACCGCTTCGGCACGCCCCATTCTCTCATCAAGTACGGCGGCTATCTCGCCACGGGCCTGAGCGGCAACCCGTCCACAGCCGCGCGCAACTGGATCGCCGCGAACAAGGCGCTCTTCCGCCTCTCCGACCTCGGCGTGGCTAATCTTGAGCTGGTGAGCGACACGAAGCTGACGGGGACCAACGCCTACGTCATCCTCTTCCGCCAGAGGTTCGGCGACCTGACCGCGGCGCAGGACGGCATGATCACGGTCGGCATCGCGGACGGCAAGGTCGCTTACGTTTCTTCGTCGGCCGTCGGCGACATGACCGCGCCCGGCCCCGCGACTCTCTCCGCGACCGCCGCATGGATTAAGGCGGCCAGGGACATCGGGCGCACGCCGCTCCTGGGCCAGTTGCAAAAGGTTCGCCAGGAAGCCGGCTGGACGCTCTTCGACGCCCCAGGCTTCTCGCACCCGCAACGCTCGCGCCTCGTCGCGTTTCCCACGCCGACGGGCGTGCGCCCCGCTTTCGAGACCATCGTCCTCGACGTGAAAGGCGGCCAGTCCATTGCCTACACGCACTTCATAGACGCGCAAACGGGCGCGGTGCTCTTCCGCCAGAACCGCGTTTACAGGTTCGCGCCCGCGCCGATTCCTTCGTCAACGACCTTCACGGGCTCGTTCAACCCGCCGACGCCCGGCACCTGCGGCGCGGCCAACGGCCCATACGCCGCGCCGGTCGGCACCAAGACCATTGACGTTGTCGCGTCGGCCGACAACCCGGCGAACGACATCGTGCTGAACCTTTACAAGGGCAAGCCCGGCGCGGGCGGCGTCATCGTCGGCAGCTCGGACACGGGCACGAGCCCCGAGGCGATTCACTACGAGGGCTCGGGCGGCAGCGTCCCCGCCGGCCAGTACTGGGTCCAGGTCTGTCTCTTCAACGACCCGACGGTCGGCGTCGTGCCGCCGGACACTTACACGGGCAACATCACGATTAACGACGCGGTGGGCGCGCAGGTCGTGCCGTACCCGCCGATGTGGAGCTTCTTCACCGCGACGCCGGAGCTGAGCACGACGGGCGCTCCGAACTTCAACTACCCGGACACGGACAACCGCATCCTCGGCTGCTGGGAGGCCAAGATCGCAGGCACTCCCGTCCCCGGCTGCGACCTCGAACTCTTCAACGTCGGCTCGCGCACGCCCTGGGACACGGACGTAAAACTGAACGCGCCGACGTTCACGACCAAAGGCAACAACGCCAACTCGGCCGAAGCCTGGACCGCGCCACTATCGCCAGGCGCGTTCGGCTTCCGCCCCACGGCGAACGACCGCAAGTACAACTTCCCGTGGACCAACGCGTGGGAGAACTCCAAGTGCGACCCGACGAACTTCGTCCCCGGCGTGGGCAACGACATCTCGGCGGCCGTCACCAACCTCTTCGCCGTGCACAACCGCATGCACGACTGGGCCTATCACCTGGGCTTCAACGAGCGCACCTGGAATTTGCAGGAGAACAACTTCGGCAATCGCGCCTCGGGCGGTGCCGTGAACAACGTCAACGGCGGCGAGAACGACCCCGAGACCGGGCAGTCGCAGGCCGGCGCGGTTGACGGCGGAGCGCCGAGCTACCTCGGGCGCGACAACGCCAACCAGATCGCCTTGAACGACGGCGTCCCAGGCATCACGAACATGTACCTCTGGCAGCCGATCTCGTCAGCCTTCTACGGGCCATGCACGGACGGTGACTACGACATGTCCATCGTCGGCCACGAGTACACGCACGCCATCTCGAACCGCATGGTCGGCGGCCCGGACGCGAACCTGACGGGCGAGCAGGCCGGCGCGATGGGCGAAGCGTGGTCCGACCTGGCGGCGGTCGAATACCTGAACGGCTGGTCGGCGACCAACCCGGCCCCGTACGACTTCCCCGTGGACGGCGAGAACCGCTACGCGGTCGGGCCTTACGCCACGGGCAACAAGGAGCGCGGCATCCGTGACTACCCGATGAACCGCAACACGGTGCTCCCGTTCGCGGCCGCGACGAAGGAGAACCCGCTCAACTACAGCGACATCGGCTTCGACGTGACCGGGCCGGAAGTGCACGCCGACGGCGAAGTCTGGATCGCGGTCAACTACGAGCTGCGGCAGGCCCTGGTCACCAAGTATCAATCGCAGTTCAAGGCTGACGACGAGGCGTTGCAGCGGCGCTGCTCGGACGGCATCCTGCCGGCGGACAAGTGCCCCGGCAACCGCCGCTGGGCTCAGATCATGTTTGATGCCTGGCTGTTGATGCAGCCCGGCGTCAGCATGCTCGACGCCCGCGACGCCTACCTCGGCGCGGATCTGCTGCGCTTCGGCGGGGCCAACCAGACGGACCTCTGGCGCGTCTTCGCGCACCGCGGCATGGGCGAATTCGCGTACAGCAACGGGTCGGACGACGGCCAGCCCGTCCCGAACTTCGAGTCGAAGGCGGGGACGGCCGAGGCGGCGATCAAGTTCGTCGTCAAGGACGAGAACGGCGTTGCCGTCAAGGCCCAGGTCTTCGTCGGACACTACGAGGCGCGCGCCACGCAGATCGCCGACACGGACCCGAACACCAAAGTCAACGCGGCCGACATCAAGACGAAAATCTTCTCGGACATCGCCTTGATGGTGCCGGGCCGCTACGACTTCACCGTGCGGGCCAACGGCTACGGGCACACCCGCTTCACGCGGACCATCCACACGGCCACGCCCGCGACGCTCGTCATCACCATGCCGACCAACTTCGCCTCGAAGTTCAAGGGCGCGTCGGCCTCGGGAGATGGGTTCTTCCACGCGAACCTGATTGACGACACCGAAGACCTCGGCTGGGCGGCCAACAACCGGCTGCCGAGCGTCAACGGGACGAAGGTCACGGTTGACCTCGCGGGCGGCGCGCACACGATCAACCGCGTGCAGGTGAGCGCGCTCGTCAGCCCTGACGACCCGACCACCGCGCCGGACAGCACGGACCTTCCGAGCGGCCGGTTCGTCGCGCTGCGCCAGTTCGAGATTTGGACCTGCACGGCGGGCGCGAACCTGCTCAACCCGACCTGCTCGAACGCCATCCCGGCCGGCTTCAAGAAGATTTACACGAGCCCGGCCAGCGCGTTCCCAGGCGCGGCCCCGCGCCCCGTCGCGCCGGACCTGATCCTGCGCAGCTTCAACGTCCCGTCAACGACCGCGACGCACGTGCAACTGCGCGTCGTCACGAACCAGTGCACGGGCGGGCCGCAGTTCCAGGGCGATCAGGACAACGACCCGCTTAACGACTCCGACTGCATCGGCGGCTCGGATTCAGACAACACGGTCCGCGTCCAGGAGCTACAGGTCTTCGGCGGCGCGGCGGTGCTGCCGGCGATGGACCCGGCCGTGGCCGTCACGATGACGGGACCGGCGACCGCCACACGCGACAGCGAAATCTCCTACGAGATTTCCTACACGAACCTCGGCCCCGCGGCCTCCTCGAATGCGGTCGTCACGGACGTGCTGCCGGAGGGTTTGGAGTTCGTTTCGGCCACGGGCGGCACTTACGACCCGGCGACGCGGAAGGTGACTTGGAAGCTGGGCACCGTGGACGTGAACGCGCCCGGCAAGCTGACGCTGAAAGTCCGCGTCGGCAGTTCGCTCGCCGCGGCCACGACGATAATCAACCAGGCTGAGTACACGGCCGATCTCACGGTCGCCACACCGGCGGCGGCTGTGACACTCGTGCCGTAGCTTCAGGCTCATTTCACTCTCCCCGCAAGGAAGGGGCCGCCACGGATTTTATTCGCGGCGGCCCCTTTCTGTTATGCTGCGGCTTGTCGTCAGCAATTTTTCCAGCGAGGTGAACTGTTCAATGATCGTCGTCAACCGCCGCCGCGCCGCAGTGCTCAACACGCCGCACGGCTCCGAGATTCGCCCGCTCGTTGACCGCACGACTTCGGGCATAGAACGTTGCAGCCTGGCGGAAGAGGTCTTGCCCGCGGGGGCGCGCGTCGGGCAGCATCACCACGTCGAGACGGAAGAGGTCTATTACATTCTTGAGGGGAGCGGCCTGATGACGGTCGGCGCGGAGAGCCGCGAGGTCAGTGCGGGCGACGCCGTCTTCATCCCGCGCGGCCACGCGCACACGCTGGAGAACACGGGGCAGACGCCCATGACCATCCTCCTCGTCTGCGGCCCCGCCTACTCCTACGACGACCACCATCCGGGCGATCCGACAGAACAGCCTTAAACGTCAGCCCCAAAACTCAAAGCCACAGATTCACTCGACCCCTTTGCGCCTTTGCGCCTTTGCATGAGACAAAACGGTTTCACGCAAAGGCGCAAAGACGCAAAGGGGTCGAGTTTGATTTTTGTCTTGTGCTTTAGCCCATCGCGCGGCTGATGGCAAGATAGATGTAGAAGGAGAGGGCGGCGATGAGCGCCGACATGGGGATCGTCAGAATCCAGGCCCAGACGATGCGCCCGGCCACGCCCCACTTGACGGCCGAAAGCCTCCGCGTCGCGCCGACGCCGACGATGGCCCCCGTGATCGTGTGCGTCGTGCTGACGGGGATGCCGCCGTAGGTCACGCCGATGATGGCGAGGGCCGCGGCCGTCTCCGCGCTGAACCCGCCCACGGGTTTGAGCTTTGTGATCTTCGAGCCCATCGTGTGCACGATGCGCCAGCCGCCCGAGAGCGTGCCGAGGCCGATGGCCGCGTGGCAAACGAGCACGACCCAGAGCGGGATGTTCTCCGTCGCGTGCGGGTTCAGGTTCGACGCGACGAGCACGCCCGCGATGATGCCCATCGTCTTCTGCGCGTCATTGCCGCCGTGGCCCAGACTGAAGAGTGCGGCCGAGACGAGCTGCCCCTTGCGGAAGAACTTGTCCACGCGGCTCGGTGACCACGAGCGGAAAATCCACATCACCGCGACCATGATGAAGAAGCCCAGCACCGCCCCGATGAGCGGCGACATGACGATGAAGATGAGCGTCTTCGTCCATCCGCCCGGCAGGAGCACGCCCGTGCCCGCGGCCGCCATCGCCGCCCCCGCGTAGCCGCCGACGAGCGCGTGCGAGGAACTCGACGGCAGGCCGTAGAACCACGTAATCAAATTCCAGATGATTGCGCCTATCAGCCCGCAGAGCAGCACCCACAGTTGAATGTGCTCGGGAATCGCCTTGATGTTGACCATGTCCTTGCCGATGGTCTTGGCGACGGCCTCGCCGAGGACGATGAAGGCTACGAAGTTGAAGAAGGCTGCCCAGACGACGGCCATCCCCGGCGACAGCACGCGCGTCGAGACGATGGTTGCAATCGAGTTCGCCGCGTCGTGAAACCCGTTGATGTAGTCGAAGAACAGCGCGATGACGACGATCAGGATGACGAAGGCAAGGGTGGCATTCATAACGAAGTGGTCAGTGGTCAGTGGCCGGTGGTCAGAAGAAGACAGTGGTTTTTAACTGACCACCGACCACCGGCCACTGACCACTGACTTATGTGTGCTTGATGATGACGCTTTCGATGATGTTGGCGACGTTCTCGCAGCGGTCAATCGCGGCTTCCAGTTTCTCGTAAATGTCTTTCCACTTGATGACGTTGAGCGGGTCTTTCGTTTCGCGGAACAGGTCCGCGATGGCGTTGTAGTAGGTCTCGTCGCCCTCGTTCTCCAGCCGGTGCAGCTCGACCAGGCGCGGCGTGATGTCGTGCGGCTTGGCGAGCATCGAGACGACCTCGTGCAGCTGCACGGCCATGCGCTGGATGATGTCCGCGAAGCGGCGGGCGTGCGCCGTGGACTCCTGTACGTCATACATCACCATCGCGCGGGCCGCGTCGTCAATCAAGTCCACGATGTCGTCGAGCGCCCCCGAGAGCATGTAGATGTCCTCGCGGTCGAAGGGGGTGATGAAGGACTTGTTGAGCTTCATCGAGATCGAGTGCGTCAGGTCGTCGCAGTCGCGCTCGATGGCCTTGATGCGCTTGAGGTGCTCGGCGTAGTTCCCGCCCTTGTCCTCCATCATCTCGACGAGCGCCCTGGCCGCGTCGTAAATGAAGGAGGTCATCTGCGAGAAGAAAGAAAAATATTGTTCCTCTTTGGGAATCAGGCTGAAGCCCATCGGATGAATTCCACTCCGCCCGGTTGAGATGAAAGAGAAGTGGCAATATAGTCGAAGCGCCGCCCGAAGTCTATGCGGAATCTTAACGGCGGTCGAAGCGCGCGCCCGGTCCTTGTCGCCGCTCCGGCTTCGTCGTATGCTCGATAGCCGGGAAAAGCGGAAATTTTTTGAGCCGATGACGATTAGCAACCATTTCTCGCGGGTCGTTGACCTGATGCTGATGGAGGCCGAGGCCATCCGGGCCACGGCCTCGCGCCTCAAGCGCAGGCAGGTCAAGCGCGCGCTCGAACTGCTCTACGACTGCCGCGGCAAAGTCCTCGTCGTCGGCGTCGGCAAGTCCGGCCACATCGCCGAAAAGATCGCCGCCACCCTGACCAGCACGGGCACGGCCGCCCTCTACCTGCACCCCTCGGACGCACTGCACGGCGGGTTAGGCATCGTCAGCTCCGACGACGTGGTCATCGCCTTGAGCAACAGCGGCGAGACCGACGAAGTCGTCACGATGCTGCCGTACCTGAAGCACAGGCAGGTTCCCATCATCGCCCTCGTCGGGAACTTGCGCTCGACGCTGGCGCGCACGGCCGAAGTTGTTTTGGACGCCTCGGTGGATCAGGAGGCGTGCCCGCTGAACCTCGCGCCGACGACGAGCACGACCGTCGCGCTCGCCATAGGCGACGCGCTCGCCATGACCTTGATGCAGGTGAAGGGGCTGACGACCGAGGACTTTGCCGTCAACCACCCGGCGGGCCAGCTGGGCAAGCGCCTGACCCTGCGGGTCGCGGACCTGATGCACAGCGGGGCCGAGAACCCTACCACCGGGGCGGACGCGCCGTGGCTCGAAGTGGTCGCGGCCATCACGCGCGGCGGCCTGGGCGCGGTCAACGTCGTGGACAAGGCCGGGCGTTTGTTGGGCATCATCACGGACGGGGACTTGCGGCGCGCGCTTCAGAAGATCAAGCCCGCCCAGCTTGAGAATTTACAGAGCGGGGCAATTATGACGCCGCAGCCCGTCATCGCGGGGCCGGAGATGCTGGCCTACGACGCGCTCAGGCTAATGGAAGACCGCCCGTCCCAGATTTCGGTCCTGTCCGTCGTTGACGTGGAGCGCGTGTGCGTCGGCCTGCTCCGCCTGCACGACATCGTGCGCAGCGGGCTGTAAACAAGGGATGAGGGATGAGGGATGAAGGATGAAGAGTTAATGTTCAAGCGCGGGGTCAGTTTTATCTTCGGTCTAATTCTTGTTGGTGGAATCTTCGTGGGGAGCTTGAGCGCGACGGTTTTGGCCCAGGGGCAGGAGACGGCGACGCGCGCGCGCGAAGTCGGGAAGGGGCCGGCCGAGGTGACGGTCACGCTCAACGAGCAGTTTTTCAACTCGCTGCTGGATGTCGTCTTCACGCGTCTTAAGGCCCCGTCGTTCCCACTTTCTATGTCTCAAGCGGAAAGGGAAGAAAAGCTGCCGGCGTGGGCCGCGTTGAACAAGCCGAACGCGACACTGACGGCGCACGCTAATCCTGGGCCTGGGGCTTGCGACAGCGTGGTGAGGCTTGAGCGCGAGATGGACGGCGTGAAGACGGCCGTCCGCTTCGAGCAGGGAAGGGTGGTCGCGCCGCTCGCCTTCACGGGCTCTTACAGCGTGGCGCTCATCGGCTGCATCAACTTCCAGGGCTGGGCCGACACGGTCATCAAGCTGGACTTCGACCGCGAGCGCCAGGTCTTGAGCGCGCGCGTCACGGTCGTGGACATACACCTCGACAACATCCCTTCGCTCGCGAGCGGCGCGGTCATCAGCCTCGTGCAGAACTCGATAGACCGCCGCATCAACCCCGTCGAGATTCTACAGGCCGCGCAACTCTCGACGCGAGTTTCAATCGCCGGCTCGGGCGGCGCGCTCCGCCTGCGCGCCACCGAAATCCGCCCCGATGTCGTGCCAGGGGCTTTGAGCCTGCACATCTTCTACGAGTTCACGCCAGCGGAATGAAAGTGTGAGCGTGAGTTCGGCGTAAGAGTTGGGCGTTCCCCAGCCCCATGTCCACGATCTCCCACGCGGTCCTCTGCCGCAGGAGTTTCGTCATCAGGGCGGCGTGGAGGACGTGGCCGCTCTTGTGCGCGGTGACGCGGCCCATGATGGGCATGCCGAGGAGCGCCAGGTCGCCGACGATGTCCAGAATCTTGTGGCGCACGAATTCGTCCGTAAAGCGGAGCGACGTTTCGTTGAGCATCCCGTCGGCGGTCAGCACGATGGCGTTCTCCAATGACCCGCCGCGAATCAGGTTCGCGCGCCTGAGCGCCTCTATCTCTTCGGTGAAGCCGAACGTGCGCGCCGCCGAGATTTCGCGCCCGAACGTCCCGTTCGTCAGGTCAACCTTGTAGTGCTGCACGCCTATCAGCGGGTGGCGGAAATCAATCAAACAATCTATCTCGTAAGTCTCCGCCGGCTCGATCCTGATGCGCCGGTCGCCCTGCTCGATTGAGACCGTCTCGCGCACGAGCAAAGCCTTGCGCCCGAGCGGCTGCTCTACCACGCCCGCCCGCTCGATCATGTCCGTGAAGGCTTCGGCCGAGCCGTCCATGATGGGGATTTCGAGGTTGTCCACCTCTATGTAGGCGTTATCCACACCGCCGCCGCGCAGCGCCGCCAGGAGGTGCTCGACCGTCGAGAGCATCACGCCCGTGCGCATCAGCGTCGTCGCGTAAGAGCAGTGTGCGACCCACTCGACCGAGGCGGGAATCTCGAAGCCGCCGAGGTCCGTGCGGATGAAGACGTAGCCCGTGTCGGGCGGGGCCGGCACGAGTCTGAGGTGTACGGGGACCGCCGTGTGGAGCCCTATGCCGCTGGCCTCGACCGGCGTTGCGAGTGTCGTCTGTTTGACCAAAAGTGTCTGCCCCGTTCCTTTGAAAACCGTCGTGTGTGGAGCTACAAAAACATGAGCGCCGGATAACAGGAGCAAAGCCCGTGCCCGCGGCGGCGCTGCGAATTTACTAGCGTTTTCCCGCCACGCGCGCTGCCGCTGTAGCAGCAAGGCTACGGTATCTGGACCGGGTTGCGGCGCGAACGCCACACAAAAACAGTGATGAGTGATAAGTGATGAGTGATAAGTTAAAACCTCTTTCTGATCACTCATCACTTACCACTCATCACTGTTTTACCCCTTGTCACCCGCCACGTCTTTCCTTATCATCAATCTTAAATGGCAAGCAAACAGTCCACGACGGCCGCTGCGCCGACCGAGCGGGTCTACCTGATAGACTCGATGTCGCACATCTTCCGCGCCTATTTCGCGCCGATGGCGGGGCGCGCTGACCCTTTGACCAACTCGCAGGGCCAGGTCACGCAGGCCGTCTTCATCTTCACCAGCATGCTGCGCAAGCTCTTGCAGGACGAGAAGCCGCACTACATCGCCGCCGTCTTCGAGTCGGGCGAGAAGACTTTCCGCCACGAGACTTTCACGGACTACAAGGCGCACCGCGCCGAGATGCCCGAAGACCTCACTTCGCAGCTGCCCTACATCATGCGCGTCTGCGAGGTCTACAACC
Source organism: Pyrinomonadaceae bacterium (assembly GCA_036403435.1). Lineage (GTDB taxonomy): Bacteria > Acidobacteriota > Blastocatellia > Pyrinomonadales > Pyrinomonadaceae > QHXM01. The sequence goes on from DASWQY010000148.1 coordinate 29,436, forward strand.
TTCCCATCCTGAACGCGCCGGGCTTCGAGGCCGACGACGTAATTGGCACACTCGCGGTTCAGGCAGCCGAGCGCGGACTTCAGGCCGTCATCGTCTCGAACGACAAGGACATGTGCCAACTCGTGCGCGACCCTCTCGTCATCTGCATGCGGCATAACTCGCAGAACGTCAAGCGCAAGGAGCCCGTGCCGCCCGTCGAATGGTGCGACGAGGCTTGGGTCGAGAACAAGTTCGGCGTGCCGCCGTCGCAGATCATAGACCTGCTGGGCCTGATGGGCGACTCGGTTGACAACATCCCAGGCGCACCCGGCATCGGCGCAAAGGGCGCGGTGCAACTCGTCAAACAGTTCGGCTCGATTGAGAACGCGCTCAAGAGTTGGGAGGAGGTCAAGCACAAGACCTACCGCGAGTCTTTGAAGAACAACGCGGACCTGATACGCCAGTCGCGCGAGCTGGCGACGATCAGGACGGACGTAAACATCGAATTGGATTTGGACAGACTGCGCTGCCGCCCGCCTGACCGCGCCGCCGCCTATCAACTCTTCCGCGAGCTGGAATTTCAGTCGTTGACGCGCGAGTTCTCCGACGCGGCGGCTGCCGTCGAAGGTGCGCCGGCCCCGCGCCGCTACCGCATCATCCGCAAGCGCGCGGAACTCGACACGCTGGTCCGCTCGTTGTGGGAGGCTGAGCACTGGGGGTTCGCGGTCGCGGATTCGTCGCCGCCGGGCGGCGGGCAGCAGGCGAGCGTGCGCGACTCCGGGCCGCCGCGGGGCGTGGCGATCTCGACGGCCGCGGGCGCTTCCGCCTACGTTGACCTGGAAAACTTCGAGGACGGCTCGGAGGCGGCCGCCGCTCCGCTCCGCGACGTGCTGGCGAACGGGCTGCTCTCGAAATCGGTCCACGACCTCAAGCGCGCCGTCGCCTTGCTCGCGCCGCTCGGCATTGAGCCGGAGGGCGTGGCGGACGACACGCTCCTGGCCGCGTACCTCCTTGATCCCATCCGCAGCAAGTACGAGTTGGCGGACCTCGCGCGCGAGGCGACGGGCGCTGAGGGCGCGGGCGACCCGCCCGAAGGCTGGACAGAGGCGCAGTGGCGCGCGGCAGAGGCCGCGGACCTGACCGCGCAGACCGCGCACGTGCTTCACACTCGCCTGCTCGAACAAGGGCTCGAAGCCATCTACGCGGAGATCGAATTGCCGCTCGCGCCGCTCCTTTACCGCATGGAGCGCGCCGGCCTGCGCGTGGACACCAAAGCCCTCTCCGAACTCTCTAAATATCTCGGCGCGGAATTGGAGAAGCTGACGCAGAAAATCTACCAGGCGGCGGGGCGCGAGTTCAAAATCAATTCGCCCAAGCAGGTCGGCGACGTGCTCGAAGAACTCAACATCAGCTCCGGGCGCAAGACCTCGACGGGACGCGTCTCGACGAGCAAGGCCGTGCTCGAAGAACTGGCACAGTCTTACGAATTGCCGCGCCTCATCATGGAGTACCGCGAACTGGACAAGTTGAAGACGGTTTACACGGACTCGCTTCCCGAGCAGATAGCAGAGGACGGCCGCATCCACGGGCAACTTAATCAAACGGTGACGGCGACGGGGAGATTGAGCAGTTCAGAACCCAATCTCCAAAACATCCCGATCCGCACCGAACTCGGCCGGCGCATCCGCCGCGCGTTCGTCGCGGAGAAGGGAAACAAGCTGGTCTCTGCCGACTACTCGCAGTTAGAACTCAGGCTGCTCGCGCACGTCACGCACGACCCCGTGATGCTCGACGCGTTCCAGAAGAACGACGACATACACGAGCGCACGGCGCGGCTCGTCTTCGGCGCGAAGACGAAGGAGGAACTGAAAGAGGCGCGGCGCTTCGCCAAGATAGTCAACTTCGCCATCGCCTACGCGATAGAACCCTTCGGCCTCTCGCAGCGCGTCGGCATCTCGCGCAAAGAGGCGAAGAAGGTGATTGACGACTACTACGAGACTTACAAAGGCGTCCACCGCTTCATGGAAGAGGTCCCCGAGAAGGCGCGCGAGCTGGGCCACGTCCGCTCCATCTACGGCCGCATACGCCCCATCCCCGGCATCAACGACCGCAACGGCAACGTCCGCAACCGCGCCGAGCGCGAGGCCATTAACCACCCCATCCAGGGCTCCGCGAGCGACATCGTCAAGATCGCCATGCTCCACGTTGACGAGGCCCTGAGGCGCGAGGGCTTGAAGGCGCGGATGTTGATGCAGGTCCACGACGAATTGCTGATGGAGACCCCCAGCGAGGAGGCCGAGCGCGTCGCCGACATCCTCCGCCGCGAAATGGAATCGGCCGTCGAACTCGACGTGCCCCTCCTCGTCGAAGTCGGCACCGGCGACAACTGGATGGATACGAAAAAGTAGTCAGTGGTCAGTGGTCGGTGGTCAGTTAAAAGACAAAGGCTTTTGTTCTTAACTGACCACTGACCACTGACTACTGACCACTGACCACTGCTTTTATGAAGCCTGCTCCAGAACATCCGACCGAGGACGGCGAGGTCGTTTACAGGCGCATCGGCCAGGGCGCGGGGGAGGAGAATGAGCCGGACGGGAGGCGCGACAGGCGGCGCAAATCGCCCGCCGTGACGCACCTCGCCCCGGCGCTGAAGACGATCATCGTCGGCTTCGTGCTGCTGCTCGCGCTCGTCCTGCTCCTGGGCTACCTGAGCGTCCGCAAGACCACGGAGGTCGGCTCCAAGACACTCGACGACGGCCGACGCCACGCCGCCATCCGCGACTTCACGCTTGAACTGAAGATCGCCGCGACCAAGTTGGACAACGAGGCGCGGGCGCGCGGCCGGCGCGTCGGGGCCGAGAAGGAGGAGACCAGGCCGCTCTTCGACGCGCCGCTCGACCGCGCGCGCGCGCAGGTCATAGACCTTCTCCGCCGGCTGGCCGTCCCGCCCTACTCCGAAAATCAAAAATGGCTCAGCGTGCGCGACCGCCTCGTTACCTTCGTCCAGGCCACCGAAGACCGCAACGCCTACCTGCGCGAGGGCTATCTCAAATTCCGCGACGTGGATCAGGAGTTGGACGTTCTGCTCGAAGAGACGCGGCGCGAGCAGGAGGACATTTTTTACCGCAGCGAGGAGTTGCAGCGCGGGGCCGCGCGCAGGATTTACGTGCTGACGGCCATCGCGCTTTTGATGGGCGCGCTCGTCGCCGCCTACACCATCCGCGAGGCGCAGCGCCGCTTCCGCCAGGTGCGCGAGAGCATGAACGAGGCGCGGCGCGAGCGCGAGTTCAGCGCGCAGATGCTCGAAGGCATGGTCTCGGCCGTCGCCGCCGTGGACGCGCACGACCGCATCCGCAGCTGCAACCGCGCCTTCCTCAAAATCTTCCCCGACGCGCGCGCGGGCCTCTCCGTTTACGACAAGCTCGCCTCGCCCGACGCGATGAAGATGCTCGAAGCCGCCACCTCGTCGCGCGTCGAGGGCTCGACCTACCGCGGGCGCTGGGTCTGCGGGGAGGGCACGCCCGAATGCAACGACCGGACCTACGACGTTTACTCCTCGCCGCTCGTCGTGGACGGCGACAAGGGGCAGATCGTGACGCTCGTGGATGTGACCGAAGCCGCCGAGGCCGAGACGGTCATGCGCCGCACCGAGGCGCTCACCGCGATGGGCCAGGCCGTCGCGCAGGTCGCGCACGAGATTAAAAACCCGCTCGGCAGTATCCGCCTCGGCGTCTCGATGCTGCGCGACACGAGCACGGACCAGGAGTCGCAGAGCACGATTGACCTCGTGGAGCGCGGCATACAGCATCTCAACAAGCTGGTGGTTGACGTAACGCAGTTCTCGCGGCAGAGGCCGCTTGAGCTGACCGAGGTCGAGCTGCACGCGTTGATTGATTCGAGCCTTGAGCTGGTGGCGGACCAGATTCACGAGAAGAGCACGCCGGTCGAGAAGAGGCTCGGCCCAGGGGCCATGCGCGGCGAGTGGGACGCGGACCAGTTGCGCCAGGTCTTCGTCAACCTCTTCGCCAACGCGATGGACGCCGGCCGCGAAGGCTCGCCCCTCATCATCACGACCGAGCGAGTCACGAAGCCGCAGGAGGCGGCAGCGCCCGAGGGCAACGGCCACCGCCATCGCCCCGCGACCAACTTCGCCCGCGCCACTATCACAGACCGCGGCGTCGGCATAGACGACCGCACCCGCGCACACCTCTTCGAGCCCTTCTTCACCACCAAGAAGCGCGGCACCGGCCTCGGCCTCGCCATCGTCAAGCAGATCGTCGAGCAGCACGGCGGCTCTATCTCCGTCGAGAGCGCGCCGGGCGAGGGAACGAGCTTCACCGTGGACCTTCCCCTAAAACAATAAAGTCCAAAGTCGGGAAGCGGTCTGCCTTCGACTTTGGACTATGGACTTTGGACCTTAGACTTTGAACTCAGTTTCTACTTGCCGCTCATCACCAATTTTAAGGCGTTGCGCGCGGCTTCGATGGTTCGGTCGAGCATCTCGTCTGTGTGGGCGAGGCTGATGAAGCCGGCCTCGAACTGCGACGGCGCGAGGTAGATGCCCTCGTCGAGCATGGCGTGGAAGAAGCGGCCGTAGAGGTTGCGGTTGCTCTTGGAGGCGGTGGCCCAATCCGCGACCGGCTTTTTCGTAAAGAAGGTCGTCCACATCGAGCCGACGCGGTTGGTGGTCGTCTCGATTCTCAACCCGCGCGCGACCTCGCGCAGCCCCGCACACAACCTTTTCCCGGCGCGCTCCAGCCGCTCATAGACCGAGGGGTCGCGCAAGCGGCGGAGCGTCACGAGCCCTGCCGTCATCGCGAGCGGGTTGCCGGAAAGTGTGCCAGCCTGGTAGATGTCCCCGGCCGGCGCGATGCGCTCCATAATCTCCCTGCTCGCGCCGTAAGCGCCGACGGGTAGGCCGCCGCCGATGATTTTCCCGAGCGTCGTGATGTCCGGCCGCACGTCGTAAAGCTCCTGCGCGCCGCCGCGCGCCAGCCGAAAGCCCGTCATCACCTCGTCGAAGATGAGGAGGGCTCCGTGCTTCTTGGTCACCTCGCGGACTTTCTGCAAAAAACCTTCACGCGGCGGGACGCAGCCCATGTTTCCGACGACCGGCTCTATGATGACGGCGGCGAGGTCCGCGCCGTGCTCGCCGAAGACGCGTTCGAGCGCGGCCGGGTCGTTGAAGGGGACCGTGAGCGTGTTCTGTGCCAGCGATGGGGGGACGCCGGGGCTGTCGGGCAGCCCGAGCGTGGCGACGCCGGAGCCGGCCTTGACGAGCAGGCTGTCGCCGTGCCCGTGGTAGCAGCCCTCGAACTTGACGAGCTTCGTCCGGCCGGTCACGCCGCGCGCGAGGCGTATGGCGGACATGGTGGCCTCGGTCCCGCTGTTGACCATCCTGACCATCTCGATTGACGGGACGGCGTCGATGATCTCCTCGGCCATCTCGATCTCAAGCTCGGTCGGTGCGCCGTAGCTCGTGCCGCGCCCCAGCACCTTGTGGAGCGCGGTCAGGACTTCCTCGTCGCCGTGGCCCAGAATCATTGGTCCCCAGGAGCCGACGTAGTCAATGTAGGCTCGCCCGTCCACGTCCGTCATCGTCGCGCCGCGCGCACTCCTGATGAAGCGAGGCGTGCCGCCGACGCCGCGGAACGCGCGGACAGGCGAGTTGACGCCGCCCGGCATCAGCTCGACGGCTTTCGAGAATAGTTGTGCCGAGCGGTCGCGCTTGGCTCTCTTCGGTGAACTCATGCGAGCATTCTCTTCACAACGGCGCGCGAAAGCAAGAAGCGGCCGCCACACGGTCGGGCGTGGCAGCCGCTTCCTTCAAAAGTTGGTCCAAATAAACGCGCGCGAACTTTACGCCGTCGGGATGTTCAGCTCGTCGCCGGGGTGTATGACCGACTGCGGCGAGTCCATCTTGTCGCGGTTGGCGTAGAAGATTTCCATGTAGCGGTTCCCGTCGCCGAGCTTGTGCTGCGCGATGCGCCAGAGCGAGTCGCCGGCCTTGACCGTGTAAGTCTCCGTTGCCGCTTCCTGGTGCTCCTCAAAATTTATTTCGGCCGCCAGGTCCTGATAGTTCGGGTCCACCAGCTTGATCTGGTCCCACGCCTTGTTCATCGCCGCTTCGGACGGCGCGGTGGCCCTGATCACGAGTTTGTCGCCCTCGACGTGAAGGTTGTGCAGGCGTGCGCCCTCCTGGTCGAGCGTGTTGAGCACGCTCTGGTATTTCTGTTTCAACTGCGCAAACTTGTCCTCGCTGCCTTTCGCGGCCGCCGCGCCCGTGCCGAACATCTGAGTGAAGTTGTCGAAAAGTCCCATCGTTGATGCCTCCTAGCAAAAATTTACTCCCCGGCTTCTCGGCCGGCGCAAGGGAGAGTCTCGGTGTTGTGTTTGAAGTAGCGCGACGATTATACCGGAAAGGTCGCCCGCCGCAAGCAGCCGGGCGCAGTCACTGAGCCTGCCTCTCAAATTCGCTCGACGCCTTCGCGCGGCTCGGCCGTGATGGAGCGGAAGCTGGACATCCGCACGAGGCCGGGGGCCGCGCCTTTGGGCTTCGAGAGAAACTTGCGCTGCGTGTAGTGAACGTCAACTTTGGCGTCGCGCCGCGCTTGGCTGAAGAGTGCGGCGAGTTGTGCCGCCTCGATGATGGTGCGGTGCGGGACATCCGCGCGCGTGGGGTTACGGACGATGACGTGCGAGCCGGGGTAGTCTGCGGCGTGCAGCCAAAGGTCGTGGGGGCGTGCGACGCGGAAGGTGAGGTGGTCGTTGTCGCGCGCGGCACGCCCGACCAGAATCTCGTAGCCATCGGAAGAGCGGTAGCGCCGCGCGCCCGGCACGTTCTCCGCGGCCTTCTGGCGGCGACTCTTCGCGCCGCGCGTCTCGTCCTCATTCTTCTCGCCTGTGAAGCTCTGAAGCGCAGCCACGTCCCGTGCGCCGATGGCGTCTTCCAACTCAGACCGGCGCGCGTTGAGCGTCTCCAACTCCTGTTCGAGCGCGGCGAGTCGCTTCGCAATCTCCTCGGCCGCGCGCCGGGCTTTCGTGTAGCGGCTGAAGCGGCGCGCGGCCTCCGCCTGCAAAGTCGAATTCTCGTCAACTTCGATTTCGACGAGCGGCGCGTCCTCCGCGTAGTAGTCGTTCAAAGTAACTTTACCCCCCGCACGCGTGGCGGTCGCGAGGTTAGCGAGCAGCAGGTCCCCGATTCTTTTATGCTCGCCGGCGCTCCCGTGCGATTCGAGGTCTTGGCCCAAATGCTTGCGCAGCTTTACGCGCTGCGCGATCTCTTTACGCAGGCGCGCGCGCGCGGCCGCCGCCCTCGCGTCGAAGCGGCGCGCTTCTTCGAGCCCGCGATAATAATCGTCCGCCGCCTCGGAGAGCGTGCCGAAGTTTCCCCGCTCAAAAAGGGTGGAGCCCGAAGCAGCCTTCGCGGGCGGTCGCGGCGGCGACTGATATTTATGGCCCACCTCCTGCCCTTCGCCGCGCGGCGGCCGTAAGGCGTCAATGACGTAGCCGCGCTCGTCCAGCAGCAGCAGGTTCGCCGCCTTCCCGGTCAATTGGGCCACGAGCGTGCGCGCGAACGGGTTCCCTATTTCGTCTGTGGCCTCGAAAGAGAGGCGGACGACGCGGTCGTCATCGTCCTTGACCATCGAGGCGAGCGTGGCCCCGCCGAGCTGTTTTTGGAGGACGAGCGCGAAGGGCGAGTGCGTGAGCGATTGCTTTTCAAGTTCACGCGCGCGACGTTCTATCAAATGAATTCGGGGCTGAGACGGCTCGACGCTGACGAACAGGTAGCGGCCGTCGTGTGGGCGGAAATCAACGGCGACCGACGCGCGCGAGAGTTGAAACACCCTGCCCACGCTGCGACCCGCGAGCGCCGGCGCAAGCTCTGCGACGATTGTCTTGATGGTTTGATCATCCACTGGAGAATGAAAAATGCAAAATTAAAAATTTAAAAGTGAGGCGGAAACTATTTTAATAAAAACTGGCTCCCGCCTCACTTTTGCATTTTACATTTTTAATTTTGCATTTTCAGTCGCGGACGACGATTGTGCCGGAGAAGTGGTCGTGGGCAGCGCGCCCTTCGGCGTCGAAGAGCGCGTAAATCAGACCGAAGCCCAGCGTGACGAGCGACAGCATGTAGAGAAGCGCGCGGCCGACCGCCTGCTTCGTGGTCGGCGGAAGGCTGGTCTCGGCGTCAACGGGGCGGAGGGAAACTAGAGACATGCCCCAGGTCCGGCCGGCCAGCGCCGTCGCGGCCGTCAGGTAGAGAAACATCACAATGAGCACGATGCCGCCCATCGAAGCGACGACGCGCAGGTCGGCCCAGTTGCCGTTGGTCAACTCGATGATCGCCGCGAACGGGGAAGACGCGAAGGCCACGACGACCAGGTCTATGAGGCTCCCGGCGAGGCGCGCGAAGACGGGCGCGCGGTCGTCGTAAAGCTCTTCCCCCGAATCGGCCTTGATTAGCTCTTCGTCCGCGCTCACGGCTTCGACCGTCACCTCGGGCGCTACGGCGCGAGCCGGTTGCGGCTTGCTCTCGACGGCGGGCACTTTCTTCGCGGGCTGCGCCGGGACGACGATTAACGAATGCTCGCGCGTCGTTTCCGCGGGTTTCGCCCTGATAGTCTTTTCGTCCTCGGCCTGTTGCGCAGGAACCTCTACGTGCATCACCGCTGCGATGGGAGGTTGTGGCGCGACCTGCTTCGTCTCCGGCTGGTACTGGTCTTCCGCGATGCGCGCGACTGCGGCCGCGGCACCGCCCATCGAAGCCCTTGCACGCGGCATGGGAGGATTCGGCTGACGCGCGCGTTCGAGCCGCTTGAGCGCGGCTGCGACAATCGGATTCATGGCCGGCGTGTCCGGCTGCGGCACCAGGCCCAACTGCGGCGCGACCGCGTCTGCGACCTGCGGCTCGGCGGGCCTGCGCAAAGTCTCGTCGGCGTCGCGGCCAGAGTCGCGTGAGCGCCGCTTCTGAATCTCGCGCACGCGCTCGCTCAGGTCTTTGCGCCACTGCGGGCGCGAGGCCCGCGAGACGCCAGGGAATTCGATCAGCGTCGAACTCGCCTGCGCCGCCGCGACCCTGGGCTCGTCGGCCGCCTGTTCCTCCGCCGCCGACGTTTGTGGCTCTGCCGTGATGCTTTCAGGGGGAGTGATGACAGGTTCGGCAAGTGTCTCGGGTGAAGCTTTTGATGCCGGCGTCTTACACCTCGGGCAAATATCCAGGCCGTTGGAATAGACCGCACGGCATGACGAACACTGCATAACGAAAGGGCCTCCGTCGGGACCAGATAAGTTGATTCTTAAAAGGGCAGGGGGAAGCAGATAAACCCATGCCCGTTGCGGAGTCGGAGCGGATACTATCAGGCTTTACTTTAAGTCGTCAACCAGAAAATATACCAGTAACTGTATTTGAATCCGAGGCGAACACAAGATAAGGGAAGCTAAAGAATGCAAAATTAAAAATGAAAAATGTAAAAGGAAGAAGGACTGACCCTTTCTTCCATTTCGCATTTTTCATTTTTAATTTTGCATTCTTTAGAGCGGCTGTCTTCCGGCGAAGCCCGCTTCGACATCGTGCCACCATTCGATCTGGTCGCCCTCGCCTAGTTGCCAGCAGAGCAGGATGACGCGGCCATCGCGCAGGGAGGGGAAGTCAATCAGGCCGCGGGTGTAATCCTTGAGCTGCACGCCGAGAGCTTCGAGTTCGCCCGCGCGCGCGGAGAGTTCGAAGAGGAGCGAGACGTAGCGCGGCCCGTCAGCCATACCGCCCCCGCCCAGGTCCGCGCCCTCTGCGGCGTGCTTGGCGGAAGCCTGGCATGAGACGAGGCGACTGTGCGCGCGTTGAATGCGGGCCAGAATCCCGCGCACGGACGGGAGCATCGCATTCGCCTCTTCGACGCTGAAAAGTTTCATGAAAGCAGCATTCAGAATCCAGGAGTCAGCATCCAGAAGAAAAGAAAATCAGAAGAATGGGCTTCGGCCTTTCATGCTGGCTTCTGAATTCTGACTCCTGGATTCCGCTGTTTACTGGTCGTCGGTCACGCGGATGAATTCGGCGGAGGGCTCGAAGCTGTCTATCTCCTCGTCCGCGTGCGGTTCGATGGTGACGCGCTGGCCCTGTGGCTGGAAGCCGTTGCGGTGGCCGTTGTCGTGCGAGTTCGCGCCGTGGTTGTTCATGTAGCCAGAACCTCCTTCCGGCTGCTCGCGCTCCTGGTAGTGCGAGCCGTGCGGCACTTCCTTGCGGACTTTGTCGGCGATCTCGCCCAGGTCTATGAAGTAGTCGGCCACGTCAATCAGCTTCGGCGCGGTGTTCGAGCGGAAGCCCGCGACCTCCACACGGCAGCCCTTGTAGGCGACGGCGTTGACGGCGTAAACGAAGTCCTCGTCACCGGAAACCAGCACGGCCGTGTCGTAGCGCCCGGCGAGCGAGAGCATGTCAACGGCAATCTCTACGTCCAGGTTCGCCTTGCGCGTCCCGTCGTAGAAAGTCTTCAACTCTTTCTGCACGACGCGGAAGCCGTTGCGCCGCATCCAGAGCAGGAAGCCCTGCTGGCGCTCTGCGCCTACGTCAACGCCGGTGTAGAAGAAGGCGCGCAGCAGGCGGCCGTCGCCGAGCAGGACGCGCAGCAGCTTGTTGTAGTCAATGTCTATGTTGTGAAAGCGCGCTGCGTGAAAAAGGTTGTTACCGTCGATGAAAACTGCCACCCTGCCGCGATGCCCGAACTGCCACGAAATATTGTTCGTCGGATCGAAGTTCATGCAAAAGTGTACCCCATAGAGATGTAAATATCTGCCGATAGAATGCCGTTCGGCGGCATTAAGGTCAAGTCTGAAAAAGCGTTTTCGCTTTACCGCCGGGGACGCTCGTGGGCCAAAAGCTCGTTGGTGACGGCGTCCAGGTAGAGGGCCGATTGGGCCGGGTCAGATTTCAGTGTGAGTTCCCAGGCCAGATGAAACTCAAGGACCGTGGGGTCGGTCGCGCGCGGGCGCGGGTAAACGACCAGCTCGCGCACCACCACGTCTTCAGCCTGATTGATAGTCAGAGTCCGCTCGACGCCCGCCTCGTCTTTGTAGGTGAAGGTCTTGCCGGCGAGCTGCGCGGGCAGTTCTTCCGCGGTCCATTTCGGGCGGGTGCCTGCGCCCGCGCGTTGCAGTTGCTCTATTTCCGGGATGGCGCTGCTGGTGATTTGCAAGACGCGCCGGTCGGGCGTGAAAGTTATTTCGACGATGCCGTAGCCGCCGCGCAAGGGATAGCGGAAGGGGCGCTGTTCGTAGATTGCCGTCTGCGTCCCGTCCGCCGCATCTACGCGCTGGATGAGCGAGAGGTGAACGGGCTGCGCGCCGAGTAGCGGGCTCACGCTCGTAATGAAGCGCCGTAGCGACTCACGCGTATCCTCCTCCGTCATGGGTGAAGCATCGCCGACTTTGGGGAGGTATAAAACTGTGCCAGTGAGCGAGGGCAGCGCGCGGATGGTCGCGGTGACGGGTTGAAGCTCGGGCGCGGGCGCGTTCGTGATGCCCTGTTCGGTCGTGAATTTGGCCCAGGCTTGGAAAGCGCCCGCGCGCCGGTTCGGCGTCTCCACCATCAGCACGGGGTAGGGAGGCTCGTTCGGGCGCGGGCCGGCGGCGTCGGGCGGGGGCGTGGCCGCGCAGGCGCTCAACGTCAGGGCCAGCAGCGCGCAGGCCGCGACGCGCGAACGCTTCGATAGTCGCCCTCTCTGATTTACGGCAGGAGTCATCAATCTTGTTTGACTGGGAAACGGTCCGCGAAACTCTGTGGGATTATACAGAATCGGGGCGCTGAGAAAAGGCTTCGCGGGTGGTCGTCAGGTTTCTTCGCGGCGGGGCCGGCGGGCGCGGCTTGAAAGTTTCTGCGCGGGCGCGAATGAAAATGGCTATAATCCGGGGAAGGAGATTGCCCGTTGTCATCGGACGAAGAATCGGCCCAGTGGGACAGCCTTGAGCCTGCGCGCGCGGAGCCGCGCGGGTTCGCGCGCGACCAGATGGTCAGGTGTGAGGCGTGCCTGCGCGCGAACCCTCCTACGCGCACGAGCTGCCTTTACTGCGCGGCGCAGTTGCCCACAACCGAAGCCGGCGAGGCGTTGCAAAGGCCGACGCTGCGCCGCCTGGAAAAGTGGGAGCAGGGTTTTAACGTGATCCTAATTCCGACGGACGCCGCGCCCTTTCCGCCGGAAGCGGTGAGGATTGCCGCCGAACTCGTGCGTCTCCGGCCGGAAGACCTGGGGCGAATCATCGAAGCGGGCGAGCCTCTGCCGGTCGCGCGCGCGGCTTCGTCCAACGAGGCGGCGCTGGTCGAGCGCAAATTGCGAGAGTTGGGTTTTCAGGCGCTGGTGGTTGCCGACGCCGAACTCGGGGCGGAATCGTCACCCGTGAGGCGTGCGCGCGCTTTCGATTTGACGGAAGACGCGCTCGTCATACACCCGGCCGGCGGTGGCGAGCCCTCGCGTGTGCTTTGGACAGAAATCTCGATCCTTCTGGTCGGGCGGCTCATCGTCCGCGAGGTCGCGGTCGAGGAGCGCAAAGGCCGCCGCGCGGAAAAGGAGATCGTGGACGCGCGAGAAGTGAGCGCGGACGAGACGGTGATGGACATTTACACGACTCGGGACGAAGCCTGCTGGCGCGTCGGCGCGGCCAGTTTCGACTTCTCCTGCCTCGGCGCGCGAAAGGGCCTGGTCTCCGCGCAGAACCTGGCGACGCTCGTCAACTCTTTGCGCGAGCGCGCCGGCCGCGCCAGCTACGACGATTCTTACGTGCGCGTTCGCGGCGCGCTGGCGCACGCCTGGCCCGTCGAGCAGCAGACGGAGGCGCGCGGCTGGCGGCGCAACGCGCCGGGCCGTGTGACGACCGAGGAAGTCGCGCGGAGCGATAACGAATCACAGTTCACGCGCTACTCGCGCTTGCGCCATTACCTTCGACGGAATTCGGGGCCGACATCATGAAGCGTCGCGGGGAACGCAGGGAGTTTCAGCATGACGCGAAGGGAGACGAGCGCGTGCGGCAGAGGTTCGTGGCCGAGCATCCGACAGCGGAAGCGACGCCGCGCGCCGAGCGTCCTACGCCCGGCGAGAACGCGCAGCTCTACGGCGTCGCCCCCGTGCTCGAAGCATTGCGCGCGGGCAACCGCTCCATCGAGCGTGTGACGATAGCGGAGGGCGTGCGGCATCATCGCCTGCACGAGTTGATAGAGGAGGCCAGGCGCGCGAAAGTGCCCGTGCGTTACGCGCCGCGCATTGAACTCGCGCACGCGGTCGGCGCGGGCGCGAATCACCAGGGCGTCATCGCGATGGTCGCGGCGGCAAGTTACGCGGACGCTGACGAGTTGCTGGAAGCACTCGCGCGACGCGTCGGCACTGACGACCCGCCGCTCGCGGTGGTCCTGGACGGCGTCGAAGACCCGCGCAACCTCGGGGCCATCTTACGCACGGCCGAATGCGCGGGGGCGCACGGCGTCTTCGTGCCGGAGCGGCGCGCGGCCGGGCTGACGGAGACGGCGGCGAAGACGGCGGCCGGCGCTCTGGAGCACATCCGCGTGGCGCGCGCGCCGAACCTGGCGCGATTGATTGAGGATTTGAAAGTACGTAACATCTGGACAATTGGCACAAGCGCGGACGCGCCCGTGCGCTACACGGCCTGGGACTGGACGCAGCCTTCGGCGCTGTTTCTGGGCGGCGAAGGCGCGGGGCTGCACCGCCTCGTGCGCGAGCGTTGCGACGCGCTGGTCAGCATCCCCGTGCGCGGCAAGATCGAATCGTTGAACGTCTCGGTTGCCGCGGGCGTTGTGCTCTACGAAGCCGTCCGCCAAAGAAATGAATCAAGGGCCAGGCGGGGCGACTGAGCATCAAGCGCGCGCAAGCTTCAATTAACTTTCCGACAAGACTGGAGCGACGAAAAATGTACTGCCCTAAATGCGGGACCGAGAATATTGAGGGCGCTAATTTCTGTCGCGGGTGCGGCGCGGACCTAGCCCCCATCTCGCAGGCGCTGAGCGGGCACGCCCCCGAAAAACGCTCCGCGGCCCAGAGCCCTGAAGTCCGTTCTTATGAGGACTACAAGCGGCGGAAATACGTTGGGAAGGAGCCCCGGCTCGACAAGGCCATCACCAATATCTTTACGGGCATAGGCTTCATTCTGGTCGCCGCCATGGTCTTCCGTTTCGCGCCGGCCGGAAAGATTTGGTGGTTCTGGATGCTGATTCCCGCGTTCACTACGCTCGGCGGCGGCGTCGCCGAGTACGTCCGTTACAAACATTGGAAAGGCGAGGAGCCGGAACTGCCGGGCGGTAGTAGTGAGCCGCAGGCCGCCGCCGTGCCGCCTGCGCGCGTGAGTGCGCTGCCGCCGCGCAACACCTCCGAGATGGTCCCGCCGCCGAGCGTCACAGAGGGCACGACGCGGCACCTCAACATTAAGGCCGAAGCGCCGCCGCGCGACACCTAAGCCTGCGCCGGCCGGCACGCCGAAGAGAGTTGACAGCCGCGCCCGACAGGCTTCTCCGGCGGCGTTCCTTGCGCGTCTCATAGCGCCTCTGTATAGTCTCCGGCTAACCAAAGACAAACATCAAACGGACGGTGCCAGAGGAGACTTCGTATGCCGCAACGCCCCAAGATTGCCAACGACATGCTTGAGCTTATCGGGTACACGCCGCTCGTGCGCCTGAACCGCATCCCCTACCCGAACTCGGCCGAGTTGATCGCCAAGCTCGAATCGCAGAACCCCATGGACTCCGTCAAAGACCGCATCGGGGCGGCGATGATTAAGGCGGCCGAGCGAGACAACCTCATCAAGCGTGGTGAGACCGTCCTCATCGAGCCGACCTCAGGCAACACGGGCATTGCACTCGCGTTCGCGGCGGCCGTGATGGGCTACAAGCTAGTCGTGACGATGCCGGACACCGTGACGGTCGAGCGGCGCAGGGTGCTGACGGCGCTCGGCGCGGAAGTCGTGCTGACTCCCGGCGCGGAGGGCATGAAGGGGGCCATGAAGCGCGCGGCCGAAATCGCGGAGACGACGCCGCACAGTTGGACGCCGAGCCAGTTCGACAACCCCGCGAACCCGGAGGTGCACCGCAGGACCACCGCCGAAGAGATTCTCGAAGACACGGACGGGAGGATTGACGCCTTCGTCGCGGGCGTCGGGACGGGCGGCACGATAGCGGGCGTGGGCCAAATTCTGAAAGAGCGTTTGGGGCCGCAGGTGCAGGTCGTCGCGGTCGAGCCGGCGTCGTCGGCCGTGCTCTCGGGCGGCGAGCCTGGGCCGAACAAGATTCAGGGCATAGGGGCTGGCTTCGTGCCGGGCAACTACGACGCCGCGGTGGTTGACCGCGTGATTCAGGCCGACTACACGGACTCCGTCGAGATGGCTCGCCGCCTCGGGCGCGAGGAGGGGATTTTCTGCGGCATCTCCTCGGGCGCGATCACCTGGGCCGCCCGCGAGGTCGCGCTCGAGCTGGGCGAGGGCAAGCGCGTCGTCTCCATCATCTGCGACTTCGGCGAGCGTTACCTCTCGCACGAACTGTTTGAAGTCTTGGAAAAGTAATTCAGTGTAGTGGAATAACTCAACCCTTTGCGCCTTACGTCTTCTCTTTGCGCCTTTGCGAGAAATGCTTTTTCACGCAAAGGCGCAAAGGGAAAACTTAAGGCGCAAAGGGTTGAGCTTATTTTTTAAGATGAATGAGCAGAGCACCGCGCGCGTCTGCGTTCCCGTATGCGAGGGGCGGGCGGTTGACTTGCGCGCGGCGGTCGAGCGCGCGGGGCGCGTCGCGGACATCATCGAGCTGCGGCTCGACTACTTGCAGGGCGACGAGCTGTTCAAGGCGATGAGCAACCTGCCGTCGCTCATCAGCGCGAGCGCGCGGCCCGTCATCGTCACGCTGCGGCCCGTCGGGCAGGGCGGCCGGCGCGAGATGGACGACCTGACGCGGCTCATCTTCTGGGTCGAACACTTCCTTTACGGCAAACCGCACGTTGACTTCGCCGACGTGGAATTGGACCTGGCACTCATCTTCAGGGAAAGGGAGCGAGAAGAGGACAGGGAGCTGCTGAACTGGGGCCGCGTCATCTGCTCGCACCACGACTTCCGGGGCGTCCCCCGCGACCTCGAAAAGATTTACGAACGGATGGCCGCCACCCCCGCGCGCATCCTGAAGCTCGCCGTCCACGCCGAGGACGCGACCGACTGCATCGCCGTCTTTCGCCTGCTCGAACGCGCGCACGCCGAAGGGCGCGAGTTCATCGCCGTCGCGATGGGAAGCCACGGCGTCATGACGCGCATTCTGGGCCCGGCGCGCGGCGCTTTCCTGACCTACGCCTCGTCGGACGAGGCCCACGCGAGCGCGTCCGGCCAGGTCGGCGCAACCGAATTGCGCGAGCTTTACCGCGTGGACAAGCTCGACCGGCAGACTGAGGTCATGGGACTCGTCGGCTCGCCCGTCGCGCACTCGCTCTCGCCGCACATGCACAACGCCGCCTTCTCGGCCGCGGGCCTGAACGCCGTTTACGTCCCGTTCGACGTGCGCGACGCCGCGGGCTTCGTGCGGCGCATGGCCCACCCGCGCACGAGCGAGGTTGAATGGAACCTGCGCGGGCTGAGCGTCACGACGCCGCACAAGACGGCCGTCATGGATTGTCTTGACTGGGTCGAGCAGCCCGCGCGCGAGGTCGGCGCGGTCAACACAATCGTCGTCGAAGCGGAGGGCCTGCGCGGCTACAACACGGACGCGGCCGCGCTGATTGTGCCATTACGCGAAAAGGGGTTGTCATTGAACGGAACGCGTTGTGCCATTATCGGCGCGGGCGGCGCGGCGCGCGCTGCGCTCTGGGGGCTCCGAAGAGAGGGGGCGCGCTTGAGTCTCTTCGCCCGCGATGCCTCGAAGGCCGAACCAGTAGCCGGAGAATTCGGGGCCGCCTGCGCTCAGCTCGCCGGCGCATCCTTCGAGGGCTTCGACCTGGTCGTCAACACGACTCCGCTCGGCACACGCGGCGCGCGCGAGGACGAGACGCCCGCAACGTCCGAGCAACTGCGCGGCGCGCGCCTCGCCTACGACCTCGTTTACAACCCGCAGGAGACGCGCTTCCTGCGCGAAGCACGCGCCGCGGGCTGCGACACCCTGGGCGGCCTCCCCATGCTCGTCGCGCAGGCCGCCGAACAGTTTCGCCTCTGGACCGGACGCGATGCGCCAGCGGACGTGATGCTGAAGGCCGCCGAAAGCAGAGTCTAGAGGTCAGAGGTCAGAGGTCATTTAAAGGCCGGCAACTAACCTCTGACCTCTGGCCTCTAACTTCCGAACTTTTATGATTGAGCGTTACAGCAGGCAGATACTTTTCGACGGCATAGGCGAGGCGGGGCAGCGGCGTCTGCTCAAAGCGCGCGCCATCGTCATCGGCTGCGGCGCGCTCGGGACGGCGCAGGCGGAGGCGCTGGCGCGCGCTGGCGTCGGGCGCTTGCGGCTGGTTGACCGCGACTTCGTAGAGGCGACGAACCTGCAACGTCAGACCATGTTCACGGAGGAGGACGCGCGCCGGCGGCTGCCGAAGGCAATCGCGTGTCGCAATCACCTGGCACAGATCAATTCTGAGATAAAGGTCGAGGCGGAAGTCGCGGACGTGAACAACTCGAACGTCGAGCAATTGATCGAAGGCTCGGACGTAGTGCTCGACGGGACGGACAATTTCGCAACGCGCTATCTCGTCAACGACGCCTGCGTCCGCCATCACGTGAATTGGATTTACGGCGCGGCGGTCGGCTCGTACGGCGTGACGATGACCGTCCGCCCGCACGAGACACCTTGCCTCCGCTGCGTCTTCGAGGAAGCGCCGCCCGCGGCGAGCGCGCCGACGTGCGACACGGCGGGCGTCATCATGCCGATCATCGCGGTCGTCGCCGCCGTCCAGGTGAGCGAGGCTCTGAAGCTGCTCACGGGGCAGACCGAGAAGCTGCACCGCTCGCTGATGCAGTTCGACGTGTGGCAGAACGAGTGGCGGCGCATCAGGCTGGAGTCGCCTGTGCCGGAATGTCCGACGTGCGGCCTCGGCCGCTACGAGACGCTGGAGGCGGGGGCGGGCGAGGTCGCAGTCTCCTTGTGCGGGCGCGACGCCGTGCAGGTCCGCCCGGCCGCCGCGACCGAAGTCAATCTCCCCGCGCTCGCCGAACGGCTCCGCGCCGCCGGAGAGGTTCAGCTCAACCCTTACCTGCTGCGGCTACGCGCGGGCGAGTACGAGCTGACAGTCTTCAAAGACGCACGCGCCATCATCCGCGGCACCGACGACGTGCCGACGGCCCGCTCGCTCTACGCCAGATACGTCGGCAGTTAAAGAAATGATGAATGCGGAATGATGAATGATGAATAAAAACTTTCTTTCATTCATCATTCATCATTCCGCATTCATCATTGATTCTCGTTTCCGCTGGCGCGCGTTTTCAGGTTATATTCGCTCGTGGCTCTCGCTGGGTATGCATACGCTATTCTCGACTTTCCGGTAAACACAGATTCCTGATGTCAAATCAAACCTTCTGCAAACGCCTTCTGCCTGCGCTCGCGTTTCTGCTTGTCACGACGCTCAATGCTTTGACCGCGGTGGGCGGCGAGCCGATCATCTGGGAAACGAATTCGCGGACGGAGCTGCTGCGCGGCGAGTCGCGCGGCGTCTCGATCACGGATACGGGCGCGCTCATGCTCGCCCCGCTCTTCACGCAGGTCTTCAACACGGACCAGCCCTACGTCTGGTCCAGCGTCTCGGACGACGCCGGCAACATCTATCTCGGCACGGGGCACGACGGCAGGCTCTATCGCGTCGGGCGCGACGGGCGCGGCGCGCTCCTCTATGACGCGTCCGAGCTGGACGTGACGGCGCTCGCCGTCGGGCGTGACGGCGCGATTTACGCGGGCACGTCGCCCGACGGGAAGGTCTACAAGGTCGGGGCCGACGGCAAGGCGGAAGTCTATTTCGACCCGCCGGACAAGTACATCTGGTCGCTCGCCTTCCTGCCCGACGGGCAGCTCGCCGTCGGGACCGGGGACAACGGCAAGCTCTATCGCGTCGCCGCCTCCGGGGCCAAGCCCGAAAGCTCTCTGCTCGTTGACACCAACGAGACGCACGTCATCTCGCTCGCCGTTGACGCGAAAGGTCAACTCATCGCGGGCACGGACCCCGGCGGGCTCGTGCTCAGAATCTCGCCGGATGGTAAAGCCTTCGCGCTCTTTGACGCTTCGCTGCGCGAGGTGCACGCGCTTGCGCCCGCGGCCGACGGCTCCGTCTACGCGCTCGTCATCAGCGACGCGGCCACGGCACCGCGCGGCGGCGGCACGCCCGCCCCCAGCCCGCAGACCTCCGACTCTTCGGGCGGGCAGGGCGGCGCGACCGTCACCATCACGGCCATCGACGAGAGCGGCTCGCCCTTGCAGCAGCAGCCGGCGACCGGGCGCAGCCGAAACGATTTGACGAGCGCGCGCAGCGCGGTCTTCCGCATCCTGCCCGACGGCGGGACGGACCTCTTGTGGAGCAGCCCTTCGGTCACGGCCTTCTCGGTCGCGGTCGCGCCGCAGGGCGGCGTCCTGATTGGCACGGCCGACAAGGGCCGCATCTACTCCGTCACAGACGACGGGCGCGACACGCTGCTCCTCCAATCCACCGAAGGTCAAGTCTCCACGTTCGTCACGCGCGGCCGCGAAGTGTTCGCAGCCTCCAGCAACCAGGGCAAGCTCTTCCGCTTCGCCGCCGAAACGGTCGCCGAGGGAGCTTACGAGTCGCCCGTGCGCGACGCCAAGCTGGTCGCCACCTGGGGGCGCATCTGGTGGCGCGGCCGCGGGGCCGTCGAGCTTCAGACGCGCACGGGCAACAGCGAGCGGCCCGACGCCACCTGGAGCGAATGGAGCGCGCCGTACCGCGACCCCGCGGGGGCGCAGATAACGAGCCCGCGCGCACGCTTCATACAGTGGCGCGCGGTCCTGAAAACGCCTCCGGGTGCGGGCGGGGCCAGCGCCGCGACGCAGATGGAGGACGTGAGCCTGGCTTACCTGCCGCGCAACGTCGCGCCGGAAGTGATCAGCATCACGGCGCTGCCCGTTGGCGTGGGGCTGCTGCCCATCGTGCAGATGCAGGCCGACCCGAACATCGAAACTTCGGGACTGGACCCAGGGCTCTTCGGGGCTGTGGCCCAGGTTCCCCCTCGCAGGGTCTTTCAGCGCGGCGCGCGCTCGCTCCAGTGGCAGGCCGAAGACCGCAACAATGACACGCTCGAATACGCGCTCTACTACCGCTCGCTCAACGAGAGCGATTTCCGCCTGCTCAAGGACAAGCTGCGCGAAAACTTTTACACGGTGGACGCGGCGGCACTGGCCGACGGGCGTTACGTCTTCAGGGTCGTCGCCACGGACGCGCCGGATAACCCTGTCGGGCAGGCGCTGACGGACGAGCGGACGAGCGAGCCCGTGGATGTGGACAACACGCCGCCGGAGGTCCGCACAGTCGGCACGCCGCAGTTGGCGGGCGACCGTGTTCGAGTGTCGTTCGAGGCGGAGGACGTGACCGGGATGGTCAAGCGCGCGGACTACAGCGTTGACGGCGCGGCCTGGCGCTCGGCCTACCCGGACGACGGCATCGCCGACAGCCCCCACGAGCGTTACTCTTTCGACCTCCCCCTCGCTGGACCGGGCGAGCACACCATCTCCCTGCGCGCCTATGACCTGAGCGGCAACGTCGGCAGCATCAGAATCACCGTCAGACGATAAATTTCAAAATGCAAAATTAAAAATTAAAAATGCAAAATGGAGGACAGAGCGGCGGCTCTTATTCTTCCATTTTGCATTTTTAATTTTTAATTTTGCATTCTCCTGCACCGTATCGTGCGAAAGTCGTCGGAAAGCGTGCGCCGGGCCGGGATAGCTGTTAAGCTATGTTTTGTGTATGCGGGACGGCGGGTCGCGCGCGGCGCGTGGCACCCGTCTTGCAGTGGCTGGAGGCAGCGCGCCTCTTCTCTCTCCCTCTCATGCGCGCTCATGTGAAAGAGACATGAGGAGGCCACTAGTAGTTATGGATAAGTTGAAACGAGTAATAGCAGCGGCCCTGATGTGCTGCGTCGTCTCTGTCGGCGCGTTCGCGCAGCGGCGGCAGGACCCGAAGGACCCGCCGCCGAAGGGCGGCGACCAGCCGAGGGTAAAAGTCGAAAAGAAGGACCCGCCGCCCGACAGGAGGCCGCCGAGGGGCAACGACAACAAAAGACCTTGAGTTTGTGATTAAAAAACTCCTGGGTCAATTCTAGTAAGACTGACCGATGCGATGAAGAAACCCGCGCCCCCTTTGACCAGGACGCGGGTTTCATCGCTTAAAGAGGAATCCACAGGGTAATGAAGCTCAAGGGCCCTCGTCCGAAAATTCTTTCCGCCATCCTGTCGGCCCTGCTCGTCTCGGGCCTCACGCTTGCGGGAGGCTTGGTCCAAACTGCCGGCGCGCAGCAGCACGGCGTCCGCGAGCGTCTCATTGAGCGCGCGAGCCAGATCACGGGCGACGATTTCCCGGTCTACGTCGAGACCGAGCGCGGCGCGCACGTCTTCGCGCGGGTGGAGCCGCGCCGGGAGGCGCTCGACGCGATTGACGACGGCCTGACGGAACTTTTCAGCATCGCGCGCCGCCACGGCTACCGCGCGCGCCTAGACTACTCTCAATACGTCGTCTTCATCGCGCGCGCCGACCGGACCAAAGACAGCGGCGGCGCTTACTCGCCCGACATAGCCGTCCCGGCCGCGCAGTACGCGGGGAGCGTTTACGACCAGGGCGGCTACGTCTACGCCGCCGGCATGGTGCTGGCTTACGACCCCTGCGCCTTCATCATCGCCGAGCACGACCGGGACATGCAGCGCATCTCCAACGTCGTCCGCTACGAGGGCGAGCACCTCATTCTCTACCACAACGACCGCTCGCTCTACACGCGCACAGCGGACCACAGCCGCGGCGGCGGCCACCCGATTCTTCAATAGTCTGGATAGATTTCGAGCAACGAAAACGGCCACCGCTCGGGTGGCCGTCATCATTTTATATCCTGGTGCCCGCTAATGGATTCGAACCATTGACCCCTCGCGTGTGAAGCGAGTGCTCTACCACTGAGCCAAGCGGGCTTTCTCTTTGTAAAGACGCGGCATCCTAGCAAGGCGGATTCGGTAGCGTCAAGCCGCGTGAATTTGCCGTCCGTAGCTATTGCGCGAGGGGCGCGTCGTCCGGCCCGGCGGGCTGTGCGTCGTTGACTTTGATCGTGTCGGAGTTGGCGTCCACGTAGTAGTGATTCTTGCCGGTCGCGCCGAGGCCCTCGGCGTTCTGCGGGTCGGCGTTGATGGTGTAGAAGGGCGGCTGTCCGCTCGCCTTCGGCGTGATCTTCATCGTGTAGATGTAGCCGCTGACGACCGGGGCGTCGCCGACGAAACGCTTGTCAAGGTTGACCTCCGTGATTAACTGGTCGAAAGTGCCGTAGGCGTTGCCGTTCTTCTGCTTGATGTAGAGCCGCTGGTTGACGGCGATATTCTGTAGCGTCTTGACGGCGGCGGCCTCGTTGCCGGCGCGCGTGATGGCCTGGTAGGCGGGAATGCCGACGGCCACCAGAATGCCTATGATCGCGATGACGATCATTAGCTCGATGAGCGAGAAGCCGCGGGCTCCGATATAGCGTTTACGATTATGTTCTGTCATCTTTGCACCTCACGAATATAATTCACGATTCAATTGCTCTGGGGTTCCTAAAATTACGAGATGACTGCGGGGGCCTGTCAAGCGTTTCCGGCGTCGCGTGAGATTTTACTACATGACGCCCGGACCCGTCACATGGCGGACGGCCCTCGGGCGTGTGGCCGGCGGCACAAAGTTCCCGACGGCTTTTCAGCGTGCGGCATCGCGCCCGAGCATGTAGAATGGGCCATACGTCACTAAACAGACAGAAGCAGGGAAGCCTCTATGCGAAGATTGCAGGCGGCAGACAGGGAAGCGAAGGACGGTTTACAAACCGCCGTCGGGAAGATAGAAGAGCTACAGGCGGCCGTCGAGCAGGTCATACGCGGGAAGTCCGAGGCCGTGCGCCTCGCCATCGTGACGCTGATTGCGGGCGGCCACCTCCTGGTCGAAGACGCGCCCGGCGTTGGCAAGACGACGTTGGCCCACGCGCTGGCCCTCGCGCTCGACTGCACTTTCCAGCGCATCCAGTTCACCTCGGACCTGCTGCCCTCGGACGTGATCGGCCTCTCCATCTACAACCAGCATACGGGCGTCTTTGACTGGAAGCCCGGCCCTGTCTTCGCCAACGTCGTCCTGGCGGACGAAATCAACCGCACGACGCCGAAGACTCAATCGGCGCTCCTCGAAGGGATGGCCGAGGGCCACGTCACCATTGAAGGCGTGACGCGCCCGCTGCCCGCGCCCTTCATCGTCGTCGCCACGCAGAACCCGATTGAGCACCACGGCACGTACCCCTTGCCCGAGTCGCAGCTCGACCGCTTCATGCTCCGGCTGCGCATCGGCTACCCCGGCGCGGACGACGAGCGAAAAATCCTCCGCGACCGCGAGCGCACGGACCCCCTCTTTAATCTGCGCCCGGTCATGTCCAGCGAGGACATACTGGAGTTGCAGCAGCAGGTCTCGGAAGTCTCCGTTGACGACGCGCTCGTGGACTACCTGATGAGAATCGTCAACGCGACGCGCGAGACGGAGATGCTGGACCTCGGCGTGAGCCCGCGCGGCACGCTCGCGCTCTTCCGCGCGGCGCAGGCGCTGGCGCTCAGCGAAGACCGCACCTACTGCGTCCCGGACGACATCAAGCGCCTGGTGCTCCCGGTCTTCGCGCACCGCCTCGTCGTCAGCTCGCGCTTCTCCTCCTCCCTGCGCCGCAGCGAGGAGGCCGAGGCCGTGCTCAAAGAGATTATGAAGACGGTCAGCGTTCCGCTGTAAGGCAGAGGTCAGGAAAGAAATCAGCCTTCGCTCTTACTGACCTCTGACCTCTGACCTCTGCCTTCTGACCTCTATGAATTTCCGTAAGTGGCGCAACGCGATCTTGGGCACGCTGCTGGTGCTGCTGGGGCTGGGGATGTCCCTGGTCATCCTGGTCGCGCGGCGTCAGGGCGACATGCGGCTGGCGAACGTCGCGGCCGTCGTCTCGCTCGTCATCGTCCTCTTGATTATCGTTCTGGTCCTGCCGCCGCTCGCGCGCTCCGCGCGCAAGGAGGTCTCACGCTTCGACCTGCCGCTCCGGGTGACGAAGGGCGGCGTGATCTTCATAGGTATCCTCGCGGTCGTCGCCTTCGCCGCGTGGAACACGGGGAACAATCTTCTCTTTCTGGTCTTCTCGCTTTTGGCCGCGACGCTCTTCGTCTCGTGGGCGGCGGCGCGCGCGAGCCTCCGAGAGTTGGTCGTGTCGGCGCGCTTCCCGGACCACATCTACGCGGGCGAGCCCGCGCCGGTCATCGTCACCATCCGCAACCGGAAACGTTTCCTGCCCTCCTTCTCCGTGCTCGTCGAGGCGCGCGGCCCTTTGAGCGTCGGCGAAAAGAAGCAGCGGAAGCGCAAGGCGCGACCGCGCTTCGGCAAGCGCACGCTCGCTTACTTCATGTATGTCCCGCACCGCGCGGCGGCCGAGCAGCGCGTCGAGCAGTTGTTCCCGAAGCGCGGCCACGAGTTAATCACGGGCTTCGAGCTTTCGACGCGCTTCCCCTTCGGCTTCTTCCGCCGCCGCCGCCGCTTGCGCGCGCGCGACGTGGACATCGTCGTTTACCCGAAGCCCGAGCCTCTGGGCGACGAGCTGCACCTGCTGCCGATGAACGCGGGGCGTCTCGCCTCCACGCGGCGCGGCGCGGGGCACGACCTTTTCTCTCTGCGCGCCTATCAACCGCAGGACGACCTGCGCCACATCGACTGGAAGGCAACGGCGCGCTCACGCCGCCTCATCGTCCGCCAGTTCACGGCCGAGGACGAGCGGCGCGTGACCGTCGCGCTCGACACGAGGATGATGGGTGGCGCGGGCGAGCAGGACGCGGGCGCAAGGTTCGAGCGCGGCGTGACGCTCGCCGCCTCGCTCGTCGCGCACTTCATCGCCGAGCGCGCCGAGGTGAGGTTGATAGTCGGGGAAGAGCAGGGGCGCTATGGCGTAGGCACCGAGCAGCTCTACCACTGTCTGCGTCGCCTCGCGTTGGCCGCGCCCGCCAACGGCGCGGGGACAAACGCGGCCCAGGCCCACGCCGCGGAGGAGCTAAACCAGGCGGCCCCGGCCGGCGACGGCAACTACGTCATCCTGCTGACGACTGCCGCCCCCGGCTCGATTCCTGGTAATATCTGGCGCACGTCGCACGTGATTTACTTGTAAAGGAAAGTTCAGAGAGATGAAACGATGCCCTGTGTGCCAGCGCGTGTACGACGACACGATGGCCTATTGTTTGGAGGACGGCTCGGCGCTCGGCACAGGTGAATCCGCCAGCGGCGACATGGCTGCGACGGTCATCATGCCGGACCCGCGCGTGACGGCCCCCCCGCCCGCGTGGCCCGAGACTGTTCGCCAGCCTCAGCCTCCGCAGCCTTACGCGCCGCCGCCGCCCGTGCAGCCTTATGCGCCGCCGCAGCCCGCCTGGCCTCCCGCGCCCGCGCCGCAGACTTATCCGACCGCGCCGGCCGCGCGGCAGGGCAGGGGCGCGGCCGTCACCTCGCTCGTCCTCGCCATCAGCGCCTTCGCCCTGCTCGCCTTCTGCATCATCTCGGGGGCGACGGGCGTAGACCCGCAAGTCATCGGCGGCATCTTTATCTTTAGCGCGCTGCTCGCGCTCGCAGGCGCGATATTCGGCATCGTCGCCGCCTCCAGGACCAGCCGCGACCCTGGCCCGCAGAACTCCAAGTCGATGGCAGTCGTCGCGCTCGTGCTCAACTGTTTCTACCTGCTGCTGACCGTCATCTTCCTGATCCTCGGGGCCGCCGCCTCTGCGCGGTGAGGCGGTCGTAAAATCTGGTCGACGAAAAGTCGCCGGCTCCAATTGAAATGGTGCTATATTTGATTCCTCACGCCCCACCTTCGATTGATTCAATTCTCTATGGGGAGAGAAGCATAATTCATGGCAGCCGTTTCCACGCGGGCCACAATCCGCGACGAGTCTTCGCGCGCTTACTCTAAAAAGAGCCTCTGGCTGATCGGCCTCTGCTTCGTCCTGTCGGGCGCGACCGGCCTCATCTACGAAGTCCTCTGGGCGCGCATGCTCGGCCTCGTCTTCGGCGCGACGACGTTCGCCGTCAGCGCCGTGCTCGCGGCTTTCATGGGGGGATTGGCACTCGGCAGCGCCTGGTCCGGGAGACTGGCCCCGCGCGTCAAGCGGCCGCTTCGCGCCTACGGCTTCGTCGAAATCGCCATCGCCCTTTATGCCGTCGCTGTGCCAGTTCTGTTCAGGCTGGTTGACCACCTCTACGCCTTCATCTGGGAACAATTTCGTCCGGGCTTTTACGCCTTCAGCCTCTGGCGCTTCCTGCTCTCGTCGCTCGTGCTGCTCGTGCCGACGACGCTGATGGGAGCGACGCTGCCCGTGCTCTCGGCCGCGCTCCTGCGCTCGCCGCGTCACCAGCCGACGGCCGTCGCGCGCCTCTACACCTGCAACCTCGTCGGCGCGATCTTCGGCGTGGTCCTCGCGGGCTTCTACCTCCTGCCCGCGCTCGGCGTCCGCCTGACCATCTTCACCGCCGCCGCCCTCAACCTCCTCGTCGGCCTCGCCGCCGTCGTCATTGACAGGAGAGACGAGAGAAGGCCGGCGCGCGATGAAGAAGTTGAGCAAGCGGAAGCAGCGGCGGGAGAGCAGGCGGAGCTGATAGGCGACATGTCCGAGCCCCCGCCGTCCAACCCGCAGCCCGCTGGTCACGACCCGCAAGCGAAAAGGTTTTGGCTGTTGTGCGCGGCCGTCTCGGGGTTCGTCACGATCAGCACGCAGGTGGCCTGGACGCGCGTGCTGACGATGATCATCGGTTCGAGCACCTACGCCTTCAGCATCGTCGTCGCGCTCTTCCTGCTCGGGCTGACAATCGGCGCGTACCTCGTCGGCGGGAAGAAGCAGCGGCAGACAGACCTGCGACGCTCGATCATGATCGTAGAGCTGGCGACCGCGCTGACGCTCGTCTTCAGCATCTGGTTGGCGAACGGGACTCCAATCTTTTTGACGGGCCTCGGCCTGAGCTTACAAATCAACTCCTGGCTCGGCCTCATCGGCTTGCAGGTGCTCGCCGCCGCCCTCTTGATACTCATCCCGGCAATTCTGATGGGGATGGTGATGCCGCTCGTGCTGGTCTGGGCCAGCACGAGCGGCGCGAGCGGCGACGCCTCCGTCCGCATGGTCGGCCGCAGCTACGCCGTCAACACTCTCGGCGCAATCGCCGGCGCGTTCGGCACCGGCTTCATCCTCATCCCCAAAGTAAGCACGCGCTTTACCATCCTCTTCGCCGCGAGCGTCTGCGTCGTCCTTGCGGGGCTCGCTTACAGGCCGCCGCGCGGGACGCGCGACCCGGAACTGAGGCGCAGCCTCGCCGCCGGTGTGACCGCCTGCCTGGTGCTGCTCGTCATGCTCGCCGCGCCGCCCATGAGGCTCGACCGGCTCTCCATCGGCGCTTACGACAGCCTCGTGCGCGTGCTCGCCAAGTCGCGCGGCAGCGTCGCGGAGGAGGCGGGCGAGCAGCCGCCGGGGCCGGACATACACCGCCTGCTCTGGTACAAGGAGGGGCCGACGGCGACAGTCTCCGTGCGTGACGACTGGGGCATACGCTCGATGGCCGTCAACGGGCGGACGAACGCCTCGGACAAGGACGACATGCCGACGCAGGTCATACTGGGCCAGTTGCCGCTGCTCGTCGCGCCGCGCGCCGAGACCGGCCTGATCGTCGGCTACGGCTCGGGCGTCTCCGTCGGCTCGATGCTTCAGTCGGGAATCGTGTCGCTCGAATGCGTGGAGCTTGAGCCGGCGGCGATTGAGGCGGGGGAGTATTTCAATCACGTCAATAACGAGCCGCTCAAAGACCCGCGGCTGCGCGTCATCGTTGACGACGCGCGCACCTACCTGCGCGTCAATTCTTCGAGCTACGACATGATCGTCAGCGAGCCGAGCCACCCCTGGGTCCCAGGCGTAGCCAACCTCTTCACGCGAGAATTCTTTGAACTGGGCCGCGGGCGCTTGAAAGACGATGGCGTCTTCGTGCAGTGGTTACAGATCTACCAGCTCTCAACCGAGAGCCTGCGCTCCGTGCTCGCCACCTACGCGAGCGTCTTCCCGCACGTCCTCATCTTCCGCGTCGCAGGCGCGGCCAGAGGGAAGGACTTGATTCTCGTCGGCAGCCGCCAGCCGCTCTCCCTCGGCCGCGTGGGCGAGCGCATGCGGGACGCGCGCGTCGCAAAGGAGTTATCGCGCATCAAGCTCAGCTCGCCGGCGGACCTCGAAGCGTGGTTCGTCTGCGACGAGACGCTGCTCGCGCCGGCCGTCGCCGGGGCCGTCATTAACACAGACGACAACATGCGCGTCGAGACCAGTGCGCCGCGCGAAGCCTTCCTCCCGATGACCGAGGCCAACGCCGCCTGGGTCGAAAAACTGGCACAGCAAAAGCAATGATGAATGATGAATGATGAATTAGAAGACAACGGCCTTTTATAGCAGTTGTGATTGAGTGTGACCCATCAGAAATCTCACGCAAAGGCGCAAAGGCGCAAAGAAAAGAGTTTCGTTTTCTTCGCGCCTTTGCGTCTTTGCGTGAGATGTTTTCTTCAGGCTACACTCAATTGCAAACCGATACAATTCATCATTATTTCTTCCGCCGCTGTCTCGCCGCTGCGGACGCAGTCTGGAACGCCCGCGCCGTCGAAGGCGTTGCCGGCGAGTTTGAGAGAGGGAAGTTTTTGCAGGCGCTGGCGGATTCGGCGGACGCGCTCGACGTGGCCGAGGTGATATTGTGCCATCGAGCGCGGCCACTTCTCCGTGTGGGCGAAGAGGGGAGGCGCTTCGATGCCGAGAAGGTCTCGCAGGTCGCGGCGCGCTTTCGCTAGCATCTCCTCTTCGTCGAGAGCGAACATCTCGGGCTGCAACGCGCCGCCGACGAAGGCGCGCAGGAGCGCGTGGCCGTCGGGCGCGCGCCCGGCGAACTTCACGCTGCTGAAGGTGCAGGCGAGAATCGAGCGCCGCTCGACGAACGGCACGACGAAGCCGAAGCCGTCGAGCGGGTGAGGAATGTCCGAGCGTTTGTAAGCCAGGTTGACGGTCGCGGTCGAGGCGTAAGGAATGGCTTCCAGCTCTTCGGCGAGCTGCGCGTCTGCGTCGCGCAGCAATTTCGCGGACGCGTACGCGGGGAGCGCGAGACAGACCATGTCGGCCGTAAAAGTCTCTCCCGAATTGGTCCGAATTCTCCATTGCCCGCTCGCCGCGTCGTGCGCCAGCGCCTCGACCCTCGTGTTCAGCCGCACGGTGACGGCCGCGAGCCGCGCGGCGAGGGCGTCCGAGAGCACGCGCATCCCTTCGTCGAAAGAGAGGAAGAGGCCGTAGCGCGCGCCGCTCGTGCCGCTCGCTTCAGCAGCTTGTTGCTGGCGGCGCTGTTTCCACATGGCACGGATGAGGCTGCGGTGTGAACGCTCCATTTCGAGGAAGCGCGGCATCGTCGCGCGCAGCGAAAGGTTTTCGGGGTCGGCCGTGTAGATTCCTCCGACCATCGGCTGTGCCATTCTTTCGAGCGCCTCGCGCCCGAGCCTGCGCCGCACGAATTGGGCCAGGCTCTCGTCGTCGCCGTTCCGAGAAACGCGCCTCGGCAAGACCAGGTCGAGGGCCATGCGCGCTTTGCCCGTCCAACTGAAGATGCCCGTCGTGACGAAGGGCCAGATGCGCGACGGGGCCAGGAGTTGAAAACCTTCGGGGACGGCGTACAGCCGGCCTTGACGCACGATGAAACTCCTGCGGTGCCCCGCGTTGGTTTCAATCAGGCGGGAGGCCAGCCCGAGGCGCTGAGCCAGTTCGACCGCGGCGGGCTTTTCGGAGATGAAAGAGTCTGGGCCGGCTTCGAGCAGGAAGCCGTCGCGCCGTGTGGTGCGTATGATGCCGCCGGTTTGTGACGACGCTTCGAGCAGCAACACTTCAGGCGGGTCGGGCCGCCGCGCGCTCAGCTCGATCAGGCGGTGGGCCGCCGCGAGGCCGCTGACGCCGCCGCCGATGATGACGATGACGCGCCGGCGCTCGTTGTGTCTTGGCTCGCTCATCAATCAGGCGACGGCGGGGCGCGCGCCCGCAAGGCAGCAGTCTGCGGGGCAAACGTCGTGGCTCGGCCCGCGTGTCCCCAGAAAACGGCGCGGAGCGTCCGGCGTCAGGCGCTCAAGCACCAGCTCGCGAATCATCTTGACGAACGTCAGGTGTGCGCCGACAGTCGCCGCGCGGACCATGTTCAGCCCTAGATTTTGGCACAGCGCGCGCGCCTCCGTGTCCAGGTCGTAGAGCACTTCCAAATGGTCTGAGATGAAGCCGACGGGGGCGACGACCACGTCTTCGGTCCCGGCCTCTTTCAGCTCGCGCAGGTAGTCCAGGATGTCTGGTCCGAGCCAGGGCTGAGAGGGCGGGCCGCTGCGGCTCTGGAAGACCAGCCGCCAGCACTCGTGACTCGCGCCTTCGGCGACGAGGCGGCAGGTCTCCAGCAGTTGAGTTTCGTAATCGCAGCCCGCTGCCATCGAGAGCGGAATGCTGTGGGCCGTGAAGGCGAGTCGCGCGCGGCCGCGCCGCCCCGAGGGGATTTCTGCGAGCGCGGCGCGCACGTTCTCCACGTTCGGCCCGACGAAACCTGGGTGGTTGTAGAAGGCGCGCAGCTTCTCCACGCGCGGCGCGTCTGGCCCGACTTCCTGTTGCGCTCGCGCGATGTCTTCGCGGTACTGGCGGCAGCCGGAATAGGAGCTGTACGCGGAGGTGAAAAAGGCGAGCGCGTTGCGGACGCCGTCCTGTGCCATTTTCCTGAGCGTGTCGGCGAGCATCGGGTGCCAGTTGCGATTGCCCCAATAGATCGGAAGATGAGGGCCGCTCTGTGGCAACTCTTTTTCGAGCGCAGCGATCAATTTTCTATTTTGCGCGTTGATCGGGCTGACGCCGTCGAACAACTCGTAATGGTGCGCGACGGCGCGCATTCTTTCGGGCGGCACGTTCCTCCCGCGCAGCACGTTCTCTAAAAACGGTATCACGTCGCTCATCCCCTCCGGGCCGCCGAAGGAGACGATTAACAGGGCATCGTAAGGTTGATTCATAGAACGTGGGTAACTTATCGCGCTCAGCGTTGGCTCATCTCGTGAACGGCCTCAACGAGAGCGATGACATTTTCGACGGGAGTCTCCGGCAGTATTCCGTGGCCCAGGTTGAAGATGTGTCCGGGTCTGCCGCCGACGCGTTCGAGGATGCGGCGGGCGTGTGCGCGGACAACGTCCTGATTAGCGAACAGAGTGACCGGGTCCAGGTTGCCCATCACGGCCACGTCGCCGAGTCTGCGCCAGGCGTCGCCGAGGTCAACACGCCAATCGCATCCGATAACGTCCCCGCCTGCCTCGCGCATCAGTTCGAGCAGGGCGGCTGTGCCAGTTCCGAAGTGTATGACGGGCGTGCCGGCCGTGACGTTCTGGATGACGTTGCGCGTGTGCGGGAGCACGAACTCGCGGTAATCGTCCGGGCTGAGACAGCCGACCCAGGAGTCGAAGAGCTGCACGGCCTGCGCGCCGGCGGCGACCTGCGCGTTGAGGTAGCGCACGAGCGCGCGCGAGATGAGCGACATCAAGGCGTGCCAAGCGCCCGCGTCCGTGTACATGAGCCGCTTGGTGTGCACGTAGTTTCGCGAGCCGCCGCCCTCCATGATGTAAGAGGCGAGCGTGAAGGGAGCGCCGGAAAATCCTATCAGCGGCAGGTCCGGCTTGAGCGCGCGGCGTGTGAGCCGTATGGCCTCCATCACGTACGCGAGAGACTCTACGCTCTCGACCTCGCGCAGGCGCTCTACGTCGCTCGCGTCTCTGACGGGGTTGTGAATCACAGGCCCCTCGCCTTTGGCGAATTCAAGCTGGACGCCCATCGGCTCGATGATGAGCAGGATGTCCGCGAAGATGATGGCCGCGTCCACGTTCAGACGTTCGGCCGCCGTGACGGTCACTTCGGCCGCGAGGTCCGGCGTCTTGCACAGCTCCAGAAAACTGGTCCGGGCGCGCACCTCTCGGTACTCGCGCATGTAGCGCCCGGCCTGCCGCATCAGCCAGACGGGCGTGTAGGGCGTGGGCTCCTTCCGGCACGCGCGCATGAACGGGCTCTCGCGCAAGAGAGCGTCCAGGCGGGCCGCATTCGTCTGCTCTTCGGTCTTCTCTTGGCTCACTTCACTCGTTTTCCCTGAAAAATTCGGGCAGAACCGGCCGGCGCTATCCTTCGTTAAAGATGTCCGACTGTTCGCGGTTTGCCCCTGCCGTTCGCTTCAGACTACAACAACAGGCAGTCAGAGCGGTAGCAGCCAGGGGCCGTACGGTACTAAAACAGTCGCCATTTTG
Organism: Pyrinomonadaceae bacterium; assembly: GCA_036403435.1. Taxonomy (GTDB): domain Bacteria; phylum Acidobacteriota; class Blastocatellia; order Pyrinomonadales; family Pyrinomonadaceae; genus QHXM01. The sequence continues at coordinate 61,950 of DASWQY010000148.1, forward strand.
GCCGGGCCGGGAAAAATGATAAACAATAGTAATTATTTGCCACGAAAACCGCCTGTGCGGTGTTCTGATTGTGAGAGCGGCGATTATGAGCGAAAGCGCGAGAGCCTTGGCTGAGTCAATGCCCAATACGATAGAGAAAACCGCGCGGCCGCTCGGTTTCGATGAGGCTTTTACGCTCCATCACCGCGCCGTCTTCCGCACGGCCCGCGCCATCGTGCGCGACGCGGGGCTTGCCGAGGACGTGACGCAGGAGGTCTTTCTCAAGCTCTACAGTAACCTCGACGCGACGCCCGGCGAAGAGTTGCTGCGCGCCTGGCTGCTGCGCGTCACGATGAACGTCGCACGCAACACCCTGCGCGGCCACTCGCGCTCCGTCGCCCGCGAGGACGAATACGCGAAGCAGGCCGAGGCAAGCGGGTGGTTCACGGCGGCCGCGCCCGAAGAGGAGTACGAGCGGCAGGCGGAGATTGAAGAGGCACGTCGCGCGCTCGACAAGATTAAGGAGCCGATGCGGAGCGCGCTCCTCTTGAAGCAGCAGGGGCTCTCTTACAAGGAGATCGCGACGGCGCTTTCGATTAACGAGGTGAACGTGGGCAGCTTGATAGCAAGAGGGCGGAAGGAATTCGTCAGGGTCTATGGCAAGATCGGAGGAACCAGATGAGAGAGTGCGTTGACGAGGGAATTTTACAGGCTTACGTGGACAACGAGCTTTCCTCTGAGCTGGCCGCGTGGGTGGCCGAGCACGTCAACGCCTGCGCCGCCTGCGCCAGCGCGGCCTCGGCGGCGGCCGAAGAAACGGCGCTCTTCGCGCGGGCCTTCGAGGCCGAGCTGGCGCTCGACGTGCCGACCGTTCGCCTGCGCGAGCGCCTCGACGAAGCCATCGTGGAATTGGACCGGCCCGTCAGCAGCCGCGAGCGCAAGCAGGCTTGGAACTTCGGCGGCTGGCTCGCGTCTTTCGGAGACCTGTTCAAAGTCTCGCCCCAGCGCGCGCTCGGCTACGCGAGCCTCGCCGCCGTCCTGGCCTTCGCCGCCATCTTCGCCGTCGTGAAATTGAACCGGCCCGCGACGAAAGACAATCCGGCGGAAGTTGCCAGCAATGGTCAGGGTGAAACGAATAATCCGACCGCCAGGAGCGGCCCGAGCCCCTCGCCCACGGCGTCGCCAATCAGCTCGGACGATAATTCGAGCGGCGGGGAAAAGCGAGACGGTAAAGGCAACACTCCCCCCAAGCGTCAGCAGCCGAAGAAACACGCCGCCCCGGTCCTGGTCCCGCAGCCTGACCAGTTGCCGCAGCAGGAGGTCGCCGTTAACAACGCCGCGCCGCTCCCCGGCGAGACCAATTACCTGAAGGCGATTGACTCGCTCCAGGTCGAGATCGAGGCGGGCGGCGAGGCAGCCATGAAGCCCAGCCTGCGCGCCGAGTACGAGCGCAACCTGGCAATCGTGGACCAGGCCATCTTCTCGACGCGCCGCACGGCCCGCGGCAACCCCGACGACCCGGACGCGGCAGAGTTTCTTTACTCTACGTACCAGAGCAAGCTCGACCTGCTCAACGCGGTCGCGCAGCAGGTGCGCCCGACCCTCGCGACCAGATGAAAGCGATGCTTTACAGGATGAACTTTAGACCTTCAATCACGGCCCTCCTGCTCGCGGTCTCTCTGCTCTGCGGCGCGAGCGTCTCCGCCCAGAAGAAACCTGCCGACAAGGGCAAGGAGAAAGATAAGGGCGTGCCGGCGGCCCAGGAGCCCGAACAGCCGGAAGTGCCCGAAGTACCGGAGGACGCCGAAGAAGAGTCGCAAGATACTGAGACTGTCAGCGAGGCATCGGTCTCGGCCGCCGAGGACGTGAACGTCACGGTAGCGAGCAAGGCCGGCCGCATCAACGTCCGCGGCACGGACAAGAAGGAAGTGCGCGCGCGGGCCACGACCACCGGCGCGAAGCTCAAGCTGCGCGTGGTCGGCGGCGCGGAGAACGCCCCGAACTCTCCGGCGTCGCGGGTCGAGCTGCAAATCTCCGACAAGGAGGAGACGGAGGACGAATCGTGCCTCGGCGCGTACGACGTGGAACTTGAAGTGCCGCGCGGCGCGACGGTTTATGTGAAGACGCAGGAGGGCGACATAGAGGTCGAGGGCGTGGCCGAGGCGCACCTCGAAACCAGCGACGGCAGGATCGAGGCCACGCACGTCTCGAAGGTCGTTGACGCGGCGAGCCTCGGCGGCAACGTGACGCTCGAAGACGTGAGCGGCCGCGCAAATCTGACCTCGCTCAACGGCGTCATCGAAGTCCGCGGCGTGCGCTCGCTCGACGGGAGCGACTTCCTCAAGGTCAAGACGGTCAGCGGCGACATCCTGCTCGACGAAATTGGCCCGGCGCGCGTCGAGGCCAACACCATCAGCGGCGAGCTGCGGCTGACGGGCCCTTTGGCGCGCGGCGGCACTTACGACTTCTCGACGACGACCGGCGACGTGACGATCATGATGCCTGCCGAATCGTCCTTCAAGGTGAACGCCAGAATCTCCGAGCACGGTGAGTTAGTCACGGAATTCCCGCTCCAGTATAAGGGCTCCGGCGCACCCAGCAGCCCGCTCCAATCCGGCCGCCTCCTGGGGACCCACGGCTCAGGTGACGCGACCATTACCCTCGTCTCCTTCAGCGGGACGCTCCACCTCAGAAAACAGTAATCAGTAATCAGTGGTCAGTGGTCGGTGGTCAGTGGTCAGTTAAGGCAGTGGGGCGAATCAGTGCCAAAATTGACCTCCGAGCCCGTAAGGGCTCTTCTTTTAACTGACCACCGACCACTGACCACTGACCACTGACTACCGACCACTTTTCATAAAATAAATTGCCACAAAGAAAACGCCTGTGGTGTTTTCATATCAGAGCGATGGAAACGGGCCGGAAGCGGTGAGACCGGCCACACTTTTTGAAGATACGCGCGGCTTATGTAGACGAAAGGGAGCGATATGAAAACCAAGTTGATGATGACGTTCGTCGCGGTTGTGTTCTGCGTAGCGGCCGCCCCGCTCGCGCTGGAGCAGTTGGACAATCTGCGGCGGGTGGCCGAAGACTGGACGCGCAGCTCGTTCCTGAACGGCATCCTGACCGTGCACGCGGCCGACAGGGAGGCGGGCGAGGGCTCCGCGACGCTGATGGCCGCGAACGTCGCCCAGACGAACTCTTCCGCGGACGAGTTTCGCTGGAGCGGCCGCGTCGCCTCCGGGGACACCGTCGAGATCAGGGGCATCAACGGCGGCATCAGCGCGGAGCCAGCCGAGGGCGGTGAGGTCCAGGTCACGGCCACGAAGATTGCGCGGCGCAGCGACCCGAAAGGCGTCGAGATACGCGTGGTCGAGCACGCGGGCGGAGTCGTCATCTGTGCCATTTACCCGCAGTCCGACGGCCGCGCGCAGCAGTGCTCGCCCGAAGGCGGCGACCACTCCAACATCAGGAACAACGACGTGGTGGTGGACTTCAAGGTCCGCGTCCCGCGCGGCGTGCGCTTCAGCGGCCGCACCGTCAACGGCAACATCGAGACGGGCGCGCTCGGCGCGGACGTTGACGCCAGGACCGTCAACGGGAGCATCAACGTCAGCGCGGCGGGCGTCGTCAGCGCCAAGACGGTTAACGGCTCGATCACGGCCCGGCTCGGCCGCGCAGACTGGAGCGAGGAGCTTGAGTTCAAGACCGTCAACGGGGCCATCACGCTCGACCTGCCCGCGGACACGAACGCGCAGGTGACGGCCGAGACCCTCAACGGGGAGATTACAACCGACTTCCCCATCACCATCCTCGGCCGCGTCAGCCGCAGGCACCTGGAAGGGACCATCGGCAGCGGCGGCCGTGAACTCTCGCTCAAGTCCGTCAACGGCAGCATCCAACTGCGCCGCGCGTCGTAACGCTTCGCGCCTCCAGCGTGAGATGATTTTGGTTTCTCATGCTGGAGGCGCAAAGGCGCGAAGGCGATTGAGTGTTTATGGAATTGGCAGAAATTAGTGAGAAGAAAATATGTTGAAGAAGAGAATCATACTGGCCGCGCTCGTCACGCTCTCCGTCATCGCGACGGCCGCGAGCAGCGTCATGACACAGCAGCAGACCGAGATGTTGCGCGAGGAGTTTCACCAGACCTATCCGCTCTCGCCGGGCGGGCGCGTCAGTCTGGAGAACATCAACGGCTCGGTCCGCGTCTCGGCCTGGGACCGCAACGAAGTCAAAGTTGACGCCGTCAAACTGGCCCGCCGCCGCGACCGCCTCGAAGAAGTGAAGGTCGTCGTCAGCTCCGACCCGAACAGCCTGCACGTCGAGACGGAGTACCCGACCAGGACGCAGACCTTCAACGACGACGAGCGCAACTACGACAACCCCGCAACGGTCGAGTACACGCTGACGGTCCCCCGCGACGCGCGCGTGGATTCAATCGAGTTGATTAACGGCGACCTCGACATTGACGGCGTCTCGGGCGACGTTAAAGCCTCGTCCATCAACGGGCGGCTCTCGGCGCACGAGCTGGGCGGCGAAGTCCGGCTCTCGACCGTCAACGGCAAACTGGACGCGACCTTCGGCCGGCTCGCCGCGATGAAGGCCATCTCGCTCAACTCGGTCAACGGCGCGCTCTTCCTGACCATCCCCTCAGACTCGAATGCGGAGCTGAAGGCCGACACCGTGCACGGCGCGATCACGAACGACTTCGGCCTGCCGGTCAGGCAGGGCGAGTACGTCGGCCGCGACCTCGCGGGCCAGCTCGGCGCGGGCGGGACGCGCATCAAGCTCGGCAACGTCAACGGCCAGATCAGTATCAAGCGCGCGCAGGACGGACGCCCGGTGAGCAAGGCCACCAACCAGCTCGGCGACGTGACGGACGCGGACGACGATAACGACTCGGACGCGGACGACGACTTCGATGCGGAGGAGACCAAGACCGAGGCGCGGCGCTCGGCGAGGGAGGCCATGCGCGAGGCCGCGCGTGCGCGCCAGGAAGCGGAGCATTTAAAGCTGGAGTCACGCCGCGCCGACCTCGAAGCTCAGCGCACGCACCGTGAAGCCATGCGCGAGGCGGCGCGCGCTCAGGCCGAAGCCACGCGCCCGAAGAACGAAGCTTTGAGGAACTCGACAGCCGAGGCGCGGCGCGCGCAGGCCGAGGCGACTCGCACGGCTGTTCAGGCCCAGAGGGAAGCGCAGCGCGAGACGACGCGAATCCGCGTAGAGTCCGAGCGCATCGCGCGTCAGGCCGTGCGCGAGGTGAGGGTCGAGACGGATGCCGCCAACAATCTCAGGCTCGTCGAGCGCGAGACGAAATCTTTTACCGTGAGCGGCACGCCGGACCTCAACTTGAGCAACTTCGACGGCTACATCACGGTGCGCGGCTGGGACCGTCAGGAGGTTCAGTTCACCATCAGCAAGCGCGCGGCCACCGACCAGCAGATGCGCCGGATACGCACGACCGTTAACCAGAACGGGTCGAGCATTCACTTCTCGTCAAACTTCGACGACAACTACCCGCGCAACGAAGGCGGCATCGGCTTCGTCAACGCCACGGTGAGCGTGGAGGTCAGCGCCCCGCGCGGCTCGACCTTGCGGCTCAATACGGGCGACGGCCGCCTTGAGGTCGAGGGCGTCAACGGCAGCATGACTCTGACGACGGGCGACGGTCGCATTGACGTGCGCAACGCCCACGGCCGCCTGACGGCTAGGACCGGCGACGGCCGCATCGACGTACAGAACTTCGAGGGCGACGTGGATGCGAACACCGGCGACGGCCGCATCTACCTCGACGGGCGCTTCAGCGGCGTCAACGCCAACACGGGCAGCGGCTCGATCATGCTCGCGGTGCCGTCGGACTTCGACGCGACGATTGAGACCAACGCCGAGGGCGTTGACAACGACGGGCTTCCGCTGACTGAAGAATCCAACTCGCCCGGACGCATGAAACGATGGAAGCTAGGGCAGGGCGGAAAGGTGTTCACACTCAAGACCGGCGAGGGCCGGGTCTTCCTGCGCCGCGCAGCGCAGTGAGCATCGACCACGGCGGGCGCGGAAGTGGCACAGAGCAATTTAAGAGCGCACGTTTGAGATTCGGAATTTAAGATTTTGAAAATCTTCTCTGTGCGCCTCTGCGCCCCGCCTGGTGATTTCCAATTTTCCGTGTCGGAGAGTTAACGAATGCGTCCCGCTTCGCGTCCTTAATGGCGAACGCAGGCGCTCGGGTGTGGGCTGGCGAAATCTCGGATTTGTTCCAAAATTTGCCGAAACATTCAGGCGCTCGACGACGTTAAGCCATCTGTTATCGGCGCTCCCAGGCGCGTAACAGCCAGCGACGACGTTGACCACGCACCCTGATCAATTCAAATTTTAGGAGCCCTTTTTATGAAAACAAGACTGCTTCTTGCCACCGCCCTTCCAGGGGCAGTCTTTCAGGCGTCGTCACGCACAACTCACGCGGCGGGCGTCGTGCACTCGAACGCCCGTCGTGCTGCGTTAGCCCTCCTGGCATTGGCCTCTCTACTGTACGGCGCGGGCGCTCAGGCCCAGAATCTTCAACCGCGGCAGACGCGCCGCCTCGCGCAGCCGCGCAGCACGGAAGTCGCTGGCGGCTCGCGCGTCACCATCGTCTCCGACTCCTCGCTCGACGATTACACGGCCTACCGCGAGGCCGGCCGCTTTAACGTTCTGATCCCTCAGGCACAACTCACGAGCGCGATAAATAATCTGACCGGCCGCGGCTTCACCGATTTCAAAGTCGAGCAGCAGGGCGGCGACGTTAAGCTCTCCTTCGCGCTTGAGCCTGCGGCGACCGCCTCCGTCAGCCAGAAGTTCAACCGCCTCGACGTGGTCTTCAGCGTCAAGAGTGAATCCGCGGCGGCCGGAGTGGCGGAAGCCGCGATGCGTGCCGCGGCGCAAACCTCCGCGGGCAAGAGCGACGAGCTTCCCGTCGCGGAAAAAGTTTCTCTCAAGCCGACGCCGGACCCGACGCCCGAGGCCACGCCCGCGCCCGCGAAGAACGAGACCGCGGACTCTTCGGCGAAGGCCGCGACCGCCGACGCGACCGGCAAGACCGGCGCTGTCGGAACCAGGGTTCCGCCGGAGAAGGCCAGCCCCATCCAGATCGCGAAATTCGAGAAGGCTCCCGTGATTGACGGCAAGCTCGACGATGAGGTGTGGAAGACGGCGGCCGTCTTCAAGGACTTCTTGCAGTTCAGGCCGGGCGACAACGTCGCGCCCTCGCAGCCGACGGAAGTCATGATGGGCTACGACGCCAAGTTCCTCTACATCGCCTTCCGCGCGCACGACGAGCCGGGCAAGGTGCGCGCCACCGTGCCGAAGCGCGATCAGGTCTTCGACGACGACACGGTCGGCATGTACCTCGACACCTTCAACGACCGCCGCCGCGCCTACGTGCTCGTCTTCAACCCGCTCGGCGTACAGGCCGACGGGATATTCACGGAAGGCAGCGGCGAGGACTACAGCGTTGACATCGTGATGGAGTCGAAAGGCGAAATAACCGAAGCGGGGTACACCGTCGAGGTGGCGATCCCGTTCAAGTCGCTGCGCTACGAGGCGGGCAAGGACAAGCAGTGGGGCATCCACTTCCTGCGCCAGATCAAGCGGCAGAACAACGAGACCGATTCGTGGATGCCTATCCGCCGCGACGTGTCGAGCACGCTCAGCCAGGCCGGCCACATCACCGGCCTCGAAGGCGTCTCGACCGAGCGCACGCTCGAACTCATCCCGAGCCTGACCATCTCCGAGACCGGCCGCAACGTCGGCCACTTCCCAGGCGCGCTGCCCGACGGGGCACTGGAGGCCGGCCGCATGGTCAACGAGCCTGTGAAGCTCGACCCCGGCCTGACGATGAAGTACGGCATCACGCCGACGGTCACGCTCGACCTGGCTTTAAACCCCGACTTCGCGCAGGTCGAAGCGGACCAGACGGTCGTCACGGCCAACCAACGCTTCCCCATCTTCTTCGCGGAGAAGCGCCCCTTCTTCCTCGAAGGCATAGACATTTTTAAGACGCCTTTGCAGGTCGTGCACACCCGCGCCATCGTTGACCCGGACGTGGCCGTCAAGCTCTCCGGCAAGCGCGGCAAGACTTCCTTCGGGCTGATGGCGGCGAGCGACAACGGACCCGGCAACCTGAGCGCCGACGACCGCGGGAGGATTAGCTCCTGCCACGAGGCGAGGCTCCTCGGCGTCCCCGGCGACCCCGACAACTGCGCCAACGAGCGGTTCCTCGACAAGAACGCCTACATCGGCGTGCTCCGCCTCAAGCGCGACGTGGGCCAGGAGAACAGCCTGGGGATGATCGCGACCTCCTACAACTTCATCGAGAAGCACAACCAACTGCTCGGCGTGGACGGCCGCTTCCGCTTCAACAAGCAGTCGGTCGGCGGCTTCGAGTTCTACGGCACCACCTCGCGCAACTTCTTCTTCGAGCCGGACCAGGGCGAGAGCATCTACCGCACGGGCAACGCCTTCGCCTACCACCTGCGCTTCGACGATGACGGGCGCAACTTCGGCTGGAATTACGACGGCCAGGGCTTCACGCGCGACTATCGCGCCGACGTGGGCTTCACGCGCCGCACGAACACCAACCGCCACGGCGTCTTCCTCTACTACAACACAGACCCGAAGGAGAAGGCGAAACTGGTCCGCCAGCACTACCACATCCTGCCCGAAATCAACTTCGACTGGCAGGGGCGGATACAGAGCTGGGGCCATGAGATGCAGACCGAGTGGGGCTTCCAGCGGCAGACCTTCGCGGGCCTCGGCGTGAGCTTTAACTTCGAGCGCATCTTCGAGGAGGAGTTCGGCCCGACCCGCCAGGTGGACGAGGGCCGTTGCTTTTCCGCGGCGCAGCTCGCGTTAAATCCTGGCCTGCGCTGCGGCTTCGCCGGCGACGACTCCGAACGCTCGACGATGCGGAACAACGTTTACGGCTACTTCGGCTCGACGCCCGCCAAGAAGTATTCGGTCTTCATCTTCATGATTCACAACTGGGGCGCGTTCGACTTCGACTTCGGCGCGGGGTCGAAGTTCCCGCGCGTCAGCCCGGCGGCGCTCGTCCGCCAGCCTTGTCTGGATTCGGGGACCAACCCGGATGACTGCGCCGGAGCGCCGCAAGACCCCGGCAGAGGCAACCAGCTCCGCGTCGAGTCGAACTTTACGTATCAGCCGACGAACGCCCTGCGCATCTCGCTCGACTACGTCAAGGACCGCCTCGTGCGCCGGGACACGGGCCTCGTGGCCTACGACGACAACATCTACACGCTGCGCGGGACGTACCAGTTCACGCGGTTCACGTTCGCGCGGGCGCGCGTTGATTACGACTCGCTCGCATCGAGCGTGCGCGGCCAGTTCCTGCTGGGCTGGACGCCTAATCCGGGTACGTCGTTTTACGTCGGCTACAACGACGACCTGAACTACAACGGCTTCGGCCCCTTCACGGGCCGCCTTGAGCCCGGCTTCCGCCGCAACGGCCGGACGTTCTTCATCAAGATGTCATACCTCATCCGGCGAAGCTTTTAAGAGCAGTGATAAGTGATGAGTAAAAGCAAGCAGGTTTTAACTTATCACTCAGCACTTATCACTGTATTTGATCGAGTGTTTGCATGAAAAAATTATTACTGCTGCTGGCCTTGCTGCTGGTCGCCGCTCATTCCAACGCCAGCGCCCAGCCGGCCCCCACCCCGGCGGGCACGCCAGAGGCTTCCGCTTCCGCCGAAGCGCCGAAGACCGAAGGCGCGAAGGCTGCGGCCGCCAAACCCGGCGCGATAGTGCTGCCGCCGGAGAAGGCCAGCCCCGTCCGCATGGTGAAGTTTGAGGCCGCGCCCGTCATTGACGGCAAGCTCGACGAAGAGGTCTGGAAGCAGGCGGTCGTCCTCAAGGACTTCTATCAGGTGCAGCCGGGCGACAACATCGCGCCGTCGAAGCAGACGGAGGTGCTGCTCGGCTACGACGCCAAGTTCCTCTACATCGCCTACCGCGCCTTCGACGAGCCGGACAAGGTGCGCGCGACGGTCGCCAAGCGCGACGACATTTTCAATGACGACTACGTCGGCCTCTTCTTCGACACCTTCAACGACCAGCGCAAAGCCTACGAGATGAACTTCAACCCGCTCGGCATACAGGCCGACGGCGTCCTGACCGAAGGCAGCGGCGAAGACTTCAGCGTTGACGTGGTCGTCGAATCGAAAGGCACGGTCGGCCCCGACGGCTACACGGTCGAGGTCGCCATTCCGTTCAAGTCGCTCCGCTACGAGGCGGGCAAGGACAAGCTCTGGGGCGCGCACTTCTACCGCCGCATCAAGCGTTTCAATAACGAGCTGAGCATGTGGATGCCGCTCTCACGTGACAAGACCAGCTGGCTGGCGCAGGCCGGCCACATCACCGGCCTCGAAGGCGTCTCGACCGAGCGCACGCTCGAACTCATCCCGAGCCTGACCATCTCCGAGACGGGCAAGCGCGTCGCCACCTACGGCCCGCAGCCGGCCGGCGTGATTGAGGCGGGCCGCATGGTCAACGAGCCCGTCAAGTTAGACCCCGGCCTCACAATGAAGTACGGCATCACGCCGACCGTGACGCTCGACCTGGCCCTCAACCCGGACTTCGCGCAGATCGAGGCCGACCAGACGGTCATCACGGCCAACCAACGGTTTCCCATCTTCTTTGAAGAGAAGCGCCCGTTCTTCCTTGAGGGGATTGACATCTTCCGAACGCCGCTCCAGGCCGTTCACACGCGCGCCATCATTGACCCGGACGTGGCGGTCAAGCTTTCCGGCAAGCGCGGCAAGAATTCCTTCGGAATCATGCTGGCGAGCGACAACGGACCCGGCAACTTCGTCGGAGACGAGCGGCTCGACCCCAACAACTTTCGTTTTCTGGACAAGAACGCCTACATCGGCGTCCTCCGTCTCAAGCGCGACGTGGGCGCGGACTCAAGCCTGGGGCTCATCGCCACGACCTACAATTTTATAGAGAAGCACAACAACCTCGGCGGCTTCGACGGGCGCATCCGCATCAACCCGACGACCACCTTCACGTTCCAGGCTCTAGGGACGACCACGCGCCGCTTCTTCTACAACCCGGACACGGACCAGGACGAGTACCGCACGGGCAACGGCCTCGGCTACTACTACACGCTGAACAAGACGGGCAGGCACCTGACCATCCAGTTGCAGGGGCAGGGCCGGACGCGCGACTACCGCGCGGACGTGGGCTTCACGCGTCGCCGCAACACCAACTACGACGACCTCTTCATACAGTACAACTCTGAGCCGAATCCGAAGGGGAAGATTATCTCTTACCGCGTCTTCAACTCCATCCGCACCAACTTCGATTGGCAGGGCCGCACGCAGCTCACGGAGGACGAGGCGCAGTTCATGCTGAGGCTGCGCCGTCAGACCTTCGTCGGCGGGGGCTACGTCCACGGCATCGAGCGCCTGCTGGAGGAGGAGTTCGGCCCGCGCCGCAGCAATACGCAGGCGGGCGCATTCTTCGGCGGGCCGGAGCGTTCGACCTTGCAGAAGAGTCCTTACTTCTTCCTCGAAACCGCGCCGAGCAAGAAGTACTCCGGCAATGTTTTCATCCTCCACACGGCGGGAGCCTTCGACCTGGACTTCGGCGGCGGCGATAAATTCCCGCGCGTCAGCCCGACGGCGCTCGCCCGCCGGGCCTGTCTAGACAGCGGGAAGAAACCGGAGGATTGTCCCGCCGACCCGCAGGACCCCGGCGCGGGCGGCGACTGGGAGATGAACGGCAGTTTCACTTACCAGCCGACCGACGCGCTCAGCGCCACGCTGGGCTACACGAAGAGCAGGGTCAAGCGTTACGACACGGGCCTCGTGGCCTACGACGACAACATCTGGTCGCTGCGCAGCACGTACCAGTTCACTCGTTTCGCATTCGCGCGGGCGCGCGTTGACTACGACACGCTGGCTTCGAGCGTGCGCGGGCAGTTCCTCTTCGGCTGGACGCCGAACCCCGGCACGGCCTTTTACGTTGGATACAACGACGACCTGAACCGGAACGGCTACAACCCTTTTACCGGAGACCTGGAGCCCGGCTTCCGGCGCAACGGCCGGACGTTCTTCATCAAGATGTCTTACCTGTTCAGGAAGAGCTTTGGGTGAGCGGAGGGCCGAGCAGCATCTCCCCGGCCCCGGCCTTTACCACATTTTGAAACTTTCCCCAGGCCCGCGGCATTAACTCATGTCGCCGGTCTGGGAAGCGCAACACCTTATGCTTAGCGCAGCCCTCCAGCGCCTTAAGATTTCTCTTTGCGCCTCCAGCGTGAACAGTTGGTGTTTCTCGCAGAGGCGCAAAGTTAAGACGTAAGGCGCTAGCGGGTTGAGTCAAGATGTAGTCACGGATTGAAGGCAAGAGTCAGTTCGGAGAGGGGAGAGTTTGGAATGAAGCGTTTTGCTCTCGTCGCGCTCGTCATCCTCACGGGCGCGTCCGCGCACGCGCAGAGCGTTCAGCAGCAGACGGTCGCCGCCGCGACCAACGCGCTCGCCGCCGCGTCTTCGCCGCCCGCAAAACGTCTCGCCTCCGTCCGAACCCTCGAAGCCCCCGCCGGGGGCTCGCGCGTCGTCATCACCTCCGACGCCTCGCTCGCCGACTACGGAGCCTCCAACGAGGGACGCCGCTTCGTCGTCCACATCCCCGCCGCGACCGCGCCGAAGGTCCAGAACGAACTCAGCGGGCCGGGCTTCACCGATGCCTCTGTCGAGACGCGCGGGCCGGATGTTGTGCTGACTTTCCAACTCGAAGCGGGCGCTCGCGCGCGCGTGTCGCAAAGGTTCAACCGCCTCGAAATCCTGTTCGAGACGCAGGAAGGCGCAAAGCAACTCGCCGCGTCGCCCGACCCGACGCCAACGCCCACGCCAACGCCAACGCCCACGCCTGAGCCCGCGCCCGCGCCAGTCGCGTCGCCGTCGCCTTCGCCCGCCCCGCCCGAAACGAAATCCCCGACCGAAGCCACCAACGCGACGACCGTGCCTTCGTCAACCGCCGCCTCGCCGCAGACCGCGAAAGTCCCAGCGCCGCCCGCCGCGACCGTCTCCGGCATCGCGCTCCCGGCGGAGAAGGCGAGCCCCGTGCGCGTCCCCAATTTCTCGGCCGTCCCCGTCATAGACGGCAAGCTGGATGATGAGGTCTGGAAGCAGGCGGTGGTCCTGAAAGACTTCTACCAGATTGACCCCGGCGACAACGCGCCGCCCTTGAAGCCGACCGAAGTGCTGCTCGGCTACGACGCCAAAAACTTCTACATCGCCTTCAAGTGTTACGACGAGCCGGACAAGGTGCGCGCCACCGTCTCCAAGCGCGACAACATCTTCAGCGACGACTACGTGGGCTTCTTCCTGGACACCTACAACGACCAGCGCAAAGCCTTCGAGGCGTTCTTCAACCCGCTCGGCATACAGGCCGACGGCACGCTGACCGAAGGGCGCGGCGAGGACTTCAGCCTCGACTGGGTGATGGAGTCGAAGGGCGTCGTCGGGCCGGAGGGCTGGGTCGTGGAGGTCGCCATCCCGTTCAAGTCGCTGCGCTACGTCGCGGGCAAGGACAAGCTCTGGGGCGCGCACTTCTTCCGCCGCATCAAGCGCAACAACAACGAGCTTGACTCCTGGATGCCGTTCTCACGCAGCATCGGGAACAACCTGAGCCAGGCGGGACACCTGACGGGCCTCGAAGGCATCTCGGTCGTGCGCTCGCTGGAATTGATCCCGAGCCTGACGATTTCGGAGACGGGCCGCCAGGTCGGCTCTTTCCCCGGCGCGCTCCCGTCCGGCGCGGTTGACCCCGGAAGAATCGTCAACGAGCCCGTGGGACTCGACCCCGGACTGACGGCGAAGCTCGGCATCACGCCGACGGTCACACTCGACCTGGCCCTCAACCCGGACTTCGCGCAGGTCGAGGCCGACCAGATAGTCGTCACGACGAACCAACGCTTCCCCATCTTCTTCCCCGAGAAGCGCCCCTTCTTCCTCGAAGGCATCGACATCTTCCAAACGCCCGTCCTGGCCGTCCACACGCGCAGCATCGTTGACCCGGACTTCGCGGTCAAACTCTCGGGCAAGCAGGGGCGCACCACGTTCGGCATCATGGCGGCGAGCGACAACGGGCCGGGCAACCTGAGCCCCGACGAGCGCGGCGACATTTTCGCCTGCCGCGAGCTGAGAATGCTGGGCCTCGAAACCTCCTGCGAGAACGAGAACATTCTGGACAAGAACGCCTTCATCGGCGTGCTCCGCCTCAAGCACGACATAGGCAAGCACGACAGCACCATCGGGATGCTCGCCACGAGCTACAACTTCATAGAGAAGCACAACCAGGTCCTCGGCGTGGACGGGAAATACCGCATCAACAAGAAGACTTTCTTCGACTACCAGATTCTCGGCACGACCTCACGGAATTTCTTCTACGACCCCTTCACAGACAGGACCAATTACCGCACGGGCAACGGCCTCGGCTACACGGCCATTCTCGACTACACGGGGCGCAACTGGGGCTGGCAGTACTACGGCGAAGGCTACACGCGCGACTACCGCACCGATGTGGGCTTCATCGGCCGGACCAACACCAACTTCAGCGGCTTCTTCCTGCGCTACAACACCGACCCGAAGCAGAAGGGGACCGTGCTGGGGACGCACGTCCACGAATTCACCTGGATCGGGTACGACTTCCAGAACCGCATCCAGAACTGGGAGAGCGAGTGGTACGTCGAGTGGAGATTGAAGCGTAACTCGTGGTTCGCGCTCGGCTGGGAGCCGGCCTACGAGCGCATCCTCGAAGAGGAGTTCGGCGCGTCGCGCAACGCGCCGTGCGCCAACGACCCTGACCCGGACAGGCGCTGCACGCCGGCCTTCTACGGGCCCGATGACGAACGCTCCGTCATGAAGCAGCACTTCTTCATCCAGGGCGGCTCGCAGTACAACAAGAAGATTCAGTTCAACGGGCGCTTCGTTTACCGCCGCAACCACCTGGACCTGGACTTCGGCGGGGGTCGGCGCTACCCGCGCATCAGCCCGGCCGCGCTCCTGCTCGGCGACGACGCGCCGCTTGACCCAGGCCCCGGCCACCTCTTCGAGTTCAGCGGCAGCTTCACCTACAAGCCGACCAACGCGCTCACCGCGCAGCTCAACCTCGTCAAGAACAGGCTGGTCCGCAGGGACACCGGGCTGACGGCGTTCGATATCAACATCTGGACGCTGCGGACGACTTACCAGTTCACGCCGTTCACGTTCGCGCGCGGCATCGTGGACTACAGCACGCTTGACCGCCGCGTCCGCGGCCAATTCCTCTTCGGCTGGACGCCGAACCCTGGGACGGCCTTCTACGTCGGCTATAACGACGACCTCAACTACGGCTTCAACAACATCAGCAGCGAGATCATCCCCGGCTTCCGCCGCAACGGCCGCACCTTCTTCATCAAGATGTCCTACCTCTTCAGGAAAAGCCTGTGACGATTGCGGAATGCTGATTTAAGAAAGAACTCAGGACACACATCTGCCCAACCCTAATCCCTTGACACCCGCCGCGCGCCGCCTTATCGTGTCCGCGCCCCGGCCCACGTCTGATCGTAGCCGCACTTCTTAATAACCTACCTTTGTCCGTCGGACGATTTTCTACTGGAGGCGAGGAGACGATGAAAAACCTGAACTCGACCAAACGGCAGTCCCTGGCTTTCGTCTGCGCGCTGTTCTTCGTGCTGTGCGCGGGCGCGGCGAGGGTTGCGGCGCAAGCGTCCAAGTCTCAGCCGCAGGCTAGCTCTACCCCGGCCGCGAGCCAGAGCGCCCCCGCTGCCACTTACATCTTCGGCTGGGCGCGCGTGCTGACCACGGCGCTCGACCTGGATAAGAAGGTCAACAAGGAGTTCGGCCGCGCCTACTATTCCAACATCGTCGCGCTGCCGACCAACGCGAACGCGGCCGCGCTCGAAGGGCAGGTCACAACCTACTTCAATCAGTTGGGCGTGCCCGAGGCCATGAAGGTCAACGAAAGGATTCAGGTCAGGGGCGTCACGGTCAAGACGTTCAAGACGCTGGTCGAGGCTGACAACGCGCGCTACGCGATGGCGACAGAGGACCGCGAGAAGCTGAACGCGAACTCGGACAGGGAGGTGGCCCTGCCCGTCTCGTATTTTACGTGGAACTACTACGGCAGCCGCCGCGACCTCTTCCCGGAAATCTCAGACTTCGTGACCACGGGCTACGATCCGCAGTGGGAGTTCGTCGTCTTCGAGGTCCGCGCGGAGAAGCAGGTCGGCGGCGAGGAGGTCAACGAGACACGCTACTACGTCTCCTACCCTTACGAGTTGTTCATGAGCGGGCGCGAGAGCACCTACAAGAAGAAGCACATAGATTCCTACTTCACGAAGACGACGGTCGAGCCCTCGGCGCAGAGAGGAGTGAAGCTCGACTACTACGACAGCGACGTGGAGTTCTTCCCAGGCTCGCTGAGCTACAAGACTTTCGCCGACGCGTGGGCGGCGCGGGAAGAGAAACTGGACGTAATCAAGAGCAACGGATATCCGCAGTACGACTTCCTCGTCATCAGCAACGGCCCGAATAAGGGCGAAGGCACGAGCTTCCCCTTCTGCGCCACCGGCTGCACGGGCGAGCGGGCGCGCATCACCTCGCTCGAAATCAAAGCCGTAACGAAGAAGCCATAGAGCGAACCAAATTTTTCACGCAAAGACGCAAAGGCGCTAAGAAAAGCTCGATTGTTTTCTTAGCGCCTTTGCGTCTTTGCGTGGGGCTTTTATTGGAACACCCGCTCGACCGGGACGACGACCACGTCTTCGGGCTTGACGTTGATGGCGTACTCCTGGATGACCTTGTCCTCCCGGAGTACGTCGTCCGGCTTCGGCGAGTTGTACTTGATGGGCGAGGGTGTGTTCTTGATGATGGCGTCGCGCAGGGCTTCGGCGTCTTTCGTGATCATGACGACGCGCATCCGGTCGGACTTGAGGTAGCGGCGGACGGCGTTGTTCACGTCTTCGAGCGTGAGGCGCGAGAGGCGTTCGCGCATGTAGGTGTTGAAGTCCTGCATGCCGTAGTAGCGGCTGTCGAGCGCGTAGCCGAGCGCCGCGTCCTGCGTCGAGGTCAGGATGTTGATGTTCTTCAGGAGGAAGTCGCGCGTCGCCTCGAAGGTCTCCTTCGACATCCCGTCGCGGACCAGTTTGTCGTACTCGTAGAGCGCGGCCCTGAGCGTGAAGTGTCCGTTCTCCGGCTCGACGGGCCGAATCCAGATTTGGAAAATCTGCTGCTGGCGGCCGAGGTTCGGGTCCGGCTGGAACTGGAACATGCCGCGCGGGAAGTATTCGATGTAGGCGTAGTCGCCGTAGTTCAACCCGCGCAGCTCGCGCAGCCGCTGGTAGAGGTGGCTGTTCGATGAGCGGTGCTGGCCGAAGTAGGAGGCGACGACGGCGAGCGCGGGCCAGTCCTTGTCCTTGCGCGTGACTTCAAGCGGGAAGCCGAGCGAGATGGCCGTCGAGCGCGTGTCGCGCTTGACGATCTCTATGCGCATCCCCTGGGCGAGCGTCGGCGCGTCGTAGTCAACCTTGACGGCGCGGCCCGCCGGGAGTTTCGCGAAGTCCGCCTCGATGCGGCGCACGAACGCGGGCGGGTAGCCGCCGGCCATACCCAACACGAGGTTGGCGCGCGTGTAGTTCGATTTGTAGCAGGCGCGCACGTCGTCGAGCGTGAGCTTTTCGAGCGCGGTCAGCGTGCCCATGTTGTGATGGCCGTAGGGGTGGCCGGCGTAGATGGTATTGTAAAGCTGCTCCTTGCCCAGCTCCTCGTCGTTGGCCTCGCGCAGCGAGACTTTCAGGAAGTTGATCGCGTCCGTTTTCAGGCGCGTGAAGTCGTCCGGGCGGAAGCCGGGGTCGAGAAGCATCTGGTTGATGATCAAGTAATATCGGTCCAGATTGTCCACGTGCGTCGTGCCGTTGAAGACGGTCATCTCCTTGTCAATCTGGTAGTCGAAGTCGGTCGCCATCGGGTAGAAGGCGTCCTGTATCTGGTCATAAGACATCTGGCGCGAGCCGCCCCCCGCGAGCATCGCGGCGGTCAGGGCCGCCACGCCTTCCTTGCCCTCTGGGTCGGCGGCCGAGCCCGTCATGAAGAGGATGCGGAAGCTGACGAGCGGCGAGCGGTTGGGTTGCAGTACGCTGGCGACGGGGCCTGCCGCCGCAGGTGCGCTCTTTTTCTTCATAGCTCTTGCGGTCACTGTCGGCGGCTTGATTCTCCCGCCGCCCCTGCTGTCCTGTGCGTGTAGATTCTGGCCCACGAGTGCGAGCGCGAGCATCAGAAGCGTGGTGAACTTGAGACTCCTCATTATTCCGCACCTCCTTTGCCCCTGGTCGAGAGGGTGACGATGGTGCGGCTGCGGTCAACGAAATATTTGGCCGCCGCCGCGCGTATGTCCTCGGGAGTGACGCGGTCGTAAAGCTCGTACAGCTTGTTGATGGTCTCGGGCGTCCCGCGCAGCGCGACGTAGGGCGCGAGCGCCGCGGCTATCGCCTCGGAGCTGTTCAGGGAGAGCGCGAAGCTGTAGCGCAGGCGCGAGCGCGTCGCGTCGAGCTTGGCCTGCGGGATCAGTTCCGTCGTGTAGCGTTTGAAGGTCGCCAGAATCTGGTCGCGCACGTACGGCACGTCCTTCTCGTCCTTGACGCGCGCCTCGGCGTAGAAGAGTTCGGGGTCGATCCGGTCGGCGAAGGACGAGCCGAGCGAGTCAACCTTCTGCTCCTTCAGCACGAGGCGCTGGTAGAGTTCCGAGTTCTCGCCGAAGGCGTAAGCCTGTAGCAGGTCGAGCGCCGCGTGGTCCTTCTCCGTGTCGGAGTAGGCCGGGCCGCGGAAGGCCACGTCTACGTAGGGGAGCGTCGGCGAGGGCCAGTCGATGTGCTCCGTGGCGGGCGCGGCCTGCTCCGGCTCGCGGGGGATCTGCGGCGTGTAGTCGCCGCGCTTCCAGCCGCCGAAATATTTCTGGGCCATCCCGAGCACCGCGTCGCGCTTCACGTCGCCGACGACGATGACGGTCGCGTTTTCGGGTCGGTAGTAGCGGTTGTAGAACTGCCAACTGTAGTCGTACTGGTTCGGCATGTCCTCTATGTCTTTGATGAAGCCCATCGTGGTGTGCTCGTAGGTGTGCTTCTTGTAGGCGGCCGCGCGCAGCACCTCGAAAATCTTCTCCGTCGGGTCGGCGCTGTTCTTGTTGAACTCGCCGAGCACGGCCTTCGTCTCCGTCTTGTAGGCGTCGGGCGCGTACTTGAGGTGCTGGAAGCGGTCGGCTTCGAGTTCCATGATCTTGTCGAGGTCGTCCTTCGAGAAGACTTCGTGGTAGACCGTGCGGTCGTCGGTCGTATAGGCGTTGGAGTCCGCGCCGGCGCGCTTCAGAATCTCGTCGCGCTGCTCGGCGGTGAAATTCTCGCTGCCGCGGAACATCAGGTGCTCGAAGAGGTGCGCGTAGCCGCTCTTGCCCGGCTCGATCTCGTTGCGCGAGCCCGTGCGGACGACGATGTAGAGCGCGACGAGGTTCGGGTAGTCGGTCGGGACAGTAATTAGGTGCAGCCCGTTGGGCAATTCGTCACTCGTGTACTGGTAGGGAAACAGCTTCTGCTCCCTGGGCTGCGCGGCGGTCTGGCCGCGGCGGCGCTGCGCGGCCACGGCGAGTGGCAGGCAGAGCAGGAGCGAGCCGATGATCAGTAATCTCATTGCGCGAAAACTCCTGAACTTTATCGAGATGAATTGAATGGAGACGGGCTGCATTATACACCACTGAGGAGCGCAGAGCGACCTGGGAGGGGCCTGGTTCTTTGATATCGAGCGGCGGTATAACTCAACTCTTAGCGCCTTCCGTCTTTCTTTAACTTTGCGCCTTTGCGAGAAAAGCAGTTTCACGCAAAGGCGCAAAGTTAAAGAAAAACCAAAGGCGCTAAGGGTTGAGTTTGTCTCTTAAAGTTGTCGGTCGGCGCTACGTGTCAGAGGTCAAGGCTGGTCTTCGTCGGCGCGCATGCTGGGCAGTTGCGAGAGGTCCAGGATGGTTGAGAAGTCGTCGAAGTGGAACATGGAATCGTCCTTGCAGTTCTCGCAGTAGTAGGTCGCATCCTCGCCGAGGTACATGTCCTTGAGATAGAAAGCGACGAAGCAGCCGTAGCATCGCTGTATGCGCCGCCCGAATTTTTCACGCGCCTCGTTTGTGTCCATCCGTCCCCCCGAGTTCTTCCGAAAGTCGCTCGGGCACGCTCAGCACCTCCCGCCAGCCCGAGTTGTCTTCGCGCATTTTTGTCGTCAGCCCGTCGCGCAAAGCGCGCAAGCGGTCGCTGAGCGTGCACGGGTAGTTATTCAAATCCCTGAAGCGCGCCCGCTGCTCTGCTATGAAAGCCTTCTGCTTCGTGATGGAAGGAATAGCGTCGTGCCGCCCGTTCTCCCAGAAGGGGACCAGCAACCGCTCGACCTTGACCGCGCCCGGAATCTGGACCACTTCCTCGTCGAGTCCGATAACGTCCCCGCCATAGTTCCCGTCCTCATCCGAGCCGCGGAAGATTTGCAGGCGGCCTGGGAGCGTGGTCTTGTCGGGTGAGTTGGAGGCTTTGAGCGTTGCGCGATTTTCGATGGCGCACTCTTTGAAGATGACGCCGGCGATGCGCGACACTTCGCTCGAAAGCTTGGTCCCGACGCCAAAGCCTGCGGCGCGCGGGAACTCTTCGACGATCATGCGCACCTTCTCCACATCCAGGTCGCCCGTCAGAATCGGCATCAGCCCCATGAGCCCGTTGGCCTCGAAGAAGTCCAGGCACCACGCGCCGAGTTTCGCCAGATCGCCCGAGTCAACGCGGAATCCTTTGAAGGCCCGCCGCCGCGCTTCCGTGGAAGTCGCGGCGAGCGCGGCGTGGACTGCCCCCATGTGTACGTCGATGGTGTCGAGCAGGAGGGTCGTGCCGTTCGGGTTGGCGTCGAGCCATCGCTCGAAGGCGACCTGCTCGAAATGCTTGGGCCTGCCCGTGCGCGGCTCGATCTCCGGCTCGGTCATGAACTCTATGTAAGACTGCTGCCAGTAGTGCGCCTCGGTCCCGACGGCCGGGATGTCCAGGCGGTGCGCGGCCTCCATGTTGGACGTGTCGTTGAAGCCGCCGATGAAGGCGTAGGTGGCGACTTCGACGGCGCGCTCTATGTCGCCGTTGCGGCGCAAAGAGAAGTCCGAGAGCCAGCGGTCGCCCGCGGCCATGCGGAACTGCATCGCGAGGCTCGCCGTCGTCATGGGCAAATCGAAGGCGTGCTCGAACTTGATCTCCTGCGCCTGCGTCAGGCCGAAGGGGCCCGTGATGTCTGCGAAGGGCTCCTGCGCGAAGACGATTGTGCCGGGGCGGACCGCGCGCACAGCGCCTATGAAGTGCATGTCTTCGATGGCGTCGGCGAAGAGTTTCAACCCGCCGCGGTCCTGTTCGAGAAAGCGCACGCGCGGGCGATCAATCTGGCTGTCTATGAGCGAGCGCACCAGCCGCTCGTGGCCCAGGCACGGCGCGAACCGGAGCTTCCGCTGTGTGACGTAGAAGGTCGCCGCCGCCTCGCTCAAACGCTTCCCGCGCAGCCGCGCCACGTCCTTGTAAGACGCGTCGCCCATCGCTGCGTGATAGCGGTCAATGTTCAGCGTACCCATAAGAGAAGTGACGAGTGATGAATTAAAGACAAGCGGTTTTGCTTATCACTTATTACTTATCACTGCTTTAAACGATTTCCGCGCCGGCGCGGCGCATCTCCTCGATGGCGCGTTGGCCGTCGCCGGGCTGAAGCTCTACGGGGCGCATGGCGTTGCCGAGCGCCTTGACCGGGAAGCCTTCTTTCAGGCCGTCGAGCACGGTCTGCTTGACGCAGTAGTCTGTGGCGAGGCCGCCGACCCAGATTTCTTCGACGCCTTGTCTGCGCAGGCGCTGGGCCAAATCCGTCCCGTCGAAGGCCGAATAGTTGTCCTCGTCGCCGGTGCCTTTGGAGACGACCTCGATCCGCGGGTCGTCTATCAGTTCGGCGTGAAACTCCGCGCCGCGCGTCTCCTGTACGCAGTGGACGGGCCACGTGCCGCCGTAGTCTGCGAAGTGTCTCGTGCGCGCGGGATGCCAGTCGCGGCTCTTGAAGACGGGCTCGCCGCGCTGTAGAAACTCCTCAATCAGGCCGTTCAGGGGCGCGACCACTTCGTCCCCTTCGGGCACGGCCAGCGCGCCCCCCGGACAAAAATCGTTCTGCACGTCAACCACTATCAGCGCGCGTTTCTTTGCTTTCTCCATCAGACTCCCCTGATTCATTTCACGCCTGATAGCTTAACCCGCGCGCCGCGGCCGGGCCAACCGCGCCGCGCCTCATTCCGCGCCGAACCGGGCCAGATAATCTCGAAGGATAATCGCCGCCGCTTCGCTGTCAATGCGCTCGCGCAGACTTTCGTCGGAGTGGCCTTCGGCGCGCAAGGATTCCTCAGCCTCGCGCGAAGTGAGCCGCTCGTCCTGTAGGAAGACAGGGACGTGAAGCGAGAGCGAGAAATTGCGCGCGAGCCGCCGGACGTTGCCCGCGGCCTCGCCCTCCGAGCCGTCCAGGTTGAGCGGCAAACCAATCACCAGTGCTCGTGCGTCAAAGTCTTGCAGCAAATCGGCGACAGCGCCCAGTAGTTGTTTCCAGTTCGTGCGGCGCAGGTAGGGAAGGGGACGCGCCGTCAGTGGCAGCTCGTCCGAGACGGCGACGCCGACGCGCTTCTCGCCCAGGTCGAGCGCCAGCAGCCGCCCGGCCGGCACGCGCGCGCGTCGGCCGAACCTGTCCGGGGTTTCGTTCGTAGAGTCCTTTGGCAAATCGCTTCCGCCGCGCATGAAATGGGCCAAGCCTGGCGGACAGCGCGGCTTGCTTGGCTCATCCGGCCACTGTTATGATACGCGAGCGTGAGTGCTAAGGCCATCGGCGCACGCTACGGGCTCCCAGCGATGGCTCACTTTTAAGAGGTTTACCGAATGTCATTCCGCACCAAATTCGCCTTGATCGTCTTCTCGGCCTTCCTGGCCCTTTACGCCGTCGTCGGGGGATGGCTCTCCACGCGGGCGCAGCAGCCGACCAACGACCCAGGCGCGCAGCTGCGCATCTTCGAGAACGTGCTACAGCACATACAGAACGACTACGTGGACGAGCCGAACATGGAGAAGGTCCGCGCGGGCGCGCTGCGGGGGCTGGCCTACGGGCTGGACCCGTACTCGACTTATCTGACGGCAGACCAAGTGCGCGACTACCGCGACGGGGCGAAAGACAATCAGGTCGGCATCGGCGCGGAACTCTCGCAGGTCTCTTCCTATCTGTATGTCATAGCCCCCATCAAAGGCTCGCCTGCTGACCAGGCCGGCGTCCGCGCGGGCGACATCATAGAGTACATCGACAACAAGGCCACGCGCGACATTTCGCTTTACGACGCCCGGCAACTTCTGGACGGCGTGGCCGGGACCGAAGTCAAGTTGCGCGTCCTGCGGGCCAACGCGCGGCCGCTGACCTTAACGGTCAAGCGCGGGACGTTCAAAGCGCCCCCGGCCGAGGCCCACATGGAGGCCGGCAAGATCGGCGTCCTGCGCATCAACAGCCTGGCGGAAGGCGAGGCGAACGACGTGCGTGCACGTCTACAGGAGTTGATGAAGCAGGGCGCGCAAAAGATAGTGCTCGACTTGAGGAACGTCGCGGGCGGGTCGCTTGACGAGGGCGTGGAAGTTGCCCGCCTGTTCATCAAGGAGGGCGTGCTGGCGCAGACCATAGGGCGCGAGAGCAAAGTGCTGAAGACGTTCGCGGCCGAACCCAAGAAGACCATTTTTAACGGCCAGGTCGTCACACTGATTGACCCCGGCACGGCCGGCGCGGCCGAAATCGTCGCCTCCGCGATGGTCGAGCGCAAGCGCGGCGACGTGGTCGGCGAAAAGAGTTTCGGCGCGGGCGCGGAGCAGCAGCTCTTCACCCTGCGCAACGGCGACGGCCTGTTGCTGACGACCATCAAGTGGGCCTCCGCGACGAGCAAGCCTTTCTTGGGTGAAGACCGCGCGAAGTCTGGCGTCGTCCCGACCGTTGAAGTGAAGCGGCCGGAAGTCCTGGAGCCGATTGACCCGGAGGATTTGACCGGCAACGATGACGACCCAGTCGCCAAGCCGAACCAGCAAAACGATAAGCGCGAAGTCGCCCCGGACGCCGGCGGGCCGAAGCAGCAGGAGGACACGCAGCTTAAGAAAGCACTTGAACTTCTGCGCGGCGACAAGGCGGCCGCGGCTGGGCAGCGCGCCTCTTAAAAATCGGGCTCAGGCTTAATAAAAGAAGGCCGGGAGAAGTTTGAATCTTCTCCCGGCCTTTCTCTTTTAGTTCAAGTTATTCTTTAGCCCGTATCCTACAAAGGAATGTTGCCGTGCTTTTTAGGTGGGTTCGTGTCGCGCTTATTCTGGAGGAGCGTCAGGGCGCGTATGAGCTTGGGCCGGGTGAGGGCAGGCTCTATCACTTCGTCCACGAATCCGCGCTCGGCCGCGACGTATGGGTTGGCAAATTTCTCCTCAAACTCCGAGACTCGTGCCTTACGCGCGCCCGCAGGGTTCTCCGCTTCCGCCAGCTCGCGGCGGTAGAGTAAGCCTACGGCACCTTCGGCACCCATGACGGCGATTTCGGCGGTCGGCCAGGCGAAGTTGATGTCGGTGCGTATGTGCTTTGAAGCCATCACGCAGTAGGCCCCGCCGTAGGCTTTCCGCGTGATGACCGTAACCTTCGGCACCGTGGCTTCGGCGTAGGCGTAGAGCAGTTTGGCTCCGTGTCTGATAATGCCCCCGTGTTCCTGCGAGACTCCGGGGAGGAAGCCGGGCACGTCCTCGAAAGTGACGAGCGGGATGTTGAAGCAATCGCAGAAGCGCACGAAGCGCGCGCCTTTGACGGAGGCGTCTATGTCTAGAACTCCCGCGAGGTAAGCTGGCTGATTGGCGACGATGCCGACAGAGCGGCCGCCGATGCGCGCGAAACCGACGACGATGTTCGGCGCGAAGTGCTGGTGGACCTCGAAAAAATAGCCATCGTCCACGACCGCGTTGACGACCTCGCGTATGTCGTAAGGCTGGTTGCTGGACTCTGGGATGATTGAGTTGAGCCTCTCTTCGACGCGGTCCGGCGGGTCGGTCGCGGGGCCGGCCGGCGGGTCGTCCATATTGTTAGACGGGATGAAAGAGAGCAGCTCGCGCACCATCCTGAGCGCGTGCTCGTCCGAGTCCGCGACGAAGTGTGCGACGCCGGAGATGCGATTGTGAGTCAGCGCCCCGCCCAGCTCGTCCTTCGTCACGTCCTCGTGGGTCACGGTCTTGATCACGTCCGGCCCTGTGATGAACATGTAAGAGGTGTCCTTTACCATCACGTTGAAGTCCGTGATCGCGGGACTGTAGACGGCCCCGCCCGCGCAGGGACCCATGATGCAGCTGATTTGCGGGACGACGCCGCTCGCGAGCGTGTTGCGCAAGAAAATATCCGCGTAGCCGCCGAGGCTCACCACCCCCTCCTGAATGCGCGCGCCGCCGGAGTCGTTCAGGCCGACGACGGGCGCGCCGACCTTGAGTGCCAGGTCCATCACCTTGCAGATTTTCTCCGCGTGCGTCTCGGAGAGGGAACCGCCGAAGACCGTGAAGTCCTGCGCGAAGACGAAGACCCTGCGGCCATCCACGAGGCCGTGTCCCGTGACGACGCCATCACCAGGGTACAGTTGTTTATCCAGGCCGAAGTCACGCGAGCGGTGGACGACAAGCTTGTCGAACTCCTCGAACGTCCCCTCGTCAAGCAGGAAATCAAGGCGCTCGCGGGCTGTCATCTTGCCGGAAGCGTGCTGCTTCTCTATGCGCGCAAGCCCGCCGCCAGATTCGGCGCTACGGGTGTGCTCCTTCAAGCGTTCCAGCTTCGTCGGCGCGGCCAACTCTTCTTTATTTGCGGTCATAATCTTGTTTGACAATTCCCCGGAGCTGAAGTTTTACTTGAGGTCGCTGAACGGGAAAGCGCGCCTCTCAATCAGGGCTATCAACTCTTCCAGCGCCGTACGCGATTTCATTATAACTTCCGCGGGATAATTAAAACGGGCCGCGTTGGCGGCGAACTCGTCTTCGTCTAGTATGCTGTAGGAAAAATCGGGGGCAACCAGCACATCCACGTCCAGGTCAATGTAGCTCAGGACGTTTCCCTGAAGGACGGGGGGCACGTTGACGTTACAGTAAAAGTTGCGCAACTCGCCCGTCGGCTCGACGAAGCGGAAGACGTTGTACCAGCGGTCCAGCCAGTAATACTCTATGCTCAGGGTCTGCGGGGCGACGGTCCCGAGCAGCGGGTGGCGAATCTCCTCCTCGAATTTGGCGTCCAGAACGAGCAGAGAACCCTCTTGATTGGAGATTTGCGCGCGCCAGCGGCGATGCTCCGTGCCGTCGTACTTATAGGTCCGAACTGTGACGGCCCTCTTATCAATCCCCATCGAAGCTGTCCTTCGGCGCTGCCTGTTCTCCGGGTCCACACCCACGGCTCACGTATTACGTGAGAAGTCGGCGCGACGACAAAAGTTAAAGTTATCCATTAAGAGTCAGCGCCCGCTCTTCTTCCAGTCGGCAGTAAACTGCTCCAAGCCCTTGTCCGTGAGCGGGTGTCGGACGAGCTGCTCTATGACTTTGAAGGGGAGCGTGGCGACGTGTGCTCCCATGCGCGCGGCCTCGACCACGTGTATCGGGTGGCGTATACTCGCCGCCAGGACCTCAGTCTTCCAGCCGTAGTTGTCATAAATTTCGACTATCTCCGCGAGCAGTTCGAGCCCATTCTGGCCCACGTCGTCCAGGCGGCCGAGGAAGGGGCTGATGTAGGACGCACCGGCCTTGGCCGCGAGAATGGCCTGTGCGGCGGAAAAGCAGAGCGTGACGTTGACCTTCGTGCCCTCGTCGTTCAGACGCCTGGTGGCCTTGAGGCCGTCAATCGTCAGAGGACATTTGACGACGACGTTGGGGGCGATTTTCGCGTAGTCGCGCCCCTCGCGCAGCATGCCCTCCGTGTCCAGGCTAGTGACTTCGACCGAAACGTCGCCCTGGACTATCTCGCAGATGGCCGCGACGTGCTGCTTGAATTCCACGTTTCCTTCCTTGGCGATCAGCGAAGGATTGGTGGTGACCCCGTCAATCAAGCCCATCTCCGCGGCCTCGCGAATCTCATTCAGATTCGCCGTGTCAATAAAGAATTTCATCACGAGTCTCCTTGAAAAACTTTGCCAATCATCTTCCGGTTGCGGTTTCGGGAATGCCGGCCACCGGATTGCTCAGGACTCCCACGCCTTCAACTTCGACCTCGACCACGTCCCCGTCGGAGAGGCGTGAGACGCCGGCGGGCGTCCCCGTGGCGATCAGGTCGCCGGGGAGCAGCGTCATCACGTCCGATATGTAGCGCAGCAGATGGGCCACGGAAAAGGCCATTGCCGAAGTGCGTCCGCTCTGCTTGACCACGCCGTTGACGCGCGTGGTGACGGACGCGTCCGCGGGGTTGATGTCCGTCGCGATAAAGGGGCCAACGGGGCAGAAGGTGTCGAAGGACTTGGCGCGCGTGAACTGAACGTCCTTGCGCTGAAGGTCGCGCGCCGTGACATCGTTGACGCACGTGTAGCCCAGCACGTAGCTCAAAGGGTCTTGGTCGGCGGAGAGCTTGGACGCGAGGCGTCCGATAACGACCCCGAGTTCTCCTTCATGTTCTACTTGAACTGACGCGGCCGGGAGTCGGATTGTCTCGCCGGAAGCGATGACTGCCGACGGGGCTTTGAGAAAGAGGAGCGGCTTGGAGGGCATGGGGTTGCCGAGTTCCGCCGCGTGCTCCAGGTAGTTGCGCCCGACGCAGACTATCTTGGAGGGGGTCACGGGGGCCAGTAATGTAACCTCAGAGAGGGGGATTCGATTGGAGTGTGCGCGCGGGCGTGTCCCGAAGGCGTCGGCGTCGATGAGCGGGCGGACGGAATCTTCCTCGACAATGCCGTAATGCGGCTCGGGAAGGGTTTGATGTTTGAAGCGACAGAGTTTCATGGCGCTGTTTCAGACTCCACGTCAGACGGGGCGCTGACGTTTCCGGCGGCGTCAACCGCGACGACGTAATAATAGTACCTTTTGCCGGATTCGACGGCCTCGTCCGTGAACGTCGTGCGAGTCAGCAGATTCGGCGTCAGCTTGGTCCAGCTATCTTTGGGCAGCTCTGGATCAATCGAGCGGTAAACCAGGTAGCCCGCGACATCGCGCTCCGGGTTCGCCGGGAAGAACAGTGCCAAGCGGCCAGGGGTAGCGGCGATGGATATTCTACCGGGGGGCGTGGGCGGGAACTTATCGACGGGCGCGACGGCGAGGGCGTTTGAGTTCAGGCTCTCGACCTGCGCCCCGCCCGTGCCGAGCGAGACGGAGCGTACCACGTAGTTGTACTCCTCGCCGAAGCGGAAGGTCTGGTCGCCGTAGCGCGGCGCGGTCACGAGCGTCGTGTTAATCGGCGTCTGCCCGATTTCCGTCTGCGACTTCTCGACGCGGTAGACGTTATAGCCCAGTAAGTTCAAGGGGGTCGAGCCGTCGATGTTTGCCGCAGGGGGGGTCCACACGAGCGTGACGGCGTTGGCGCTCTCTTCGTACCCCGTGAGCGTCGGGGGCTCGGCGATCTTGGCCGCGGGCTCGACCAGCAGGAAGTTGGAGAAGGCCGCGCGCTGCCCGGCGGCGTTGACGTAGCGCACGCTGTAACGCAGGCGCGTGGGCTGGCCCGCCAACTCCAGCGTGTCCACGTAGACGAGGGCGTCGCCGGCGTTGCGGATGGTTTCGTAGTTAATAGAGCCTATCAGCGTGGAGCGCGCGGCGAACTCGTCCTCTGTCAGCGCCAGCGGCGCGGAAGGGTTTTCGGCCAGGCGGTAAACGTCCATGCGGCGGATGCTCTGGACGCTCTCGTCCGGCGCGTTACGCCGCGGGGCGGGCCAGCTCAAGATCACCTGATTGCCGCGCTGCGCCCCGGAGAGCAGCTCCGTGCGCTGCGGGACGCGCTCGACCGGGGGCTGCGGCGGCCGGCGCTTGCCGCAGGACAAGGCAAAAGGCAAAAGGCAAAAGGCAGAAGTAAGAATCAGAGTCTTTATAATGAAAGATGGTTTTCGCCTCACCTTTTTCCTTTTACCTTTTGCCTTTTGCCTTCCTTACAGGATGTACCGGCTGAGGTCCTGATCCTTGACGGTCTCGGAGAGCATGCGCGAGACGTAAGCGGCATCTATGCGCTGCTTCTTGGGCTCAAGGTCCGGGCCTTCGAAGCTGATTTCGTCGAGCAGTTTTTCCATGATCGTGTGCAGGCGGCGCGCGCCTATGTTCTCGGTCTGCTCGTTGACGCGCGCGGCGAAGTTGGCGATTGACTCGATGGCGTCCTCCGTGAAGTCCAGCTCGACGCCTTCGGTCTCCATCAGCGCGCGGTACTGTTTGATGAGCGCGTTCTTCGGCTCCGTTAGAATGCGCTTGAAGTCGTCAATGGTCAGCGACTCCAATTCGACGCGGATGGGGAAGCGCCCCTGAAGCTCTGGAATCAGGTCCGAGGGCTTGGAGACGTGGAAGGCACCGGCGGCGATGAAGAGGATGTGGTCGGTCCTGACCATGCCGTAGCGCGTATTGACCGTCGTGCCTTCGACGATGGGAAGCAGGTCGCGCTGCACGCCTTCGCGTGACACGTCGGGACCCTGCTGCGCGCTCTGCCGGCCGGCGATTTTGTCGATCTCATCGAGGAAGACGATGCCGCTCTGTTCGACGCGGTCGATCGCCTCGCGCGTGACGTTCTGCTGGTCGACCAGCTTCTCCGCTTCCTCGGCCACGATGAGCTCGCGCGCGTCACCGATGCGCATCTTCTTCCGCTTTGACTTGCCGCCGAACAGTCCGGGCAGCATGTCTTTGACGTTGATGCCCATCTCCTCGACGCCTTCGGTCTCCATCAGCGCGCGGTACTGTTTGATGAGCG
>DASWQY010000149.1:0-14228 GCA_036403435.1 Pyrinomonadaceae bacterium
CTGTCTCCATCCCTGTTCATTCATTTCAAGTGCCCGTTTGCGGCGAATCTCTTTCCAATCTTTGAAAGCGTTCTTCGTGCGGCTCATGCTTCCATATTGGCACGAGTCAAAATCTTAAGCTACTTATGCAACGATCTGTAATTTTGCATTATTACCGCCTTTTACTTTTGCCTTCAGTTTGTGTAATTTCCTTTCTAGTCTTCCCCGAAACGAATTGCCGACGCCGCCTCGGTCCGACGAGAGGCGGCCGTGAGACTTGGAAATGAGTGTAGAGATCAAGTTCGAGCCGGACGGGCTGAGCGGCCTGGTCGCGGAGGGCACGTACCTGTGGGACGCGGCGAAGCGGCTGGGCGTGCGGCTGCCCGCGGAGTGCCAGGGGCGCGGCGAGTGCGACACCTGTGCCGTCAGCGTGGAGCAGGGGATGGAGCTTCTTTCGTCGCTGACGGACGCGGAGCGCGAGCGCCTGAGCCCCGAGCGCCTGGCGGCCGGAGAGCGCCTGTCCTGCCAGACGAAAGTCGAGCGGGGCGGGGAACTCGTCCTCAGAATTGTGCCAGCCACAGAGCGCGAGGTGACATCGGACGAGAAGGTGAAGGACTTGCGCAAGGAGTTTCGGGACCTGCCGCTCGGGCGCAAGCTCGCGACGCTCGCCGAGTTCGAGGCGACGACGATGTTCCAGACGCTCAACGCCATCATCGAAGTGCCGTTCATGCTCGGCGGAAAGGTGATGGACTTGATGGCCTGGCGCGGACGTGCGCTCAACGAGCGCGACCGCGCCGCGCGCCGCCCCGCCGAACACACGCAGCCGTCAGAGGCCGGCGGTGCAGTCGCGGCGGCGACGGAAGCGCCGGAAACGACCGCCGAGTGAATCCCGAAGAGACACGCCGATTCAGCCGATGAAGAAATGGCCCAATAACAGAAGCGACGCGGCCGGCGTCAAAAATGCGCGCCCGCGCCTGACGCTTCTTCTCCTCCTGACGCTCCCGCTCGTCTTCACGGCCTGCCCCGGCAACAATCCACCGCCGAACAACAATTCTGTGCCGACGCCGACGGCTTCGCCCGCGCGCTCGCCCTCCGCCGCGAAGTATGCGATTGACGGCGACCGCGCCTTTGAGCACGTCCGCAAGCAGGTCGAGTTCGGGCCGCGCCCGGCCGGCTCGTCCGAGCTGGCGAGGACGCGCGAATATCTCGTCTCGGAACTAAAGTCATACGGCCTGGATGTGGCCGTTGACGAGTGGCAGGCGGCGACGCCGATTGGGCCGAGGAAGATGGCGAACGTCGTGGCGGAACTCCCCGGCGAATCAACAGACGTGGTCGTGCTGTCGAGCCACTACGACACGAAGCTCTTCAAGCAGTTTCGCTTCGACGGCGCGAACGACGGTGGCTCTTCGACGGGCGCGCTCCTCGAAATGGCCCGCGTGATGAAGGCCGCGACACCGCAGCCGCGCCTCACCTACCGCTTCGTCTTCTTCGACGGCGAGGAGGCTTTCTGCGAGAGCTGGGACGAATGCACGACGCCCGAGGGGCCGGACAACACGTACGGCAGCCGCCACTACGTCAAACAGCTCAAGGCCAGGGGCGAGATAAGGCGCGTGCGCGCGATGATTCTCCTGGACATGATGGGCTACAAGGAGCTGGAACTCGGGCGCAACGACATGCTGAGCACGCGCTGGCTGATTGACGCCGTCTGGGACACTGCGCGCGAGTTGGGCCACGATAAATATTTCGTTACCAAGCGTGAGGATTGCGACGGCGACGACCACGTGCCCTTCTTGCAGGAGTTCATCCCGGCGCTCGACATCATTCAGCTCGGAACCTACCCTCACTGGCACACGGCCGAAGACACGCTCGACAAAATCTCGCCGCAAAGTTTGAAGGTCGTCGCCGACGCGGTGCTCAACAGCCTCCCGCGCATCGAAGAGCATTTGCTGAAGCAGACCGCGCCGTGAGTACTGAAGGAAAGGAGGCCGAAAACCCGTGCTGCAAGCTCCAGACATGCTCGTCCCCGTGGACTTCTCCGAATGCTCCGTCAACGCCCTGCGCGTCGCAATCGGCATCGCCTCGCCGGACGGCGACCTGACACTGCTCCACGTCATAGACGAGGACTTCACTAACGACGCCGTGGCCGCGGGGCTAGGTACTTCCGACGAGATTACGGCCCGGCTGCGCGAGCGCGCCGAAGCCGACTTCGCGCGGATGCTCGAAGGGGTGGAGACGGGCGAGGTGAGTGTCGAGCGGATGGTCGTTATCGGCATCCCCTTCGTGGAGATTTTGAAGATCGCGCGCGACCTGGACTTGCCCATGATCGTGATGGGGACGCGCGGCCGCTCCGTCCCGCCCGAAGAGGTCCTCTTCGGCTCGACCGCCGAGAAAGTCCTGCGCGGCTCGCGCGTCCCCGTTCTCTGCGTGCCTCTGTAATGACTCAACCTAAAAAGAGAATCGCCGTCGTCGCGGGCGACGGAATTGGCCCGGAGGTGATCCGCGAGGCGGTCGGCGTGCTTGAGCGCGTGGGCGAGACGCACGGCGTCGGGCTTGAGCTGCGCCATTTCGATTGGGGCGCGGAGAAGTTTTTGAGCGAGGGCGTGAGCCTGCCCGAAGGCGCGCTCGACATGCTCCCGCGCGAGTTCGACGCGATCCTGACCGGGGCGTTCGGCGACCCGCGCGTGCCGTCGAACAAGCACGCCGAAGACATCCTGCTGGGGATGCGGCGCGGCCTCGACCTCTACATCAACCTGCGCCCCGTGCGCCTGCTCGACGCACGCCTGACGCCTTTGACGGGTCGCGCACCGGCGGACGTTGACTTCGTCGTCTTCCGTGAAAACACCGAAGGCGCTTACTCGGGCGCGGGCGGCTTTCTCAAGAAGGGGACCGTTGACGAGATAGCCACGCAGGAGGAGCTGAACACGCGGCGCGGCGTCGAGCGAATCATTCGCGCCGCCTTCGACTACGCGCGCCAGCACGGGCGGCGTCGCGTGACGATGGCGGACAAGTCGAACGTCCAGCGATTCGGCGGCGACCTGTGGCAGCGCACGTTCAAGGAAGTGGCGAAGGAGTATGAAGGGATAGAGGCCAACCACCAGTACGTTGACGCGATGGCTATGTTTATGGTCCTGGACCCCGCGCAGTACGAGGTGATCGTGACGAACAATCTGTTCGGCGACATCCTGACGGACCTCGGCGCGGCGCTACAGGGCGGCCTGGGGGTCGCGGCCTCGGGCAACATTCACCCCGGCCGCGTCTCCCTCTTCGAGCCCGTGCACGGCAGCGCGCCGCCGCTCGCCGGAAAAAACGTGGCGAATCCGGTCGGCTCTATTCTCACCGCGGCGATGATGCTAGAATACCTCGGGTTCGGGGAAGCGAGCCGCGCGGTGGAAAAGGCAGTGGCCGAGGCGGTGGCCCAAAGGGAGACGACGCGCGACCTCGGCGGCGCGCTCTCGACCGAAGATGCGGGCGCGGCGATTCGGCGGAAGATTAAAAGCGGAATTCAGGAGTCAGAATCCAGAATCCGGAATGGATAAGGCCGAGGGCCGCTTTCACAGATTTGCTTTTCTTCTGACTCCTGAATTCTGGATTCTGCTTTATGGGCAACAAGGGTAAAGATGCGGCGCAGCGGCTCCTCGCCATCATCGTCATCATGGCGATGCTCGGGGTTATGGGCATTCCTTTCTCGGTCATCATCTTTTTCGCCACCGTCACCTTCTTCATCTGGCGTGCCGTGCAGCACACAGAGCATCAGGAGACGGGCCGTATCTTCGAGTTCTACATCGCCGCCAACGACGTGCTGCGCGACGAGGAGCGCCACTGGTTCGGCTTCGAGATCGCCGAAGTCATAGAGCGCGGCGAGCACATCCTGCGCTCGATGTCCGACCCGCCGCCGCTCGTCTACTTCTCGCTCGGCGCGCTCTACCACAAGGCGGGCGACCACGAGGCGGCGGCCGAACACCTCTCGTACATCGTCGAGAACGACCTCTCGGACGAGCGCCACCGGCTCGCGCCTTCGGCCGAGCTGCGCCGCTACGTGCACATCCTGAGAAAGCTGGAGCGAGAGCCGGCGGTCGCGCCGCAGACGATGGCGGCCATCCGCAGCCTCGACCGCGCGCGCCACAACCGCGCGGCCTACATGCTGGCCGAGAGCCGCGAGCGGCTGAACCTGCTGACCTCGCTCAACCCGGCCGCCGACGCCGCGACCTCCCAGGCCCGCCGGTCGCCGGCCGGCGGCGTGACCGCGACTGAAAACCCACGCCGCCAGAGCACCCTGGCCCCACCGCCGCCCATCGCGGAGGTCCTGCGCGACCTCTACGAAGAAGAGAAGAAAACTGCGTGACAATGCAAAATTAAAAATGAAAAATGCAAAATTGAGGCTGAGAGCCACATTTAATCGAAAGTGGTCTCAGCCTGAATTTTGCATTTTTCATTTTTATCTCTATGGGTGTAATTCCCCGCAGCTTGCTGCGCTATACTCGGTGGCGTGAGCGAGTTCATTCATAAGAGCCATAATGTCTCAGTTCTTCTGTACCATATTGTCTGCCCGGCCAAGTACCGGAGAGTGGTCTTCACAGAGGAAGTAGATCAGAGACTCAAGGAGACGTGTCTGGAAATCAGCAAACGCTACGAAATAACGTTTCTTGAGATTGGGACTGACGAAGACCACGTGCATTTTCTGGTGCAATCGGTGCCGATGTACAGTCCGAAGAAGATCGTGCAGATCATCAAGAGCATCACGGCCAAAGAAATCATGGCCTCGTGCCCGGAGGTGAAGAAAAAGCTGTGGGGCGGGGAATTCTGGACGGACGGGTACTTCATCAGCAGCGTGGGGCAGCACGGCAACGAAGAGAGCATCAAGCAATACATCCAGAATCAAGGGTCACAGTACACGCAACTTCATCGGGAGCAACTCAACCTGTTTTGATACCCCGCAGCTTGCTGCGGCGAAATTCATTTTTGCATTCCGTTATGGCCGACACCATCATCGGGAATTACCGGATTGAGGAACGCATCGGGCGCGGCGGGATGGGCGTCGTCTACAGGGGCCGCCACCTGAAGCTGCCGCGCGAGGTCGCCGTCAAGTCCATCAGCGCGACCGGCCAGCGCGACCTCCGCCGTCTGCGCTCACGCTTCGAGAGGGAAGCCTTCATCCAGTCGCAGCTGGACCACCCCGGCATCGTCAAAATCTACGACTACATCGTCTCGGCTGACACTTACTACATCGTCATGGAGTTCGTGGAGGGGCGCAGCCTGGCACAGCTCCTGGAGCGCGAAGTCTGCCCGCTCCCCGTGGAGCGCGCCCTGGACCTCTTCGAGCAGGTGCTTGAGGCGGTCGCCTACGCGCAGCAGTTCGTCTACCAGGACCAGGATGGCTCGTCGCACCAGGGACTGATTCACCGCGACCTGAAGCCGGCCAACATGCTCATCACGCCGGACGACCGCGTCAAGATTACGGACTTCGGCATCGTCAAGCTCGCCGGCACGGAGAAGACGAACACGGGCGCAAACTACGGCTCGCCCGAGTACGTCTCGCCCGAGCAGGCGGAGGGCGCGCACGTTGACTTGCGCTCGGACATCTACAGCCTCGGCGTAATTCTTTACGAGGTGCTGACCGGCACGCCGCCATTCCACGACGAGGGCGGCCGCCTCTCGCAGCTCGACATCGTCCGCGCGCACATACACCAGCCGCCGCGCCCGCCGTCCGAGCTGAACGGGCAGGTGACGCCGGAACTCGAAGCCGTCATCCTGCGCGCCATCGAGAAGAGGCGCGAGGACCGCTTTGCGTCGGCGGCAGAATTTTTACGCGAGGTGCGCCGCGCGCGTGGGCGCGAGGCCGGCGAGCCGGTCGTAGTCGGACACGCCGCGCAGCCCGCGCGGAACAGTACCGGCACGCAAGAGGTCGTCGCACCGACTGTGCCAGAAATCGCGCGCGAGAGTTATTCGACGCAGCCCGTCAAAGTTTCCGTCTGCCCCGCGTGTGGCCTCACGGCGGACGGTGATGAAGCACGCTGCCGCCGCTGCGGCCAGGCGCTCGGCGGCGCTTCCGCGACCGTCAAGCTCACGCGCACGGAGGCGGCGGAGTGGCGAAGGCAACGCTCCTTCGGCGCAATCCTGGGCGCGGCGGCCGCTCTGGTCGCGCTCGTCGGGATAATCATTTTCGTAGCCAGCCGCGACCGTGCGCCCGTCGAAAAGCCCGTGGCCCAGCCGCGGACGACGCCCGCGCCCGAAGCAGGACTCACGGAGATGAAGCCGGCGCGGGTCGCGGTGGATTCGAGCTTCGACGGTTACAACCCCGCGCCGCTGACCGACGGCGAGTCGGACGTGCGGCGCATCGGCGCGATGAGGTACAACGAAGGCAACTGGGCTTCGGGCGAGACGCCCGCGCCGCACTGGGTCGAGCTGACGTTCGAGAGGCCCGTGCGGCTGGCCGCCGTCTACGTCTACTGGGGCTTCGACCGCGCGCGCTTCCTGCCCTCGCGCCGCGTCGAGTTGCAAGTCCCGGAAGGCGCAGAGTGGAGGACCGTCTCCGTGATGGAGCCCGACAAGGACTACGACCGGACGGCCTTCGAGTTCGCGCCGGTCAGTGCCGAGCGCGCGCGCATCTTCCAGCCCGCGCGGCAGGGGCCGCAGGGCCGCCCTTTCATCATGTGGGTGCGTGAGGTTAAAGTGTTCGCCATCGCGGAAGATAATTTGAAGTGACTCCAAAAACGAACCTATGCTGACTGCTGAAATCATCGCCATCGGGTCAGAGCTTTTAACTTCGGAGCGCACGGACACGAACAGCCTGTGGCTGACGGAGAAGCTCAACTCCATCGGCATCGAGGTCAAGCTCAAGACCATCGTTGGCGACGACGACGCGCGGCTCGAAGAGACCATCCGCGACGCAATGAAACGCTCTCGCGTCGTCATCATGACTGGCGGGCTCGGGCCGACCGAGGACGACATCACGCGCAAGATCGCGGCGCGCGCGATGAACCGCCGGCTGCTCCTGAACGAAAAAGTCCTCGAAGGCATTCGCGCCAAGTTCCTCGGCATGGG
Source organism: Pyrinomonadaceae bacterium (assembly GCA_036403435.1). GTDB lineage: Bacteria > Acidobacteriota > Blastocatellia > Pyrinomonadales > Pyrinomonadaceae > QHXM01. Next base: position 7,021 of record DASWQY010000149.1, read on the forward strand.
CCGGCAGATGCCCGAGATCAACTCGCGGCAGGCGATGGTCATAGAGGGCGCGGAAGTCCTCGACAACCCGAACGGCAGCGCGCCCGGCATGTACATGGAGCACGACGGCCGGAGCGTCGCCCTGCTGCCGGGGCCGCCGCGCGAGATGCGCCCGATGTTCGAGAACTTCGTCCTGCCGAAGCTCGCGGCGAAGGCCGGAGACGTGAGGGTCGTGCGCCGCGTCCTGCGCGTGGCGGGGCTGGGCGAGTCCGCGGTTGACGAGAAGATCGCGCCCGTCTACACGCAGTACAAGAACCCCCAGACGACGATTCTTTTCAACCATAGTGAGATTGAGATACACCTGACGGCGCAAGCCAGGACCGAGCAGGACGCGGAGCTGCTGCTCGACGGCTTGGCCGGGCAGATAGAGGAGCGGCTGGGCCATTCCATCTTCGCCTTCCGCGGCGAGACGATGGAGGAAGTCGTCGGCCTGCGCCTCGCCGTCACCGGCTTCACGCTCGCGGTCGCGGAGAGCTGCACGGGCGGGCTCATCAGCCAGCGTCTCACGGAAGTGCCCGGCTCGTCCGTCTACTTCATGGAGGGCGTCGTCACCTACTCGAACGACGCAAAGGTGCGCTCGCTCGGCGTTGACCCCGAGCTGATAGAGAAGCACGGGGCCGTCAGCGCGGAGGTCGCGGAGGAGATGGCCGAGGGCGTGCGCCGTCGGGCGGACACGGACTTCGGCCTCTCGGCCACAGGGATAGCGGGGCCGACCGGCGGCAGCGAAGAGAAACCCGTCGGCCTCGTCTACCTCGCGCTCTCGGACGACGCGCACACCGAGCACCGCAAGCTGATGATACCCGGCGACCGCCACCTCGTCCGCTGGCGCTCCTCGCAGGCAGCCTTAGACCTTCTCCGGCGTAGATTGATTTGAAGCAGGGTGGGTAGGTAGTTTACTGAAAGGGCGGACTACACGGGCTTCGGCTCAAGCTTATCCATCCGGTCATCCAGGCGTCTCTGGTCAGCGCGAAGCTGAATCATGTCGAAGGTCAAGACATCAAATTTCCTCTCCAAATTACTGACCTTCTCTTTAACCTCAAGAATCTCAGCCAGCACCCGCTCCCAGATAGGTTTTGTGTCCATTGCCCTCCGCTCAGACTGCTCCTCTAGAATTCTCAGTCTGGTGTTCATGGAATCGAGTAGGGCTAGAACGCGCTCTTCGAAAGGGCGCGGGTTGGAGATGTTTTGTGTAGTTTCTTCGCTCATGGGCAAAGATTATGAGACTTAATTAGCTTGAGTTCAAGAGCGATTAAGCCCCCGCCCATTCCTTGTCTCGCGCTTCGATTGCTTGCTATAGTCTCGGTTCGCCCTGATGCCAGGATTTCCCCCATGGGCGCGGAGTGCTCACGAATGCGGCCCGTGCTGATTCTCATCGCGGCTTATCTGCTCGGCTCGATTCCCTTCGGTTATTTGATCGTGCGCGCCAAGGAGGGCGCGGACGTGCGCGAGTCGGGGTCGGGCGGGACGGGCGCGACGAACGTCTTGCGCAAGGCGGGGAAGACGGCCGGCGTCGTGACGCTCATGCTGGACGCGTTGAAAGGTGCAGTGGCGGTCCTGCTCGCGCGCTGGCTTTTGACGAATGATTTCGGGATTAACTGGTGGGTGGCGGGCGCGGCCGTGCTGGCGGTCTTCGGGCACTGCTTCCCCGTGTGGCTGGACTTCCGGGGAGGGAAGGGCGTGGCGACGGGCGTCGGCGTCTTCCTGAGTCTTTACCCTCCGGCTGTGGCGTGCGCGGCCGTGGTCTTCGTGCTGGCCTTCGCCCTCACACGTTACGTCTCGCTCGGCTCGATACTGGGGAGCGCCGCGCTGCCTCTGTTCACCTGGCTGCTCGGCGGCTATGTCCGGCCCGTCCCGCAGCCTGGGCCAGTTTTAACTGCGGCGGTCGCCGCGGGCGCGCTCATCATCCTGATGCACCGCGCCAACATCGGCCGCCTGCTGCGAGGCACGGAGAGCAAATTCAGGTGAAGGCAGCATCCAGGAGTCAGAATCCAGAATCCAGAATGGATAAGGCTGAGAACCGCTTCTGTTTTTATTCTGACTCCTGACTCCTGAATTCTGGATTCTGCTTTATGACCCTCATCGCAATCATCGGCGCGGGGAGTTGGGGGACGGCGCTCGGGATCGTCGCCGGGCGCGCGGGGCACGGGGTGCGGCTCTGGTCGCGCAACGCGGAAGTGGTCGAGGGCATCAACGAGCGCCGCGTCAATAGCCTCTACCTCGACGCGCGGGAGATACCGCCGGGCGTCCGGGCCGTGAGTGATATGAACGAGGCGCTGGACGGCGCGGAAGTGGTGCTGCTGGCCGCGCCGTCGCACGTGACGCGCGAGCTGCTCGAACGAATGCTCCCAGCCTTGCGCCGCGAGATGATCTTTGTCAGCGCGACGAAGGGAATCGAGATCGAGACGGGCCGACGCATCTCGGAGGTCGTCCGAGACGTGGTCGGGCGACAGTTCGAGCCGCGCTTCGTTTGCCTCTCGGGTCCGTCGTTCGCGCAGGAGGTCGCCGCGGGCCACCCGACCGCCGTGGTCGCGGCGGGCGCGAGCCTCGAAGACGCGCGGCTCGTGCAGGAGACGCTGAGCTTTCAGAACCTGCGCGTCTACACGAACGCGGACGTTGCTGGCACAGAAATAGGCGGGTCGGTCAAGAACGTGATGGCCGTGGCCGCCGGCATGGTCGCGGGGCTCGGTTTGGGGACGAACAGCGTCGCGGCGCTCGTCACGCGCGGCCTGGCCGAGATGGTACGCTTCGCCCTGGCGCAGGGCGCGCGCAGGGAGACGCTGATGGGGCTCGCGGGCCTGGGCGATTTGGTGCTGACCTGCACGGGCGGCCTTTCGCGCAACCGCCGCGTCGGGCAGGAACTGGGCCGCGGCCGAGCGTTACAGGAGATCGTGGGCGAGATGCGCGAAGTCGCCGAAGGCGTGATGACGACGCGCGCCGTGCACAATTTGGCCCGGAAGCTGAACGTGGAGATGCCGATCACCAGCGAAGTCCACGCCGTCCTCTACGAAGGCAAGAGGGCAGAGGACGCGGCCGGCGAGCTGATGGTCAGACCCCTGCGCGGGGAAACGGATACTTTTAAGTAAACAGTTTTCAGCCAAGTCAAGAAGCTGAAAACTGGAAACTGAAAACTGTTAATCATGGCAGTAGCTAACGAAGAGAAAGTCCTGGTGACGAACCGCGCGGCGTTCCACGAGTATCACGTCTCGGACAAGTACGAGGCGGGGATCGCGCTGACGGGCACCGAGGTCAAGAGCGTGCTCGAAGGGCGAGTGCAGTTGAAGGACTCTTACGTTGCCGTGCGCGACGGCGAGGCGTGGCTCTTCAACGCGCACATCTCGCCTTACTCGCACGGCAACCGCGCGAACCACGACCCCGTGCGCACGCGCAAGCTCCTGCTCCACCGCCGCGAGATTGACCGCCTGGAGCAGGCTTCGACGGTCCAGGGGATGACGCTCGTCGTGACGCGCGTCTACGTCAAGAATGGGCGCGCGAAGTTCGAGGTCGGCGTGGCGCGCGGCAAGAAGTTGTACGACAAGCGGGAGACTGAGATGCGCCGGACGGTCGAGCGCGAGACGCGCGCCCAATTGAAAGAGCGTAGCAATCGCCAGTAAGATATAGATTAAAGCCTGAGAGAGGAAAATTTTTATGGAAGTGCAAACGAGCGCCGGGCGCTACGGTGAGCAGGACGTACAGGCTCTGGCCGTCGCCGTCTTCAAAGGCGAGAAGGCCGACGACGGCATCCTGAAAGAGCTGGACGAAGGTTCGGGCGGAGTCGTCCGTTCGGTCATAGAGTCCGAAGAGTTGAAGGGCAAGGAGGGCGAGACGGTCTACGTGCATTTGGCCCAGGGCGGACAGCTTCGCGCCCGCCGCCTGCTGCTCGTCGGCGTCGGCGAGCGCGGCGATTACAAATCGGCCCAGGTCTCTCAGATGGCCGGCACCGCCGCGCGTTTCCTGCGCGGCAAGAACGCCAAGACCGTCGCGCTCGTCACGCGCGCAGAGGGCGATGCCGAGGCCGGGGCCGCCGCGGCAGCCGAGGGCGCGATCATGGGTCTCTTCGAGACGGACAAGTACCGCACCGTTGACAAGGAAGAGCGGACCATCGAGCGACTCGTCATCGTCGCGGAGGGCGCAGACGAGGAGGCCGTGAAGCGCGGGGCCGAACGCGGGCGCGTCGTCGGCGAGTCGGTCAACTTCACGCGCGACATGGCGAACGAGCCGGGCGCGTCGCTGACGCCGACGAAGATGGCCGAGCGCGCGCGCGAAGTCGCCGAAGAGTTCGGCCTGAGCGTGGACGTGCTGGACGAGGCGCGCATGGAGCAGGAGGGCATGGGCGCGCTGCTCAGCGTCTCGCGCGGCTCGGAAGAAGAGGCGAAACTAATTATCCTCAAGTACACGCCGCGCGAAGCGGCGGCCGGCGGCGACGAAAACCTGCTCGCGTTCGTCGGCAAGGGAATCACCTTCGACTCGGGCGGCATCTCGCTCAAGCCGGGCGAGAATATGGAGCTGATGAAGTACGACATGACGGGCGGCGCGACCGTCATCGGCGCGATGCGCGCCATCGCGCAGTTGAAGCCGCCGATTCCGGTCCTCGGCGTCGTGCCCGCTTCCGAGAACCTGCCGTCGGGCAAGGCCACCAAGCCCGGCGACGTGGTCCGCGCCATGTCCGGGAAGACCATTGAGATCATCAACACAGACGCGGAGGGCCGCCTGATTCTTTCCGACGCCATCTGCTACGCCAAAAAGCTCGGCGCGAAAAGAATCCTGGACATGGCGACGCTCACCGGCGCTGTCTCCATCGCGCTCGGCGATGTCAACACGGCCGTCCTCGGCACGGACCAGGGGCTGATTGACGAGGTGATCGCGGCGGGCAGGGAAGTCGGGGAAAAGTTCTGGCAATTGCCGCTCGACAAGGAGTACACGCGCCAGATCAAGTCCGACATCGCCGACATCAAGAACGTCGGCGGGCGCAAGGCCGGGACGATCACGGCCGCGGCCTTCCTCAAAGAGTTCGCCGACGGCGTCTCCTGGGCCCACCTGGACATCGCCGGCACGGCCTGGGGCGACGAGGCCAAGCCGTACCGGGCGAAGGGGCCGACGGGCATTGCCGTCCGCACGCTCATACAGATGGTCGAGCGCGCGTCGCGCCCGGCCGTGGCCCAGGAGCAGACGGCCGCGCCGGCCGTCAACCCGAGTTAAATTCGGTACAGGGAGGGGGCGGCGTGTGGACCGGAAGGGTTCGCCGCCCCGCTTTTGTGCCAGCCCTCCTTCCCAAACTCCGCCCCTGAAAAGCCGGGCCGCGTCCTCATCTGTGGACAGAGGTGTCCACAGGTGTAGACACAAATTGGTCCACGGTCGGGCGGAGGTTATATTTTAGCAGCATTATTCGCGCGCCCGGCCGCTGGCACACTCATTGCAGAACAAACAAGCTGAAGCTAGGGTGGGGGATCACCACTTGTAAATGTCCTCGCCCCGCTCGGTTCGCCCCGGGTCGCAAGTATCACTCCCTTGGCTTTATTACTTACTGACGGGGCCTCACCCCACCCCGTTAGCCTCATCCTCAAGGTCGTGAGCACTATCGAAAAGTTCGATTCGTCTCGCCTGAAGTTCCCACCAACTTCAGGCGAGACGAATTCGCCTGCGCCGTGCTATAGTAGCGGCGTCAAAGGGCGACCCTCCCGGCCCGGACAATCAGACAATTGATCGGGCGTCCATCGCTGTTCTTTAGAGGAGTTTTTCGGGAAAGCGCGGTGGTAGATTACTACAAAATTTTAGGAGTCGAGCGGGCCGCGAGTGCCGCCGAGATCAAGTCCGCCTACAGGCGTCTGGCGCGCGAGCGCCACCCAGACGTTAACGGCGGGTCCGAGCACGCGGCGCGCAAGTTCGCCCTGCTCGCCCTGGCCTACCGCACCCTGAGCGACCCGCAGGAGCGCGCCGCCTACGACGCCAAGTGCGAGAAGGAGCGCCAGCTGCGGTCGAGCGGCTTCGTCATGCACTCCGACAACATACACGCCCGCCGGATGCGCATGGTCACGGCGCAGGCGCGCTACGACCGCGTGGTGGACCTCCTGCTGGAGGCCGACCGCAGGGACGCCTCCGAGCGCGCGCAGGCCGTCTTCACCACCGTCACGCTCTTCTTCTCGACCTTCATCGTCGCCATGCTGAAGCCGAAGTTCTGGCAGATCGGCGTCGTCGGCCGGACGGTCGTCGTCGCGCTCTTCGTCGTCGGCCTCTGGCACCTCGCCTCGCGGCTGCGCGAGTATTTCGAGCGGTACACCTACAAGCCCAGGCAGATTCACGTCTCGCTGATGAGCGAAGAGGAGCGGCCGGAAAAACCTTTCACGCGACACGCGGCCTACGTCTTCCTGGTGGTCGGCTACGTCGTCAGCATCGCCGCGGGCCTCTTCGCCGCCGACCAGCTCCAGTACGTGATGAACGACCTGACCTTCATCTTCGACCAGCGCGTCAGGCCGGACCTGATTTTCTACCCGCCCATCGCCGTCCTCCTGGTGGACACGATGCACACGTTCGCCTCCAAAATTGACTCGTGATGAGTGCCGCATCTCCCGCGCTCGTCGGCGTCATCTCGGACACACACGGCAGATTGGACGAACAAGTTTTCGACCTGTTCGCAGGCGTCAGCCACATCATCCACGCCGGCGACATAGGCGACGAGGAGTTGATCTGGCGGCTGGAGAAGGTCGCGCCCGTCATCGCCGTGCGCGGCAACAACGACTCGCCCACCATGTGCTTCCCGAACGAGCGCCGTGCCGTCATCAAGGGGCGAACCTTCTACGTCCGCCACCAGTTCGCGACCGTGGAGAAACTGAGCCAGGCGCAGCAACGGCTCATCGAACAGCGCATGCCGGACGTAGTCATCTTCGGCCACAGCCACCAGGCGTACTCGGGCCAGTGGCGCGGCACGCTGCTCTTCAACCCCGGCAGCGCCGGCCCCAAACGCTTCAGCCTCCCGCGCTCGGTCGGCCTCCTGGAACTGCACGAAGACTCCGTCGCCTCCCGCATTATCACACTCGAAGACGAAAAGCAGTAGTCAGTGGCCGGTGGTCAGTGGTCAGTTAAGAGAAAGACCATTACGGCCTGCGAAGACCGATTCTGGCACAAATGCTCCGCCGGTTCTTAACTGACCACTGACCACCGGCCACTGACCACTG
>DASWQY010000150.1:0-5499 GCA_036403435.1 Pyrinomonadaceae bacterium
GTCGGCCCCTCAGGGCGCACCTGCACGTAGAGCCGGCCGTCCGCGACGCGCACCTCGTCGCCGATGTAGAAGGAGCCGAGGATGTCCTCGTCGGCGAAGCCCGCGTTCTTGACCGCCTCTTCGAGCTGCGAGTCGGAGGCGAACGACTTGGGGTCGAAGTCCTTGTTGAGCCAAATCCCTAAGGCGCGCAGGAATATCGACGCGAGGAACTTGCGCTTGCGGTCGATGCGGACGTAGAGAAGGTTCTTCTGGTCGTACTCGAACTCGACCCAGGAGCCGCGATACGGGATGACCTTCGCCAGATAGACCGGAGCCTTCTCGAAGAAGACGCCGGGCGAGCGGTGCAGCTGCGAGACGATGACGCGCTCGGTTCCGTTGATGATGAAGGTGCCGTTGTCCGTCATCAAAGGGATTTCGCCGAAGAAGACTTCTTCCTCCTTGATGTCGCGGATCGACTTCGTGCCCGCCTCCTGATCCACGTCGAAGACGGTCAGGCGAATCTTGACCTTGAGCGGCACCGAGTAGGTCATGCCACGCTCCTGACACTCCTGCTGATCGTGCTTGTGCTTGAGGCCCACGGGCTCGCCGCAGTTGTCGCAGAGCGTCGGGCGCACGGCGTTGAACGTGCCGCAGTTGTGGCACAGCGTCTCGCCGGGCACGAGCGGGTCAACCTTGATGGTCGATGCGCAAGCCTTGCAGTTGGCGCGCAGGTAGTTCAAGCCTTCGAGCCGGCCGCACTTGCACTGCCAGTTGCCGATCTGGAACTCGACGAAGTCCAGGGTCGCCGTCCCGCGGAAGTCCGAGATCGGGAAGACCGAGCGGAAGACGGCCTGGAGGCCCGTGTTCTGACGCTCCTCGGGCAGCAGGTCCATCTGTAGAAAGCGGTTGTATGACTCCCTCTGAATCTCAATCAGGTTGGGGATGCGCACGGCCGTGGCGATCTTGGAAAAATCCTGACGCTCGGGAGCCTGGCTCGTGCGCCTTCCCGTCCCACCGAAAGTAACTTGTAGCGGATTTGCAGACATCGGACACCTTTTATGAAGCGATCAGCCGTCAGCAATCGGCCCGATCAGCCTGGATGCGGATAAACCGTGCGAACACCCGGCGGCCCACTCCAACCGGCCTGCTGAAGAGCCGATTGGCTGGCCGCCGAAACCCTAGAAATGCCAAATCGCGGTCGGGGCGCACAAGGCCCTGACCGCTTTAGAGCGAAAGCAGTTCAAACTTTTAATCAAATTTTTTGGGGGCAACGCCAGCGCCTCAATACTCCCCCACCTTAATTGCTAACTAGAGAGCTGTCAAGCGGCCACGAAAGTTTCAGGTTTGAGGTTCCAGGTTCCAAGTTAAAAACAAAGAACCTGAAACCTGGAACCTGTAACTTGAAACCTATTTGACTTCGACGGTCGCGCCTGCGTCGGCGAGCTTCTGCCGTACGGTCTCGGCCTCTTCCTTCGAGACGCCCTCCTTGACGGCCTTCGGGGCTGCCTCGACCAGGTCTTTGGCCTCCTTCAGGCCGAGGGCCGTGACCTCGCGGACGACCTTGATGACGTTAATCTTGTTGCCGCCGGCGGCCTGCAAGACCACGTCGAACTCGGTCTTCTCCTCGGCCGGAGCGGCCGCCTCGCCGCCAGCCGCAGCACCCGCAGGGGCCGCCGCGACGGCAGCCGCGGCCGCCGAAACGCCGAACGTCTCCTCCAGCTCCTTGACGAGCTGCGAGGCTTCCAGAAGGGTCATGCCCTTCAGATACTCGATCACATCTTCACGTGTAGCTGCCATGATTACTTTCCAATCCTCCTCAAAAAGGGTTCTAGTGTGCTTGTTTGTTGTTTGTCCGCAAGCCGAAGAACCCACGGGACACTTTTTGCGCCCGCTGCATCACGGGCCTCGAAAAGCGTCCGAGCCGAAAAGAACGATCTGACATATCGCCCCGCTCGTTTTCCGCGTCCGGCCACTGTTAAATTTTTGATTTCGGATTTTTGATGCGAAGAGGATGAAAACGCCTTTATCCAATCGCAAATCAAAAATCCGAAATCAAAAATCGAAAATTCTTACGAGGCGGCTTCCCCGCCGCCCTGCTGCTCGCCGATCTGCCTGACGACGATTGCCAAGTTGCGCGGGACGGCCGAAAGCACCGTCACGAGGCGCTGCGCCTGGCAGTTGATCAGGAACATGATCTTCGAGATCAACTCTTCCTTCGACGGCAGGCTGGCGATGGCTTCAACGTCGCCGAGCGCGACGACGCGGCCTTCGACCACGCCGACCTTGAACTTGAACACGTCCGGGTTGGCCTTCGTGAACTTGGAAATTGCCTTCGACAGGTTGACGGGGTCGCCCTCGCTCATGGCAATCGCCGTCACGCCCTTGAAGTGCTCCGCGGCCTGCTCGAACGGCGTGCCCGTGGCGGCCTTCCGGGCCAGCGTGTTCTTGACGACTTCGTAACGGACGCCCGCCTCGCGCAGCTGGTTTCTCAGCTCCTGGTCTTTCGAGACCGTCATCTTGTCGAAGCCGACGATCATCGCGGCCTGCGCCTTCTGAAACTGCTCCGCGAGGGCGTTCAAGTCCTGCTGTTTTTGCTCTCTAGTCTTCATCTCTTTCCTCTACGCTCCTCACTTATTTGGCGAAAGCCGTCTCGTCCAGGAGCACGCCGGGGCCCATCGTCGCCGCCAGGTTCACCTTCTTGACGTACTTGCCCTTGGCGGTCGAGGGCTTGGCCTTGACGACCGCGTCCAGGAGCATGCGCGCATTGCCCAGAATCTTGTCCGAGTCGAAGGAGACCTTGCCGACGGGGACGTGAATCACGCCTGTCTTGTCCACGCGGTACTCGACCTTACCGGCCTTCGTCTCCTGCACGGCCGTGCGAACGTCCACCGTCACCGTTCCCGTCTTGGGGTTCGGCATCAGGCCACGCGGCCCGAGGATTTTTCCGAGCTGGCCGACTGAGCGCATCATGTCGGGCGTGGCGATGACGGCGTCGAAGTCCAGCCAGCCGCCCTTGATGCGGTCAACCATCTCCTCACCGCCGACGAAGTCCGCGCCGGCCTCTTCGGCCTCGCGCTGCTTGTCGCCCTGCGTGATGACGAGCACTGTCTTGGACCTGCCCAGGCCGTGCGGCAGCACCACGGTGCCGCGCACCAACTGGTCCGCCTTGCGCGGGTCAACCCCGAGCCACATCGTCAACTCGACCGTCTCGTCGAACTTCGCGAAGGCGATTTCTTTGACCTTCGCCACGCCGTCTTCCAGCGTGTACTTGCGCCCGACCTCAATCTTCTCCTCGGCCGCGCGATAGTTCTTCCCGTGCTTTCTCAAATCCTCATCCTCCGAGGTGCAAGCGAGCGCACGGCCCGCGGCCGGGCGGCTCTCCCTCTCAAGAGAATTTTTGATCGGCGATCTTTGATTGGATAAGGAGATAGGCTTTTAGCTTCTTCCAATCGCAAATCAAAAATCTGAAATCAAAAATTACTCGATGGTCAATCCCATGTTCTTGGCCGTGCCCTCGATGGTCTTGACGGCCGACTCCAGACTCGTCGTGTTCAGGTCGGGCATCTTGGTCCGCGCGATCTCCTCGATTTTGGCCCGAGAGATGGTGCCGACCTTTTCGCGGTTCGGCTTGCCCGAGCCCTTCGGAATCCCCGCGGCCTTCTTCAAGAGGTCCGCCGCGGGCGGCGTCTTCGTCTCGAACGTGAAGGAGCGGTCGGCGTAAACCGTGATGACGACCGGAATCTTCAGGTCAGGGTCCATCTGCGCGGTCTTCGCGTTGAAAGCCTTGCAGAATTCCATGATGTTGACGCCGTGCTGGCCCAGGGCCGGGCCAATCGGCGGCGCGGGATTAGCCTTGCCCGCCGGAACCTGTAGCTTGATGTAACCTGTAATCTTCTTCGCCATGATTATTACTCAGATTTGAAATTCGGAATCTCAAATCTCAAATTAAGATTATTCCTCTTCTGCAAACGTCACCTTCTCGACATCGAGAAAATTCAATTCCACCGGCGTTGACCGGCCGAAGATGGTGACCGTCACCTTCAGGGTTGACTTGTCCTCGTTGACCTCTTCGACCTTGCCGGTGAAACTCGCGAACGGGCCGCTCTTGATGCGCACGGTCTCGCCGGCCGCGTAAGAGAATTTCGGCTTCGGCTTCTCGGCCGCCTCCGTCACGTTGTGGACGATCTGGTTGACTTCCTGCTCTGTCAGCGGCGTCGGGTTCTGGCCGCCGACGAAACCCGTCACCTTCGGCGTTGACTTGATCGCGTGGAAGACGTTGTCCGGGATGTGCCCCCGGTCGTCACACTCGATCTCGACCAGGACGTAGCCGGGGTAGAACATGCGCGAGGACTCGACGCGCTTGTTGCCGCGCATCTCGACGACCGTCTCCGTCGGCACGAGCACTTCCGTGATCTCGGCCTGCAAGTCCGTGTCTCGGATGCGCGCCTTCAGGCTGTCACGGACCTTCTTCTCGTGGCCCGAGTAAGTGTGAAGTATGTACCACTGCTTCATGCAAAACCCCTCACGTCCCGCGTCATGCGAGCCCGACTAGCGAGAGCAGCCAGCCGCCGAAGCGGCCGAGCTGGACTATCGCCTGGTCAACGCCATACAGGTAAACGGCGAAGAAGATGACCGCGACGACCGTGATGATCGTCGTGTTCTTGACTTCGCGCAGGGAAGGCCACGAGACGCGCTTCATCTCCGCGCGCACGTCGCGGAAAAACTGCGCGGTGCGCGTAAAGAAGCCGGCGCGCGGGCCCGACAAGCCCCGCTCGCTGCGCGCGCCTTTGCCTTCGACGCCTTCGCCGAATCGGGCGGCGCGCGGCGCGGGCGCGCCCGGCGGCACGTCGGCCGAACTCAAGCGCCCCGGCGGCGGTTCCGCCAGCGGCAGTTCATCCGAGTCTTCTTTATCAGCCATATTCTTGTCGGCTCTCTCGGCTTTCTTCGACACCAACCATTCCTTATCTGACGAACCTTCAGATTCGAAAGGTGGCAGGGGTACCAGGATTCGAACCCGGACTTTCGGTTTTGGAGACCGACGTGCTAACCGTTGACACTATACCCCTACAGAAATGATGAAGGCGGAACGATGAACGATGAATGAAAAAGCATTTAATTCATCATTCCGCATTCATCACTTGGTTTCCTTGTGCCCCGTGTGCTTACGGCAGCGGCGGCAGAACTTGCTGAACTCCAGACGCTCGGGCGTCGTCTTCTTATTCTTCGTCGTCGTGTAATTCCGACTCTTGCATTCCGTGCACTGAAGCACAATGTTATCGCGCGGCATAATTCAAATCCTCTATTAAAACTTATCGGAGCACACCCTGGCTCAGCCGAACCACAGGCTATTCGACGACTTCGGAGACAGTGCCAGCGCCGACGGTGCGACCGCCCTCTCTGATGGCGAACCTCAGCCCCTTCTCCATCGCGATCGGCGCAATCAATTCGATCTCCATCGCCACATTATCGCCCGGCATCACCATCTCCACTCCTTCGGGCAGGTGCGCCACCCCCGTCACG
>DASWQY010000151.1:0-1894 GCA_036403435.1 Pyrinomonadaceae bacterium
GTCTTCGCTCAGGTAGCGGCCGTAACGGCGCGACGCCATCAGCTTGCAGGCTGCCTTGGGATGATCATCCTCGCGTTGCTCCAGCAGGGCCAGTTCCGCTTCGAGCGCGGCCACAAGCTGCGCGCGACGCATGCGCTCGCGTTCCGCCTCGTGCGGGTTGAGGCACAGGACATAGCGCTTACGCCGCTCGCCCTCGCCAACCCAGACCTCCTTGACGTGCAGGTTGTCGGCGACCTGCCTGTAGCGGCCCGGCCGTGTCAGCACCTCTTCCTCGATATCGCGCACCCGGCGCATCGGTACGGCCAGAATGTAACGACCCAGTCCGCGGCTGAGTTGAGCCAGGTTGTCGGTCGAGTACATCCCGGCATCGCCGACAAACAGGCAGCGGCCAAGCCGCCAGGCACGCAGATCGTCCTTGATGCGCGCGACCGTCGTCACATCGGCGGTGTTGCCCGGCAGCACCCAAGAGCGCACCGGCATGCCGTCGCGCGTGACGGCCAGAGCGATGATCACCTGCGGCTGGTTGTCGCGGCCCTCCTTGTTGTGGCCACGCTTGCGCAGCGGCGCATACAGGCGCCCGGCAAATTCTTGTTCGTCTTCATCCGGCTCGTCGATCTCGAAATAGGCGGTGGTGGTATCGTAGAAGATCAGATCGACATCGAGGTTGAACAGGTCGGCGGTCCTGAGAAACACCTCGCGTTCGATCTCATCGGCCCAGACCGCCAGAAAGTCGAGCGCGCGATAGCATTGATCGACCGCCAGACCGGCGGCGTCAGGCAGCCAGGCACTATCAGGCAGCCAGCGTTCGGCGCAGGCGAGTTTGGAAACCGGATCGTCCAGACGGTTGGCGGCCATGGCGAACAGGGCGGTCTCGTGTGGCGCGGCCAGCCTGGCCTGTTCGGCGCAGCGGCGGATGGCGGGGCCGATGCCGAGGTCCTCCCAGCAGGCGCGGGCGGCAAGCACGACACCCAGTTCGAACACGCGCTCGATCTCGATCTCCGGACGATCCGGCGTCCCGGTACTGCCGGTGGCCTCATCACTGTCCTCGAGCACGCGATTGATGCTCTTGACCAGCCGCTCGAGTTCGGCCCGATCAAGCTGATCGGCACGGCCGAAACTATGCACCACGCGGGCTTCTCGTCGCTTTGCGTCGGCGTTCCAGACGCTCTCGGCGAGGGCGTAGTAGCTGACGATCGAGCCGTCGCGGTTGTGGCGCTGGGTGATGCGCAGATACATGCCCCACCAATAGCGCGATTCGCAAAGCCAGACAATATCAAAGCTACGGTGTCGTGTGCCTAACTTTTTGAGCTGTTTGCGGCTGGACCATGGGCCGCAACCAAGTTAAATCAACGATTTAGATCGGCTGCGGCTGGCCAAGTATGCCCAATGACCGCGAACACAGGACTGAGAAGGCCTCTGTTTTAGAGGATAAAAGCCGCATAGAATGTGTCAACGACCCTTGTCGGACGCGCATGAGTTGTCCGAAACACTCGCAGCCTTCGTGCTGGGCCTGTCCATACCATCCAATCCGGGCGGATTTCGCGGGTTGATTGTAAACGCACGCCGCTGCCGATAATCTTTATCGGCGGACACTTGGGCTAACAGGGCGATCCAGGCAATGTCTGGTGATCACCTGCGACATATCTTGCCGAGTGCCGAGAGGGGGTATCGCGATGCAGATGCGGATCATTTGGGGCAAAATCCTGCCCGGCCAATGGGATGCTTTCGAGGCCGCGTTCAAGCGAGCGCTGGAAATTCGTGGTGAAGTGAAGGGGCTGAAGGGGCAATGGCTACTTCGGGACGAGAATGATCCCGATGCGGGGTATTTGATCTCGCAGTGGGACAGTGCTGACGATATGCGGGCGTTCTGGGACAGCAAGAAGCGCAATGAGGC
>DASWQY010000152.1:0-3169 GCA_036403435.1 Pyrinomonadaceae bacterium
TCGAGCGCCTCGCCTCGGTATTTGCGAGCTTTTCGTCGATCGCAACGATCTTGCTCTTCAGAGTGTCGATCTCATCGCTGGTGGTTATGGCAAGGGTTTCAAGCTGATATTGCGCATTGCTCAGTTCTGCTTTCAGCCGCAGCCTATTGCTTTGAAGCTCCTGCAGTTTGGTCTGTAATTGCATCCAAGTCTGTCGCCGCGCCGCCATTTCGCTGAGCGAGGCAGTACGGCGTTCCACAAGATCGACAAACAAGCTGTATTCATCACTGATCGTCTTGAAGAAGCCCTGCTGTGTTGTGATTTGTTCGCCGAGCTGATCGATCTGCGCCTTCAAGTTTTCGACCTTTTGGCTTAACCCGACTTTCGCAACTCGACCCTGATTTGGGGAATTTTGCGGATGGGCTGAACGGCAACTGGTTGATCGGCTTGGTGCGATCTCGGAAGAACAGTAGAAAAGCGGCAGCGGTGCCGACCAAGTAGCTTGCGGGACGATCGGCGGCTGCAGAATCTCGCGGCATGTTTTTGCGCTACAAGGTTCGCCGGAAGGACGGCAAGGAGCACCGCTACTGGAGCATCGTCGAGAACCGCCGGGTGTCGGGCGGGCGGACGGTGCAGCGGCAAGTGCTGTATCTGGGCGAGATCAATGACGGCCAGAAAGCCGCGTGGTGCCGAACGATCGAAGCGTTCGACGAGGCTGGCCAGGACCCGAGGCAGATCGCGCTGTTCCCCGAGGACCGCCCGGCGCCAGTTCTGGATTGCGATGTGGTGCATGTCCGGCTCAGCGGACTGCGGCTGCACCGGCCGCGGCAGTGGGGCGCCTGCTGGCTGGCCTGCCATCTGTGGGATCAACTGCGGCTGGATGACTTCTGGTCGCCAAGACTGCCGGCCTCGCGACAGGGAACGCGTTGGCTGAACGTGCTGAAGACGCTGGTGACCTACCGGCTGGTCGACCCAGGCAGCGAGTGGCGGTTGCATCGGCAGTGGTACGCGCAAAGCGCCATCGGCGACCTGCTGGGCGAGGATTTCGCCGTGGCCGGCAAGGACAACCTGTACCGGTGTCTGGACAAGCTGCTGGCGCATAAGCAGGAGCTGTTCAGCTTCCTGCGGCAGCGCTGGCAGACGCTGTTCCAGGCCGATTTCGAGATCCTGCTGTATGATCTGACCAGCACGTATTTCGCATGCGATCCGCCAGAAACCGGCAAGCGGCGGTTCGGCCACTCGCGGGACCACAGATCAGACTGCGTCCAGGTGGTCATTGCCCTGATCGTGACCCCAGAGGGTTTCCCGCTGACTTACGAGGTGATGCCGGGCAATACCTCGGACAAGACGACGCTGGGCGACTTCCTCAGGCGGATCGAGGTCCAATATGGCAAAGCCGGGCGCACTTGGGTAATGGACCGTGGCATCCCGACGGAAGCCGTGCTGACCGAGATGCGGGCTGCGAAGACGCCAACCCACTACCTGGTCGGCACACCCCGCGCGCGGCTCAGCCAGTTGGAGCAAGAATTCCTGGCGAGGCCCTGGGCACAGGTTCGCGATTCGGTTCAGGTGAAGCTGATTGAACAGGATGGTGAACTTTATATCTTGGCTCGCAGCGGCGGACGACGGGACAAGGAGCAGGCGATGCGGCGGCGGCGGCTAAAGAAGCTGGTCAAACGCCTGCATGAGCTACGCCAACAGAAGCTGACCCGGGATCAACTGCTGATCAAGCTGGGAGCTGCACGAACGGAAGCGGGGCCGGTCGCTTATCGGATCATCGACATCCAGCTGCCCGGCAAGGACCAGCCGGTCACGGCGGAGACTTTCTGCTTCAAGCTGAACTGGCAGAAGCTGCGGGAGGCACGCCGGCGGGAAGGCAGTTATCTGCTGCGATCCAATCTCACGGGCGGCGATCCGGCGAAACTCTGGGCGTTCTATCTGCAATTGGTGGAGATCGAGCAGGCCTTCAAAGAACTCAAGGGGGACCTGGCGATCCGCCCGATCTACCACCAAACCGACGCGCGCATCGAAGCCCACATCTTCGTGGCATTCCTGGCCTACTGTCTGCAGGTGACGCTCAAGCAGCGGCTGCGGTCCCTGGCGCCGGGGCTGACGCCACGGTCGGTGTTGGAGAAGATGGCCGCAATCCAGATGGTCGACATGCACCTGCCGACCACCGATGGGCGCACGGTCCTGCTGTCGCGCTACACCGAGCCAGAACTGGACCAGTTGATCCTGCTCCGCCAGTTGAAGATCGACTTGCCCGCTCAGCCGTCACCCAGGATTGCCTCGGTCGACGTTGCCGCGCCATGACACCGCCCTGTGTGGTGCCGACCTTTCGACCGTACACCGTGGAAAACCTCGAGTTTGGCGGTTTCTATGTTTCGAGTTGCGAAAGTCGGGTTAGGGCAAAATGGCTCCGCACTCCCTCCCGGCTGAGCGCGGCGCCGCTCGCTTGGCGGCGGCGACGGGAACGAGCACCTGCTGTGAGCGGGGCAACAGGGGTGCGGCGGCATGCATGGCCGGTTAAGATCAGATCGCGAGTAATCAACAATCATCCAAACGGGGGAACGCAATGCTGGCCTGGCTGCGTGATCTGACCTCGCGGGAGCGCCGGACGATGCTGGCCTGCTGGGGCGGCTGGACCTTGGACGGCTTCGATCAGCAGCTGTACAGCTACGTCGTTCCCACAATCATTGCGGTATGGGGCATGTCGACCGGCGCCGCGGGCACGATCGGCACCGTCACCGTCGTGACCTCGTCATTCGGCGGCTGGTTTGCCGGCGCGCTCGCCGACCGTTTCGGCCGCGTGCGCGTGCTGCAGATCGCGATCCTGTGGTATTCGGTCTTCACCTTCCTGTGCGCCTTTGCCCAGAGCTTCGAGCAATTGTTCATCCTGCGCGGCTTGCACGGGCTCGGGTTCGGTGGCGAGTGGGCCACCGGCGCGGTGCTGATGGGCGAGGTCATCCGCGACAAGTATCGCGGCCGGGGCGTCGGCTTCGTACAGACCGGCGCAGCCGTCGGCCCCGGCCTGGCGGCGCTCGTCTACGCCGGCCTATATGCCATTCTGCCCGAAGCGATCGCGTGGCGGGCACTGTTCGCGGTCGGCATCTTGCCCGCGCTGCTTGTACTGTGGATCCGCCGCAGCATTCCGGAATCCGAAGCGTTCGAGGGGCGGCGCGACAGCCGC
>DASWQY010000153.1:0-92424 GCA_036403435.1 Pyrinomonadaceae bacterium
CAGCCCATTCTGCGCCTGGACGTGACGACGCGCGCCATCGCACCGCTGCTTACCGACGCGACCATTCTTGCTTATGAGATCAACGGCAACCGCGTCGTCTATACGCGCAGCAATGTGGGCTCGCCGGTCGAGCTTTACAGCGCGAACCTGAGCAATGGCCGGGCGACGACGCCGACGCGACTGAGCAGCCTCAACGAAGCCGTCGCCAGCGAAGTCGACATTCGCCCGGCAGAGCAGATGTGGATCGAAGGCGCCGACGGCAAGAAGGTTCACGTCTTCGTCGTCAAGCCGCACAACTTCGATCCCTCGAAAAAGTACCCGCTGATTATCAACGTGCACGGCGGGCCGCAGTCGCAATGGTCGGACGCCTTTCGCGGTGACTGGCAGGTCTATCCCGGCGCCGGCTACATCGTCGCCTTCCCGAACCCGCACGGCTCGACGGGCTATGGCCAGGATTATACCGCTGAGATTTCCGGCGACTGGGGCGGCAAGGTTTATGAAGACGTGATGAAAGTCACGGACGCGCTACAGAAGCTGCCGTACGTTGATGCCAATCGCATGGGAGCGATGGGCTGGTCGTATGGCGGCTACTTCATGAACTGGGTCGAAGGCCACACGGATCGCTTCAAAGCGATTGCGACGATGATGGGCCTCTTCGACCTGAAAGCGATGTTCGGCGCGACCGAAGAGCTCTGGTTCCCGGAGTGGGATTTGAAGGGCCAGCCGTGGAATTCGGATTTGTATGAGAAGTGGTCGCCGTCGAATTATGTGCAGAACTTCAAGACGCCGTGCCTGGTGATCAGCGGCGAGCGCGATTACCGCGTGCCGTATACGCAGTCGCTAGAGATGTTCACGTCGCTGCAAAAGATGGGGGTGCCGTCGCGCCTGATCATCTACGCCAACGCCGGTCACTGGCCGAGCTGGTATGAGATGGCGCTCTACTACACGGCGCACCTCGAATGGTTCCAGAAGTACCTCGGCGGCGGCCCCGCCCCCTGGACGACCGAAGCCTTCCTCAGAAACTCCGTCTTCGACCGCGCGAGCGGCCAGCACTTCCCCGACGCCGCGAAGCCGTTGGATCAGCCACAGACGCAGCAAGGCAAGCCCGACGCGAAGCCGAAGACGCCGTAAACATAAGGCAAAAGGTAAGACCCCGAAGGGGTCGAACATGATAGCCAGAGGTAAACGCGTGAGCGCGCCACCCCTGGTCATGGGCCAAACAAGAATCCGACCCCGGAGGGGTCGCACCTTTCAAGTTGAATGTGCGACCCCTTCGGGGTCTTACCTTTTGTCTTTTTACTTTTTTCTTTCGCCATTGTATTTCCGAGCCCACTCACCGGACTGTTGGCACATCGGGGAAAGTCTATCCGGTCTTTCCGTGCCAATTTTGTTTGCTTCAACGAACTTGCGTTTATGGACGAAGAGGGGGCTTTTGTCATGACGAACAGAGTTAAGTGCCTGCTGCTCATCATCTCTATTCTCACGGGGGTCGTCTGGTTAATGTTCCGCGCGGATTTTCGGGCGAGCGCGGTGATGCCGCGCCCGACGCTCTCCGCGGACTTCGAGCGTAAAATTCTCGCCACGGGGCGCGAGGCACCGCTGCCCCTGCGCCTGTTCATCACCGCCGTCAAGAAGGATTCTCAGGGGAAGATCATCACGGGGCCGACCAGCGACCCCGTCAAAAACATCGTTGGGGCGGAGCAGGCCGGCGTGCGCGCAGGCGTCATGCGCTACACGAAGGTCATGCACGGCGCGTCTTACATCGACGGTCGCCCGGACCCCGGCACGCGCATTGACCCGAATAACCCGGTCGTCAAAAGCGGCAGCCAGCTCTGGCCCAACGTCAAGCAGCCGTTCCGCAGTCAGCCGCGCGCGCTCGCTTTGACCAACGACGGGAAGAAGCTCTACGTGACGCTGCCGGGGCGCGAGGGCTACGCCGACTGGCGCGTCGCCGTCGTGGACACGGCAAGCCGCCGCGTCATCACCTGGATTGACCTCAGGCCAACGGCCACGGGGCGTGGGACGCGCCCGATAGGCGTCAAGGCCGCGCCGCTGAATACCAACATCTACCCGCGCCCCTACATCGTCGTGCTCAACCAATACGGCAACTTCGCGAGCGTGATCGACACCGCGACCGACACCGTCATCGGCGAGTTCGAGACAGGATTTTACGGCGAAAAACTAATCTTCAACCGCGACGGCACGCGGCTCTACGTCACGGATCGCTTCAAGGATGAGGTGCGCGCCTTCCGCGTTGACCCTGGGCCATTTTTCACGCAGATAGCCGAAATCCCGACGGGCCTCAACGACCTTGAGCGCACCAACCCGCGCGATTTGGACTTGAGCGCCGACGGCCGCACGCTCTACGTCGCCAACACGCTCGGCCACACCATCGCCGCCATCAACGTCGCGGACGACGACAACACGCTGACGAAGGTCATGCCCGTCGGCGGGCTCTCGACCGACGTGAAGATCGCCGGACGCTGGGGCATCGTCAGCGGGCAGGACACCAACACGAAGCTGAACCAGCGCGAGACGGGCCACGGCCTGCCGACGAAGAACTCCAGCGGCGTCGTCATCAAGAACAGCGGGCAGCCTCTGGGCTACACGCCCGTCATGACGGACGCGACGAAGGCGACGACCTTCGACGACATAGGCTCGGAGCTGAACATCTTCGACACGACGACCAACAAGTTCGTCTTCCGCTACGTGGACGAGGGGCGCGACCTCTCGCAGCTCGTCACGCCGGGCCAGTATGTTGACCTTAAGGACCACACGGCCGCGCAGAAAATCATCAAGGGCAGCGGCCCCGAGCAGATGGCCGTGCGCGGCAACATGCTCTTCGTCACGATGGCCCACACGGAGACCGTGCAGGCGTTTCGCATCAACGCGGCGGCGACCACCCCGGCGCAGCTGCTGACGCCGACCGGCATCGAGTTCACGGGCGGCATCACGCCGCAGGGCGTCGAAGTCTCGCCCGACGGGCGGACCATTTACGTCGCCAACTTCCAGACCGAAGACGTTTCTTTCCTCAACGTGGACGCCAGTGGCGTGCTGACGCGCGCGGGCTTCCTGCCCGTCGGCGTGACGAACACGACGCTCGACCCGACGACGGGCAGCAACGGCAAGAACCTGTTCGCGACCGCCGAGGAACAGGGCCTGCGCTGGTTCTTCTCGTCGGCCTACTCGGACGACGGCCAGAAGTCGTGCGGCTTCTGCCACTGGGACGGCCGCCAGGACGGCTGCCAGTGGAACGTCGCGGCCAACGCCGTCGGCGGCACGAAGGTTTGCCCTCAGAACAAGGACATCTCGGACAACTGGCCCGAGTGGTACGAGGGCTTGAATAACGACTTCATGGCTTACGCCTCGGCCTGCAACGGCGAGGTGCTCCTGGGCGAGCGCACGCCGACGCCGCTCTTCCCGCAGGCGAACGCGGTGGACCGCTTCAAGGCGCGCGAAGAGTATGTGCTGAGGAAGACCGAGGAGAACTCGCGCGCCATCGGGCGCACTGACCTCTCGGGCAAGGCGTTCAAGGTCGGCTACTACGACATGGCCTACCTGCAAATCCTCTGGTCGCAGAACGAGACGCGCCGCTTCCCGAACCCGCTCGAACAGTTCCCGGACGAAGCCGAGAAGGCGCAGATCGCGCGCGGCAAGGAGATTTTCACGAAGGAGATTTCGGCGGGCGGCGCGGGCTGCGCCTCGTGTCACCACAACGGCAACAACTTCGCGAACGGCGTCGCGAACGACACCTTCCAGGACTACAACATACACGAGCCGGGCGTCGTCAGCGAGACGACCGTGGACGGCGACGGCCCGTTCTATCGCCCCGAAAACGACTACTTTTTCACGCGCTTCGGCCCGCCGCAGGATGTGGGCACGCCGCAGAATTTCAGCAGCCGGAACACGAAACACCTGCGCGCGTTCTGGGATTCGGTCCCGCGCTGGCTGCACCACGGCTTTGCCCATTCGGTGCGCGAGATTCTGCTTGCGCCTGACTCGCCGCTCCTCAAACCCGGCGAGCGCGGCTTCAACTTCCGCACCGTCCGCACGGACCACAGGCGCGGGCCGAACAACCTCCCGACGGAAGTCCCCATCGTGGCGGGCCACAGCGGGGGCGGCCTCGCGGGCGACGGCTTTGGGCCAATTTATGTGAGCCTGGACAGCCCGCAGGTACAGGAGAACGGCAAGCCGCAGATTGACCGCCTCGGCACGAGCAACGTCGCGCCGCTCGTCGTCAACGGGCAGATTAACCCTGAGCTGGCCGCCAACAACATACGCGTCATCAAGGACACGCACGGCAAGACCTCGCACCTGTCCGCGGGCGACCTCGACGCCTTGATCGCTTACCTGCTCTCGAACTCGGGCGCACCGTCGTCCCTCGTCAAGCCGACGACCACGACGGCCGCCATCAGTCCGACTGCGGGCGGGCCGGCGTCAAACGCCCTCGCGGCGACTGTGCCGGGCCTGGCGATTCTTTTAGCGGCAACGAACAGTTAATCCCGAACGGGATTCAAAAAGTCGGGAACCACGAAGCGACACGAATCAGGCGCAACCCTTTTTCGTGTCGCTTCGTGTGTCTTCGTGGTTCGTTCTTTACCCTTCTGCTTTCTCGTTCGTCTTCCACAAAAATCTTCTCGAACGTATTTCACCTTCCATCCGTCGCACTGTTCCGGCGGGCAGACGCTCTGGCCGCGCTGCTCGTGAGAACAACTCTTCAACGAAGGATAAAGATGATGCGAATCAAGAAAACAGTGATCGCCCTCGCGATGACGGTCGTGACTGGTCTGGCGCTCGCACTCGCGGGCGGCGTCGTCCACGCAAGCGGCGACGAAGTGATCGTCACGACTTTTCTTTCAGGCGCGGCGATGGGCGGCCAGATTCCGAAAGGCGAGGCCCGCCACCGCTCGCGCCCCGACGGCAGTGACTTCCGCGTCCAGGTCGAGAACGTGAGCCTCCCGGCGGGCACCTCGCTCAACGTCTTCGTCAACGGGTCCAGAATCGGCGCGCTCGTGATCAACTCTTTCCGCCAGGGCGAGCTTGAGCGGAACACCAACGACGGACAGCTTGTGCCCGCCATCAACGCCGGCACGCCCGTCGTCGTGAAAACTGCGGCCGGGGCCACAATCGTCAGCGGCTCCTTCGGCTCCGGGACGACGCCGACGCCCACGCCCCCCGGCCCCACGCCTTCTCCGTCGGCTTCCCCTTCGCCCTCGCCCGGCGACGAGAGGTACGTGGCCCGCTTCAGCGCCTCCGCCTACCGCGTGGCCGAGAACGCCAGGAGCGTCGCCATCACCATCGTCCGCAGCGGCAACGTCACGCGCGACGCGAAGGTCAGCTTCGCGACCGCCGACGGCACGGCCTCGGCCCGCACGGACTACACGGCCTCATACGGCCGGCTCTTCTTCGCGCCCGGCGAGACGACCAAATCTTTCCGCGTGCTCGTGACGGACGATTCCCTGGCCGAAGGCAGCGAGACCTTCAAGGTCAGGATTGTCGAGGCGAGCAACAGCGGCAGCATCGGCACGCCGGCAGTCGCGACCGTCACCATCGCCGACGACAACACGGTCCCGAGCGCCAACCCCGTGGACGCGTCCAGCTTCTTCGTCCGCCAACACTACATGGACTTCCTCGGCCGCGAGCCCGAGGCCGAAGGACTTACCTACTGGAAGAGCAAGCTCGACGATTGCCCCAACGGCGACACGTCGTGCGACCGGATACAGGTCTCTTCCGCCTTCTACCGCTCGCCCGAGTTTCAGGAGCGCGGCTTCTGGGCCTACCGCTTCTACGAGACGGCCTTCGGGCGTAGGCCGCGCTACGCCGAGTTCATGCCCGACATGGGCAAACTCAACGGCGCGCAGACGGCCGCCGAGCAGGAAGCCAACAAGGTGACCTTCCTCAACGAATTCATCTCGCGGGCCGAATTCAGGACCAGGTACGACGGCCTGACTTCGACGGCCTACGTGGACACGCTGCTGCGCACGGTCGGCGTCACGCTCACGCAGCGGGGCACGCTGATTAACGACCTCGCGGCGGGCCGCAAGACCCGCGGGCGCGTGCTGCGCGACATCGTGGAGACGACGCAGGTTTACAACAAGGCATACAAGCGCGGCTTCGTCGCGATGGAGTATTTCGGCTACCTGCGGCGCGACCCGGAGGACGACGGCTACAAGTACTGGCTCGACTATCTGAACGCAACCGGCGATTACCGCGGCCTGGTGCACGGCTTCATCTACTCGAACGAGTACCGCCAGAGGTTCGGGCCGTGAGGCGCGGCGGTTGAGGTTTATCGGGCGCTGAAATCTGCGGCTCGACTTGATGAGCGCCGGTGCTTCCTCGAACGGGTCGTCGCCGGCGCTCCTTTTTGGGTAGTGGTTCAGTTTCAGACGGGGCGAAGGGAAAGGCGGTTTCACGCAAAGGCGCAAAGACGCGAAGAAAGCACGCAAGGTGAAGAAGCCTTCAACCTCTTCGCGTTCTCCTTTGCGTCTTTGCGCCTTTGCGTGAGACTCCTTCCTGATAAAGACGGCCCACAACTTCAACCCGAACCACTACCCCTTTTTGTTTAGGCTAGACAAAACGGGGCTCCCCCCCTATGCTTTCCGACGAGAAAAGACTATCTCTGGAGGCGGATGGAACAGAGCGACAGGGAGTTGATACTTGCCTGCCGGCGCGGCGACCAGGCCGCGTGGGAATCGCTCGTCCGCCGGTACCAGCGCCTGATTTACACCATCCCGCGCCGCGCCGGACTCAACGAAGACCTCGCGGCTGACGTGTTCCAGGAAGTCTTCACGACCCTCTTCGAGAAGCTGAACGAGATCGAGAGCCCCGACAGGCTCAAGGCGTGGCTCGTGACGACGGCGCGGCGCAAGACCTGGCGCTCGGTCAACCGCGAAAGCAGGACGCGAGCCTTCGGCGACGACGAGGACGAGGGGGGCGAGGCCGAGCTAAGCAAGCTGCCGGACGAGGCGCTCTTGCCGGACGAGGCGCTGATTCAACTGGAAGAGCAGCACGGCGTGCGGCTCGCCGTCAGCCAACTGGACGGGCGCTGCGGCAAGCTCCTGACGCTGCTCTTCTACGAAGACGAGCCGCTCCCTTACGCCGAGATCGCCGCGCGCATCGGAGCGCCCGAAGGCAGCATCGGCCCGACCCGCGCCCGCTGCCTGCAAAAGCTGCTGAAGATACTGGGAAAAGAGGGCGGCGAGACGCGGGGACGCGGCGACGCGGCGACGCGGCGAGAAAAGACCTGACCGTGCGGCTTTCTTTCTTTTTCGCCGCGCCCCCGCGTCCCGCCTTCCCGCGTCACAAATATTTTCTCTCGTGTATTTTTCTTCTTCCGGGGCGCACTGTTGGACCGTGTAAGGAGTTTACCTTGCGCCGACTGGAGCAGAAATGAAGCCGATTTCCAAACATCTTCCGTTCGAAGAGCTGGCCGATTTGGCCGAGGGGCGTCTCGCGCCCGAGGCGCGCGCAGCTTCGCTCGAACACGTTAATGCCTGCTCGCGCTGCACCTCAAAGCTCGGCCGCCTGGAGCAGGTCATCTCCCTGATGCGGACGGACGACGGAGAGGACGCGTCTCCCGCCCTGGTGTCTCAGGCCATCAACCTTTTCCGAGCGCGCGCCGCCCGTGACGCTTCCGCCTCGCCGTCGCTCGCGCGGCGCATCCTGGCCGCGCTCAGCTTCGACAGCCTACAGATGTCGCCGGCCTACGGCGTGCGCTCGGGCCAGGCGGCCGCGCGCCAACTGCTCTACAGCGCGGGCGAAAACGACCTGGACCTGCGCGTCACGCAGAGTGGCGAAGAGTGGGTCGTCGCCGGCCAACTGCTCGGCGCAGACTGCGAGGGCCGCGAGGGCTCCGTCGAGTTGCAGGGGGCCGACCGGACGAGCCGCGCCGAGCTGAACGGGCAGTGCGAGTTCCGGCTGCCTGCGGTCACGTCCGGCAGCTACACCTTGCGCGTGCGTCTCGGCGACGAGTTGATCGAAATCCCGGAGCTGGAATTAAAGGCGTAAACTGATGGAGCGTGCGGAGCTGGCGGCGCGTCTCGTGGCGGTGGGCAATGTCGAGCGTGAGGCATTGCTGCGGCAGCACCCTGCCCTGGCCGACGCGCGTCTCGCCTACGCCCTCAAAGACATCTGCCTCGACGACTGGTCCAGCTCGCCCGCGCGCACGACGGGCGCGGCGGCCGCCCTCAAGACCCTCTCATCCCTGACAGACAACCTGGAAGTTGACGCGCTCGCCGCCTGGGTCGCGGGCTTCGCGGCCGTCATGGCCGAGGGGCAGATCGAGCGCGCCGTCACGCTCCTCGAAGAGGCGGAAAAGATTTTCCTGAGCCTCGGCAAGCCGCACACCGCCGCCTCGACACAGGTCATCAAGCTCTACGCGCTCGCGCTCCTCGGGCGCTACGACGAGGCCATCTCGTGCGGCCTGCGCGCGCGCGCCGTCCTCATCAGCCACGGCGATTTGCGCGCCACGGCCCGCATCGAACTCAACATCGGCAATATCTATCTCAGGCGCGACCTCTACCAGGAGGCCGAGAAATTCCAGCTCGCCGCGCGCGAGCGTTTCGCCGCCCTCAACGACCAGAAGCAGCTCGCCAAGATTGATAACAACCTCGCGATCATCTACTCCTCACAGCACAGGTTTCGCCGCGCCGAACAGCTCTACGACCGCGCGCTCCGCAGCGCCGAGGCCGCCGGGCTGATTCTCACGCAGGCCGAAATCGAGGCGAGCATGGGCAACCTCGCGCTCTTTCAGGGTCGCTACGACCGCGCGCTCGACTACCTCGAACGCTCGCGCCGCAAGTACGCGGCTTTGGGCATGCCGCACCACTCGGCCGTCGCGCAGCAGGAGATCGCGGACGCTTATCTCGAATTGAACCTCGCCCCGGAGGCCGAGGCAGTTTACGAGCGCGTGACGAAGACTTTCGCGGAACTCGGGATGCAGGGCGAGCAGGCGCGCGCGCTCGCGCAGCACGGCCGCGCGCTGATTCTGCTGGGGCGCATGGAGCAGGCGCACGCGCTCCTGACGGAAGCGCGCAAGCTCTACGCCGCCGAGGGCAACCCCGTGGGCGAGGCGATGGTGATGATTACCGAGGCCCAGCTCCATCACGCCGAAGGCAATTACGAGGCGGCGAGCCGCGCCGCGGCGCTGGCCGAGGAGCCGCTCGCGATGGCGGCCACCTGGCGGCGGCAACTCCTGGCCCGCTGGCTGCGGGGCGAAGCGGCGCGCGCCGAGGGGCGCGCGGAGGAGGCGCGCGAGCTTCTGGAATCAACGCTCGGTGACGCCGAACAACTCTCGCAGCCCGACATCGCGCAACGCTGCCACACCTCGCTCGGCCTGCTCGCCGCCGCGTCGGGCGACGCCTCCGCGGCCGAAACCTCCTTCATGCGTGCCGTCAAACTCATCGAAGACCTGCGCGCCCCGCTCCCGGCCGAGGAGTTCCGCACGGCCTTCTTCGCGGACAAGCTGATTCCCTACAACGAACTGGTCCGCCTCTGCCTGACAGACGAGAGCCGCGACCGCGCCAGCGAGGCGCTCTGCTACGTCGAGCGGGCGCGTTCGCGCGCGCTGGTTGACACCCTGGGCGGAGCGCCCAGATTGCGCGTGCAGCCGCGCGACCCCTTCGAGGCCGAGCTGCTGGCGCGACTCGAAGAGCTGCGCGAGGAGCTGAACTGGTTCTACAGCCGCATCAACCGCCCGCCGGACGCGGACGCCTCTCGCGGCGGCGGCGCGACCGAGATGGCCGCGCTTCACGAGGCCGTGCGCGAGCGCGAGAGCGAAACGCTGGAGATCATGCGCCAGCTACAGCAGCGCAACCAGAACATCCTGACGCACGTCCAGGCGCTCGACATACAAGAGCTTCAGCCGCGCCTCGCCGCCGAGACGGCGCTCGTCGAGTACACCAGCCTGGACGGCGAACTCCTGGCCTTCGTCGTGACGGACAGGGGCGTCCGCGTCTTCCGCGAACTGGGCCAGGAATCGGAAGTCAACGCGCGCCTCGGGCAGTTGCGATTTCAGATAGACGCGCTGCGCTACGGTGCGCTGGGACTGCGTAAGCACCTGCCGAACCTGACCGAGCGCATCAAGCACCACTTGCAGGCGCTCTACGACCTGCTGCTCCGCCCGCTCGAAGAGAGCATAGGCGGGCGGCGGCTCATCATCGCGCCGCACCGCACCCTTTACTACATCCCTTTCCACGCGCTGCACGACCGCGAGCGTTACGTCATAGAGCGCAGCGAAGTCAGTTACGCCCCGAGCGCCGTCGTCCTGCTTCATTGCCTGGGCCAGCCGCAGCGGCCGCTCCAGCGCGCGCTGCTGCTCGGCGTCGCGGACGAGCAGACGCCGCGCGTGCGTGACGAGATAGAGGCGCTCGCGCCGCTCTTTCCCGAAGCGGTCTCGCTCCTCGGCGAGCGCGCGACGCTGGCCGCCCTGCAAGAGTTCGCGCACGGCGCGGACATTCTGCACCTGGCCTGTCACGGACAGTTTCGGCCGGACAATCCTCTCTTCTCTTCCCTGCGGCTCGGCGACGGCTGGCTGACGGTGCGCGACACTTACAACCTGGAACTGAAGTGCGAGCTGGCGACGCTGAGCGCGTGCGAGACGGGCGTCAACGAGGTGGCCCCCGGCGACGAATTGATAGGGCTGGCGCGCGGCTTCTTCTCGGCGGGTGCGCCCTCGCTCCTCCTGAGCCTCTGGACGGTGGACGACGAGGCCACGGCCGGGCTGATGGCCTCTTTCTACAAACGCCTGCTCGCGGGCGAGAGCCCCGCCGCGGCGTTGCGCGCCGCACAGCTCCAACTCCTGGCCGTCCAGCCACACCCCTTCTTCTGGTCGCCCTTCATGATCGTCGGCCGACCATGAAACATTGGGCCTTCTTTGCGTCTTTGCGCCTTTGCGTGAAATTTTACCTCACGCAAAGGCGCAAAGACGCAAAGAAAGGCTTAACGATTGCAGCCAGCCCGCCCATTCCTGCATCATAGAGTGCCCGACGATAGCCACTGACCGGCTAAAATTTCCCCTGCAAGATGTATTTTTTGGGCGAGGGGACGGACTGTTCCTGTGGTCGAGCCCTATTTTCCGAAATTTTCTTGAATTTCCGGCACTAAATACCTTGTTAAATAAAACCTCAGCTAAGAATTTTGAAGGGCGGGCGGCGCGGGCGGGTCTTCGGCGCGGCCTGATGGGGCGCGCTTTCGGCCTGTTCTCGCTCGTGCTGGCGTTGTTGTGCTTCGGGGCGACCAATTCGGCCGTGCGCGCTTCGGGTGGCGAGGAGATTGTCCCCGGCGAGGTCATCGTCAAGCTGGCGAAGGCGTCGGACCTCGCGGCCGTCGCCTCGCAGTACAAGCTCAACCCCACCCCGCTCGACCAGTTCGGCAGCCGGCCCATCTACCGTCTGAAAATCATGGACGGCATGGATGTCGAGCAGAAGGTCGCGCAGCTTCAGGCCGACCCGCAGCTCAGGGTCATCTACGCCGAGCCGAACTTCACGATGCTCCCGCCCGAAGGCGGAGGCATCTCATGGACGGGCGGCATCTCCTGGACCGGCGGCGGGACCTCCGGCGATTATGCGTCGCAGTGGGCTCCGGGCATGATCGGCCTGTCTACCGCGCACGGCGTCTCGCGCGGCGCGGGCGTCCGGGTCGCCATCCTGGACACGGGCTTCCAACTGAATCACCCCGCGCTGGCGGGCCACATGCTGCCCGGCTGGGATTTCGTTGACAACGACAGCAACCCGAGCGAGGTCGGCAACAAAGACACCGGGCCGTACGGGCACGGGACGCACGTCGCCGGCCTGGTCGCGCTCGTCGCGCCCGAGGCGAAGATTATTCCGCTACGCGTGCTCAGGCCGGACGGCGTGGGCAACGTCTGGGTGCTCGCGGAGGCGCTGGCCTACGCGCTTGACCCGGACCACAACCCTGCGACCGACGACGGCGCGCGCGTCATCAACATCAGCATCGTCACGCTGCGCCGCACCAAGCTCTTGTCCAGCATCCTGAAGAGGGCTTGCGACGACGTGCCGGGGACTGCGGCCGAAGACTCGCCGGTTGACAGCACCTACCATGACGTTGTGGTCGTGGCCGCGTCCGGCAATCACGGCGGGACGACGCCCGAATACCCCGCGGCAGAAAACATCAATGGCCTGTTGGCCGTCGCCGCCACCGACGAGAACGACGACCTGACCAGCTTTTCGACTCGCGGCTCCTGGGTCCAGGTGGCCGCTCCGGGCGCGCGCATCTTGAGCAGCGTGCCGGGCGGGGGCTACGGCACCTGGAGCGGGACTTCGATGGCGTCGCCGATTGCGGCAGGCGAGGCCGCTCTCCTGCGGTCGAAATATCCTGCGCTGCACCCGACGAAAGTCATTGACCACATCATTGACACGGGGAAGCGATTTAAGGACGGCCCCGTCCGCTCGCGCATTGACGCGGGCGCGGCGCTGACCACGCCGCCGGGTCCATTCACCTTCACTCTCAGCACGGAGACGCCCGTCGGCACGAAGCCTGTCGTGGGCACGATCACGCTCAACGAGCCCGCGCCCGGCGGCGGCATGGTCGTCAAACTCCTGAGCGGCAACACGGCCGCCGCGACCGTCCCCGCGAGCATCACGCTCGCCGCGGGGACCGTCACCAAGAGCTTCACCGTCTCGACTAAAGCCGTGGCGACGCCCACGCTCGTGCAGATTACGGCGAGCGACGAGGACGGCTCGGAGGAGGCAGAACTGACCGTGCAGCCGCCGTCGCTGACGGGCCTGACGCTGGCCCTCGCCACCATCAACAGCCCGTGCCAGACGACGACGGGCCGCGTCACACTAAACGCCCCTGCCCCCGCGGCGGGCGCGGTCGTGACGCTCACGAGCAGCAACGCGGCGGCGAAGGTCCCGGCGAGCGTCAAGGTCGCGGCCGGCGCGACCTACGCGACTTTCACCGTGACGCCCGCGCTCGTGACGAGCAAACAGGCGAGCACGATTACGGCCGGCTACCGCGGCGCGGTCATCGCAAAAACGATAACGGTGCTGCCCGTGAGAGTCGCCAACCTCGTGTTGTCGCCGAATCCTGTGACTGGGCCAAACTCGGTCACTGGCACAGTGACGCTCACCTGCGTCGCACCGACCGGCGGGCAGATAGTGTCGCTGACTTCCAACTACAGCGCCGTCGCCAAGCCCACCGTCGCCAGCATCAAGGTCGCGGCCGGGGCGAAGACGGGCACGTTCCAGGTCAGCACGGTTGATGTCACGACGGCCAGGAACGTGAGCATCACCGCGACCACCGGCGGCGCGGGCAAAGTCGTGGTCTTGCAGGTCAAATAATAGTTCAGCGGAATTCATGGTCTTTCGGCTGCCGGACCCTTCGGGGTCAGGTCAGCGGCAGCCGAAGTGCGCCCGGTGGGACGATAACAGGGGGATAGCGAAGCACCGTCGAAGGGTCGTCAGGCGCACCGACGTGCTGCGCCCGAGCGTCATCCTAAGCCGCTCGCCGACCCAGACGGTCGCCGTCGCTGCTAGTTCCACCGGGCGCGCTAGAGGCAGTGATGAGTGATAAGTGATGAGTAAAAGAAAGAGAGTATTAACTTATCACTTAGAGCCTGTTTGAAAACTCTTCCTTTGCGTCTTTGCGCCTTTGCGTGAGGAATTAGTCTCACGCAAAGGCGCAAAGACGCAAAGAACAGCGGGCCGGGAACGAGTTTTCAAACAGGCTCTTATCACTTATCACTTATCACTGCCTTTTCCATCTCAGTGCTGGTCCGAGGCGGCGGGCGACCTCTTCCTTCAGATTTTTCTCGGGCGCGGGGCGTTTGGGCGGAGCATCTGCCGGCTGGGCCAGAAGCGCGCGGAGCAGGTCGGATTCCTTCTTAGCGCCGGCCTCGAAAGTGAACGGCGCGCACTCGCGGCACTGCGGCATGATGCGCACGCCGATTCCCTTCACCTTGCGGCGCGTGAACAGCGTGCCCTCGCCGATGGCCGCCCCGCACGTCGCGCACAGGAGCGGCCGCAGCGCGCGGTAGACCTCACTGCCCCCGTCCGCGCGGCCCACGATTTCGCTGACAGCTTTCATGACGGTGAATAATAAATGGTAAAGGGTGAATGGAGAAACACGTTTTTCTCCACTCACCATTTACCACCGGCCATTTAACCCCGCTCACAATTTACGTGCCTTCACGGGGTCGAAGGTCCGCGTCGTGTGGTCTGTGACGCTTGGCACGGGCTCCGAGCGCATGGGCGGGAGTTGCGCCGGCGGGGCGAGCGCCGATGGTTTGGTCTCGGCCGGCTTCTTGCGCTCCTTCGGCTGAGCCAACCCGGCCAGCGTCGTCCACTGGCGTATGAAAAGCGAGGAGACCCCCATCACCATCGCCAGGCTGACGATGACCATCCAGGTCAGCGCCGTCGGGTTGATGCCTCGGGCCAAAAGCTCCGTGGCCCCTACGAAGATGATGGCGAGCGCGATGACGACCATCAAGCAGATAGCGATGGTCGGGGCGGTCAGGTTAACGGGGCGCATGTCTGCTTCCGCCTGGTTCGCGGGCTGGTTCAAATTCGCGCCGCAACGGTTGCAGTAGTTCAAAGCGGACGGCACTTCAGTCCCGCACGATGGACAGTACATAACTACGGAAGCCCCTTTCGGACTGTCGGGTTTGAGCCGCGCTCTGACTGTGGATACGAGCCGCCAGGGCCGCCGGTTCGACCCGAATCACTCGCGCCTCACTGCATCCTGCCCCCCATGAGCACGGAGCCGCCCGGCTTGACGGGGAGCGGCCCCGCCGGCGTCAACACGCTCTGGGCCACGAGCAGCCGGGCGATTGTCCGCACCTCCGGGCGCTGGAACCTGTCGGCCAGCGCCCTCGTGCGGTCGAAGTCCGCGTGCGAGAGCGTGCCTACGTCGCCCAGGTATTCCGAGGGAATCCCGCTGGAGACGGTTATCAGAATCTCCATCATGATCTCGTCGTCGCGCACGAACTCTTCTGCGAAGAAGCCGCCGAGCAACACACCCGCGGCGAGCAGTTCGTTGAGCTGGTCCACGACGGGCTCAAGAATCGCCAGGCTGCGCGAGGCGTCGAGCGGGGCGTAGGCGCGCGCGACGACGAGCTGTGCCAGAAGCTGCCTGGCGTTCTTGGCGCGCGCGCCGCTCAGCTCGCCCGCCTCGTCCAGCAGCGCGAGCGCCAGCTTCTTGTCTCCTTTGGCGGCCGCGCCTTCCGCAAGCTGCGCGAGCGCCATCACGCGCTCCTCGTTCGTGCGCAGCGCGGCGATGGTTTTTCTGGCCTGCTCAAGATTGCCCTGCTGGGCCGCGGAGAACGCGGTCGCCTGCTCCAATTGCGCCAGCATCTGCCTGCGCGTGTCCGGGTCTTCGACGTGCTCGTTAATGATTTGGCGCGCGCGCGCCGCGTCGCCCGCCTCCACCAGCTTGCCGGCGGCCGTCATGTAAAACGACTCGCGCATCTCCTCCGGCGCTTGGGGCGCGGCCGCGAGGATTTCGTCCGCGCTCCCCTTTTCCACGATGGCTTGGTATTTCTGCCACTCCCCGCCCGCGGGCACCTTCGGCCCGTACTGTACGCTTGCACTCTTCTGCTGCTCGGCCCTGCCCTTGATCTGCGCGGCGCGCGACGGCGCGTACTTCTCCACGGCCGGCATCATCTCTTGCAGGACGCCCAACAGCTCCGGGCTGGTCGTGTTCGGGCGCAGCGCCTCGGCCGCCAGCTTCTCTATCAACTCGTGCATGGCCTGCTGGTCCAGGAGCGGGGCCGAACTCTTCTTCGGCGCTTCCCCACCGTCGTCCGGCTCCTGGGTGGCTAGACGAAGCAGGGAGACTGCGACCTGCTTCGCCACGTCGCTCTCACCGAATTTCTCCGCGCGCAGTTTCGCAACGACCTGATTCGCCAGCTTCGCGGCCGCCGCAGGGTCCTTCTCGTAAAGCGCGGAGAGCACGCCCGGCAATTCGTAGGAGAGCCCCCTGGACAAACTCTCTTCGGCGATCTCCACCGCTTGGGTCGGGTCGTTGTCCGCGATCTGCGTAGCCAGGGCCAGCTCCAGCGGCTGGTCCGCGAGCACGTCGCCGTGCCGCGTGCGCCCGCCCGCGTCCTGCCCGCGCGTGCTGCGCAGTAACTCGCGCGCCAGACGCGGGTCGCGCTGTGCCAGTTGCTGCAACAGCTCGCGTCGCAACTGCCGCGCCCCCCCTCCGAGGCCCGAGCGCGCCGCCTCGTCGTCGGCCTCCTGATTGTTCAGCAGGTCCACGAGGCTCGCCATCGCCTCTTTGAAGAGAATGCGCGCGCGCGCCGGGTCGTGGTCCCAGAGGACGTTGGCCGCGGCCGCCCTGACGAGGATGCGATTCTCGGCGTGCCGGAACGACTCCGAATCCTTAATCACGTCTTCGAGCAGGCCGAGCGCCTTCTGCTTCAGCTCCTGCTGCGTTGCAGTGTCTTCGGCCCGCGGCCCCGCCGGGTTATCCTGCGCGAACGCCGGCAAGGCGAGAAGGAGGAGGGAGATTAACGGTGGGAGCAGACGTTTTGAAATCATATAAACCTCTTCGGACCTGAATCATATCAGAAAGTAGTGGTCGGTGGTCAGCAGCCAGTGGTCAGCGATTGAGTGCCGGCAGTCTCTCGACGCACACTTTGAAGGGACGGGATTCTCAATCAGTTTTTCTTTAACTGACCACTGACCACCGACCATTGACCACTGCTATTGAACGAACGGCGGCTGGCTGTTAGCATCTCTCCAAACAACTCGGACTGAAAGGGTGGGATCAAGGTATGGCCTCAACGAAGAAGGCTGCGGGGCGCGCGGGCTCCGGGGCGACGACGACGACCGGCGCGGGCGCGGAGGAGCCGACTAAGGCCGAGCTTCAGCGCCGCATGGAAGAGGCGCGCGAAGACATTTCGCAGACCGTCGAGGAGATTAAGGAGACCGTCACCGAGCAGTATGAAGTGGTCAAGGAGACTGTCACCGAGACGTTCGACTGGCGGGCGCAGTTCCGCAAGCACTCCGTCGCCTGGAGCCTGGGCGCGCTGGCCGCCGGCTACGTCGTCGGCATGGGGCTTGCCGCGGCGATCAAGGACACGACCAGGCAGAAGGGCCGCAGGGGCCACGGGTTTCTAGACGAGATTTACGCCTACGGCGAGATGCTGGCCGAGGAAGTCTCCGGCGCAGCGCAGACCATCCTCCTGCCGCTCATCAACAAGAAGGTTAAAGACAAGCTCGGCATAGACCTTTCGGACAAGCTGCTGACGACCAGGGCTGCGCGGGCGGCGGCCGGCGTGGGCAAGAAGAGTTCGGCGAAGAAGGCGGCGAAAAAGTCTGGCGCTAAGAAGGGCGCGGCCAAAAAAGCCGCCGCCAAAAAGGCCGCTGCGAAAAAGGGCGGCTCGAAATAGGCCGCCCGTTAAAAACCGGAACGCTTCCCCGCCTCGTATGTTCAGTGTCGAGCCGGGCCAGTTTTATTTGTAAGGTTTCGCGCGGCCCGCGCGACTAACGAGTCAGGGGGCGCGCGCGTTTGGCCCATTTCGGAAGCGTCATGTTGATTAAGAAACCGGAAGACATCAAGTCGGGCGAGATCACGCCGCAGAAGCTCTACGTGACGCGCCGCAACTTCCTGCGCGGGGCGGCGCTCCTGGCGACCACCGCCGCGACCGGCTTTCTTTACAGGCAAGTCAATGCCCCGCCGCAGCCGCGCGTGGAGGGCGCGAAGCTCGCCGACGTGGTCAAGCCCGACGCCGCGCAGGCCGCCGGCTCGGGCTACGTGGTCAACGAGAAGCTGACCCCGTTTGAAAACATCACGGGCTATAACAATTTTTACGAGTTCACGACCTACAAGTCTGAGGTGGCGAGCGCGGCGGCCGGCTTCGTCACGCGCCCCTGGACCGTCGCGGTCGAAGGCTTAGCCAACCGGCCGAAGGTTTTCGACCTGGACGATCTGCTGAAGCTCGCGCCGCTCGAAGAGCGCGTCTACCGCATGCGCTGCGTCGAGGGCTGGTCGATGGTCATCCCGTGGGTCGGCTTCCCTCTACACAAACTGCTGGACGCGGTCGAGCCCAACTCGGCGGCGCGCTTCGTACAGTTCGAGACGCTCTACGACCCCAAACGTATGCCTGGACAAAATACGGGCGTGCTCGACTGGCCCTACGTGGAGGGCTTGAGGCTGGACGAGGCCATGCACCCTCTGACGATTCTCGCCAGCGGGCTCTACGGCGAGAAGTTGCCGCCGCAGAACGGCGCTCCGCTCCGGCTCGTCGTCCCCTGGAAGTACGGCTTCAAGGGCATCAAGTCAATCGTCAAGATTCGCCTCGTGCGCGACCAGCCCGCGACGACGTGGAGCGCCGCCGGGCCGAGTGAATACGGCTTCTACTCGAACGTCAACCCGAACGTTGACCACCCGCGCTGGAGCCAGGCTGACGAGACGCGCATCGGCGAATACCGCAAGCGCCCCACGCTGCTCTTCAACGGCTACGCCGAACAGGTCGGCCACCTTTACGCCGGGATGGACTTGCGCGCGAACTTCTGACCGAGCCGCATGAAAGACATCAAGTTTTACAAAGTCGTCGTCTTCGTCAACAGCCTCGTCCCGCTTGCCCTGGCGGCGTGGGACTGGTCGCAGGGGAAACTCGGCGCGAACCCGGTCGAGTTCCTGACGCGCACGACCGGCATGCTGACGCTCGTGTTCCTCTTCATCTCGCTCGCGGTCACGCCGCTGAGGCGACTGACGAGCGTGCAGTGGCTCATCCAGTTCCGCCGGATGCTCGGGCTCTACGCCTTCTTCTACGGCTTCCTGCACCTCCTGACTTATGTCTGGTTCGACCGCAGCTTCAACCTCAAGAGCGCCGTCTCTGACATCTACGCGCGCCCCTTCATCGCCGTCGGGATGCTCAGCTTCTTTCTGCTGGTGCCGCTCGCGATCACTTCAACGAAGGGCTGGATCAAGCGGCTGGGCGGGAAGCGATGGGCGCGACTGCACAAGCTCGCCTACGTCGCGGCCGTCGGCGGCGTGGTCCATTTCTGGATGCTGGTCAAGTCGGACACGCGGCTTCCCCTCAGGTTCGCCTTCGTGCTCGCTGTCCTGCTCGGCTCGCGCGTCTTTATCAAACAGATGAAGCAGAAGACCCCGCCGCGCACGCTCGTCCCGCGCCCCGGAGGCGGAGTCAAACCGTAAGGCGATTGCAACAGAAGCGCAATCATCATCGCGGGGCGCGCGTGTATAGTAGCCAGCAATTCATAACTCTCCTTCAATCTTAAACGAGTGAAGGACAAAGAAAGCGCCGGATTTGGGGGAATCCGGCGCTTTCTTTTTGGGCCAGGATTTAAGAATATCGTTGACTTGGCGCGGAATCTGTTATAGGAACAGTACCTCTCTACGAGTCCTCGCTCACCACTAACGGTTAGAAGGAGACCTCTATGAAAAGGACTTTCGCTTATCTTTCCGCGGCGTTAACCTTTTGTGCGTTGATGCTCACTCTTTCTCTTCCCCAAACTGTGCGGACGGTGAAGGCCGCCGACGAAGCCGAAAAATGTAACGACTGCCTCGCGAGAATCGGGGCCAAATTTCAGCAGTGCCAGGCCGTCTTCGGCGAACTCGAAGCGCGCTGCTACGAAGAGATCAACCGGGAGACTATCATCTGCTACAGAAACTTCTGCGAGCAGTAGCCCGAACCGCCTCCCGAACTTTTCACCAGAAAGGAAAAAGCCCCGGCCAAGAGAGCGGGGCTTTTTCTTCAAGCTCGATTTTCGTAACTCAGCGCACGCGCTCGAACTCTCCCCTGGTGTGCTCGCCCGACACGCCGTCGAGCAGAACGCGGTCGCTCGGCAGCAGTTCTTTGACGCGGAACGTCCTCTCGGAGCCGTCGCGCCCCGGCATCAACTCGGCGCGGAAGATGACGGGCATACCGGGCCGCGCCCAGCGGTTGCCGTTCGAGGCTTCCTTGTTCCTGACCCGCTTCCGTATGAAGAAGGCTGTGCCAATTGTGCCGGCGGCCACCGCAATGCTGCTCAGCAGGCGCTTCGTTCCGCTTCTCATGTCCGGCCGGTGCCTCCAGAATCAACCCCTTGATCGTCTGCATCGAAAAACAGCTCCCGCTCTCTTCAAGTTTTGTTATTTCAAACTTATGATGAGCGGCGGCCGCGAAAGGCAATGCGGAATGCGGAATGATGAATGAAAGACAATCTCTTTTAATTCATCATTCCGCATTTCGCATTGCCTTTCGTTTCAGCCGTACAGGGGCCGACCGTCGAAGACCACCTCCCAGCCGTTCTTCTTGCTGGTGGCGAGGCTGCGGTTGAACCATTTGACGGCGGCGGCCGCGTCGTCGTAACGCTGCGCGGCCGGGGCCGGCTGGCGCGGGTCTATGCGGACGATGACGCCCGCCTCGTCAGACTTCTTCAGGCTGAGCAGCGCCAGCATGTCGTTCTTCGCCAGCACGACGGTGCGCACCTCGGCGTCCTCGTCGTCCTCGTCCTCTTCTTCGTAGTCGCCCTCGAAGTCCTCCGGCTCTTCCTCGTCCGAGATGATGTCATCAAAAAAGTCTTCCTGGTTATTCATAATCTCTCCGTTCAATCTAGTCTTGCTATTGCTCGCCGGAAGCGCGCCTCATCTCCTGCGGCCCCTCTGCGCCTCGCTGGGCGAAGTCACCTTCAGGATGCCGCGGTCGTCTTTATAAACGGCGTACTTCACCTCTTTAATCTCGCCGTCTTCACCCTGAATCCTGACGGAAAAAGTTTTGCTGTCGCCCTGACCCTCGGCCCGCAGCGGGAAGTAGCCTTTCACGTCCGGGCCGCGGTACGCAGTGTA
This sequence comes from Pyrinomonadaceae bacterium, assembly GCA_036403435.1. GTDB lineage: Bacteria > Acidobacteriota > Blastocatellia > Pyrinomonadales > Pyrinomonadaceae > QHXM01. Next base: position 20,758 of record DASWQY010000153.1, read on the forward strand.
GTGCTCCTGGCGATATTTGTCATACCCCAGGACGTAAATCCTGTCGAAGTCGGGCTCGTCCGGCCCTATTGGCCCAGCCGCCGTGCTCTTCTCCAGGATGACCCAGCTCCCAGGCTTCTCCTCCTTCGCCGCGTCCTTGTCCTTAGATGCGTTCGTCGCGCTCCCCGTGTCGTCGTCGAGCCTGCGCCAGGCGACGAACTCGCGGCCCGTGCGGTAGAAGATGATGTCGCTCGGCACGGTCAGTTCGACCTGCTTGCCGTAAACCCAGCCGGCGGGCGCGGGCGAGACCGAAGGGGGGAGCCTCACCTTGTACCAGAGGTCGTAAGCCTCTTCCGTCTCTCTTTCGGCGTCCTCGCCGCGCGCGCCGCGCGCCGTGTCCGTGCGCGCGCTCCCGGCCCTCGGGGCGTCGTCGCTCTCCTGCGTCTGCGCGCCCTTCGGTTTTGGCACACGCTTCCACCCGACGATCTCGAAGCTCGAACCGCTTTCGAGTTTCATCAGGATGTTTTCATTGTTCGTGTAGTCCGGGCTGAGACGCAGATTGCTGACGGCCCGCAGCTGCCCGCTCGCCTGCGCCGGGATGTCCTTGTCTCCCTCGGCGAGCTTGCGCGCCTTGTCGAGGACTTCCTGCGGCATAACGTTGCGCGCCTCGATCCACCCTTCGGTGTTCTCCACGTCGTGCGCGCGGACGAAGAGCCACTTCTCGCCGTTCTCGGCCGTGTCGGAATCGAGTATGTCGATCACGTCGCCGCGCGTGACTTCGATGAGGTCGGCGGCGACGACGGCGACGGAGCTGCGTACCTGCGCGCGCTTGGCGATGACGACGCCCGTGTCCGAATTGATGTTGGCGAGCGTGCTGCACCCGGCCATCACCCCGGCGAGCGCGCAAATGAAAAGAATCTTCTTCAAGTAACTCATCTTTAATTGACGGCTTGCGCCGCTTCGTCGAAGGGGCTTTTGTGTGGACACTCACTGGCGCGCGCGGGCGCGACGCATTGCGTGTGTCCCGTCCAGCTTCTCATTGTAACCGAATTTGCGTAACAAATCGCGCTGCGAGCCGCTCAACGACTCCGCGACGCTCAGCCGCGTGCGCGCGCCAAACGTCTCGACTCGCAGGCCGAAGGGCGCGACCGCGGATTGTAGTTCTATCTCTCCCGCGTCCTCCACGTATCGCCGCGTCAGCTCCCGCAAGTCGCCCGCACTGTTCAACGCGGCGAGCGCCGCCGAGTTCCCGTCTCTGGACCCTTGAGACGCGAGCGCCGTGCGAAACAGCTCGCGGTAAACGTCCGGGAGCGAGTGCTTGTTCCTGGTCTGCTGCCTGAGCGTCAGGTCGTAGAGGAACGCGGCCAGCATCCCCTTGTTATAGACGAGCGCGGGCGAGAGCGTCCAACGCCGCTCGGACGCCTTGAGCAGACTCAACTGCTCGCGCCCCTGCGCCGTCCTGTAGGCGTCGAAGGCGCGGGCCATCGCATTCAAATAATCCTGAAACGTCAGCAGCTCAAGACGCACGGCGGACGTGAGCGCCTGGTAGAGCGTGAAGCCTTCGTAGAACCAGTCGTAGCTGCCGTCCAGGTGGAGCGCGTTCGGCACCCAGAGGTGGAATAATTCGTGGGCCAGCGGGAAACTCAACTGTGCCAGTGCCGCCGTGCGCGAAGGCAACTTTCCGGCGAGCATCGTAACGGTCGTGCCCCGCGTCTCCGCGCTCCAGTGGTCGGCGGCGGCCGCGCGCGGGAAGGGCGAGAGCGCGAGCATGACGCTTTCCCCGGCCGCGCCGCCGAACGTCTCCGCGTGCTCCTTCAGAATCCGCTCGGCCACGTCCCTCACCTCTTCGTCCGAGAAGGCCCACTCGCCCGCCGTCACGAACACGAACTCCATAGAGCCCACGCGCCCGCGCCGCTCGCGCAAATTTTGTCCGACGAAGAAGACCGCGCTCTCGAAGTCCGCGAGTGTGAAGCCGCCCGAAGCAGCCGCCCTCGCGCTCGACGCGATGGCCCATTTTTCGGGCAGGCTGAAAGTCACGCGCGCGCCGCCCGCCTGCTCGCCCCCCACGAGCGGCAGCAGGTCGCCCAACATCAGGAAGCCGCGCTCGGGCGTCAGCCAGGAGACGTGTGCCGCGTCGCCCTCGAAGAGCGGCGCGTCGAGCTTCACCTCGTAAACGAACCGCGAGGCCGGGCCGGCCGCCTCGTACTCTCCGGCCGCGAGCCGCCTGGCCTGGACTTCCGCGCCGCCCTCGAAGAGCTTCAGATTCTCAATCCGCTCGCCCAGGTTCATCACGTTCGCGTAAACGTTGCGGAACGACCACGCACGCGAAGCCTTCTCGCGCTCGCCTTCCACACGCACGCGCGCCGGGGCCGTCGAAACGACACTAACGCGCGCCGTCAGCGTCTCCGCGCGCGCCGCAACTGAATTGACGAGCAGGCACGACGCGGCAAACAGGACGAGTCGGAGACAGACCCCGACTGTGCCAGTTTGGCGTTGCTTTCGGCTCGGCTGATGGTGTAATGGGGGCGTGCGAAGGGTCATGCTGAGTCTGTCAACCGGGAGGGCGAAGCGGCCGGCGGGCGTCGCGTCGGACACTCATTTGACACTCACGCGCGCGGGTGTTTATATTCCCAGGTTGGGTCAGACTCTAGCATAGCGCCCTATCAAGTGACTAGCTACACCGCGCCAGTAACACGCCGTCGTCACGCGCCTCTCGCGCGCGTGCTGGCCTTCGTGTTGCTCGCCTTCGTCGCCTACACGACGACGGTCGAGTCCGTTCACCGCCACGGCCGTCTGACGCTCAAACTCTCCGAGAGTTCGGCCGCCGCAGTCACCTCGTCCGGCGACGCCAACCCCTCGGCGAACGATTCGCCCGCATTAGGCGACTGTCTGATCTGCCAACTGCGTCAGCAACTCTCGTTCAGTCTACTGAGCGACCTGCCGCAGATCGTCGCCCCGCAAGTTCAGCCCGAGCTGTCGCCGGCAGTAGCGCCGCTCTCCGTCTCCAGGTTCGAGGCCCCGCAACGCGGCCGCGCCCCGCCCCACGCTTCTCTGTCTTAATCCCTACCAGGCTCACGCGCGCCGGAAGTTTTCCAGGCGCGTACGCGGCGTTTCAGGCGAACGTAAGTTTTCGCCCGGCGCTCGGCCCCGATCGTTACCCGGCTCAGCGCCAAGAATCTGACGCGCCGCCGGGCGGGCGGCATGCCTCGGCATGACGGTCTTATTCAGAGAGGTGGTTCGCAATGTTTTCCAAAAAAATCTTCTTCACGACTGCTGTTCTCCTCGCGCTCTTCAATTTCTCGCCGGCCTCCGCGCAAACGCGCATTGGCACAATTCAGGGGACGGTCAAAGACCCGAACGGCGCGGTCGTCCCCAACGCCAGGGTCACCATCGCGCAGAGCGTCACCGGCTACAAGCAGGACGCGCAGACGGACGAGCAAGGCACGTTCAAGCTGGTCAACGTCCCCTTCAACACCTACACGGTGCGCGCCGAGGCCGCCGGGTTCGAGGCCGGCGAGCAGGCGGTTGACCTCGAAAGCAACGTCCCGCTCAGCGTTGACCTCTCGCTCTCGGTGGCGGGCACGGCTGCTTCCGTGACGGTCTCGACCTCTTCGGCCGAGATAGAGTCCGACCGCACGTCGTCCGACACGGACATCAGCCAGACGCTCCTTGAGCGCCCCCTCGGCGCGTCGCCTTCGCGCGCCATCGAATCAATCGTCTCCTCCACGCCCGGCTTCGTAACGGACGATAACGGCCGCATGCACCCGCGCGGCTCCGAGTCGCAGGTCCAGTACGTGGTTGACGGCGTGCCGATCACAGACAACATGTCCGCCATCTTCTCGACGAGCCTGGACGCGCGCACACTGCGGACGGTCGAAGTTTTGACGGGCGGCATCCCGGCCGAGTTCGGCGACAAGCTGGCGGGCGTCATCAACGTCAACACGCGCTCGGGCCTTGAGATGCCGACGCAGGGCGGCCTCTCCTTCTCGGGCGGCAGCTTCTCGACCGGCGAGGTCGGCGCGGACTTTTCGACGCATACGAAGAAATTCGGGTTCCTGACGAACCTGTCGGCGACCACTTCGCAACGCTACCTGGACCCGCCGACCATAGACAACTTCCACAACTTCGGGCGCACGGGCAAGGGCTTCTTCCGCCTCGATTACCAATTCGACCAGAACAACTCTTTACGCGGCACGTTCACCTTCGGCGGCACCAACTTTCAAGTCCCGAACCGGCTCGAACAGGAGCTGGCCGGGCAGGACGTGCGGCAACGGCTGCGCGACAACTCGCAAAGCATTAGCTTTCAGCACATCTTCTCGCCGAGCGCCGTGGGCCAAATTTCCGTCTTCAACCGCTCCAGCTCGGCGAAGCTCTTGAGCAACCCGCTCTCCACGCCCGTCGTAGCCTTCCAGGACCGCACGCTCCAAAACTACGGCGGCCTCGGCTCGCTCGCGCTCACGCGCGGCACGCACAACATGAAGTTCGGCGGCCAGGTGACCATCACGCCCATAGAGGAAAACTTCAGCTTCTACCCGACCCGTCCCTTCGACGACATCGTTGACGAGAATGGCACAGTCTTTCCGAATCCCATCAACGCCTTCACGGCCGCCAACCCGTTCGTCTTCCAGGACCGCGGGACCGGGCGCACGCTGAGCGCCTACGCGCAGGACCGCTTCTCGCCCTTCAAAAATTTTACGCTCGACGTGGGCCTGCGTTACGACAACTACAAACTCGTCATCAAGGAAGACGCGTTCAGCCCGCGCGTCGGCGTCGCCTACTACATCCCGCGCACAGAGACGACGCTCCGCGCCTCTTACAACCGCCTGTTCCAGCCGCCGCCGGCCGAGAATCTGCTGCTCGCCAGCTCCACGCAGGCGGTCGCGCTCTCGCCCGTCTCCGTCATCACCGGCGTGACCACGGTCAGACCCATCCTGCCCGACAAGGAGAACGCCTTCGAGGTCGGGATGCAGCAGCTTGCCTCGCGCTACTTCCGTTTGAACCTGAGCATCTACCAGAAGCGCATCGAGAACTTCGCCGACAAGGACCAGTTCATCGAGACCGGCGTCATCTTCCCCATCGCCATCTCGCGCGGGCGCGTGACGGGCGAAGAGCTGCGGCTCGAATCAACCGACATCCACGGCTTCCACGGCTTCGTCTCCTTCGCCAACGCCCACGCCTACGGCGTGACGCCCATCGTCGGCGGCCTCTTCCTCGGCGAGGACGTTCAGGAACTCGAACTCATCGGGGAGAAGTTCGACGCCGACCACGACCAGCGCAACGAGGTGCAGTTCCAGCTCAGCTACAACCACCCGAAAGGTTTTTACGCCATCTTCAACGGCCGCTACGACTCCGGCGTGCCCACGGACGTTGAGCCGGGCACGACGCTCGCGGAGTTCACGGCGGAGGGCTTCGACCCGCGCCTTTACGATGAGATTGACTTCCAGCGCGGCCGCGTCCGCCCGCGCACCATCCTCAATCTCTCGGTCGGCGCGGACCTCTTGCAGCGCGAGAGGGTCTCGCTCAACGTCCAGTTCGACGTACAGAATTTGACGAACGAACTCTTCCTCTACAACTTCGAGTCCGTCTTCAGCGGCACGCACGTCGGCTTCCCGCGCCTCTTCAGCGGCCGCGTCGCGTTGAGATTTAAATGAGGAGGCTCAGAGCGGGCGGGGGTAAACCGCCCTTCCTGACCTGCGAGGCGACGCGGGCTGAATCATTCAACCGCCGCTGCTTCTCAGGTCGGGAAGAGGGGCTCGCCCCCGCCGGCTTTTCGGATTCATTCACGCCCATCCGAATTTTCGGAACACGATTCGTCCCCGCGGCGTATTTTCTCTTGAACTCAAAAGGGGCGGCGGGCGGCTCGTGCCCGCCGCGTTGACAGGCGCGACAGAGCGCCACTAGAATGAGCCTCGCGTTCGACTCGCGTTTTGTTTCGCGGCCCATGACGACCCCTTGTGGCCGCAGAGGAAACGGTTGTGAGCCTGGTTAAGATCATCGTCATTACGCTCGTCCTGCTCCTGAGCATCCTGTTCTTCTGGCGCTTCCTGTTTTAATGCGGCATGACCCCACACCCCGCAGCGCCCGCCCGCGAAGGCTAACCCCTAGTCCAGCCCGCGTCGTTCATCGCCCGTTCAGTTCCGTCGTCTCGCTCCTCTTCGTCTCGTTTCTTTTGGGCGCTTCGGCCTCGCGCGCCTCCGCGCAGGGCGAGCCGCCCCCGGCTTCGCCTGACGAGGTCGTGCGCGTCCGCACGGACCTCGTCACCGTGCCGGCGCTCGTCACGGACTCGAACGGGCGGCGCGTCCACGGCCTGGCCCAGTCCGATTTTTTGGTCCGCGACAACGGGCGCGCGGTCACGCTCTCCTACTTCGCCGCCGGCACAGACAGGGTCGCGCTCGCCTTCGCGCTCGACGCCTCGGGCAGCGTCCGCGAACTCGTCGCCCGGCAGCGTGAGGCCGCGCTCCAACTCTTCTCCCGCTTCGGCCGCGGCTCGCGCGTCGCCGTCGTTCACTTCGGCGAAAAGGCCGCGCTCACCGTCCCGTTCACGACCGACGCCGGCCGGGCGGAGTCGGCTTTCAACGCGCACGTCCCCGCCAGCCGCCGGACGGCAATCTTTGACGCGACGGTGACAATCCTGCGCGCTTTCGCCGCCGAGAAAGGCGACCCCGCCGAGCGCCGCATCCTCGTCCTGATCAGCGACGGGCTGGACACGGCGAGCACCGCGCGGGCTTCGGCCGTCATCAGCGAGGCGCGCGCGCAGAACGTCTCGATCTACGCGATACACCTGCCGCTCTTCGAGCCGCGCGACGGGCGGCTGGCGGTGCGCCCTCCCTCCAAAGGCTTCCGCGACATGGCGGAGAAGACGGGCGGGCGCTATTTCGTCGTCGGCGACGCCAGGAGTGCGCTCGATGCCGCGGCCCAGGTGCTGGACCTGACGCCCGTCTTCCGCGCCATCGAAGAAGATTTGCAGGGCCAGTATGTGCTCGGCTACTACCCGGACGAGGCGTCGCGCGCCGCCGCCTCGCACCGCATCGAACTCAGCCTGACCGCGCGCGGCCGCCGCAACCTACGCGTCCGCGCGCTCCGCGAGGAATACAACTTAAGACAATGATGAATGCGGAATGATGAATGATGAATAAAAAGGCAACCGTCTTTCATTCATCATTCATCCCGCAAAGTTCATCATTCATACTTCTATGGGACTGCGAAAAATTAAACGGGCTCTGTTGAGCGTTTCTGACAAGACGGGGTTGGTCGAGTTCGCGCGCGGGCTGCGAGGCTTCGGCGTCGAGCTGATTAGCACGGGCGGGACGGCGCGGACGCTGCGCGAGGCGGGCTTAGAGGTGCGAGACGTTTCGGACGTGACGGGCTTCCCCGAAATGATGGACGGCCGCGTCAAGACCCTGCACCCGCGGATTCACGGCGGCCTGCTCGCCCTGCGCGACAACCCGTCGCACGTCGAGGCGATGAGCGCGAACGGCATCGAGCCGATTGACATGGTCGTCGTCAACCTCTACCCATTCGAGGAGACGGTCGCGCGCGAGGGCGTCACGCTCGAAGAGGTCGTCGAGCAGATAGACATCGGCGGCCCGGCGATGATTCGTTCGGCGGCGAAGAATTTCAGGGACGTGGCTGTCGTCGTCTCTCCCTCAGATTACCGCCACGTGATCGAGGAGATGGGCAGACTCGACGGCGCTCTGACCCCGGACACGCGCGGGCGGCTGGCCGTCAAGGCTTTCGCCCGGACCTCGCATTATGACTTTGTCATTCAGGCATACCTGTCTGAGCGCCTACTGCCGGAATTGTCCGAGGGTTGGGCCGAAGACCCCGGCGGCCTGGAAGATTTAGAAGAGATTCCGCTGAGCGAGATAGACTCGTTCAAGATTCCTTTACATAAAGTTTCCGACCTGCGCTACGGCGAAAACCCTCACCAGACCGCCGCGCTTTACTCCTTTCATGCAACGGGCGGCGTGGCGCACGCGGAGCAGTTCGGCGGCAAGGAGATGTCTTTCAACAACTACGTTGACGCGGACGCAGCGTGGCAGCTCGTCTGCGACTTTGGCGAGACGGCCTGTGCCATTATCAAGCACACGAACCCGGCGGGCGTCGGGACGGCGCTTGAGCCCGAAGGGGCTTACCGCCGCGCGCTCGCCACGGACCCGGTCTCGGCCTTTGGCGGCATCGTTGCCTTCAACCAGAAGGTTGACGAAAGGGCGGCCCGCGCCCTGACGGAGATTTTCACGGAGGTCGTCATCGCGCCGGACTACGACGAGGGCGCGCTCGAAGTGCTGCGCGCGAAGAAGAACTTGCGCGTGCTGCGCGCGGGAGAGCCGCGCCGCGCCGAAGGGCTCGAATACAAGACCATCACGGGCGGGATGCTCGTCCAGACGCGCGACACGCACCGCCTCAAGCCCGAAGACTTGAAGGTCGTGACGAAGCGCGGGCCGACCGAGGAAGAGCTGCGCGCGCTGATGTTCGCGTGGACGGTCTGCAAGCACACGAAGTCGAACGCCATCGTTTACGCGCGCGACGGGCAGACCGTCGGCGTCGGCGCGGGCCAGATGTCCAGGGTGGACTCGGTCAAGCTCGGCGCGTCGCGCGCGCAGCTCCCCGTCGCCGGCTCCGTGCTCGCCTCCGACGCTTTCTTCCCCTTCCGCGACGGCATTGACGAGGCCGCGCGCCACGGCATCACAGCCGTCATACAGCCCGGCGGCTCCGTCCGCGACGACGAGACAATCGCCGCCGCCGACGAGCACGGCCTGGCGATGGTCTTTACGGGCGTCAGGCATTTCAAGCATTAGTCGTCAGTTAAGAGAAAGACAGAAAGCAGCCGCGCCGTTCACGCCGGCTGCTTTCCTTTAACTGACCACTGACCACCGGCCACTGACCACTGCTTCTGATTGCTGATTGCCGAACGCTTCCTTATAATCCTTCGCCAACGAGCGGCCCTTTTCCACGCGGTCTTCCCGGCGGGCGCGCTCTCTCCGAAGACTTTCGTAGAAGGAATTAGAAGATGCCAGAGAACGAATCCTCCCCCGCCGAGGGCGGGCGCGACTCAATTCGCTGCCGCTACTGCGGGCAGCGCAACCAGACGCGGGACAACGGCGGCGCGGCCAAGTGCGGCCGCTGCCGGCTGCCGCTTTCGGACGAGCCGCACAAGAAATTCGCGGACCTGAACAAGCACGACTACGTACACCCCGCCGACAGCAAGGCGCTCGCCGCCCTGCGCGCCATCCCCGGCATTGACTCGGCCCTGAAGAAGCTGCTCGCCGTCACCGGCGAGTCCGCCATCCGCGTCATCTTCACCGCCAGCGCCGTCAAGGTCACGCCGCAGCAGTGCCCCGACCTCTACGCCAAGTTGCAGATCGCCTGCACCACGCTCGGCGTTGACATGCCCGAACTCTTCGTCCAGCAGTCGCCAATCGTCAACGCCTTCACGGGCGGCGTCGAGCGCCCCGTCATCGTGCTCCACTCTTCCTTAATCGAGCGCCTGACCGACGAAGAAGTCCTCGCGGTCGTCGCGCACGAAGTGGGCCATATACACGCCGAGCACGTGCTCTATTTGACGGCCGCGCGCCTGCTTGAGCTGCTGGCAAACGCCGCGCTCGCCGCGACCGCGATAGCGAAGATCGCGCTTGAGTTGCTCTCCATGACGATGCGCTCGGCGCTCCTGGCGTGGGCCAGGCGCGCGGAACTCTCCTGCGACCGCGCGGCGCTCCTGGTCACGCAGGACCCGCACGTCATCGGCCGCACGATGATGAAGCTCGCGGGCGGGACTTACGCCTCCAAGGTTGACTACGAGCAGTTCCTCGTCCAGGCGCGCGACTTCCAGAAGAACTACGACGAGAAGGCGCTCGACCGCTTCTGGGCCGACATCATCTCCTCCGGGATGACGCACCCCTTCCCCATCTGGCGCGTCTCGGAAATCCTCAAGTGGGTCGAAAGCGGCGAATACAAAGCCCTGATGAGCGGCGAGGAGCAGAGCGCGGCCGCATAAAAGTAGTGATGAGTGACGAGTGACGAGTGGCAAGTAAAAGCAAGAGGTCTTAACTCGCCACTCGTCACTCTTAACTCGTCACTTATAGAGGGACTCCCATGCTTCAGGAAAAATACGGCATCATCTTCGGCGTCGCCAACAAGCGGTCAATCGCGTGGGCGACGGCGCAGGCTTTGTCGGAGGCCGGCGCGCGGCTGGCCTTCACCTATCAGGGCGAGCGGCTGAAGGAGAACGTACAGGGCTTGACGAGCGACATGGAGGGCGCGCTCGTCCTGCCCTGCGACGTGACGAAGCCGGAGGAAGTTCAGGAGACCTTCCGCCGCGTCGGCGAGGGTTTCGGGCGGCTCGACTTTCTCATCCACAGCGTCGCCTACGCCCCGAAGGAAGAGCTTGAGGGCGCGTTCGTGGACACCACGCGCGACGGCTTCCTGACGGCGCTCGAAGTCAGTGCCTACTCCCTGACCTCGCTGGCGCACGCCGCCGCGCCCTGGATGACCGACGGCGGCAGCATCGTCTCGATGACCTACTACGGCGCGGAGAAGGTCGTGCCGAACTACAACGTGATGGGCGTGGCGAAGGCCGCGCTCGAAGCCAGCACGCGTTACCTCGCCTACGACCTCGGCAAGCGCAACATACGCGTTAACACCATCAGCGCCGGCCCGCTCAACACGCTCTCCGCGCGCGGCGTCTCGAACATGAGCACGATGCTCAGGCACCACGCCGAGCGCGCCCCCCTGGGCCGCAACGTCGAGGCCCGCGAGGTCGGCAACTGCGCCCTCTTCCTCTGTAGCCCACTCTCCTCCGGCATCACCGGCGAAGTCATCCACGTTGACTGCGGCTACAACATCATGGCGGTATAATGAGAATGATGAACTTTGCGGGATGAATGATGAATTAAAGACGACTGCTTTCTAATTCATCATTCATCCCGCAAAGTTCATCATTATTTTTCTTATGGCCGAGAACGAGAACAAAACCAGTCCCATCGTCACGCAGGACGAGCAGCTTCTGGAGACGCCGAAGCCGGACGAGTTCACGCACACGGACACGTGGCGCGTGTTCCGCATCATGGGCGAGTTCGTGGAGGGCTTCGACGAGCTGGCGACCGTTTCGCGCGGCGTCTCGATCTTCGGGTCGGCGCGGACAAAGCCGGACCAGGAGCAGTACAAGGCGGCGCAGGAGACGGCGGCGCTCCTGGTGCGGGCGGGCTTCGCCGTCATCACGGGCGGCGGCCCAGGCATCATGGAGGCGGCCAACCGCGGCGCACGCGAGGCGGGCGGCGTCTCCATCGGCTGCAACATAGAGCTGCCCTTCGAGCAGAAGCCCAACGGCTACCTGACGCGCTCGCTGACCTTCAAATACTTCTTCGTCCGAAAGACGATGTTCGTCAAGTACAGCACGGCCTTCATCATCTTCCCCGGCGGCTTCGGCACGCTCGACGAGCTGTTCGAGGCGCTGACGCTCATCCAGACGCGCAAGATAAAAAACTTCCCGGTCGTCCTCTTCGGCTCAAGCTACTGGGGCGGGATGCTGAAGTGGGTCGAGGAGATGATGCTCACGGAAGGCAAGATTAACGCGGACGACCTGCGCCTGCTGCACCTCACGGACTCGCCCGCACATGTCGTAGAGATCGTCGTCCAGAGCCAGGACTCGCTCCGCAAACTGGACAGGACCGTGTCGGATGATTATTAGAACAGATTTCACCACAGAGGGCACAGAGGGCACAGAGGGAAGAAAAGAACTTGAAATGGCAGATTCGAGATTTCAAATCTGAAATCTCAAATCTTTAAGTTTTCCTCTGTGTCCCTCTATGCCCTCTGTGGTTAATCTTACTGGACGAAAATCCGGTAGCCCCACGGCTTCAATTCCAGCCGCGTGTAGCCGTCTAGCTCGACGGCCTCTCCGCTGAAGTAATCCATGTATTTCCCGTGATACAAATTCTCCCTGAAGCTCACCTTCTCCGGCCGGCCCGAGAAATTAAGCACGACGAAAACCTTGTCCTTTTCGTTGCGGCGAACGAAGCTGAACACTCTCGCCGGAAAGCTGTTGGGAACTAGAATCATCCGTGCGCCCCACTGCCCGTTCCAGAGCGCGGTGTTCTTTCTCTTCAGCGCGAACAGCTTCCTGTAAAGCTCGCCGTTCGGGTGCTCCTTCCAGACTATCGGGTCTTTCTCGAAAAAGAGAAGCCGCTTCGTGTTGCCCGCCTCCTGCCCGTTGTAAACGAGCGGCATCCCCTCGCCCACCGCCGAGAGCACCATCGCCGGCCCCAGCCCCGCGCCGAACTGCTCGAACTCCGTCCCCTCCCAGGCGTTCTTGTCGTGGTTACTGACGAAAGTCATGCGAATACTTTCCGGCGGGTACGCGCTCTCGTTCCACGAGTAGTAACGAAAGAGTTCGCTCAAATCCGTCTTCTTCCCCTGCATGATGTCGCGCACGGCGTCGTACCAGCTCCACGCGTATGTCATGTCGAAGGCTTCGGCGTGCAGGTCCCTCGACTCCCATTCGGCCAGCATGAAGACGGGTTTTATCGCGTCCAACTCCTTCCGCACGTTGTTCCAGAAATCGACCGGCACGAAACCCGCCACGTCGCAGCGGTAGCCGTCCACGTCCGCCTCCCGCACCCAGTACTTCATCGCGTCCGTCATGTACCGGCGCAGGCCCTCGTGCTGGTAGTCGAGGTCTATGATGTCGGACCAGTCCCACCAGGGCGTCGGGCGGAAGTCGCCCTTGTAGTCGCGCGCGTACCATTCGGGGTGCTCCGCCACGAGGTTGTTGTCCCAGGCCGTGTGGTTCGCGACCCAGTCGAGGATGACGTGCATGCCCTCGGCGTGCGCGGCCGAGACGAAGTGCTTGAGGTCTTCGAGCGTGCCGAACTCCGGGTTGACGCTGTAGTAATCTTTGATGGAATAGGGGCTGCCCAGGCTCCCCTTGCGGTTCTTCTCGCCGATCTTGTGAATCGGCATCAGCCACAGGATGTCCGCGCCCAGCTCCTTCAGCCTCGGCAGGTGCTTTTCCGCCGCCCTGAAAGTGCCTTCCGGCGTAAACTGCCGAGTGTTGAGCTGGTAGATGGTCGCGTTTTTGGCCCACTCCGGGTGCCTGAGCTTGACGTAAGGGACCGGCTGGTAAGGATTCTCGCTCATCTGCTGGTTAGAATTCTGGCCCGCCCGGCTAACTTCATTTCTGGCACAGCCCGCGAGCGCCGAGAGACAAAGGACGGTAATCAAGAGAGTCGATCCGCGCATCGGCCTGACCTCCTTCCGGGCACAAGTTTTGGAGCACTGAATTTGCGGGGCCTACGCCTGGCCGGCGTCTCTGCTCTGTGGAATGACGTTGGCGGTCAGCCATTCGAGGTAGGGGGCGGAGCCGGCCGTGACGGGGAGAGCGACGATTTCGGGCGTCTCGTAGCTGTGGAGCGAACGCACGGCCGATTCGAGCGCCGCGAAGTTCGCCTCGGTGGTCTTGGCAAGCAGCAGGACTTCCGGCGCGCGCTCGACCTTCCCCTGCCAGTGATAGACCGACTCGATCTCCGGCAGAATCTGCACGCACGCCGCCAGCCGCGCCACGACCAGAATGTCCGCCAGCCGCGCCGCCTCCTCGCGGCTCCCGGCCGTCATCAGAACCACGATTGCATCCGTTGATTGCATGAAAAAGAAATGTGAATGCGGAATGCGGAATGATGAATTAAAAACCAGTTGTCTTTAATTCATCATTCCGCATTCATCATTCATCATTGCTCTCCGCTTCCGCCTCGGCGTCCTCTTCCATCGTCGTGCCGGTGAGCGGGGTGGTGTCTTCGCCGAAGTAGGCGTTGTAAAGCTCCTGGGCGTGGTCCAGGTCGCGCTCGTCCACGAGCACCATCGCGCCGACGGTCGAAGCCAGGAGCGGCGAGAACACGTCCTGGCCGCCGGACTGCACGGCGGAGCGGATGTCGTTCTGCCGGAGCAGGTCGTTGACCATCTCGGCCTCGGCCGGCGAGCCGAAGTGGTGCAGGTGCACGAAGCGCGCCTCGCTGTCGTCGCGCAGCTTGTTCTCCGGCGTCAGCCGCTCGACAAGCTCACCGTTATCGTCCGGGCAGCGCGTCACGCCCGCCTCGTACTCAGACTCGCAAACAGGGCAGAACATAGATTCCCCCGCAAATGGTTTCAGGTTTCACGTTCAAAGTTGCAGGTTAGTCTAAAACCTAAAACCTGAAACTTCAAACCCGAAACCGCATTTATTTCGCCGCCTGGACGGCGCGCTCGAACAGGATTTCCTCGAAGTAGGTCATCCGCTTGAAGGCGCGGAAGCGCCCGTTGATCTCTTCGTGCGTGAGGCGCTGGACGCGCTCGGTCCCGAACTCCTCGACGTTGAAGGAGGCCATCACGGAGCCGAAGATCATCGCGCGGCGCATCGCCGCCTCGTCCAACTTCTCCTGGCTCGCCATGTAGCCCATGAAGCCGCCGGCGAAGGTATCGCCCGCGCCCGTCGGGTCGAAGACCGATTCGAGCGGATAGGCCGGAATCGCGAAGTAGGTCTCGGCCGTGAAGAGCGCCGCGCCGTATTCGCCGCGCTTGACGACCAGGGCGCGCGGCCCCCACGAGAGGATTTTGCGCGCGGCCTTCATCAGATTCGACTCGTCGGCCAGTTGTCGCGCCTCCGCGTCGTTGATGATGACCACGTCCACGCGCTCAATCGCCGCAAGCAGCGAGTCGCGCGTGATGTCTATCCACATGTTCATCGTGTCGAGCGCGACCAGCTCCGCGCCCGCCACCTGCTCGCGCACCTCGCGCTGCAAGTCGGGCTGTATGTTGCCGAGGAAGATGAGGCGCGACTGCTTCGCGGCCTCCGAGAGTTTCGGCTTGAAGTCGGCGAAGACGTTGAGCTGCGTGTCCATCGTGTGCGCCGTGTTCAGGTCGAACTCGTAGCGCCCGCGCCAGAAGAAGGTCTTGCCTTCGGGGATGCGTTCCAGATCGCTCAGGTCCACGTTGTGCTCCTGGAAGACACGCTCTTCCTCATTCGTGAAGTCGCCGCCGACGACCGCGACCACGCGCACGTCCGTGAAGTAGCTCGCCGAGATCGAGAAGTGCGCCGCCGACCCGCCGAGGATTTTATCGCGCTTGCCGAACGGCGTCTCCAACGCGTCGAACGCCACCGACCCGACTACTAACAATGACATAAGTTCTCCTAAAGGCAGAATTCAGGAGTCAGAATTCAGAATCCAGAATGACAGGCTGAGAACCGCTTTTCTTTTATTCTGGATTCTGGATTCTGACTACTGTGTTTTCGGTATCGGCCCGCCGAGCTCGCGCAGCGCGTCCTGGGCCTGTTGGTTGAAGGAACTGTCCGGGTGGTCGTTGACGATCTGCGAGAGGTAGAGGCGTGCCTCCTCGCGATATTTTTCGGGGGTCAGGCGGCGCTTCTCCGGGAGGGACTCGGCCTTCTGCTTGCCCTGGTTCTTCGACAGGTAGAGGTTGCTCATGCCCGCGATGTAGAGCGCCTCGTCAATCCTCGCAAAGTTCGGGTTGCCGGCGATGATCTCCTCGACCCGCTTGAGCGAGGCGAAGTAAGCCTTCTTCAACTTGAAATACTGCCGCGCGACCTCCAGGTTATGCAGCGAGTCTTTCTCCATGTCCGCGTCGCGCACGGTCGCCGGGTCCGGCCCGCGGCTCGCCCCGCCCTGCGCCCGCGCCTCCGCCCCCGCGCAAATCAACGCCGCCGCGCACAGACCGATTATCAGAACTACTTTCTTCATAACACCTCCGAAAAGCAGTGATGAGTGATGAGTTAAAGACAAAAAGACAAGTGGGTTTAACTTATCACTCGTCACTTATCACTCATCACTTCTTACCGTACTTACCGATTATTGCCTCTAGTTTCTTCTTCGTCGCGTCGGGCCAGAGATCGGGGGCCGTGAAGATGGCGTTCTTCAGTGCCGAGCCGCAGCCGCAGGCGCGCTCTTTGTCCGCCAACTGCTTGACCGCCTCACGCATGATGACCTGGGCGTGGCGCACGTTCTTGTTGAGGTACTCGACCACGGTCTCGACCGAGACGGCGTCGTGTCCCTCGTGCCAGCAGTCGTAGTCTGTGACGAGCGCGAGCGTGGCGTAGCAGATTTCCGCCTCGCGCGCCAGCTTCGCCTCCTGCAAGTTGGTCATGCCGATGATATCCATGCCCCACGAGCGATAGACGTTCGACTCGGCCACGGTCGAGAACGCCGGCCCCTCCATGCAGAGGTACGTCCCGCCGCGGTGCGTCTTCACCTCCGCCGCGCCGCAGGCCGCTTCGAGCACGTCGCCCAAATCCTTGCAGACGGGGTGCGCGAAGGTGACGTGCGCTACGACGCCGTCACCGAAGAAGGTTGACTCGTGCGCGCGCGCCCGCGTGCGGTCGAAAAATTGGTCCGGGATGACCATGTCGAGCGGCGCGTACTGTTCCTGCAAAGAGCCGACGGCCGAGGCCGAGAGGAGGCGCTCAACCCCGAGCAGTTTCATCCCGTAGATGTTCGCGCGGAACGGGAGGTTGGTCGGCGTGTAGCGGTGACCGCGCCCGTGGCGCGGCAGAAACGCCACGCGCACGCCTTCGAGGCTGCCGACGATGAACGCGTCCGACGGGCTCCCGAAAGGCGTCTCGACCCTGACCTCCTCCACGTCCTTCAACTCCGGCATCTGGTAGAGGCCGCTCCCGCCGATGATTCCGATCTGTGCTGTCGTCATAGTGTTCGTCCGTAAAAATCATTCTCCGGGTATAAATCCGTCTTGCTTCTTTTCAAACCCAATCGCCCGTAGCTTCCCGTCTTCCTCTACGACGCGGCACAGCGGCGCTTCCGGGTCGTGGTAGAAGAGGCAGAGCCAGTCTTCGCGCGCGGCCTGGGGGAGCAGGCGCTTCTTGGCTTCGAGCGTCTCCACGGGGTAAAGGTCGTAGCCCATGATCCACGCGAAGGGGACGTGCGCGCGAGTCGGCACGAGGTCCGCGAAGCCGAAGAGCGTGCGGCCCTCTCGCTCCAACCTCACGCACTGCATCGTCCGCGAGTGGCCCGCGATGGTTTCCATGCTGAGCCCCGGCGCGATCTCGTAGTCCGCGTCTTTCAATTCGAGCCGGCCCGATTCGACAAGCGCGCGCCAGTTCTCGGGCAGGTAGCTGGCGCGGTCGCGCTCGTGCGGGCTCTCGGCGTGCTCATACTCGGCGCGCGAGACGAAGTAGCGCGCGTTCGGGAACGTCGGGACGATTCGCCCCGCCGCGTCGCGCGTCGTGTTGCCGCCCGCGTGGTCGAAGTGCAGGTGCGTGTTGACGACGATGGTTATCTCTTCGGCCCCGAAGCCGGAGACGGCCTTAAGCGAGTCGGCCAGAGAGCGATACCGCGCGATGCCGTAGATGGCCTCCTGCTTCGGCGACCACTTGTCGCCCGCGCCCGTCTCGACGAGAATGCGCTCGCTCTCAGTCTCGACGAAGAGGCAGTTCATGTTCAGGCGGACGCGGTTCGAGTCGTCGGGCGGACAGACGCGCGACCACAGAGAGCGCGGGACGACGCCGAACATCGCCCCGCCGTCGAGGCGAAATTCGGCGTCGGGCACGACCTCCACTCGATAGCCGCCGAACCGCATCCAGCCCGAGTCCTAGTTCTGCTGCCCGCCCCCGCCCTGTGTGGCGGGCGGGGCCTGCTGCTGCGGCGGAGGCGGCACGCCTCCGTCTTCCTCCATGCCGGGCGGTATCCCCTGCGGCATCCCCTGCGGCTTCTCCGGCGCTTTAACCGTGAAGTCCTCCGCGACCGTCACGTGCGACTTCGTGATGATCTCGTCCATGATCTTCTTCTGCTTCTCCTTCTCGACGGCGGCCTTCGCCTGCTCGCGCGGCCCCTGCGGCGCGGCGAACGGGTTGTCCGGGTCCGACGCCTTGTTCGAGAAGAGAATGTGGCGCGCATGCACCTGCTCTACGGGCTTGCCGTCCGGGCCCGGCTTCATCCCGCGCTCCTCGACCTTGATGATGTGGAAGCCGAAGTCCGTCTCGATGATGTCGCTGATCTGACCCGGCTGGAGGGCGAAGGCCGCGTCCTCGAACGGCTTGACCATCTGCCCGCGGCCGAACCAGCCGAGGTCGCCGCCGCGCTCCTTGCCGCCCGGCTCGGTCGTGTATTCGCCGGCGAGCTTCGTAAAATCTTCGCCAGCGCGCGCGCGCTTCAAAACCTCTTCGGCCTGCGAGCGTGCCTTCGACGGGTCCAGCTCGGGGTGGTTTTTGATGTATTCGTCAATCTCGGCGTCGCTGGCCTTGACGCGCTCGACCAGCTTCTCCTTGGCGTACGCCTCGGCCAGCGTGCGCGCCTCCTGCAACATGACCTGCAACTCGACCTTGCGTGTCTTGTCCAGGCCCGCCTGCTTGCCCTTGCGCTCGGCGACCATGATCTGCGCCCACTGCTGCTTGATCTGCTGCTTCTGCTCGTCGGGCAGGTTCGCCGCCTGCGGGTTGCGCGCCTTCGCGTCCGCGAGGAACTCTTCGAACTTCTGCTCCTGCCCCTGCTCCTTCAGGAACGCGTCAACCTCCTCCTGCGGGATGGCCGCGGCCGACGGCGTGGTGGGAGTCTTCAGGCGCTGCTCCTCCAAATAGGTCTGGCCTACTACGAGCGAGTGCGCGAGCGACAACTGCCGCTGCATCTCCGGGCGGTCGGCGAAGCCCTCGGCCTTCGCCTGCTCGGCGAGCGCGAGCATCTGGCGCACGTTAGTAGCGAAATCCTTGCGCGCCTCTTTCGCCTCTTTTTCGTCACCCGCCAACTGCGCGCGCATCTGCGGCGGGAAGGTCTCGACGATGGTCGCCATGTCCTCGGGCGTTAAGCTCACACCGCGGCCGCGGCCCGCGCGCACCTGCCAAAAGACCAGCCCGCCCGCGAAAAGGATGGCGAGCCCGGCGGCGATCAAGGCTTTGGTCGTCGCGCTCATCCCGGTCTTCTTCGGCTGGGGCGGCTTGCGGGCCTGTGGCGCAGCGGTGGCCGGCTGGCTTTTCGCGGCCGGGGCGTCGTAGGCCACGGTGGGCGCTGCGGCGGCGGCCTCCTGCTCGGGCTCCGGCTGCGGCGTTGCCGACTCCGAATTATCTGTACCGCACGCGGGGCAGATGCTCTGCCCATCTTCCAAACTGGTCCCGCAGTTATGACAAACGCTCATTCTTATCTCCTCATCACGGACCGCCTCTTCGTCGGGGCGGTCAATCAGTTATGACAGAATCAGTATGCTCTACTAACTCCAACAATACCCCGCCGGCCGACGACGGGTGAACGAAAGCGACCAGGCAGTTTCCTGCGCCGACGCGCGGCGTCTCGTCAATCAGCCGCACGCCGCGCTCCTTCAGGCGAGCGAGCGCGGCGCGAATGTCGTCAACGCGCACGGCGATGTGATGAACGCCCGCGCCGCGCTTCTCCAAAAACTTCGCGACAGGCGAGTCGTCCGCCGTCGGCTCCAGCAGCTCGACGCGCGGCTCGCCCACGGGCAGCATCGCCACGCGCACCTTCTGCTCCTCGACGACTTCGGTGTGCACCACCTCAAGCCCCAGCGCGTCGCGCCAGAACCCGAGCGCGTCGTCGAGCGCGCGCGTCGCAATGCCGATGTGTTCGATCTTCATAATCAGTGGTCAGTGGTCAGTGGTCAGTGGTCAGTGGTCGAGTTATTAGCTTGAGGCTTTTAACTGACCACCGACTACTGACCACTGACCACTGCCTTTAGTATTTCTTCCACCGCCGAGTAAGGGTCGCGTCGCTTGGCGGCGACTTCCGAGGCGAGCGAGTCGAGCTTCTCTGACGCGCCGTCGCCGCTCAGGGCTTGTGCCAATAATCGCTCGCGCAGAAGCTCAAGGATTCGCCAGCGCGCGATTGCCTCGCGGCGTTCGGGGCCGGCCTCCGCCTTCTGCTGAAATTCGCGATAGCTCTCAATCGCGCCGAGCAGGTCGTTGATTCCCTTGCCCTCGGTCGCGACCGTCTTGACAATCGGCGGCTGCCAGGCGTCCGGGCGCATGGCGAGCGAGAGCAATGCTTCCAACTCCTTCTCCGTGCGCAGCGCGCCTTCGCGGTCGGCCTTGTTGATGACGAAGATGTCGCCGATCTCCATGATGCCGGCCTTGATGGCCTGTATATCGTCGCCCATGCCGGGCACGAGCACGACCACGGACACGTCCGCCGTCTTCACTATCTCGACCTCGTCCTGGCCCACTCCGACCGTCTCGACGACGACGCGGCCGTAGCCCGCCGCGTCCAGGATCGCCACCGCGTCCACGGTCGCGCGCGCCAAGCCGCCGAGGTTGCCGCGCGTCGCCATCGAGCGGATGAAGACGCCGGGGTCCAGGCCGAGCGTCTGCATGCGTATGCGGTCGCCCAGGATGGCCCCGCCCGAGAACGGGCTCGACGGGTCAACCGCCACGATGCCGACGCGCTCGCCGCGCCCCCTGTAAGCGAGCGCCAGCTTGTCAACGAGCGAAGACTTCCCCGCGCCCGGCGCGCCCGTAATCCCGATGACCGTTGCCCGCCCCGTCCGCGCGAAGACGGCCTTCATCAACTCGCTCGCGCCCTCGATCCCGTCCTCGACCTTCGAGATCGCACGCGCCACCGCGCGCGCATCGCCAGCACCAATTCGGTCAACCAAAGTATTGCTATCCATCGAGCAGTAAATTAAGGACGCGGGATGCCCAAATCATCACATATTTTGCGGGCCAGCATATTCTTGATTTCGCGGTGACGCGGGACGGCCGACTCAGTCATTCTTCAGTCACGTCACTGCTTCAACAGTTCTCTGGCGATGATGATGCGCTGGATTTCGGACGTGCCCTCGCCGATGGTGCAGAGCTTGGAGTCGCGCCAGTACTTCTCGGGCGGGTAGTCTTTCGTGTAGCCGTAGCCGCCGTGAATCTGAATCGCCTCCTCGCAGACGCGCACGCTCACTTCCGAGGCGTAGAGCTTCGCCATCGAGGACTCTTTCGTCGTCTTCTTGCCGTTGTCCTTGAGGTACGCGGCGCGGTACATCAGGAGCCGCGCGGCCTCTACCTGCACGGCCATGTCGGCCAGCTTAAACTGGATGGCCTGAAACTCCGAGATGGGCTTGCCGAACTGCTCGCGCTCCTTCGAGTAGCGTACGGCCGACTCGTAAGCGCCCTGCGCGATGCCGACCGCGAGCGCGGCAATAGAGATGCGCCCGCCGTCAAGAATCTGCATCGCGTTGACGAAGCCCATGCCCTCCTCGCCGAGCAGGTTCTCTTCCGAGACGTGGCAGTCTTCAAAAACGACGCTCGCCGTCTCGGACGCGCGCAGGCCGAGCTTGTTCTCCTTCTTCGACGGCGCGAAACCCTGCATCCCTTTCTCGAAGATGAAGGCCGAGATGCCCTTGCTCCTCTTGGAGCGGTTCGTGACGGCCATCGCCACGCACGTGTCGCCGTGAATCGCGTGCGTGATGAAATTCTTCGCGCCGTTGACGACGTACCCGCCGCTCTGCCTGACGGCCGTCGTGCGCGTGCCCGAGGCGTCCGAGCCCGCGCCCGGCTCCGTCAGGCCCCACGCGCCTAAATGTTTCCCCTGCGCCAGCGGGACCAGATACTTCTGCTTCTGCTCCTCCGACCCGTACATGTAAATGTGATTCGAGCAGAGCGAATTGTGTGCGGCCACGGAGATGCCGACCGAGCCGTCCACGCGCGACAACTCTTCGATGATCGTCGCGTACTCGACGTAGCCCATCCCCGCCCCGCCGTACTCTTCGGGGAAGATGACGCCGGTCAGCCCCAGCTCCGCCAATTTGGGCCAAAGTTCAATCGGGAAGTGCTGCGACTCGTCCCACTCCATGACGTGCGGCGCGATCTCGGCCTCCGCGAACTCGCGCACGCTCCACTTCACCTGCTGTTGCTCTTCGTTCAGCTCGAATTCCATAAAAACCCCTTAACGAAATGATAAGTGATGAGTGATAAGAATAAAGCTTTAACTCATCACTTATCACTCATCACTTCTCACCGCCCTATTCTACCCTAGTCTCGCCGCCGGCTGTTACCCGCGCCGCGGGCTTTCGCCTTGCCCTGCGGCCCCTTCTTTCGCCGGTTCTTGCCCATCAGGCGCGCGACTTCGGCCGGCGCGAGCGCGCGCCACTGCTTCGGCGCGAGGCGGTCGTCTCGGAGCGGGCCGATGCTCACGCGGCGCAGCTTCAGGACCGAGTGGCCCACGGCGTCGAACATTCTCCTGATCTGCTGGTTGCGCCCCTCGTGCAGCACGACCTCGAACCACGCGTTGGTCGCGCTCTCCTCAACCCTCTTAATCTCGGCCGGGGCCGTGCGGACGCCGTCCTCCAGGACTATCCCGCGGCGCAGGCGCTCAAGCGCGGACTCGGGCGGCACGCCCTTGACCTTGACCTCGTAGACTTTCGCCACGCGGTTGCGCGCCGACGTGACGTAGTTCGTAAGTTCGCCGTCGTTGGTCAGCAGCAGCAGACCTTCGGTGTTGAAGTCGAGGCGGCCGACCGGGTGCAGGCGGCCGAGGGATTTCGGGAGCAGCTCCGTGACGAGCGGCCGCCCCTCCGGGTCCGCGAGGCTCGTCAGGTAGCCGCGCGGCTTGTTCAGAAGGACGTAGACCTTCTCGCGCGCTTCGAGCAGCGGGTTAATCAGCCGCCCGCGCACCTTGACGTGGTCGCGCGCGGGGTCCGCCTTCGTGCCCGGCTCCGTGACCACCTGGCCGTTGACCGTCACCTCGCCCGCCGCGATCATCTCTTCGGCGTGGCGGCGCGAGGCGATGCCCGCCGCCGCGATTAACTTTTGTAATCTTTGTTCCAATGAAATCCGTCGCGTTTCGCTGCTAAGTCGGCAAGCCGAGGGATGAACGCATAATGCCGCGCACCTTTTCACATCGCTCGACTGCCTCGCGAGCCTCGCTCTCATCCGCGGAGTCTCCAGGATAACGATATGCAACAGCGAAGACGGTCAAGGCTTGCATGTCCGCGCGTAGAGTATCCCAGGTAGTTTCAGTGGGCAGGATGAGATCGAGCAGGGTCGAAAGATCGTGAGTCTTCCCGAATGAGACGCCGGCTTCCTGCAACCGTGCTTTCAAATATTTTTCTATACACTGCTGCGCATGGAAGCAGACGGCATCATAATTGGGATTATCGGGCACTTCCAATTCTCGCCGGGCGGTGGCAAAGTCACCTTCGGCCTTGTTCACCCACTCATTTGTGATTGGATTCATATAAGGTAATGCCCTTTTCGAGTATCTCCGATATAAACCAATCTTGATTATCGAGTCTCTCTTTTACCTGCTCCGGTGTGCGGACAAGCAAGTCCAGTGAAATCCTGGGCTGTGTCTTGTTCAGAATCTCTATAGCCTTACGCGTAGGCTTCCCGTCAAAGGGGAGTATGACCAGAAGGTCAACGTCGGAATCATCGCTCGGCGTGCCGTAGGCATACGATCCAAACAAAATGATGCGCTCAGGTCGAAACTCGCGTGCGATGCGCTGACTTAAAAGCCTTATTTTAGTCATTTCAATCATAGCGCCTGACACTCGCGGCCTGCGTTTCTGATTCATCGTGTCCAACGCTTAAGTCATCCCTCCCGCCAGGTCCTCGAAGTCTTCGATGCTCGGGAGTTCCGACAGGTCTTTGAGGCCGAACTGGAGGAGGAACTCTTTCGAGGTGCCGTACAGCATGGGCCGGCCGACCGTCTCCTTGCGGCCGCACGCTTTGATGAGCCGCTTGTCGAGCAGCGTCTTGATGGCCGAGGGCGACTGGACGCCGCGAATCTCTAAAATTTCTGGCACAGTGATCGGCTGCTTGTAGGCGATGACGGCGAGCGTCTCCAGAGAGGCGAGCGAGAGCTTCGCCGAGGGGCGCGATTTCAGAAAGGCGCGGACGTGCTCGTGGTGCTCGGCCCGCGTGGCGAACTGCCAGCCGCCCGCGACCTCGCGCAGGTGCAGGCCGCCGTTGCGCGCGTTGAACTCTTCGGCGAGCGCCTCCAAAGCCGTCTCTATCCAGCCGCGGTCCTCCTTGAGCACGTCCGAGAGCGCCTTGACGCTCAGCGGCTCCTCGGAGACGAAGACGAGCGCCTCGATGATCGCTATCATCTCGGCCATGCTGCGAACGTCGTGCGGCGCGTCCGTGTCCGCGTCGGGCGCGGGTTCTTCGCCGTGGCCGTTCCCGGCGGCGCGCTGTAGCAGCACCTCCTCCAGACGGTCTTCGGCGTCCGCGTCGTGAATGATGACCTCTTCCTCCGAGTCAAAAAACGTGTCGGCGTCGAGCGGCTCGACGGTTTCGTCCGCCGCCCGAGCTTCGTTTTCCGTTTCGGCTGCTTCGTCCAGGAATTCGTCTTTGATTTCTTCACTCATAAATTTTATGCGCCGGCGCGCGCGATGATTTCGCCGAAGGTCTCGCGTTGAATCAGAGAGATTTCGGTCGTGCGGACCAATTCCAGGACGGAGAGGAAGGCAAGCACAAGCTCGCGGCGCGAGGTGGCGCGCTCGAAAAACCTGCGCAGGTTCAGCTCGCCGGCCGAGAGCACCATGTTGCGCAGGCGCTCCAGCATCTCCGTCATCGAAATCTCCTCGCGCTCGATCTCCATCAAAACTTCTTCTTTGTGTCGCGCGAGAATCTGCTGGAAAGTTTTCAGCAGGTCGAAGAGCCCGACCGCCACCTCCGGGTTCTGCTTGTCCGTCTCAAGCTCGCCCCGCGTGAAGACGGCCTGCTCCACGGTCGCGCGCGACCAGAGCATCTGCGCGGCGGCCTTGTACTTCTGGTGCTCCAAAAGCTGGTTGACCAGTTCCGAGCGCGGGTCAATCAACTCGTCCGCCGCCGCGTCCGCGAGCGGGTCGCGCGGTAGGAGCATGCGCGACTTAATCTCGATCAGCGTCGCCGCCATCACTAAAAAATCGCCGGCGACGGCGATGTCAAGTTCCTGCATGAGCCGTAGGTAGCGCAGGTACTCGTCCGTGATCCGCGCGACCGGGATGTCGTAGATGTCCACCTGCTCCTGCCGAATCAGGTAGAGCAGCAGGTCGAGCGGCCCGGCGAATTCGCCAATCACGAGTTTCAGCTCGTCGCCCACGCCGGCCATGATTTCAGGGCGTGCTCCGGCGACGCTGATGGTCGCCCCGGCCGGCACAGCCGGAATCAATGTCTCCGTCGTTTCTTCCATCGTCCCTCCGCGCTTAATCCGCTATTTGCTGTGCGCGCCGTGAAGCCCGAGGCGCGTCTTGACCTCTTCCATCGTCACGCGCGCCACGCGGCTCGCGCGCTCGCGGCCCATTTCGAGAATCCGGTCCAGTTCTTCGTCGGAGATGCCGCGCACGCGCTCCTGAAAGGGCCGCAGGAATTCTACCACCAGCTCGGCCAGTTCGCCCTTCAACTGCGCGTAGCCGCGGCCCTCGAAATGTCCCTCGATCTCCTCGGGCGATTGCCGCGTCAGAATCCTGTAGATCGTCAAAAGGTTCGTGACGGCGGGCCGCGTCTCGTCGAAACGTATCTCTGTGCCAGAATCTGTGACGGCGCGTTTGAGCTTGCGGCGGACGGCGTCCGCGTCGTCGAGGAGCGCGATGCTGCTATTCGGGTTTTCGTCCGACTTCGCCATCTTCTTCAAGGGATCGCTCAGGGACATGATGCGCGCGCCGACCTTCGGGATGAACGCATCGGGGACGCGGAACGTCTCGCCGTAGTCGCGGTTGAAGCGCGCGGCGAGGTCGCGCGTCAATTCGAGATGCTGTCTTTGGTCCTCGCCGACGGGCACCAGGTCCGTTTGATAAAGCAGGATGTCTGCGGCCATCAAGACTGGATAGTCGAAGATGCCGACGCCGATGTTCTCCCGCTGCTTGCTGCGCCCTTTCTCCTTGAACTGGGTCATTCGATCCAGTTCGCCGATGCGCGTCATGCAGTTCAGGACCCAGGCCAACTCGGCGTGCTCGGGCACGTCCGACTGTATGAAGATGGTCGAGACCTCCGGGTCAATGCCCGCGGCCAGGTAGAGGCGGGCGACCTCGCGCGTCTTGGCCGCCAGGTCTTGCGGGTCTTGCGGGTTGGTGACGGCGTGCAGGTTGACGACGCAGAAGAAGCTCTCGTACTCGTGCTGCAACTCGACCCAGTTCCGCAGCGCGCCGAGATAGTTGCCCAAATGGAAGCCGCCGGTCGGCTGTGCGCCGCTGAAGATTCGTTTCATCAGTCTTTCTTACGTGCCGATAAAGACCACGCTCTCCGCGAAATTTAGCGCGACTCTAAAGATCGGGTTGAGCGCGCGGGTGTAGACGGCGATGAAAAGCAGGATGAAGCCGTACCGCTCCAACGCTTCGAGGGCAGGCTCGAAACTCGACGGGAGGATGCTGCCTAAAATCTTGCTGCCGTCGAGCGGGGGAATCGGTATCAGGTTGAAGACGAACAGCCCGACGTTCAGGGTAAAGAAGGCCATGAGGAGCTTGACGCCGCCGACAGCCAGGTCGGATTGGAGGTTGAATAAGAGCCCGAACTCGAAGAGGACACGAATAGTAATCCCGGCGACGATGGCGATCAGCAGATTACCGAGCACGCCCGCAATCGAGACCCAGAAATTCGCCACACGCTTGTCGCGCCAGCGCAAAGGGTTGACGGGCGTCGGGCGTGCCCATCCCAGGAGCGGAGCCCCGGTAATGAACGCGATCCCCGGAAAGAGGAGCGTCCCGATGGGGTCAACGTGCGTGATGGGGTTGAGCGAGACGCGGCCCTGCGAGCGGGCCAGGTCGTCGCCGAACCTGCTCGACATCCAGGCGTGCCCGGCCTCGTGCAAGGAGAGCGAAAACACGAGCGCCACCATGTAGAGAATGAATTGTCCTACGTCGAAATTGCCCATTGTCTAAACAGGAAAACAAGTACACGCCCGAAGCAGCCCATCACACTAACATGCGCCCGCAGAGGAGTCAAAAAAAGCAGAATTCAGAATTCAGAATCCAGGAGTCAGAATAGAAGAAAGACGAGCGAGAGCCTTTCCTTCTGGATTCTGGATGCTGGCTCCTGAATGCTGCTTTATATCAGCGTCCCGTGGATGCCGAGCGGGAGGCTGTAGACGGCTTCGTTGGTGGCGACGACCATGTCTCCGGCGGCGCTGAAGGCGAGGCCCACCACGTTGACGCCCGCAACGAAGACCTCCGCGTCGCGCCCGTCCGGCGTGATGCGTATGATGCCGCGCCGGCCGCGCAGCGAGGCCGCCACGTACAGGTAGCCTTCGCGGTCGAAGGCCAGCCCGTGCGGGCGGCCCAGGCCGCGGAAGAAGGCGCTCGCCTCGCCGCTGCGGTCAACGCGCGTGACGGTCTCGAAGCTGGACACGGTCGGCCCCGTCACGTAGAGCGCGTCGTCCGGCCCGAACGCCAAATGATAGGCCGAGACCGAAGGCTCAAGCCGCGCCCACGGCTGCTCCTCGCCGATGCCGTTGATGCGGTAAATTGTGCCAGTGCGGTCGCCGACGTACATGCGCCCCTCACGGTCGAAGGCCAGCCCGGTCGCCACGCCCAGGTTCTTCGCAAACGGGACGGACTCCTTAAACGGCGTGATGCGATAGACGTTGCCGTCCATCCGGCTCGTGACGAACATCTGGCCCGATTTGTCGAAGGCTATGCCGGTCGGGTTGACGATGTCGCCGGAAAAGTCAGAGAGCGCGCCGCCCGTGTCCACGCGGAAGAGCGTCACGGGAAGCTCCTGCCCGCGCGAGCCCGAGCGCGTGACGAAGAGCGAGCCGTCGTCGGGGTCGAAGGCGGGGTTGGCGACCATGTGCAGTTCGTCGGCCAGCTTCGCCCCGGCGTTGAATCTCGCGGGCCCTATGCGCCGCCCGTCGCTCTCCAGCGTCAATTCGACTTCGCCGCTCACGCCCGACTCGGGGACGATTGCCAGCACGCGGCGGCTTGATGCGCCGACCAGGCTCGCGCGCTCCCCATTGAACCACGCGCCGCACGTCCTGACGTGCGAGGTGTCAAAATCGGAGCACTCGACGACGACCTCGCCGCCCGCAATCCCCGCCGCCGGGTTGACGCGCACAATGCGCCCCGCTTCGCTCATTTAAGCCTCTCTCTCCGTAAAAAGGTTTCAAGTTTCAGGTTCCAGGTTTCAAGTTAAAAACCGCGAACCTGAAACCTGAAACTTGAAACTCAAAGTTTTTCCATCATACGCCGGGCGCGCGACGGGTGTCTAATTCGGTGCTTGCAGTCCGGCCCCGTGTGTTATAATCCGTCCCGGTCAAGCCACCAGCCGGCGCTAGATGCCGCATACGACGCGCGCACGCGCGCCGCGGCGTGCCTGACCGGACCATCGCAATGCTCAAGCGACCAAGCGAATTGATTTCGCGGAGCACCATCACCGGGTTCCACACAGCGTCCGACGCCCGCCGCCACCGCTCGCTTCAATCGTTCTGTAACTTCAATCAGTTTTCAGTTTTCAGTTCTCAGTTTTCAGCTAAGACGAAGAGCCGATTACTGATTACTTCAACGGGGGACAAGAACCATTAGTAACGTACACGGGAACACGCAAGGGTTAAAGCCGAATCAACTGCGCCGCATCGAGAAGCTCTACTCGCGGCGAATCGCGCCGCACCAGATCGTGACGCCGGAGTTCGCCCGCCAGATGACGGAACTCTCACACGAGACGCGCCGCCAGATCGGCGCGCTGATTGACCGCAAGGGCTACGTCTCGTCGGTCGTGGTCGGCGACGCGCGCCGCATAGAGTGGCCGGACCTGAAGCGCACGCGCGTGGCGGCCGACCGCTTCCGCGGACTGCGCGGCGTCCACACGCACCTGCGCGGCGAGGAACTGACGCAGGACGATTTGACAGACCTCGCGCTTCTGCGTCTGGACCTGATGGTCTCGCTCGACGTGGACGAGCGCACGGGGCTGCCCGGCATGGTCCGCGCGGCGCACCTGTTGCCGACGACCGCCGCCGAGCTGGACACGAACGGCCGCGCCGCCGCGCCCTACGCTTTCCTTGAGCCGCAGATTCCGTCGCAGCTAGACGTGGACTTCCTCGCGCTCATCAACTCGCTCGAAGAGGAGATGGCGCGCAACCGGCGCGCGACGCGGCGCGCGGAGGTGCGCGACCGCACGATTCTGGTCGGCGTGACGACCGGCTCCACATTCGAGGCCGAAGAGTCCATGCAGGAGTTGCAGGAACTGGCGACCTCGGCGGGCGTCGTCGTGCTCGACAGCGTCATCCAGCGGCGCAGCGCGATTGACCCGCGCACGGTGCTCGGGCGCGGCAAGCTCGAAGAACTCCTGGTGCGCGCTCTCCAACTGGGCGCGGACCTGATAGTCTTCGACCGCGAGTTGCAGCCCGCCCAGGTGCGCTCGCTCTCGGAGGCCACGGACCTCAAGGTAATTGACCGCTCGCAGCTCATCCTGGACATCTTCGCCCAGCGCGCGCAGTCGCGCGAGGGCAAGATTCAGGTTGAACTGGCACAGTTGAAATACCTGCTGCCGCGCCTCATCGCCGGGCAGGACTCCGCGTTCTCGCGGCTCGCGGGCGGCATCGGCGGGCGCGGCCCCGGCGAGACGAAACTCGAAACCGACCGGCGGCGTGTGCGCGACCGGATTCACCGGCTCGAAAAAGAGATTCAGAGTTTGAGCCTGCGACGCCAGGAGCGGCGCAAGGTGAGGTCGCGGCGCGAGTTCCCCGTCATCTCGATTGTCGGCTACACGAACGCCGGCAAGTCAACTCTCCTGAACACGCTCACTTCGAGCGCGGTCCACGCCGAACAGCGCATGTTCGCCACGCTCGACCCGACCTCGCGCCGCCTCCGCCTGCCGCGCGAGCAGGAGGTCATCGTCAACGACACGGTCGGCTTCATACGCGACCTGCCGCCCGACCTGCTCGCCGCCTTCCGCGCCACGCTCGAAGAGATCAGCGACTCTCACCTGCTCATACATTTGGTGGACGCGGCCAACCCACGTTGGGAGCAGCAACTCCAGTCGGTCGAAAGAATTTTGGGTGAGCTGAACTTCAACCAGATTCCGCGCCTCACGGTCTTCAACAAGGCCGACCTGCTCGACGCTTCGGCCGTCGAATCCATCCTGCGCCAAGCTTCGCAGAGGGGAGCGCCGGAGCCCGTGGCCGTCTCCGCCACGGACGCGAAGACTCTGCGCCCGATGCTCGAACGCGCGAGCGCCATCCTGGCGCGCGACCTGATCGCGCGCCCCGAAGAGAAGGAAGAGGCCGAATACGTCGCGCAAACCTGAGATGAGCCAGAAACGCCGCCGACAACGCTTCAACTCCCCGCTGGAACGCGTGCGCAGCGCCGTGCTGGGCTTCCTCTTCCGCCCCTTCAGCCGCTTCCGCCCGCGCACGCGCTTCTTCATCTTCTACGGCCTCTTCGTCGTCGTGACGACGCTCCTGCTGGTCAACGCCAACTCGCGCGTCTCGGTCGAGAACTACGGCGAGGGCGATGTGGTCCGCCGCACGGTGATCGCGCCGGCAGACATCAGCGTGCCCGACATGGCCGAGACGGAGAAGCGGCGCGAGGCGGCCCGCGAGGCCACGCGCCCCGTCTTCGCCTTCGACCCGACGCGCGCCAAGAGCGCGGCCCAGACTTTCCGCGCCGCCTGGGAGGACTTGCAGAAGCAGGCGGCGCAGCAAGGCAACAGCAACGCCAAAAAAGAGTTGAGGTGGACCGGACCCGGCGGCAGGAGCGTGCTCGTGGAAGCCATCGTCTCGCGCCGCTTCGACCCCGCAGAGCTTGAGGTCCTGACGCGCATCCTGAGTGATCTGAATGACGGCTACATCTACGAGGACGGCGACGCCGAGTACCTCAAGCAGGACATCGTGCTCGCGAACATGATGAAGCCGGAGGCGCAGTCAATCCTGACCATGCCGCAGAGCCACATGACCCCGCTCTCGGAGAAACAGAAGGACCTGCGCTCGAAGACTTCGCAACTGAGCGGCTGGACGACCGAGGAGCAGGAGGCGCTGTTCGCGGCAATGTCGCCCCTGGTCAAGCCCAACGCCTTCTACGACCCGGCGGCCTCGCAGGCGGCGCGCGAGGGGGCCGCCGGCAAGGTCGAGACCGCCTACGTGCAGCTCAAGCGTAACCAGGTCATCGCGCGCGAGGGCGACACGGTCACGGGGCCGATGCTGGCCCAGATGCAGGCCGTGCGCGATTACGCGCGGCAGGGCCGGCGCTGGTGGAATCAACTCTTCGGGCTGCTCTTCCTCGTCGGCGCGCTCTACTGGCTAACCTGGAAATTCATCGAGCACCGCTCGACGGCCGTCACCCTGAACCTTTCGCCGCGCAAGGCGTTCGCGCTCGTCGGCTCGGCCGTCGTCGTCCAGACGATTCTGGCGCGCGTCGGCTTCACGCTGGCCGAGAGCGTCGCCACGCGCGGCATGAGCGCGCCGCTGAACGACCCGGTCATCTGGGACTTCGCGGTCCCCTTCGCCTCGGCCACGCTCCTGGTCGCGCTCCTCGTTGACACCAAGCTCGGGCTGATTACGGCGCTCGTCACGTCGCTCTTCGCGGGCCTGCTCGCGCCGACCGGCATCCTCGTCACCATCTACGCGGTCATCTCCTCGACGGCCGCGCTCTACGGCATCGGGCGCTACCGCGAGCGGCAGTCGGTCACGGTCGCGGGCCTGCTCATCGCCGTCGTCAACGCCCTGACGGCCGTCGCCGTCATCGCCTACGCGCAGCAGCCCCTGACCTTCAAGAGCGTGCTCTTCACGATGGGCTGCGGCGTGCTCGGGGGCTTGCTGACGACGATCTTTACGGCGGGCGGCCTGCCCATCAACGAGTCGGCGTTCGGCATCCTGACGGACGTGAAATTGCTGGAACTGTCGAACGCGGACCTCCCGGTGCTGGGCCAATTAGCCCTGCGCGCGCCGGGCACGAACCAGCACTCGCACGCCGTGGGCCAGTTGGCCGAGGACGCGTGCCGCGCGATTGGGGCCAACCCGCTGCTGGCGCGCATCGGCGCGCTCTACCACGACATCGGCAAGACGGCCGCGCCCGACTACTTCGTCGAGAACCAGACGGGCGAGAACCCGCACGACCGCCTGAAGCCGACGCAGAGCGCGAAGATCATCACGAGCCACGTCACCTACGGCCTCAAGCTCGCCAAGGAGATCGGGCTGCCCAAGCAGATTTCCGACTTCATCCCGCAGCACCACGGCACGCGCACGCTCCACTTCTTCCTGCGCAAGGCGCAGGCGCAGGCCGCGCCGGGCGAGGAGGTAGACGAGGCCGAGTTCCGCTATCCGGGTCCGAAGCCGCAGTTCAAAGAGGCGGCCATCATGATGATCGCCGACTCGTGCGAGGCCGCCGCGCGCTCGCTCGCGCAGCCGAACCCAGAGAACATCGGCACCATCGTCACCAAGATCGTTGACGCCATCATCAGCGACGGCCAGTTGGACGAGTGCAACCTGAGCCTGAAGGAGGTGACGACCATCCGTGAGGCGATCATCACCTCGTTGACGGCCATCTACCACGCGCGCATAGACTACCCCGGATTCAACCCGCCGCCCCTGACGAGCGGGTTGGCACAACTTCCCCGCCCCGAACTGGACACGGAGGAGCGCGGCGTGAGCTACAACAGGACTTCCGAGATTCCGATCAACAAGGCCGGCGAGGTCGAGGACGAGGCGATCCCGCGCGGCGCTGCCAAGCGTTAGGGTGGGTGGGTTGGATTAGTTACTTCGGAACTTCGCGCGCTTCGAGCTTGTCCAAACGCTCTATGATGTCTTCCTGCCCGCGCACCAGGCTGGCGAAGGTCGAGTGGAACAAACGACGGAAATCTTTGTAATCGTTCTTCAGTTCCTTCAACTCGACCTGCACACTTTCCCAAATCGGGCGCGTCTCCTGCAAACGCCGGTCAACCTTCTCTTCGAGCGTAGTGAGCCGCGTATTCAAAGACTGGACATTCGAGTCTATCGAATCGAGACGCGCCAGGATAAGCTTTAGAATGTCGTTCGGCAGTTGCTGCGTGTTTTCTTCACTCATCTCTCTCCTCCGTCCATCATAGTCTTCCGCTACTGGGTGGGCGGGTGGATGGATGGATTATACGCCTTGCCTTAACGCTCTTCAAAACTTTTCGCGCAGCTTCTGGTAAGTGGTCGAGAGGTCTTCGGGGTGGACGCGGGTTTCTCCGACGGTAGTCATGAAGTTGGTGTCGCCGGTCCAGCGGGGCATGAGGTGTAAGTGGAAATGGTCGGCGACGCCCGCGCCGGCGGCCCGGCCGAGGTTCATGCCGAGGTTGAAGCCGTCTGGGCGGTAGACTTCGCGCATCACGGCTTGCAGGCGCTTCGCCAGGTCCATCATCTCGTCCGTGGTCTCTTTGGGCGCGGCGGCCAGTTCAGCCAGGTGCGCGTAGGGCACGACCATCGTGTGGCCGCTGATGTAGGGGTAGATGTTGAGGACTATGAAATTGCGTGCGGCGCGGTGGACTATATACTTGCTCTCGTCGTCGCCCTCGGCTTCGAGCATCGCGCAGAAGACGCAGGCGGGCGGCTCGCTCTTTTCGGCTGACCCGGACTTGATGTAATCGTACCGCCAGGGGCTCCAGAGCCTGTCCATCAGCGCCCACCTCGCGCGGGGCTTTTGGCGCTTTACTAGAGCGCCGTGACAATTCAGATGGCGGGGGGGTTGCGGTCGTCCGGGGCGGGCGACTCGGACGCGCCGGGGCCGGCTGTGCCCTCTTCGTTGATCAGCTCTTTCAGTTCCTTGCCCGGCTTGAAGTAGGGGACGCGCTTGGCTGGGATGTTGACGGGGTCGCCGGTCTTGGGGTTGCGGCCGCGCCGCGCGCCGCGCTCGCGCACGCGGAAGCTGCCGAAGCCGCGCAGCTCAATCTTCTCGCCCTGGTTCAGCGTCTCGATAATGCTCTCGAAGACGATCTCGACGAGCCGCTCGGCGTCCTTCTTGGTGAGTTCTGCCGCCCGCGCGACATCTTCGACCAATTCCGCTTTAGTCATGCCATCACCTCGCTGCTACATAAGACAAAGGCCACCGGGGGCCGCAAGCCTCGAAAGGCCAAAAGGCGTTTGCGCCGACTCAAAAAGTGAGGTTTGTTCGTGAGCGTACAGTAGCAGAAAACGGCGGCCCGCCGCAAGACAAACTATGCGCGGCCAACATCTTAACGAAAGGCAGAATCCAGGAGTCAGAATTCAGAAGCCAGAAGAAGAGGCAGTTCGTGCCTTTCCTTCTGGCTTCTGAATTCTGACTCCTGGATTCTGCCTTTGGATTACTTTTCGCGGTCTTTGTCGTCCTCGGACTGGGAGCCGCCGGAGCTTGGGCCGAAGAAATCGGCCAGCTCGCTCAAGGACGCCATCCCGCCTTTGACTTCCGTCGAGTAAGTCTTGGTGTCCACCACGTGCTCGTCGGAAGTGACGGCGCGGGCCGAGAGGCCAATCTTCTTGTTCTCGGGGTCAATGCGCAGGATTTTGAAGTCCAACTCCTGACCCAACTGGACTACGTCCTCGGGCTTGTCCACGCGGTCTTCCGACAGCTCCGAGATGTGGCACAAGCCTTCAAGGTTGTCGCCTAACTCGACAAAGGCCCCAAAGTTGGCGAAGCGCGCGATCTTACCTTTGACCACGTCACCCGGCTTGTGCTCTGTGATGAAGCGCTCCCAGGCGTTCGGCTCAAGGTCTTTGATCGAGAGCGAGAGGCGGCGATTCTCGGCGTCGATGCTGGTGATGACGGCCTCTATCTCCTGCCCCTTCTTGAGGACTTCGCCGGGGTGCTTGATGCGCTTGGCCCAAGAGATGTCCGAGACGTGGACGAGCCCGTCCACGCCGTCCTCGACTTCGATGAACGCGCCGAAGTCCGTCAGGTTGCGGACACGCCCCGTCACGCGCGAGCCGATCTGGTAACGCTCCTTCAAGGTCTGCCACGGGTTGGCCTGCACCTGCTTCATCCCCAAACTGATGCGCCGCGCCTTCGGGTCAACGCTCAGGACTTCCACGTCCACGTCGTCGCCCGGATTGACGAGCTTGCTGGGGTGCTTGACCCTCTTCGACCAGCTCATCTCCGAAACGTGCACGAGACCTTCGACGCCGGGCTCCAATTCGATGAACGCGCCGTAGTCCGCGACCGACGCCACCTTGCCGCGTAAGCGCCGGCCAATCGGGTAACGCTCGTCAATGCTGCTCCACGGGTCGGGCAGCAGTTGCTTGTAGCCTAGAGAGACGCGCTCGCGCTCGCGATCGAACTTCAGGACCTTGACCTGCACGGTGTCGCCGACCTTGAAAAGCTCGGCAGGGTTCTGCAAGCGGCCCCAAGACATGTCCGTGACGTGCAGGAGGCCGTCAATGCCGCCGAGGTCAACGAAAGCGCCGTAGTCGGTCAGGTTCTTAATCTGGCCCTCGACGATGATGTCTTCCTCTATCTGGTCGAGCGTCTGGCCCTTCTTGCCGGCGTTCTGCTCCTCTATCACGGCCTTGCGCGAGAGGACGACGTTCGAGCGCTTGCGGTTGAGCTTGATGACCTTGGCCTCGATCTCCTGGTTGCGCAGGCTGTCGAGGTTGCGGACGGGGCGCGTGTCAACCTGCGAGCCGGGCAGGAAGGCCGGGATGCCGTCAATGTCAACGCGCAGGCCGCCCTTGATGCGCTCGGTGATGCGGCCACGGACGGGCGTGCCAGCGGCGTAAGCGCGCTCCAGCTCGTCCCAGGCTTTCATCCGAACGGCGTCGGCGCGCGACAGGACCGGATAGCCCTCGTGCGTCTCCATGCTCTTGACGAGCACTTCGACTTCGTCGCCGGGCTTGACCGTCATCTGGCCGCCGTCCATGAACTCGGCCTGGTTGACGATGCCCTCGGACTTGTAACCGAAGTCAATCACGACGCCGCGCTCGGTGATGCCGACGACCGTGCCGCGCACGACCTCGCCCTCCTGGAAGCCGGCCTGCTCCTGCTCGAACTGGTCCAGGAGCGCGCCGAAGTCCGAGCGCGATTCTTCCTCCTCGTCCTCCGCCGAGGCGGCGGCGGGAGGCGGCGGGGCGGGCGGCCTCGAAGGTGCGGCCGCGGCCTGCGCGCCCGCGCCCTGCTGATTATTCGGTTGCGGCGAGGGCGCTGCTGCGGCCTCGCCGGTTGATGGCTGGTTGTCTTGCACCTCGCCGTCGGCCGGCTTGATTTCTTCAGTGGACATGCGGATTCTTTGTCAGACTCCTCCTCAAAGTTGCAGCGCGTTCCGTCAGGCCCGCGCGCCATCCCGGTTCTTCTTTCGCGCGCCGGACACATATTCGCGGGCAGCGCGCGGTCGAGCGACTTGCCTTAAATTTCTCCGGTGACTTGGTCGGATTAGCGAGCTGAGGTGAGGGGGATGAGCGAGCCGTTGAGATTAGGAAAAGGAGGTTAATGATCGTTTCGATTTCCGTCGTGCCCGTAGTCACCCTTCTGCTCCGACATCTTATCACCAGCCGCTTGACCGGGTAAGGCGGAAATGTACACGCCGACGCGAGGGCATGTCAAGGCGGTAGCAGTGGTCGGTGGTCAGCGGCCGGTAGTCAGTTAAGAACAAAAAAGAGAAGGCAGGGGGCAAAACAGGCCCGCTGCCTTCTCGTCTTTAACTGACCACCGGCTGCCGACTACTGACCGCTACTCTGGTTCGCGGCCGTGCTGCCGTTGCGCTCGGCGACGTAGACGCCCGCCGAGTGCGAGCCGACGAAGAGGCGGTTGGAGTTGCCCGCGTCGAAGGCCAGCGCCCAGATGCGCTGGCTCGGCAGACGCACGTCGCTCGGGTCAATCCGCATCCAGGTCATCCCCGCGTCGGCCGAACGGTAGATGCCGCCGCTGTTGACGGTCGTCGCGCCGCCGCCCTGATTCTGGAAGGCGTTGCCGACGAAAATCTCGTTCGGGTTCTGCGGGTTGATCAGGATGGCCGCGTAGTCGCCGTAAGGCAAATTGCCGCCGCGGCGGATCCAACGCTCGCCGCCGTCGTGCGAGTAGTAGAGCGTCTGCTTCGTCCCGACGTAGATGTAGGCCGAGCGTTGCTTGTCCTGCACGATGGTCGAGATGGGCGCGGCCGTCGGGATGCCCGGCACCTCGCGCCACGTCCTTCCGGCGTCGCGCGAGACGAGCACGCCGGATGTGGCCGTGCCGGCGTAGATGTTGCTCGGGTTTTGGTGCGTCGTCGAGATCGTCGTCGTGCGCTGATCCAGGCCGCCGCCGTAGTTGAGTTTCTCCCAACCCTGCGAGGGGTCGAACGTGCGGTAGAGCCCGGCGTTGGTCGCGGCCAGGATGCCGGGCTGGCCCTGCTCGTCCCAGGTGGGCGCGAGCGCGTTGACGATGTCGGTCAGGAAGACGGCCGGGGTCGGCAGCTTCGTCGAGGGCGTCGAAGTCTGCACGCCGCCCGCGAGGCCGAGCGCCGTCAGCGTGTCCTCGTCCAGCTTGCCCGAGATCGGAATCCCGCGGTCGGCCTGGAACCCGCGGATGGCCGAGACGGTCCGCGTGCCGGCCTGCCCGTCTGGCGTGCCGACGTTGTAGCCCGCGACGTTCAAAGCCTCCTGCGCGCGGCGGACCATGTCGTCAGGCCCCTGGGCCGCCGAGGTGCGCGCGGACGAGGGGCGCGAAGTTGACGCGGCCGAGCCCCTGCCCCTGCGCGTCGCCTTCGTCTTCCTGGGCTTGGGCTCGGGCTCGTCCTTCGGCGCACCGAGCGGGGCCCACGAAGCGCCGCGGTCTGTCGAGCGGTAAACGCCGTAGTTGGTCCCCAGGTAGATGACGTTGCCGTCGCGCTCGTCCTGCATGATGGCGTAGCTGATGAGGCGGTTCTCCTTGAGGTTCCGCATCGAGGGCTGCCACGTCTGGCCGTTGTCGTTGCTGACGAAGAAGAAGCCGCCGCCCGTGGTCGTGTTGATGGTGGTGGCGTAGATGCGGCCGGGCCGCTCGCGGTCGGCGAGGATGGCGTTGGCGAAGCGGCCGCTGTAGCCGCCATTGGTCGGGACGAAATTCTTGCCGCCGTCGCGCGAGACCATCACGCCGTAGTTGTTCGTGCCGATGTAAATGTCCTGCGGGCGGCTCGGGTGGACCGCGATGGAATTGATCTCAAGCTGCTTGGAGGTAGTCAGCATCCAGGAGTCGCCGCCGTTGGCCGAGCGCCAGAAGCCCTCGGTCGTGCCGGCGAAGACTAGCCCAGGAATCGCGGGGTGCTGGAGGATGGCGCGCGTGCGCCGCGACTGCGACGGGATGCCCTGCACCTTGTGCCAGCTCGCGCCCGCGTTCTTCGTCTCGTAAATTCCGCTGCACGCTGAGGCGATAACGTGGTCGGCGTCGCGCGGGTCTATGTCAATGGCGAAGATGTCTGAGTCGTCAATGATGCCGTTCTTGATGTTCGTCCAGGTCCGGCCGCCGTCGGTCGTCTTGTAGGGCAAGTACCACGTGCCCGCGTAGATGATGTCCGTGTTGCGCGGGTCAACGACCAGGGATTCGACGTTGACGAGGCCGGGCGCGGACGAGGTGTTGTACTTCTCCCACGACTCGCCCGCGTCGAGCGAGCGGTAGAGTCCCCTGTTCGTCCCCACGATGAGCATGTCCGGGTTCTTGGACGACTGGGCCAGCGAGTGGAGCGCCTCCTCTCGCAGCTCCTGCGATTCGCGCCAGGTCCGGCCGCCGTCCGTGGACTTGAAGAAGCCGCCCGCCTCCTTGTGGCGGTGGGTCGCGACGTAGAGGACTCGCGAGTCGCGCGGATCAACGAGGATGTGGTCCATGAAAAGCTTCGGGCGGTTGAAGTTGTGCAGCAGCCGCCAGTTCTGCCCGCCGTCGGTCGAAGTGTAAATCTGGCCGTCGAGCGTGCCGAAGTAGAAGCGTAAGGGGTCGCTCGGGTCAACGACGAGCGCGCGCACGTCGCCCCCCGTCGGGCCGGTGATGTGCCAGTCCATCAGGTACTGCGGGTCGGCCGCCGAGCCGTCGTTTTCACCGCCCACGGCCTGAACCCTGACGCCGCCGACGAACGCGGAGGCGACCAGGACCAGTAGAGTGAAGGACAAGAGGGATGGTTTCATGAGTC
Source organism: Pyrinomonadaceae bacterium (assembly GCA_036403435.1). Taxonomy (GTDB): domain Bacteria; phylum Acidobacteriota; class Blastocatellia; order Pyrinomonadales; family Pyrinomonadaceae; genus QHXM01. The sequence goes on from DASWQY010000153.1 coordinate 59,627, forward strand.
GGGTCGTCATCGGTGTTGTCTCTGCCTCAGGATTAAAGTTGCCGATTCCTCGGGGGAGAAATCGCCGGGATTATAAATTATCGGGCGCGATTGCCGCCAACCGTGTGGTTAAGATGCGGGACGCGGAAAGCGCAGTTGCATTGCCCAAGCTCTTTCGGGCTAACTTAAAACGACGCGGGCGACGCTTCTCTTTGGGAGAAACATCGCCCGCGTCCTGGTTAAGTCGCGCCTCACGTTAAGAGGGAGACGCGAGCGTTATTGGTTATTCCTCACCACGGCGACGGCCGGCGCGACGGCGTCCGCCTCTGCGCGGGGCCTTGCGGCATTCCGGGCAAGGCGACACGGTCGCGCTGTTCTGCGGAGTCGGCTCCGCAGCGCCCGTCGGCCTGATCCACAGCTCCACGGTCAGTTGCTCGCGGCAGCCACCGTTGACGACGGTGATGCGGCTGCGATCAATACCGCGGACATTGACCAGGTAGTCAACCGCGCGGGCCGAGCGTTGGTCTGCCTCACCTTCGCACGAGCCGAAGATGACGTAGTAGCCCTGAGCGCCGGGCTCGCCCTGCAACGCGATGGCGAAGTTATCGAGACGCGCCTTCTCGTCGTTGAACCGCAGGTCGGAGTACTGGTCGAACAGACGCGGAGGCACAGGCGGTTGGCCGACCGAGAACGAGCAGGACTCAGTCCTGTCGCACTCCGGCGGCAGGCCGCCCAACTCGACCGTCGCGGTCACGTTCTGTCCGCCGAGGCCGGTCGTGTCAATCGTGATCGAGGGCGTGCCCTGGCCGCTGCTGATCGTGCCGGCCGAGACCGTCCAGTTGTAGGTGATCGAGGCGTTCGGGTCGCCGCCCGAGACGTTAACGCTCACCGTGGCCGGCGTGCCCTGATCAACGATGCCCGTCGGGCAGGAGATCGAGAGCGTCGGGCACGGCGGGACGCAGCCTGTGCAGTCGGCGATGGTCACGGTCGTCGAAGAGAAGGCCACGCAGCCGCAGCCGTCGTCAACTTCCACCGTCGCCGTGTAGGTTCCGGGCTGGACGCCCGAGAGGTCCCAGGAGACGTTCGCGCCGTCGCCCGTCACGCGGCCGCCCGTGGTCGTGTACGTGTAGAGCAGCGTATCGCCATCGGGATCGGTCGCGTTGGCCGCGAGCTGGACAGTGCTGTTGCCCGTGGGCGTGCACTCCCTGGACATCGTCCCCGGCGGGCACGGCAGCGTGATCGTGCCGTTCGAGGCCGAGAGCGTCACGGTCGGCGGCTGGTTCGGCAGGAACTCGGGCGTACGCGGGTTGCGCCGACCGACCCAGAACTGGGCGATGAAGCCGTTGGCGTCATCACTCTCGATGAAGCCGCGCGGGAAGCCGCCGGTCGTCGCCGAGACGGTCGTCGCCGGGATGACGACGAGGCCGCGACCAGGCACGAAGACGTTGGTCGTCTGTTGCACCGTCGCGTTGAAGTCGTTGCCCTCAAACAGCGAGCGGTCCTGCTGGTTGATGTGCATGCGGTAAGCCAACCCGAAGCCCATCCAGCGGCGCGGATAAAGCTTGACGCCGGCCAGGCCCTCGACGGGGCTGTTCTCGAACGAGTTCGGCGTGCGGCCGCCGACGTACTGCGTCGAGCGCAGCTCCAGCACGGGCTGGATGTACTTGTTGATCGGGAAGTCGAAGGCGATGCCGCCGAGGAACTCGTCCGGCCTGTCCAGCAGCGTGAACTCGCCCGACGGGAAGTTGCCCTTCGGGTTGGAGTTCAGGATGTAGCCCAAGTTGGCCGAGACGTTGACCGAGCGGCTCAGGCGGCCGTCCACGGCGAGCACTAAGCCGAAGTCGCCAATATTGCCGCCGGGGCTCGCGCCGCGCTGCAACTGGTTGAAGCCCGAGAAGTCGTCGGCCTGGTCCGGGTACCAGCGGTAGAACGGCATGAGGACGACGCCGAGCGGATTACGCGGCCCGGTCAAGCGCCACTTAGCGCCGATGACGAAGCTCGTGAAGCTCGAATCACCCCAGAGCCGGTTGATGAACGGCGCGTCCGGCAGGTACGTCGGCGCGGTCGTGTAAACGGTCGGCACCGTGATGCCGGGGCTCAGGATGGTCGGCGGCAGGTTGGTCGTCGCCAGGACGATGCCTGGCAGGATGCCGCCGAAGACCGAGCCGATGCCGGGGAAGTTGTCCGCCGCACCGAAGTTGCCGTTGGCCTGGGCGACCGGCGGCCCCAACTGGGCGTTGAAGCCGGGGAAGCCGAAGAGCCCCCCGATGACGCCCGGCGTCAGCCCGAAGGTGCCGGCGGAGCCCCCGACGAACGGGAACTGAACGAACGGCTGGTTAAACGCGGGGCGGAAGACCGCGCCCGCGACTGTGCCGACGTTCGGTCCCGACGGGGCCAGGATGATGGCCGCGCCCGAGCCGAGGAACGGGAACTTCAACTGCGAGTTCGGCAGGTAGAAGCTCGACAGGTTCTGTGGGTTGTTGACGTGAATGCCGCGCCAGGCCGTGGTGTTGAAGAACAACTCCAGGTGGTCGTTGAGGCCGACGTTGAAGCTCAAGGGAACTTCGTTCAGGTCAACGTTACCGGGGTCGCGGTCGAAGTTGCTGTACGCAATTGAGAATGTGAACTCACCGCGCCGTAGCGTCTGCCCGTCGTAGACGGTAAAGAGTCCGGTCGGCCCCGCAACAGGGCCGCCTGTGCCAACGGCTGGAGACAGGTTGCGTGGATCGGTCTCCGGCCTTAAAGCTTGAGCCGACGCTACGGCACACAGCGTCAACGTAACGAGCGCGGCAACCAGCGCTCTTCTCGCGAGTCTCATCGCATTCCTCCTGCGAAATGAGTATAGAAAATTTCGAAATGAGAGGCCGCGTCTCCCCAGGTCGCGGCGGGTTGGGCGGATGTCTTCATGCATCTCATCTGTTCCTCACAGACATCGCGCGGTCTCCCGGCCAATGGCCTCGGCGGGGCGCGGACGCTCCAACTACAAGCGTGCAACGTAAAGTTTCAAGACTGCTACCGCCCTCGACCGATACTTTCTTGTAGATGGAGCGGAGCAGCGAGAGGCGTCAATTACTAGCCGGCACTCTCTTGCCAATACCGGCTTCAGAGCGCCTCTCAACTGTTCTTAGTTCTTAACTGCTGACTTCTGCTACTGTTTATAAGAGACAGCGGCCGGGATGTCAACAATTTATAGACTGAACCCGGCATGCTCGGGCTTTGGCGCTAGAATTGAAACTGGCGACTTTGCCCCGCATACTGAGTTCCGCCAGACCATATACCACATCGCGGCGGAAATCAAGACTTTTTCACGACTTAGCGGAAAAACCTAGTATGTTTTTTCCGTCACGCGTAAATGCCGCGCATCCGTGTGTCGTAGGCCACGCGGTCAATCGCCAGCATGTAGGCGGCCGTTCTAGTGTCTACCGAGTGCGAGTCGGCGTACCGGCACAGGTCGTTGAAGCTGGCGACCATCGTGTCGTGCAGCCGCTCGTTGACCACGTCCTCGCGCCAAAAATAGCCCATCCGGTCCTGGACCCACTCGAAATAGGAGACGGTCACGCCGCCAGCGTTCGCCAGGATGTCCGGGATGACGAAGACCCCTTTATTGTGGAGGATTTCGTCGGCCGCGGCCGTCGTCGGCCCGTTGGCCCCCTCGGCCAGGATTTTACACTTGATCCGCTCGGCGTTCTCCGACGTGATCTGGTTCTCGGTCGCGGCCGGCACCAGCACGTCGCAGTCCAGCTCCAGCAGTTCCTCGTTCGAGATGAACTCGACGCCGGGGAACTCCTCGAACGAGCGCGTCTGCTGTAGGTGGCGCAGAGCCTCGTGGATGTCTATCCCGTTCGGGTTGTAAATGCCGCCGTGCACGTCCGAGATGGCGACGACCTTGTAGCCGGCCTCGTGCATCAGCCGCGCGCCGATGCCGCCGACGTTGCCCGAGCCCTGGACGACGACGCGCGTCTCCTGCGGCGTCATCTTGAACCGCTTAATGGCCTCGTTGACGACGAAAAGAATTCCCCGCCCGGTGGCCTCGCGCCGGCCCGAGGAGCCGCCGAGGTCAACGGGCTTGCCCGTGACGACGGCCGTGACGGTGTGGCGGGCGTGCATGGAGTAGGTGTCCATGATCCAGGCCATGGTCTGCTCGTTGGTGTTCATGTCGGGCGCGGGCACGTCCTTTTCCGGGCCGATGAAGTCAATCAGTTCGGCCGCGTAGCGGCGCGTCATGCGCTCCAACTCGCCCAGGGACATCTGCGTCGGGTCGCAGATGATGCCGCCCTTGCCTCCGCCGAAAGGGACGTTGACGACCGCGCACTTCCAGGTCATCCAGGCGGCGAGAGCGCGCACCTCGTCAATGTTTACGTCGGGCGAGTAGCGAATGCCGCCCTTAGCGGGGCCGCGCGCGAAGTTGTGCTGGACGCGGAAGCCCTCGAAGACCTGTATGCGCCCCGAGTCCATGCGCGTCGGGATGTAGACTTTCAGCTCGCGGTTCGGAACCCTCATCACCGCGTAGAGGTCCGGGTCCAGGTCGAGCAACTGCGCCGCGCGGTCGAACCGCGACATCATGGACTCGAAAGGATTGTCCTCCTTAACGTGCCGCACGTCGTCCGCAATTGCACTGATTGCTATTGCCATTCTCTCCTCCAAAAGCAGGAGTCAGGAGTCAGGAGTCGGGAGTCAGAAGAAAAGCGTTTTGTTTTCATTCTGATTCCTGACTCCTGGCTCCTGACTTCTCGCTGTTCAAAACTTCATTCATCGCGCCCGTGCGGTAGCCGTGCAGGTCCAGCGTCACGTAGCGAAAGCCGAGGGCGCGGAATTTCTGCGCGAGGGTGTCAACCACGGCGCGGTCGAGCGCGTGGTCGAGTTCCGACGGCGCGATCTCCAGGCGCACCAGCTCGTCGTGGTGGCGCACGCGGAATTCGCGGAAGCCGAGCGAGCGCATGAGCTCTTCGCCGCGGTCAACGGTGCCGAGGCGCTCGATGGTGACGGGCGTGCCGTAGGCTATGCGCGAGGAGAGGCAGGGGCTCGCGGGCTTGTCCCAAGTCGGCAGCCCCGCGCGCCGGCTCAGCTCGCGGACTTCGCTCTTGCCCATCCCGACTTCTATTAACGGACTTCGCACGCCGCGCTCGCCGGCGGCCGCGCGCCCCGGCCTGTAGTCGCCCAGGTCGTCCGTCGTCGAGCCGTCAACGACGAAGGCGAAGCCGCGCCCCTCGGCGAGCGGCGCGAGCTTCCCGTAGAGTTCCGTCTTGCAGAAGTAGCAGCGGTCGGGCGCGTTCGCGAGGTAGCGCGCGTCCGCCAGCTCGTCCGTCTGGATGGTCTCGTGATGAAAGCCGAAGCGCGCGACGAGTTCCCCGATCTCGCCGCTCACGTGCGCGGCGAGGCTCGCGGACTCGCCCGTGACGCAGAGCGCGCGCCCGCCGAGGACTTCCGTCGCGACGTGTGCGACGTAAGAGCTGTCAACGCCGCCCGAGAAGGCCACGACGACCGAGCCCATCTCCTTGAGCAACGCGCGCAGGCGCTGCTCCTTCGCTTCCGCGCCGGCAGAGACGGCGGCCACTTCCCCCGCCCGACCCCCGCGCGCCTCCTCTTCGACAATCACACAGCCCCTCACAGTCGCTTGCTTCCACCTCGCGGCGAGCAGATGAAGGCTCGCCGCGACTCAACTTTTAATCTATTTGGGGAGCGTTTCAAACGCGACGCGCATGTTATCGCATGCAACGTTGAACAGCAAGAGCAGTGGTCGGTGGCCGGTGGTCAGTGGTCAGTAAAAACAAGCCATGAGCGGCGCTGAGTCTTTCGTCTTTAACTGACCACCGACCACTGACCACTGACCACTGACACTTGATTTCCTTTCGTTGCGTGCTAAGATGAGAGCCTCCCCGGAGGTTTCTCGTAACCGTCAGGTTCAAGGCTCAGGAAAGTTGCAGTCGGTTTGCGATGCTTTCTCGTTTTCGCATCCACACGGCCCTCATCTTAGCTCTCGCACTTCTCTGCGCCTTCACGGCCCGCGCCCAGACGACTTCGGACGAAGGCGAAGAGGGGGCGGACGAGGCGGTGCAACTCTTTCACCAGGGCCAGGACGCGCACGCGGCCGGCGACCTGGCGCGCGCCCTCGATCTCTACGAGCGTGCCATCAAGCTCAGGCCCGAGTTCCCCGAAGCCGAGTATCAAAGGGCGAGCGCGCTCGTCTCGCTCAACCGCGTGCCGGAAGCCGAGCAAGGGTTTCGGCGTGCGATTGAGCTACAGCCCGACTGGTCGCTGCCGCTGCTGACGCTTGGCAAGCTGCTCGGGCGCACGGGCCGCGCCGCCGAGGCCGAAGAACTCCTGCACCGCGCCTACGAGTTGGACGAAGACTCTAAGGTTGCGCTCGTCGCGCTCGCGGACCTGCACCTGCACACGAAAGCGCCCCGCGAGAAGATGCAGGCCCTGCTCAAAGATTTGAAGACCGCCACGGAGGCCGACGACGCGAACGCCAACCTCTGGGCCGCGCGCGGCGCAATCGAGCGCGCGCTCGGCGAGAAGGCGGCCGCGCTCGCGAGCTTCGACCGCGCGCTCCAGGGCAACAGGCAGGACACGGCCACGTTGTTTGAGCGCGCCGAGCTGCGCGCCGAGTCCGGCAACTACGAAGGGGCGCTCACGGACGCGCGCGCGGCGCAGCGCGACCCGCAGCAGTCCGCGCGGGCCACGCTCCTCTTGGCGCACGTCTACGCACAGGCCGGCAAGACGGACGAGGCTTTGAAGACGCTCGACGCGCTCGACGCCGCGGGCCGTAAACTTCCCGAAGCCGTCTCGCTGCGCGCCTCGCTCACGAAAGACTGCGGCGAGGCTTCCGACGAAAGCATCGCCGCGAACGAAGCACTCTTGAAGCAGAACCCGCGCGACGCGGGGCTGATGGCCTGTCTCGGCACGGCCCTGAGGACGAAAGACCCCGCGCGCGCGCTCGAACTCTTCCGCGCGGCGGCCGAGCAGGAGCCCGGCAACGTCCGCCACGCGACCGGCTACGCGGCGGCTCTCGTCCGGGCGCGGCGCTTCAACGAGGCGGCCGTCGTCCTGCGCCGCATCCTCTCGGTCGAGCCAGACAACTTCACGGCGCACACGAACCTTGCTACCGCGCTTTACGAGTTGAAGAACTACCCGGCCGCCCTGGCCGAGTTCGAGTGGCTACTGGGCAAGAAGCCGGATTTGGTCGTGGCTTATTATTTTATTGCCACGGCGCATGATTTTCTTGGAGAATACGCGGAAGCACTCGCGGCCTACGAGACTTTCCTGACGCGGGCGGACGCGGGGCAGAATCAACTGGAGATAGACAAGGTCAACCTGCGGCTCCCCACCCTGCGCAGTCAGGTCAAGCGCGGCGAGGGGAAGAAGAAGAAGACAGGTGAATAGTTAATGGTAAATGGTAAATGGAAAACGACACTTTCCACACATTCACCATTTACCATCTGCCGCTGACTATTTACCATCCACCAACCTTGAGGGCTGAAGTGATGAACACGACACACTCTCTCCGAACGCGCGTCGTCCTGGGTTGCTGTTTGCTGACTGTCGCTGCCGCCTTCGTGGCTCCCGAGGCGCGCGGGCAGGACGGCCATACGCCATTCATCTCGGCCCCTGCGCCGCCCATGAAGTTCGTCTCGCGCGGCGAGCGCACGCAGCTCTCGGCCACGCGCGACGCCAAGTCGCGCATGCGCGCGAGCATCGAGCTGGCCGAGGCGCGGCTGGCGCGCGCCGAGCAGTTGACGGCCGAGCAGAACTACAACGCGGCGTCGGGCGAGCTGGGCATCTACCAGGGACTGATCGAGGACGCGCTCGACTACATGGACGACATCGCGAAGAACGACAACAAGCAGCGCGACACGTACAAGCGGCTTGAGCTGGCCCTGCGCACCCACTGCATGCGGCTCGAAGCCATCCGGCGCGTGACGCCTTCGGAGTACGCCGTGCACGTCAAGTCCATCTGCGAGAGCGCGCGCAACGCGCGCTCCGAGGCGCTCAACTCGTTCTACGGCGACACCGTCGTGCCTGCCGCCTCCATGCACGACGAGGTGAAGGCCGGCGACGACGACGGCGCGAAAGACTCCGCGAAGAAGCAATGAACGATAGACTGCACGCCGCGCCCCTGCTGCTGACCCTCCTGCTCGTCCTCCTCTGCGTCGCGCCGCCACCCGCGCGCGCCCTCGCACGCGACTTCCTGACGCCGAAGGAGGAGGACCTCGTCAAAGAGGCGCAGGTCTTGGACAAGCGCATCGAGGTCTTCATCAAGGCCGCCGAGCGCCGGCTGCTCATCCTGACGGGGCAACAGGCGGTGCCGGTCGGCAAACAGTCGGAGAAGGATGCTGAGAAGTGGGGCGAACTCCCGACCGGCACGCGCACCGAGCTAATCATGGACATCGCCAACATCCTCGACGCGGCCGTCACCAACATTGACGACGTGGCGCTGCGCGACGAGAAGAACGCGCTGATCCCGAAGGCGCTGCGCAAGCTGGCGGCCGCGGCCGCGCGCTTCCAGCCGCAGGTCGCGTCACTCAACCAGCAAACGCAAGTGGTCTCGGAACACCGCGCCCTTGAACAGGTGACGATCAACATCCAGGAGATTCTGGAAGCCGCAGGCCGCCTGCCGGCGGAAGAGAAGAAGAAATAGACAGGGAGACGCGGGGACGCGGGGACGCGGCGAAAAGACGAATGCTTTTTCTCTCGCCGCATCCACGCGTCCCCGCGTCCTTTGAGATAAAGGACTGAGAGGAACCTTTGATGGACAGCAGATATTATCCGGGCGTGGAAGCGGACGCGCCGAAGTTGATGGTCATGCTCGGCAAGCTCTTCGACAAGGGCTACGAGGTGCAGACTATGCAGGTGGCCTCGTCCACGGTCTTGCAGGCGCGCAAGGAAGGCATGCTGCGCGACCTGACGGGGATGTCCTCGGCGCTGACCATCAAGGTCACGCCCGAGCACGGCGGCACGCGCGTCGAGATCGGCATGCAGCGATGGTTCGACAAGGCGGCGGTCGCGGCCGTCGCCGTCATCCTCTCCTCGGGCCTCCTGCTCGCGCTCCCCGCGCTCGGCGCTTACTGGCAGCACCGCCTGACCGAGGACGCGTGGCAAGTCATAGAGGAACACATCGCCGCGCGCGGCGGCGGCTACGTCCCGCCGCTGCCCGGCCGCTGCGGAACCTGCGGCACGGCCAACAGCGCCGGCTCCGACTACTGCTCGACCTGCGGCGCGAACCTCCGCGTGGGTCGCACTTGTAGCGACTGCGGCTCCGTCCAGAAAGACCCCAAGGCCCGCTACTGCAACCGCTGCGGCAAGGCGCTCGGGAGCGGAGACTGGCGGTAATTCAAAATCAGAAATTAAAAATGCAAAATGGAAGACGAGGGGCAAGCTCTTTGTCTTCCATTTTGCATTTTACATTTTGGTAGTGGTTCGGTTTGAAAAGGCGGTCTCACGCAAAGGCGCAAAGACGCAAAGAAGAACGCAAAGAGGTTGAGTGCCTCATTACCTTGCGTGCTTTCTTCGCGTCTTTGCGCCTTTGCGTGAGACCGCCTTTCCTTCGCCCCGTCTGAAACTGAACCACTACCTACATTTTTAATTTTTCCTTCGCCGCGTGTTTGTGCTCGTACATCGCGGCGTCGGCCTTGCGGAGGAGGTCTTCGATGGAGGGCTCGCCGTGCGGGTCGAGTTGGACGATGCCGACGCTGATGGAGAGTTCGTAGGGCAGCTCGCGGCGCTCGTTGAAGAGGCGAATCTGTTCTTCCAGGCGCGTCCTGATGGTCTCGGCGTTGTCGCCCGAGGGGGCGAGCGCGAGCACCGTGAACTCGTCGCCGCCGAGGCGCGCGACGATGTCGGAGGCGCGAAAGGTCTGGCGCAGAATCTCCGCGGACTTGACGATGGCGCGCGAGCCCTCGTGGTGGCCCAGGCGGTCGTTGATCTGCTTGAGGCCGTCCAGGTCCGCGAAGACGAGGACGAAACGCTCGTCGGTGCGCCGCGCGTGCTTGAGCTGCTGCTCTGTGAGCGCGAGGAAGCCGCGCCGGTTGTAGAGGCCCGTCAGGTCATCCGTCAGCGAGAGGCTTTCCAACTCTTCGAGCGCGCGCTTGCGCTCCGTGATGTCGCGCGCTATCGCCTGAAAGCCGACGATGCTCCCCTCCTCCAGGACGAGCTGCGTGTTCTGCCCGAGCCAGACTTCCCTTCCCTCGCTCGTCACGACCGGGACTTCGAGATATTCGTTCGGGACCTTTTTGACGAGCTGGCGCTTGTAGAATTTCTCCGCCTTCTCGCGAAAGTCCGGCCTGACTAAATCGAGGTAGTGCCGCCCAACGAGCTTCTCTTCGGGGAGCTTGAGAATCTCGGCGCACGCCGGGTTGACGAACATCAGATGGCCGCCCGCGTCCGTGCGGTAAATCAGTTCGTTGGCGTGTTCGATGAGGTAGTTCGAACGCTCCTCGCTCTCGCGCAGGGCCTCCTCGGCGCGGCGGCGCTTCTTGAAGTCGCGCCTGATGACGAGGAAGCCGGCGGGCAGAAAGCCGAGGAGCAGCGCGCCGAGGATGGCGAGCGTGATGGTCGTGTTTCGCGCGCTCTGTGCAGACTCCGCCCGCCGCCTTTCGAGCCGCTCGTTCTCCCTGGCGGACATCTCGGCCGTGAGCGCGCGGAGGTCGTTCATCATGCGCTTGCCACGCCCGGTCGAGATGAGCCGTTCGGCGGCGTCGAAGCCGCTCGTCTTGCGCAGCTCGATGGAGTCGGAGATGAGCGTGAGCCGCTCCGCGATTTTACGTTCAAGGTCCGCGAGGCTGCGCTGCTGGCCGGCGTCGTCATCGGTCAGCTCCTTGAGCCGCATCAGGTGGCGGCCGATGGCCGGGAGCGCCGCGGCGTACGGCCGGAGGTACTCCTCATCGCCCGTGATGATGAAGCCGCGCTGGCCCGTCTCCGCGTCCTTGACGGCCGAGAGCGTACTGTCCAACTCCTCCAGGACTTCGTGCGAGTGCGCGACGAGGTTGCTGTCGCGGATGAGCTTGCGCGTGTTGCGGTACGAGACGAAGCCGACGACCAGCAGGATCGCCAGCACCAGGGCGAACCCGACGGCAATCTTTTTTTCGACCGTCCACTTCATAAGTTTGAGTTGCGCGAAGACCAGAGGCGGGAGAGCGCGGGTTCCGTCAACAATTGACGCGCGCGCCCCGCCCGGCGTTGCCCCGAGAGACAGCATCCAGGAGCCAGAAGGAAAGGAAAGGCGGAATCCAGAATCCAGGAGTCAGCATCCAGAATGAGAGGCCGAGAACCGCTTTTCTTCTGCTTTCTTTCCATTCTGACTCCTGGATTCTGAATTCTGCTTTTCAGTCATGTCTCAGCGCCTTGACCGGGTCAATGCGCGCGGCGCGGGCCGCGGGGTAGAGCGCGGCGACGACTGAGACGACGACGGCGAAGAGAATCGCGCCGAGCCAGAGCGGCGGCGGCAGCGCGAAGAAGTCTATGTAGGAAGCGCCCTGTGGCCGCAGGATGAACCTGTAGGCCAGACGGTTCGCCAACGCGTCAATCCCCCACGCCAGGAGCGCGCCCGCCACGCCGCCGGTCAAGCCTATCACGCCGGCCTCGACGAAGAAGATCAGTTTTATCTCGCGGTCCTCCGCGCCGACGGCCTTCATGATGCCGATCTCGCGCGTGCGCTCAAGGATGGACATGATCATCGTGTTGGCGATGCCGAAGGAAGCGACCAGGAGCGAGATGCCGCCGAGCAACCCGAGCGCCGCGTTGATGATGAGAAAGACCGTGCGCAACTGTTCCAACTGGTCCATGATGGAGAAGCTGCTGAAGCCGAGTTCGTTGATGCGGCCGCGCACCTCGGAGAGCACGACCGGGTCTGCGACGCGCACGACGGCCGAGCCGTAGCCTATCTCCTCGTCCGCGCCGAGCGCCCCGCTCTCGCGCGCGAGCTGCAAGGCGACCTCACCCAACTCGTCGCCGTGTTCGCTTTTCCAGGCGCGCGCCGCGCCGAGCGGGACATAGACGTTATACGCCGGCATGATGCCGCGAAAGCGCCGGCCCACGCCCGACAGCTCGTTTGCCAAAACTCCGACGATGGTGAAAGAGCGCGCGACCAGCGCGTCCGCCTGCGCGCCCGCCGCGTCCTCTGCTTCGAGCGGGATGCCGAAGAAGTTCGGCGTCCCTTCCTCGCCCTCTTCCCCGCCTTTCCTCTCGGGCGGCGCGAGCAGCTCCAGCCGCTGCCCGATGGCGTCGGCCGGCTTCTCGTAGCCGAACTCGCGCAGGAACCTTTCGTCCACCACGACCTCGTCGGCGTCCGGCGCGGCGATCATTTGCCCGGCGGCGAAGTTCTTGAAGCGCGAGGCGGGGTTGGGGACCAGCGCGCCGCCGATTAAAGCGCGCCGCGCCTTCCCGTTGAGGCGGACGAAAGCAGTGAAGGAGATGTTCGGCTCGACCGAGGCCACGCCCGGAAGCCGTGCGATGTCCGCGAGCGCCGCGTCGTCCAGCGGCCGCTGCGGCGTCTTCGCCGGCCCGCCTTCACGACGGCCGCCCTCGCGCTCCGGCCCTTCGTCGTCCTCGTCGTCCGGGCCGCGCGCGCGCCTGTTCAACTCCTTCTCGACGACTTCGGAAAGGTTCTTGCCGTAAACGGTGATTTCGTTGAAGAGGTCCAACTCGCGGAAGCGGCTGACCGTATTGCGCTGCAAGCCGAGGCCGAACGAGACCATCGTCACGATGACGGCCACGCCGACGATGACGCCCATCGTCGTCAACACCGCGCGCAAGCGTGCCTCGCGCAGGTTACGCAGCGAAAGCCTGAGAATGTCTGCGAAGGACATGGCGAAAAGCAGAATTCAGAATTCAGAATCCAGGAGTCAGAATAACAGACAGAAGGTTGCAGCCATTCATTCTGGATGCTGACTCGTGGATTCTGGATGCTGCCTTTAGTCGAACACGTGATGGACTGCGTCAACCGTCCAGTCGGCGAGGCTATGGGTGACGATGTCCGCGCCGGCGGCGCGGAGTGCTTCCTCCGAGACCGTGTTGGTCACGCCGAGCGTGCGCATGCCGGCGGCGCGGCCGGACTCTATGCCGGGCGGTGAGTCCTCTATCACCAGGCACTCGCCGGGCAGCAGCGGGAGCTGGCGCTCGTCGCGCCGCCGCTCGTTCAAGAGTTCGAGCGCGCGCCGGTAACAGGTCGGGTCGGGCTTGTGCGTGCCGCGCGCGTCCTCGGCGCTGACGATGACGGTGAACGCCGGGCCGAGCTGCGGCGTGCGCTCGAAGACGTAATCTATCCCGTAGCGCGTGGACATGCTGACGAGGCCGAGCTGGTAGCGGCGCGCGGCTGCCCTGATGAACGTGACGACGCCGGGCGCGAGCGGCAAGTCTTCCTCGATCATCCCGCGGTGAAGTTCATACTCGCGCGCGATGACGCGTGCGCCGTCGCCGTCCGGCAGCGCCTTGCCCGCGCGCCCGAACGCCGTGCGGACGAAAGTCACGTCGTCCATCCCGAGCATCGTCATGTACTCGGCCGCCGTGAGCGTGATGCCCGCTTCGGCGAGCGCCTCCTGGTATGCCTTCAGGTGCAGCGGCTCGTCGTTGATGATGACGCCGTTGAAGTCGAAGAAGATGGCCTGAATCATGTCTGAGCCGTCTGAAGCGAACCGGACGAATTGTGTAGATCGAACGCCGGATTGTAACGGTCGCACGCGCCCGCGGGCAAATCCATAAGCATTTTCTCTCGGAGTGCCGGTTAATAGCTTTATAATGGCCGCGAGGTGGACGATGAAGAAACTGCGAATCTTTGCCGCGTCTCCGTCCGACATGGCAGCCGAGCGCGCGAAAGTCGAGACGGTCGCCGCGATGTTAGAGCCGCTCGCCGACAATCTCGGCATCGTGCTCAAGGTGGAAGACTGGCGCGCGGTCGTACCCGACCTGGGACGCCCTGAGCAAGTTATCCTGGACCAGCTCAAGCCCACGTCCTGGGACGTGTTCATCGGAATCCTGTGGCATCGCTTCGGCACTCCGCCCGCGGGCCGCGACTCGCAAACACAGAAAGAATACCTCTCGGGCACGGAAGAGGAATTCCAGACGGCGCATCGCCTGTGGAAGCAGCAGGGCAGGCCGCGCATCATGATGTATCGCTGCACGCGCAGCGTCCCCATCGACGCGCTCGACCCCGACCAGTTCAAGCGCGTCAAAGAATTCTTCGAGCAGTTCGAAGCACTCAAGGGCGAGCATCCGGGCCTGTATCAATCGTTCGATACGTCGGAAGCCTTCGAGAAATTACTGCTCGACAACCTGCAAAGGCTCCTGCTCGAATACGGCGCGGATATTAAGGGCTCGCCCGTCGCCCCCGAGGTCGTTCAGACCTTCGCGCAGAGGATTCCAGATAATCTGCCGCGCCGCGCGCCGTTCTTCGGGCGGAACAGGGAAATGACCACTGTGCTCCGCGCCCTCAGTCCCGAAGACCGAACGTGGGGCGTGCTCCTGGACGGCATCGGCGGCATCGGCAAGAGCGCGCTCGCGGTCGAGGCCGCGTATCGCTGCAAAGGAAAAGGCTCGTTCGACGCCTTCATCTTCGTCAGCGCCAAGCAGAACATCCTCGACCCGAGCGGCATCCGTGAATTGAAGCCCGCCGCGCGCACGCTCGACGAATTCCTGAACGAGACGGCGCGCGTGCTTGGACAACCGGGCATCGCTAAACTGGCAGGTGATGACAAACGGCGTGCGCTGCTAGACGCGTTGCGCGAGACGCGCACCCTGCTCATCTACGACAACCTCGAAACGCTGGCGAAAGAGGAGCAGGAGGCGCTGGCAGATTTCCTGCGCGAACTGCCGCAAGCGTGCAAGGCGATCATCACGAGCCGTCGGCGCGGCGGCGAGGGCGCGGTCTGGCTGCGGTTGGAAAAACTTGAGTGGGACGCAGCCCGCTCCATCATCGAAAGCGAAATGGGGCGTGACCCGCAACTGGCGAAAAAATTGCAGCACGCGGGGGAGACGCGATGGCAAGAGTTGTACGACGAGACGAAAGGCTCGCCGCTCGCGCTGATGCACACGTTGGGACTGATGCGCGTGCGCGCGACGCTGACTTTCGACGGCGCACTGTCCCTGCTGCGCGGCAATAGTGACCCTGACTTGCAGAAGTTTATTTTCCAAGAGGCGCGCCGGGAGTTGACCACGAATGACGAAATCGCCTTTCGCGCGCTGTCGCTCTTTGTCCCGTCCGCCACCTTCGAGGCATGGATGAAAGTTGCCGAACTGTCGCGCAACGCGCTGGAAACGACGATTGACCGACTGAGCGCGCTCTCACTCGTGGACGTGATAGCGGGCGAGGACCGCTACGCCCTGCACCCGCTCACTCGTAATTTCGTGCGTGACGAGTTGTTGGCGGACGCGCAAATCGCGCGCGAGACAGGCATGCGCTTTGCCGAATATTGGGTGAATTATGCCAGACAGTACGGCGGCGCGGGCGATGAAAGTTACAAGACCTACGACCGGCTCGAAGCTGAATGGGCCAATCTCGACGCGGCCGCGGAGTGGCTCTGGCAGGCGGCGGCAGTGCAAGAAACGGGAGTCGGCGATAAGGAGGCAGCACGGTGGCTGAACGATTTGTCGGATACGTTGGCGCATTTTCTCTGGTATGGAGGACGTTGGGGCGAAGAGGTGCGTTTGAATTCACGCGGCTATGAAGCAATGTGCGCCCTAAAAGAGTGGAGCCAGGCAGGCTGGCGAGCGCATTTTGTGGCCTCTATTTATTACCATCGAGCCGACACTGATGAGGCGGGCCACTGGGCAGATCGCAGTGCTGAAGCGTGGGAACGTGGTGGGAGCAAATCCGAACAAGGCACTGGCTTGTATAGGCGCGGAGCAGTAGCACGCCAGCGCAAAGACTACGACACTGCCGAACGATTATTCCAAGAAGCGTTGGAGTGCTGCGTAAATCCGAAAGATGAGAGATTGATGGTGATCGTGCTTAACAGCCTGGGCCAACTGGCACGAGAACTTAAGTCCTTTGACGTAGCTCAAGGGCATTTCCAAGAGGCATTGGCGCTAGCGGAGAAGATTAGCGTCAAGGACGGGCAAGCGGCTTCCACAGGCGGCCTGGGCGCGGTCGCCCGCGACCGTTCACGCTGGACGGAATCAAGTGAATGGCACGAGAAGGGATTGCAGTTAGCGCGCGAAATTGGCCGTCAAGATTTAATTGCCGATTCTCTTGCGGGACTCGCACTTGTCCGAGAGGCAGAAGCGCGACCTGACCTTGCGCTCACGTTGGCCCAAGAGGCATTGATGATTTATGAACGACTGCGACACGAGGCGATAGCAAGGACGCGACGGCTTGTGGAAAGGCTTAGGAAGAAGGTTGCCGATGGATAACAGCAACAGATATAAGAACGAAACTCACACATGAATTTATAAATATTCGTGTAGCCGAGTCACCTGTCGAGTTAGATTGTTCCGGGAGAACGCAGTCTTATTGAGCCCTGCGCTCTGGCTTTCTAATAATTCTACCGAAGGAGAATCCACATGCCCGGCAAACCCAAAGCCCGTGCCAGTAAAAAATCTCGCGGCGGTAAGAGCGGGAAGAAGCGCGTTAGCTCGACCCGGAAACGTGCGACGACTAAATCCGTCGTGACCCAGTCGGCTCAACAGGGTGCCGCCCTGCCGATTGAGCACGTGGTGGTGCTGATGATGGAGAACCGTTCGTTCGATCACATCTTCGGCTACCGCGGCGGGGTGCAGGGGTTGAAGGGGAGCGAGTTCAACCTGCTCGACCCCGGTAAAGCCGAGTCGGATTCCAACCCGGCTTACTACGTGACGAACGGCGCTCCGTACGCCGTGCTGGCGGGCGAGGGGCCGGGCCACTCTTTCAACGCGGCGAACGTGCAGCTCTGCAACGACAAAGACGGGCCGAGTGATTCCGCGCCGGCCGCGAACAACGGCTTCGTCAGCAGCTATCACACGGAGCTGGTTTACGCCGACAAGGTGAAGAACCCGAGCCAGGAAGTGATCCGCGTGGCGATGGAGTCATTCGCGCCGAACCGCCTGCCCTCCATCAACGCGCTCGCCGACGCCTTCTGCGTCTGCGACAACTGGTACTCGGAAGTCCCCGGCCCGACGCAGCCCAACCGGCTCTACGTCCACGCCGCCACCTCCTTCGGCTTCGCGCTCAACGTCTGGACGCAGATTTTCGACGGCCCCACCGTCTACAACCGCGTCCAGGCCGCGGGCCGCACCTGGGCCACTTACTACTTCGACGACAACGACCTCGCGGAGTTCTCACAGGTCAACACGCAGACGGCGAACTTCAAACTGTACGAGGATTCGTTCGCCGCGGACGTGAAGGCGGGCGCGCTCGCCAGCTACGTTTTCATAGAGCCGCGCTTCGTCAACGCGCAGGACGCGATGGCGAATTCCCAGCACGCCCCGCAGGACGCGCGCTACGGCGACAACTTCGTGGCGGACGTTTACGAGACCCTGCGCGCGAACGAAGAGCTGTGGAACAAGACCGCGCTGATAGTGCTTTACGACGAGCACGGCGGCTTCTACGACCACATCGTCCCGCCCGCGGAGAACATCCCCAACCCGGACGGGCTGAACTCGCCGCCTTCGGGCAACAAACTCTCTTACGCCCCGACGTTCACTTTCGACCGGCTCGGGTTCCGTGTGCCGGCCGTCATCGCCTCGCCGTGGGTCGCGGCCGCCCGTGTGGATTCGACGCGCTACCAGCACACGTCAATCATGGCGACCGCCAAGCGCCTCTTCGGCTGGGACCAATTCCTGACGAAGCGGGACGCCAGCGCCAACACCTTCGAGCACCTCTTCTCGGAACTCGACGCGCCGCGCACAGACACGCCGCAGTCCTTGCCGCGCGCCGCGCTGCCCGCCGTCACCGCGCCCGCCGACAGTCCGGCACACCCGGCCAACCAGCCCCTCGACGCGACGCAGAAAGATGTCTTGATGAAGGCATACCACCTGACGCTGAGTTCGCACCCGGACGGGCCAGCGCCGGACGACCTGCCGACGACGCAGGGCGAGGCGTCCGAATTTATACGAGCGCGCTACGCGAAACATTTCGGCTTTCCGGGCAAGTCAGTTAAGAAGGGGTGAAGAAAAAGGCGGTCTCACGCAAAGGCGCAAAGACGCAAAGAAAGCACGCAAGGCGAAGAAGCCTTCAACCTCTTTGCTGTCTCCTTTGCGTCTTTGCGCCTTTGCGTGAAATTCTTTCCTGGTGAAGACGGCCCGCAATTTCAAACTGTGCCACTACGGAATCTTCAAACAGCTTCTTAGAGAATTCCCTCCGGCCCCCTGTCCGTCTCCGTCGTCCCGCGCGGAGCCGCGTCGCCCATCTTGTCGGTGATCTGGCGGTTCTGTTTCTCGAAGAGGATGGGCAGGCGCTCGCTTTCGAGCACGTCGAGGCGGCGCAGGATTTCGGCCAACGAAAGCTCGTTCTTCAGGTTCACCTGATAGTCGAGGTCGGCGCGCAGGCGGTCCTTCTCGCCCTGCCGGTTCTGCGACATCATGATGATGGGGGCCTGCACGCCTGCGAGGACGCCGAGGACGAGGCCGAAGAGTTGGTACGGGTAGGGGTCAACTTCGCTCGCGGCTATCATGTACGAGTTGACCACGATCCAGAGGATGAGGATGACGGCGAGCAGGGCGATGAACGTCCAGCTCCCGCCGAAGTTCGCGATGCGGTTGGCGACGCGGTCGCCGACGGTCAGGCGCGCGTCCTCCTCCTCGTTGACGTTGCGCGAGACGCGGTGGCGCAGCATCTCGTCCGTCTTCCGCAGGCGGTGCGTAATCGCGCTCAGCATCTTCAGCGCCACGTCCGGGTTCGAGCGGACGAACTTCAGAAAGTTGTCGCGCGACAGCACCGCGAAGAACGCGTCCTCGATGACGGTCGTGTCGGCCGAGCGCGGCTTGCCGTCGAGCAGCGCCATCTCGCCGAAGAAGTCGCCGCCCGCCAGCTCCGCCAGCGTCACGTCGCTCCCGTCCGCGTCCTTGAGGCTGATGCGCACGCGCCCGCTCTCGATCAAATACATCGAGTCGCCCGTGTCGCCCAGGCGGAACAGCGTCGTCCCGCCCGGCACCTCACGCAGCTCCAACAGGTCGCGCAACTCCCCCGCCGCCTGGTCATCCAGCGACGCGAACAGCGGCACAGACCGCAACTCCTCAAGCGTTATCACGCGCGAAATACTCGTTGACATAAGCACCCCTCGAAAAGCAATGATGAACGATGAACTTTGCGGGATGAATTAAAGACGTTCGTTTCTTAATTCATCATTCATCATTCCGCATTCATCATTCAGTTATCTTCCCGTCCTTCATCAGGACGATGCGGTCGCTGAAGCGCGCGGCGAGGTCGCGGTCGTGCGTGACCATCAGGACGGTCAGCCGGTCGCGCTCGACCATCCGGCGCAGCAGCGCGAGCAGTTCTTCGGCGCGCGTCGAGTCGAGGTTGCCCGTGGGCTCGTCGGCCAGGAGCACGCGCGGGCGGTTGGCTAAAGCGCGGGCGATGGCGACGCGCTGCTGCTCGCCGCCGGACAACTCCGACGGGCGGTGCGAAGCGCGCTCCCCGAGCCCGACGCGTTCGAGCAGCTCGGCGGCCCGCCCGCCCCTCTCGCCCGCTTTCATCCCGCCGAAGGCGAGCGCGAGGTTAATATTTTCTGAGGCCGACATCGTCGGGATCAGGTTGAAGTTCTGGAAAATCATCCCGACCGCGTGGCGGCGATAGTGTGCCATTTCTTTCTTCGTGAACGGGCCGAGCGACTTGTCCTCGAAGAAGACCTCGCCCCCGGTCGGGCGGTCCAGCCCGCCGAGCATATTCAGCAGCGTTGACTTGCCCGAGCCCGACGTACCCTGAATCGCCACGAACTCGCCCGCGCGCACATTGAGCGACACGCCGTCGAGCGCGCGCACCTCGGTCGAGCCCATCGTGTAAATTTTCGTGACCCCGCGGGCCTCTAAAAGTGTCGTCATCGTTAACGCGGCGCTGCCGCCTCGCCCGGCCGCGGCCTCGTATCATAGCTCAGCGCGCCGGGCCGGTGAATTTCGCCGCGCGCGGGGTGGAGCATTTTTCTCTATACACGCGGGAACGATACTCATATAATGACGGCCCATACAACCAGGCAGTTTAATTTAGCGCGACATCCGAAAGGCGTTAGGGCTTCATTAGTCAGCTCACGAAGAGAAAGGATTTTGGAAATGTCACAGCCATACCCGCCCGGAGGCGGGCCTCCGCCGGGACAACAGCCGCCATACGGTCAGCAGCCGCCGCCATACGGCCAACAGCAGCAGCCTTACGGTCAGCCGCCGCAGCAGTACGGGCAGCAACCGCCGCCGCCCTACGGCTATCAGGGTTACGCGCCCGCGCCGATGCCCGCTCCCGTCGTCGAGGCCGACGGCTACGAGCGCGGCCTGAGCCTCGCCTGCTATCTCTGGGTGGCTTTCGCCGTTCTCGGTGGGCCGACCGTCCTGCAATTCACCAACGTCGGCGTCTTCAACTGGGAGATCAACCTCGTGCCGCTGGCGATGTTGATGCTGCCGCTCGCGGCGTCGGCCGCGTCCGGCGACAGCCAACTGGTCCGCTTCCACGCCAAGCAGGCGCTGATGATCGCCGTCTTCTACCTGATCGCGCGCTTCCTCATCGGGCTGATTTACCTGATCCCGGACGCGACGGTCCTGAGCATCCTCGGCCCGATTCTGATCGGGGCGGTGGTCTTGCTGTTCGTCTACCTGGCTGTCACGGCGGGAGTGCGCGCGTTTCTCAGGCGAGAGCTTTACCGCGCGCCGCTGGTCGGCGGCATGGTGAGATAGAACTACTCTCGGTCCCGGCACCGTTCAAACGTTTGAGCTGACGGCGCGCTCGCCCTCCGCGACACAACTCGCGGGGGCGACGCGCCACAGCTCGAACTGTTCCTCGTCAAACCCCTTCAGCATCACCTCGAACGGCGTGGCCTTCAATTCCGCCTCCGGCCCGTAGAGCATCTCCGCGACCTCCGGGTCGACGTGCACCGCCGCGGAGATGACCACGTCGCCGCCCGACGATAAGCCTTCCAGGCGCGCGGCCATGTTGACCGTGCAGCCGAAGTAATCTAGCCGGCCGTTGAGCGTCACGGCGATGCACGGCCCCGTGTGGATGCCGACTTTGAGCATCAGCGGCCGGCCGCCCTGTGCGGGTGAAGCGAGCACCTGTTGCGCCGTCAGGAACGCGCGCAGGGCTCCGGCGGGCCGGCGGAAGACGGCCATCACGGCGTCGCCAATCGTCTTCACGAGCGCGCCGTCCTCCTCACTTATCGCTGCGCGCAGCACGTCGAAGTGGTTCATCACGCAGCCGAAGGCGGGCGCGTCGCCGATCTCTCTGTAGAGCTGTGTCGAGCCGCGCAGGTCAGTGAAGAGGACCGTCAAGGTGCCCACGGAAATCTGCTCGCCGGGCCGCAGCGCCTCATTGCTGAAGAGGTCGCGGAAAATTTGGAGCGCCGTCACCTCCGCGGCCGTCGCCGCCTGGTCGCTCCACGCCATGCGCTCCAAAACGAAGTACTGCTCCTTGCCGGTCGCGTTCTCAAGAATCAGCTTCGGCTCAATCGAGAGCGACAACTCTTCGTCGGTCCAGCCGTCCTCCGAAGCCTTGAGCCTCGCCTCGGACGCGCCCTGGTCGGACGCTTTCAGATATTGCCCGCCCGCCAACTCCGAGCAGCGCAGTCTGTAACGACCATTTTCCAAAGGGAGCGAGACTTCGCGGCGCGCGCCGGGCGCGACGAGCTGTTGGAGGACGATGTGTGGCGTGACCTGCGGCCCGCCGACGCAGAACTCCAAGCCTTCGACGACGCGTATCGAAGGATTCGGGCAGAAGGTCAATTCCACGGCGCGGTCGAAGTTGACGGTGAAGTCTACGTCACAGGTCTCGCACAAGACCTCGGACTGGATGCCCGTCAGCGAGCGCGAGGTCTGCGCCGCCCCGCGGCAGTGCGGGCAGATCATCTCCCACTGCAAGTCGAGCAGCCCGACGCGCGTGGCCCAGAGGCAGACCTCCAGCACGTCCTTGCGCGGCAGCCCCCAGTAGTCGGCGAGCGCGTGCGAGCGCATGCGCGAGAGCGTGAGATCGTCGGCGCGCTCGATTGTCTCGGCCAGGCGGTTGACTATCTCGGGCTTCGCCCCCTGACTGATGAGGCGCTCGCTCAAAACTTTGAGCCGCGCCGCGCCGCCCTGCGCGAACCTCGCGGGCGACGTTTGATAGAGCTGCGGGCGGCCGCTCTTAACTTCGCGGTCGTAGCGGCGGAAGATTTCACCGAAGCTGCGTTTGGAGAGGAGGCCGACCTGGACGGGGATGGCCGCGCGGCCGATGAAGTTGCGCGGGGTAGCCCAGACTTCGTAGATGAGGTGCGTGCCACCGTCGGCCCGCTCCTGTAGCTCGGCCTCGACGCGCATCTCGCTGACCGGCCCCTTCGTGTAGCGGCGCACGACGCCGAAGCGGTAAGGCCGAATCCACTCGAAGGGCTGCTCCTCCCACTCGACCGCCACGCCGAACTTGAAGAGCCGCAGGCGGCGCGCGTTCCCCTCGCGCCCCAACGCCTCGACCGCCGGCACGCCCGCGTCGCGGTTGAAGCGATTCGTGTCCGCCAAGAGCGGCCACAATTCTTCGGGGCTCGCCTGAAGGTCGTACTCCCAGCGGTAATGGAATTCGCGCATAACGCAGAATCCAGAATCCAGGAGTCAGAATCCAGAATGAGAGAAAGACGGTTTCGGCCTTTCCTTCTGGATTCTGGATTCCGGCTCCTGGATTCTGCCTTAAACTTCCTTGTATTCCGAATCCACGTCTTCGTCGGACGAGGCGACGCGGTAGTTGAGCGACTGCTTCTGCTTGGTGATGAGCAGGTCGTCTTTCGTCTTCAGGAGGTCGGCCCGCGTGTAAACCGACAGCTCGAAGTTGTAGCCGTGCGTGATGGCGTCCTTCGGGCACGCCTCGACGCAGTAGCCGCAGAAGATGCAGCGCCCGTAGTCGATGTTATAGACCTCTGCGTAACGCTCGTCCACGCCCGTGCGCTCTTCGGGCGGGCGCGGGTCGTCCTTCGCCACGATGTAGATGCACTCGGACGGGCAGGCGGCCGCGCAGAGGAAGCAGGCGACGCACTTCTCCCGGCCGAGTTCGTCCACGTGCAGGAGGTGCTGCCCGCGGTAGCGCGGCTGCACCGTGACGGGCTCGTCCGGGTACTCCACCGTCCACTTCTCCCTCGGGATGTAGGAGAAGGTGACGCCCATGCCCTTGATGATCGCCTTCGTTGATTCGATCACGTCGCTGATGATTGACATAAAAACCTCTTCGCCAACTTTATTACTGCGAACTGTCAGCCGCCGCTTCACTGGGCGACGAAATTATAAGTTATCACGCCCGTCACCTTAACCGGCGTGCCCGCCAACATGGTCGGCGAGAATTGCGCCTGGCGAGCGGCCTGCACGGCTGATTGCTGCAAGAGCGGGTGCCCGCCGACGGCGCGCGCCGCAATAACATTACCCGACTCATCAATCGTCACCTGGACAGTGACTGTGCCAGAAGCGCGCGCTGCTTTGGCAATCGCCGGATAGACCGGCTTCGGCAGGCTGATAGCTTTGCCGTTCAGGATGCCGCCGCTGACTGGTCCGCTCGGCCGCGACGGCGGCGGCGGCGCGGTGGGTTCCGGCGTCGGTGGCGGCGTGGGCCTCTCGTTCGGCGTCTGCCTGGGAGAAGGCATCGGCCGCTCCGGCGTCTTACTGTCCGACCCGGTCCCGCTGCCAGACCCGATCCCGGCGCTCGTCTGCGCGGGCGACGCCGTCGGGTTGACCGCGATGTTAACGTTTGGCTGGCCGCCCGGTGTGGACTCAGGCGTCACGCCGCCCGAAGGGGACGCGTTCTGATTCCCCTGTGAGAGTTGCGTGTTGTCGGTCGCGCCGCCGCCGCGAGTCATAATCACTGCCACCGCGATAGCCGAGAGGCCCAGCACGACCGCCGCCCCGAGAATCCACGGCGCGGAGCCGGACCTGCGCGCGGCGGGCGCAGTCGCCGCGCGGGTGTCATACTGACGAGCGGGCGAACCTGGTCCAGAAGTTTTCGGCGCAGCCTGCGTGGGCGCGGGCTCTGCGGCCCGCGGAGCCGCCGCACGGGTCGCCGCTAGCTGGTCATCGCTCATGACCTCGGTCGGCGCGTCGCTCGTCACGCGCCCGGCCGGGATTTTAATGGTCGCGCCGGGGTCTTCGGTGGACGCTCCCGCGCCGACGAGCGGCGTCCCGTCCTCCAGGCAGAACCGGAGCGCGTCGTCTTCGTAGGTGCGCTGGCACGTGGGGCAAAGTTTCATTCCGAAATCCCTCGCGAGTCTCTTCCCGTTCCGACCGCTATTTTACTTGAGACGCCTGCGAGCTGATCATAGCCTGGCCCCACTTCCTCTGACGCTAAGACCTATTTACCCGGAGAGCGACGACGCGCAGGCTTTTTGCTTAAACCAGTTCGAGCCTGCTGAAGAAGTAGGCGATCTCTATCGCGGCGTTCTCTTCCGAGTCGGAGCCGTGTGTGGCGTTCTCGCCGACGGACGCGCCGAACTCTTTGCGGAGCGTGCCCTCGTCGGCCCTGGCCGGGTCGGTCGCCCCCATCAAATCGCGCCACGCCTTGACCGCGCCATCCTTCTCCAGGGCCAGCACCACGCACGGCCCGCTCGACATGAAATTCGTCAACTCCGGGAAGAAGGGGCGCTCGCGATGCACCGCGTAAAAGCCCTCGGCCTCTGCGAGCGTCATGCGGATCAACTTCATCGCGCGAATCTTAAAGCCGCCGTCCGTGATGCGCTGAATGATCGCGCCCGCCTTCCCGCCGCGCACCGCGTCGGGCTTGATGATGCCGAATGTCAAGTTACCTTGTTCCGCCATTGTTCTCCTCGGGAAATTTAGTTTTTGGATTCCGCCTGCTTACACTTCAAGCAGACCGGGACGTTGAGCACCGTGTTTCCGTCTTCGACCGTGAACTTATCAAAGCTGACATCCGGGATTCGACTGTCGGTTACGCGAATGCTCGCCGCGCCCTCCGGCACGTCCATCTCGAAATAGCCGTACGCGTTCGAGGTCGTCTGAAAGACCCTGCCGCTCGCGAACGTGGCTTCGACGTTTGCGCCGCCGAAAGGTTTCTGGGCCTCGTCGAAGACCGTCCCGTGCAGGTTGTACAGTCTCTCAAACCCGGCCTCGTCTTTGGAGCCTTTCGGCCGCAGCCTCAACTCAAACCTTTGAAGCTCGCAGACCGGAAAGTTGATGCGCCGCTCGTAAGTCTCAAAGCCCTCGGCCGCGGCTCTCAATAGAAAATCACCCTTGACCGTCCTGCCGGCGTCATTGGCTATCATGTAGGCCCCGCGGTAACTGACGATAGGCTTCACGTCGGCCGGCAACACGTCTTTCTCAGTTACGCCCGCGGCTTCGAGCTTCGCGCCTTTGACGGCCTTCCCCGTTTGGTCGTGAACGTAAATCTTGAACCCGTAGAGACAATCTTCCTGGGCCTCTGCGTCGAAGCCGAAACAGAACAAGAAAACAATCAGGACTAAAATCCTGCTCGAACCTCTGAGACTCGGCATCGGCTCCCTCAACTCATCCCGAGCTTCTCTTTGAAGCGGCCCTGCTCGTCAACGTCCTCCGCCCTGACGGTGAACGAATGCTCGGACGTGACCACAACTAATTTTCTACATCCTCAGCCCAGCTCACCGCCCTGCTTCTCTCTGACGATGTCAATCAGCACGTCCAACCGTTGCTCCGTGTGAACCTGCGCCGCCGCAAACTCCGACATTCTCGAAGCCAGCTCCGACATACTCAAAGCAAGGGCTTCCATCGTTGTCGAAAGTCTCGCCACAGTCTCTTCCGTGCGTAACTGCGCGTCGGTAATCGCGGCGATCTTCCGCTCGGAATTGGCCTGCACCTCCTGTAATGCCTCCATCCGCTCTTCGGCTCTTAGCTGCGCGTCAGTGAGGGCGGCAATTCTATGCTCGGAGTTCACCTGCGCCTCCCGTAACGCCTCCATCCGCTCCTCGGCTTTCAGTTGTGCGTCGGTAAGCGCGGCGATTTTACGCTCGGAGTTCACCTGCGCCTCTTCCAAAGCGTCCATACGCTCATCGGCCCGAAGCGCAAGCTGCGTCAATAGTTTTATTGACTGCCTGATGTCGTCTATGGGCAAGTTTGTCTCGTCGTTCGGGTCGCTCATTGATTTCGCACCTTTCAAGCCGAAGCGCCCGCGCCGAGCGCGTCCTTCATGGCCGCGCCGATGTCGGCGGGCGAGTGGACGACGCGGATGCCTGCGTCTTCGAGCGCCTTCATCTTCTCGGCCGCGGTGCCCTTGCCGCCCGCGATGATGGCCCCGGCGTGGCCCATGCGGCGTCCCGGCGGCGCGGTCTGCCCGGCGATGAAAGCGACGATGGGTTTCGTCACGTTCTCCCTGGCGAACGCGGCGGCATCCTCCTCGGCCGTGCCGCCGATCTCGCCGATCATCACGATGCCGTCCGTCTCGTCGTCCGCCTGGAAGAGCGCGAGCGCGTCCGTGTGCGTCGTGCCGACGATGGGGTCGCCGCCGATGCCGATGGCCGTGGACTGGCCCAGGCCGAGCGCGGTCAACTGGCCGACGGCCTCGTAGGTCAGCGTGCCAGAGCGCGAGACGACGCCGACGCGCCCCTCCTTGTGTATGTGGCCGGGCATGATGCCGATCTTGCACTTGCCGGGCGAGATGATGCCCGGACAATTTGGGCCAATGAGGCGCGTCGTCTTGTCCGCCAGGTACTCCTTGACCTGGACCATGTCGAGGGCCGGGATGCCTTCGGTGATGCAGACGACGAGGGGCAGGCCGGCGTCTGCCGCCTCCATGATGGCGTCGGCGGCGAAGGGCGGCGGGACGTAAATCACGCTGGCGTTCGCGCCCGCCTCGCGGACCGCGTCCGCCACGGTGTTGAAGACGGGAACATTCTCGTGGACGGTCCCGCCCTTGCCCGGCGTGACGCCGCCGACGACCGTAGTCCCGTACTCGATCATCTGCTTGGTGTGGAACGTGCCTTCTTTGCCCGTGATGCCCTGCACGACGAGGCGCGTGTTTTTATCAACCAGAACGCTCAACGCTCTTGCTCCTCACAGTCGGCGTCGCGAGGCGCGCGGCGGTGCCGAAGAGTCCCAGGCCGCGCGCGAGACGCCAGAATTTTAGACAGCTTGACTAGAGCCGCCACTATACCACAGCCCGCGCGGGCGCTCTAAACATGGACGCGCCGCGAAGAGGCACGGAAAAACGCGGACGCAGGAACGTTTCTTTTCGTGTCGCTTCGCGTGGCTTCGTGGTTCCCGTCTTTTAGCTTGACTAATGAGACCCGCTTAGTTTAGGGTTCGCCCTCTGTTTTGTCCTCGCGGGCGCGGAAAGCAGTGAGGTTTCATCCGGCCCGCTTCGTTCAACTATCCTGATTCCAGCAACCATCGTCCCTTTTCGTTTTAAGGGTGCGTTGCGCTCGCCCCCGAGCGATAACCCTTCTCAAGTCACCCGCAACTTGGGACCAACCTCATCTCGCCGTAGATGACCATCCAAAGGAGAGCATCTGAATGTTTAGTCTTCCCCCACGATACCGCACCGCCTTTCTGCTCGTCGCGCTCGCGCTGCTCGTCTCGACGGGCACGACCCGCGCCCAAAGCTCCTCGTCAGTTCAGCTCGAAGTGACGCAGACGGAAGTCAACAACGCCACCAACCAGATCACCATCACGGGCGTCAATTTTGGCACAAGCTTGCCGAGCGTGACGCTCGCCGACCAGCCGCTCAACGTCATCAGCAGCACGCCCACACAGCTCGTCGCGGACCTGCCCGCGGGCATCCAGCCGGGCACTTACTTGCTGAAAGTCTCCAGGGGCACGGGGACTTCACAGAAGGACGAGATTGACATCACCATCGGCGGCGGCGGGCCGGAAGGGCCGCAAGGGCCGCAGGGTCCGCAAGGACCTGCGGGGCCGCAAGGGCCGCAGGGTCCGCAAGGACCTGCGGGGCCGCAAGGGACTATGGGAGCGCCCGGCCCGCAGGGTCCGCAAGGCGAAACTGGTCCGCAAGGGTCCGCTGGACCGGCGGGGCCGACTGGACCGCAGGGACCTCAAGGCGAGACCGGCGCGACAGGCCCACAGGGGCCGCAAGGCCCGCAAGGTGAAACTGGCCCACAAGGCGCGGCGGGTCCGCAGGGGCCGCAGGGCGAAACCGGCGCGACCGGGCCGCAAGGTCCGCAAGGCGATCCCGGTCCGGCCGGAGCGCAGGGACCGCAAGGGCCACAGGGTTCTCAAGGCTTGACGGGTGCCACTGGCCCGCAAGGTTCTGCGGGGCCGCAAGGTCCGACGGGCGCGACTGGACCACAGGGGCCGCAGGGCTCGCAAGGCCCGCAGGGGCCGACGGTCGCGGTCTTCCCCGTGGGGCGCGCGCCCGAGGGTAACTTCGCGGCCATCACCTTCAACGACGACTCGTCGTCCTTCGTCTGTAACGGGCAGTATCTGGGTCAGGCGACGATTGACCCGGCGTGGTTCGGTGGAAGCATTGACTACCGCTTCGTGGTCTTCGGCTCTCGCACGGCCGGCGTCATCGGTCAGAATCTTTACTTCGACCTGTGCGCGGGGAGCAGTCTCGGCGACGGCGGCGGCAGCTTGCTCTTCACCGACGTGCTCTTCAACAACCCGCATCTGGTGGACAGCGGCTGGCAGACTTATTCCGGCTCGTCCCCGGTTCGCCTCAACGCCCGCGCCCGCAAGAACAGCCCAGCCGCGGGCAACTACGGGCAAATCTACCTGCTGATTCGCCCGCACCAATAAACAGGACAGGGCGAAGAGTTAGGGAGTAAGAGAAGGCAGGGACCACTAAATCACACTGAGCAACACGAAAGAGCTTGAGCTTCGTGTCGTTTCGTGTGATTTAGTGGTTCCTGCCTTCTCGCCTTCTATTCCAGCTCGACGCTCTGGCCGTATTGCGGCGGCTCGACGTTCCAGCCGAAGCGATCTCTGATGTGCTGGGCCATAGCCTGAGCGGCCTCCGGCTCGCCGTGCGTGGTGAAGGCGCGGCGCGGGGCTCGCTCGACCGGCGCGAGCCAGCGCAGGACTTCAGCCCAGTCGGCGTGCGCCGAGAAGCCGCCGACGCGCTCGACCTTACAGCGCACCGGAACCATCTGGCCCATAATCTTCACCTCCCGCTCGCCGTCCTGTATCCGCCGGCCCGTCGTCCCCGCAGCCTGGTAGCCCACGAAGACGATGGTCGAATCGGGGTCCGGCAGGAAGCGGCGCGCGTGGTGCAGGACGCGCCCGCCCGTCATCATCCCCGACGCGCTGACGATGATGCGCGTGCCGCGCTCCTCGTTCAGCCGCTTAGACTCTTCGCGCGACGAGGCCGTTACCATCGAGTGCGTCCTCAAGGGGTGACGCCGCTGTGCCAAGACGCTCGCGTACGCCGCGTCCTGCTCCTCCTTGCGGTTGCTGTAAGCCTGCGTGGCGGCCGCGGCCATCGGCGAGTCAACGCGCACGGGGAGGATGGGGATGCGCTTTTCGTCCTCCAGCTCGCGTATGAAATAGACGATCTCCTGCGTGCGCCCGATGGCGAAGGCTGGAATCAGGACGACGCCGCCGCGCTGCTGGGTCTCGTTGATGATGCGCGCCAGCGCGTCCTTCGGGTCCGTGGGGTCGTGCAGGCGGTCGCCGTAGGTTGACTCGACCAGCAGATAATCGCAGGGCGGCGGCGGCGCGGGGTCGTGGATGATCGGCTGATCGTAGTGGCCCAAATCGCCCGAGAAGAGCACGCTCCTCCCCTTCCCGTCATGGCCCGCGTCGTCAACTTCGACGAGGACGAGGCTCGAACCTAAGATGTGGCCGGCGGTGCGGAAGCCCGCGCGGAGGCCCGGCGCGACATCAACCGCCTCGCCCGTGTTCTCGACGGGCCGGAGCAGCTTGATGGCGGCGCGCGCATCGTCTTCCGTGTAGAGCGGGAGCGCCGGGCTGTGCTTCGTCAAATTGTGCCGATTCCGATAGTCGGCCTCTTCCTCCTGGAGCCGCGCCGAGTCGGGCAGGAGAATCTTGAGCAGGTCGGCCGTGCCGCGCGAGCAATAGACGGGGTTGTCGTAGCCGAGCGCGACGAGGCGCGGCAGGTAGCCCGTGTGGTCTATGTGCGCGTGCGTGATGAGCACGGCGTCGAGCGAGCGCACGTCGAACGGCGGGTCCTGCCAGTTGCGCTCGCGCAGTTCCCTGAAGCCCTGAAACATGCCGCAGTCAATCAAGACCTGCCCGCGCTCGGCCTTAATCAAATACTTGGACCCGGTCACGGTCCCCACCCCGCCCCAGAATTCCAGCGTCGCTACCATCTCGGCCCTCCGTCGAATTTCGTTCAGGATTGCGGAACGATAATAGAAGGCAAAAGTAAAAAGGTAAAAGGTAAAAGTAAGTAAGGCGGAGAACCGCTTTTCATAAAAGTGGTTTCAGCCTCGCGTTTGCCTTTTACCTTTTTACTTTTGCCTTATTTGCAAATCTCCGCGAGGGGAGCGTCATGCGGTATGATTGGGCCGGGCTGTGTGGTCCGAAGGGATTTGCCGGCGCTCTTGAGATTAGGATTGAAAAGGAAACTGAAGATGTCATCAAGCGTCCCCCACGGGGGCAAGCTGACCGCGTTCGCCTTCGCCCTTACGCTTTTTTGGTTCTCGACCGCCGCCGCGCAGACGAGCGCGACGGAGGAGAAGGCAGAGCCTTTGACCGTCGGCTCGGCCGTGACGACTGTTCTCTCCGCCGGTGAGAGCACGCTCACGGAAGTCACACGCTTCTTTCAGTCCGACCCGTACTGGCAGTTCCGCGGCGCGAGCTACTCGAACAGCGGGCTGATGAGCGAGCAGGACGAGGTGAAGCTGGGCCAGAAGCTGCACGCGGAGTTCGGCAGGAAGTTCACAATCGTCACGGAGGGCCAGGCGCGCGCCGACCGCGTGGGGCTGCGCGTGGCGCGCGCGAGCCTGCGCCCGAATCTGACCTACAGCTTTCACATCATACGCGACAAGGAACTGAACGCCTTCTCCGGCCCAGGCGGCCACATCTATATCACGACCGCGCTGATGAATCTGGCGTCCGACGACGAGCTGGCCTCCGTGCTCTCGCACGAGGTCAGCCACATCGTCGCGCGCCACAGCCTGAAGACCCTACAACAGTCGCAGAATTTGCGCGGGCTGGCTGAGGTCTTCGGCTCTGTGACGGGGATCGCGGGCGGCACCGCTCAGGAGCTTGGCACAGCCGCCGCGACCATCGTCGCCGGCGGCCTGCTCGCCGTGCACAACCGCGAGGAAGAGCGCGAGGCAGACTTCCTCGGCGTGCACGCGATGGCTAAGGCCGGCTACAACCCGCAGTCCATGCTCACGATGTTCCAGAAGATTCAGACTGCCGGAGAGAGAGACGAGAGCCTCCTCGGCGCGGTCTTCGCGGACCATCCCGCCGTCAACGAGCGCATCGAAAACACGCGCTACGAACTCAGCCGAATGAAGTGAATGCAAAATTAAAAATTAAAAATGCAAAAGTGAGGCGGAAGCCAGGTTTTATTAAAATGGTTTCCGCCTCACTTTTGCATTTTTAATTTTGCATTTTTAATTCCGAATATGACGAGGGCGGCGGGGATTAAGAGGAGCAGGTTGCGGAGCGCCGTCGAGACGCCGAGTTGGCTGCCGAAGATGCGGCCGAAGCAGCCGCATTCCAGCCCCTCGGCGTTTCCCAATCCATAACGATAGTAGAGGGCGTAGCCCGCGAAGCCTGCGAGCAGGACCGCGGACCAGATGCCGCCGAGGCGAGTGGTGCGCGGCCAAAGGAGAAGTAGAGCGGCTAGTATCTCCGAGCAGATGACCGCGACGGCGACCGTCATGGCCCAACGCTCCCCGACGAGGAAGGGCATGTTCGTGAAGAAGCTCTCTGCCGGGTCGTTCCTCATGTAGAGTTTCGCCCCTGCCGCGAAGAGCCACAACGCTGCCAGCCCGAAGCGGCTGACTTGAACGAGCCAGAAGAGTAGCGAAGGAGACACCGAGACGCGGCGACGCGGCGACGCGGCGACAAAGCTGCGCGGCGCGTCTATTTCTTTCCCCGCGTCCTCGCGTCCCCGCGTCCCCGCGTCTCGGTCTGCTTCAACGCTCATCTCGTGCTTCTACCCCGCCAGCGACACGACCTTTTCGGCGGCGTCCTTCATGCCGCTCGCCACCGTGAAGTTCATGCCCGACTCGGCGATGAGGCGTCGGCCCTCCTCGACGTTCGTGCCTTCGAGGCGGACGACGACGGGGATGCTGACGCCGATGGCCTTGACCGCCTCGATGACACCGCGCGCAACCATGTCCGTGCGGACGATGCCGCCGAAGATGTTGATGAGCACGGCGCGCACGTTCTCGTCGGCGAGCAGGATGCGGAACGCGGCCTCGACGCGCTCCTGCGAAGCGCCGCCGCCTACGTCGAGGAAGTTGGCGGGCTCGCCGCCCGCGAGCTTGATGATGTCCATCGTCGCCATCGCGAGCCCCGCGCCGTTGACCATGCAGGCGATGTTGCCGTCGAGCTTGATGTAGTTGAGGTCGTACTTCGACGCCTCGATCTCCAAAGGCTCCTCCTCGTGCAGGTCGCGCAGGGAGTGGAAGTCGGGGTGGCGGAAGAGTGCGTTGTCGTCGAACGTGATCTTCGCATCGAGGGCGAAGAGCCGGCCATCCTTCGTGAGCAGGAACGGGTTGATCTCGACCAGCGAAGCGTCGGTCTGCTCGTAGGCGTGGTAGAGCGACTGCATGAACTTGGCCGCCTGGTTGACGAGCGCCGCGGGCAGGCCCAAGCCGAAGGCGAGCTTGCGCGCCTGGAAGGGGCGAAAG
>DASWQY010000154.1:0-64577 GCA_036403435.1 Pyrinomonadaceae bacterium
TGCGCAGGCTGACGCGCTGCCCGGCCGTGCCCGTGAAGGTGGCCCGCGCGTTCTGGCCGGGAGCGGTCGTCGCCAGGGTTAGGGCAGGGCCGCCGGGTGTGATTGTGCCGAGCACGTCGCCGGCCTCGTTCATCCCGACCATCAAGCTCCCCGTGTAGTTACCGTCCGGGTCTACCAGAATCGTGTACGTCCCGTCCACGGGCAGCACCGGGGCGTCTAACAATCCTCCGTTCGTCCCCACCCCGGCGGTGGCTAATGTAGTTGAGTTGGGGTTGTAGATTGCTACTCGACAAGAACTAAACCGTACGCTGCTGAGGCTCAAGGTCACGTGCTGCCCGGCGACTCCGTCAAAGACTATCAGCCCTATCTTATTTGCCGTGGAGATCGCTACCGATTTACTCGTCCCGACCTCCATCCTGCCGGTGGTCTGCACGTCGGCCGGCGTGTAAGGCGTCGGCGGGATGAAAAAATCACCATTGCTCGTACCTTTCCCGAAGACCGTCGTCACGGAGATTCGGCCGGACCCTACATTCGTTGGCACAGTCGCCTTCAGAGTCGTTGCCGTGGCGGAGGTGGGGAGCGAGTCTGTGACATTAAATCTCAAAAAGTTATCAGTCGGGGTGGTTCTAAAGTTGGTGCCGGTGATGGAGACTGCCGTGCCGGGGACGCCTATCGTGGGGGTGAACGAGGTGATGGTGGGCGACTTCAAATTGCCGACGACGAACGACGTGCTGCTCGTAGCCGTGGACGCGGACCTGGTGACGCTGATTGGCCCCGTCGTCGCCGCGGTCGGCACTTTCGTGACGAGCTTGGTAGTCGTGGCCGAGACCACGGTCGCCGCCGTCCCGTTAAACTTGACGACGTTCTGGCTGGCGACGGCGCTGAAGCCTGTGCCATAAATCGTTACTTCCGTGCCCACGGGCCCTGTGTTCGGAGTGAATTCGAGGAGTGAAAGCGAGGCCGAACTCTGGCGGGTGATGGAGAGAAGATTGCCCGTCGCGTCGTAGGCGTATCTCACGGTGTCTGCGCCTGGGTCGATGACGGCGACCAGTCTGCCAGACTCGTCGTAAACATACGTGATGTCGTTCTGCGCCCCGGCGTGCGCCTGGATAAGTAGAATGAGAATAACGCAGGTGATGAATTTCCAGGCGCTTTGGAGCATTTGAGGAACCTCATTACCGGGAGGAGGCGGAGTCACTAAGCCGACCGGCAGACTATTTAACTCGCGGCCCCGGCCGTGTGCGCCTTCGGAATGAAGGCGGTCTTGATTAGCGAGTGAGGAGCCCACATGGATTTATTGAGCTGCCACCCCGAAGTTAATTACTGCCTCGTAAAGTATCAGCGCCGGCGGCACGGAGCATAAATTTCCGACCCGACATCTTCCCCCAACTGAAATTGTCAAAGGTACTCGACCGCAATCTTGGCCTCTTAATAGAGATGCGATTTTGATGAGAAATCTTTCATGAGGCCCCCATTGGAATTGACGAAGAGCGTGGCCCTTGTGAATTGTCTGTTCCGCAAAGGAGCAGACTCGGCGCTGGCATGGGAAGGTGTTAGCGGGTCTTAATTATGAGTCCTGCTAACGAAGAAAAGAGCCGCGGCCTCAGAATCTTCTTTCGGCCTGGGAAGTCTGATGAGATCAGCTCTGGGTAATGGTTATGAGGTCCCTGCGAGGAGGAACTCTCCGGTTAAAGAAACCATCAAGTGAAGAACGCGCCGATAATATTCCCCGAAAGAAGAATTGTCAACGAACTTATGGCGTGTGTAAACCCCAAGTAGAGAGGTTGTGTTGCAGGAATTACTTCTCTGGTTATAATCCCTCTTTAGTTCGATCACTACGCTTCGGGACTCATTCTCTTGAAACAAAATAGACCATCCTTCAAATGGCGGCATTATGAGCCTTCTATCATTTTATTGTGCGTCCGGTGGTAAATGGAGGCAACGATGGCGAAAATTACCGGAATCGGCGGCGTCTTCTTCAAAAGTAGGAACGACAGCGCCGCGCTTGCAGCTTGGTATCAGAAGCACCTGGGCATGCCAATAGAGAGCTTTGGCGGCGCTGCCCTGAGGTGGCCGGATGACAAGGCCGAGGACAAGGGCGTCACCGCCTGGCACATCGCAGAACAAGAGAGCGAGTGGTTCAGCCCCAGTGCCTCCTCTTTCATGATCAACTACCGGGTTGATAATCTTGACGAGATGATCGCACAGCTCAGCGCGGGCGGAGTCGAAATCATCCAGGGCCCCGAGTCTCATGAAAACGGGAAGTTCGCGTGGATCATGGACCCGGAGGGGAACAAGGTGGAGTTGTGGGAGCCGATGAGCTGGGATGAGAAGAACAAGAGTGCCTGAAGTCCTTGTCCGAGCCGGGCGTTGTTGCACAAATGAGGGACAGGAATAGTTTTCAGGCTCACTTCTTCTATCGCGTTCATACTGCATAGCTCTGCGGCATTTCTAACTTCATCATCCGGTTCATGGCTAGACATCTGACCGGCGCTTCAGCCGATTGTGTCTCCATCCTCCTCCCCCTCAGCCTGTCAGAGAAGATCGCCTTCAGCCGAAAGAATGCTGTCTCTACCAGCGAGCGTCGATGATAGGTGTTCTGTTTCTTCCACCGTTTACGGCCCAGCTTGCGGATGCCTCGCAAGTTCTCATCCCTCTGCTCAAACGGACTCTTACCCCTTATCACGGCATCCCTACGGGGTGGTATCAATGCTAGTGCTTCGTGCTTCTTAATGGCAAAGCCCCTGTACTCGCCCGACTTCCGCGCATAAAGAACAGAATTCACGGGCGAGGCTTCTTCGCGCTCGTAGACTTTCTGGAGGCGGTTCATGGACTGCCCGGTCACGCGGCTAAACTCCACGTTATCTTGAAATCCTTTTGAGACTTGAGACCTCTGGTAGTAGGATGAGCATCATCCGGTTTCAGCAACGTGGAAAAGTATGATCAATACCACTGTCGCAATCGGTGGCTTCTCATCAAATGTCGGCAAGACAAGTTTGATGTGTGAACTCTTGCGCGCCATTCCCGACTGGGAGGCGATTAAGATGACGCGCGGGCACTACCGCTCGTGCGGCAAGGACCCGCACGCCTGCTGCGTGAGTCACCTCTTGGGCGAGCAGCCTTTAATCCGTTCCGGTCATCACGAGACCTACGCGCCGGGCAAAGACACGGGGCGGTACTGGGACGCCGGAGCATCGAATGTTCACTGGGTGATCGTCACCGACAATCAGGTGGAGCAAGGCGTCAAGCTCGCGCTCGAACGCGTTCGAGCGGCGGGGGTGTTGATCGAGGGTAATAGCTTCCTCAGATTTGTCGATGTTGATTTCACCGTGATGGTCGCGCCGGCTCAAGGGGCTAAGCTCAAACCCTCCGCGCGTCGCGCTCTCCAGAAGAGTTCCGCTCTTTACCTGTTTGAGAATGAACCTGCCGAAACCGCGGCGCGCGAGCGGTTTGCTTCGTGGCTCCAAAACTCTCCTGAGAGAGACACGATTGGCGCTCTACCCGTTTACACCCGCGAAGACCTGCCGAGTTTGATCACGCGCATTCAGGCGATTCACGCCTTAGTCGCAGCCTAATACTTTTATGGTCTGGGAGTCTTCCTCAAAACGTCGGGAGTTCTGGGACGCTCAAATCCAAAGGGCGGATCATCTTCATACTAAAAACGAGGCGACTAAGGAACTCCTAACCTTCTACGCGAAACTGTTGCGCGCGCAGAAAGGTATTTACGAACGCTTGCGCAGCCGCAAAGATTGGCTCCCTTCCGGTCTTCTTGAAGAAGATTTAAGGGTCGTGCGCGTGAGTTGGCCGGAGTTGCTCCGCAGCATTGAAGCGAGCGGCCCGCTCGCGCTGGTCGAGGAAGCGAAGACGCTTTCCCAGGCAGATGATGCTGAGGTTGACCGGATGCTGCTCGAACAATGGCGCGCGCCGGCGGACGCGTCGTTTTTCGCCAAGGCGTTTTTGCAGCCTTACGCACGGTGGCTGACCGAGACGGGCGCCCGCCCCCTGGATAGAGATTTAGGCGAAGGGGAGAATCACTGCCCGTTCTGCGGAGGCCCGCCCCAACTGAGCTTTCTTCAGACGAGAGAGGCCACCTCGGAGAGCGGTAACCGTGAGCTGCTTTGTTCGACGTGTTTGACCAGTTGGCTTTTCAGACGCGTCCTGTGCGCCAACTGCGGAGAAGAGCGTCCCTCCAAGCTCGGATATTTCCATTCGCCGGAATACGACCACGTCAGGGTCGAGGCTTGCGATACCTGTCAGCACTACATCAAGGGTGTTGATCTCACAAGGCTCGGCCTGGCCGTTCCGCTGGTGGATGAAGTGGCCGCAGCGCCTTTGGACCTGTGGGCGCGCGAGCACGGCTACACGAAGATCGAATTGAACATGGTCGGGCTTTAAGATTCCTCTGCCTCTGCTGTTCGTTCGATCCCTCCGCAATCATCCTCCGATCAAAGGCATGTCTCAAACCGAACTCCGATGGGTTTTAGGAAGCGGGCTAAAATCAGTTGACATCCGCGCCTGCCAGGAATAATCTTCGCCCTATCCAGGAAACCTTTTCGTGGCTGGCGTTACTTCAGCCGGAGTAAAAAAGTGGGCTGCTTTGATCTTCGCTCACAATTAGCTTCAAGCCGGGTCAGTCCGACGCCTGCGAGATGCCTTTCAAGGCACCTCTCCCGACCAGTCTCTCGTGTTCTCTCTTTACCAGACCGAACCCCCCGCCGGAATTATTCCCTCCTCATTTTCATCCAAGGAGATATGGTATGGATCGAAGAACTTTTCTGAAGACCACGGTTGTCGGAGGCGCAGCCGTTTCTGCATTCGGCTTTCAGTTAGCGCCAGTCTACGCGCAAACGCGAGGCTTAAAGATTGCGCGCACCACTGAGACGCGCTCGACCTGCCCTTACTGTTCCGTGAGCTGTGGCGTCATCATCCACACGCTCGGCGACAAGGCTAAGAACGCCGTCCCGCAGGTCGTGCACGTCGAGGGCGATCCAGACCATCCCATCAATCGCGGCACTCTCTGCCCGAAAGGCGCTTCGCTCGAACAGGACATCTTGAACGAGCGCCGCTTGCTCAAACCCCAAGTTCGCCGCCCCGGCTCAGACCACTGGGAGGACATCTCCTGGGATGCCGCCATCACTGAGATTGCTCAGAAGGTAAAGAAGACGCGCGATGAGACTTTCGTCGAGAAGGATGATAAGGGGAACACGGTCAACCGCTGCGAAGGCATCGGATGGACGGGCGGCTGCACGGATACGAACGAACTGAATTTCCTGGCCGTCAAAGCGATGCGCAGCCTGGGGGTCTGCTATTTCGAGACGCAGGCCCGTGTTTGACACGGCCCGACGGTCTCAAGTTTGGGACCCACGTTCGGGCGCGGCGCAATGACCAACGGCTGGATCGACATCAAGAACACCGACATGATGTTGATCATGGGCGGCAATCCTGCCGAAAACCACCCGTGCGGTTTCAAGTGGCCGATTGAGGCCAAGCTCCATCGCAACGCGAAGATGATCGTCGTTGACCCGCGCTTCACGCGCACGGCGGCGACAGCCGATCTCTTCTTGCAGATACGCGCGGGCGCGGACATAGCCTTTCTCGGCGGCCTCATCAACTACGCCATCGAGCATAACCGCCTCGCCCGCGACTACCTCGTCAACTACACCAACGCGGCCTTCATCGTTAAAGACGGATTCAAGCTGCCCGAGGACGGGCTCTTCTCCGGCTTCGACGCCGGCGGGGAGACTTATGACAAGGAGACATGGAACTACGAGGAGGGCGGCAACGTCGGTCCCAAGAACGAAACAACCGGAGCGACTCCGGCTGCCACGGCTTCCGCCTCCGCGAATGTGACCGGCGAGCAGAACCGGCAGGGACAGGAGCCTGCGAAAAGCTTTGAGAACAAATCTCCGCAGGTCAAATCGCGGCCTTCCACGCCTGCAACTCAAGAGAAAGGGAAATCGGCCGCCGGGGGCGTCATGGAAGGCAGCCAGGGCGGCGGTCATCAGGCAGCCGGCGGACCGGGAGCTTCAGGCCAGGGAGGGCAGAAGCCGACCCCATCGCTTCCCGCCAACGTCGCCTACGATCTCTCGCTCGCTCATGGGCGCTCTGTTTTCCAACTACTCAAAAAACAGTACTCGCGCTACACGCCGGAGATGGTCGAGCGCATCACGGGTATTCCGAAGGAGCAGTTCTTAAAGGCCGCGGACCTCTTCACCTCCATACGCAAAGACGGAGAGATGAAGAAGGCCGGGACGATCATCTATGCGGTCGGCTGGACGCAGCACACCAACGGCACACAGATCATCCGCACGGCGGCGATTCTTCAGCTACTCCTGGGCAACGTCGGGCGCGCGGGCGGCGGCGTTAACGCCTTGCGCGGCCACTCCAATATCCAGGGCGCGACCGACATGGGCGGCGTCTTCGACATCTTTCCGGGCTATCTGAAGATTCCTGCTCCGACCGACACAGACCTCGCCACGTTTCTCAAGCGGACGACGCCCACGCCATCGAAGCCCGACACGTGGGAGTCCTACAACTACTGGTCGAACACTCCGAAGTTCATGGTCTCTTTCCTCAAGGCGCTCTACGGTGACGCGGCTCAGAAGGAGAACGACTTTTCCTATCAATATCTGCCGAAGATTGACCGCAAGTACTCCTGGACGGAGATGTGGGACTACATGTACCGCGGAGAGGTCAAGGGCCTCTTCGCCTTCGGCATGAACGGCGTCGCCATCGGCCCGAATTCGCGCAAGAACATCGAAGCGTTAAAGAAGGCCGACTGGCTGGTCGTGTGCGAAATCTACCCCGAGGAGACGAGCGAGTTCTGGAAAGCACCGGGTATCACGAAGGATGACCAAGCGAAGATTGGCACAACAGTTTATCGCTTGCCCGGTGCGGGCTTCGCCGAAAAGGACGGCACGTTCGTCAACTCCGCGCGCTGGCTTCAGTGGAAGTATGTGGCTCTGCCTCCACCCGGACAGGCGAAAGTGGATCAGGAGATTCTCGCGCGCATCTTTCTTAAAGTGCGCGAGCTTTACAAAGCGGAGGGCGGGAAGTTTCCCGACCCCGTCTTGAATCTCTCGTGGGCCTATACGACGCCTGAGAATCCTTCACTCGCGGAAGTGGCGAAAGAGATCAATGGCCGCGCGCTGGCGGACTTGTCGGACGAAAAGCAACCGGGCGTCACGATCAAGGCCGGGCAACAACTGCCGGGCTTCGCGTGGCTCCGAGATGACGGCACGACCGCGTGCGGCAACTGGCTCTACTCTGGATCGTGGACAGAGGCCGGCGCGCAGATGCAGCGGCGCGGCACAGATGATCCGTCGGGTCTCGGCATCTATCAGAATTGGGGCTGGTCGTGGCCTGCGAACCGGCGCGTGATGTACAACCGCGCGTCTTGCGACCCGTCGGGTAAGCCCTGGGACATGGAGCGCAGACAGGTCTGGTGGAACGAGGCGCAAGGGCGTTGGGTCGGCAACGACGTGCCCGACTTTAAGGTGGACTCACCGCCCGAAGATCGCATGGGGCCGTTTATCATGAACGCCGAGGGCGTGGGCCGCATCTTCGCGCCGCTCGCGGCGTTCGCCGACGGGCCGTTCCCGGAGCATTACGAGCCGGTGGAAAGTCCCATCATGAACCCCCTGCACCCGAATCAATCAACCAATCCGGTAGCGAAGAAGTACAAATCGGACATGGACAAGTTCGGCACACCCGCCGAAGGCTTCAACGTCGTCTGCACCACCTATCGCCTGACCGAGCACTATCACTACTGGACGAAGAACAACCCGATGAACGTCCAGCTCATGCCCGAACCTTTCGTCGAAGTGCCCGCCCAACTCGCGGACGAGATGGGAATCCGCGGCGGCGAGAAGGTTAAGGTGACGAGCGCCCGCGGCGTTTACGTGGCGAAGGCGATGGTGACGAAGCGCATTAAGCCGATGCTGATTGACGGCAAGAAGACTTACCAGATCGGCATCCCTATTCACTGGGGCTATCGTGGAATTAAGGAAGACGAAGGCAAGACTGCGCTGACCCCCGCCAACCAGTTGTCGCCCGCCGCGATTGACCCGAACGCTTACACGCCGGAGTTCAAAGGCTTCCTCGTCAAGATCGAGAAGGCATAAAGGGGAGGGACTCGGAGAATGAGCGACGAAAGAGTCTTACAGATTGAAGAAATCTCGGCCCACCCCGGCCCCGTCCCCGGTCAGGGCACGCAGCGCGCGGTCGAAGTCTGCAAGTACATTGATGTGACGACCTGCATCGGCTGTAAAGCCTGCGAGGTGGCCTGTGTCGAGTGGAACGATCATCCGTTCCGCGAAACGACCTTTGATGATACTTACCAGACGATGCCCTCGACCGAGTGGAACTACTGGAACCTCATCAAATTCGCCGAGCAGGAGCGCGAGGGCAACCTGATGTGGCTGATGCGCAAGGATCAGTGCATGCACTGCGCCGATCCGGGTTGTTTGCGCGCGTGCCCGGCTGACGGGGCCATCGTCAAATACACGAACGGCATTGTTGATTTCCAACAGGAGAACTGCATCGGCTGCGGCTACTGCATCTCTGGCTGTCCCTTCGACATTCCGAAGTTCAACCCGAAGACGAAGAAAGTTTTCAAATGCACGCTCTGCTCCGACCGCGTCGGCGAAGGGCTTGAGCCTGCCTGCATCAAGGCGTGCCCGACGGGCTGCCTGCATTTCGGCACGAAGGACGAGATGGTGGCATTAGCTAACACGCGCGCCCAGCAGTTAATACAGATTTCGGGCTTTAAGAACGCAGGCGTTTACGACCCGCAGTCAATCGGCGGCACGCACGTCATCTACGTCCTACACGACATCACGCAGCCTGAGTTGTATGGAGGTCTGCCGTCTAACCCTGTCATCCCGCCGAGCTACACCGTCTGGAAGTGGCTTGCCAAACCGGCGGGGCTCCTGATGGCTGCCTTCGGCCTCTTCGCAGTCTTCTTCCACCGCATCACGGTCGGGCCGAAAGTACCGCAGCCCGAACCCGAGCCGGTCATCACGGAGCGGGCGGACGAGGCCGAGGCGGCTGGAAAGGAGAAGCCATGAGCAACTCTGTCGAGCGTTTCGACGAGAAGGCGCGGCGCGAGGTGGGCCGTCATGGCCGGACGGTTGTCCATCGCGGCGAACTCTTGCGCCACCCCGTTTACACGCGTGTTCTGCACTGGGCTGTAGCGATCTCCTTTATCCTCTCGCTCGTCTCAGGCTTTGCGATCTACTCGCCGTGGCTCTATCGCTGGCTCACGCCGATCTTCGGCGGAGGCCCCATGACGCGTTTCCTGCACCCTTGGTTCGGCCTCGCCTTCGACATCTTCTTTCTCTTCCAGTTCCTCAACTGGTTCGTGCCGATGAGGTGGACGAAAGTAGATAGCCGCTGGCTCCGTCATATCAAGGAGTACACGACCAATCGTGAGAAGCTGGAGGTGGAGGAGGTCGGTTTCTTCAACGGAGGGCAGAAGATTTATTTCTGGGCCATCGTTGTGAGCGGCCTGCTCTTTCTCATCTCAGGTATCCCGCTGTGGTTCGACGATGCCGTTCCGCGCTTGCTGGTCGCCATCAGCTACGTCGTCCACGACATTGCGGCGCTCATTATGCTGGCGGGATTCATCATTCACATCTATGAGGGCACGGCCGCCGCGCCCGGCACTTTCCGCTCGATGATTGACGGCACGGTCTCGCGAGCGTGGGCGTGGACACATCACCCCGCCTGGTACAAGGAAGTGACGGGGCGCGACCCGCGCGAGGATTACGAGAGCGCGAGTCGCCGCCAGCGAGAAAGTGACCGCGCTATCGAAGACCGGGAGCGCGAGCAGGAACGGCGAGAGCGAACGGAGCGCGCGGCTGAGCCGACAGAACCACCGGAGCGTTGATTCATCGGATCAATAGGAGGCGGGAGCAGCAGGTCACAAGCGCACTCCCGCCTTCGGTCTTGTTAACTCCTCCCGATTGCCTGTTTGATGAAAGTGAGGTGATCTCATGACTCGATCCCTTCGTCCTTCACTCGTTCTTGCTTTCCTGTTGGCGACCATTGGTGTCGCGCAGGCGCAGGCTGATCGAAACGCCGTGCAGATAAAGTCTTCTCATGACGCTGCCACAATTTCTTCATCTGATCCAAACTCGGCCATCACTGACCCTCTGG
This sequence comes from Pyrinomonadaceae bacterium, assembly GCA_036403435.1. Taxonomy (GTDB): domain Bacteria; phylum Acidobacteriota; class Blastocatellia; order Pyrinomonadales; family Pyrinomonadaceae; genus QHXM01. The sequence continues at coordinate 10,159 of DASWQY010000154.1, forward strand.
TGCGGATGTTGATTACGAAGGGAGTGCTGACCGAAGAAGAAGGCCGAACAATTAGTGCCACGGGAACGCCCGCCGAGCAGCGTGATCGCCTGGCCGCATTGCTGCGCGATAAAGGACTGATCTCGGCTGCCGAGTTTGAGGCGGTGCGGGCGGTCGCTCCATTGGCAGAGACGCCATCGCTTTCCACCGCATCATCAGCATCAACGACGGACGTGCTCAAACCAGAAGCATCTAAGACGGTTGAGAAACAGGCTGCTGCTCCGACCGTCATTGCAGCCATCGCGCCAGTCCGCCTCCTGCAAGTTGACCCGGCAAAGCGCGAGGGACTCATCCCTGACATCAAACTCGGGTCGGGTGCGCGCATCAAGCTCTACGGTTTCTTCAAGACGAGCCTCGTTCATGATTCATCTTCGCCCCAGGGCAACGACTTTCCGCTGCCTTTACTCGCCGCCGACACCGGGCCGAACAACTCGCCGGAGTTCCACCTGAGGGCGCGCGGGCTTCGTTTAGGCGCAAACTTCGAGTGGCTCGATCCCGTGCCGAAGACCGTTATTACGGGCCGCCTGGAGTTCGACTTCGAGGGCGACTTCACGCGCGTCAACAATCGCAACATCTCTTCGATCCGCTCCAGCCAGCCATCAATCCGCCTCGCCTGGGCGCGAATAGACAGGAGATTCACCGAGAGCACAACCGGCTTTGCACTCTTCGGCCAGGACTGGACGCCGTTCGTCTCTTCGACCCTGCCGAATATGATTGAGAACACTAATTTCGGCGGCCTCGGGTACGGCGCGGCCTACACGCGCGCGCCGCAGGCACGATTCGGCTTTAACTACGACGCTGGCGGCGCACGCTCTTGGAAGTTTCAACCCGAGTTCGCCATCGTGATGCCGGCTTTCGGTGATCTTCCCGTCAACGTGGCCGACCAGTTGGGTTTTGGCGAACGGCAGGGCGTGGATTCCGAGCGCCCGGCTATTCAGGGACGCTTTGTCACGCAGTGGCAACTGGACAAAGCTTCAGGCGTCGTGCCCGCGCAGTTTATCGTCAGCTTCGAGCACCAGAGGCGCACGGCGATTGTGACGGCGGCAAACGTGCCCGCGGCGTTCAGAGCGGCTTTTCCGAGCGGTGTGGAGGTGACGAGCAGTAGCAACGGCTACAGCGTTGAGCTTCAACTGCCGACGCGCTTCGTGACTTTAGCAAGTAAGTATTACAACGGCTCTGACCTGCGCTTTTTCTTCGCCGGACAATTGCTCTCAAACTTCAACGACACCGCCGGACTGACGGGCATTGTTCTCGCACCCTCTATTGACGGCGCGTCAAATGTCGCTTTCGGTTTCCTCGACGGCGTGCCCGTGGTCGCGCCTGAGCGACCCGTCCGAGGGCAAGGTGGATTCGCCCAGCTTGGCTTTCCGCTGTCGCGCATCTTCGATGCCGATCCGAAAGGACGCAACGCGGGTTGGACTGCCTACTTGTATTACGGCTACGACCAGGCGACGGCACGCGACGCGCGGCGCTTCGGCGCTCGCGGCTCTCGGAGCGATCTCTTCTCCGGGAATATCCAGTACAAGCTGAACTCGTTTATCACTTTCGCCTACGAGCAGGGGTACTACCGCACACGCGCGGCCAACCGCGCAGGCTCGTTGCCGTTGTTCCGCGGCATCCCGAGTTACACGACGCACAACGTGCGCTCGGAGTTCGCCACGATCTTTACCTTCTGACTTGTATTAGCAGGCGAGCGGGTGGGACTGTATGGTCAACCAAGTCAGGTAGAGATTACGGGAAGCGTTGAGGGGAAACGCACGCTGTTTCGTTTTGGAGATTGCGGAAATGCCGATGATGTATGCCTACACTGCGATTAGTGATTCGGAGATACCGCGCGCTTCTGATCCCGTCTTCCAGCACCTCCTCAACACCTACGCCAGCGAAACGAATAAAGTCATTTCGGTCTGGCGCGAGTTCGCGGCCGAAGATATGACATTCCGCCCGCACCCGCGCTCCGGCACCGTCGAAGACATCTTCAAGCATCAACTGCTTTCCGAGCGCCGCTTCTTCGGCGAGTTCCTCGGGCTGCCGGAGCCTCCGGCGGAGCAAGTCGAACCCGGAGGCCGCACGCCGGAAGATTATATGAATCGCATGCGCGAGCTGGCGCTCCCGCGCTTGAGCTTTCTCACCGGACAAACCCGGAAGTGGTGGTTGGAGGTAGTTCCCTTCTTCGATGTCGAGCGCGAGCGCATATGGATTTTCTGGCGGCGCGTGCTGCACACGGCGCACCACCGGACGCAGCTCACGGTCTATCTTCGCCTGCTCGGAAAAGACGTGCCCTCGACGTATGGCCCGACGGCGGACGTAACCTGGGAGGGAGCCGACCCGACCCGGTCGGTTGAAGCCGCCGGCCGCAGGTAAATTCGTCTCACTCGCTTGAGCTGTTTGCGTGATGATAAGGAGAAAAGCTTGCAGCCGATTTTAGAACTCCTCGCGCGCCGTCACATTCAGAAATTTTCAAAGGTGAGGATATGAACAAAAATCGTGAAGCGGCATACGCGCTCTTGAGAGTCACACTGGGCGTAATCTTTCTGTTCTTCGGGGTCGGTAAGTTCATGGGCGGCGTAGGCTCCTTTGCGGACGGGATGAGTCAACACTTCGCCGGAAAATTGCCGTCGGCGCTTGTCTTGCCGTTTGCCTACACGCTGCCTTTCGCGGAAGTGCTCATCGGATCGCTGCTCCTGCTCGGCCTGTTCACCAGGATTGTGCTCGTGCTGTCGGGATTGCTGCTCGTGGCGCTGACCTTCGGCACCGTCATACTGGGCGACGCCCCGACCGTCGCGCATAACCTTCAATACGCGCTGGTGAATTTCATCCTGCTGTATCTCGCCGACTACAACGGCTACTCGATTGACCGCTTTCGCCGCGGCAATCCACCGACTGACAACCACACATAGAAGGTGTTAAGTATGAAACTGTCAAAATTATCGGCACTTATTTTTTGCGGCGCGGTGTTCGTCTGCGGACTTGTGCCTCGAACGGTCGAGGGAATAAGGGATTCGAAAGAGCAGGCGTCACTCGAAAATAGAAGCGTTGAGAAGATTGCCATCGCTCGCTATCGGATTGATGCCAGCCAGAGCCGATTCATGGTGCGAACGTTCTCCGGCGGGTTGCTCTGGTTCAAGGGGCATGATCACTTTATCAAGGTTGGTGATTTCTCAGGCGAAGTTCAACTGACCCTGAGCCTCATAGCTCCGGCTTCGCTTGAATTGAGAGTTCGCGCCGACTCGTTGGAAGAAACTCGTGATGTATTCACGCCGCAGCAGAAAGGGATTATTAACAAGGAACTGCGCGAGATAGTCCTTGAGACCAGTAAGTATCCTGAGATTGCTTTCAAGAGCACTGAGGTCACGGGCCGACTAAATGGCGGGCAGTACGAGGCGAAAATTGGGGGCGACCTCACACTGCACGGCGTCACACGCCACATCGTGATCCCCGCTCAAGTCAGCGCCGACGTTGGCGGCCTGCGGGCGCGGGGCGAATTTACGATTAAGCGTGGGGATTACAACGTCAAAGCCACGTCAGCCCTGAAAGGCACGATTCGTGTCAGAGACAAGCTGAAGTTCACTTTCGACATCGTGGCCCGTCCACTTGAGAGAGATTGATGGGCGCGGAGAATGAATGTCATAGAGCGGCGAGGATAGCCACGGCTGTCCGAGATTACCTTTACTCTATGTGGCAGGTTTTCGATAGTAGGGATTCAGCCCCGCCGTGTGGTCGGTGATGTCCAGGATTTGCCGGATTTCGGGAACCTCACGCCGGACGACGGATTCAATCCCCTGGCGCAGGGTGAAATCAGCCGCGCCGCATCCCTGACAGCCTCCGCCTAATCTGACATAAACCGTCTCATCTTTCACGTCGATGAGTTGAACGAAGCCCCCGTGAGCGGCCACGCCTGGATTGATCTGATGGTCTATCAGGTACTGTATCTTTTCTTTGGGGCTTCGCCCGATAAGCATCATCCTCTCGTCAACCTGCTCTCTGGTGAGCGCCAGTCCTGAAATGAAATAAGCGGTGAGAACAGCCTCCGCCTGTTTAATAATCCATCCCCACTCTCCGCCATTCGACTTTGTGACGACCAGCAGATGGCCGATCAACTGGAGGCGGCTAACGCCATCGATCTCGAAGAGGTTTTCGGCTAAAGGAAAGCCTTGAGCCTCGGCCCTACTGCCGATAGTTTTCGTCCCGATAAACAAGGTGCGCTCGACCACGAAGCGACAAAGTAGAGGGTTGCGTTCGTCGATTTCACTCCTGATTGTAATTTGCTCGCTCACAGATTCACACTCTCAGGCGGATCGTCTCCCTGCCACGCCCCCCCGCGATAGATATCGCGTAACATTCAGTCTCCGATTCAGGATTTGCTGAACATCTTGATCCCACTCATTTCGAATCTCCGTCTTCCTTTGGTTCTTCTGCCCAAAAAACCCATTCCACGCCGTTAGCGTGCTTCTCGCGCGGTGCAAGTAGTCCGCGCTGCTCAAGCAGAGTGCGTGCGCTGCGCTGCATGTTGGCGTACAAACACTGTGTCACGTCCATAAGTTCCCACCCCCGACTCGCGAAGCCGGTCTTGCGGAAGGCGCGCTCCATCTTCGGTCGTCTTTTCTCAAACAGAGCGGCCACCTGTTCGGCCATCTCCTGACACAACTCCTCAAACTCGGCGCATTCCTCGGCCCTGAAGACCGGAAAGTTTGGCTCGTAGTAACGTTCAGTCGGGTACTTCTTCTCCCACTCGACTGATTCGCGCAACAACTCGCTCTTCATCATGTCGCTGACGTGCGCGAAAACGCTCGGCGGCGAGAGCGAGAGCGCCTCGGCGAGTTGAGAGATGGTCTTCGGCTCACGGGCCAAAAGATTCAGAATCTCTTCTTTAGTGCCGTTAGGCAGGAGCTTATTTTTAGCGATTGCCGCCCACGGGTCGCTGTAACCGCCGCGCCGCCCTGACACACATTCACAGGGAAACCTTAGTCCTTTCAAATCATCTGGAGCAGCCATTTTCACCCCTTTGCAGATTCAATTTTAGGGCGTATCCTAAAACCACTTCAGACCCCACTAATACTAAACATCCCCCGGCGGGCTGGCAACATGAAATGCAGATGCGCAGGCGCGCGGGCAGGATTTTTGCTTTGCTTCAATCACACTCCGCACCGCTAGGGTGAGTCAAGTATATTGACGCGTTAAATGGAATGGAATTGTTCCGGCTTTGACAGCTTTGTGTGCGAAATCAGGCCCGGCCCATACGATATGCAACCGTTCGGTAAATGAAAACCTATCGAAAGCCTAACCGCCGAACAGACCGTCGAATCGCCTTTTAGCGATGTGATAACAATCGCAGCAGGCTTTTTCCAACCCCCGCCGGTCGGTGATGACGATTTTGCCGCGGCTGAAGCTGATCAGTCCCCCGTTCTGGAGATTGCCGACGGCTTTGGTCACATGCGGGCGGTGCGCCCCCAGCATCTGCGCGATGTACTCCTGTGTGAGGAGAAACTCGTTCGCCTGCACACGATCCTGAATAGCTAAGAGCCAGCGGGCCAACCGCCTCTCGACGTTGTGGAAGCGGTTACAGGCGACCGATAGGGACATCTGCGTGAGCAGCACGTAGGCGTAGAGGTGGACCAGTTCGTTAAACTTTGAGCCATCCCTTTTGGCCGCCTCTTTGAAGTCAGAGGTCTTCATCCTCACCGCCTCGCCCGGAACTTGAACCACCGCGCGGTCGGGCGATGAGTCAACACCCAGGAAGACGGTGATGCCCGCCACCCCCTCATTGCCCACCGTGCCCACCTCAATGCTCGTGCGCCCCTTAAGAATGGTCAGGATGGAGACGACGCCCTGATAAGGGAAATATGCGTATCGGATGGGTTCGTCTGGTTCGTGGATGATGTCCCCTAGAGCCAGGGGCACGCGCTCCAACTTCGGCAGGAGTTGTTTTTGCTCGCTGCGGGGCAGGGCTGCTAATAGACGGTTCCCGATCAAGACCAGAGTCACCTCCAGATTAGTGTATCGGGGGAAACCCTTGAGCCAATCACGCCGACAATGTCTGCTGACTCAGGGGGAGGGACGGAAAGTCCAGTTCTGCTCTCTAAGGGGAACGACAAAGCTTAAGTTGAGTTTACCCGCCCAGAATATTTTTAGTCCACAAGATTCAGCGCAACCCATGAGGACACCCATTGCGCCGAAATGTTTCGCACAACCGTCGGGCCCCAGACCTGAGTGCCGCTAGGTTGGTTTGGATCGCTTGAGCCCGGACATGAGCGCAGAGATCACGACGACAAGAGACGAAAAAAGCCCTAACCAAAACCAGCCCGTCAGCCGCGTTACCGCCAAGCCTTCCGCATCATGCCGCTCACGATTCAGCAAGTAAGCACTGATGAGGCCGCTCGCCACACTCACCAGCGCGAATACTGTAGGCATCTTCTTCCAGACTCGCATGAGCCCCAGCAGAATGACGACCAGCATCAACAGCGGCACGAGCCACAACATTTGGTCGCCGCCGCGCGCCAGGTCATAACCGCTGGCCGAATCCTTGACGCCGCCGCAACTCACTTGCACCCACGGCAGGAAGAAGCAAACCAAAACAAACACACCCGCGCTGACGGTCACCCGCTGTGCCTGATCCATTTGCTGCTCCTTTCGTCCCTTGTGGAAACCCGTACTGTGATGGCCGCCTCTTTAACATCGCGGCGTGCCCTGCAATACTTCAAGCACAAAGGCTAGTCTTCGGTCGGAGAGAATGGACGGCCTGTTATTTTCCCGCCTCATTCGTGTCTATCTCCGTGCCGCGTATGAACTCCTGAATGTAAGGGTCTTCCGCTTGGACCAACTCTTCTTCCACGCCGCTGAAGATCACGCGGCCCTTCCGAAGCATCAGGATGCCCGTGTTGGTCAGGCACAACCGCTCGCCTTCCTCCCTGACACTTATCTTCCCGTCGTCGCCGACGACCGCGTAGGCGGACGTGAGGTACTTGACCACGTCCATCTCGTGCGTGACGAGAATTGAGGAGACATCCTCCAGGTCGCGTAGCTTGATGACAAGTTCGCAGATTGTGGCGGCGGTCGGCGGGTCGAGCGAGGCGGTCGGCTCATCAAAGAGGACGATCTTCGGGTCGCCGACCAGAGCGCGGGCGATGCTCACACGTTTCTGCATGCCGCCCGAAAGCTCGTTCGGCAATCTATCAATCTCGTTTTCAAGATTGACGAAGCGTAGCAGGAGACGTACTTCTCTCACCACGTCCTCTTCCGGTATGCCACGTTCGTGCAAACGATAACCAATGTTGTCATAGACCGAGAGCGAATCGAAGAGCGCGCCCTCCTGAAAGACCACCCCAATCTTATCGCGCACGCGCTGCATCTCAGTCTCGTCGTAGTTCGTGATCTCTTCGCCGTCAACGAAAATCTGCCCGGCGTCCGGCTTGAGTAGTCCGAGAATGAGTTTCAGAATAGTAGACTTGCCGCCGCCCGAACCGCTTAAGATAATCTTGATCTCACCTTTCTCTACGGCGAAGCTGAGGTCGTCAAGCACTTTCTGGTCATCGAAAGAGAAAGACACGTGACGAAACTCTACGGCGGGAACCTCGCTCTCCCCATCACTCACTTCAACGGGGTCCGGCGCGGCAATGCTGCCGCCCGCCCGATCTTCGGGCGGCGGCGATTCGACGTGAGCAGTCATTCGTTACCTCTCCTTCAACCGGGCAGACCCATTACTCTTTTTGACGACGGCGAACATCAACGCGGTGTGGCCTTCGAGGTCTTTCACGTTCACGTTAGCGCCGCGCCTGAGCAGCGCCTTCACGTGGGCGGTGTCACCTTCGAGCGCCGCGCGCATCAAAGCCGTGTGCCCGCTCCCGACTTCCCCCGAAAGACTTGTTCGAGCCGATGACATCCGTCGCCTCCCGTTCGTGGAAAATCTTTACTCCGAGACGAAGCCGTCCACCATTTCCGGCAGCACCGCGGAGCGAAAGCGCAAGAGTGTCGTCACCCCCTCGCCCGACTCGATCTGGAGCGCCTCGTTTGCTCCTTCTTGAGTCTGTTCGAGGCTGACGTGCGTGGGCCGTGTGATTGTGTGCGTCACGTGATCGTCCGGCGTTTCGCCGACCATGATCGAGATGGCGTCTTCGTCATCACCCTTCAAATCGGCGGAGATGCCTCCGAGGCGCAACTCGCGCGCCTCTACTTGCGCGCCCAGCTCGCCGCCGAGCACCTCGACGGTGACGAGCCAGCCCTCGTGCTGGTGGCTGAAGCCGTCGAAGAATTCGACCCATTCGTCGCGCGGTATCTCTCGTGTTGCCATACTTGTCCTCCCTTACAGGCCGGAGGGATAGGTCTCCGGCACTTCTCCCGTCTCCCCCTTCTCCCCCTCCTGCCATCGTGCCGTGCGCTCTAATGGCTCGACGGCGCGCGTTTCGTCGAAGTGCAACAAGGCGTCGAACTGCTCGGAAAGGCGCGCGTGAAAGTAATGACTTTGGCGTTCCGTGTCCGGGCGGTAAATGACGCCTATCGCCCGCTGAAGGCGCGGCCCGCGCAAGATTTCCGTCGTCATGTTTTCGCCGCGTAAGTTGAGCAGGAAGCGCGGGAGGCCGACCGTATGAAAGAGAGCCTCATAGCTGCCCGCCAGAGCCGGGCGGACGCGCTTGCGCTCGGCAGGCTCGTCCCAGTCTGAAGCCGCCGTCACCGTCCCCGTGTAAGTGCTCCACCCGACGAGCACCGCTTTGTCTTTATGCCTCTCGCGCACGAGCTGGCCGACGTTGAGTTCGCCCGCCTCGCCCATCTCTGTGGCGCGCGCGTCGCCCAAGTGCGAGTTGTGCGCCCAGACGACCACTTTCGCCGCGCTCCCGCTCTGCGCTTCAAGGTGCTTGACGAGCGCCTCAAGGGTTTCGACCATGTGTTGGTCGCGTAAGTTCCAGGAGGAGCCCCGCCCGCGAAACATTGAGCGGTAATACTCCTCGGCGTTTTTCACGAGCCGCGCGTTCTGCTCCGTAAAGAAAAAATCGTCCGCCGCTATGTGGCCGTCGCGGCTGGCGTAGTCGGCGGCGCGGCGGCGCAATTCGATTAACTGGCTGAGCACTTGGTCCTCGCACGTTTCGGTGAGTCCGAAACTGGCTGCATAGCCGTAAGCCTGCGTGTCTTCGCCGAAGTGCTCAAAGCACGAGTAGCGATAACGCGCGCGCTTGGCGGCTTCCGGGTCAACGCGGTCCAGGTAATTGAGGACAGCTTCAATCGAGGCGTGGAGGCTGTAAAGGTCCAGGCCGTAGAAGCCGACCTTCGCGGGGTTCGAAGGGAGCCCGTCGTTGTGAGCGCGGAGCCAGCCGACGAAGTCGAGCACGTCGGCGTTACGCCACATCCAAGTCGGGAAGCGTTTGAAGCCCGCGAGCGCGTCCACGCTCTCTTGCTCATTGCCCCGCGCGCGCACGTAACGGTTGACGCGGTAAGCGTCCGGCCAGTCGGCCTCGACCGCCACGGCTGTAAAACCTTTTTCTTTGATAAGCCTTTTGGTTATTTGCGCCCGCTCGCGGTAGAACTCGTGCGTCCCGTGCGAAGCCTCGCCGAGCAAACAGAAGCGCGCGTCGCCCACAAGCTCAAGGAGCGGGTTGTAGTCTTCTGCCACGCCCGTTAGCGGGTGTGCGGCTTCGCGTACCGCTTGAGCTACTCTACTGCTGACCGCATCTGCCATCGCCTAATCCCCTCCCGATTAACCTCTCGGTTCTCTATTTATCGCGCGCTACGGCATTAGCGCGCCCGTGTGTGGCGTGTCCGAGCAGTTCGCGCACCTCTTCGTCAGTCGTCTGCGAGAAGTCCTCGTACCACTGTCCTACGCCGCGGAACGGCTCCGGCGTCACGGCGCACACGATCTCATCCACCTCATCTCTGAATTCGTCGCAGGTCGCGGGCGCTGAGACGGGAACGCCGACGACGATGCGCGCGGGAGCTTGCTGCCGGAGCGCGGCGACGGCGGCGCGCATGGTCGAGCCAGTCGCAAGGCCGTCGTCAACGAGAATTACCGTCTTCCCACTCACACCCGGTGCCGGCTTACTCCCGCGATAGAGCTTCTCGCGCCGCTCAAGCTCTTGCTGCTCGCCGGCTGCTACAGCGTCAATTACTTCGCCGGGTATCTTCAGATACCGCACAACGTCTTCGTTGAGAACGCGGACGCCGCCCGTCGCGATGGCCCCCATCGCCAACTCTTCGTGGCCCGGCACGCCGAGTTTCCTCACCAGGAAAATATCCAGGGGGGCGCGCAGCGCGCTCGCAACTTCATAAGCGACGGGAACACCGCCGCGCGGCAGCGCCAGCACCAACACTTCGGGTCGGTCAGCGTAATCCCCGAGTTGCGCGGCCAGATATCGGCCTGCTTCAGTTCGATCTCTGTAGATCATCTTTCTTCCCTGTTCCTCCGGCGGTGCGCCTGCCTGTTGATTGCTTGCTGCTCTCCGCCCCCGCGCTTATTTGTCTTTGCCGAAAAGGCGTAGGGCAATGGGAATCGTGCTGAGGACGCCAGCGATGAAGAGCAGTCGCCCGATGGCTTTACGTCGCTCGGGCTGTAATCTATCTGCGAGAAGCAGACCTGCGCCGACACCGATTGCGGCGCGAGTCGCAGCCACCAGCGCGAGTTCCGGCAACGTTACCGAGATATGTTTCCCAGACATGTCGCTTGTCCCACCCTTTCTCACGAATCCGCTTAACGCAAATCGCTCAACGATCCATCGGCCAGTTGCTGAACGCGCTCGCGTAAAAACTGAGGCGCTTTGCTCTGGATAAAGGAAAGCTTGCGCTCGTTATCGAATTCGAGGGCGCGCTGCACGTTCGGGGTGATTCGTTCCTCCTAAGGTTACGTCGGCCTCTTTATCCAGCGCGCTCAGGCATTCGTACCAACCCCGAATGATGCTTTTCTTGGCGAACGAGAAGTCAAGGAGCGCATCAATCATCCGGGATAAGGCCGAGAGCGCACTTCCGCCGCGCTAATAATCTTGTCACGCACCAGAGCGCGACGCCGGCTTCCTCTGTCGGGGTCAAGCATGTACATCAGGCTGGCACCGACACCCATGCCGCCGATGAATGTTAATATGTCTCGTTCTCTACTCATCTTTGCCCTCTCTTCTGTCTTAGCGCACCCTCGCGACCGCATCCTTGATGACTTATAGACGGTCTATGGGGTACTCCCCATTGAAGCCTATTTTGTCCCGGCGCGCCTGTTCGTGTTCTGATTTGTGTTGCCGCCGTCGGCAGAAACCCCGAGTTCATTCTTGACGCTCTTGACGCCGTCAACGCCGCGCGCGACTTGCTCAGCCTTGCTCTTCTGCGCGCTGTTGGCGACCGAGCCCGTCAGCGTCACCACCGCGTTGTCCACATCCACGTTGATAGTCGAATCCCTGAGATCGTCCGCGGCGGCCAGCGTGGCTCGCGTCTTGATCCAGAGCCAGCCGTCTTTGGCACCCGTACCAATGACGCGGCCGAGTCTCTTGGCCTCTTCCGTGAATCTATCTTTGTCTCTTTCGTACTCCTCGCGGGTAATGTTGACGTTGGCCGCCCCGGTGTTGGCATTCCTGTTGACGTTGGCGTTGGCATTAGCGTTCGCGTTAGTGTTAACGACCGCCACGTTGCCGTTGGCATTGGTGTTGATATTCGTCGTCGTGTCGCATCCGGCAAGGACTAAGGCGAGCGCAACGCCCGCAACGGACGCTAAGAATTTGCTTCTACTCATGACTCCTCCTGATGTTTTTTCGCCTGTGTCTCATGAATGATTCATGTATTGAGACAGATACGCTCTTTATCCCGCGCCTGTGTCGCGGCATCCTTCTCTGAGCCGCGCTTAAAGGGGAATACACGCGAGCCGAATCTCTTCAAGAGTCCGGCTTCGCTAAAATGAAAGCAATTTGTAAAAGGGGAACTGTACAAATTGTACTAAAAGAAAGGGGGGCTGTCCACAGTGGCTAAATGAGAAGCAGGGTCTATTCATTTTCGATAGGAGGGACGCATTCCCCAGTAGAATGAGGTTACCAGACCAACACTTCTACGGAGGAATGCATGAACACTCGAAGAGTGCCGTCCCTCAGAGATGCTTTAGCAGATGTCCCCGACTTCCGACAAGCGCAAGGACGCCGTTATGAGTTGTTGCCAGTCCTGTTGCTCTGCTGTGTGGCGATGATGTGCGGTTGCCGTTCCCAGTTAGCTATTGCCGAGTGGGGCACAAACTATGGTCGGCGATGGCTCTCGCGCCTCGGCATCAAACGGCGTCGCGGCCCCAGCCAACCCACTTTGCATCGCATCTTCAAGGGGCTTGATCACGAGCAGTTGGAGCAGGCCGTGAGTCGGTGGGCCGCACTGGTTCTCAACAGTTGTCCGCCATCAAAGAATGAGCTAGAAGCCATTGCGCTGGATGGCAAGACCTTATGTGGGAGCCGGCGACAGGGTGCAAGTGACTGCCATTTGTTGAGTGCGCTGTCGCATCGCCTCGGCGTGGTAATGAGACAAGTGGCGGTCTCAGACCACAGCAACGAGATCACTCACGTCAGCGAGGTGCTGGCGGCGCTGACGCTCGAAGGGCGCATTATTACTGCCGATTCTTTACTCACGCAGCGCGAGATGGCGCAAACCATCATTGATCGAGGCGGTCATTATCTGCTCCCCGTCAAAGAGAACCAGCCCTCTTTGCATGAAGAGATCGCCTTAGTCTTCGCCGAGAGTCGCCTCTTAGCTGAGACCATCACCGAAGCTCGGACGGTTGACCAGCACGGCGACCGTATTGAAGAGCGGAGGCTGAGGGCTTCGACGGCACTCGCGGGCTATACAGACTGGCCGGGACACAGACGGGTCTTGGAAACGCAGCGCACGATCACCAACAAACGGACGGGGGAGAGCCGCCAGGAAGTCGTCTACGCCATTACATCACTGTCGTCAGAGGCAGCCTCAGCCGGCCAGTTGCTGCAACTCTGGCGCGCGCATTGGCACATCTAGAACAAACTGCATTGGGTGCGAGATATGACCTTTGATGAGGATCGTTCACAGGTGAGAGTGGCACGGATTCCACAGGTGATGGCGGCGCTTCGGAACCTGGCAATCTCACTACTGCGGGTGTTTGGAGTAGAGAACATTGCTGCGGCCTGTCGCCGCTATGCGGCCCGCCCAGTATCGGCTCTGGCCGCGGTAGGGCTTAATCTTCGAGAATGAATAGACCCTGCACGGATATAATCAAGTATTGCTTTTAGATGAGGAAGCCAACTATGCTTTCCGTTAATTCAGTCCGTGGCTGGGGAGCCGAGAGTATGATTATGCTAGCCGTATTTGCGTATATGTTGAATGCAAGGAGCCACTGCTTACGGCTCAGTCAAGGAGCGCTAGCCACATTAACACTGACAAGTCTCTTTATCCCACTAACTGGGTGCGCACAACAAGAAACAAGCACGATACAAAGACGCAAATTTGAAGATGGTGTGTGGTCGCTGTCCCTCTCAGGAGGGAATCAGGCATCGGTTGTTAATGAAAAGGTGCGCGAGTTGAGGCTCACGAATGATGCGGGGAAAAATTGGCGGGTTATTCCGGGGGCTTCAGTGGGTGATGCCTTTGAATGTGCATTTATGCTCAATGAGAATTTGGGCTGGGCCGTCAACCATCAGGGCCAAGTCTTCAATACAAAGTCTGCCGGCGAAAGTTGGATCAAGATTTCCGAGATCAAAGACTTCACTGGGGCCCACCAAATTGAGTTCTTGAATGAAAGAGACGGTTGGCTACGAGAATTTCTGAGCATTTGGCGCACGGATGATGGTGGTGCGACGTGGCGCAAGACCCTAAGCACTGTGACGCCCGGAGTCGGAGGGCCGCCCAGCGCCATGTTTGTAGTTGACCGTAACCATGTAGTCGCTAGCGGAGGTGGCGGCCAAGTTTATATAACGAGGGACGGTGGTGAGAACTGGAAAATAGAAACTCCAATAACGGGTAACGTAAGTCATACCGATGTTTGGTTCGTTGATCAGACCCACGGCTGGTTGACTGGATACATAGTGGTCGTTGCTGGCGAGAAATTGCGACCCCTTATTCTTGAAACGGACGACGGTGGTGACAACTGGAGAGAGGTATCGGTGGAAGCTGACTTACTATCGGAAGCCAACTTTCTCCCCTCATCAATATGCGTTGTAGGTGAGGATTGGTGGTTGGCTGGCAATCTGCGAATCGTGAATGGTCGGTCTATAAATTTCGCTGGCGTTTTGTTACATTCGAGCAATTCAGGAAAGTCTTGGAGTGAAATCAAGTTCGCCACAGATGAATCCATCGTGAACCAAGTACGCTTCACTGATCATGAACACGGATGGCTGGTCGCGGGCGACAGTCTGTATCGAACAGAAGACGCGGGAAAGACTTGGAAACGAGTGTTGAGCTTGCTTCCTCCAGCATGAAGTCGCAGCGACAGCTTCCGCAGGAAACCGGAGCAAGTTTAGACGCTAGAGCGTTAACTGGTCTAAGGGCTGTGATGTTATGAAGCAAGCACCTCCCATATAAGTATTCGACAAGAAGAAGCTTCTAATTTTAGATGTGCGATTTATAGACATCCTTTCAATGTAGAATCGCTGAATGGATCACAAAATCAGGCAACGACTCCACTGGGTTGAGCTGTTTGAAAAGACTAGTGACGCTGGGCTCGTCTGCCGCCGATGCGGTATCTCACGTTCTACCCTCCGACTGTGGGTCAGACGTTATCAGCAGCACGGGCAGAACGGCTTGACGGATCGCAGTAGACGACCGACCAACTCGCCAGCCACGAAGGTGTTCGAACGGCAGGAGCAGTGGATTCTCACCCTGCGCTGTCGACGCTTGGGCGCGGGCAAGTCCACTTTGAGCAGGTCGAGCACGGATGAGACTAAGCCTGCGGTGGCCCGCAAGGGCAGGTGGTAGACCTCTCTGAGCGTCAGCGCGCAGAGGATGGCAATATCAGCATCGGCTAGCTGGCAAAGGTGCTGCTCTCTCGCCGGGCGCGGCCTTCGCTTTGCTCGCGGCCTTGCTTCTGACCTGATACTCCGCTTCCGGGGTGAGGATGTTTGAAGAGCACGGGCAGTGGAACGGATTGCCGTTCTCCCCTCCCAGGAGAACGAGTGCGCTCCCTCTTAAGGGACTTCACTTCCCGTTTCCTTGGCTGATGAGTGTGAGGAAGACGAGCAGCTAGATGCGCGTGCCGACACTCGGTTCGGCCACGTGCTTCAAGGAAGCCTCAGCCTGTCCTCACCCCGCGCTTGCGATCGCAGAAGTGAGTAGGACTTAACTCACCTTCTGTGACAGGGAGCTGCCTGCGGCCGTCCTGCTCTTGTCGCCCGTGTCCTCACTCTGGAGCACGTCCGAAGCTGCGGAGGTCGCCCCGAACTCGTCTCTTGAGTTCAATCACGGGCCATCATCGCGCGCGGCGAAGCAATAGGAGAGGCTAAAACCTTCACCCGTTTTTAAGGCCCGTCACCTTCCGATGCTAGCAAAAGGTGACGGGCCTCCTCAATGGCCTTCACTTCGGTTCTAAGGGCAACCTGGCCTGCTCCCAGGCGTCGAACCCGCCGTAGAGCGGGTGAACATTCTTATAACCCTGCTGCATCAGTTGGAGCGCCACACTGGCGCTCGACCCCTCGTGCGGTCAAGTGCAGTAGGTGATGACCGCGCGGTCGCGCGGTATCTCGTCGAGGTGTTGCTCCAACTCGTCGGCGGGGACGCGAAGGGCACCCGGCAGTTTCGTGTCGGCCTCGGCCCACGCCTGCGGGTTGCGCGTGTCCACGAACGTAAACTGCTCGCCCCTCTCCATGCGCTCTTTCACTTCATCAGTTGTAACTCTGGTCGCCTCCATAACCCTGGCACCTCCCTTCAGTGTTTGTGCTCGCTCTCTGTGGGCAGGCCCGCCTCGATCCAGTCCGACTTTCCGCCCGAGTAGTCCACGACGTTCGTGTACCCCATCGCCGCCAGCTCACGGCCGACGTTCTCCGAGGCGTGTCAGGTGGGGCTCGAACAGTAAACGATTATCTCCGCGCCTTTGTCCGGCAGAAGATTGGGCACCAGTTCGCGCACGCGATCCGGCGGGAGGTTAATCGCGCCGGGCAGGTGCGCGTGCCCGTAGGCCACCGGGGCGAGCGTCTCGACCAGGGTGAAGGACTCTCCCCTGTCCATCTTCGCTTTCAACTCTTCATGCGAGATTGTTTCCATTACTCTCTCCCTCCCGGCCTGACGCGATGTCTGGTTTTATTAAAAATACCTCGGACTTATGATACGCCCATCACCGGCGTTGTAAAGCCATTTATACAGCCCGGTGCCCGAGGACATCGGCGGTGTTCTAACGGCGGCCCTGCGAGTGCGTTATAATCGGCGTGTGGGTGAGAGATCAGACAAATACGTGCCGGCGCTCGGTCACGACCGGCTGACGCCGCTCTACGAGGTTCCGTTGTAAAGATTGATGAGAGACGAAGAAGGCTGCTGACGGCACTAACCCTATGCGGCAATCTGAAACAAGCTGGCGACAAACTTCCCCTGTCGGGCGTTGTTGCACAAAAGAGGGCCGCGATAAGAAATGAGGAAGTTCGAAGACCAGATGCGCACCTGCGTTGACTGCGGCGACGAGTTCATCTGGACCGCGGGCGAGCAGGAGTTCTTCCACGAGAAGGGGTTCACGGACCCGCCAAAGCGGTGCAAGACGTGCAGGCCGGCGCATAAAGTTGGGCGCGAGCCGAGGCGCGACAGGTGAGAACAGCCCCAGCAGGAACAGGAGGCCAAGACTGTGATCAAAGGCGACATCGTGAACCGACTGGTGGAACGCTCTGGCGTTTCCCAAGAAAAGGCCGAGCGGGTCTTCACCACCATCTTTAATTCCATGAAAGGGGCGATGGCACGCGGCGAGAGAATCGAGCTGCGAGGATTCGGCGTCTTCATCGTCAAGCCCAGGAAGAGTGGCGTGGGCCGCAACCCGCGAACCGGCGAGCAGACCCCACTCCCTGTGGGTAAGACGATCCGCTTCAAGCCGGGTAAAGAGTTACAACCGCGCGAAAAAGATAATCCCTGAGCCGACCGCTGCGGCCTCGTGAAGATTTCAGCGGGTGGAGGGGGTTGTTGGCCGCTCTTTGACGGGCGGGAAGAAGCTGAGGTAAGATTTGGGCCAATCGGGCGGCGGGTGAATCCTGCCGCCCCGCGGTTGCTGGGGTGAGGACAGTGACCGAATCTGAACGGGCGCGAGGTCTCCAAAGACTGCCGTGCCCGTTCGCTTTTGTAGCCCTTTAAGCTATTCTCTCAAGCATTCTGGCTTGGTAATTACTCTCACACCTGCTGCATACTTTTCGCCCCAATTATCATCATAGAGTCTCACAGCCTTGACGAGGCCGGCCGAGTCCGCGCCGCCCCGTTCACGCGCTTCCAGAATGGTAAGAGTGTCGCCCTCTACAGCGGTGCGGAACTGACACGAGAGTACGTCCGGCTGGCGGCGTCTCGCTCTAATCCGGAGGTGGAAAACGCCGCCCGCGAGGCCGAAGAACTGCTCGACCGGAATTACGGCGACGCCGAAAAGCGGGCCGTGCTTTTAAGCGCCTATGAGTCGCTGGAGACGCTGGCGAAAAGTTTCCCGAACCGGAGTTACGACCTCGCGGACGGGCGTGCGCGGCAGGAGCTGAAGGTGCGTATGCTCAGCTCGCTCAGGCCCGCGGCCGTCAAAGTTCTAGATGAGGTCGTGGGCTCCTATAAGGAGAGGTTCGGCCGGCCGTTCCCCATCACCTCGCTCGTGCGCCCTGATGAGTACCAGCACGCGCTCAGTAAGGTGAACCCGAACGCCACGCTGATAGAAACGCCGCCGCACTCGACGGGGCTGGCCTTCGACGTGAACTACCGTTACATGACGGCTGAAGAGCAGGCGTCCGTGATGGCTCACCTCGCGCGGCTCAAGGACGAGGGGCGCATCGAAGTGCTGCGCGAGAACCGCGACCACTATCACGTCTTCGCTTTCGTTGATGGCAGGAGGCCCGACGAAGAGCTGATCCGCGCGTTGCTGGGCAGAATCGGAAGCGGGGCGGCCGCGAAGGAGATGCGGCCGGTCGAGAAGGTCTCGAAAAAAGAGCAGAAGAAAAGTGCCAGGAAAGAAGCGCCGAAGAGGGAGAAAAGAGCCAGGGGTCGAAGGCGTTGATCGAAATGGTCGAGCCGGCCGGGCTGAATAAAGCTGTAGCGCCCAGATCATCCCGGAGACGCCTTCTGCCCAGGCGTCTCCCCCTCTTCGGCAGTCTTCTCTAGTCTCACGCTACGCTTGCGGAAGTTAAAGGCAGTGGTTGCGCTCCTCATCGAATCACTGCCTTTAACTCCCCGACATCGAACAGAGGATTAAGGACGCCCTTTCCCTTTCCCCGCGGGTTTTCGAGCTTCAGGTTTCGCTGATTTTGGCGATGCTTGCCCGCGCCCGCCTTTCTGCTGTGCCGGCCCCTGCGGCTGCTGTCGTAATTGTCCCGGCGACATTTGAGCTTTACTTGATGGCCGTGCTTGCTTCTCTGGGCGTTGACGCGACTGCGGCTGGACGCGCTGCGGCTGTGGCGCGGCCTGCCTGCGCGGCTCATTCTGTTGTCGCACCACGGCGCGCTGCTGTTTCTCGGCGGCGGCAGCCCGCCCGCGCGTTGCATCTTTTTCTGCCTTCCGACTCAGGCCCACACGCTCGCCCTGCGCTCGCTGCTCCGACATCCTGATAGCTCTTTCACTCGCCGCCTGTGCGGCAGACCTGCCCGGCTGCGGCGTCACGACTTGCCGGCGCGCAGCGCGCTGCTCTGTCCTCTCCTGTCGTCGAAGCTCCTGCACCTGTTGCCTGGCTTCCTTATTGCCGCGAGCCGCCTCTGCTTCGAGCGCCTTCACTTGACGCCCCCGTTTCCGGTCCAGGTCGGGCGCGTTCGCCTGTACGGGCATCTGCGCCGCCTGACGCTCGTCCCTGAATTGCAGCTTCTGCTTCTTCTGCTTTTCGGGAACAGGTTCGGCACGGGCTACCTTCTGCGCTCTTCCCTCCCTGAACGGTGGAGCGAATGGCTTTGCACTGGTGAAAACCTGAGTGTCGTCTAACTTCCTGGCAATCCCCGGCGGTATATCTACTCTGCGCCGCTTGTTGGTGGTCTTCAAAGCAATTTGACGCAGCTCGCCGACCGACAACGGGTCTAGAACCGGGCGCGAGCGCGCAAATCTTTCCTTGTCGAACTTTTTGAGCGCCTTCTTGTCTATGACACGCCCGAAATCATCGGCCGACACGACCGTCACGGCCCCCGGCACGTTCAAGTTGATGACCCGCTCCTGCGCCACAGGCGTCCGCGTCAGGTAATGCGGCTGCCAGTCTGCGTCGTAGTAGGTTGCCACGTACGGGTCGCCGGGCGCGAGCGGCACCCATCCAATTGCGTTCGTCTCGGTCGGCGGGATGAACGCGACGAGGGCGGGCGAATAGGCCGGCCGCGTGTCAACTCTCTCTGGAACCCAGTACCACTGTCCACCCACATTCGCCCAACGCCCGTAGTGATAAGGGGCGTACCCCCACGGCTCACTCGAAACCCAGGTCAGGCCGTACGGGTCGTCCATCATCCAGTAGCCTTGCTGGTACGGAGCCCAACCCGCATCGACACGCGGTCGCCAAGCGTGACCGTAATTGCTCACCTCCACCCAGTCGCCGTAACCATCGAGCGCCCACACTCCAGGGATCGTGTCGTCTACGTAGCGGTAGCTGACGTAGCGGTTGTAAGGGTCATAATAGTACGGGTCGCTCAGGTATGCGTTGTAGTCGCCGTAGCGCCCGTCGTAAAGGTCTGGATACTGATACCCGTAGTAATCATCCACAAGGCCGCCCGCGTAATCCGGGCTGAGACGCGACAGGGCGATGTCCGCGGCAGTCTGGCCGACAAGCGTCAGCATCTCCCCTTTACTGACCTGCCCTGTGCCAGCCAGCCCCACTACTTGAGCGAGACCACTTAACACAGACACCCATGCGCTGCCGTCGTTGTTCAGTCCGACTTCGTAGAGTCCCGGCTGCTGTAGGTCAAACGCGCCTTGTGGCGTTGCGACCTCAAACAGCTCGTCGGGTTCCAACTCCCCGACGTTGAAAATGGCCGAGCCATCACGAAGCGCGACTTGCGTTCTTCTGTCTGAGAGCGACAGCACGTCCAGCGAAGAGTTAGGCTCAAGCCTTGCGAAGTTGCGTCCCGTAAACGCGATGCCTGTTCGCGAGTTTTCGCGCGCGTAGATGCGGTCGCCTACCGAGATCGGTGTGTTCTGAGTGACCTCTATCCACTGCGGGTCGGAGTTGTCATCACTGAGGCTTCGTTGCAAGCCCACTTCACCGTCAACACGCTCTATACGGGCGGCACTCGGAAGAGTCGCGGCCTGCGAAGTTTGCTCATGCTTATTCCAGAGCATGACGGCACCCATTGCGAGCCCCGCGCTGAGGATAGCTACGATTGTTAAGTGCGGCCAAAGCTTGATCTCTTTCATAAAATAGACTCCCTTAAAATGTCCCGTAGTCAGACAGGTTTTTTACAACTCAAGTTTTGCAAGAGCCATGCCGGGGCTTGGTCATAACGGGCTGGGAGTCCTAATTGTTTAGAGATGGCACTTAAGGAAAGTGAGCTTTTCCGGCCTTGACAGACTGGTGTGCGAAATCAGGCCCAGACCATACGATATGCAGCCGTACGATAAATGAAGCTGTAGTAATCAGATTCTGCAAGAATTAGGTCTCAAGAGTTATTCCATGCGTTAAATAATTCCTGCGACGGAATCCCTTCGAACGCATTCATTTGATGAGGATGCTCAATAAATTGTCCTGAAAGATCAGGTTGTTGGGCAGGTCACCGTGAATCTCGCACCCGAACATTGAGAATGAGAGGTTCGTTTTGTCGCTGATTGATTCGCCGTAGCTGATGGTTAAGGCCGACCGTCGCGTGATGCGCCCGTCGCCCGGCTCAAACAGCTTGGCCTCGACCATAGATTGCGTCAAGCCATTGCCCTTCATCTTGCGAGCACGGAAAAATGTTTTAACCTGTCCATTCTCCTCAGCGATAAGAGCCGCTCGCAATGTTCGCTCGCAGTCACCGGCGAAAATAAAGACCTTCAGCACGGTCGCTAAATCAGCTTTTTTGTCGAGCGCCTCGCTGAACAGGCGGGCGCGGGTGAGTACAACTTTCAGGTAAGCCTCGCGCTCGGCCAAAAAGTTATCAAAGCGTTGCTGCCAATCCTGACTAAACATCTTCTTCATCTTCTTGGTGAGAGTCTGGCGATAAGATGGATCAAAGATTGACCAGCGATGGCGCTGCCAGGTTTCAATCTCGTACAAATTCAGGGCTGTGGGCTGCAAGCTGCCATCATAGAACTCCTGACTTCCGCGATGCGGCAGGAGTTGAAAGGCGGCCGGCATCGTAAAGAAGGTATCGGTCTCGACCCTGCCAAAGAAACCGAAGCCGCCTTCAGCCACCGGGAAACCCTCAGCATGGGTCATCGCGGCTCGATTGGAAGAACTTCTAACCTGAAAACAAATTGACTTGCCGTTAGGTTTGACGTCCTGCCTCCGCATATTTTCCCGTGGGCACTGTAAAGTCGTTCCGCCAGTACATCTCACAGTCGATAGTACCCGTGACTGGTGATTTTTCCGTCATGTCTCTTTACAGTTCTCCGCGCCGCGCCTGCGCGATGAGGAGATCAGCCGTGCGCGCTGCAATCGCTTCAATGGTCAGCGAAGGATTGACTGCCAGCGACGTGGGGAAAATCGAGCCATCGCAGATGAAGAGATTGGGAACATCATGCGCGCGGCAGTCCGCATTGACAACAGACCGCTTCGGGTCGTGACCCATCCGGCAAGTGCCGAGTAGGTGCGCCGTGCGATCAGCCTCCCAGATGTCGCTGCCTTCGGCTGCTTCAAAAATCTCTTTCATTTTCGCGATCGCATGAGTGATGATGCGCCGGTCGTTATCGTGATAGCTGAAAACAACGTGCGGGATGGGCAGACCGTATTGATCTCGCTCCGTCTCGTGCGACTTCACCATGTTCCGCGTTTGCGGCAGGATTTCGCCGACGATGCCGATGCCTGAGTAGTAATTGTAATCGAGCATCTTGTGCCGAAGGTCTGCGCCCCACAGCCCGCGCGCCGTTGCGATGCGCGCGGCAAAGTCAACCGGGTGCGGCCCGACCGTCTCAATCGTGTAGCCGCAGACGAATCCCGTCTTCGGCATCGTACGATTGAAATGCTCGGTGAGCGCCAGCCCCGGCGGAGCTTTGTATTGATTGATCCGGTAAGGAAACCTGGCGAAGACCTGATGGCCGGAATGAACCATAAAACAACGTCCTACCATTCCAGAAGAGTTGGCAAGGCCATCAGGAAAGAGCGCGCTTGACGAATTCAGCAGCAGACGCGGCGTCTCAATGGCGTAACCTGCGACG
This sequence comes from Pyrinomonadaceae bacterium, assembly GCA_036403435.1. Lineage (GTDB taxonomy): Bacteria > Acidobacteriota > Blastocatellia > Pyrinomonadales > Pyrinomonadaceae > QHXM01. The sequence continues at coordinate 32,572 of DASWQY010000154.1, forward strand.
ACCACATTCTTGGCGCGTTGCCTGAAAAGCTCGCGGCTTCCCTTTTGAAAATGGAGCACGCCCGCTACACGCCCTGTTCGTTCGTGCTCGATCTGCGCGGCCATCGAATTGGGTCGCACCTCCGCTCCTGCGCGTATGGCGCGCGGAATGTACGTGACGAGGATGGAACTTTTGGCGTTCGTCGTGCAGCCGTAGTTGCAGAAACCTCTGTAGACGCACGGCGGGCGATCCTCGTGCGGCGCGCTCAGGGTTGAAACAGGACAAGGCGCTACGGGGATGCTGAGTTTTGTGCAGCCGCGGACGAGCATGTTGGCCGAAGCATTCAGCTCATGCTCGCGCTGCGGAAATCGGCGGTGGCGCTTGCCCCAAGGATAATTGGTCGGCCCGGCGATCTGAAGCGCCTCCTCGACCTCTTCGTAGTAAGGCTCCAAATCCTCAAACGTGATCGGCCAATCGCACAGCTCTGCCCCTGCAAGCTCGCCTTCAAGCGTGCCCCGTCTGAAATCTTCCGGGTGCGCGCGCATCTTGACCATCGAGTAATGGACGGTGCTTCCGCCCACGCCGCGCCCCGAATTGTTAGAACCCAGCTCCACAGGGTCATCACCGCCTGTGATCCGCTCGTCCGTCCAGTAGAGCCTATACGTAGCCATCTCGTCCGAGACGAAATCCTTGACCGGACTCCAGTGAGGGCCGGCGTCAAGGATGACGACCGAGAACCCTGCTTCAGCTAACTTTGCGCCGAGCACGCCGCCGCCCGCGCCCGCGCCGACGATGCAGAAGTCAACCTCTACACCTGACCAGTCGCGCATCGGCACACACTCGCCGTGGATGCCCGGCGCAGTGAGAGTCCAGTCACCATTCGTCGCTGCGCTCACCGAGCTTCCCCTTCCTGAGCTTCCCAAGGATCAACGCCGCCCTCCCATTTGCGCACGTGGCCGCGTGGCGACGACGGCCCCGTGTAGCCGATCTCGTTCCAAGCCAAAGGGTGTGCATAATAAATTTTTGCTATCGTGATCGAGAGCACGCTCGTGAAGAAGCGCGCGGCGGGCATTTGTTCCCACGCCGCGCCGGGCGCACGCCCTCGCTCAACGCGCGTGAGCACCACATCCTGCGAGAGCGGGTCGAGATCAACAAATAATTTCCCATCAAAAAGTGCTTGCGCCGTTTCATCAATCCCCCTGATGCCAAGCCGCCACACTTCACGCTGCGGCGGTAGGTCTTCGTAGCGATAACCGTTGCGCCTGTCTTCGTAAAGTTTCTCGTCAATCCACGGCACAATCGGCACTTTCCCATCACCGCTTCGGTCGGGCTGCGGGATGATCCTTTCGACGACTGCCGCGAGCGTGCGCGCCTCGTCCTCAGTGAAAAAGCGAATCGGCGGGACTTCTTCGAGACGTTGGCGGACGACGCGTCGCGTCTGGTCGTCCCAGTCTGGCGACGACCACTTGTCGAGGACGTTGTAGTTCGGATAGCGCGTGCGGAACGTCTCTTCCATGTTATTTCTGAGTCTCTAACCAACCGCCGCGAAATCCTGCGCGGCGCAAGCCTTTGACGATGTATGGACACCGCCGCATCAAGCGCCAGAGCAAGCCCGAACGGTAGTCCTCAATCATCAGAATCACTGGCCCCTGGTCAATCCCGAAATGGCCGCCCGAAATCCAGCCCGCGTGATAGTTCTCTTTGCTCGGAAAGGTTGGGTTGAAGCTGCATGAGATGCCGTATTTGTTCATCATCTCGCCCCACTTCTCTTTGAAGTTCTGAAGCGTCGGCAGGACTATCTCCGGCGCGAACGGGAGCGACGCGGCCGTCGCCCACGGCGCGAGTGTGCCGTCATCCGGGCCATAAGGGGCGCTGCGCGCGTGGTAGTCGTAGAAGCGCCGCGCGATGCCATTTATCCGTCGCGTGGCCGGGCCGGGGCCGTTGCTCGCCGTGATGCCCCAACAATATTCGCCGTAGCCTCGAAAGCCGCGCGGGTTGCGAATCGCGTACTGCTGCTGCACGTATGCGGCGCGGCGGCTGTTCTCGAAATAATCAATCGCGTGCTCGCGCATGAATTCGTCCTGAATGCCTCGGAAATCTATCCAGAGTTGAGAGAGCTGGTGGACGAAGAGCGGCCCGGCGTAGAGGAATTCGATGTCATAAATCTTCTTCCAGCGATAAGTCCTCGTCCATGCCCTGTAGCTCCCCGGCGGCAGCGGGTGCGTGGGCGACCCCAATCCGAGCACGTAGAGAATCAGCGCCTCGTTGTAGCCCTCCCAGCGGTACTTCAGAAACCCTCTTTCCGGCTTCCACCCGTGCGAGACGGCCGCCCCGTCATCTAGCGCCCACTGCCAGTCAACGCGACGGTAGAGCGCGTCGGTCAACTCACGAATTTCGCGCTCACGCTTCTCGTCGCGGTCGAAGTACATCGCGGCGGTCAGCATGCCTGCCAGCAAAATCGTCGTGTCAATCGTCGAAAGCTCGGACTTCCACACGCGCCGCCCTGTCTCAAGGTCCAGGAAGTGATAGTAAAAACCTTTATAGCCCGTCGCGTCCTTGTCTGTCCCCTGCGGGCTGTTCCAGAAAAAGCGTAAGGTTGTGAGTGTCCGCTCAATAGCCTCGTCGCGCGTCGCCCATTGGTTCTCGACGCCGACGGCATAAGACGCTATCGCGTGGCCGACCGCCGCGATGCTTGAGGGAGCGTCGCCGCTCGTGTTGTCGGCCAGCAAACCGTTTTCTGGATTTGTCTCCTTCCAGAAGTAGTTGAACGTGTTGCGTTGAAGCCTAAACAGCTCCCTATCACTAAACGTCCGCCGCTTCATCCCTGAGGACCTCCGTGTCCGGGCACATACTCTACTGTGATTGCCGCCACCGCGTGTGGCGGCAATGTGATGTCCAGATAAAGATCGTCCTTCACGTGCTCACACGAGTGCGGCTCCTTCCACATCCGTGACGCTTCCTCTAGGAGTTCGACCTCCCGCGCGCTCAGGTACTCAGGCTCGCCCATCTCGCGCCACATCGCGCGCGCGTTAGCGTGGGCCTCGTCAATCCGCTCCACGTAGGCGTAGCACGCCCGCGGCGCGTTGCTCAGCTTGACCTCCACCTGTTCGGTTTTGACAGGGCGTCGCGGCAGCGCGTGGTTGGTCAGCAGCACTGTGAACGAACGCTCTTTGCGCACGACCCATGCGTTCACGGTCTCGTGCGAGCCGTCAACGAGCAGCAGCTTATTGCCGAGACGGTGTAACAACTCGAACGCGCGGTAAGTCGGCTTCGGGATGCCGTACAGGTTCATGAGGCCGAAGCCACCGTGAAAGGGGACGGACGGGAAGTAGTTCTCCTCGAAGATATCCGAGAACGTCCAGAAACTATAACCTTCGACCAGGCCGTTCGCTTCCATCACGGTCTTCGTGACGAACGCCGCCGCGTAAGGCTCATCGTGCAGCGGGTCGCGCGGGTTCGATGACGTGTTCCATTCAGTGTAATAAACAGGTTTCCCGCGCGCGCGACGGCGCATGTCCTGAGCCTGTTCACGAAGAACGCTCCGCCTACCTTGCGCCAACTGCGTTTCCGTGTCGTCGTCTTCTACACCGAACGCATCGGTCGGGTAATGATGCGTCGTCACGAAATCGGCGGGAAGATTATGCCTCTCGCAGAAGTCCAGGAACTCTTCGACCCATTCGTTCTTCGCAGTCGCGGGGCCGCCAACGCGGAGTTTAGAATCCACTTCTTTGATTGCTTCAGTCGTGTAACGATAAAGCTTGAAGTAATCTTCCGGCTTCATCTTCCTGACGGGCGAGAAGACAGAGACCATCGCGTTATTGATCCAGATGCCTATGGGGCCGAACTCGCGCTCGACCGCTTCGGTCGCCCGCTCGACCCCTTCGGCGTCGGCCACGTCTGTCGGGAGCACCAACGCCCTGCCGCCTAAAGCCTCAACGTCACGTCGCGCGCCTTCGAGCCCGTCACACCCACGCGCCAAGAGTCCGAGGTGCGCGCCCTCACGCGCAAACGCACGAACGATTGCGCGCCCCAACCCCGCCGAAGCTCCCGTCACGACGACCACCTCCGGCCGGCTCGCAGTCAACTCTGAGCCCGCGCCCTGCCGTTCTCTGTCTTCCGTGCTCATTTCAACTCCCCTCACAGCGCGTCGCGCACCGTGCGCCGCACGAGTTCTGCCGTCAACCCGTAAACGAGGTGCGACGCGAGCGCATAAACGTGCGTCGAGACTGGATACTCGGTCGGCGCTTTAGCGAGGCCGAGCAGCGGCACCGCCGCCTCGTCCGCGACGAGCCAGAAGACCGCGCCGAAGGGGACACCTGCGCCCACCGTCACCCCCGGCGAGAGTTCGGCAACCGCGCCGTACAGTCCGCCGGTCGCCGTACCGAAGGCGTAGTGCACGGCCGCGCCCGCGTCCTCCTTCTCGCTCTCTTTTAGCTCGTGGCCGAAGATGCCTTCGGAAATCGCTCTGGCGGCTTTAACCGTCGCGTCGTCCTCCTCCTCTTTATCCTCTTCCGACGCGCGGCCCGCTTCCTCTCCTTCGCTCGGTTTCATTGACTGCGCCCCGTGCGCTTTTTCAAAACCCTCCGCCACGCTGCTCCACGCAGCCTGAAACTGGTTCATCGTCCACGAAGCGACCAGCCCGCCGACGAGTCCGGCCACGAGGCCCTTCCACACGTTAGCTTCGTCCCGCCCGTTCGCACGCCTCCCACCTTGCATTACTCAACCCTCCTTTTCTCCCTCACAAGAGATAAACCGCAACTAGCCCGACGGCGGCGAAACCCGTAAAAAGCGCGGGTGCCCACGCGGGCGGCCCTTCGAGTAGATTGAAGAGCCACACGTAAAGCCCTCCCATCTGCCGGCTGAATCCGCGCAGGTGCATGCCCAATCCGACGAAGCCCGTCAGAAACGTCAGCCACAACAGGACTGCCAGCACCAGAAGCGCCGCGCCACTCGGCGCAAACGCAGCCCACGCGCTCACTAACACGGTCAGCGCAGGCACGGTCAGCGGCGCGTACATCAACGGATTGTTGAACGCCCCGCGATAATGCAGGACGCTAACCTGCAAGACCGCTCCCGCGATCGCGATTGCCACAAAAGCAAACAACGCCGCCCGCACGTTTATTCCGCCAAAACTCTTCTGCCCCGCCAGCCCGTCCGCCACGATGAGCGCGAGCGCGCCCGTTGCCGCCAACCCGAGCGGCGCGAGCTGCGGCGCGCCGTACATCAGATAATGGAGTAGCCACTTGTAGCCTCCGGGCTTCTTCGCAATTCCGTAGTAATGATGAAACCCGAAGCCGACGGCTCCCGTAATCACCGCCAGCCAGCCGGCGGCGCGCAACGCCTTGCTCGTCCACCACGCGCCCGGCGCAACGCCCGCCATTACCGCCGCGACGATTAGCAACCCGCCGCTCACGAAAGGCGCGTACTGCGCTCGGAACGCGAAGCCCGAACGATAATGCCCGGCCAGAGCGTCTGCGAGCAGCAGCAGCGTTATTGCCGCTACCAGCAGCGCGATCCACTGAAACGGGTACAGGCCGGCGAACGGTGTCCCCGTCACGACGCGCCCCCGTCCTTCCCCGCAACCGTCGCGGAGGCCGCGCGCGGCGATGAAGAATCTAAGGCTGGCGGCGCAGTTTTTTTCTCTCGCTCCGGCAGCTCACGATACGCCTGCTCCACCTCCACCCCGTAGCGATAGACGAGTTCACCGCCCAGGTAGCCCTGCACAGTCATCACGAGCGAGACGACCGCCAACGCCGCCAGATACAACCACGAGATGCCCGCACCTGCCTGCCACAGCGACAAGCGCCACAGCGTTATCGCCACCAGCAGCCCGTAAAAGATGAGACCCAGCGCCATGTGAGCGCGCAGGAATGAACGCGCCTCTCCTTCTTCGACAGGCGCACGCGTACTTGAGGTCAGCCCGGTCGAAATCGTCATCAACGTCATCAAAGCCGAGCCAACAAGCGTCCAACCTCCGGCGGCTGTCAGCGACGCGCGCGCTGTGAAGAAGCCGAGCGCGTCGAAAATGAGCGAAGAGGCTGTCAGTGCGATGGTGAAATGCACGAAGATCGGGTGCATTGGCGCGCCCATCTTGAATAGACCGAGCGCCTCCTTCGCGCTCCTGACCGTTCCGCCTTTCTCAGTTGGCCGCTTCATCCGTTCCTCGCTCCCGCTACCTCGCTTTCTATCAGCGGCAGGATGTGGCCGCCGCGTTGTAGCACTGCGATCTTCGCTTCGCGTCCGTGCCGCTCGAAAGCCATCTCCAACGCTTCCTGCGCCATCGTCGCGTAACGGAAACCGAGCCGCTCTGCCTCTGCGCGCTTGAAGCCCGGCGAGACCATGATGCAATCCGTTCGATCCACGACCTGCGCTACGTCCGCGAGCACCGCCGCGCCCACCAGGTCTTCGACCTCGCCCGCCTCGACCATCCGCACGATCTCCGCGTATGGCCTGTAGCCGATCTCAAGCATGTTCGGGTGATTGTCTGCCACGCCCTCCGGGTTCGGCGCGACGACGATAAGCGTCCCGCCACCGCGCACGGCCATCGTACCCGCATAAACGCCTTTGGCCGACTGCCAGAAGTCGCAGTCAGCCGGATGCGAATCAATCAGCACAATATCCGCGCGCCGCGGCAACGTCACTGCGTTGATTTCACGCGAGAGCTTGCAACCCGCGCGGTGCGCCTTGACCGGATCGCCCGTGAAGCAGCCGGCAACTCTTTTTTCACGATCCGAGACGAGGTTGATGATGTAGCGCAAGCCGACGAGCCACGCAGCCTCCTCTATCCGCAGGCGCATCGGGTTTTCGGCAACGCCCATTACTGTCTCGGACAGGCGTTGCGCCGCTTCCCACTGGTTACGCTCCTGCATCTCGCGCCCTGCCACACCTGGAAAGGCGATCTTCGCGCCGCCTGAAAAGCCCTTGATGCGGTGTGGCACAATTGAGCCGAGACCGAGCACGAAATCGCTTTCAGCGAGAAGACGATTAGCCGTAACGCGCGTGCCGTCGCTCGTTGTGCCAAATTCATGTAGGTTCGACTCGTTAAGCCAGCGGTGCTGGTGAATCGGAAAGCGCCCGTAAAATTCGCCGAGCTTCTTCCTCAACTCGTCTTCCGTCATCTCGCGGTGCGTTCCTTGCGCCGTCAGCAGCGTGACGGAATCATTGGGGACGCCAGCCGCGTGTAGCTCTTCTAAAACGTATGGCAGCAGGCGCGGGATCGGCGTGCCGCGCGTCCCGTCCTCGACGAGAATCAAAACGCGGTCGCCACGCCTGATTGTGTCGCGCAGTCGCGGCGCACCGTGCGGCTCAGCGAAACCCCGCGCGAGCACTGCCGCCTCATCCACCGCCTTGAGGGCACGCGGCGCGTAAACACCTGACAGATTCGCATCCGGCACTTCGACCGCTGCGATCTGTTCGTAACCGGGATATGGAAACTCAATTCTCAATCGCGACTTTTCAGCACTGAAACCATGCGTCTTTCAGCTACTCTGTCAAATCAATCAACGCGAGGCCAATCTCCGCATTCATCTTGCGGCGTAGTGGCTTTGATGATTCCGTCAGGAAGACCTCCAGCGTCGGTCGGACATAAGCTTCAAGCAGATGCCCGCCGTGCGCCGTACCGTCTGCCTTGCCGACGACCATGTGGGCATGCACCTTCGGCTCGTCGCTCTCCTCCAGAGTGATGTTGCCGATGAGTGACATCACTTCGACCTGCTCGTTAATCGGAATCTTCTTGTAATCACGCGACCCTAACTCGAAGAAGCCGAGCGTCACACGCTCACACGCGCCCATCCCTGCGAAATGACTCGCGGCGAGCCTGTGCTCTTTGGCGAAGGCGAGCAGCCCCGCGGCCACCTCATCACCTGTGTCGAAGACCAACGCAAAGGTCTTCTCATCGCCGTCATGAATCAGTTTAGATTTCACCCAAAGACCTCGCATTCAAGGGTCGTACTACTATTAGAACAACTCGCTCAATTTATCGCGGAAGAGAGTCAGCGCGATCTTGCCGCCTGCGGACTGTCCCTTCACTAGCGCCTCCGCGAAATGCAGCGCCTGCTCGACGCTCACCTTCGGCGGCAGCGGCGGCTCGAAGGGATCAACGATCACCTCGACGATTGATGGCTTGCCGGAGGAAAGCGCATTCTCCAGAGTGGGGCGAATCTCTTCGGGCCGCTCTACAGTAAAACCCAGCCCGCCGCACGCCTCCGCATACTTAGCAAAGTCAGGGTTATGCAACTCGCAGCCGTATTCGGGATTGCCAAGGAAGACGATCTGCTCCCACTTGATCTGCCCCAACGTGTTGTTCTTGATAATAATGACGACGATGGGCAGGTTGTACTTGACGGCGGTGAGAAATTCCATCATCAACATCGTGAAGCCGCCGTCGCCGACGAACGCGATTGATTGTCTTTCAGGAAAGGCGAGCTTCGCGGCGATACTGTACGGCAGCCCCGGAGCCATCGTCGCCAGCGTTCCCGAACAACTGAACTTCTGCGTCCCCCTGATCTTGAACTGCCGCGCAATCCACGTCGTAATCGTGCCCGAATCGGTCGAGATGATGGCGTCGTCCGCCGCCAGTTCCGAAAGCTCCCACGCGACCCGCTGAGGTTTAATCGGCACGTCATCCTTCAACGCGCGCGTGCGCATCAACTCCCACCACTCTTTCATCCCGCTCTGCGCCTGTTCGAGAAAACTTCGGTCCTCTTTGCGCTCGATGAAGCGTGAGAGTGCGGCAACCGTCGGCTTCGCGTCGCCGACTAAACCGACCTCGACCGGAAAGCGCAAGCCTATGCGGTCGGGCTTGTCGTCAATCTGCACGCCTTTGGCTTGGTCTGGCTTCGGTAGATATTCCATGTAAGGGAAGGATGAGCCGATGATGAGGAGCGCGTCGGCGTTTTCCATCGCTTCCTGCGAGGGTGTCGTGCCCAAAAGTCCGAGCCCTCCCGTCGTCAAAGGATGCTCGTCGGGGATGACCGCTTTACCGAGCAGCGCCTTGACGACGGGAGCGCCGAGCTTATCCGCGACCTCGATTACTTCATCTCGCGCGCCGAGTGCGCCTTGCCCGACGAGGATGACAGGCTTCTTCGCTTCGTTGAGAATGAAGGCGGCGATTTTCAGTTCATCTTCCGGCGGAATAATGACGGGCGGCGACCAGCGGCTTGTCGTGTGCCCCTCGACCTTGTGCATCGTCCCTTTGCCCGTAGGCTCTTTCTCCTGATAATCAACAGGGAAAGTGATATGCGCCACGCCCCTGTGATTGAGGGCATGGCGGCAAGCTTCGTCCGCGAGCATCGCAACCTGGTTCGGATTGATGACCTCTTGGTTATAGATGGCTACGTCTTGAAACAGGAGCGTCATGTTAATCTCCTGCTGGAAGTTGCTGCCTCTGAGATCGGAGTAGGTCTGTCCTGTGATGGCGAGTACAGGGGCTTGGTCGAGCTTGGCGTCGTAGAGGCCATTCAAGAGATGTATGCCGCCCGGCCCCGAAGTGGCGAGACAACAGCCCAGTCGTCTTGTGTATTTGGCGTAAGCGCAGGCCATGAAGGCTGCGGCCTCTTCGTGGCGCACCTGTATGAAGCGCACGCGGTCCTGTCGTGTGCGCAACGCCTCCATGATGCCGTTGATGCCATCACCGGGAAGGCCAAAGACCGTGTCAACGCCCCAATCAATAATGGACTCGACGAGCACGTCGGCCGCTGTGTCTGCCATCGCTCTTCTCCCGTTGGTCATGAATCCGAATGACTAAATTTTACGTGCCACGATGTCGAAGGTGAACTTCAGCTTGTCCCTGACGCGCACCAGGCCGTGCACGGCGGATGTCGCATGGACGTTGTAATCACCGTGATTCACCGTGAACTCGCCCTGCTGATAACTGTTCCCATCGCGAGCACGCTCGCCAAAACGAGTACGAATATTGTCCTTAGTTTCATACTCAAGACCTCACTCTCGAATTCCTTGATTCGCCTTTAGGCACAATCCTCGCCGAAGGATGAGCATTACACGTCTCGTGTGCTATCAGGAATGTTGTGCGATGAGTCACTGCGGCGCAGTCGGTCAATCGAGTAGCCGTTGTAATCGGCCAGCCAGAGCAGCACGAAGTTGACCAGCGCGTATTGAAGATTGTGCGCGACCGTGGGCGCATCGCCCAGCATGACTGTCCCGAAGGTGAGTGCGAGCAGAAGCAACCCCGACAGCGCGAGCGCGATTGAATTGAACAGTCCGAGCAGGATGAGCGCGCCGAAGAACACTTCCATGAAAGGCAGTGTGTAGGCGAACGGCAGGACGAGCGCCGACGGCAACTTGCCCGCGAAATGCTGCTCCATCCCGGCCGCGAAGCCGCCGATTCCGCCCATAAACTTGCCGATGCCGAAGAACAAGAAAATCACGCCCAGCGTCGCCCTCAGCAGCGCGTAGGCAATTTCACGGTGTTTACTCATCACATGACCTCCATCTTTCACCTCCCTGCTCTCCCGGAAACTGAGTCGCCCCCTGTTTGCCGTCTCATATCTTGAAACGTCCTCCGCACTCTTTGCCTCAAGATGCGCGCGCCTTCTCCCTCGCTTCGCCTCCCGTATCATATTGCGGGTTGACTGCCACGCCGTGCTTGAAGACTAACTCGCCGCCGAGATAGCCGGAGATAGTAATCAGGATGACGCCGATCACGGAGAGGACGAGAGGGATGGTGTAGCTCCCGCTCACCAAGCGTGCGCCGCCCGTCGTGCGTAAGTAAAAGCTGGCCGCGAAAATCAGCAGCGCGATGACGTTCAGGCGTGCGTGCCAGTTGGCGATCTTTTTCACCTCGCCGTCTTTGATCGAGAGCCAGTCAATGATGCCGAAGACTGCGGCCAACACCGCGCCGATGATGCCGGCAAGGAGCGCATAGAACGCGATCCAGTCTCTCCACACGGGATTGCCTCGCCACAGATAGATCAGGTCCGCGATGAGTGAAAAGACCCAGAGAGCAATCGGAAATGGGATGAGCATTGGGTGAATCGGATGCCCATTGATGCTTGCAGGACTTGCCATAATTACCTCCTTTTACTGCCGCGCCACCGTCTCGGTAATCTTTCGGTGATACGGGCAGACGTTGTTACTCCTTCGCGCAAGGGTGATGGTTGTCGAGATAGCCATTGAGAAGGAGGCCAGCGCCCGAAGTCGTGCCCCCACGATTGCGCCAAGATGGGGACCAGCCTTCGGGTGCTTTCGCTACTTAAACTGCTTTGGGAACTGGCTAATAATCCCTGCGCTGAGCATGTCGGCCATGCCCAGTATCTGCTCGTGCACCTTGTCGTAGGCCGCAATGTCCGCGGCCCAGTCCCCTTTCAGGCGCGCTTGCACTTCATTGGTCGTCAGGTTCAGGTGATCATGCATCATCTTCGTCATCTCGCCGCTCGGCCAGTTCTTCGGGTTAGCAGTGCTCAGGAAAGCCGCAATCGCGTCCGCGTTGGCGAACCAGCGTTTGTTCGCGTCCTGCATTTTGGCCGTATCATTCGCTTTGGCGGCCGCGACTACTTCTGCGGCAGTTGTGATGTGCTCCTTCAAGAGCGCCGTCAGCTTATCGCCCGCCGCAGCACCGTAATACAGTTTAATCGCGTTGCCGATGTCAACCTGGTTCTGCAAGAGGCGCTGAGTTGCCGCGTCTTTGTCGGGCAGATCTGCCGCTGCACTGATGATGAACACTCGCGTCCATGTAATGTGGTCTTCCCAAAGCTTGCGCATGGCGCTGCGGAAGGCAAGCTGCTGCGACGGAACGTCTTTGTCCGAACGTGTCGGAGATGCAGCCGCCCGCGCCCGTTTTAAGTTCCCTTTAGTGACGACAGAAAGGCTAAGTGTGACCAGAAGTCCGATTATCACAAATAACGTGATCTGACGTTTCATGTCTCCCTCCTTTTGAGTAAATTGTTGTTAGTTCACAACGATTTTGTGAGGAACGTGGCCCAACTTTACCGAGGCAAGGAGGGGCGCGGCAGTGGTCGCGCACAATACTATGTGCCTGCGACGGCATGCCTGCCGGACGCACATTAGCAGATTCACTTTTGGACATGAGCACTAACATTTTGCCGCCTGTCCATCAAGTGATATTTGTATTGGGGGTGTCTAAAGTGGTTTTAGGATACGCCCTAAAACTCAACTTGTAAAGGGGTGTCGGATGAGCGTTCCTGATGATCGTGAAGGATTACGGTTCCCCTGTGATTGCGTGTCGGCGCGCGGTGCCTACAGCGACCCGTGGACGGCAATCGCCAAAAACAAGCTCCTGCCTGACGGCACTAAAGAAGAGATTCTGAATCTCCTGGCCCGCGAGCCGAAGACCATTTCACAGCTCGCCGAGGCGCTTAATCTCTCGCCACCGAGCGTCTTCGCGCACGTCAACGATATGATGAAGAGCGAGTTGTTGCGCGAATCAGTCGAGTGGGAGAAGAAATACCCGACCGAGCGTTACTACGAGCCGAACTTCCCGGTGTTCAGGGCCGGGGAATGCGCCGAGTTTGAGACAATTTGTCAGGAGATGGCCGAACAAGTGGCCGCCCTGTTCGAGAAAAAGCGCCGGCAGATGGAGCGCGCCTTCCGCAAGACCGGCTTCGCGAGTCGGGGGTGGGAACTCACGCACGTGACACAGTGTTTGTACGCCAACATGCAGCGCAGCGCACGCTCTTTGCTTGAGCAGCGCGGACTGCTTTCCCCACGTGAGAAACATGCTAACGGCGCGGAGTGGGTCTTTTGGGCAGAGGAGCCGAAAGCGGACGCAGAAGCGTAGAGTCTTACGACTGACAGGGGAGTGAGAGCATTGTAGTCCGCCAAGAAGTGGTAATGTTGCAAAGATTAATTCGAGGCGCGACAGTTCTTCGGAAGCTTTTCGTTCAGGCAGCAATCTGAAAGAGCGAAGCGACGAACGTCGCCTGCCCTCGTGCATCACTTCCTGCTAACCTTTTGACCTGTCCTTTCCTCATTATGTTTATCGATTCAATGCCTTCCAAAGTTCGCTCCGCTGTCTGAAAACGCTTGAAGCACTGCGATGCCTGCACCTTCTTTTTGATGAATCTGTGATCCTGCTCGGTTAGGAATTTCAAACAACCCGCAGCCGTCAAAGCAGAACTCATCTTAGCAATTCTCGGCACGTCATTACGCCATCTGAGAGGGTCAGCACCTTTATTCAGAAAGGCTGCAAAGGCGTCATGCCTCTTACGGTGAAGGTGGTCTGGGCCACGGTTGGAGGTTAGGTGAGTGAACTATATTCTGAACCAATGTTGCTCACGCCCCGGCCGGGAAGGCGCGGACCGCACTTACGTCACAGACTGATGAGGGTTTGGCGAAAGACAGGGCATTAGAATCCCAGCTTCAGCGATAGCTGTACCGACCTTGGGCCGCCACTCTGATAGACAGGACTTAGCCCGACACTGCCCACACTACTGCCCAAGCTTCTCCCGAACATTGATGTCGAACGGCCGAACAGGCCGCTGCTGAGGTCGCTGACGGGGTCACTGAAGTTCGGCTTGTTAAAGATATTGAAGAAGTCGGCCCTGAGTTGCAGCTTGACTCGCTCCGTCAAGGGGAAGCGCCGATGCAGGGACAGGTCAATTTGTGAGAAGGGAAATCCGCGTAAAGCATTCCGCCCAAGCCGACCTTGCCGTAAAGCGTCCGGGATGCCGAAAGCCGCGCGATTAATCACACGTCCCCCTGGGGCCGCCGGGTCTTCGAGGTAGAGCGGCACGCCGGGGACTACGTCCGGGCGGAAATTAAATGGGCCAAATCCGAGGTCGCGCCTGTAGAACACGTCCACGGGCGCTGCCGAGCGGGCGAAGATGATGGCGTCCACGGACCAATGGCCCAAAAGCGAGCTGCCGAATGAGCCAGCTGACGGCTTCGGAAGGTCATAGGTAATGGCCGCCGCGAAAGTGTGGCGCACGTCGAAGTCGGACGGGCCGAGGTCGAGTCGCGGGTCAATCAGCGCGGCGGGCGGGTGGAGGGATGAGTCACTCGAAGCGTTATCAATCGAACGTGACCATGTATATGAAAAGAGCGATTGGAGATTTCTTGAGAACCGCCGCTGGAATTGGACTTCCAGCGCACGATAGCTGGACCTTGCCCCGTTGGTCGTGACCAAGACCTGCGAGAAATCCGGGTTGGGATTGTAAAGGGTCTCCAGGCGAAGCAGGCGGTGCCCCGCCGCGCCCACGTACGAAACCGAGAGGCTTCGCTTATCGCCGAGCGCCTGCTCCAGCGTGACGTTCCATTGCATCGTCAGCGGTAATCTGAGGTGCGGGTCTGCTGCCTGTATGTGGCTGACCGGCGGGCTCAGGCTGAAGGGCAGAGGCGTGGTCTGCTCAGGACTGAGCGGATAGGGGACGCCAGCGAGTACCCTCCTCCGCTCGTATGGGAAGGAGGTCGCGGAGTTGGCGAGTGGTCCAGCCCCCAAGTCATAGTAGACGCCGAAACCGCCGCGCAACACTCTCTCCCTGCCCTGTCGCCCAGAGAGTTGATAGGCCACGCCGACGCGCGGCGCGAAGTTAGTATAGGTGGGTTGATAGAATCGCGCCCCGGCGGGCGCAAGGGTCAAAGCGGCCGGGTTGTCCAACCCTTGAACCGTGTATAAGACTTGGCCGCCGAGCGCGGCCGGCGGCGGATTGAATTCCCAACGCAATCCGTACGTGAGGCTCAGGCTATGATTCGCTTTCCATGTGTCCTGAGCGTAGGCCGAAAGGTTCGTGAACAGTAGGTTGACTCGGTCCTGTGTGACGACGGCGACCGAAGACGCCACTGCGCTCAACGCGCCCGCGACGCCGTCGAAATAAGCATTCTGTTTGTACTTCCACTGGCCGTAGGTCGGAGTCAGGCGGCGATAATCCACCCCGAACTTCAACTGATGAGAGCCTGTAAAGATTGACAGGTTGTCAACCAGATTTAGCTGACGCTGGTAATTGGCCGCGTCCCTCCCGACGAAGAATGAACTGTTGCCGCCGAGACTGAAACTGAAGAGCGAGTCGTCCTGCGAGGCGAAAGACGGAAAGGCCACGCGGTCGTCCAGGGGCTCGGCCCCGCCCAACTCGTCGAGCTGAAAATATTTGCCCCCGAGGGTCCGGCTGTAGTTGGCGCGAAATTCGTTGGTTATCTTGGGAGTGATACTGTACGTCGCGCCGGCGGTGATGGTCTGCGCGTTGAAGGCCATCTGGAGAATCGTGTTCGGGCTGCTGTAAACCCCGCGCGTCTCCGTCTCGGAATTCCCGAAACTGTAGCGTGCGAACAGCGTCAGTTTATTACTGACCTGCTGGTCTAAGCGCAGGCTCACGTTATCAACGAACGCGGAATTGCCGTAACTGGCCGAGAACTTGGCAAGCCCGTTCGCCGTCTCGCCCCCGTTCGGGACGGGGAACGCGTCCAGAAATGGCCGAAGCTGCTCCGGCGCGGACTCGCGCGCCCCGACGGAAGGAACATCGAAGATTCCTGTGGACGGCAAGTGCGCACGCAACCCTTCGTAAGAGGCAAAGAAGAACGTTCTGTTCTTCATTATTGGCCCGCCTACTACGCCTCCGAAGTCATGCTGGCGCAGAGGCGGCGGCTTCAAGCCGAGGCTGTTGGCAAACCAATCCTGAGCGTCGAGCGCGCCGTGGCGAAAGTATTCAAAGAGGCTCCCGCGCCATTTATTGGTCCCGCCGCGCGTCTGAATGACGACCTGTGCGCCGGGCGTGCGACCCATTTCGGGCGCGAAAGTGCTGGTCAGGACTTTAAACTCTTGCAGGGCGTCAACGGTTAATAAGGCGTGAGTTGTGCCGAGCGCGGTGAACGAGGGCAGCGAGCCGGCGCCGGACTGGCCTAGGCCCTCGGCACCGGCGGCGACGCCTATGTTGGCGCTGACTCCATCAACGATGAAGTAATTACTGCTGGCGCGTTGGCCGCCCGCGCTGAACTGTCCCTGGTTGGCGAAGGTCGGCTTGGTGGCCGTGACGCCGGGCGTGAGGTTGATGAGCGGTTGCAGGCTTCTCCCGTTGAGCGGCAGGTTCTCTACCATCTGGCGGTTGATGGAGGTGCTCACGTCCGGAGTTGTATTGACCACGGAAGCCTCCGCCTCGACCGTGACCGTTTCCCCGATTTGGCCCACTTTGAGCGGCACCTTGAGCGTCAGTTGCTCGTGGACCTTGAGCCGGAGGTTCCTGATCTCGGAAGTCGCAAAGCCCCGGTGCTGTACGGAGACGGTGTAGCTTCCGGGCGGAAGCTGCGGGATCAGGAACTTGCCCGTACTGCTCGTCCGCGCTTCCTTGCTGACGACACGGGTCGCATCTTTCACAGACACGCTGGCGTCTGGGACGACGGCGTCATTCTCATCCACGACGATGCCGCCGAGGGCAGATGTCAGGCTCGGCGCATCAGCGGGGGCGGCCGCCGAAACGGACTTCAACAAACCATTGGTCTGTGCGTCGGCGAGAGGCGCGTGGGGCAGGAGAAAACAGAGCAGGCAGAGGAGCCGCCCGGCCGCCGTTGCGCAATAGTTGCGGGGCTTGATAACCATTGCCTTTTCCTCGTAGCTTGTCGAGCTTAGCCGGGTGTCGTTGACTATACAAAGCGGGGGAATACAATGGCGACTAGCGAGGTGGGCCTCATTTTACTACCAACCACCCTTATGTTGACAAGTTCTTTGGCTTAGATTCGCAGTGGGTTGCGAGCTTGCTTCGCTAGCTGCCCTGAGTACAGAATTCGCGAGATGATGACCCAAAGTATCAAGCATGGCTATGCCCTCCGTCGGCTGCGGCTCGGCTTGTTACTTCTTTCCATTCTTCTGACCATCTCGAATGTTGCCCGCGCGCAAACTTCCGATTCAATTAACGCAGAGGCGCAGAGACTTGTTTCTGAAGGGCAACAGTTACTGGCACAGGGGACGATTAACTCGCAGCGCGCCGCGCTTGAAAAGTTTGAGGCGGCCGTTCCCCTCTGGCGGGCCGCAGGCGATAAACGGCATGAGGCCGTCACCCTGAGCTATCTCGGGAAGATTTATGATCAACTGGGCGAGGGGTTGAAAGCTCTGGGCTACTACCAGCAGACGCTCTCACTCATCCGCGCCGTCGGCGACCGCGCGAGTGAAGCCGCCGCACTTAACAATATCGGGCTGATCTATTACTCGCTGGGCGAGAGGCAAAAGGCACTCTCCTCCTACGACGAGGCGCTGACGGTCCTACGCTCGCTCGGCGACAAGCGAGTCGAAGCCATCACGCTCGTCAACATCGCCCTCGCCTTCGACTCTCTCGGGGAGAAGCAGAAGGCCCTGGACTATTACAATCGGGCGCTGCCTCTCTTGCTCGAAGTCGGAGACCGCGCGAGCCAGGGCGTGACGCTCAACAACATAGGTTTTGTTTACGACCAACTGGGCGAGAAGGAGAAGGCGCTCGACTATTACGGGAAGGCGCTCCCCGTCCTGCGGGAAGCCGGCAACGCACGCTTTGAGGCCACCACGCTTAATAACATCGGTTACGTCTACGACTCGCTCGACGAGAAAGAGAAGGCGCTAGAGTATTACAACCTGGCGCTGCCCGTCCTGCGCGCGGTCGGAGACCGCCGCGTCGAGGCAACCACTCTCAATAACATCGGCCTCGTCTATAAATCCCGAGGCAAGCGACAAAAGGCCCTGGACTTCTTCCGCCAAGCCCTACAACTCCGCCGGGCCATTGCGGACCGCGACGGAGAAGCGATCACGCTGAACGATACGGGCTCTCTCTACACCCTGATGGGGGAAACGCCGGAAGACTTGGAGTATTACAGTCGAGCCCTGCAACTGAGCCGCGCGGTGCAAGACAAGAGCCTTGAAGCCTCAATCCTCTTGGGCATGGCGAAAGCCGAGCGCAACCGTGGCAATCTAGTCGAAGCGCGGAAACAGATTGAGTCCGCGCTCGCCCTCATTGAGAGCCTGCGCACCAAGGTGGTGAGCCAGGAGCTGCGCACCTCCTATTTCGCTTCAGTGCAGGACTACTTTGAAACTTACATCAACCTCCTCATGCGTCAGCACTGGCTCGACCCGGCCGGAGGCTACGACGCGCGGGCGCTCGAAGCCAGCGAGCGCGCCCGCGCCAGGAGTCTGCTCGAAAGCCTGACCGAGGCGGGGGCGGACATACGTCAGGGTGTTGACCCGTCGCTGCTGGAGCGTGAACGCTCCCTCCGCTCTCTGCTTAATGCCAAAGCGGAGCAACAGACCCGCCTCCTCAACAACAGTCATACGGAGGAGCAGACCGCCGGCGTGAAGAAAGAGCTTGACGAAATCCTCCCCCGGTTCGAGGAAGTCGAAACGCAGATTAGAACCGGCAGCCCGCGCTACGCGGCCCTCGCCCAACCCGCCCCTTTGAGTCCCAAAGAGATTCAGACCCGCGTGCTCGACGCCGACACGCTCCTCCTGGAGTACGCGCTCGGCGCAGAGAAGAGCTATCTGTGGGCGGTGACGCCCGATTCCCTTCAGAGCTACGAGCTGCCTCCCCGGTCGGAGATCGAAGATGCGGCGCGGCGCGTTTACGAACTTATCACCGCGCGCAACAAGCAAGTCAAATTTGAGACGGCTGACGAGAGGAGGCTGCGAATCGCCAACGCCGACGAGGAGTACGCCAGGGCCGCCGGCGTTTTAAGCCGGATGGTGCTTTCCCCAGTGACCGCGCAGTTAAGACGGAAGCGGTTAATGATCGTCAGCGACGGCGCGCTGCAATACATTCCCTTCGCCGCCTTGCCTGCGCCTGAAAGTCCTGGGCCAAAAACGAGCGCGCACCTCGCGGACCCCGGCCCGCCCTTGATCGTTGACCACGAGATCGTGAGTGAGCCCTCCGCCTCGACCGTTGACGTGTTACGGCGCGAGCTGGCCGGACGTAAGTCTGCGGCCAAGACTCTAGCAATTCTCGCTGACCCGGTGTTTGAAAAGAGTGACGAGCGGGTGAAAACGAGGAAGGCCAGGGGACATCTCGCGACCCGCCTTGACGGTGAAGAATTAAAGATCGGGCGGCTTCCCTTCACCCGGCGCGAGGCCACCGAGATTGCCGCTCTCGTGCCTGAGTCTGAGCGGCTCGTGGCGCTCGATTTCGCCGCAAGCCGGGAGACGGCCACCAGCGACTCCCTGGCACAATATCGCTACGTGCATTTCGCCACGCACGGTTTTCTGAATAGCTCTCACCCGGAGTTGTCCGGCATCGTGCTCTCGCTCGTTGACGAGCGGGGCGCGGAGCGGGACGGCTTTCTCAGGGCTTACGAGATTTACAACCTGAAGCTGCCGGCCGAAGTGGTGGTCCTGAGCGGTTGTCGCACCGGTCTGGGCAAAGAGATCAAGGGCGAAGGGCTCGTCGGATTGACGCGCGGCTTTATGTATGCCGGCTCGGCCAGGGTGCTGGTCAGTTTATGGGATGTCGCCGACGAAGCCTCCGCGGAGTTGATGACAAAATTCTACCGAGAGATGCTGGGCAGAGAGCGCCTGCGGCCGGCAGCGGCACTCAGGGCGGCACAACTCGCCATCCGTCAAAGTAAACGATGGCAAGCGCCCTACTACTGGGCCGCGTTCGCGCTTCAGGGCGAAAACAGATAAAGCATCCTACTTCTGCCGGCCCGCTTGACGGATGCTGTTAAGCAAATCGTTCAAAATCCTGTCCGCCACGTTTGAGGCGGGGCCTTTATATTGACTGCTTGACCAGATCAGCTCGCCCCGCGCGTTAAGAAGTCGGGCGACGACCGTGACACCCCCAGGCTCGGCGGCGACGCCGCTTACTGCGGAGACCTTTAACAGGGCGTCCGCCTCATCTCGATTCTGGACCGTGGTGAGCCTGCCGCTCGCGCCGAGACCCTTGCGCAACATCTCGCGCACACTCTCGCTCGATGGGCCGTCGTCGAGCACCTCGACGTATATTTTCTTCACCCCGGCGAGCGGCACAACCATCGTCTCAGGCGTGACGCTTCTCGTTATCTCCTTCTCTTCCGGGGCAACGCCCGGCCGGCCCGGCGGACGCCGCTCCTGCGGCCTGTCGTCGCGCGCAATTTCTTTAGCCGGGTTCTTATTGCTTTCACGCTGCTCGCTCGACCCGGCAACTTGTGTTGACGATTGATTCCCCTGTTCATTAGAGGCATGACCGCCCGGTTGCGGGGCTGTTTGTGGGGTCACTTGCTCGGGGGCCGTCACCAGCGGCTGACTTGTCGGTTGCCTCCACTTGAGAGTGTAAGCCGCGAAGAGCGCCGCCGAGATTGCGAGCAGAGCACACGCCAGCGCCAGGATTAGAGCCTTACGTTCGCGCCAGGTTGTTCGGCCCGTCGGCCGGGTCAAGAAGGCGTATGCGGCTTTGAGCGGATTAGTCTCACGATAATTGATTTCGGCGACTGCCGGTTCGTTGCTCCCCGCCTGTGAGACGGCAAACGAGAGTCTCTGCCCGCCTTCCAACACGATAGAAGCTTCCGACGGCTTGCCGCCTTCTTCCGTCTGGGCCAGCAGATGGGTTGCGAGCAGTAAGTCGCCGCCCCGGCTGTCGTGCGCGCGCACTTCGATTAATTCGTCGCCGCATGCCAGGTCGAAGCGGGCGCTACGCTCCCTGTTCAGATCAAGGCGCGCACTCTCGCGGCCATCTACCACGATGCGTAGCAACGACCCGGTGGGAGTCGCCTTGCGCCGTGAAGCGTTGTCGTCAAGCTCGCTTTTGATGGATGACAATTCTTCCGCGGTGAGCGGTGTCGCATGACGGCGGTCGCCGCCGCCCGGTCCTTCTTTGTCGTTCATAGTACTCTTGAGGAAGAAGCGCGGAATTTCCAGTCTCTGCTCCGGGGCATTGAACCCCAGGTCTTCCACCAGTCGCTTGAAGCAATCGGAATGAATGACTGCGTGCAGGCGATCCACTTCGACCTCGTCCTCCTTCTGTGAACCTTTGTAGGAGAAGCGAGGAATCCCGTCCGTAATCGGGTTGATTCCGGCGGGCACCAGACAGGGCGTGTACCAGGGTGTGAAAAAGTTCAGGCTGTCCCGAACCAGGTCGGCGAAGCGTCCTGAGTTGTCACCCGCCTGAAATCTCTCTTCGCCGTGCGGCCCGCGAACGACCCGTAGAATGTCACCGAAGCGCTCTTTCAACTCCTGCATCAGAACCCCCTTGCGCGAGCGATAGTAGTAGTCGTCCTTGACCCGCTCGGGGTCCTGTATCACGGCGTTGTAGATGTCCATCGTTTCGGCCGTGCTGTAGTTATGCAGCAGGCGTCCGAGCCCTAGTGTGACGTAAAAAGAGTTGCGCTTGATCGTGACCCTCACCAGGTGCTTGATGAAATGAATCAGCAAGTCCTCTTCTTCGAGCTGGACTGGGGAATCTCCCCTCTCCCGCTGAATTTCGTAAGGCTCCGATTCGATGTACACGAGGCGTTGGAGCAGATGGGCCTCGTTAAAACTGATCTTATTCCGCGCGCGCCCAGACGGCCTGTAATAAAGCCGCTTGCCTTGAGCCGTCGCGGCCACTTGCAACTTAGCCAGAGCTTCGGCCACGGCGCGCAGGGAGACCTTGCGGTCTCCGTGTATGAAGCAGGCCAGCGTGAAAGCTTTGTTCAGCAAATCATTTCGCACCGCCGAAATTATATCCTGCGCGAGGGCGGCCAGCGTGTCATTCTCGGAATTCTGAAAATGACACGCTCCTACAGGCCCGAAAGAGGTAGGGTTGAGGCACTGCGTAATTTCAGATTCGGCTTCCCCCCATTTTGTTGACAAATAAGTGGAGGCATCTGGAATGTTCAAGGGATTCAAGCGACCTCGCCGCGTCGTGATTACAGGGATGGGCTGTGTGACTCCCATCGGGACGGGACGCGACGCTTATTGGAAGGCACTGCGAGAGGGCGTCAGCGGCGTGCGCCGCATCGAAAACTTCGACGTTTCGGACTCGCCCGTCAAGATCGCCGCGCAGGTGCAGGACTTCGACTGGGAGGCACAACTCAACCCGAAAGACCGCAAGCACGTCCCGCGCACGGTCCCGCTCGCGCTCGCCGCCACGCGGGAAGCTTTGGAAGACGCGGGGGTTCATCCCGCGGACCTCTCAACGGACGAGCGGCACGAGATCGGCGTCGCCCTGGGCACGGGCGGCGGCGGGTTGGCTTTCACCGAACAGCAGTACGAATACTGGTACATCGGCCCGCGCCACAAAGCGAGCATCTACTCCATCCCCTCGTCAACGCACGGCGGGCTCTCCTCCGAGCTTTCGATGGCCTTCCGTTTACACGGCCTCTCGCACGTCATCTCGACGGGCTGCACCAGCTCGACGGATGCAATCGCCTACGCCGCCGAGAAGATTGCGCTCGGCAGACAGGAAGTGATGCTCGCGGGCGGCGTCGATGCCCCTTTGGCTCCCGGAATCCTCCACGGGTTCAACTTAATGAGGGTACTAACCAGCGAGTGGAATGACGAGCCCGAGCGCGCCTCGCGCCCCTTCGCGCGCGACCGCTCCGGCATGGTGCTCGGCGAGGGCGCGTGGATTTACGTCCTCGAAGAGCGCGAGCGCGCCGTCAAGCGCGGCGCGAAAATTTACGCGGAGATTACAGGCTACGGCGCGACGTGCGAGGCATTCCACCGCGTCTGTCTGGAGAGCAGCGGCCACGAGCCTGCGCGCGCCATGATGTTAGCTATGAGAGACGCCGGACGCACGCCCGCAGAGATTGATTACGTCAACCTCCACGGCACTTCGACCGCGCTCAACGACCGCGTCGAAACGAGAGCCTTAAAGATAGCTCTCGGCAAACATACGTCCGGGATTCCAATGTCCGCGACGAAATCACAGATCGGGCACCCGCAGGGCGCGAGCGGCGCGGCAGGCGTCGGGGCGGCTCTCTGCGCTATGTATACGAACAACATCCCCCCGACAATCAATCTGGACGAGCCCGACCCGGAATGCGACCTAGACTACGTGCCGCAGCGCGGGCGCGAGGCCGCCGTGCGAGTCGCACTCTGCAACTGTATCGGCTTCGGCTCAAAGAACAGCGCGCTCGTGCTAGAGAGAACATGATTAGTTAATGGTGAATGGGGGATGAACGGTCGGAGAGACATTTATGACGCTTTGATTGTGGGCGGCGGGCCGGCAGGTGCTAGCGCGGCGATTCATCTGGCGCAATGCGGCGCGCGCGTGCTGCTGGTCGAGCGGGAAAAGTTTCCGCGCGCGAAGCTGTGCGGCGAGTTCATCTCGCCGGAATGTTTGGCCCATTTTCGGCGGCTTGGTGTGCTGGATCGTCTGATCGAGGCGGGCGGGGCGCAGAGTAGAGAGACCGTATTTTACTCATGCAAAGGGGGAATGGCCGCCGTGCCGAGCGAGTGGTTCGGCACGAGTCCCGCGCTCGGGCTGAGCCGCGCGGAGATGGACTACTGCCTTCTTTCGAGGGCGCGCCACGCCGGCGTCGAGGTGCTGGAAGAGGCTCAAGCTCTGGGCCTCTTGTTTGCGAATCACCGCGTCTGCGGCGTGCGCCTGAGAGTGAATAACGAAGAGCAGGAACTCAGTTCACTTGTCACCTTCGACGCGACGGGCCGTGCGCGTTATCTCGCGCGGCGGGTCAAGGCACGAGACTCACACCGGGCGCACCTAGTTGCTTTTAAGGCTCATCTTGAGAACGCCTGTTGCGCTGAAGGCGCGTGCGAAATCTATTTCTTCCCAGGCGGCTACGGCGGGCTGAGCCGCGTCGAGAGAGGTCTGAGCAATCTCTGCTTTATTGCTTCGGCGCGAGACGTGCGCGATTGCCAAAGTGACCCCGAAATCGTGCTCCGTCAAATCGTCATGCAGAACCCGCGCGCGGCTCTAACACTGGCCGAAGCGCGTCCGCGCACTCCCTGGCTGGCCGTCGCAATCGAGAGCTTTGGCCGCCAGGAGGTCGCGCCGAGCAAAGGGTTAATCGCGGTCGGAGACGCCGCCTCTTTTATTGACCCGTTTACGGGCAGCGGAATCTTAATGGCACTGGAGAGCGGCGAGCTTGCCGCGGCCGTCCTGGGGCGATGGCTGCCTTCTTTGCGTCGGGGGAAATCCTATCACAGCTTCACGAACGATTATCGTTCCTCTTATAACAACACGTTCAATGCTCGTCTGCGCCTCTGCGCCTGGCTCCGGCGTCTACTCTTAGCCCCGCATTTAACATTCGACGTGGCGCTGCGTCTTCTCAATGCAAGTGAAAGGCTACGGCGCGGACTCGCACACGCAACACGGCGAGCAACTGACCAGCCCCCGCTCAGGCTGAGTAATGTCCCGAACTCATAAATGTACTGTAAAGAGGTCGCTCATGAGATTCAATCGCACAAGCATGGCCGTAAGAATTTGGACAGCCGCGCTGTTCTCGTTGCTCCTGGCGGGTTCCGTCTCGGCGCAGAGCATTGTCTGGCGGGCCGCCAATGCCGGCCGCGCTGTGGCCTTCTCGCCCGACGGGCAGACGCTGCTCGCGGGTACACAGCTGAGGCGCAGCTCCGATGGGACGCTGCTCATCAATTTCAGGCTGCCTTATAACGGCAGCGGGCCGAATGCCGTCGCGCTCTCGCCCGACGGGCAGTTCGCGGCCATCGGGATACAGGCCAACAACCAGAACCTTGATGTGTTCCGCGTCGTTGACGGCGTGCTCGTCGCGGGGCGAATCTCGGCCCACAACAACGGGACGACTTCCGTGGATTTTTCCCCCGACAGACAACTCCTGGCCTCGGGCGGCAGAGACGGCACGGCCAAACTCTGGCACCTGCCCGACATGAAATTGATCCGAACTCTGGAGCAGGCACCGGGCTACAGGCCGCGCGTGTTCGCCGTTGCATTTTCAAACGACGGAAGGCTCTTGGCGGTGGGCGGCCAGGGCGGCGTCCGCCTCTTCCGCGTCGCTGACGGTGTCTTAATCCGCAAGATGAGCCCGGTGGTTTCCACAACCTCGCTGGCCTTCTCGCCCGACGGGCAAATCCTCGCCGCCGGCAGCAACGCCGTTGACCAGTACGGCGACTGCACTGACTGTAGCGTTAAGCTGTGGCGAGTCTCCGACGGGGTCCTACTGCGAACTATCAGGGGAGGCAACGACGGGATCACCTCCGTCGCGTTCTCGCCTAACCAGAAGCAGATTGCCGCGGGGTCTGGCGACAGGGTCTATAGCGGCGTCCTACGCATCTGGCGCGTCTCCGACGGGGTGCTGCTCAAACGCTTCAACCAGGACCCAAACAATCCGAGCTCTTACGTGACTTCGGTCGCGTATTCCCCGGACGGCCTCCTCCTCGCCTACGCGCGCGCGGACCTTCTGGTGGTGATGGCGCGCAACCCGTTCTCCCCATATTAGGAGAGACCTATGAAACACAAGAGACCAACCGTTGGTCTGATGTGTGCATTTGTTGCCGTTGGATGTTTGCTGGTCGGGCAGGGACAGCCCGCGCACATGGCTGCGGCCCAGGGGACGCGCTGGAGTATCGTCCCCAGCCCCAGCCCTGGGAAGTCCGCCAAGCTGATGGGCGTCACTTCCCTCCCGAGCGGCGAAGTGTAGGGTGCCGGCATTTACGACGACGTTCCGATTAACACCTACGACGGCACTTACACCTCACCCGCGCCGCTCGTCCTCAGGCGATGAATGTGAATCTCGGGGGAGTTAGGAGAGTGGAGCCTCAGTCATGAAGCTACGGACATCGTTCGCACTCGTTTTGTTGGGCGCGCTCGCGCTCTCAGTGGTCAGTTACCGCTTGACCGATTTCGGAGGCGCGACGGAAGCGCGCGGGCAAGCAGTCGCGCGCTACAGACTGGATGCCAGCCAGAGCCGGTTCATGGTGCGAGCCTTTTCAGGCGGACTGCTCTGGTTCAAGGGGCACGACCATTTCATCGCGGTGCGTGATTTTTCAGGCGAGGTGCAACTGTCTCCGGGCGCAATCAGCCCGGCCTCACTACAGATGACAATCCGCGCCGACTCGTTGGTGGAGACCCGCGACCTGTTCACCGAGCAGCAGCAGCAAATCATCAACAAAGAACTGCGCGAGATCGTGCTTGAGACCTCAAAGTATCCTGAGATTACGTTCAAGAGTACGGATGTCACAGGCAAGCTCGACGGCGGGCAATTCGAGACGAAAATCGGGGGCGACCTGACGCTGCACGAAGTGACGCGCCGCATCGTGATTCCAGCGCGGGTGACATTGAGCGGCGACACGCTGAGGGCGCAGGGCGAGTTCACGGTGAATCGCGGCGATTACAACGTCCGTGCGACATCCGCCGTGCACGGCCTGGTGCGCGTTAGGGACAAGCTGAAGTTCACCTTCGATATTGTAGGCCGTCGAATGTAGAAGTTTTTTTATTAGAAGGAGGTAGACTGATGAACACCATCAATAGTGAGTTAACGTCCGCACGACAGGCGAGTCGGCTGAAAGTAGCCGCCGTCTCGTTCGTGCTTAGCCTGAGCGCGATGTTGTGTCTTGCCACGGGCGCATACGCGCAACACTACCAGCAGACCAATCTCGTCTCTGATGTGCCCGGACTGGCCGCGGCGACCGACCCGCACCTCGTCAACCCGTGGGGCATCGCGCGAAGCCAGACCAGCCCGTGGTGGGTCGCGGACAACGGCACAGGGGTCTCGACCCTCTACGACGGCGCAGGCCAGGTGCTCTCGCTGGTCGTCACCATCCCGCCGCCCGGAGGGACCGGAACGTCAACCCCGACCGGCATCGTCTTCAACGGGAGTTCGGATTTCAACGTCGCGCCCGGCAAGCCTGCGCGATTCATCTTCGTCACACAGGACGGCACTATTTCAGGCTGGAACCCGACCGCCGACCCGACTAATGCCATCATCACGGTGAATAACTCGGGCTCGGCCATTTACACGGGCGCGACCATCGCGCAGCGGGCGGGCGTGAACTCCCTGTACGTCGCCAATTTCCACGGCGGCACCGTTGATGTCTTTGACGCGAACTTCACGCCGGTCACACTAAGCACGGGTGCATTCAAAGACCCGAGCATCCCAGAGGGGTTTGCCCCCTTCAACGTACAAAACATCAATGGGACGATTTACGTCGCCTTCGCCAAGCAGGACGAGGAGAAGGAGGACGAGGTGGCCGGTGCAGGGCTTGGCTTCGTCGCCGCATTCGACCCGGACGGCAACTTGCGGATAAGATTGAGATCAGGGCAGTGGATGAACGCGCCGTGGGGGATAGCACTGGCCCCTGCGGGCTTCGGTAAGCTCGACAACAGGCTGCTGGTCGGTCAATTCGGCAGCGGCCAGATCGCCACCTTCGACCCCAGGAACGGAAACTTCCTTGGCCTCCTGCGCGGCCAGCATGGGCAGCCTCTGACCATCGAAGGGCTTTGGGGACTGGAGTTCGGCAACGGCAGCGCGGCCGGGCCTACTAACACGCTCTTTTTCGCCGCAGGCATTGACGACGAGGAGCACGGGCTATTCGGTACTATCACGCCAATCATGAAAGGCGCTAACAAGAAGTGATCATAACAGGCGCGCCGTCCGATCGCACGGTGACCTCCGCTCCTACGAACTTTTTGCGGCAGAGATCGGCGGCGCGCCCTTTCCTCACGCCTCAATCCGGGCAGCCTCATTCTGATTATCACATCGTGTGCCTCACCTTCTGCCTGAATAATGGCGGTTAGGGTGATCTGGATCGCTTGAGATAGGGAACCACCGCGGAAGCGGCGACGACCAAAGATAGGAACAGGCCGAGCCAGAGCCAGCCCGTGATGCGCCCCCCGATGACGCCCAGTCCGTCCTCCACGTCCGCCCGCTTTTGATTGATCAAATAAGCACTCACGAGGCCGCCCGCCAGACTCACTAGCGAGAAAGCGAAAGCACTTCGCTTCCAGCCCCGCATGAGGCCGAGAAGAAGCACCGCGAGCATCAGGAGCGGCACGACCCACAGCGCCCGGTCCCCACCGCGCGCCAGGTCGAAGCCGCTCGCCGTGTCTTTGTCCCCGCCGCAACTGACCTGCACCCACGGCAACATTTATCCACCACTCCAAAGTACCTTCACTGGGTAAGTAATCAGGATTTGGGTACTCAATTCGGCTCTCATTGTACCGGCTGAAAACTGCGCCTCGTCTACTAGCAGCTTCCGTAGCTGTGAGCGATAATTAAGACCGTCTTAGGCTGTTACTTCCTTCTCTCTATCTAAATCGAAATAAAACTTGTTGCGCCCATCTAAATTAAACGTTAATATGTCCGGCCATGGATAAGCCGACCGATTTAATTACCACCACCGAAGCTCGGAAACTTTTAGGAATCAGCAGCGCGACGATGACGAAGCTGATCAGGAACGCCGTGGTCCTTACCTACTCCGACCCCCTGGACTCCCGCGTAAAACTCGTCAGCAAGGCCGCTGTGTTGGCATTAAGGGTTCCCCGCTCGGAGGCCGCATGATCACCATTGCCGTAGCTAACCAAAAGGGAGGCGTGGGTAAGAGCACGACGGCAGCCACCGTGGCTGCGGAACTCGCGATTCGCGAATACGAAACCCTCCTGATTGACGCCGACCCACAGGGTAACGCCACGCAGATCTTTTTCAGCCCCGAACTGGTCACGGCCACGCTTTCGGACGTGCTCATTGGTGGAGGTAGCGACCCCGCGGCCTCGCTGATCGAAAAGGGCATGACGACGGCCATCCCCCACCTGGACATGGTGGCTGCGACCATTAAACTGGCTAATTTCGAGCGTGAGAGCCCGCTCGCCATCACCAAGTTACGGACGGCGCTCAAAGCCGTCGCCGAGAGGTATGATTTCGCGATTATAGACACGCCCCCGAATCTGGGCCTCCTCTTAACCTCAACCCTCGCTGCCGCCGATTACGTTATTATTCCTGTAAAAGCGGCCCCTTTCGCCCTGTACGGCTTCGACGACCTGATGGACGCCATCAACGGTGCCAAGAGTTTTAACGAGCGGCTGAAGGTGCTGGGGACCGTCTGCACGATGTTCGATAAGCGGATGAACGTCTCGGGCAATTCCCTGTTGGAGTTGCGGGAGAAGTCGGGCGAACGCCTCTTTAACACCGTCATCCACACGCAGGCCAAGCTCGAAGAGTCCCCTTTCGTCCACCAGCCGATTCAGGTCTACGCGCCCAACACCAGAGGCGCACTCCAGTACTCGGAGCTGACTGACGAAATCCTAGAGCGCATTGGTGCCGCGGCTAAAGCGCCGCACCTTAGCGTGGTGCAAAATTCATGACCGAGACCAAGCCTAAACGAAAACCTAAGCTGGAGTTACGCGACCCAGCCAGACCACTCGCCGAACCCGAAGCGCGCCCGCTCGACCCTAACCATCCGGCGGCGAGAATTTTCAGCCAGGTTACTGCTCTTACGGAGGAGCAGCAACAAAGATCAGGGACCACCATCCACCACCCACCACCCACCCACCAACCACCACCCACCAGCCAGGTAGTAGCGCCGGAAAGGGATTTTACACGGGTAGCTAACTCAATTGTCCGTAACGCAGTTCCCGCAGGTTTGTTCAGGGGTGAAAGTAAGAAGCTTTATGACGCAATTTATCATCGGACGCGGGGGGCGGTCGTGCCCCGACGCAAGATCAGGGCAACGCAGGCCGAGCTGATGGAGTGGGCTCGCGTCAGTCACAACACTTTAAAATCCCATCTAAAACATCTATCGAGAGTCGGCCTGTTGAAGATACATTACGTGCGTGGTGACAACACGGGTGCCGAATATGAGGTTTTCCTCCCGGAGGAAGCGATACCATCCACCACCCACCACCCACCCACCAACTACCAACCAACTACCAGCCAGAATCTGGCTCCACCCACCAGCCAAAATTTGGTATTGGGTGGTGGGGGTCAAGTGTCTGTAAATTCAGACACTTCGGGCGATCCCAAGACTTCTTTTAAGACAAATACTGAGCGGAGCGATGATGATGATGACGCTGCGCTGGCCGGGTTGAGCGACTCACTTAAAAGCGCCACAAAGGAGATCACTGGGAAAGATTTATCACCGGCTGATAAGGAACGCTGGCGTGAGGTGGCTGACGTGCTCGTAGCTGAACTGAAGATCGCAGCCGCGCGTACAACCGTCTCTTCGGTGCCGGCTTTCTTGGCGGAGCACTTGCGCCGACGCCTCTGGAAAATAGATAAGAAACAAGCACATGCCGAGGGCAGGGAACTCCCAGACGAAATGGTCAGCCAAGCGCCCTCCTTTGACGCCAGTAAATGCCCGGACTGTGGCGGCTCCGGCTGGTGGTACCCGGAGGGCGAAATCAAAGGAGTGGCTAGATG
This sequence comes from Pyrinomonadaceae bacterium, assembly GCA_036403435.1. Lineage (GTDB taxonomy): Bacteria > Acidobacteriota > Blastocatellia > Pyrinomonadales > Pyrinomonadaceae > QHXM01. The sequence continues at coordinate 62,707 of DASWQY010000154.1, forward strand.
CAAACATGAGAAATTAGCTGCGGAAAGTTAATCGTTGTCCCGAACCTTGAACGTAATGACTCTCACCGCACCTCTAAGCAGAGAGTTTCACGGAAACTAAATTCAAGAAGTAAACACTGTTGCCCGCTGAAATCTTCGCCTCTCGCCGGCAATTCCGATAATGCACCTTTTCGGAATGAGATTATTGACAGTTTCTATTCAGCTATCGTACAAAGGCTGGCAAATAAAGGTGATTCTGGCGAGATGAGGGTGCCATAACTCAAGCGTACTCCTTTTCCTTTCTTGATGCCAGCAGATTTTACTCTCAGGTGAGTCAGCGATGTCCCGGAAGTTACCCGATGCCATGCATTGGCAGATCTATCAAGCCTACCTGCGTGGGCCAAGCGCCCTCTTCCGGCTCTTTGAAGATGCTTTCGGGAGGCTCGCTCTCCCTGGTGAGCCAGAGCCCGACCAGCGGCAGCGGGAGATCGAGGCCCTGTCCGATGACATTACTCGGCTCAAGGCGCAGATTGAAAGGCTGCAAGTGGAGGTCAGTGAGTTACACGGTCGCAACTTCCGACTCGGGCGCAGGAATGCGGAACTGGAGTCGCTCTTTGCGAAGGACTCGCACAACTCCAGCCGCCCGCCCTCGACTGATCCGCCCTGGGCCAAGCGGACCAGGAGCCTGCGGCGACCCTCGGGCAGGCGAGCGGGCGGGCAGGCGGGGCACCGCGGAGAGACGCTCCGGTTGTTAGCGCGTCCCGACCGTGTCATCGAGCACCGGCCGCGTCAATGCCGACACTGCCACGCTGCGTTCTTCGAGAGTCAGGTCGCGCGCTATCTCCGGCAGCAGGTCTGGGAGGTCGTGCCGGCGCGTCTCAAGGTGACAGAGCACCGGCTCGCGCTGCTGCGTTGCAGCCAGTGCGGGCAGACGACGAGAGGGGAGTTCGCTGGGGCGGTTCGCTCCGGCGTGCAGTACGGGCCGGGAGTGAAGGCGCGGGTGCTCTACCTTCAGCAGTATCAGTTGCTGCCGTACTGGCGCACGAGCGAGGCCATGCGAGACCTCTTCGGCTGTCAGCTCTCACCGGGCACGGTCGCTAATATCATCAGGGAGTGCGCCGTGGGGTTGGTCGAGACTGAGCTGCGGATCAAGCAGAGGCTGCGGCGCTCGGCCGTCATCCATGCTGACGAAACGGGGCTGAGAGTCAACAAGAGGCTTGCGTACGTGCACGTGGCGAGCAGCGCGAGGCTGACGCACTACGCGGCGGCCGCCGGGCGGGGGCGGACGGCCATCGACGAGATCAATGTGCTGCCGCGCTACCGCGGCACCTGCGTCCATGACGGATGGCAGGCCTACGGCTCTTACATGCGGTGCCGGCACGCGCTGTGCGGTGTACATCTGCTGCGCGAGTTGACCTACTTCGAGGAGGTGGCAGCCGAGACGCAGGCGTGGGCCGGGCCGCTACGGGAACTGCTGTTGGAGATGAAGGAGGAGGTCGAGCGGGCCAGCGCGAAAGGGGAGAGGCGACTCGACGCTGGGCGGCTGGCCGAGTTGACCGGGAGCTACGACAGCTTAGTCGCCGCGGGGCTTCGGGCGCAGCCGCCGCCGGAGTTGGCGGAGCAGCTGAGAAAGCAAGCGCGCAACCTTCTGCTCCGGCTGGAGCGACGTAAAGAAGAGGTACTGCGGTTCCTGACAGACTTCTCCGTCCCTTTTGATAACAACCAGGCTGAGCGAGACCTGCGGATGGTGAAGTTGCAGCAGAAGACATCGGGCTGCTTCAGGAGTGAAGAGGGGGCGAGGAGGTTCTGCCGCATCCGCTCCTACGTCTCGACGATGAGAAAGCAGGGCATGGAGTTCTGCTAGCGCTCGCAGGGGCGTGCCGCGGCAAGCC
>DASWQY010000155.1:0-1543 GCA_036403435.1 Pyrinomonadaceae bacterium
TACCTCTGGCGTTGCTTGAAGACGCGTAGAGGTCGTTTTTTCTGTGGAGGTTTGAACCCCGCAATGCAGGCTGACCCGCGCCGTATAGAGGTACCACCTTTTGTCGCTCCGCGCCACTGGCCGGAAGCACGCGCAGCAGAATCTGAAGCTGACCTGCGGCGTACGCGTCCTCAAGACATTCATGAGGAGGTGTACGAGTGGAAGTTCTGGTAGATCGAGCAGCAGGGATTGATGTTCACAAGAAGTCGGTGACGGTATGCGTGATGACGACCGAAGGGCGAAAGGTCGACAGGACGCTGGAGCGATTTCCGACATTTCATCGCGACCTGGTGGCGCTGCGTGAGTGGCTGAGCGAGATGCGCGTGACCCATGTGGCGATGGAAGCGACGGGCGAGTACTGGAAGCCGGTTTATGAAGTCCTGGAAGGATCATTCGAACTGCTGGTGGCCAATGCGCAGCACGTGAAGAACGTGCCGGGGCGCAAGACCGATCCAGAGGACGCGGCGTGGCTGGCGCGTCTGCTGCGGCATGGACTGCTGAGGGCGAGCTTTGTGCCGCCGCGAGCGATCCGCGATCTGCGCGATCTGACGCGGATGCGGCGCAAGACCGTCGAGATGACTTCACGCGTGGAAAACCGAGCCCAGAAAGTCCTCGAGGCTTGCGGAATCAAGCTCGGGTCGGTGGTGAGCGATGTCTTTGGTGCCACCGGACGGGCGATTCTGAAGGAGCTCGCCGCAAATCGCACCGACACGGTGACGTTGGCCAAACTCGCCAAGGGTAGTCTGAAGAAGAAAGAGGACGAACTCGTGCTGTCACTCGACAGTTCGTTCTCCGCGCATGATGCGAAGTTGCTCAAGCACCAGTTGCAACTTCACGGGCAGCTCGAAGCGGAGCGTAAGCAAATCGAGTCCGAGCTGGTCGAGATCAGCAAGCCCTATGAAGAGCTGATCGCACGGCTTGATCAGATGCCCGGTCTGGACCGCGATGCAGCGCTCGCGATCCTCGGTGAAATCGGCGATGACATGTTGCCATGGGCGGATGAACATCGGTTTGCTGCCTGGGCCGGGTTGTGTCCCGGCAATCACGAAAGTGCAGGCAAGCGAAAGAAGATCTCCGTGCGCAAAGGCAATCCGTTTCTGAAATCGATCATGGTGCAGGCGGCAACCGCCGCCGTGCGAACCAAGGGAAGCTACTACCAGGCGAAATTTCGTCGTCTCATGATGCGGCGTGGATACAAGCGAGCCATCGTCGCCATCGCCCATTCCATGCTCGTCGCGATCTACCACATGATTCGTGACAACAAGCCCTACCGTGAGCTCGGAGGGGACTGGCTCGACAAGCGTTCCGCGGAATCAAAAAGCAAAGCGCTCGTGAACCAACTCGAGCGTCTCGGCTACCGTGTCGAGCTCCTTCCAGCGCAAGCGTAGTCGCATGCGCTGAACATTCGCGTCGCGCTCGCCCCGCACGCATCTCTGCTGGCGGACCGACTTCGCGCCCGCCCGTTCGACGTGTATCTTTTCGCCCGGATGCTGTTTCGCAGCAG
>DASWQY010000156.1:0-12108 GCA_036403435.1 Pyrinomonadaceae bacterium
CCCTCTGCGCCTGCGGCGGTGAGTCCGACTTTCCTACCACTCAACTTCAATACACCGTCAAGGCTCACGCACGACTGCTGCCCCGCGCTAACTCGATTGAACCTCCCGCGAGGGAGGCCAAGCGTTCTTCCCTGAATTCTCCGTCTTCATAAGAGCGTGCAAGCCTCGCCGAATATCAGGCGCGGCGAGCGCGGGTAGAGCTTCGCCGGGTCACCGTAGCCCAGGTTGCAGAGGAAGTTTGATTTGACGTGGCCCGCGGGGAAGAACTCCTGCTCGCACCCTTCGCACTCTTCGCCGCCGCCGAAAAACTCTTCGTCCAGCCGCGCGTTGTCGAACCCGGAGAGCGGCCCCACGTCCAGCCCGAGCGCGCGCGCCGCAATCATCAGGTACGCGCCCTGGAGCGACGAGTTGCGCTTGGCCGTCGCTTCCACGAGTTGCGGGTTGCCCGCAAACAGATTGCGCATCGCCGGGTTGTGCGGGAAGAGTTTCGGCAGCTTCTCGAAGAAGAGCAAATCGTAGGCGACGATGACGGTGACGGGCGCGGTCATGGTCTTCTCCACGTTGCCCGGCGCGAGCACGGGGCGCAGTCTCTCTTTCGCCTCCGGCGAGCGCACGAAGACGAAACGCGCGGGGCTCGCGTTCGCGCTCGTCGGCCCCCACTTCGCCACCTCATACAATTGCCTGAGCGTGTCGTCCGTGACGGGTCTGTCGAGCCAGGCGTTGTGCGACCGCGCCTCACGAAACAGTTGGTCCAGGGCCTCGCCTCCGAGCGGGTTGTTCATGGGTCTGTGCTCCTCTTCCTGATGAAATTTGCTTCCTCGCATTATAGCTCCGAATGTGTCAGTACCGCCCACTGCCACAGGCCGTACTGACAAAGCGTACCCGTGCATTTATAGTCAAGGACGAATGCGGGCTCAGTCTCACACAGCGGCTCGTCGGAGCGTTCTCAGCTATCTGGACGATTACGCCCGGCGCGGGGATGAAATCATGTTCGCGCACCGGAGGGGCCTGCGCAACGTGCGCTGGTCTTACGCGCGGCTCGTCTCGGCGGCGCACAGGTTCGCGCGCGAGCTGGAGGCGCGCGGCGTCTCGGCGGGCGAGCGCGTGCTGTTGTCCGGCGAGAACTCTCCAGAGTGGGCCGCCGCGTTCTGGGGCTGCCTGCTGCGCCGCGCGGTCGTCGTGCCGCTCGATAGAGAGAGCGCGCCCGACTTCGCCCTGTCTGTCCTGCGGCAGACGGACGCGAAGCTCGTCGTCGCCGGGGGCGAAACGCCCTTCATCGAGTGCTGCGGAATCCCTAGACTACGGTTGGAAAATTTAGAGGACGAGGTCGCACGCCGCGATGACGCGCCTTACGCTGCCGAAGAAGTTGACGCAGACACGCTCGCCGAGATCATCTTCACGTCGGGCACGACCTCGAATCCGAAGGGCGTGATGATTACTCATGGCAACTTGCTCGCCAACCTGCGGCCGCTCGAAGAAGAGATTGAAAAATACAGACGCTGGGAGCGGCTCGTCCACCCGATTCGCTTCCTGAGCCTGGTCCCCTTGAGCCACGTCTTCGGCCAGTTCATGGGCCTCTTCGTGCCGCAGCTCGTCTCGGGCGAAGTCCATTTTCAGGACTCGCTCAACCCCGCGGAGGTCGCACGCGCGGCGCGCGAAAGAAAAATTTCCGTCGTCGTCCTCGTGCCGCGAATGCTGGAGGGCTTGCGCGAATGGGTCGAGCGTGACTACGCCGCGCGCGGCCGCGCCGGAGAGTTGCGCGCGCGCTTCTCAAGGGCCGCGGGCAAACGCTTTCTGCGGCGCTGGTGGACGTTCCGGCGCGCGCACAAGCTGTTCGGCCGGAAGTTCTGGGCCTTCGTCGCGGGCGGCGCGACGCTGGGCGAAGCAACCGAGACGTTCTGGCACAGAATGGGCTTCGCCGTCCTCCAGGGCTACGGCATGACGGAGACCGCCTCGCTCATCACAGTCACGCACCCCTTCAAGCAGAGCCGCGGCTCGGTCGGCCGGCTGATGCCCGGCTCCGAGTTCAAGCTCGACGAGACGGGGGAGATTCTCGTGCGCGGCGCGAGCGTCTCGCCCGGCTACTGGTCTGCGGAGGGATGTGCACGGGTGGCCGCCGACGGGTGGCTCCGCACCGGAGACGTGGGCGAAGTGGACGCGGCCGGGAATCTCTACTTCAAGGGGCGCAAGAAGGACGTTATCGTCACCGCCGCGGGGCTGAACATTTATCCACAGGACCTCGAAGCCGCGCTCAACAGTCAGCCGGAAGTGCGCGCGAGCTGCGTCGTGGAGTGGAAGGGCGCGGGCGGCGCGGAACCGCTCGCCGTCGTCATCCCGCGCGACGCCGGCGCGAACGTCGAGGCGGCAGTCAGTCGCGCCAACCGGCAGTTGGCCGAGTACCAGCGGATTCGCCGTTGGCACATCTGGGCCGAGCCGGACTTCCCGCGCACCGCGACGCACAAGGTCATCAAGCGCGAAGTCACCGCGGTTGTCTCCGAGAGGTCGGGGGCCGAAGGCCGGGGCGGGGAAGGCGAGAAGGCGCACGCGGGCGAGCACGCTTTCATCCTGTCGGAAGCCGCGCGCATCGGCGGCGCGTCGTCTCCGGGCGGCCTCGATTCTTCCGCGAAGCTCGCGACGGACTTAAAGCTCGACTCGCTCGGGCGCGTGGCGCTGCTGAGCGCGCTCGAAGAGCACTACGGCGTGGAGGTCAACGAGGCGGCGTTCATCGCGGCCGAGACCGTCGGCGACGTGGGCCAACTCTTCAGCGGCCGGGCGGAAGAACGCGTCGCGCCGTACCCTTACCCGCGGTGGTCGCGGAAGTTTCCGGTGACGTGGCTCCGCGCGCTCCTCTTCTACGCGATTATCCTGCCCATCACGCGTGTGATGAGCCGGATGCGCGTTGGCGGGAGGGCCAATCTGGATCAGCTCGACGGCCCCGCGCTGTTCATCGCCAACCACGTCACGCTCGGCGACCACGCGCTCGTCCTCGCGGCGCTGCCCGCGCGCCTGCGTCACCGCCTCGCGATTGCGATGGACGGGGAGCGCCTGCGCGGCTGGCTCCACCCGCCGGCGGGCACGGGTTGGTTTTTACGACTAAAATTTCTGGCACAGTACGTTCTCGTTAACGCCTTCTTCCACGTCTTTCCGCTGCCGAAGCGGGGCGGCTTTCGCCGCAGCTTCGCTTACGCGGGCGGGTGCGTGGACCGCGGCCGCTCGGTGCTCGTCTTCCCGGAAGGCGAGCGGCGTCAGCGCGGGCGGATGTCACCCGCGCCGTTCAAGAGCGGCGTTGGACTGCTGGCGAAGGGGCTGGGCGTGCCGGTCGTGCCTGTGAAACTCGGCGGCCTGTACGAGCTGAAGCTGAAGGGGCAGTACTTCGCCCGGCCCGGCCAGGTGCGGGTGACGTTCGGCGAGCCCGTCGAGTTCGGCGCGGAGGCTGACCCGGCCGAGATCGTCGGCGAGTTGGAGCGCCGCCTTGCAGAGCTTTGATTACGTTTGGTGTCTCAGGCGGCCATGAGCGCGCGCTCTATCTCGCTGTGGAGCGCGTCAATGTCCGGCTTGAGGACGAAGCCCTGCGCGCCACACTCCACGGCGTCCTGCTGTATCTTCGGGTGGCTGGCGGAGAAGAAGAGGATCGGCGTGTCCAAGTCGAACTGGCGTATCTTCTCGCACAGGTCCTTACCGTTGCCGTCCGCCAGTTGGTAATCGAGCAGGAAGAGGTCGAACGGTTCACTCTGTGCCAGTTCGAGACCCCGGTACGCGGTCTCGGCCGTCTCTACCTGGTAGCCCCTGTGACCGAGCAGGAGCCTGATCACAAAGCGCGTGTCATCGTGGTCTTCGACAAAGAGGATGCGAGGTTTCATTTCTTGGGGAACTCCTAACTCGGGCCAAGTTTCGGTGCGGCTTGGCCGGGGATTAACGCTTCGGCGATAAGGCCGCGCATACTAACACACTTTCGCAACACTGTCAGTCCGGTATAGTACGAAGTGAGAAGACGGGCGTCGCGGGCGTGTGCGGAGCCGGGGACGCGGGCCGCCGGGCTACAGGCTGGTGAGTTGGTTGATGCGCTCGCGCAGGGCGCGGACGTAGCCCCTCGTGGTCGTCTCGTCGTAGTCGGCGGCGCGGAAGGCGTCCGTCAACTGCTCGTCCGTGAGCTGCGAGAGGAGTGAGCCTATCCAGCGGGCGTGCTCGACGGGGATGCCGCGCATGGCCTTCTCCTTCTTGACCTCGCCGCGGTAGTAGAAGGGCTGGAAGACCGTCAGGTGGCCCAGGCCGCGGGGCCTTGTGTCGTAGTCGAACTCGAAGACGCGAAACATTCCCACAGTCCGGCCCTCGGGCCACTTTCGGAAAGAATCGGTACAGCTTTTTGAGCCGCCGGGTGAATAAGCTATTTCGGTGCCAGGCCCGGAATTTGGCGGAGTGATGTTATATTAAAGGCAAGTCATAAATTGATTCACGAAGGTCGTTCAGGCGAGGAGTGTGTTGACGATGAGAGCCAGGTTGTCAGCTTATCTGCGTGTCTTAGTAGTCGGACTTTTACTCGCGGCAGCGGCCGCGCCGTCTCATGCCAATCCGATCAATCAGGACGAAGGGCGGCGCGTCGCGGGAACGCCCGTGCTGTGGCGCGAACACAGAAACCCCGCCGCGCTCGACCTCTACTGGGGGCCGGGCGGGCCGGGCATGAAGCCGGACCTGAGAAAGCTTACCTTCATCAAGGAAGAGAAGGGCGGCTATTCGACCAAGTACCGCGTGCGCGACGCATCGAACCGCGTCTGGGTGGTCAAGGTCGGCAAGGAGGCGCAGTCTGAGGCGGCGTCCACGCGCCTGCTCTGGGCCGCGGGCTACATGACGGAGGTCGTCTATCTGGTCCCCGTCGCGACGATTTCCGGCAAGGGCACGTTCCGCAACGTCAGATTTGAGGCCAGGCCCGAATCGGTGGACCGCGAGGGCGAGTGGAAGTGGGACGACAACCCGTTCAAGGGGACGCGCGAGTTTCAGGGGCTGAAGGTGATGATGGTCTTGCTGAACAACTGGGACATTAAGGACGACAATAACGTCATCCTCGCAACAAAGGGAAGGCAGGGCACGGAGCTGCGCTACGCCATCAGCGACCTCGGCGCGACGCTCGGCGACACGGGCAAGTGGCCTCTGCTCTGGCGCTTCACCAGGAGCCGCAACAACCCGAAGGATTTTAGCGGCGACAAGATTATTGACGAGATCAAGGAGGACGGGCGCGTGGACTTCGAGTTCTCGGGTAAGAAGCGCGGGATGTTCAACGACATCACGGTCGAGGAGGCCAGATGGGCCGGACGCCTCCTCGCGCGCCTGAGCGACAGGCAACTCGGGAGCGCCTTCCGCGCGGCCAACTACACGCCGCAGGAGGTACAGACGCTCGTCGCGTCCGTGCGGTCGAGGGTCAACCAGTTGGTGCGTCTGCGTGTGAAGGGCGACGCACGCAGGTGAAGCGGACAAGGGTTGGGGGCCGGGTCTCTACCGACGCCGGCCCTTCGCCCCTCTCTCCCTCTTCGGCTCAATCTTCCTGACGACCTTCTTCCGCTCTTTCGCTGAGACTTCCTCTTCGCCGCGCTTAGTCTCCTTCGCGGACGCCCCGATTTTGCCGAGGGACGCGCGGATCAACTCCTCGTCGGGCCGCTTGCCATCAACAAAGGCGAAGACGTGGTAGTGGTCGCGGTTCTCGCGCAGCACCTCTATGCGCCCCTCGTCCTTGAGCCGCGCGAGGTGAGCCATCACGGACGCCTGCTCTTCGGCCGTCATGTAGTGGTAGTTCACGTCGAAGGCCAGCCCCGTCGAATGCGGCGGCGTCTCGATCAGCGTCGCGTTCGGATTGACCTTGCTCAGCGCGTGCTGGTACTCGTCCGGGCGCACGAGTGAAGTGATGGGAAGCGGCCGGTCGAACTTCTCGCGGTAAGCGCCCGCGACCTCTTCCAGCACCTTGACCGCCTCGGGCCGGAGCGAGCTGAGCATGCGCACCTTCAGCTCCTGCCGCGAGCGCCCGTCCGACAGGTCGTAGTTCCGGTCGGGAAAACTCTTCGCCACACTCTCAAGCGACTCGTAGCCGCTCAACAGTTCGGCCCGCCTTGAGGCGTTGCCGTAAGTTTTGTCGAGCAGCTCTTCGGCCTCACGCTCGGCCTTGATCGCCTTCTCCCTTTCCGCGATTTGGGCCAGAAGTTTTGTGCGCCGCGAGCGTTCAGTCTTGCCCGCCGAATCGAGTTCGCCCCTGAGCGTTTGGATTTCGCCTTCCAGGTCCGAGACGGAGGCGGCCAGCCGCACGTCCTCGCGCGTCAGCTCCGCTGCTGCGTAGAGCGCGACGTGTTCGCCGTTTTCGTAGCGCGTGAACGGCCCCTTGTCGGCCTGGCCGCCGACGCCGAAGAGGATGTAGTTTTTGCTGACGGGCCGGAGCGCCACCATCTCGCCGCTTCTAATCATGGCGGCCAGGTCCACGAAATCTTTCGGAGTCTTGAAGCCGTGCTCGCGCCACTCGGCTACCTGCGTAGCGAGGAAGCGGCGCGTGTCGCTGTAGTGGCGAAGCTCCGCGGGGGTCTCCACGTCGGCCTGCTTGCCCACGGGCTCGCCGCGGTCTTCCTTCACGCGGCGCACGGCCTGCGTCCAGGAGCTGACCTCGGCGGCCTCGGCCGTCACGGGCGCGGGCAGGTACACGGTTTTGCCGCCGCGTCGCCCGCGCTGTTTCCAGCCGGGGAGCGCCAACAGCGCCGGGACAATCAGGGCCAAAAGCAGGCCCGCGGCGACGAGGGTGTGATGGCGTTTTTTTTCTTTCACCGCTTGCTCTCCATGAAAAAGAAAATAGCCTGGCGGGGCGGCGCGGACTCGGCCGGCCTCGTCAAGCTGATCAGTCTCTATGATGACGAACGGGCGCGAAAAGTACGCCGGGAGTGTGGGGAAAATTACGAAGGGGCGGCCGTCAGGATTGGCCCACACTGCCGGCGCGCGAGGCGCACCCGGCGTTTGCGCGATCACGCCGCTTTTGCATATCCTTTGAGGAAGAGAATAAACAATAGGGGGTTCTGGAAAGTGTCTCTGAAACATTCAACGCGCAGGCGTGCGTCAAGGACGTTGGCTTTTTCGGTCGTCGCGGCTGCCCCGCTTCTGCTCCTGTCCTGTTCGGCCCCGCAGACGCAGAACGCGAACGCGCAGGCCACGCCGACCCAACAGGCGACGCCGGCCACGACGCCTTCGCCATCAGTGTCGAAAGAGGGTGACATCGGCATCACGCCGATCACGCACGCGAGCTTGCAGCTTGAGTACGGCGGGAAGGTGATACACGTTGACCCGCAGAGCCAGGGCGACTACTCGGCGACGAAGCAGGCCGACCTGGTGCTGGTGACGGACATACACCCGGACCACCTCGACCCCGCGGCCATCGCCCGCGTGCGCAAGGCAGGGGCTCCGGTCGTCGCGCCGGCGGCGGCCGCGGAGAAGATAGAGAACGCGACCGTCATGAAAAACGGCGAGACGAAGGAGGTGGCCGGCGTCTCGATTGAGGCCGTGCCGATGTACAACTTGCAGCGCGGCCCGGAGCCCGGCAAATTCTTCCACGACAAGGGGCGCGGCAACGGCTACGTCCTGAGCCTGGGCGGCAAGCGCGTTTACATCGCGGGCGACACCGAGTGCACGCCCGAAATGCGCGCCCTCAAAAATATTGATATCGCGTTCATCCCGATGAACCTGCCTTACACGATGCCGCCCTCGGAGGCGGCCGAGTGCGTCAAGGCGTTTAAGCCGAAGGTGGTCTACCCGTATCATTACCGCGGCCAGAACCCCGAAGAATTCAAAGCGGCGCTCAAAGGCGAGCCCGTCGAAGTGCGGCTGCTGGACTGGTATAAGTCTCAGCCGGCCGGCGGCGCGAAGTAGTGAGACCTCGAAATGGTGGGCCAAAAAAGAGGGCGCGCGCGTGGTTCAACCACGCGCGCGCCCTTCCCTCCGGGATTGGTTATTAGTTACCAGCGGCCGCGGCCGCGCCCGTTGCCCCGACGCATGCCGTTGTCCCCGAAGACGGGGTGAGTCGGCGAGCCCGCGCCGCGTCGGTAGTAGCCGTTGCCGCGCCTGTGGTCGCCGCCGAGGTTGCCGTCGTTCCAATCGTCGTCGTCGTGACGCTGACGCCATATCTGGCGGTTGTAAGTGCGACGGTCGCGCTGGATTTCGCGGCGCTCCGAACGGCTCAAGGTTCCGTCCGAACGATAGCCGCGCCGCTCACGCTGAAGCTCACGCCGCTCGGAGCGCAACTCGCGCGCCTCGTCGCGCGTGAGCTGGCCCGAGCGGACGCCGTTGCGGATTCTGCGGCGGTCGTGCCGACCCTGCGCGAAAGCGTCGGCCGTCAGGCCGAGTAACATGACGATTACACTAAGAAGAATAAGCTTTCTCATCTCCACATCCTTTCCTTGAAACTAAGTCTGGACGCTTAGCCCCTCACTCCTGTTGTTTCGGTCGCTTCCTTATCGCAAACCCTCAGTAGTGGCGGCGACGTTGGCTGCGACGGTAGATGTACGAGCCGCCGGCCCCGACGATTGCGCCCGCACCCGCGGCGCGCTTACCGCCGACCACGCCGCCGACGCCCGCGCCGAGCGCCGTGCCGCTCAAGACCGTGCCGATGGTCCGCGTGCGGCCCTTGAAGTGGCGTCGTGCCGCGCGGCGGTTGAAGGCGTAGAGCCCCGCGCCGCCCGCGCCGATGGCCGCGCCCTTCTTGCCGCCGAGCAGTGCGCCGGCCGCTGCGCCGCCGCCGATGATGGCGACCGTGCGCGCCTTGCGCCCGAAACGTGAGCGCCTCCTACGGTCCTGCCCAAAGGTCTCCGGGACAATCGCGGTCAAGAGCATTATCAGGCAGAACAATGATGCGGCAATTCTTTTCATGGACACAAAAACCCCCTCTGGTTTTAAGTTCTGATGACTTGCGGGAGAGGTGAAACATGGACTAATGCGTGCAATCGCCATTCCGGCCGCGCCACGTCCAAAAGAATTGCCGAAAGCCAAGCATTTACGCTCATTCCCGCATGTTATACGCGAACCCTGTAGTTTCCGGCTCAATCCTTGTGGACTCATCCCTGACAGATTTTCGCTGTGAAGTATGAATGAAGTACACGGCCCTTCGCCCCGGACTCTGACCCTCAGAGGAAGGATTGACGGGGCCGGAGCACGCGCTGCATCTCTCTTTCGGCCGCCGTAGCTTTTCTCGGAATCCCGGCCGTGTTGGACGTTTCCTTTAACGTATCAACCGAGTATGTCCCCTTGCCCTGAGCCTCTGCGGAGGCGTCGCCGGGGAGCTGTTTCGTATTCTTAATCACACCTTGCCGGAAAGCATATTACCCGCTCGGTAACGCTGAAGGGAGAACAGATGACTCTGCTGGGTCATAAAAAAACTTACCTACGCTTTCTCTGCCTCGTCGCGCTCTGCGTGGTGGCGCTCGTCGCCCTGGCGGGAAGTTTAAAAGTCCCCGGCGCGAGCGCGTCTGCTTCAGGGCCGGAGGCCGCGCGCCGTCGGCAACAGGTCCCGCCCGAACTCCTGGCCGCCGTCAGTGCGTCGAGGCGCGCGACGAAACCGGCGGCCGCGCCGGGGATAATCCCTTTCCCGGTTGACCCGCTGATCGTCTCGGAACAAGCTCACCTCATCGCCGCTGATGTCGCGGCGGACGACTTCTTCGGCAACTCGATAGCCGTCAGCGGCGACACCGCAGTCGTCGCCGCTTTCGTTGACGACGACCCCGTGCGCGGGGCGAACACGGGCTCGGTTTACGTCTTCGTGCGCAGCGGCTCCATCTGGACCCAGCAGCAGAAATTGACGGCCAGCGACGCGGCGGCCGGCGACCGCTTCGGCAGCGCCGTCGCCATTGACGGCAACACCATCGCCGTCGGTGCTATCTTCGCCGACGTAGGCACGGAAGGGAACGCCGGCAAGGTGTACGTCTTCACGCGCGGCGGCACGACCTGGACCGAGCAACAAATACTCACCGCCTCCGACTTCAAATCCAGCGACAACCTCGGCGCTTCGGTTGCGATTGACGGCGACACCATCGTCTCCGGGGCCAACTCCTACGACCTGCCGGGCGTGATGGACGCCGGCGCGGCTTACGTCTTCGTCCGCACCGGCCCGACCTGGGCCGAGCAGCAGAAGCTCACGGCGAGCGTCCCCGTGGCCTTCGACCGCGTGGGCTTCTCTGTGGCGATTGACGGCGATACCATCGTGGCCGGAGCGCCTTCCGACCCCGCGCAGGCCGTGCCCGGCAACGCCGGGTCCGCCTACGTCTTCACGCGCAGCGGCGCGGCCTGGACCGAGCAGCAGAAACTGACCGCCAGCGACGGGGCGCTCTTTGATCGCTTCGGCCTCGCCGTCGGCGTCAGCGGCGACACGGCGCTCGTCGGAGCGCCTTTAAGCGACGCCCCGACGGTCTTGAACATCGGGGCGGCCTACGTCTTCACGCGCACCGGCCCTGCCTGGGCGCAGTCGCAGAAACTGGCCCACACAGACTTCGACCCCGAACTCGAAGCCGACGACAACTTCGGCGACTCGGTCGCCGTCAACGGCGGCACTCTCGTCGTCGGCTCCAGTAGCGACGACACGTCGCTGAGTACCGGCACGAACAGGGGCTTTGCCTATCTTTATACGCGGGGCGGCCCGACCTGGACGGCGCAACGGAAGCTCTCGGCCGGCGATGGCGGGCCGCAAGACTTCTTCGGCAATTCCGTGGCGCTCGACGGCGACACCATCGTGGCCGGAGCCTGGCGTGACAACGCCCCCGGCCCGGCCGGCGACGTGGTTGATTCGGGCTCGGCCTATGTTTACCGGATTGACACGGACGGCGACGGCACGCCGGACCGAGACGACAACTGCCCGGCGACGAGCAACCCGGACCAGGCGGATGCGGACCACGACGGCGTCGGCGATGTCTGCGACAACTGCCCCGCGAACGCCAACCCGGATCAGGCCGACTCGGACGGTGACGGCATAGCCGACGCCTGCGACAACTGCGCGGCGAAAGCTAACCCCGATCAATTGGACGCGGACCACGACGGCGTCGGCGACGTGTGCGACAACTGCCCGACGACGAGTAACGCGGACCAGGCGGACGTTGATCAGGACGGCGTGGGCGACGCCTGCGACAATTGCCCGAAGAATGCTAACGCGGACCAGGCCGACCGCGACGGCGACGGCCGCGGAGACGTTTGCGACAACTGCGTGGCGACCTCCAACCCGGACCAATTGGACGCGGACGGCGACGGGGTTGGAGACGCTTGTGACAACTGCAAGGCTAATGCTAATCCAAACCAGGCGGACGCGGACGGTGACGGGCGGGGCGACGTTTGCGACAACTGTCAGGCCAAGCCCAACCCCGATCAGGCGGACAAGGACGGGGACGGCGTGGGCGACGCGTGTGACAACTGCGTGAGCACCGCTAACCCGACTCAGGCTGACGGCGACGGAGACGGCGTCGGAGACGTTTGCGACAACTGCCGTGTGAAGCCCAATCCAGACCAGGCCGACAGGGACGGCGACAAGGTGGGCGACGTGTGCGACAACTGTCTGAGCACGCCCAACCCCACTCAAGCCGACGCTGACCGGGACGGCATCGGGGACGCCTGCGACGCGCTCAGCGCGGACCTCAAGCTCGTCATGAGCGCGAAGGGGACGGTCGAGAGAGGTAAGGAAATTAAGTACGTGATGACCGCCGGCAACGGCGGGCAGAACGTCCCGACCGACGTACAGCTCTCGACCGCGATCCCGTCAGGCACGACTTTCGTGAAAATCACTAAGAGTCAGGGGACCTGTAGCGTGGCGAGCGGCGTCGTCACCTGCAACCTGGGCCGCGTCGCGGTCGGGGCGACGGCTAAGGTAGAGTTGACCGTCAAGGTTAGTAAGAGCGCGACGACGACCATCAGGAACAGCGCCAGGGTCACCTCCAGCCTCTTCGACCCGAATACGCTCAACAACGCCGTCACGGTGACGACGCGCGTGAAATGAGCCTTGCGGGATTGGCAATCGCACCCGCGGGAGAGGCGGGCGCACGCCTGAGAGTGCCAATCCCAGACCCGCGCACCTTAATCGCACCCTCGGGGTTAGAGTACGCGGGCCGGAGAGTGCCA
>DASWQY010000157.1:0-69097 GCA_036403435.1 Pyrinomonadaceae bacterium
TGGCCGGTGGTCAGTGGTCAGTTAAGAGAAAGACCATTACGGCCTGCGAAGACCGATTCTGGCACAAATGCTCCGCCGGTTCTTAACTGACCACTGACCACCGGCCACTGACCACTGCTTTTCACTGCGCCGCGCGAACCGTGATGCGGACGCGGCGGCGGCGGACGGAGACTTCGAGCGTGCTGCCGATGGGCGCGTTATAGACCTTGTCGTCCACGGTGATTTCGAGCGGCAGGACGGCGGGCGTGTCCGCGGGCGCGGCCATTGGCGTCACGGGCTGCGCCGCCGCCTCTTCCTGGGCGGGCAGAGAAATTCTCTCGGTCGAGCGCGGGAGCAGGTCTTTCGCCACGATGCGCCACGTGCGCGCCGCGCACGTGATGCGCAAGCCCGGCGCGTCCGTCTCGGCCCGCTCGCCCTGCGCGAGCGCGCTCAGCGTGAACTGCCCCTCACCGCAGCGCACGCCGCGCTCGTCGTAAAAAGTGACGCTGCCGGAGACGTAGGCGAGGAAGACGGGGCCGCGATTCTCTATGATGAAGCGCGCGTTCCTCACGGGCGCGTCCGGCGTCCCGCCGAGCGCCTGCGTCAAAAGTTGGCCCACGAGCGCCGTCCGCCCCTGCGCGTCCAGCGCCGCCGCCTCGGCCTCAAGACCCACGCGCTGCTCGCCCGCCGCCGCCGCCGCGTCCGCCTCTTGCGCGCGAGCACCCGAAGCGCCGAGAGAAAACACGAGGGCCACGCACGCCGCCATGATTTTTAATCTCACGCCGAAATCTCCTCTTTATTCCGAATGCTGTCGAATCGCCCTGAATTCTATAGCAATTTCCGCGCAAGCGCGACGAAATCAGGAGGCCAGGGACAAGCACTGCCCCTACCGCACCACCGGAAGAAGCGAAGAGGCGCGCGGCATCAGATACCCTTGAACATTTTGGTCCACACGCGCGAGGGCTTCGTCAACGGTCCGAGCGGGCGTCATGCACATGCGCCGCACGTCTTCGTCGGCCAGGCTTGAGATTAGGTGCACGCGATACTTCTCCGCCTTGACGAGCAGCGACCAGGCCGTCTGTCCGTTCACCTCGTAACGCTCGCGCAAGGTCGTTTCGAGGGCGCGCGAGTCGGCCGCCTCGAACCACTTGAGGAAGTCTGCGCGCCCGAGGCCGTCCCCGCACTCCGCGAGCAGGACGATGTCGCCGCCCTCGCGGCACGCGTGCGCCGCCATCTCAAGCGACTTGTGCGCCTGAATCAGATTGATGTCCCACGGCCACCCGCCGCAGCTCGCGACGACCAGAGCGCGCCTTTCTTCTATCTCGACGGAATGTTCCGCCAGGTATTCCTCGCAGCCGCGGCGGTGTGCGCTGCGCCAGTCGCCAGCGTAGACGCGGACGGCGCGGCCGCGCTCGTCCGTGACCGCGTTGACGAGGAACGACGGCGCGACCTCACCCGCCACGCGCTCGCACTCTTCGTGGACCGCGTTGCCGTCGAGCAGTCCCGTGCCGACGCCGTCGCGCCGGCCGCCGCGCCCGAAGTCCATCGCCAGTATATGCGTCGCCTCGATGGTCCGCGCCGAGGCGAGCCCCGGACAGACGCTCTTGCGCCCGCCGGTGAAGCCCGCGAAGTAGTGAAAATTGATCCCGCCCGTCAGGACGACATGGTCATGTTCTTTGAGCGCGCGGTTAACTTCGGCGGGCGAGCCGTGCGCAGTCGCGCCGAGCTGAATCATGCTCGCGGCGTCGTAGGCGTCGTGGTCTATTGTCCTGATTCTCTGCGCGATGAAGGGCGTCAGCAACTCGCGCTTCTCTTGTGCGGTGACGGCGCGGTGGATGCCCGTGGCGAAGATGATGCGAATGTCAGAGGGCGACACGCCCGCCTCGATCAAACGCCGCACGAGCAGGTTGACTACCTGCCCGCTCGCGCTCGCGCGCGTCGCGTCCGAGACGACGACGAGCACGCTCTCGCCCGCGGACACAATCTCGCCGAACGGCGGCGAATCAACTGGCGCGTCCAACGCCTCGCCGATCTCCACGTCCGCGAGCGGGCGTTCGTCAAGCGTCTTCGCCTCAAGAACTCGAAAGCGAGCCTCGTCATCAGCGAAAGAAACGGACCCGCGACCGTACCCCAGTTTGATGTCCATAAAGCAGAATTCAGAATTCAGAATCCAGGAGCCAGAATAAAAGAAAGAAGGTTCTCAGCCTTTCATCCTGGATGCTGACTCCTGAATTCTGCTTTTCGTTAAACCCCGAAGCGTATGAGCGCCCGCTCGATTGAGTTGAGCGAGATGAAATCGGTCTGTCCGGCGGCGCGCGCGTCGGCCAGCCAGCGGCGCAACTTGCGAGCCTCGTCGAGCGTCGAGATGCGGCAAGCGCCCGTCAGCGCGAGCGTGACCAGGCAGTCCGGCGCGCCGTGCGTCACCAGCGCCGCCTGGAGCGCCGCCTGTTCGCGTAAGTCCAGCGTCAAGAGAAGACTGATTTCCATAATCAGTGGTCAGTGGCCGGTGGTCAGTGGTCAGTTGAAGAAGGGTGCGGTTGTCAGCGTCTAGCTTTTGCTTTTAACTGATCACCGGCCACTGACCACTGACCACTGTTTCTCACTCCCTGGCCGAGCGGAAGCAGGCCGTGCCCGCGTGGCAGAAGTGGAAGGTCTCGTCCTCGAAGTCGGGCGTCTCCATCTGAATCGTCAAGTGGTCCAGGCCGAAGCGGTCTGAGAGTTTCGCGCGCAGCTCTTTCAAGAGTTCAGCCTGCGAGATGGACTCGACGTGTATGACGTGCGCGCTCAGCGCCTCGCGTCCCGACGTGATCGTCCAGACGTGCAGGTCGTGCACGTCCTCGACGCCTTCGGTCTGAAGGATCGCGTCCTCGACGGCCGCGAGGTTGATGTGCGCGGGCGTGCCTTCCAGCAGCACGTTGGTTGACTCGCGTATCAGGTGCCAGGAACTCCAGATGATGAGCAGGCCGATGAGGGAGCTGAAGAGCGGGTCCGCCTGGTACCAGCCATAGGTGTACATGAGCGCGCCGGCGAGAATCGCGCCGACCGAGCCGAGCGCGTCGCCCATGATGTGCAGCCACGCGCCGCGCACGTTCAAATCGTCCTCGTGGTCGCCGTGCAGCATCCAGGCGCAGGCGAGGTTGATGACGAGGCCGCCCGCCGCGACAATCATCATCAGGCCGCTGCGGACCGCGGGCGGATTGGACCAGCGTTGATAGGCTTCGTAGAAGATGAGGATCGAGATGAGGATGAGCGCGACGCCGTTAATCAGCGCGGCGAGGATTTCGAGGCGGTAGTAGCCGAACGTCTTGCTGGAGGTGGCCGGGCGCGAGCCGAACCAGACGGCGATGAGGGCGAGGGCCAGCGCCGCCACGTCCGTCAGCATGTGGCCCGCGTCCGCGAGCAGCGCGAGCGAGCCGGTCAGCCAACCGCCGGCAGCCTCCGCCAGCATGTAGACGGCCGTCAGCACGAGCACGACGCTCAGCCGACGGCTGCTGCGCGCCGCGCGACCGTGGACGTGCGCGTGATGGCCGCCGCCGTTGTGGCGGTGTGCCAAATCGTGATTGCCGCTGTTACTCGTCGTGACCGCCATAAACTATCGCTTACCCGATTTTCTCCAGCGCCTGCTCCACGTCCGCGACGATGTCCGCGGCCTCTTCGATGCCGACGGCGAAGCGGACGGTCGAGGCCGAGACGCCGGCGGCGCGCAGTTGCTCGTCGGTGAAGCCCACGTGCGAAGAGTAGAGCGGGTAGCTGACCAAAGTCTCCACGCCGCCGAGGCTCGAAGCGCTCTTGACCAGACGGAGCGCGTCGAAGAAGTGCTCGGCCTCGGGCTCGCCGCCCTCCAAATCAATCGCGACAACGCCGCCGCCGAGACCGCTCATCTGCCTGCGCGCGAGCCTGTAGTCCGGGCTGTCTTCGAGGCCCGGATAATAAACGCGCGCCACCATTTTATTCCGACTCAAGGCGCGGGCCAACGCAAGGGCGTTCGCGCACGAGGCGCGCACGCGCAGGGCAAGCGTCTTCAGCCCGCGGCCCAGGAGGTAGGCCGCCTCGGGGTCGAGCGTCGCGCCCGTCAGGAGCGCCACGCGGCGCGCGCGTGCGATGAAATCTTGTGTCCCGACGAGCACGCCCGCCGTCAAGTCCGAGTGGCCGCCGAGGTACTTCGTCGCGCTGTGCATGACGGCGTCAACGCCGTAAGCAATGGGGCGCTGTAGGATGGGTGTTGCGAACGTGCTGTCTATGACGGAGAAGAGGTCTGCGGCGCGGGCGGCGCGGGCCGCGAGTTCGAGGTCAACGAGACGGTTGATCGGGTTGGCCGGCGACTCGAACCAGAAGAGGCGCGTGCTCTCGCCGCGAAGCTGGGGCAGGCGCTCGATGTCCTGAACGGCGATGAAGCGCGACCTGATCTGAAACCGGCCCAGGACTTCGGTCATGATTTTGACCGTGCCGCCGTAGATGGATTCGCAGCAGATAATTTCGTCGCCGGATTGGCACAGCGCGGTGAGCGCGCAGAAGGTGGCCGCCGAGCCGGAGGAGGTGACGAGCGCCGCCTCGCCCCCTTCAAGGGCGGCGATGGCGCGCTCGACCTCGGCGACGGTCGGGTTACTGTAGCGCGAATAGAAGTAGGCTTCCGGCAGCTCGCCGCGCGCGTAGCGGCGCATCTCGTCGAAAGTCTCGAAGCCGTAAGTTGACGAACGGAAGACGGGCGAGACGACCGCGCCGAACGGCTGAGGCCGGCGCTCGCCGCCGTGCACGGCGTCGGTGGCCGTCGAGCCTTGTCCGTTCTTACTCTGCTCGTCTGAAGCCATGCCCCCTCCTTAAAATTGCCCAACCACGCGCATCACACGAAACGACACTAAATGGCTTGAACTGCGTGTCGTTTCGTGTGATGCGCGTGGTCGGTTACTCTCTCTCATCGCACACCAGTCTAAGCTTAGCAGATTACGAAAGAGGCCGACAGCCTGTGCGAGTTCGTCCGGCGGAAGGAAGTTACGGCGCGGGGTCGTTGTCCACGATGGTCGCCGTGCCCTGGCTGGCGGCGAGGGTGGCGTTGACCTGGTCGGAAAGAATGAGTTTGAAAGTCTCGTCGGGCTCGTCCGAGAGGTCGCCCTTCACCGGCACGGCCACGGTTTTGGCGGTCTGGCCGGGCGAGAAGATTAAGGTCGTGAGCGCCCTGGCCGTGTAGTCGGCGGGGGTCGCGGCCGTGCCGTCCGCCGTCTGGTATTTGACAGAGACGTTCCGGCCGCTCGCGGTGCTGAGTCTGACGGTGAAGACGGCGTTGAGTGTGCCACTGTTCCCCTCCGTCACGGTCACGTTGTTGACCGAAAGCGCGGGGGCTTCGTTGTTGTCAATAATCGTCCCGACGCCCTGGCTGACGGCGAGCGTGGCGTTGACCGGGCCGGACAGGACCAGGTTGAAAGTCTCGTTCGCTTCGTCCAGCAGGTCGCCCTTCACGGCCACCGTCACGGGGAGGCTGGTCTGACCGGGCGCGAACGTCAGAGTCGTCAGCGGGACCGAGGTGTAGTCCGCGGGGGCGACGGCCGTACCGTTCGTGGTCTGACACTTGACCGTGACGGTCCGCGCGCTCTGGGCCGACAGGCTGACGGTGAAGGTGGCGTTGACCGTGCCCGGATTGACCTCCGTGACGGCGACTCTGTTGACTCTCAGGCTCGGGGTCGGGTCGTTGTCAGTGATCGTCCCGAGCCCGCTCGCCTCGGCGACGGTCGCGTTAGTCGGGGCCGAGAGGTTCACGCTGAAAGTCTCGTTGGCCTCGTCCAGCAAGTCGCCCCTGACCTGCACGGTGACGGGGAGACTGGTCCGCCCCGGCGCGAACGTCAGCGTCGTCAATGGCACGGCATTGTAATCTGTGGAGGCCGTGGCCGTGCCGTTGGCCGTCTGGTACTTGACCGTGACGGTCTGCGCGCTCGCGGCGGACAAGCTGACGTTGAAGACGGCGTTGAGCGCGCCGGTGTTCCCTTCGGTCACGGTCACGTCGCTGATTGAAATCGCGGGCATCGTCGCCGCGGGCGGGGCGACGTTGATGTTGACGGGGCTCGAAGTGGTCTGAGCGCCCGCGCTGTCTGTCGCGACGGCCGTCAGCGCGTACTGGCCTTCAGGCACGTTGGCCCAGGTGATGCCGTAAGGGCTCGTCGTGTCTGTGCCAATTAAGTTGGCCCCGGCGTAGAAGTCCACGCGGGCGACGTTGCCGTCCCGGTCCGAAGCACTCGCGGCGAGTGTGACGCTCGCGGGCGCAGTGAAAGTCGCGCCATTGGCCGGGGCGCTCAGGCTCGCCGCGGGCTTGCTGTTGGGGCCGACTAGCAGCGTGTTGGAGAGAGCGCCGCCCGGATACGTGGCCGTGATTTTGGCGTAAAG
This sequence comes from Pyrinomonadaceae bacterium, assembly GCA_036403435.1. Lineage (GTDB taxonomy): Bacteria > Acidobacteriota > Blastocatellia > Pyrinomonadales > Pyrinomonadaceae > QHXM01. Next base: position 6,352 of record DASWQY010000157.1, read on the forward strand.
TTCGTCCGCGACGGGCGCGGTGTTGACGGCGAAGACGGCCGTGCGCGCCCCTTCGGGGACGGTGACGGAGGGCGGAGGAGTCGCCACGGAATAGTTACTGCTTGCGAGCGTGACCTGAACGCCGCCGGCCGGTGCGGGGGCGACGAGCTTGAGAGTCGCGCTCGTAGGGCCGCCGCCTCCGACCTCTATCGGGTTCAGTCGGAGCGAGGACTCGGCCGCGTCCGATTGATTAAAAGGCGCGAGGCCGTTGGGGAAAGGCCGGTAGAGTGGGTCGCCTATGTTGGCGATCATCCACTTGAGCCATTCCGTGTTGCGCAAGAGCGCGTCGCCGACGTTGGCCCCCTCGAAGAGGTTGCGGAAGACCCCGTCCGGGTGCGCGACGCCTTCAAGGTACGGCTCATCCACAGCGCCGCTCGTGACGGTGATGCCTTTGATGATGGCGTTACGCGACCAGTTCGCCCCGTCGCGTATGTTGTAGGCCGACGAGCTGTCGGTGTGAAAGCCTATCGCGCCCGGCCGCCACGTGAAGGCGTCGTTGTAATTATTAAGACTGTACCAGCCGGCGTAGAGCGCCGCATCGTCGCAGCGCAGGGGCGCGGGCGCTGTGCCAAATTCGGCGAAGTTGCTGTCCTCCAGGACCTCGAAGCCCGCGCGCCGCGCCTCATCTGCGCCGCGGTGAATGTCCCAGTCGCCGGAGCCGTACCTGTAATCGTCCGCCTGGCTGATGTCGCCCTGTATGTCGAAGCACCCGCGCCCCGAGAGGCCATTGGCCTCCGCCAGCAGCGCCTTGTCAACGAGCCCCTTCGCCAGCGCGGCGCTCGCGCCGTCGAGCCGCCAGACGGAGTAGAGATGCTTGGCCGCAGGCTGCTCCCGGTAGTCGGAGAGCGAGACGAAAGGCTGGTAATGATTCCCCTGGCTCTGCGCCGGGGCGTAGTAGGCGTGCGCCCCGACCGCATCCCTGCCGCTCGTATCCTCGTCCCAGACATCAGCGATCTGCTGGTCAACCGCGCGGATGGGGTTCCCGGCCTTGTACGGAGTCAGGTAGGTGAAGACGATGTAAAGAATCTTGTCCCGGCCGACCGCGTTGAGACAATTCCTGACCGGGTCTCTGACGGCCGCGTCGAAAGCATTCCAGTCGGGAATGTAATAGGTCTCGGTGGTGCTGATCGCGCACTTGTTGGCGGCGGGAATCCCGCGCTTGGTCATGTAGTAGTCCGCGACTTGAACCGACTCCGGCTCGTTCGGGTTGTAAACGACCAGGACCCTTTCGTTGAGCGGGAGAGCTTGCGGTTGAGGAGGCGTGAAGCCGTGGGCGGCCTCGCGGCCCGAAGCGAAGCACGCGAGCGCGACGTAGGCCAGGAGGCACGCTGCGGTGGGCCGCGGGGCGCGCGAGTTATTCAAAGATGGTTTTCGACCCCGTCTGCGACGCATCGACTCCCCTTACGCCTGCTGATAACTACGGGTCTGAAAGTAGGGCCGTTCCGCTCGACGTGTCAACGGATTTCTGTTGGGAGACCCGCAAAATTTTTACCGGCCCCGCAAAATCTTTTTGATTGACAGCGAGTGTCACGCGGGCCGAAGATACTCACAGTGAGCGACGAAGCCGCGACAAAACCGGCTCTCGAAACCGTCTTGGAGCACATCAGCGACCTGCGTGACGGGATGGATGCTTTCCGCGCTGAGATGAGCACTTTCCGCGATGAGATGAACGCTTTCCGCGCTTCCACAGAAGAGAGGCTAGAGCGCATTGGGATACGCATGGACAGGATCGAGAGTATAGCTCTAGAGGCGCGCGCCGATGTCAGAGAGCTTAAACGTGAGTTCAACGACTTCCGCTCCCAATTCAAACAGCCCGCCTGAGTTTCCCCGAACCTTAACGCGTCATCTGGAATCCGGCAATCGAACCCGGCGCGGGATTTCTGTCTCTCGTCTTAAATGGCTGCGACGTTGAGCGCGGCGTTGAAGTCGCGGTAGAGGTCGTTGAAGTCGCGCATCGTGCGTTCGAGCACCTGCGGCAGGTTCTCCACGTCGGCGGTGTTGACCACGAGGTTGACGTTCTGGACGAAGGCGGCGTGGCTGTCGAGCGTGCGGACCGTCTGCGAGAGGTGGACGAAGACGAGGCGGCGGCGCTTGGCCGGGCCAAGCACGTTGATCTCGCTCGTGACGAAGGCCGCGCCCTGCTCCACGGGGTCGAACTCCGCTTCGAGAATCACCACGTCCATCTGGTCCTCGCGCATGCGCTCGATGGCCTGCGACGTGTCCTCCGCGATGTACACCTGATAGTCCGCGTCAACCATCGCGCGCCCTATGGCCTCGCGGCGCGGAGGCGTGACGCACACGAGCGCGCGCCGCCGCTCCCACTTCAGGCGCGACGCACTGGGCGACTTGGCGGCCGGCGCGGCCGCGTTCTTCTGCAACAGTTCCATCAGCAGGCCGGCCAGGTCCTGCGCCGCGGGCTGTCCCTGGTTGCCGTAGCCCTGCACTTCTTCCGCCCCGGCAGACCTTTCGGGCATGAAGGCGGGGGCCGCCGCCTGCGGCTTGTAGCGCCGGTTTTCGAGCGCCGGCGTCTCGCCGAGCGAAAGCGCGCTCGGCTCACTCGACGCCGCGGGCGGCTGCGCCTGAATGATGTTCTGGCACTTGGGACAGCGCACGGTGAAGGGCCGTGTCGGAACCTTCGTGTCGTCGAGTTGCAGGCGCGTCGTGCAGTTTGAGCAGACAACTATCATCGTTTTTCGTGTGCTTCGGGAAGTTGATTGAGACGCCGCCCCATTGGGTGCCCGGCCGGGGCGGCAAAATTTTTCGGCCTCACTCAATGACGCTGAGCATCGAGCCGTAGTCCTTGAAGGAGCCGACGGGAACCTTGTTGGTCTCGTCGCGGATATAATCCTCCGACGAGGAGAGCCCCTTCAAGGCCAGCAGCAAGTTGTTCTGGTTGGTGGCGAAGGCGAGGCCGTCTTCGAGCGTGATGACGTTGCGCTGGATCATGTCCTTGATGACGCCGTCGAAGTCCTGCATCCCGTCGAGCTTCCCGTCGCGCATCGCGTCGAGCAGGGACTTGCCCTCGCTCTCGCCCTCTTCGATGTATTCGCGCGTGCGCGGGCTCGACTTGAGAATCTCGACCGCGGCGACGCGGCCCCGGCCGTCGGCGCGCGGGATCAATCGCTGCGAGACGATGTAGCGGAACGTCTGGGCCAGCCGCGTGCGAATCACCTTCTCCTCGTTCTTCGGGTAGAGGCCGATGATGCGGTCAATGGATTTCGAGGCGTCAATCGTATGGAGTGTCGAGAGCACGAGGTGCCCGGTCTCTGCGGCTTCGAGCGCGATCTCCGTGGTCTCGAAGTCGCGCATCTCGCCGATGAGAATCACCTTCGGTGCCTGGCGCAAGGCCGCGCGCAGGGCCGACGGGAAATCCTTCGTGTCGGAGCCGACCTCGCGCTGGTTGATGGTGGAGTTCTTGTGGACGTGGAGGAACTCTATCGGGTCTTCGATGGTAACGACGTGGTAGTGCTTCGTCTCGTTGATGATGTCTATGACGGCGGCGAGCGTGGAGCTTTTGCCGGAGCCGGTCGGGCCGGTCAGAAGCACTATGCCGTTGCGCATCTCCGCGATCTCGGCGAGCTGCGACGGCAGGCCCAGTGTCTTGATGCTCGGGATGTCCGTCGGGATGACGCGCATGACGATAGAGTAGGAGCCGCGCTGCTGAAAGATGTTGACGCGGAAGCGGACGCGCGAGGGCAAAGAGTAGCTCAGGTCGGCCGTGCCCGCGTGGGCCAAACGCTCCGCCGCCTCGGGGTTCCCCTGCATCAAGGTCATCGCGATGATCTCGGTCTGATACGGCATCAGCTTTTGCAGGCCGAGCGGCTGCACCGGAGTCAGCTTGCCGTTGACCTCGACCTGCGGGGGCTGGCCGACGCTGAAGTTCAGGTCGCTGATCTTGTCCGAGACGAGCAGCATGCGCTCGATGATGGGCGGCAGGTCAAAGAAGCTCATTGATTGATGGGCACTCCGCTAGAATTTGAAACGACCGGGAAAGGGCCTTTAGGTAAGCGAACTGTCTTCGGGAAGAGTATGGGGGCAGCGACTCGAAGCGGCCGCCCCGAACGACCTCATGATTGTCGCGTAAAACGATGATAAAACGCAAGCAAAAAGTGTTGACCTTAGCGTTTTACGGGAGAAATCTTAAGATTCGGGGTCGAGGAGGGCCGAGATTTCCCGCGCGCGGCGCTCGATTTCTTCCGGCTCATGGAGGAGGAGGCTGATGACGGCGACCGCGTCGGCCCCGGCCGTGAGGACTTCGCGTGCGTTTTCGGCGCGGACGCCGCCGATGGCGACGAGCGGGATTTGGCCCACAATCCGGCGGACGCGGCGCAAGCCTTCGAGGCCGACGACGGGGTCCGGGTGCTCTTTGGACGAGGTCTCGAAGATTGGGCCAATGGCGATGTAATCGACGGGCAGCTCGATGGCTTCCCTCGCCTGCTCTTCGTTATGCGTGGAGAAGCCGATGACGGCCCGCTCGCCGAGCAGTTGACGCGCCGCCGCCGGCGGCAGATCATCCTGGCCCAAATGAACGCCGTCCGCCCCGAGCGCGAGCGCGATGTCTGCGCGGTCGTTGACGACGAGGCGCATGCCCGACTCGCGCGCGACGCGCAAAGCGTCTTCGGCTTCCCTGTAGAACGCGCGCGGCGAGAGATGCTTCTCGCGCACCTGCACGAACGTCGCCCCGCCCGCGGCCAAGCGCCTCACCTGCTCCGCGTGCGAGAGCCCGGAGAGTCGCCTATCGGTTATCGGATAAATTTTCGGCAGGTTGATTCGCAAAGTTAAGTCGAACTATTTTCGTCGCGCCCTTGCGTGAGATTATTTTCACGCCAGGGCGCGAAGAAGAGTCCTAGTGCGCCTGGCCGCTCATCGTCTGCGTTTGTGTGGATCGAGCGGCTTCCTCTTCTGGCGTCGGCTCTCTCTCGCCGAGGACGACGCGGACATGGTGCGTCTTGCCGTCGTCGGCGAGGGCGATGTCGAGCGTCGCCTGCCGCACGTCGTCGAGCCAGACTTCGGCGACGCCGCGGCTGACGCCGGAGGGGTTCTCGACCTTGATCGCGTAGAGCGTGCGCCCGCGCCGGTAGTTGATTTCGTACGAGCGCCAGCTACGCGGGATGCACGGCTCTATCTTGAGCTTCCCGGCGCGCAACTCGAAGCCGAGGATGGATTCGAGGCCCGCGCGGTACATCCAGCTCGACGAGCCCGTGTACCACGTCCACCCGCCGCGCCCCGTGTGCGGCCAGACGGCGTAGACATCGCCGGCCGCGACGTAGGGCTCCGTCTTGTACTTGTGAAGGCCCGCGCGCGTCGAGGCGTGGCTGATGGGGTTCAGGAGCGTGAACAGCTCACCCGCGCGGTCGCCGTCGCCGAGACGGGCGTAGGCGATCAGAGTCCAGATCGCCGCGTGCGTGTACTGGCCCCCGTTCTCGCGCACGCCCGGCACGTAGCCTTTGATGTAGCCGGGGTCGAGCGCGCTCTTGTCGAACGGCGGCGTGAACAGAATGACCAACCCGTCGCCGCGCCGTATCAAATACTCTTCGACGGCCGACATGGCGCGGTGCGCGCGCACGCGGTCGGCCGCGCCCGAGATGACGCCCCACGATTGCACGATGGAGTCAATTCGGCACTCCTCGTTCTGCGCGGAGCCCAAAGGCGTGCCGTCGTCGAAGTAAGCGCGGCGATACCAGTCGCCGTCCCAGGCGTGTGCTTCGAGCGCCTGCTTCAAGTTCGTCATGTGCTCGCGGTAGGCCGAGGCGCGCGCCGTCTCCTTCCGCTCGTCGCAGAACGGCGCGAAACCATTAAGCGTCGTGTGCAGGAACCAGCCGACCCACACGCTCTCGCCTTTGCCCAGATGGCCCACGCGGTTCATGCCGTCGTTCCAGTCGCCCGAGCCCATCAGCGGCAAGCCGTGCTCGCCCGTCTTCAAGCTCCTGTCGAGCGCACGCGCGCAGTGCTCGTAAACGCTCGCCGTCTCGGCCGAGACGGCGGGCTGCGTGTAAGACTCGCTCTCTTCGGGGCCGAGCTGCGGCCCCTCGATAAATGGCACAACTTCGTCGAGCACGGAAGCGTCGCCGGTCACCTCTATGTAGAAGTTCGTGACGAAGGGGAGCCACAATAAATCGTCCGAGAAGCGCGTCCGCACCCCGCGGCCCGTCGGCGGGTGCCACCAGTGCTGAACGTCGCCCTCCTTGAACTGGCGCGACGCCGCGCGCACGATCTGTGCTCGGGCAATCTCAGGCTTGGAGTAGACGAGCGCCATCACGTCCTGCAACTGGTCGCGGAAGCCGTAAGCGCCGCCCGACTGGTAGAAGGCCGAGCGCGACCAGACGCGGCAGGCCAAAGTTTGATAGAGCAGCCAGCGATTAAGAAGCGTGTCCATCGCCGTGTCCGGCGTGCGGACCTCGATTGCGCCGAGCAACTCGTCCCAGTGGGCGACGACGCGCTCGAACTCCTGGTTGACCTGGGAGATTTTCCTGAAGCGCACGGACAGAGAGCGCGCCTCTTCCGCGCTCTCGGCCTGGCCCGCGAGGATGACGATTTGGCGCGACTCGCCGGGGGCGAGTTCCACGACACACTGGAGCGCGGCGCAGGGGTCCAGCCCCGCGCCCGCGCGGCCCGAAAGACCGACGCGGCGGAGCGCCGCCGGGTCGTCCAGCGAGCCGTTGCGCCCGATGAACTCCTTGCGGTCGCACGTCACGGTGCGCTCCTGCCCGACTAATTCGAAGAAGGCGACGCGGTGCGCGAACTCGTTGTTATAGGGGTTGCGCGCCGTGACGGGGCCGTCACGCTCGTCGGCCTCCGTGATGATGAAGGGCGCGGACTGGCTTCGCTGCACGCCGAGCACAAGCTCGTTGTAGCTCGTCACCGAGAGCCGCCGCTTGCGCTCCGTCTGGTTGCGCAGGCGCAGGACGGAAATCTTGACGGGCGCGTCGAGCGGCACGAATTGCAGCAGCTCCTGCGCCAGCCCGTGGCTCGTGCGCTCGAAGACCGTGTAGCCCTGACCGTGGCGGACAATGTATGGGCCAGTTTCGCGCACGGGCAAAGGCGTCGGCGTCCAAACTGTGCCAGTCTCTTCGTCGCGCAGGTAAACCACTTCGCCCGGCGGGTCGGAGATCGCGTCGTTCGACCACGGCGTCAAACGGTTCTCGCGGCTGTTGGCCGACCAGGTGAAGCCTGCGCCCGTCTCCGTCACCTGGAAGCCGAAGTCCTGGCCGTTCGAGACGACGTTGAGCCAGGGCGCGGGCGTCCACTGCCCCTCGCCGAGGATGATGACGTACTCGCGCCCCTCGGGGCTGAAGCCGCCGAGGCCGTTGAAGAACGCGAGGTCGGGGCTCTCGACCGTGGGCTCGGGGTAAGTGCGCGAGGGCCGGCGCGGGACGAGTGGCAGCGGCAGTTCGCTCTCGATGGGGCGGCGCACGAGTTGTTCGTCGAGCGAGCCGCGGTCGGTGACGATGACGACGCGCGCGACCGCGTGGAGCAGGATGCGGTCGGCCTCGGGCATGATGTCGGTGCGGCGCACGAAGACGCCGCCGGGCTTGTCCAGAAGCGCGTGCGAGCCGCTCTTGCGAATCAGCGACTGAATCTCCTCCTGAAGCTCCTGGACGTAGCTCAAGGGCTTGTCGTTCAAAATCACCAGGTCGAAGCTCAAGCCCTTAAGGTGCAGGTACTCGTGCGCCCTGAGCATCTGGCGCACCATGTCCAACTCTTCCGACTGCCCGATGCGGACCAAAACTATCGGCAGGTCGCCGCTGATGCCGTAGGGCCAGAGGGAGGATTGCGCTTTCGTGTTGAGCGAGAGGACGTGCGCGCTCGGCCGAAGCGATGGGTCGGAGTAGAGGATGCGCCCGGCGAGGCGCTGGAAGAGGTGCGCCTCCTCGGGGTCCATGTTGAGGTGGAGCATCTCGACCTTCGACTTGGTCCAGGCCATTCGCGCCTCGCGCTCGAAGGTGGAGGTATCGTGGTACTTGTCCGCGAGTTGCAGCGCCTCATCACGCGAGCGTGCGACGGCCGTGGCGAAAGAGACGCGCGCCGTCTCGCCCGGCTTCAAACGCACGCGCTGGCGCAGGCAGAAGGCGGGGTCCAACACCGTGCCCGTCGTGTTCGAGAGCGGGCGGTCTTCCATCACGGCGACAGGCTCTTTCGTCGAGTGGCCGCGGCCGAGGAAGCGCGAGCGGTCGGTCTCGTACTGCACGGGGCCGACCGCTTCGCCTTCGGTGACGACCGTGTGGACGCCCCAGACCACTTCGTCTTTTTCCGAGCGCGGGCGGCGGCGCGCAATGAGCGCGTTCTCCGCCTGGATGAATTCCGTTTCGACGAAGAGGTTGCTGAAGGCCGGGTGCGCCGCGTCCGCGGCCGGCGGCGCTAGCACGACCTCCATGTAGCTCGTCAGCTCTATCTCGCGCATGCGCGACGACTCGTTCTTGACGGAGATGCGGCGCACCTCGGCGTCGTCCTCCGGCGAGACGATAATCTCGGTGTGCGTCGCAAGCCCCGCGTCGAGCCGCCAGAACTCCGCCTTGTCCTCGGAGAAGCTGACTTCGTAAGAGGACGCGGCGCGGCCCGTCGGCTGGAAGCCGGCGGACCAGACCATGCCGGTACGCACGTCGCGCAGGTAGCAGAAGCTCCCCCAGTTGTCGCGCGTCACGTCCTCGCGCCAGCGCGTGACTGAGAGCGGGCCGCAAGCTGAGTAGCCCGCGCCTGAGGTCGTGACCATCACGGAGTAAGTCCCGTTCGAGAGGAGCTGGACGCGCGGCGTCGGGAGGTCTGCCGTGTCGAAGCGGCGCGCGACCGGCTGAAGCGTGCCGCGCACGACGCGGCTCAGCAACACTTCCTCCGCGCGTGGCCTGGTGACGGGTACGCCGACGGGGATGCGCTCTTGCAGCAAAAGCTCCGTGGCCTGGACCAACGGGTCCGCGTGGAAACGCTCCTGCATCACGCGCCCGTTCAGCACGTTGTCAATCGAGACGAAGGTCATCCCCTGGTGGTGCGCCATGAAGGACTGTATGCGGACGCTCCTCTGACCCTGCGGCACACGGTCGGGCGTGTAGTCAATCGCCTCGTAGTAACCGTAGCGCCCGAGCGCCCCCTCGCGCGCCAGCCTATCAAGATTCTCTTTGGCCGCCGGGGGATCAATCATTCCCGCGAGCATCGTCGAGTAGGGCGAGATGACGAGGTCTTGACTGAGGCCACGCTTCAAGCCTAAGCCGGGGACGCCGAACGGCCCGTACTGGTAGTTCATGTGCAGGTCGCGCCCGTTGTAGGCGGACTCCGAGATGCCCCACGCCACATTGCGCTCGCGGCCGTACTCAATCTGGCGCGCGACCACCGCGCGATAAGTCTCGCCCAGCAAGGTTTCCGGGTAGTCGCGCATGACGAGGAGCGGCATCAGGTACTCGAACATCGTCGCCGTCCACGAGACGAGCGCGCGGCGGCCGTCAACGGGCGTGAGCTGGCGGCCCAGGCGGAACCAGTGTTCCTGCGGCACCTGGCCCAGCGCGATACTGATGAAACTCGCCAGCCTGGCCTCGGACGCCAGGAGGTCGAAGAGCGAATCGTCCAAGCGGCCGTCCGTGACGTTGTAGCCGATGCGGAAGACTTTGCGCTCCTCGTCGAAGAGGAAACGGAAGTCCGTCTCGGCCGTCAGCTGATCGCACTCGCGGACGAGCGCGCTCATGCGGTCGAGCGCGTACTTCGCGGCGGCCGCCCCCTCTTCGACGGCGACCGTCAGCAGCGCCAGCCCGTTAAGCGCCGCTTCGCGCTCGGGCATGTCGTCTATGGCGCAGGCTTCGATCTTCGCCTTGAGCGTTTCAATTCGATTAAGCGCGGCGTCACACTCTTCGGGGACGCGCGCCAGCGCGGGCACGCGTTCGAGCGCCGCCTCAAGCTCCTGCCACTCGGCGGCGACTTCGGGCGAGCACTTTTCGATCAACGGGGCGAAGTGCTCCACGCTCTTGCCCGCCCAGGGCGTGAGCGTGTTGAAGTCGCGGCGCAGGGCGCGCGTCTGGTGTTGGAGCGCGCGGACCCAGTAGCCCAACTCCATGAAGCTGCCCTCGCCGTGCTCCTGCGAGAGAGCGCCGACGATGTCCTCGATGACGGCGGCGCGCTCGGCCAGCGCGTCGAACAATTTGGCCCACGCGCCGAGGAGTTGCGGCATGTCGCCTTCGACCAGCGCGTCGCAAGCCTCTATCTCCCTGCGCAGCTCCTTCAAAGTCACGACCTGCGTGCGCTGCTGCACGGGGTCCAGGCGTCCCGCTTCGTGGCGCAGGAGGTCAATCGTGTCACTGAGCCCGTGGACGGCGCGCGCGTCGAAGAGCGGGCGGTCGCCTATGTCCAGGCAGCCCTGCTTGACGCAGATGAGGTGGCCCGCGAGGTTGCCGCTGTCCACGGTCGAGATGTACTGCGGCTGCAAGGGCTCAAGGTTGCGCGTGTCATACCAGTTGAAGAAGTGGCCGCGAAACCTTTGCAGCTTCTTGAGCGTCGTCAGCGTCAGATTCAGGCGCTCGCCGATTTCGAGCGTGCCGGCGTAGCCGAAGTCGTGCGCGGCGACGGTCGAAAGGAGCAAGAGCGCAATGTTGGTCGGCGAAGTGCGGTGGGCGACGACCGGCTGCGGGTCCTCCTGAAAATTGTCCGGCGGCAGCCAGTTGTCTTCCTCGCCCGCGAAGGTCTCGAAGTAGCGCCAGGTGCGCCGCGCCACGAGCCGCGCGTCGCGCGCGTCCTTCGGAGCCAGCGTCTGCACGACGGGCGGCGTGCGGCGGCTGACCCAGTGGGCCACAATCGGCGAGAGCGCCCACGCGAGGAGGAAGGGCGCGGCCACGGGCAAAGCCGCGGGGTTACGCCAGAGGATGAGCGCGAGCAGGAGGCCCGCGAGCAGCTCGGCGGGCCACATCAGGCGCAGGTAAGCCTTGCGGTCGTGGCGGCTCGCGCTCTCGGCCTGCGCCGCCGTCACCCATTCGAGCAGGCGACGGCGCGAGACGAGCTTGCGGTAAGCGGTGCGCGCGACGGCGTCCACCATCAGGTAAGACTGGTGGGCCAGAAAAGTGATGGTCAGCGCGACCTGCGCGGTGTTGGTCCGCACGTCTCCCCAGACACTCCAGAAGTGGCTCGTCCAGGGGATGCCGCGCGGGTGAATCAGGAGACTCGTCGTGACGTGCGCGTAGACGGGAAACGCGAGCACGAGCAGGGCCAGGAGCGTCCAGACCAGGGCCGAGCCGGGGAGCACCGTCCAGGTCGCCGCGAGCCACAGCAGAACCATGGGGGCGACGAGGCTGCGCCGGAGGTTGTCGAAAATCTTCCAGCGCGCGATGGCCGGGAGACGGTTGCGCACGGCGCGGCCACCTTCTTCTGGCACACTTCTGAAGAGCCAGCGGGAGATCTGCCAGTCGCCGCGCGTCCAGCGGTGCTGGCGCTTGGCGTAGGTGTCGTAGTAGGCCGGGTAGTCGTCCAGTAGCTCAATGTCGGTGACAAGCGCGGCGCGCGCGTAAAGACTCTCGAAGAGGTCGTGGCTCAAGAGCGCGTTCTCCGGCACGCGACCTTCGAGCGCCGCCTCGAAGGCGTCCACGTCGTAGAGACCTTTGCCCGTGTAGCTGCCCTCGCCGAAGAGGTCTTGATACACGTCGGAGACCGCCGTCGTGTAAGGATCAATCCCCGTGTTGCCGGAGAAGACGCGGGCGAAGCGCGAGTGCGAAGCGGAGGGCAGCGAGATGCTGACGCGCGGTTGCAGGATGGCGTAGCCCTTGACGACGCGGCCGGTGCTTTCGTCAAACTGCGGGCGGTTCAAGGGGTGCGTGATCGTGCCGACGAGGCGGCGCGCGGCGTCGCGCGGCAACTGCGTGTCGGAGTCGAGCGTGATGACGTAGCGCACGTCCGTTAAAGTTTTCTGGTCGGCGGTCGCGACGATAAACGTGGTGTCGCGCGCGCCGCGCAAGTATCGGTTGAACTCGTGCAGCTTGCCGCGCTTGCGCTCCCAGCCGAGCCACTTCCCCTCGCCCTCGTTCCACAGCCGGCGGCGGTGGAAAAGAAAGAAGCGTTGCTGTCCTTCGTCCGCGTAGCGCGCGTTCAACTCTTCGGTTCCGCGCAGCGCCGCGTCGAGCAGCGCGTCGTCCTGCGGCGTCTCCTCCGCGTCCGCGTCCGCGAAATCCCCGAGGAGCGCGAACGACAAACGCTCGTCCTGGTTCGCCAGGTAATGCACCTCCAGCTTTTCCAGCAGCTCGCGCACTGTCGCTTCGCTCGTAAAGAGCGTCGGGATGACGACGAAGGTGCGCGCGTCTTCCGGGATGCCCTTCGACACGTCCATCTTGGGCAGCACGCGCGGGCTGAAGACGCGCGTGGCGTCCCAGTTCAGCATGCCGAGCGCGAGATCGCCCGCCGGGACGAGGACGACGAGCGCGCACGCGACGAGGAGCGCCGTCGTCGCCCCGGAGTAAGCGGCGTAAGCGACGAAGGCCGCCGCGACGAACGCCGTCAGGACGGCGAGCGTGCCGAGATAGACCAGGGTCGGGTGGCGGAAGATTGCGCGGGTGATCTTTTCGTGCAGGCGCGGGCGATAATCGAAAGCCTTTTCAAGCTCAAGCAGGCCGTCGTCAATCAGGTGGTGGCCGACGTGCGCGCGCCGCACATCTTTTGCGTCCGCCCGGCCCGAATTCTGTGCCAGCTCGACGGCCTTGCGCGCGACTTCCAGCTCGTCCGTGCGCGTGCGCTTACTGATGCGCTCGACGACATGGCGGTAGTGGTCGCGCGAGCCGAACTCCATGCGCGAGTACGCGCCCGCCGGGTCTTCACTCAAAATCGGGTCAACGAGGCTCACGTCCTCGAAGAAGTCGCGCCAGTCGAGCGACGAGAACAGGCGCATGCTCGTGATGATGTTGCCGACGGTGACCTGCGCGGTGGCCTGGCGCTGGTGCTCAAGGTGGACGAGTTGTTCGACGCTGCTCCCGCGCTCGGCCAACTGTTTTTCGAGCGTGTCGAGCACGACCGCGACCGCCGGGTCCTGGTCGCGCAGCCGCTGGACCAGGTGGACGATGAAGGCGCGGCCCAGTTGCTCGCGCCTCTTCCAGCGGTCGTTGATGACGGCGATCAACTCTTCCTTGGGCCGCCCGGTCATGCCGAGGAGGCGGTCCGCGAGCGCGTCCGCCTCTTCCCTTTCCTCGCGCGAGCTGACGACGCGCGTCGTCAGGCGGCGCAGGTTCTCCACGAGCGCGAGCCGCAGGCTGATGGCGAGCGCCCACACCTCGCCGATGGTCAAGGGCGCGACGCGCTGGTAGGCGCGCACGAACCGGCGCAGGGTCTCGCCGTCGAGCCGGCTGTCAGTATGCGCGACGACCGCGAGCGCGATGGCGTAGATGCGCGGGTAGCCCGAGAGCTCGCCTTTCGTCAACTTCGGCAATTCGTAGTAGAAGCTCTTCGGGAGGTCTTCGCGGATTTCGCGGAGCTGTTCCTCGACGATGTGGAAGTTGTCAACGAGCCACTCGGCGGCGGGCGAGATGGTGCGCTCGTTGCTGATGGCGCGGCCGAGCGAGCGGTAGGCGGCGACGAGCTTGCGGCCGTTCTCTTCGAGGCGCGGCAGGAGTTGGCGGCCGCGCGCGGGCTCCCTGGAGACCTTGTGCTCGGCGGCCAGGAAGGCGGCGAACTGTTCGAGCCGCTCGACGCTGTAGAGTTCGCCGCGGATCGGCTCTTCGTCCCCGTCGCCGGTCGCCTTGCGCCTGCCGGATAATGACTCGAAGAATTTAAGCATGCTCGCCTGGGCCAGTTTTTAGACGGACGCGCTCCCAGCTAAAAAGGCGGGGAGTGTCTATTCCCCGCCTTGAAAATTGTATCTTGCCCGGAGGTTCACACAATCATATCAGATGTGCTCCTCATCCGCCGCCCAGCAGACTGTAGGCCATCAGCCGGTCGCCTTTCGAGACGAAGAGCTGCCGCGTCGTCTCGTCCGTGATGAAACGCTCGTCCGGGTCGCCGAGGCGCAGGCGCACGTCCGTCCGCCCGTTGTGAATGTTGACTCCGGCGAGCCCGTTACCCATGCCCTTGAGGTCAGTGTAGAAGTACATGTGCGTGCCGCGCAGGGCCGCCAGCCGCTCGCGCCGCCAGAAGAAGCGGGCCAATTTGTCTAACTGGCTGGCGGGGTCCAGGCGGTCCAGAAGTCGCTCGCCCACGTCATCGGAGCTGACAGAGGGGCGCGGGATTCCTGGCACAGAAGGCATGGAGACGCGCGGCCGCGTGGCCGTCGCCGTCGTCGCCAGGCCGCGTAGCCGTGAGGCCACGCCGTAAGAGGAGAAACGCTGCGAGACGTAGTCGCGCGCTCGCTCGGTCGCGAACGTCGTCAGGTTCGGCGTCGCCACGCGCGAGGCCAAACCGGACCAGCGCAAAGAAGCCAGAGAGCTTGCGGTGCGCGCCAATTGGACGCCGCGGAAGACGGTCGTCACGGTGCCGCCGTAGCGGAAGTAGAGCGAGGCGGCGCGCGCCGCGACGCCCGCGACCGTGCGCAGGAAGCCGCGCCCCGGCGGCGTGTAGCGCGCACGCCAGACGCCCTCTTTGTAGTCGCCGCGCGGATCGAAGGCGGCGATCTCGTTGCGCCCGCCGACGATCAGCTCGCCGCGCTCGTTGACCAGCACGAACGCCGCGCGCTCGATCTTGTGCGAGACTTTAGCGCGCCGCTTGCCGGTCTCCGCGTCAATGAAAACCAGGTCGTCCTCGTCGGCGACGACGACCGTCTCGGCGTCCGGCAGCGCGACGTTCGTCAGCCCCTTGTCCGCGCCCTTGTAGCGCCAGATGGTCTTCCCCGTCCGCGCGTCAATCGCGCTCACGCCGTAGGGGCCGCGCAAGACCGCCTCGCCGTCTTCGAGGCGCGTGAACTGCCCGCCCGTGCGGACGTAGAGCACGCCGTTCGCTGTGAGCAGCATCTCGGGCGTGAGGCCGAGGTCTTTCGCCTCCCAGACCTCTTTGCCGCTCTCGCGCGAGACGGCGCGCACGTGGCCGCGGCCGGAGGTGTAGACGAATCGTTCGTCGAACACGGGGTCTGCTTCAGTCAGCGCCAATCCTTCTTCGTTAACGCGGAAACGTTCGCGCTGGCGCTCCTTCCCGGTGCGCGCGTCGAGCGAGGCGACGCCTTCGTAGAAGAGGTAGAGGCGGCCGTCGAGGAAGAACGGCGGGTGATAATTATCGAGCGTGTATTCGGTCTCTCCGCCGCCGCCCTCGCCCCAGCGCGCGGGCATCATCTCGATCTCGCTCTCGATTTTGTAGTCCCACAGCTCGTCGCCCGACGCGAGGTTGAAGACGTGGACCACGGGGCGGCGCTTGAAGCCTGAGCGCGCGTGGTCTTTCGCGTCGCGGACGAAGACGGCGGCGAGCAGGTTCTGGTCCGTGTCCACGGCCATCTGCATCACGCCGCCCTTGACCTTGTCGCTCTGCCAGAGGCGGTCGCCCGTGAAGAGGTCAACGGCCTCGACGCGCGTGCGGTCGTCCTTCTCGAAACTCAGGAGCAGCACGTCCGTCCCCGGCACGGGCGCAACGTCAGTCTCGTCGAGGCGCGCGTTCTTGCGCCGCCACAGAATTTCGCCCGTCTCGCCGCTCACGGCGTAAAGAGATTTTTCAGTCCCGGCGATGAGTACGCCCAACTCCGTCATCTGGTAGAAGCGCACCTCGCCGTCGAGCTTCGCGGACCAGTCCGCCTCGGCCGCGCGCGCTTGGCCCGACGAGAGAACGGCGCAGAGCGAGAGCACGAACGCGATTCTTTTCAGCCCCCAAGCACGAAAGAAAAAACCGTATGACATATAATCCACACCTCAGAGCACGCGATTGTTTCGTCAGGGGAGAATGAGATGAGCAAGCAGAGAGATGATACACCGGAAGAGATTCATCCGTCAGGCGAGGAAGAGGAGCCGGAGAGAAAGCCCGGCAGTTATTACTACGACGACGCGACGGGGTACGAAGTTTACGACCCCGAGAAAGAGGATGACGAAAAGGGACAGGAAGGTTGATTGCGGGATGCGGATTGGGAGGAAAGCGTCAAGCCTTTCCTTTGCGACTTTGCGCCTCCAGCGTGCAAAACCTTCTCACGCAAAGACGCAAAGTCGCAAAGGGTTGCTCACTGCACTTCCTTGCGCTTCGGCCGCTCGTTGGCGCGCAGCACGCGCTTGCGCAGGCGGATGGTCTGCGGCGTCACTTCGACCAGCTCGTCATCGGCGATGAACTCCAGGGCCTGTTCGAGCGAGAGGTCTTTGACAGGCACGAGCCTGAGCGCCTCGTCCGCGGACGAGGCGCGCATGTTCGTCAGCTTCTTCTCCTTGACCGCGTTAACGTCCAAGTCAACGGCGCGCGCGTTCTCGCCGATGATCATCCCCTCGTAAACTTTCGTGTTCGGGCGCACAAACATCGTCCCGCGCTCTTGAAGATTGTAGAGCGCGTAAGTCGTCGTCTCGCCCGTGCGGTCCGCGACGAGCGAGCCCGTCGAGCGTCCGCGCATCTCCCCGGCCCACTCGCCCCACCGCAGGAAGAGCGTGTTGAGCAGGCCCGTCCCCTTCGTCTCCGTCAGGAACTCGTTGCGGAAACCGATCAGGCCGCGCGACGGCGTCTCGAACTCAAGCCGCACGCGCCCGGTGCCGTGGTTAATCATCTTCGTCATCTGCCCCTTGCGCCGGCCCATCGCCTCGGTTACGACGCCGATGAACTCGTCCGGGCAATCAACGACGACCTGCTCGACCGGCTCAAGCGTCCGGCCGCCGTCCTTGCGCGTCAGCACCTCGGGCTTGGAGACCTGAAGCTCGTAGCCCTCGCGCCGCATCATCTCGATGAGGATGGCAAGCTGCAACTCGCCGCGGCCCGAGACCTTGAACTGGTCCGGCGAATCCGTCTGCTCGACGCGGATGGCGACGTTGCCCAACAGTTCTTTTTCGAGCCGCTCATTGATCTGGCGCGAGGTGACGTACTTGCCCTCGCGGCCGGCGAAGGGCGAGTTATTGACGCCGAAGATCATGGAGATGGTCGGCTCGTCAACCGCGATCACGGGCAGCGGCTGCGGGTTGTCTGCGCTCGTGATGGTCTCGCCGATCTCTATGTTCTCGATGCCGGCGAGCGCGACGATGTCGCCGAGGCCCGCGCGCTCGACCGCCTCGCGCTTGAGCCCCTCGAAGACGTAAAGCTGCGAGACGCGCGTCTTCTGCACGGAGCGGTCACGCTTGATGATGGAGACAGTGTCGCCCACGTGTATCTCGCCCGAGAAGATGCGGCCGATGGCTAGGCGGCCGACGTAGTCGCTGTAATCTAGATTAGCTACCAGCAGCTGCAAGGAGTCGTCTCGCAGGGCGGCGGGCGCAGGAATGGTCTCGACTATCTGGTCGAAGAGCGGGCGGAGGTTCTTCGAGTCGTCCGCCAAATCCTTCTTCGCCACGCCGTCGCGCGAGACGGCGTAGAGAATCGGGAACTCTATCTGCTCGTCGGTCGCGTCCAGGTCCAGGAAGAGTTCGTAGATTTCGTCCACGACCTCCGCGGGCCTGGCGTCGTGGCGGTCAATCTTGTTAACGACGGCGATGGCCGGCAAGCGGGCTTCGAGCGCCTTGCGCAGCACGAAGCGCGTCTGCGGCAGACAGCCCTCGGCCGCGTCCACCAAAAGCATCACGCCGTCCACCATCTTCAAGACGCGCTCGACCTCGCCGCCGAAATCTGCGTGGCCTGGCGTGTCCACGATGTTGATCTTCACGTCGCCGTATCGTACGGCCGTGTTCTTCGCCATGATGGTAATGCCGCGCTCGCGCTCCAAATCCATCGAGTCCATCACGCGGTCGCGGACCTGCTCGTTCTCGCGGAACGTCCCGGACTGCCTGAGCATCGCGTCCACGAGCGTCGTCTTGCCGTGGTCAACGTGCGCGATGATGGCTATGTTGCGTATGTCTTGCCTCTCCTGATTCATAATTCCCCTACACAGATAGAAATCTCATTTTCATTGATGAGCCGTGAAACCAGACATCATAACACGCGCGGCGCGATTGAGCACACGCAGACGAGCGGCGATTTCACGCAAAGGCGCAAAGAAGCAACGACGTAAGGCGCAAAGAAAGTGCATGCCTCCCTTTGCGCCTTACGTCGTTCGCTTTGCGCCTTTGCGTGAAATCGCTTCGCTTCTATGAACCGAACGCGCCCGTCTGCCTCAATGCCTCGTAGAGCACGATGGCGGCCGATGTCGCCAGGTTGAGACTGCGGACGCGCGGGTTGAGCATTGGGATAGTCAGACACCGCTCCCAGTTCGCGCGCAGCACATCCTCTGGCAGCCCCGCGCGTCTCGCGCCCGAAGACCAGGCAGTCGTCCGGCGCGAAACTCCAATCCGTGTAGCGCCTCTCGGCCTTCGTCGTCAGGAAAATGAACCTCGCGCCGGGCAGCGCCTCGGCGAGCGCGGTGAGGTCGCGGTGGCGATGCAGCTCCACCTCGGGCCAGTAGTCCAGGCCCGCGCGCCGCACGGCGCGGTCGTCCAGCCGAAAACCCGCCACGCCGACGATGTGCAATGGCACGCGCGTCGCCGCGCACAGGCGCGCGATGTTGCCCGTGTTCGGCGGTATCTCCGGCTCGACCAGCGCCACTCGAAGCATAGACAGCAGTGGTCAGTAGTCAGTGGTCGGTGGTCAGTTAAAGACAAAAGCGGTTTCTTTTATCTGACCACCGACCACTGACTACTGACCACTCCTCCGGTAGTCGTCCTCCAGCCTGACGATGTCGTCTTCGCCGAGGTAGTCGCCGAGCTGGACTTCGATGAGGGCCAGCGGCTCGGTCGCCGAATTGCCCAGGCGGTGATTCGTCTCGGGTGGAATGTGTATGTGCTCGCCGGCCTTGAGTCGTAACTCGCGCTCTCCGCAGACTACGTCGGCCGTGCCCTGCACGACGACCCAGTGCTCGCCGCGGCGCGAGTGTCGCTGTAGACTCAGGCGCGCGCCTGGTTTGACTTCGAGCCTCTTGACCTTGTAGCCCGCGCCCTCTTCCAATACTTCGTAACGCCCCCACGGCCTCTCGTCTGTTTCACCTCTCATCGCTTCCCGCCTCCCCAATTCGGTGTCGAGTTAACGAGCATAATGAAGACACGCCGCCCGGCGCAAGAAAAAGGAACGGCGCGCTTCGTTGAAGCATTCGCCGTTCCTTTAAGAGTGACCCTA
Organism: Pyrinomonadaceae bacterium; assembly: GCA_036403435.1. Classification (GTDB taxonomy): domain Bacteria; phylum Acidobacteriota; class Blastocatellia; order Pyrinomonadales; family Pyrinomonadaceae; genus QHXM01. The sequence continues at coordinate 25,519 of DASWQY010000157.1, forward strand.
ATGGGCCAGTCGTGTTGCGTGCGCCTATGGAAGGTTGTTGCTGTTGTTCGTTGTCCGCTAGGACTACTTGCGGCCCTTCGCGCCCTTCGCGCCCTTTGAGCCCTTCGAGCCGCCCTTCGAGCCGCCCTTCGAGCCGCCTTTCGAGCCGCCCTTTGAGCCGCCCTTCGATCCACCCTTTGAACCGCCCTTACCACCTTTCTTAGTTGCCATAGGTTGTTGCTGCTCCTTTTCAGTTTGAAGTTACGACCACAAGATACTGTGCCGAATTTCTTCTTGTGGCCTAGAGTAAGCGGCGCACAACATGTTGGTATATAAACTTAAAGCGAATAGATGTCAATAACTTTTACCTGCAAATGAAATTTTTTTTGAACGCGCGAATAAAATTTTTTGAGATGTGAGAGAGCGATCTTGCTGCGCGCGACGCGCGAGCGAACTGCTTCGACGTGTTGGAGAGAAGAATCAAACCTCCGCAGTGACGCTCTCGATGTCGCGCGCGCGGCCTGAGATGAAAATCAGAGATGACGAGTTAATTGCTTGACGCGAGTGTGCGCGTCACCGGAAGTATGGAGTGAAGACCCAGTGGTCGTGCCGCTCGACGCCGTAGTAGGTGAGGATGGAGCTGCGGCGGCTGCGGCTGGCGACGCCGATGAACGGACCCGAAGAGTCTTCGGAGTCGTCTTCGCCGCCCGGCGCTTCCTCTTCGATCCCCGTGTCGAGGACGTTGGTCACGACCGGGAGTGGTCCGGCCCTTCCCAGGAAGAGCGCGTCGTTGGTATTCACGGGCCTGCCGGCGTAGGCCGTCACCTTGGCCTGGAATTCGAGGAAGGCGGGATCAGTTTTTCTGATGAGTTTCCACTTGCCGCTGCTCGACAGCGGATCGCGCGCGGCGGCGGCGCGCAGGATTTGAATTTTCCTTGTGCCGCGTGGGAGACCTTCGAGTAACTGGTCTATAGAGGTCGGAGGGACTCCTTTTTCACGCGTGTAAAGACGGATGGCTTCCGCGACCTGCTCGCCGCGCTGGATCGCTTCCTCCTCCAGCTCGCGCTGCGCCATCCGGCGGTAATTCGGGACGGCCGTGATGAGCAGGAGCGCCATGATCGTCATCATGGCGAGCAGCGAAATGAGCGCGTAGCCGCGCTCGCCGCGCCGCGCCGGGCCAATTCTTTCAACCGTCGTGTCGTCTCGCTTGGCGCTCATCCGTTATGGCTCCGTCGGCTCCTCTTCTTCCACTTCGACGGGCTCCGCCGCCTCAGGGACCGGCTGGGGCTGCGCCTGCTGCGGCGGGTAGCGCGGCTGGCCTCCCACATTCGGGTTAGAGCCGTTGCCGGCGAGCGGCAGCTTGTGCTTGATGTTCAGGTTCGTGTCAGTCAGCGTCAACTCGGTGACGCTGATCCCGGTGACGCGGAAGCGGCCGCCGAGGATGTCGCCGCGCTGCACGTTCAGAAGGTCGCGGCCGTTCTTCTCCTTCACCATGGCGATGTCGTTGCCGTGGGGCTTGATGCTGACGCCGATGAAGGTGTAGTTCGGCACGGGCGCGGGCATGACGTTGAGCGTCGCCGTGTTGGAGAACTGTTGGCCGTCCTGCGAGCGCACCAAGACATCGCGCCCGCCCTCGAAGGAGATGAGCTGGGCAGGGACTTTCGTCGAGAGCTGCTGCGGGCTGATGAAGCGCGTCTCAAGCTCCGCGCCGCCGATGAAGATTTTCGTCTCGGGCGTGAACTTGTCGCCGGTCACGTCGAGCGTGAAGTCGCCCGTGTGCGCGTAGACGTTGACGGGCGAGATGCCCGCGAGAATCACGTTGGGCTCGGGCGCGGGCGGCACCGTGGGCTCTGGCGTCGGCGTCGGCGTCGGCGTCGGCGGGGGCACGTAGAAGGCGAAGATGTTGCGCCCCGCTTCCGGCACGGCGGGCTGGCTGAAGGTCGCCGGGATCGGGCGCAGCACGGCCAGCGGGTCTGAGGTTATCTCCTCGACGCGCGGAAGAGTGTTGTTGCGCGGCGGCGTGGGAGAGGCTTTGACGCCCTGAGCGCCAGTCGTCGGCCTCTTCGGGCCGGACGAGCCGAGGAACATGTAGGCCAGCGCGATGACGGCGACAGCGCCGAGGACGATGGCCGCTATCTTCTTGTTGCGCTCCGACTGGTTCGTGCCTTCAACTACTGCCATGAGATTTTGAACCTGCCCTTCAGCGAGTCTCTCCCGCGGGTTGTTCCGTCACCGCTTCGCCGCCCGCGTCGCGCCGGAAGTAGGCGGCCAGGTCGAGCCGCAAGCTGACGAGCGTGGTGCGCGGGGCCGGAGTGTCGGCGCTCACCGAGACGCCGGCGTCGCTCGCGCGCTCCAGCTCGACCGCGTTAATAATGATGAATTGATTGCTCGATTCGATGTCCCGCACGAAGTGGCGCAGGCTTGCGTACTGCCCCTCGACCGTGACGGTGACGGCGATGCCGGGGTAGAGGCTCTGCCACCTGCTGCCGACGGTGCGGGCCGACGCCTGTTGCTGCTGCGCGGCCGTCTTCGATTCGAGGTAGTTGTAGACTGGGCCGGAGGTGTTGCGCAGGTTGTTGCTGCGGATTAGTTGAATGAGAGTGTTGTAAAGGCCGATGCGCCCTTCGGCGCGCGTGGTCAGCCGCCCGTTCTCGAACTTGTCCAGGCTGTCGTTGATTTGGGTGACGTTCTCCTCCGTGCTCACGCGCGTGTTGATGGTCTTCTGCAACTCGCCGAGCTTCTGTTGCTGGCGCCCGCGGTCTTGCTGGGCCGCGTCGAGGCGCGAGCCCGAAGGGGTGTAGAAGTAGAGATAGACGAAGACGACGGCGAGCAGCATGACTGCGCTGCCGGCGAGCCCCGCGATTTCGGCGATGCCGAGGACGCTACGCTGACGCGCCTGGCGCAGCTTGTCCACGCGGACGCGGATCCGCGCGCGGCGCGGCCTGGCGTTCGGTTGTGTCGCTCTCTCTTCTCTCATCGCTCCTCGGGACCAGCGGCCCGTGTGACGCCGGCGGCCTCCGCGACGCTGCCCGCCGGGGCGCTCGCGGGGATGACCGCGCGCGGGTGATAGACGACGCGCAGAATTGATTCTGTGCCAGTCTCTTCCCGCTCCTTCTGCAAGCTCTGCTCGACCAGCTCGGCGCGGAAGATTCCGCCGCGGTCCATCTCCATGATCATCGCCGTGGCGTCCGCCGGGTTCTTACTCACGATCACCAGCTCCAGTTCGGCAACGGTTCGGTCACCCTGCTGGCCGACCTCGCGGACGGTGATGCGCTTGACGCGGACGCTGCCGGGCAGTACCGATTCGAGGTCGGCGAACAGCCGCGCCCACGAGAAGCGCTTGCGCCCGACGAGCGCCTGCGCGGCTCCGAGCGTCTGCGTCTGCTCGGGCGTCAGCGACTGCTTAATCTCGTCAACGCGCCGTTCGAGAGCGGCGACCTGCTGGCGCTGACCCTCGCTCTCGCGCTCGACCTCAAGGGCACGCCGGTTCGTCTGGTTGCTCTTACTGACGAGCAGGACGAGCGCGAGCAGTGACGCGACCGTGATGACGCCCGCGATTGTCCAGGGCAGAGCACGATTGCGAAATGGCTGGCTGGCGAGATTGAGGTTGGCGCTCACGACTGAATTACCGTCCACTCGATGATGGAGAAGATTCACTCTCCAACAGACTACGAAAGCATACCAGCGCGTAAACACGGGGCGCAACCGCGCGCGCCTGAGCGACCAACCTTCGGCCCGCCTGCCGACACTTGAACGCGCCTGACGAAACTTAGTTGCAGAAAGAACAAGAGACGCGGAGACGCGGCGAAGAAAAGCAACTGTCTTTCTCGCCGCGTCCCCGCGTCCCCGCGTCTCGCTTTACTTGTTCCCCGTGGCCTGGCTGACGACGCGCGAGTTGACGATCTTGCCGGCGGCGTCGAGCGTGAGTTCGATGACTGCACCGGAGGTGTCGCGGACGCGGCGAACGAGTTGGCCGGAGTTGTTCGTGGTCTCGCTGAGCACGGTCGCGCCGAGGTCCGTGATGTTGCCGAGCGTGCGCTCGTTCAGGACCTTGCCCGCGCTGTCGAGCGTGCGCTCCAGGATGCCGCCCGTGCTGCCGATTGTGCGCTGGACGGTCTGGCCCAGCTGGTTGACGGTCTGGCTGAGCAGGCCGTTGGGCGCGGTCAGGTTGCCGAGCGTCTGCGAGACCGCGCCGCCCGGCCCGAGCGCCTGCCCGGCGATCCCGCCGACCGTGCCGACGGTGTTGTCCACGGTCTGCAAGAGGCGTTCGAGAATCTGCGGGTTGCGGTCAATGGTCGTCAGCGTGCGGTCAATGATCGAGGCGACGTTGTCGAGCCGCACCTTTAGGAGCACCTCGGCGCGCACGCCCTTGATCGTCAGCTTGACCTTGTCGATGCCCACGTCGGCCCCGGCCGTGAGCTGGAGCAGGTTGGCGAGCCGCGCGTCGAGCGCGACGTGCGCGCGCAGGTTGTCAACTTCGCAGGGGAAAGTTAGGGGATTTCGGTGACGACGATATTAGCAGATATTGCGTCGTGCCGGAAGATTTTCATTCGGGCCGCGCGGGGAGCGCCGCCTGCTCGCCGCTCTCCTCGGCCGAAGAGCTGTAGGCGCAGACGCGGTTGCGCCCGCCGCGCTTGGCGCGGTAGAGCGCCGTGTCGGCCAGCTCGACCAACTCTATAGGGTCGCGCGCGTCGTCGGGGAACGCGGCCACGCCGAGGCTGATGGTGATGTAGTGCGTCTGCGGCTCCTCATGCTCTGCCGCGCCGTGCCGCGTGATCGGGAAGGCATACTCCTCGACGCCCGCGCGCACGCGCTCGGCCGCGACGAGTCCCTGCGCGTACTGTGCGTCGAGGAGGAAGGCCGCGAACTCTTCGCCGCCGAAGCGCGCGGCCACGTCGCCCGCTCGCAGCGAGCGCATGATAACCCCGCCGACCTCTTCGAGCGTCTGGTTGCCGACGAGGTGGCCGTAGGTGTCGTTGACCTTTTTGAAATAGTCTATGTCCATCATCAGCACGCAGAAGGGGCGCGACTCTGCCGCAGCGCGCGCGGCCTCGCGGCGCAGCTCCGAGAAGAAAGACTTGCCGGTCAGGAGCCCCGTCAACTCGTCGTGCACGAGCAGGCGGTGAATCTGGCGCTGGAACTCGCGGTCAATCTCGTCGAGCATGTCGAAGCGCAGGAGGTGCTCGCCGATGACTATCTTGTCGCCGTCCTGGAGGAGCGCGTCGGCGACGAGCTGGCCGTTGACGACCGTGCCGTTCGTCGAGCCGAGGTCCGTGATGCGGTAGCGCGTGAAGCCGGTCTCACCGTCGCGCTCGGTCGTGATGCGCGCGTGCAGGCGCGAGGCGCGGGCGTCGTTGACGCGCACGTCCGCTTCGAGCGCGCGGCCCAAAATGACCTCGTCGCGTTCGAGCGGGATGGGGACCGCCAGCAGCTCGCCGCGCAGGAAGACGAGCGCCGGGCGGCGGTCGCGCCCGCGCCCAGGCATCTCCAGAGTGTCGCTGTTCAGGTTTCCGCTCATCGGCCGTCATCTTAGCGTGAGACGGGCGCGTCGGCAATAATAATGAGAGTGAAGGGCGGGGTGCTTGTCGAGCGGGCCGGGCGTCTCATATAATGACCGCAATCACTGTTAACATCCGGTGAACGGTTTTGAGGAATGAGTGAATTGAAAGAAGAAGCAACCACAGCGGCGTGTTCGTGGGCCGCACAGAAGCTGTCGGTCGTGCGCGTGGCCGAGGCACGCCTGCCGACCGAGGTCGGTGAATTTAAGATCGCGGGCTACCGCTCTCGCACCAGCGACGAGGAGTACGTAGTCCTCTTCAAGGGAGAGCTGCGGCCCGAAATCCCCACGCTGGTCCGCATCCACTCGCAGTGTCTGACGGGCGACGTGTTCGGCTCGACCAAGTGCGACTGCGGCCGCCAGCTCCACCTCGCGATGGAGATGATCGAGCGCGAGGGGCGCGGGGCCATCGTCTACCAGCAGCAGGAGGGGCGCGGCATCGGCATCCTCAACAAGATTCGCGCCTACGCCTTGCAGGACGAGGGCGCGGACACCGTGGAGGCGAATGAGCGGCTGGGCTTCGCCGTTGACCTGCGCGAGTACAGGCAGTGCGCCGAAGTCCTCTTCGACATGGGACTGTGCCAGGTGCGCGTGCTCTCAAACAACCCGCTCAAGCTGCGCGCGCTCGAAGAGGCCGGCCTCGAAGTGGTCGAGCGCGTCTCGATAGAGGTCGAGCCGCCGGAGTCTGCCGCGCACTACCTGAGGACGAAGAAAGAGAAGATGGGGCACCTGTTGGAATTCGACGTTTAGATGGCAGGTGATTCAAAGACAAGGGGCCGCGCACTCGGCGTGAGTGCGCGGCCCCTTCGCTTTGCCCGGAAGCGCCCCCGCTACTGTTTACTGCGCAGGTCCTGGACCGTGGCGCGCAGCTTCTCGGCGTTGGGGTCTTTGGGCGAGAGCTTCAGGTAAATCTCCAACTCGTCGGCCGCGCGCTTGTAGTCCTTCTTGGCCCAGTAGATTCCGCCCAGGTAGTAGTGGGCCTTAGCCGCCTCATCCTTACCGTTCTGGATGGCGACCTGGAACTCCTTCTGGGCGTCGTCAACCTTCTTCTGGCTGACGAGCGTCACGCCGAGGTACATGTGGGCGGCCGGCGACGCGTTGTTCATTTTCAGCGCCTCGCGCAGTTGCGTCTCAGCGGCCGGGAAATCTTTCTTGCTCAGGAGCGCGAAGCCCAGGTTGAGCCGCGGGGGGAAGGCTTTGGGCGCGAGCTTGATGGCCTTTTCGAGCACCGGAATCGCCTTGTCAAACTCGCCGAGCCTGGCGTACTGCGCGCCGAGTTCGTTGAGCGCCAGCGGGTAGTCCGGGGCGAGCGCGATGGCAGCCTCTAGGTGCTCGGCCGCCTTCTTGTGGTCGTTCGACTTGGACGCCTCCAGGCTTTTGGCGTAGAGGTCGCGCGCTTGCTTCGGCACGCTGTCGTCGCCGGCCTCAAGCCCGCCCTTCATCTTCAGCGTGATCGGGACGATGAGGTTGCGCCCGCCGCCCATCTCCTTGTCTATGCTGACGACCTCAATCGTCCGCTCGTAGTCCTCGCCCGGCTCAATCGTGATCCTGTACGGGCCGAAGCCGAGTCCGTTGAACCTGAAGGTGCCGTCGTCGTCCGTGACGGTCGTCTGCATGCCCATGTTGGTGCTCTCGATCTTGACCTTGAGGCGGCGACCGCCCCTGGGCTCCACCGGGAAGTAGATTTTGCCCTGGATCGAGTTGTTGCCTTCGGAGCCGGGCAGGCCGCGCGAGGACCCGACGCCCTGCGCCGAGGCGTCCGTAGCGAAGGCGAGCAGCAGGAGCGAAAGGGAGAGCAGGAGAAAGACCCTGGGGCTGCGGGCGCTTGAAACTTTAGGAGGTTGCATTCGGATAACTCCTTTTGAAATAGGATAGGGATGTGCCGCCGGCTCGGCCCCCTCGCGCCCCGGCTATCGGATGATGAAGAGGGCGGGGGAGAGACTTTCTCGGACTTCGGAATCTGCCTGGGAGACGAACCGCAGAACAGGGCGTCCGAATAAGCGGCGGCTCAGTTTTACCACGAGCCCGCCGTTTTACGCCAGTCCCTTACGGCTGCTTTTCCCTCAACTCCTTGACGGTGGCGCGCACGCGCTCGGCGTCGCCCGCCTTGGGCGAGAGCTTCAGGTAAATCTCCAGCTCGTCGGCCGCGCGCTTGTAGTCTTTCTTGGCCCAGTAGATTCCGCCCAGGTAGTAGTGCGGCAAGCTGAGCTTGCTGCCGGCGAGGGCCAGCGCGCGGCGCAACTCCTTCTCGGCGTCCTCGTAGTTGTGCAGCGAGATGAGCGTGATGCCGAGGTACATGTGAGCCGGCCACGAAGACTCGTTCTTCTTCAGGGCGGTGCGCAGCTCGGCCTCGGCCTCGGCCATGTCCTTCTTCTCCAGGAGTGCGATGCCGTAGTTGAGCCGCGTTGTGAAGTCGTCCGGCTTGATCCTGAGCGACGCGCGCAACGCCTCGACAGCCTTGTCCGGCTGGCCCAGTCTGAGGTACTGCACGCCCAGTTCGTTGAGCGCCAGGGCGAACTCCGGGTATTGGGCGACGGCCGCCCGCAGGTGCTCGACGGCCTTCTTCGAGTCGCCGGCCTGGGCCGCCTCGACTCCCTTCTCGTAAAGCTCGACGGCCGGCTTGGGCAGGTTGGCGAGCGCCGCGTTGAGCACCCCCGGCCTGTTGCCGGCCGCGCCGGGCTTGAGCCTGAGATTGATGATGACGCTGAAGTTGCGCGGGACGTTGGCGCGCGCTATCTCTGACGCGGGGATGGTCCGGCTGCGGATTGCGAACCCCTCGATGGTGACGGACTCCCTGGCTACCTCGTAGTCCGGGCCGGCGTCCACGCTGAGCGAGTAGGAGCCGGGCGAGAGGTTTTGGAAGGAGAACGAGCCGTTCAGGTCCGCGATCACGGAGAGCCGCTCGGAGCTGGTGCTTTCGAGCGAGACCTTGACGGTGAGCGCGTCCGAGCGGCGGCCCGAGGGGAAGAAGATGCGGCCTTGAATCCTGTGCTTGCCGCCCGTGCCGACGGTCTCGACGCCGCTCTGGGCGGACGCCTGCGCGAACGGAGTTGCGAGCAGGAGGGCGAGTGACAGGACTCGCAGAAAGTGGCGACGCGCAGCGGCCCGACCTGTAGGGAGAAACATTCCGATAACTCCTTTCTCAAAAAAGCCAAAAGGTCGAGGGTTCGATTTCAGAGTTAGTTCCTTACGGAGGCGGGGACATCATATCACAAAAAAGATAGGGGAGAAGCGCTTGTTGGACGCCCCTCCCCTTCAAAAATTTCACGCGCCCGAGCCCGAAGAGTCGGGCGCGTGAAAGCAATCAGTCTAGAACTGGAATTTAACGCCGAAGCGCAGTGACGACGGGAACTGGAAGATCAGCCCCGTGCCGTAGAACGGATTCCCGACCGGCGGAACGCCCGCCACGCCGCTGTTGATGGAGAACGTCTGGTCCAGCGTGATAGCGCGCTGCTGGTTGAAGGCGTTGAACCAGTCAACCTGGAAGCGGAGCTGCCGATTCTCGCTGAAGACAATCGGGTAGTACGCGCCGAGGTCGAGGTTGTAGGTGAACGGCGTGCGGGTCGAGCCGATGGCGTTCTCGATGCCGCCGTTGCCGTTGACATCGCTCCGGTCGGGGACGATGGCCGTGCCGCGCGGGACGGCAAAGCCCTCGTTGTTCCCGTAGACCGGGTGCGGGATCAGTTGGTTGAACGGGTTGCCGGACTGCGCGTAGAAGTTACCGCTGACGATAAGTTTCCACGGGGTACGGTAAGAGCCGTTGAACTTGAACTGGTGCGGGCGGTCGTTCGGCAGACGCCCGTAGGAGTTGGCGAGCAGGCTGACGAGGTCGAACAACGAGGTGATGTTCGGGTCAGACTGGCCGTTGTCGTTGCGGAACAGACCTTCGTAGTTGCCGGTGAGCGACGAGTAAACGTAGGAAGCGACGAACTGGTAGTTGTTCGTGAAACGCTTCGTCGCCGTAAGCTCGAACGCGCGGTAGTAGCGGCGGGCGCGGCCGAAGCGCTGGCCGATGGTCGTCTCGGCCAGGCGGTCTGTCAGGCTCTCGCCGGGGTTGAAGAGGAAGTAATGCTCGCCGTCGTCGAACGAGCCGTCCTCGATGACGGAGCCCTGCGGGCGGTAGATGCCGCGCACGCCGAGCGCCAGGTCGTTCATGGCCTCGTACTCAAGACCGCCGGTCAGTTCGTTGACGGTCTGCGGCTTGAGGTCGGGATCAATCGGCGTCGCCTCGGCCCCGAGGTTGCCGATCACCGACGAGATGGCGGCGTTCAGCGGGGCGTTGACGCGGTTGACGCGGAACTGCTTGTCGGTCTGGCTGTCGCCGCCGCCGGCGCGGACGTTAATGTCGAGCGGGAGCGGGGTCTCAAGGAAGCGGGCGTAGTTGACGAACAGCTTGCCCTTGCCCCGGCCGGTGAAGTCCCAGATGAGACCGATGCGCGGCTGGAGGTTGTCCTTGAAGTTGTTGAGCTTCAGGTAGGTGTCACCGTTGTCGCCGTAAGCCTGCTGGTAGTCCCAGCGCACGCCGAAGTTGAACTGGACGTTCTTCGACAGCTTGTAGTCGTCCTGAAGGTAGAAGCTCTCGACATCCGTGTAGGTGTTGGCGACCAGCTCGAAGTCACGAATGGTCGTCACGTTGCGGACGAGGAACGGGTTGTTCAGCACCTCGGCCGTGGTGAGCGGGGCGACGCAACCGGCGCAGGTGCCGGCCTTAGCCGCCGCAGTGAATCCGGGGACCGCGCCCGCCGCGATGGCGGCATTGATGCGGTTGAAGCCCGCGCTGACGCCGCCGGCGGCCGTCACGGGGCAAACCACCGTCGTGCCGCGGGTCGTGCAGACGAGGAAGCTGTTGGTCACGCGGAAGCCGTTGACCTGATTCAACCCGGTCGGGTCGTTCGAGGTGGCGACCAACCCGCGCGGGTCAGCGAACGTGTTCGACGGCCCCGTCGAAAGGGTGTTGATGTCGTACTTGTTGCGGTTGTACTCGAAGCCGTACTTGAGCGTGTGGCGGCCGATGATGTTCTGCAAGCGGGCCGCGAACTCTAAGCGGTTGCGGTCCTGCGTCGAGTAGAGGCCGTAGCCCTGCCGCAAGAAGTTGCGCTGGAGCGAGCCGCCCGGAGCGGAGATGAAATCAACGAAGCCGGTCGCGCCGCCGACGTTGACGTTGGTCTGCGTGACGGGAGCAATCGTGCCGTCACCGCGCAGGATGGCGAAGTTGTCGGTGATGAGCGGGACGCCGAGCAGGCTGGCGTCGGGGAGCGTGTTGGCGCGCTGGAAGTGCAGGCCGAACATGAACTCGCCGATCCAGGTCGGGGTGATGGTCGAGTTGAGGCGCGCGGTGTAGTTGTGGCCGCCCGTCTCGGTGATGCCGCTGAAGGTCAAGGGGTCCGTGCCGAAGCCGGAGCCGCCCTGGAAGCCTTCGAGCTTGGTGAAATCGCCGAAGGTCGAGAAGGTGAAGGTGTTCGCCTGGTTGATAGAGTAGGTGACCTTGCCCGAGTAGAACGGGGTCGTCACCTTGTTATCGACCGGGGTCAGGAAGGTCTGGGTCAGGCGGAAGTTCTCGCGCCGCTGCGGGTTGAACGCGCCGAAGAACCAGAGCTTGTCCTTCATGATCGGGCCGCCGATGTCGAAGCCGGCGTCGATCTCGGAGAAGGTGGTCGGGATGGAGCCCGTGAACGGAATGTTCTTGATGTCACGGACCATGCCCTTCGTCGTGAAGTAGGCGAAGGCGTCGCCGCGGAACTCGTTGCCGCCCGACTTCGTGATGACGTTGAAGATGCCGCCCGTGGACTTGCCGTACTCAGCGCCGTAAGCGCCGGTCTTGATTTCGACTTCCTGCACGAACTCGAAGGGCAGGTTCGCGCCCGAGCCGCCGAAGGCGGGGTCGGTCGTGTTAACGCCGTCGAGGATGTAGTTGTTCTCAGGCCCGGAGGAGCCCGCCACCGACGGGTCGCGGTCACGGCCCGAGGCGTCGCGCAGGCCCGAGCGGGTGACGGTCGGCGCGATGGTGTAGAGCGACTGCACGGTGCGCTGCGTCGGGAAGTTCGAGAACTGGTCCGAGGAGACATTCGTGCCGGTCGTGTTGGCCGTCACGTCCACGGCCGCGCCGGAAGTGTCGGTGATGGTCACCGAGGCCGCCTGGCCGGCGATCTGGACCTGAACGTCCGCGGAAGTGGTCTTGGAGAGGTTGACCTCGACTTCACTCTTCGAGGCCTCGCCGAAGCCGGCGGTCGCGCCGACCGCGACGGTGTATCTCCCCGGCGGGAGATTTAGAACCCTGTAACGCCCCTCGTCATCCGTCGTGGTCGTCTGGGGGCGAATCAGGTTCGTCCCCGAGACGGTGACAGTGGCGTTCGGCACGGCCGCGCCCTGCGGGTCGGTGATCGTGCCTTCGATGGAACCAGTCGTCTGCGTCTGCGCTATCGCCCCGCTCATAGTAAAGAGCGCGAGGCACAGCGTCAGCAGTGACGTGGTAAAGATTCGCATCTTCATGCTTACTATTCCTTTCTTGTTGTGCATTTCTCTTATGCTGGGCATGCTGCTTCCTTTCAGTGTGCCGCGGCTATCTCGGCGAGGGAACTGTGGCCTCTCGGAAGGGCCTGGCAGCATGATTGTTTGGATTGTTAACCGTAGAAATTCCTAAAATCCACATCGTTTACGAATTTTTGCAACTCTTATGCCCTGCCCCCGCTCGAAGGTCAATCCACGAGAAATCTTAGATTTAGCCCCGGAGGGAGAGGGCGCGGTGGCCTTTTGAAATCCAAAAAAATGGTCAGAATCCAGAAATTAGAACTCAGGGTGCTGCTGTCGCGGAGACGACGTGGCGCGCGGGCAGGGGGTTTTTGATTCCTCGGGCGGAGAGGCAAGGCCCCCTCGGCCAGTGCCGGCCGGGGGCGCTCGCGGGGCTTTTAGTTTTGCCGGGCGGGCTCGCGCAGCTTCTTGATGGCTTCGCGGATGGCGTCAGCGTTTCTCGCGTCGGGAGTCTTGCGCAGGTACTGCTCCAACTCGTCGGCCGCGCGCGAGCGGTCGCCCTTCTTCTCGTAGAGTCGCGCCAGCTGGCGGTGCACCTCCGCAGACTTTTTGTTGCTCAGCACGGACGCGCGGCCGAGCGCCTTCTCCGCCTCTTCCAGGGCGAAGCTGCGCTCGTCCCTTGCGGCCTGCGAGCGCGCGGGGTCAATCGCCGTGGCCTGCTCTATCAGGGCCGTGCCCTGCGAGAGCGGATACTGCGGGTCGGAGGGGTTGAGGCGGGCCGCCTCGGCGAAGATGCGCGCCGCGACGGCGTACTTCCCCTGCTGCATCATGATGCGCGCGAAGAGGTCGTAGACGCGGTCGTCCTTCGGGTTGACGCGGCGTGCCTCGTCCAGGTGCTTGATGGCGTCGTCGAAGTGGCCCTCGCGGGCGAGCTGACTGGCGAGCACGAAGCGCGCGTCGAAGTAGTCCGGGAAGAGTTGGATCGCGCGCTCGTAGGAGGCGACGGCCGCGGGCGCGTGGTTCTCGCGCGCGAGTTTGAGGCCCGCGTCGAAGGCTTCGCGCGCGGGGCGCGGGATGTCCTGGACGAAGTTGAGGCCGGCGCGCGGCGGGCGCACGCCGCCCTTCGCGGAGAGCGTGATTTCGACGGTGCGCGTCTCGCCTATAGAGTTCCCGCTCGGCATCATGACGAACTGGACGCTCTCGCTCGCCGTGTTGTAGTCAACGGCCGAGACGACCACGACGTAGCTGGTTTCCATCAGCCCGGTGAAGGAGAAGTCACCCTCGTTGTTGGTCACGGTCTGGTCCACCATCGCGCCGTTCTGTTCGAGCGAGACGGCGGCGCGCGGGACGTTCGTGCCGGCCGAGCTGCGCACCTTGCCGCGGATGATGTGCCCCTGCGCGAGCGCGGACGCGCTCGCGCAGAAGATGACGAGAAGCAGGGAGAGAAGGACGAGAGGGGCGGCGCTAAGGCGGGGATTCATTTCGCTCGGTCCTCGGAAGTCTGAAAGGAAATTTTCCGACGGCGCTCGCGCCGGGCGAGTCTCAAACGTCTCGCCGCCGCGAGCGGAAAAAATAAGGTGGGGCCGTCGAACTCGCGAAGGCCCCACCTAATCAAGCAGCCGGGCCGGAAGCCCAGGTCCTTAGAACCTGAGCTTCAGCCCGAACTGGAAGGCGCGGGGGCCGCCCGTGCCGAAGACACTGGTCGTGCGTTCCGACGGTGCGAGCGGATTGCTGTCGTCGCCCGCCGGGTTGAGCGTGAAGGCGGTCGAGCCGCCGGTCGTCAGGTTGGCGACGTTGAAGAGGTTGAAGACCTCGCCGATAACGTCGAGCTTGACGTTCTCGCTGAAGCTGAACGTCTTGGTGACGCGCACGTCCTGCGAGATGACCGAGTCGCCGCCGATGAGCGCGTCGGCGGGGACGTGGTTGAGCGGCAGGAGCGGGTCGTGGAAGAAGAAGTTCGGGTCCGAGGCGTCGCCGGCGTCGCAACGCTCGGCCGGGTCAGCCTCGCACGGCTCGCCCAGCGTCGGGATGCTCGCGTTGTAGGCGTCAATCAGCGAGTTCAACTCCCCCACGCTCCTGACGGTGCGCCCGAGCGAGCCCTCGCCCGTGCCGGGCAGGTAAGACTGGAACGTGCCCGTCCTGGAAAGGTCCGCGAAGGCCGGCAGGAAGACGCTGAAGGGCTGGCCGCTGAAGGCCGTCGAGATGAGCGAGAGCTGCCAGCCGCCGAGCACGTTGCGCTTGAACGAGTCCGAACTCTTGCGGAAGAACGGCAGCTCGTAGATGGCGCTGACGACGAAGCGGTGCGTGCGGTCGAGCCCGGCGGGGCCGAACTCCTTGCGGAGGTTGTTCAGGTCGGTGACGGTCGCGCCGAGGCCGAGCGCGTCACTGCCGAACGCCTTGAAGCGGGCGAGCGCGTAGCTGGCCGTCATCTGGAAGCCGTTCGAGAAGCGGCGGTCCAGACGCATCAGCAGCGCCTTGTAGGTCGAGAAGCCGGACGAGTCGGCGTACGGCACCGAGTTCGGGAAGGCCGTCTTCGGGCCGCCGACGAGCGAGAAGAAGTGGTTGGCGTCGTAGGTGATGACTTCGTGTACGCCCTTGCGGTAGTTGAAGTCTGCCTGAAGGAGCATCTTCCAGGGCAGCTCGCGCTGGACGCCGAGGCTGTACTGGATCGAGTAGGGCACCTGGAACTCGGTCGAGAAGATCGGCCCCGAAGGGGCGAGCCCCAAGTCGTTCTCACACTCGATGCCGGTCGGGAACGTACAAGTTGCGATGCTGGCCTCAACGTCGGCGCGCACGGCCGGGAAGATCGCCAGCGCCTGCGCGAGAGTCAACTGCCCGACGCCGAAGCGGCCGTCGCCGCCCGGCAGCAAGGGGCTGCGCAGGTCGGCCCCGATGAGGAACAGCTCCGCGCCCGGAGCGCCGAGGTCGGCGCGCTCGAAGAGGCGCAGGTTGTCAATCGTGTTGTCGTAGTACATGCCGACGCCGCCGCGCACGACCGTCTTGCCATTGCCGCCAACGTCCCACGCGAAGCCGACGCGCGGCGCAATGTTGTTGTTGTCGCGCGGGCTCGGGGCCGTGCCCTTGCCGAAGAGCGGGGCGATGACCTCCGGGTGGCCCAGGTCGTGGTTCCAGAGGTTCGAGTCCAGGCGGTACGAGACGCCGTAGTTGAAGGTGAAGTTACTCTTAATCTTCCACGAGTCGTTGACGTAGAACTGGATGCGGTTGTTGCGCGTGTCGTCGCCGCCGTTGAAGGGCAGGATGTCCGTGCCGATGCCCATCGAGATGTCGCGCACGGGGTAGGCGAGGAACTCGGCCTCGGTCGTCGGGATCGTCAGCCCCGGCGTCGTCGGGTTGAAGAGGCGGATGCGCGCCGGCTTGGCGAAGGCGAACTGGCCGTTGATGGAGGTCAACTCGTAGTTGGCCCCGAAGCGGAAGGTGTGATCGCCCCAGACCTTCGTCAAATCGTCGCGCAACTGGTAACGCTCCTGGAAGGTGGTCTGCGGCGTGATGTAGTTGGTCCCCGACTTCCAGAGCTGCGAGCCGAGGATGCGGATTTCGGGGATGCCCTCGGTCGCCGGCAGGATGACGTTGGAGAAGTCCACGAAGCTGAAGACGAAGTTGTTCGAGAGCGTCGGGTTGAAGGCGTGCGTCACGCCCGTCACGAAGCTGTGCGAGCGGTTCGTCACGATCTGGTCGTTGGACTGGAAGATGCCCGAGGCCGACTCGCGCGGCACGATGCCGGAGCCGGGGGCGAACGGCACCTGCTGGAAGTTGTCGTCGAACGAGTAACGGAAGTTGACGTTCGTGCTGTTGCTCACCACCCAGTCTACCTTGCCGGTGACGAGCTTCTCGTCGAACGGGTTCGGCGTGAAGCCGGCGAACGACGGCCCCTCGGTCGGGTTGTGCAGCGCCGAGCCGTCCTGGTTGTTCTGCTCGTAGTTGAAAAAGAAGAAGAGCTTGTCTCGCTTGATCGGCCCGCCGATGGTCGCGCCGAACTGCTGGCGGTCGAACGGAATCTTGTCGGCGCGCGCGGCCTCGGGGATGCCGTTGGCGGCGTCGAGGCGGCTCAAGGCGGGAAAGGCCGCCCACTTGTCGTCGCGCGCATAGATGTAGGCGTTGCCGTGGAACTGGTTCGAGCCCGAGCGCGAGATGATGTTGACGGAGCCGGTGGCCGAAGCGCCGGTCGAAAGGTCGTAGTTGGAGATGCCGAGTTGAAACTCCTGCACGATCTCCTGCGAGAAGTTCTGGACGGTCGTGCCGACGACGTTGTCCACGACGGAGCCGCCGTCAACCGCGATCTGCGCGGAGCGGCCCGCCTGGCCGGCGACCGAGACGCCCGTGTAGTTGGCCTTAGTCGGGTCGAAGCTACCGCCCTCGACCTTTTCGACGCCGGGCTGGAGCTGCGCCAGGTCCAGGAAGTTGCGCCCGTTCAAGGGCAGGTTCTGAATCTGGACGGTGTTGACCACGCCCGCGACCGTGTTGTCCGTGCGGTCTATCTGGGCCTCGCCGCCGCCCGTCACGGTGACGGTCTCGGTGGCGACGCCGATTTCGAGACTCACGTCCTGCGGCGTGGTGCGGCCGACCTCGACCTTCACGTCGGAGACGATGGTCTGCTTGAAGTTGGTGCCGCCGACGCGGACATCGTAGGTGCCCGGCGGGAGTTGCGCGATGCGGTACTGCCCGTCGTCGTTCGTCGTTACGTTGCGGGTCAGCTTGGTGCCCGTGTTGACGACCGAGACTTCCGCGCCCTGGACGATGGCCTGCTGCGGGTCGCGCACCGTGCCCTCGATGGAGCCGGTCGGCTCCTGGGCGAGCGCGACAAAAGAGAGACCGAGGAGGAGGAGGAACGCCTGCGAGGATACGCTCAGCAGCCACTTCCATAGTCTGCTTCTCAGATGAACCTTCATAAAAAGTTCCTTTCTACTAACTTTTTCAGCTAGCTCTGGCGTCTTCTGGGAAAGACCTATATCCCGTGGAGAGAAATCGTTTGAAAGGCGGAGAACCCCGTGATGCCGTCCAGAAGCTGCAACTGCTATGCCCGCACGCGGGGATTGAATGAACACCTTCTATTACCGGCGTTGAGGGGTGCGGTGCGGGGTCCACCGGGTCAGGCGTAATCCGAAAAAATGAATTCCTCCGACCGAAAAAATGAATTACATCCAGAAATCGAAAGCCCCGTGATGCCCGCCGCATTTGTGTTAGACTTCAAAACGAGCCCCGCACAGATCGCCCCGCCCGGCTGTCCTTATATATAAGGCCCGGACGCGGCGGAGGGCGCGCGGGCGATTCGGAAACCTTCAGAGGAAAGTCGAGCCGGCGCGTGTCCGAACGCATCTACCGCGACCCCGTGCACAACATCATCCGTCTCAGGACGGACACGGACGAGGGCCGCCTGATGGTGAGCCTGATTGACGCGCCCGAGTTCCAGCGCCTGCGCCGCATCAAGCAACTGGGCCTCGCGCTCTTCACCTACCAGGGCGCGGAGCACTCGCGCTTCACCCACTCGCTCGGCGTGCTCCACCTGATGACGCGCGTGCTCAACCGCCTCGGCGAGAATTATGAGATCGCGCCCGCGGACCACGCGGCGGCGTGCGCGGCGGCGCTCCTTCACGACGTGGGCCACGGCTCCTACTCGCACGTGATGGAGAAGGTACTGGGCTTTCATCACGAGGCGTGGACGGTGCGCGTCGTCATGAGCGAGGAGACGGAAGTGGGCCAACTCCTGCGCTCCTTCGCGCCGGAGTTCCCAGGCCGCGTCGCGAGCATCATAGAGGGGAAGTTCCAGCCCGCCGCGCTCGCGCAGCTGGTCTCGTCGCAGCTCGACGTTGACCGCATGGACTACCTCTTGCGCGACTCGCTGATGACGGGCGCGAAGTACGGCATGTATGATTTGGAGTGGGTCATCAACGCGCTCCAGATTGACGAGGAGAACGACCGCATCATCGTCGCGGCGCGCGGCCTCTACGCCGTCGAGGAATATTTGCAGGCGCGCTACTACATGTTCCGCCAGGTCTACTTTCACCGCACGCTGCGCTCGGCCGAGGCCGTGCTGCGCTCGGCCTTGCGCCGCGCGCTTACGCTCCTGGAAGAGGGCAAGGAAGTTTGGTGCGCGCCCGGCACCGCCTTCGAGAAGGTCCTGCGCCGCCAGCCGCTCTCCTTAGGCGAGCACCTTGAGATGGACGACTCGGACGTGCTCTTTCACATCAAGCAGTGGCAGCGGAGCGCCGACCCCGTCCTGAGCGACCTGAGCCGCCGCTTTACGGGTCGCCGCCTCTTCAAGGCGATTGACCTCGACATGCCCGAGGCCGAGCGCGCGGGCTTCCTCGCGGCGGCGCGCGAAGAGGTGGCGCGCGCGGGCTACGAGCCAGAGTACTACTTCATAGAGGACCACGCGGGCGACGTTCCCTACTACAACTACTACACGGCCGCGGGCGCGGAGCCGAAGGCGCGCATCTACGTCGAGGACGGCTACGCGCGCCCCGTCGTGCGCGAGATCAGCGAGGTCAGCGAGGCCGTGCGCGGCCTACAGCGATACCAACTCAACCGCGTCTGCTTCCCGCCCGAAGTCAAAGAGCAGGTCTACAGGCTCTACCACAGCGTTGCCCCGCCCGAGCAGCAGGCCGCGCGGACAGGAGATTGAGACGCGTGAGCTTCGGGTTCCTTACGGCAAACGCTACGGCCGCGCCCACCTGGACCCGAAGGCCCCCGCGTACTTGAAAACCTCCTGAACAGCGCGGCATGCTTGGCTAAACAATCCGACGATGCCTAACCCTCGCCGCCTTCTTCTTCTAGCTCTCGTCGCCTGCGCGCTTCTTCCGTCGAGTGTCGCGGCACAGGCGAGGCTGCGCGTGGCCGTGCTGGATTTCGGCGGGACGGAGACGGGCTTGCGCGCGGCGCAGAGGCTGACGCGCGCTTTCGCTTCGGGCGAGGGACTGTCGCCGATTGACCCCGAAGAGAGTCGCGCCGCCGCGCGCGGCGCGGGCTACGGCGGTTCTCTCAACATGACACTCGATGAGGCGCGCGACCTCGGCGGGGCGCTCGGCGCGGACTTCTACGTGACGGGCGACGCGCAGACCTTGCGCCGCTCGCCTTCTTCCGGCCCGCACTACTTTGAATCCTACGCCTCCGTCTTCGTCGTCAGCTCACGCACGGGCCGCCTGGTCCTCTGGGACCGCCCGAGCTTCGAGGCGGCGTCGCTCGAGGAGTCGGAAAAACTTTTGCTCGCGGAATTGGACCGGCGGGCCGCGAATTACAGTCAGGCGATTGCTCACGCGCGCGAATCGGAGTTGCGTGAGCGCGCTCAGCTGATCGAACGCGCCGCCGCTTCGTCGCCCGCCGTCGCCGACGCGCCCGAGGACGAGGAGGCTGCCGCGCGCGCGGGCCTGCGCCTGCCGCAGCCCTACCGCCGTCTGCGGCCCGCTTACCCGGAGAGCGCGGCGCGCGCCGAGGCTGAGGCGACCGTGGACGTTAAAGTGGAGATTGACGCCGAAGGCGAAGTCACAAACGTTGAGGTCGTGCGCTGGGCCGGCTTCGGTCTGGACGAGGCGACCGTTCAGACCGTCCGGCAGCTTCACTTCACCCCGGCCCGTTTGAACGCCACGCCTGTTCCCCTGCGCTTCCTCCTGCGCTATAATTTCCGCAAACCAGCGAAATGAATGCAAAATTAAAAATTAAAAATGCAAAGGTGAGGACGAGAAGCGCGCCCGTCTTCTTCTTCCTTTTTGCATTTTTAATTTTTAATTTTGCATTCTTACTCTCAGGAGAGACGAAGAGCAGCTCAACTGATGAAGACCGTCTCGCCGTCTTCGACGACGTGTGGGAGACGATTCGTGATCGCTACTACGATTCGTCGTTCCACGGCGTTGACTGGGAAGCGGCGCGCGCGAAGTTTCGCCCGCTGGCCGCGCGGGCGCAGACGACGGGTGAGCTTTACACCGTGCTGCGCCGCATGCTCGGCTCCCTGCGCGACCCGCATACGCGCGTCTTCGCGCCCGACGAGAAGTTCGACTGGCGCAGGCCGCGCTTCATCGGCGTCGGGCTCAGCGTGCGCGAGGTCGGCGGCCTCCCCGTGGTCGTCTCGGTCGAGCGCGGGAGTGAGGCCGAGCGCGCGGGCCTGCGCGCGGGCGACGTGGTCGCGGCCGTTGACGACGAGCCCGCGCTCGAACTTTTCGCGCGCCGCCTCAAAGAGCAGGCCGCCTCGCCCGACACGGCCTCGACGCGCTTTCAGGTGATGGCTAGATTGTTCGAGGGGCCGCAAGGGTCCACGGTCGGCGTCCGCTGGGTCGGCGCGGACGGGCGCGAGCGGACCACGCGGCTCAGGCGCGAGTGGCGCGAGCGCGATTCTTCCCTGCGCGTGCGGCGCGTGCGCGGCGGCGAGATCGGCGTCGTCGAGTTCGACATCTTCACCGAAGAGGTCGCGGGCGCTCTGGTGCGCGCGCTCGACCACGAGTTGCGCGGCGTGCGCGGCCTGGTCGTTGACCTGCGCTACAACGGCGGGGGCGAGACAGAGGCGATGACCGAGGTCGCGTCGGCCTTCCTGCCGGCGGGCCGCAGCCTCGGGCGCTTCACAGACCGCCTCGGGCACTTGCAGTTTGAGCCGCACACGCGCGCCGCGCTCCTTTTCGCCCCCGACCGCGTCAAGACTTTCCGCGGCCCCGTCATCATCCTCACCTCGGAACGCACGTCGAGCGCGGCTGAAATCTTCGTCGCGGCGTTGAAGGACGCGGGCCGCGCGACCACCATCGGCCAGAGCACCTGCGGCTGCGTGCTTGCCATCCGACGCCGCCACCTGCTGCCCGACGGCGGCGAGTTGACCGTCAGCGAGATGGACTACCAGACGGCAGCGGGCGCGCGCCTCGAAGGGGCCGGCCTCGTGCCGGACGAACGGATCGCGCTCGACCGACAGGACCTGCGCGCCCGCCGCGACCGCGCCTTCGAGCGCGCCGTCGAGCGCCTGGAGCCCGCTCATCCGTAGCAGCGCAAGAACGAGCGGGGCGGAACATTCTTTTAGTCGAGTTCCCGGAACCTTGACGAGGCCGCCGGCGTGCGAGTAAAAGTCGGCTCAGGCTTCGTCCGCTGCTCAACCGCTTGAAAAGGAGTCTGACGATGAACCCCCGAAAGCACCTGGCCGGTTTCACGATATTTTCCATCATTCTCGGCACCGCAATTCTCATCAATTACTATCTGACGCTGCCAGCCGCCACGATTCCCCCAGTCTCGCTTGAGCCGCCGGCGGTGGACGAGGTGGAAGTTACGCAGCCCATCAACTCCACGGTGCGGCTGGTCTCGCTCGACTTCATCAACGGCAAGAGCTACACGACGCTCGTCCTCAACAAGCCCGAGGCCGGCGGGCCCGTGCCGGAGATAGTCGAGGTCACGACAGTCTTCTACGTGCCGGACGGCAAGAACGGCCCGAGCCGGTTGACCCGGACCCGGATTCTCAGGCCGTTCGACGCGGGCGGCCAAGTCGAGGTCACGGCCGCGGCCGACTGCGGTTGGTGCAGCTCTGCCTACGTGCCGAAGGCCGGATACTTCGCCTACGTTTACGTCCGCGGCCTGCGCGCCGGGAGGACTTACCTGCCGGACTTAAAACCCGAGACGGTCGTCAAGACGGAGGTTCCGGTCGTGGTTCAAGCCCCGCCCCGGCCCGTGCGCTGACACGCGCGCAAGTTCGGCCGCCCTTCTTCATTCAAGACGGCGTGAAGAGTCAACAGCTACTCGGCGCGCTTCATCCGAACGGCCGCGGGGCCGCGAGCGGACGAAGTGCGCCGCAGCGTGTAGCTTCTTAGTGCGCGCCGAAAGAGCGCCGGAGGATATTGCGATGAGGAATGATGACGGACAGGCTCGTTCAAGGTCTGGGCGGAACAGGTTATTCAAAGGGCTGCGCGCGGGAGGCCGCGGCCAGGCGCTCGTCGCGCTCGCGGTCGCTGCCGCACTCTTTCTCTCAGCGTGCGCGAGCAAGCGGCAAGATGAGGTCGCTTCCAACGGCGCGCCCACGGAATACTCAAGGCAGACTGCTAACAGCACGGTCGCCCCCGGTGTCGTGGCGCAGCCGATGGGCACGCCCGAGTATGAGGAGCGCGAAGGCAACACGGAACAGTACGCGCACCTCGAAGAGAACCCTTTTCTCGAAGTCGCGCGTGCGCCGCTCTCCACCTTCTCGATTGACGTGGACACGGCCTCTTACAGCAACACGCGCCGCTTCCTCAAAGACGGGCAGCTCCCGCCGAAGGACGCCGTCCGCATTGAGGAGTTAATCAACTACTTCTCTTACGACTACCCGCAGCCGGTCGGCGAAGCCCCCTTCTCCGTCACGGCCGAAATCTCCGAAGCCCCCTGGAGCCCGCAGCACCGCCTCGTGCACATCGGCCTCCAGGGCAAGCGCATCCCCGTCGAGAACATGCCGCCCGCGAACCTCGTCTTCCTGCTCGACGTGTCGGGCTCGATGAACGACCCGCGCAAGCTCCCGCTCGTCAAGTCCGCGATGAAGACGCTCTCCGAGCAGTTGACCTCGCGCGACCGCGTGGCGATGGTCGTCTATGCCGGTTCGAGCGGGCTCGTCCTGCCCTCGACTCCGGGCGACCGCAAGGGCGAGATTCTTGCCGCGATTGACCGCCTCGAAGCCGGCGGCTCGACCAACGGCGGCGAGGGCATCGAGCTGGCCTACAAGATAGCGCAGGAGAACTTCATACGCGGCGGCTCCAACCGCGTCATCCTTGCGACCGACGGCGACTTCAACGTCGGCGTCACGAGCGAGGGCGATCTGGTCCGCCTCATCGAAGAGAAGCGGCAGGGCGGCGTCTTCCTCTCGGTCCTCGGTTTTGGCACAGGCAACGTCAAGGACTCGACGATGGAGCAGCTCGCGGACAAGGGCAACGGCAACTACGCCTACATTGATTCGCTGGGTGAAGCGCGCAAGGTCCTCGGCGAGCAGATCGGCGGCACACTCTTCACCATCGCGAAGGACGTGAAGATTCAGGTCGAGTTCAACCCGCGCCAGGTCGCGGCCTACCGCTTGATCGGCTACGAGAACCGCATCTTACGCGACCGCGACTTCAACGACGACACGAAGGACGCGGGCGAGATCGGCGCGGGCCACACCGTGACGGCGCTCTACGAGGTCGTCCCCTTCGGGCAGAAGTTCGAGAACCCAGGCGTTGACCCGCTCAAGTATCAGGAGCCCGTCAAGCCGTCCGAGATGGCGAACAGCAACGAGCTGATGACGGTCAAGCTGCGCTACAAGGAGCCGGCGCAGGACCAGAGCAAGCTCTTGAGCGTCAGCCTCGCGGATTCCAAAGGCAAGTTCGCCGCGGCGTCCGAGAACTTCAAGTTTGCCTCGGCGGTCGCGGCCTTCGGGATGCTCTTGAGGGATTCCAAATACAAGTCGAACGCCAGCTACAACGAAGTCCTCGAACTGGCGCGCTCCGCGGTCGGCTCGGACCCGCAGGGCTACAGGTCCGAATTCATCCAGATGGTCGAGACGGCCCGCGACCTCTCCTCGCGCCGCGCGTCGAGGGACTGAGGATTGCGGATTGGAAACCGGAATTCAAGCCGCCCACTAATTCAACCCTTTGCGCCTTACGTCTTAACTTTGCGCCTTTGCGAGAACGGCTGTTTCACGCTGGAGGCGCAAAGGGAAAACTTAAGGCGCAAAGGGTTGAATCGTTCGGTCTCTTGAGTGCTGGAACTGGTCTCAGTCTGCAATCACTCGTATGCGCCGTAGGATTGGAGCAGGGCGACGACTTCCTCGTGGCCTTCGTTTTGGGCGAGCTTGAAGGCCGTCTCGCCGTCCTTGTTCCTGCGGTGCGGGTCCGCGCCGGCCCAGAGCAGGGCCTTCACGCTGTCAACGTGGCCGCCCGCGGCCGCGGCCATCAGCGGCGTCTTCCCTTCCTTGTTCCTCGCGTCAACCCTGGCCCCTGCTTCGAGCAGCGCGCGCACGACTTCACTCTCGCTCTCCGCCGCCGCGACGTGGAGCGCCGAATCCCCTTCCTCGTCCCTGAGGTTGACCTTCGCCCCGGCCGCCACGAGCAGGTTGACGATCTCGGCCGTGGCGGCATCGCCCAGGCCCATCAGGGCCGTCTGCCTGCTACGGCTTCTGACGTTCGGGTCGGCCCCCGAGTAGAGCAGCAGCCGGACCAGTTCCACCTTCCCGGCCGAGACGGCCGCCGCCAGCGCCGTCGTGTCCACCGCCTTGTCGAGCGCGTTCACGTCCGCGCCCGCCGCCAGTAGATTTCTCACTTCCCCCTCGTCATCCCCCCAGATGGCGCTGACGAGTGGCGTCTCGGGCGCGACCACAATCGCCCCGCCCATTGTTAACTCTCCGACCTCCAGGGTCGCGTCAACGCGCTCCTCAGCGCCGTCACGCAGGAAGACCCAGTTGCGCTCGAACGCGTCGAACCCCTGCGCGCTGATCGTCAGCGTGTACGCCCCGGCCTCGACGTTCTGAAATCGGTAATTGCCCTCGTCGTCGGACGCGGCCGTCTGTTCCCTCCCCGTCTTGCGGTTGACGAGCACAATGGTCGCCGCGGGGATGACCGCCTGCTGTACGTCGAAGACTGTCCCTGCGAGCGACGACGTTTGCCCGTCATGGACGAGGGCGCGGCCGAGCGTCGCGCCGCCCGCCGGTTGGACCGCTGCCGGTTGATTGCCCTCCGCCGGCCGCGCGGATTGGGCCACGGCGGTTGACGCCAGGCTGAGCGTCGCGGTGAAAGCCCCGGCCGCGATGCGCGAGAGCCTGCGCTTGATGTGCGTCAGAGGCTCGGCGCGCTCGGCCGTTTGGACCGTCCCGTCTGGACGCCTGTAATACCTGACGCAGAGCTTGCCCTGCGAGGCGGCGACTAACTTCATGGCGTCCTTCGCGGTGATTTTCGAGAGGTCGTGGACGTGCAGGCTGCAATGCCGGCAGAAGCGCACCTGCTCGTTGCCGATCATCTCGTCCCAACTGGCCGGGCACGGAGAAGCGATGTGGATGCGGTCGAGCGCACCCGTCGGTTTAGGCATGGCGGTCTCCTTCTTGGTAGGTAGGCCGAAGTTAAAGGGGAGACGAGAGCGCCGGAAGGCTCATGGGCTCGCGCCTCAAGCCGGACGCGCGTCCTTTGGGCCTTGCCATCATTAACCGCGAGCCGCGTGACGAGGGCCGGTGGAGCTGGCAGGGGCTTGCGGTTTGGGCTGAGACGAAAACGAAGGGCGCGATGGTTGTCTCGGGCGCTAAAAAACTTTCCTTCGCCTTCTTTGAAATTGGCCCGATACCTGCCTGCGCGTGCCGCGTGCTATGATTCCGCGCCGGACGATTCCGTCAGGGTTAATCAAAAGTCATGCTCTACCTCTCTCAAGTATTGAACCGCCCGATACGCGACCTCGACGGCGAGCGCGTGGCGGCCATCAAGGACGTGATCGTCCGGCTCGGCGAGGAAGACCACCCGCCCGTGGCCGGCTTCGTCGCGCGCTACCGCCGCCGCGACTTCTTCCTCCCGCGCTGGCGGATGGCCGAGTTCGGCGAGCACGGCGCGCGCCTCAACTCGGACATCCTGGACCTGCGCCCCTTCGCGCGGCGCGGGGGCGAAGTGCTCCTTGCGCGCGACGTGCTCGACAAGCAGTTGATTGACGTGGACGGCAAGCGCGTCGTGCGCGTCAACGACGTGCAGCTCATCGAAGCGGCCGGCGAGTTTCGCGTGACGGGCGCGGACGTGAGCCTGCAAGGCTTGTGGCGGCGGCTGATGCCCGCGGGCTTCGTCGGCTCGGGCCGCCCCGTCGAGGTCATTGACTGGGCCGACGTGGGCTACCTCGCGACCGACGCCGCCACCGTGCAGTTGAAATCATCGAGCGACAAACTGGCCCGCCTGCACCCGGTCGAGATCGCGCGCCTCGCCGAGGTGCTCTCCTACCATCACGGCTCGGAGATAGTCGAATCGTTAGACGACGAGACGGCCGCCGAGACTCTTGAAGAGATGTCTGCCGAGGACCAGGCGCGCATCATCGGCGAGATGGACGAGGAGCGCGCGGCGGACATCCTGGAGTGGATGTCGCCGGACGAGGCGGCGGACGTGCTCGGCGATTTGCCGGAGGAGAAGGCCGAAGACCTGCTCAACCGGATGGAGGGCGAGGAGCAGGCGGACGTGGCCGAGCTGCTGCCTTACGAGGACGACACGGCGGGCGGGTTGATGACGACCGAGTTCGTCACGCTGCCGCGCGCGCTGACGGTGGGCGAGGCGCTGGCGCGGCTGCGCGAGATGGCCGAGACGCCGAACATGATTTACTACCTCTACGTCGTCGAGCAGGAGAATTCGTGGAAGCTCTGCGGCGTGATCGCGCTCCGCAGTCTGATTCTGGCCCCGCCGGATTACCCACTCGAAGCGGTGATGCGCGACGAGTTTCAGACGGCGCACGCGGACGACTCGGCGCGCGAGGTCGCGGAGAAGATCGCCGCATACAACCTCCTCGCCCTGCCCGTCGTTGACGAGGCCGGCGACATCCTCGGCATCATCACCGTGGACGACGCGATAGAGATGCTGCTCCCGAAGAACTGGCGGCAGCGCATGCCGAGACTATTCGGGTAAAGCTCTCCGTGGTGATGACCCACGGGCGGCCCGCGGCAATAGAATTGCGGGCCGCGGCAATAAAGAAACCAGGCACGGGAAGGACGTTGAGCCCGTGTTATTTAGAATTGCTAATCATCACGGCGTCGCGGATGAGGAGGCCGCGGGCGACGGCGAGCTGGCGGCCGTCGCGCGACCAGTCGAAGGCCGTGATGATGTGCTCTTTGAAGTCCGTCAACTGAGTGGGCCTCCCGCCGTCAACGGGCTGACTCCAGATGTTGGAGACGTTGTTCGTGATGACCGTGTAGAGGAGCGAGCGCCCGTCGCGCGACCAGTGGAGGATGGTGCGCGCGCCGCCGAGGCCCGACGGAATCTCGAAAGTCTTGACGGGCTCCCCGCCCTCGAACGGGATGACGCCGATCCGGTTGGGCGGCGCGGCCGGCGCGCTCGCCTCCGTGTAGAGGTAAGCTATCCAACGCCCGTCCGGCGAGACGACTGGGTTGACGCCCTCCCGCTTCAACTCGACGGGAGCGCCGCCGCCGACGTGGACCCTGCGCAGCATCAGCCGCGCGGCATCGAGCGAAGAATAGACGACCCACTGGCCGTCGGGCGAGACATCGGGCAGGAACTCCACCAGGCCGTCGGTCAACTGCCGCGGGTCGCTCCCGTCAATGTTCATCACCCAGACAGTGCGCGTGCCCGTGCGCCCCGAAGTGAAAACGACGTGTCGCCCATCCGGGCTCACCACCGCGTTGTGGTTGAGGCCCGAGCCGGAAGCGGTCAGTTGCTTTCGGTCGCTCCCGTCCGCGTTCATGATCCAGATGTCGCTCTCTTTGCCGGTGGCGTTGATGAAGACGATGCGCCCATCCGGCGTCCACGAAATCCCCTCGTTGCCTCCCAGGTAACCGACGTTGCCGATGGAGAGCTGGACCGCTTCGCCCGCCGCCTGCCCTTGCGCGCCCGCGGGCAGCTTGACCGCGCCCTTCGCGTCTCCGCCCGGCACGAGCCAGATGTTGACGAGGCCCGTGGTCTGCACAGTCACCAGGCGGCTCGCGTCCGCGGAGAGGCTGACGGCGCGGTAAAAGCTGAGGTCGTTGGTGACCTTGCGCGCCTCGCCCGAGGGGTAAGAGAGGAGCCAGATTTGTGGCACAGTGGACTTCTGGTCGCGCGCGTTAATCAACAGCCCGCTCATGTCCGGGAGCCACTCGACGCGCGCGAGCTGCGGCCAGGTCTCTCTGGTCAAGACCTGCTCGCCCCCGTCCGCCACGTTGACGGCGACGACGCGCCCTTCGGACCTGGTGTTCGAGACGGCGCAGGCTATCAGCCGGCCGTCGGGCGACCACGACGGGCCGGTGTAGAAGATGGGGAAGAAGAGGTCTGGGAGCTTTCGCGCGGCGAGCTGGCGGACGCCGGTGCCGTCGGCGTTCGCGACGAAGAGGCCGCTCTCGCCGCGGACGGGGTAGTCGCCGCGCACGAAAGCGAACTGCTTCCCGTCGGGCGAGAAACTGACGGGGCAATCTATCTTCTCCATCACCTTGACGGGCGTGCCGCCGAGCACGGGCATGCGGTAGAGCGTGCCGGCGTCGTTGGCCTTGATGACGTAGTAGAGGTCCGCGCCATCGCGCGAGAAGGTGACGCCGAAGACGCCGCCGGGCGCAGGCGCGACGATCTGCGTGTCGTTGACCGCATCCGTCTGCCTGAGCCAGAGACTCTGCTTTCCAGCGTCGCTCAGGACGTAAACGAAATATTTCCCGTCGGGCGAGATGGCCGCCTGCGTCGCCTTGCCGTGATTCGTCAGCCGCGTGATGTTGACGGCCTGAAAGTGCGCGACCCTTTCGTCGGGCAGCAAGAGTTTGTAGAGCGCGAACCCGGCGGACGCTAGGACGGCGAGCGCCAGCGCCGCGTAGGCGAGCGCAGGGCGCGGCCGGCCCTTCACGACCGTGGGCGCGGGCGACGGGGTCTGCCCTTTGCGTATCTCGTCAGTCGTAATGATGGCCGACCCGTCAGTCGTCACACTCGCTCGCGGCGGGACGCTTCCCTTCAGGGGCGCAAGCTTCTCGACCGCGCGCCCGAGCTTGGCCTCGAACTCTAAATCCTGTTTGACGGCGCGCAAGTCTTCGAGCAGCTCGCGGGCCGAAGGGTATCGCTCCTCGCGCTCCTTCCCGAGCGCCTTTCTCACGATCCGGTCCAGCTCTGCGGGGAACTCTCCCGCCGCCGGGCGGAGCGCCGCGGGCTCCCTCTCCAAAATAGAGACGGTCACGTCGGCCGTCGTCGCGCCCTCGAACGGCGCGCGCCCGGCCAGCATCTCGTAGAGCACGACGCCCAAACTCCACACGTCCGTCCGCGCGTCCGTCGCGAGCCCTCGCGCCTGCTCCGGCGACATGTAATGCGCCGTGCCCATCACGACGCCGGGCGACGTGTTGCCGAGCATCGCGGTCGTCGCCTCCGGGCCGGAGCCGTGCCCCGCTTTTGGGCCAGTCAGCTTCGCCAGCCCGAAGTCGAGCACCTTCACGTAGCCGTCGCGCCTGAGCATGACGTTCTCGGGCTTAACGTCGCGGTGAACGATGCCCGCCTCGTGCGCGGCCGCGACCGCCGAGGCCGCTTGCAGGATGATGTCGAGGGCTTCGCTCAAAGCGAGCGGCCCGGCGCTCAGGCGCTGGCGCAGGGTCTGGCCCTCTATCAACTCGGTGGCGATGAAGCGGCGGCCGTCGTGCTCGCCGATTTCGTGGATGGTGACGATGTTCGGGTGGTTGAGCGCGGAGGCCGTGCGCGCCTCCTGCCGGAAGCGGCGCAGGCGCTCCGCGTCGTCCGCGAAAGAACGCGGCAGCAGCTTGAGCGCAATCTTGCGCCCGAGCGTCGTGTCCTCGGCCAGGTAGACTTCGCCCATCCCGCCCGCCCCGAGTTCCGCCAGGATTTCGTAGCGGCCGACCCGCTCGCCCAGGAGCGACGGCGCGGGGCCGTCCGAGGCTGCGCCCGCGAGCCACCCGGCGGCGACCTCGTAGGCGGGCGAGTCGATGAAGCTGCCCTCGCTCTCGTGCGCCTTGATGAGCGACTCGACCTCGACCTTGAGCGCGTCGTCGCCCGCGCAGACCTGTGCCAGAAAAGCGCGGCGCTCGCCCGGCGCGCGCTCCAGCGACGCGTGGAAGATTTCCTTGATCTGCTGCCAACGCTGAATCGTCATCACACTAATTAACGCGCGAGGCGTGGCCCGCGTCCCTCAGCTCAGTTTGCTGCGGAGCCAGGCGCGCGCCATCTTCCAGTCGCGCTCGACCGTCGCGTGCCCACAGCCTATGACTTCGGCCGTCTCCTCGATGGAGAGGCCGCCGAAGAATTTTAACTCGACGATGCGCGCCTGCTGCGGGTCCAGCTCCGCCAGCTCGTTCAGGGCTTCGTGCAGCGCGAGCAGGTCCACGTCCGGCCTGTCGGCGGCCCCTTCCACGTCCGCGAGCGAGAGCCTCTGCTGGTCGGAGCCGCCGCGCTTCTGGGCCTGGTGGACGCGCGCGTGGTCCACGAGGATGCGGCGCATCAACTGCGCCGCCACGCCGAAGAACTGCGCGCGGTTCTGCCAGCGCGCCTTCTGGTCAACCAGCCGCAGGTACGCCTCGTTGACCAGCGCCGTCGGTTGCAGCGTGTGGTTGGCGCGCTCGCGCCGCAGGTAGTTGCCGGCCAGCCGCCGCAGCTCGTCCAGGACCAGCGGCATCAGCTTTTCGAGCGCCGACGCGTCGCCCTCGTTCCAGGCCCTGAGCAGTTGGGTCACGCCCCCTTGCGGCTTCATTCTAAAAATTTCTCCCGGTGACGATTTTCTACTTCGGCCGGCGCTTGTGCGAGCGCGCGTTCTTCGGTTGCGGGGCCGTGCGGACGTTGATTCTACATCAAAAATTTTCCGCGACGTGAGGGAATTCGGGCCGGCCCTGCGCGTTACTAAATGAAGGCGGCAATCAGTGGCCGCGCGACGGCAAGTTCGGCAGACACGAAAGAGGTCCGTATGAAAAAACTCAGCATCTTCCTACTTTTCGGATTATTCGCAATCCTCGCGGCCGCGCCCGCCCGCGCCCAGGCGGTCCGGGAACAGACTGCGAGCATTCCTTTCGCATTCAACGTCGGCGACAAGACTTTCCCGGCCGGCGACTACAGGGTCCGGCGGTTGAACCCGGCGTCGGACCGCGCGGCGCTTGAGATTAAGAGCGCCGACGGGCACTTCGGCAAGATCACGCTGACGAGCTTCGTTCACTCGGGCAAGGCGTCGGGTCAGGCGCGGTTAGTCTTCACGCGCTACGGCGAACAATATTTTTTGGCACAAGTCTGGACGCAGGCCCAGGACGAAGGGCTGGCGCTTCCGACATCTCGCAGCGAGCGCACGCTGGCGCGTAAAGCTAGGGAACGCGCGCCCGAGCGCGCGACCGTCGCGCTCGGCCGGCGGCCCAGGTAAACGCCCCGGAAGACGTTTACCGAAGGCCGCCGCCACCCTGTGCGGCGGGCACGCTGCGAGTCCAACCAAAGTGGGCCGGAAGTCTGAGTTGACTTCCGGCCCACTTTGGCGTGCGCGCGCGACGGAGCTTATCCATTACCGACAAAAAAAAATCAGGGACCACGAAGCAACACGAAGAGACACGAAGGAAGCTCAACTCCTTTCGTGTCGTTTAGTGTTGCTTCGTGGTTCCTGATTTTGATGATTCGCCATCACGCGCGGCGCGGGTTATGATAGTATCGGTTTTCGTCATCGTTCCAACGCAAGTCGCTCTTAATTCTCGCGCCGGCCGGCGTCCCGCGCGGCCCCCGCATCAGTCGAAAGGAATTTCAGAAATGTGCCCCAGGGTCTGCCCGAAAATCTTCACGCTCCTGAGTCTCCTCATCGCGACGGCCGCCGCCGCGCCGGCGCAAAGCTGCCTCTCGTACGAGCCCGCAGAAGTCCAACTTTCCGGCACACTCAGCAAGCAGGTCGTCCCAGGCCCGCCCAACTACGAGAGCGTGCGGCGCGGCGACAAGCCCGAGACCATCTGGATACTGACGCTCGACAAGGCCGTCTGCGTCACGGGGAACACGGACGACGTGAACGAGCCCGAGCAGAACGTCACAGACCTACAACTGGCCCTACAGCAAGACCAGTTCGCACAGCTCCGCAGGGTGACGGGCCGCAAGGTTCACGCCGCGGCCTCGGGCAAGCTCTTCCACGCCCACACCGCGCACCACCGCACGAAGGTGCTGCTCGACGTTAAAGAGATAGAAAAGCAATGATGAACGAGGAATGATGAATGCGGAATTAAAAACCAGTTGTCTTTAATTCCGCATTCATCATTCCTCATTCCGCATTATTATTTCTGATGGACGGAGAACCCCCAAATGGCCGAGACCCGCACAGCGGTTGGCGCTGCCGGTCGTCGCTTGCTGCGGCGCGGCGCTCGCGGCGTGCGGCGCACGTTCTCCAAGCGCAAGCGGCTCTTCGCCTACCTGGCCGTCCTCGGCCCAGGCGTCATCGCGGCCAACGCCGGCAATGACGCGGGCGGCATAGCCACTTATGCCTCCGTCGGCGCGGACCACGGCTACCGTCTCCTCTGGGTTCTCATCCCCATCACCCTGAGCCTCGGCCTCGTGCAGGAGATGTGCGCGCGCATGGGCGCGGCGACCGGCAAGGGGCTGGCGGACTTGATCCGCGAACGCTTCGGCGTCCGCTGGACCATGCTCGTGATGCTGGCGCTCCTGGTCGCCAACGGCGGCATCACCATCTCGGAGTTTTTGGGAATCGCCGCGGCCTCGGAACTCTTCGGCGTCCCGCGCTACGTCTCCGTGCCGCTCGCGGCCGCGGCCGTCTGGTGGCTCGTCGTCAAAGGCTCTTACAAGCGCGTCGAGCGCGTCTTCCTCGTCATGGCGCTCGTCTTTCTGGGCTACATCGTCTCGGCCTTCTTAGCCCGTCCGCATTGGGGCGAGGTGGCGCGCGCGCTCGTCACGCCTTACTTCGACTTCCACCCGGTCTTCCTCTTCACGTTCCTGGCAATCGTCGGCACGACCATTTCGCCCTATATGCAGGTCTTCGTGCAGTCCTCGGTCGTCGAGAAAGGCGTCACGACCGAAGACTACAAGCTGACGCGCGCCGACGTGTGGGTCGGCACGACCTTCGCGATGACGATTGTCTTCTTCATAGTCATCTCGACGGCCGCGACCTTGCACACGCGGACGCCCCCCGCACACATTGAGGCGGCCGCGGACGCCGCGCGCGCCCTTGAGCCGCTGGCGGGCCGCTACGCCGAGGCGCTCTTCGCCGTCGGGCTCTTCGGCGCGTCAATGCTGGCGGCGGGCGTGCTGCCGCTCGCGACCGCCTATTCGATTACCGAGGCGCTGGGGTTCGAGAAGGGCGTCTCGCGCAGCTTCCGCGAGGCTCCGATTTTCCTGGGCATCTTCACTTCGCTCGTCGCCGTCGGCGCAATCGTTGCGATGCTGCCGGGGCTGCCCCTGATCGACGCCCTGCTCAACATGCAGGTCATCAACGGCCTGCTCCTGCCCGTCATCCTCATCGCCATCCTCCGCCTCGTCAACGACCGCGAGGTGATGGGCGACTACACCAACGGCCCCATCTACAACGTCGCCGCCTGGCTCACCACCGTCATCGTCTCCGCCCTCTCGCTCCTCTTCATCGCGACGAAGATTTTTTGGTAGTGGTCAGTGGTAGTGGTCGGTGGTCAGTGGTCAGTTAAGAGAAAGATAAAAGCAGTTGTGCCAATCAGGCCGGCCGCTTTTTAACTGACCACTGTCTTTTTGCGCTTGATAGTGGTAAAAAGAGGTGCAAAGTTACTCGGGCTTACCTGATTGGTTTTCAGAGGAATCAACGCCGCTGTGGCTCGTTCCCACTCAAAAAATCGAATCCTCCTCTTCCTTCTAGTCACGGCCCTCGTCGTCCTGGCCCTCTACGGCCTGCACTTCTTCGAGCCGCGCCTGCGCGCGGGCTTCGTGCACGCCGGCGACCCCGCGGCCGACGTTCATAAGCAGGAAGAGAATTTTCGGATGGTGATGAATATCGCCGGCCTGGTGCTGTGGATGATTCTCGCCATCCTCATCACGCGCGCCCTGAGCGCCATCCTCTTCGGCATCTTCTTCCGGCAGCGGAAGGGCTACGAAGCGCCGGTCCTGATTCGCAACACCTTCTCCGTCGTCGCCTACATCGCCGGCTTCATCATCATCTTCAAGGCGTTCTACCCGGACGTGGGGCTCGGCGCGCTGTTCACGACTTCGGCCGTGCTCGGCGCGATCATCGGTCTCGCCTTGCAGGACACTCTGGGTAACTTCTTCGCGGGCATCTCCGTCCACGCCGACAAGCCGTTTCAGGTCGGCGACGTGATCGCCGTCGGCCCCTGGACCGGCGTGGTCGAGAGCATCACCTGGCGCGCGGTGAAAATCAGGACTTTCTCAAACCACATAGTCCTCGCCAGCCATTCGAGCATCTCGAAGGAGTCCATAGACATCGCCCCGCGCGACAACCTGAACGCGCGCATAGTCTTCTTCAACACGCTCTACACGGACTCGCCCGCCAAGACCATACACATCGTCCGCGAGGCCGTGCGCGAGGCCGACAACGTCTCGCCCAAAATCACGCCCATCGTCCGCGTCAGGGGTTTGGGCGACAGCTCGATTGACTGGGAGGTCAAATACTGGTTGATTGACTACGCCAAATACAACGACACGGACGCGCTCGTGCGCCAGCGCATCTGGTACGCCTTCCGCCGCGCGGGTATCCACTTCGCCTACCCGACGCGCACGCTGCACATCGCCCGCCAGCCGAAGACGGACGGCCTCGGCGCGGACGGCAGCGGCTTCATAGACAGGCTCTCGGCCGTGGACATCTTCGCGCCGCTCTCTACGGAGGAGACGGCGCGGCTGGCCGCTGCCTCCGTCAGCCACGTCTTCGCCCCCGGCGAATCCGTCATCCGCGCCGGCGACGAGGGCTCCAGCATGTTCGTCGTCCATAGCGGCCGCGTCAGCGTTCAGCTTACGGACCACGGCAAGCCGCGCACGGTCGCCGTGCTCCAGGAGGGCGACTTTTTCGGGGAGATGGCGCTCTTTACGGGCGAGCCGCGCACGGCCAACGTCGTCGCCCTGGAAGAGACGGAAGTCCTGGAAATCGGCAAACAGGCCATGAAACACCTCTTCGACACCAACCCCAACCTGGTTGACTCCTTGAGCCACATCATCGCCGAGCGAAGGGTCGGCCTCACGGCCAAGCCCGAAGAGGCCGGCGACGGCGAAAAAGAGTCCGAAGGCATCATCGCCTCCATCAAACGCTTCTTCGGCTTCGACTGAGGCCCGCGCCGGCACCCCGGCCCCGCCCGGCTTAACCTTAACTATTTTTCAATTTAACTTTCTCGGCCACACGGCCAAAATTTTTCCCGCCCGAGACTTGACAAAGAGGGACTCAACATTTATCATACGGCCATGCTCACAAGCCGGGGTCCTCGATTTACTCTCAGTCTTCGGCCTGTGAGCAGCCAAAAGAATTACCGTTAAGGAAAGGAGAAGTTCGTCATGAGCATCATTCGTTACGACCCATTCCGCGACCTACGCAGTCTTCAGGACGAAGTCAACCGTCTGTTTTCGACCAACTTGTCCCGCGTCTTCGGTGACGAGGGCATTGCCCGCGGTGCCTGGAACCCGAACGTGGACATCTACGAGAACAAGGACCAGATCGTCATAGAGGCCGAGCTGCCCGGCATGAACCGCGAGGACTTCGACCTCTCGTTCGAGAACAACGTGATTACGCTTCGCGGCGAGCGGCGCTTCGAGAAGAAGGACGAGACGGACAACTACCACCGCGTCGAACGCTCCTACGGCTCTTTCACGCGCTCGTTCACGCTGCCGCCGACCGTCTCCGGCGAAGGCACCACGGCCGAGTACCGCAACGGCGTCCTGCGTATCACGCTCCCCAAACGCGAAGAGGTCAAGGCCCGCCGCATAGAGATTGCCGGCGAAGGCGCTGAGGCCAAGACCTCGCGCACCATCGAGGCTCAGGCCGAAACGTCCGGCGGCGAAAAGTCTGACAAGACGATGACGGCGTCCGGCAAGTAAATACTTTAGTGATGAGTGGCGAGTGATGTGTGAAAGACTTCTTCTTATCACACATCACTCGCCACTCATCACTCATCACTTTTTATGCGTTTAGATAAATTCACACTGCGCGGCCAGGAGGCCATCCAGTCGGCCATCGAGGTGGCCGAGCGCAACCAGAACCAGGAAGTCCAGCCCGAGCACGTGCTCTACGCGATGTTGGAGCAGCCCGAGGGGATCGTGCGCCCCGTCCTGGGCAAGCTCGGCGCGAACGTGCAGGTCGTCCTGAACGACGTGCAGGCGGCCGTGGCGCGCTTCCCGCGCGTGCAGGGTGGGCAGCAGTATTTCAGCCCGCGCCTGAGCCAGGTCTTCATCGCCGCCGAGAAGCAGGCGCAAGGAATGCAGGACGAGTACATCTCGACCGAGCACCTCCTGCTTGCCATCACGGACGAGAAGGACGGGCAGGCCGGCAAGATTCTTCGCCAGCACGGCGTCAACCACGAAGACCTGCTCAAGGTCATAGAGCAGACGCGCGGCGGCGTCCGCATCGTGGACCAGAATGCGGAGGAGAACTACCAGGCGCTCTCGAAGTACGCCAAAGACCTGACGGACCTCGCGCGCCAGGGCAAGCTCGACCCGGTCATCGGCCGCGACGACGAGATTCGCCGCACCATTCAGGTGCTCTCGCGCCGCACGAAGAACAACCCCGTGCTGATCGGCGAGCCGGGCGTCGGCAAGACGGCCATCGTCGAAGGCTTGGCACAGCGCATCGTTTCGGGCGACGTGCCGGAGACTTTGCGTAACAAGCGGCTGGTCGGCCTGGACCTGGGCTCGATGCTCGCGGGCGCGAAATACCGCGGCGAGTTCGAGGACCGCTTGAAGGCGGTCTTGAAAGAGATCGAGAACGCGCAGGGGCAGATCGTGCTCTTCATTGACGAGCTGCACACGCTCGTCGGCGCGGGCGCTGCCGAGGGGGCGATTGACGCGTCGAACATGCTGAAGCCGGCGCTGGCGCGCGGCGAGCTGCGCTGCGTGGGCGCGACGACGCTCAACGAGTACAAGAAATATATCGAGAAGGACGCCGCGCTTGAGCGCCGCTTCCAGCAGGTCTACGTCGGCGAGCCGTCAGTCGAGGACACGATTGCCATCCTGCGCGGCTTGAAGGAGCGATACGAGGTGCACCACGGCGTGCGCATCAAGGACTCGGCGATTGTCGCCGCGGCGACGCTCTCGAACCGTTACATCACGGACCGCTTCCTGCCGGACAAGGCGATTGACCTGATTGACGAGGCCGCCTCGCGCCTCCGCATAGAGATCGATTCCCTGCCCCAGGAGATAGACCAGCTTGAGCGCGAGATTCTCCAGCTCGAAATCGAGCGCCAGGCGCTCGGCCGCGAGGAGGACGAGAAGTCTAAAGCGCGCCTCAAAGACATAGAGCAGCGCATCGCCGACCTCAAGGAGAAGTCCTCGGGCATGAAGGCCAAGTGGCAGTCCGAGAAGGAAGAGATTGACCGGATGCGCGAGGCCAAGAACGAGCTTGAGCAGCTTCGCCTGCAACTGGACCAGGCGCGCAACGCCGGCGACCTGGCGAAGGCCGCCGAGTTACAGTACGGCAAGATTCCAGAGCTTGAGCAGACGCTTGCCAGGGAGCAGCAGAAGCTCGCGGAACTCC
Source organism: Pyrinomonadaceae bacterium (assembly GCA_036403435.1). GTDB lineage: Bacteria > Acidobacteriota > Blastocatellia > Pyrinomonadales > Pyrinomonadaceae > QHXM01. The sequence continues at coordinate 62,759 of DASWQY010000157.1, forward strand.
AGCTCGACGGCGTCATGCTCAAGGAAGAGGTTGACGAGGAGGACGTGGCCGAGGTCGTCGCCAAGTGGACGGGCGTGCCCGTCTCGAAGATGCTCGAAGGCGAGATGCAGAAGCTCGTCACGATGGAGGAACGTTTGCGCCAGCGCGTCATCGGACAGGACGAGGCGCTGACGGCGGTCGCCAACGCGGTCCGCCGCGCGCGCGCCGGGCTGCAAGACCCGAACCGCCCGGTCGGCTCGTTCATCTTTCTTGGCCCAACTGGTGTGGGCAAGACCGAGACGGCGCGTGCGCTCGCGGAGTTTCTCTTCGACGACGAGCGCGCGATGGTGCGACTCGACATGTCCGAGTACATGGAGAAGCACGCGGTCGCGCGCATGATCGGAGCGCCTCCGGGCTACGTCGGCTTTGAGGAGGGCGGGCAGTTGACCGAAGCAGTCCGCCGCCGCCCTTACGCCGTGGTTCTCTTCGACGAGATCGAGAAGGCGCACCCCGATGTCTTCAACGTCCTGTTGCAGATTCTGGACGACGGTCGCCTGACGGACTCGAAGGGCCGGACGGTGGACTTCAAGAACACGGTCCTGATTATGACCTCGAACCTCGGGAGCCGCGAGATACAGGCAGCGAGCGACGAGAAGCAGGTGCGCGAGGCGGTCACGCAGGAGCTGCGCGAGAACTTCAAGCCGGAGTTCCTGAACCGCATCGACGACATCGTCATCTTCCACCAGCTCTCGCGCGAGCAGATCGTAGAGATCATCAACGTGCAGCTTGAGCGCCTGCGCTCGATGCTCGCGGAGCGCAACATCACGCTCGTCCTGGACGAGCCGGCCAGGGCACTGCTGGCGCGCGAGGGCTACGACCCGCAGTACGGCGCGCGCCCGCTGAAGCGCGCGATTCAAACGCTCATCCAGAACCCGCTCGCGGTCAAGCTGCTGCGCGGCGAGATCACGCCGGGCCAGACCATCACGGCCACGGCCGCCGGGGACGAGATGAGCTTCACGACCGAAGTCGCTGCCGCGGCAGCGTGAAAAGCAATGCGGAATGATGAATGATGAATGATGAATTAAAGGCATTTGCTTTTCATTCATCATTCATCGTTCATCGTTCATCATTTCGGAGACGTTATGACTCGACATTGGGACCCGTTACGCGATTTGGTGACGTTGCAGGATCGGATGAACCGCCTGTTTCAGGACGCGGCGGAGAAGCGCGGCGAAGGTGAGGGCGAGCAGGAGTTGGAGCGCGCCGACTGGTTCCCGGCGGCGGACATCTACGAGACCGAGAAGGATTTCACCATCGCGGTTGACCTGCCCGGCATCGAGCGGGCCGCGCTGGAGATCAACTTGGACGACGACAAGCTCGTGATTCGCGGCGAGCGCGCGGCCGAGGGCGAGGCGCAGCGCCGCACGGAGCGCCCGCACGGCCGCTTCCTCAGAAGGTTCGGCGTGCCCGCGAGCGTGGACCAAAAAGGAATCAGCGCCGAATACAAGGACGGCGTCCTGCGCGTCCGCCTGCCCAAGCGCAAGGAGCCGAAGACGCGGCGCGTGGAAATCAAGATTCAGTGATGAGTGATCAGAGGCGGGCTCTTACTCATCACTCATCACTCATCACTCATCACTACTATGGTATCTTTCCGCAGGGAGAAGAAGAAGCGTCGTATGGAAGAGGACAGGGTGTCTGATGAGGCGCGGGCGGAGGCGTCCGCGCCGGCCTCGGAAGAGGAGACACGCGTGACTGACCGCGGTCGAATCAACTTGGAAGGCCAGGCGGGCGGCGAAGCTGCCGGCGAAGAAGCGCCGAGCTTGAAGCCGACTTACGAGCAGTTGGAGGAGACGACGCGCGCAGCCAAGCAGGAGGTCGCGGACGTGCGGTCTCGCTTCGAGCAGATGCGCGCGCAGTTGCAGCGCGAGACGGACGAAACGCGCCGGCGCTTGAACCGCGCGGCGGACGAGCGCGCACGGCGCGAGAAGGGCGAGTTCGTCGCCGCGCTTTTGCCGGTCGCGGACAACTTGCAGCGGGCGATTAACGCGGCCGAGCAGGGCGGCTCCTTAGAGTCGCTGCTCGACGGCGTGCGCGGGACGCTGAGCAGTTTCGAGAGCGCGCTTGCGGCGGCCGGCCTTGAGCCTGTCGCCTCGGTCGGCGAGCAGTTCGACCCGGAACGGCACGAGGCCGTGGACACAGTCGAGGTCGAGCCCGAGCGCGCTGGAATAGTTACGGCCGAATATAGCCGCGGCTACAAGCTCGGCGACCGCTTGCTGCGCCCCGCGCGCGTGCAGGTCGGCCGCGCGCAGGGCGAGGCGAAGAAGGCGGCAGAATGAAGCAGTTGTCAGTGGTCAGTGGCCGGTGGTCAGTTATGAAACTGATTTCAAACTGACCACCGGCCACTGACCACTGACAACTAATTGTAGAGGAGAACACAAAGTGGCAGCGAAAGAGTTGAAGTTCAGGGAAGAGGCGCGCAGCGCCATGCTCCAGGGCGTGAACACGCTGGCGAACGCGGTGCGCGTGACCCTGGGGCCGCGCGGGCGTAACGTCGTGCTCGCGAAAAAATTCGGCTCGCCCGTGATCACGAAGGACGGCGTCACGGTGGCGAAGGAGATCGAGCTGAAGGACAAGTACCAGAACATGGGCGCGCAGATGGTGCGCGAGGTGGCGACGAAGACCAACGACACGGCCGGCGACGGCACGACGACCGCGACCGTTCTGGCCCAGGCCATCTTCCGCGAGGGCGTTAAGAACGTCACGGCCGGCGCGAACCCCATGGCCTTGCAGCGCGGCATACAATTGGGCACCGCGCGCGCCGTCGCCGAGCTTGAGCGCATGTCGAAGAAGGTCAAAGGTAAAGAAGAGCTAGCCAACGTCGCCTCCGTCTCGGCGAACAACGACCGGCAGATCGGGCAGTTGATTTCCGAGGCGATGGAGCAGGTCGGGAAGGACGGCGTCGTCACGGTCGAAGAGTCGAAGACGCTCCAGACCGAGCTTGAGATAGTCGAAGGGATGCAGTTCGACCGCGGCTACCTCTCGCCCTACTTCGTGACCAACCCAGACAGGATGGAGGCCGTGCTCGAAGAGCCGCTGATTCTGCTTCACGAGAAGAAGATCGCGGCGATGCGCGACTTGCTGCCCGTGCTCGAACAGGTCGCGCAGCAGGGCCGCTCGTTCCTCATCATCGCCGAGGACGTGGAGGGCGACGCGCTCGCCACGCTCGTCGTCAACCGCCTGCGCGGGACCATCAAGGTCTGCGCCGTCAAGGCACCCGCCTTCGGCGACCGCCGCAAGGCGATCCTCGAAGACCTCGCCACGCTGACCGGCGGGCGCGTCATCACCGAAGACCTCGGCATCAAGTTGGAGAACGTGACGCCCGCAGACCTCGGCTCGGCCAAGCGCGTCATCATCAGCAAGGACGACACGACCGTCGTCGAGGGCGCGGGCGACGCAAAGGCGATTCAGGGGCGCGTCGCGGCGATTCGCGCGCAGATCGAGGAGACCACGTCGGACTACGACCGCGAGAAGTTGCAGGAGCGGCTGGCGAAGCTGGCCGGCGGCGTGGCCGTGATACGCGTGGGCGCGGCGACCGAGACCGCGATGAAAGAGATCAAGATGAGGGTCGAGGACGCCCTGAACGCGACGAAGGCGGCGGCGCAGGAGGGCATCGTACCGGGCGGCGGCGTGGCGCTGCTGCGCGCGGCCAGGGCGCTGGACAAGATTGAGGACCAGGACGGCGACGTGCTGACCGGCGTCCAGATCGTCAAGCGCGCGCTCGAAGAGCCGTTGCGCCGCATCGCGGAGAACGCGGGCGTGGAGGGCGCGATAGTCGTCGGCCGCGTCGAAGGGTCTAAGGGGGCGACCGGCTACAACGCCGCCAACGGCAAGTACGAAGACCTTGTGGCGGCGGGCATCATTGACCCGACGAAAGTGGTCCGCACGGCGCTGCAAAACGCCGCGTCAATCGCAGGGCTCCTGCTGACGACCGACGCCGCCGTCATAGACGCCCCCGAGCCGAAGAGGTCTCAGCCTCCGATGCAGGGCGGCGAAGACTACGACTACTGAAGAATGAAAAATTAGAAATGTAAAATGCAAAATGGGAGACGGTCGGCGGCGGGCTCTGCGTCTTCCATTTTGCATTTTTAATTTTGAACTTTTCATTTAGAAATTGGCTTGCCAATTGCAGGTGCGAGGTGTGGTATAGTTGCCTTGCACGGAAACGCAACGGCGTTTCCGGCCCTCGCATCTAAAGGAAGGCTTGAAGGGGCCGCCCTCGCTTTTTGTGCGGCCCGCGTTTGAAGTAACAAGACGACACTTCGCCGCCAAACTTTTGTCACATCCGTGGCGTCTGATTGAGAGCGAGCATCGCCTTCTAATTTAGTCGAGAAACAGATAATGATAGACCTAGGGGCTTACAAAGATAAGTTTAGCGACAGCGGCCAGCGCATTCTTGAGCACGCGCTCAACGAATCGCGCCGCCGCGACCAGAATTACGTGGCGGTCGAGCACATCCTCAAGGCCCTGGCCGACGAGGAGGCAGACCTCTTTAACTCCACGATGCGCGACCTCGCGGTTGACCCGCGCTCGGTTCGCACGCAGATCGAGAAGCGTCTCGAAATGAGTCGCCAGCATGTCGGTAAAGGCTTCAGGATCGCGCCCGACACGACTGACCTTTTTAAGCGCGCCATGGAGCGCGCGCGCGCCCAGGGCCGAAAGACCATCGAGGCGACAGACATTTTCACGGCGCTGTCGCAGGACGACCGCGGCCTCTTCGTCGAAGTCCTGCGGGACTTGGGCGCGTCGCCGGAGGCGGTCGTCGAGAACGTGCGCTCGCGCGTTCACCTGCGTGAGCAGGAGGAGGAGCAGTACAAGAAGAAGTTCGAGCTGCCGCCCTACCTCAAGCACTTCGGCGTCAGCTTGAACCGGCTGGCTCGGATGGACAAGATTCCGCCGACCATCGGGCGCGAGTTAGAGATTCAGCAGATGGTGGAGATTTTGTGCCACCGCGAGCGCGCCAACAGCCCCATGCTCGTCGGCGAGCCGGGCGTCGGCAAGACGGCCGTCGTCGAAGGCTTGGCCCGTCTCGTAGAGCTTGAGCCGGAGAAAGTCCCGGCGCGCTTGCGCGGCTCGCACATGGTGCAGCTTCAGATGGGCGGCCTCGTCGCGGGCACGATGCTGCGCGGCATGTTCGAGGAGCGCATCAAGGGCATCATTGACGAGGTCAAAGAGCGTGACAACCTGATCCTTTTCATTGACGAGGCGCACACCATCATCGGCGCGGGCGCGGCGCTCGGCACCTCAAGCGACGCGGCCAACATGTTCAAGTCGGCACTCGCCCGAGGCGAGATGCGCATCATCGGCGCGACGACGCTGACGGAGTACAAGGAGTACATCGCCGAGGACGAGGCGCTCGCGCGCCGCTTCCGCACGGTGAAAGTTGACGAGCCTTCGCTCGACGAGACGCGCGAGATTCTGCTCGGTCTCAGGCCCCGTCTTGAGAAGAACTACTCGGTGACGATTTCGGACGACGCCATCAACACGGCGTTGGAGATGTCCCCGAAGTACATCCGCAATCTGCACCTGCCCGACAAGGCCATCGGCTGGCTGGACACCGCGGCCGTCAAGGTCGAGATTAACGAGCCGCAGACCTTAATCGTGAAGCCCGAGCACGTCATCGACGTGATCTCGCAGGAGTCGCGCATCCCGCGCGACATGATCTTCCGCGACACGGGCGACCGCTTCTCGACGATGGAGACCGACTTAGGCGGGCGCGTCATCGGGCAGAAGGAAGCGATCAAAGCCGTCGCGCAACGCCTGCGGCTCAACAAGGGGCCGCTCAAAGAGTCGCACTACAAGCCCGACGGCATTCTCCTCTTCCTCGGTCCGACCGGCGTCGGCAAGACCGAGCTGGCGAAAGCCGTCGCCGAGTTCATGTTCGGCGATGAAGAGAAGATGGTACGTATAGACATGTCGGAGTATCAGGAAGGATCAATCGGCATCGAGAAGCTGATCGGGATGCCGCGCGGCATCGTCGGCTCGGAGCGCGGCGGCATCTTGACGGAGCAGTTGCGCGAGAACCCGTACACGGTGCTCCTGCTCGACGAAGTTGAGAAGGCTTCGCCGTCACTGATGAACCTCTTCCTGCAGGGCTTCGACGAGGGCTGGCTCACCGACGGGCGCGGCAAGAAGGTTTACCTCTCGGATGCCATCGTCATCATGACCTCGAACCTCGGCTCGGAGAACTTCAAGAAGTACGAGAAGCCTCTCGGCTTCGGCACGAAGACCTTGGGCGACGTGAAGGCGGTGAAGAACGAGGTGATGAAAGCCGCCGAGCAGCGGTTCTCGCCGGAGTTCCGC
>DASWQY010000158.1:0-94422 GCA_036403435.1 Pyrinomonadaceae bacterium
TGCGCCTCCAGCGTGAAACTTATCCTCACGCTGGAGGCGCAAAGCCGCAAAGAACGGCTCAAGAAATATGCGCAAGACCGGGATTCAAACGGGGGCATGATATCACATCCGGCGGCCCGTTTGCCCCGCGTTCTTGGGCAGCCTTTCGATGAGGTGGTCGAAGGCGAGCCAGATGCTCCAGCTGTGGTGGTAGAAGGCCACGGGGAAGAGGAGCGCGGCCGCGAAGAGGAGCGTGAGCAGCAGTTGGTAATCGAGCCCCGCGACAAGGCAGGCGACGTAGGCGGCCAGGATGAAGGCTTCGGTCGTGACCACGTTGATGAGAATCGCGCCGACGAAAAAGCCCGCCTCGCGCTGGAAGAGCGCGGCGCAGGCGGGGCAGTGGTGCCTGACCTTGAACGGCCGCTCGACGATTGACGCCCCGGCGCAGACGGGGCAGCGCAGGCGCAGCGAGCGCAGCAGTGTGCCAATTATCGGAGGATGACTTTCCTTCACGAGTCTTTCCGAAGATAGCAGGGGAAGCGAAACTGATGTTACCGCGTCGCGTCCCGGCGGACAAAGGGCGGCCGCACTTCCTCGGCCGCGAGCGCGCGGTAGAGGCGCGGCCGGCGGTAGGCGTTGCCCCATGCCTCGCGCTCGCGGTAAGAGCGAAGGCTTTCAAGGTCGAACGAGGCTATGTAAACATCCTCGGCCCCGCCCGCCTCGACGATGAGCGTGTCGCGCGCCTCGCCGTCCGACACGGGGTAGGCCACGGCGTCGAAGGCCGCGGAGTGGCCGTTGTTCTGGGGGCTCGCATAGTTGGTCATGGCGACGCCCGTCATGTTCTCGAAGGCGCGCGCTTTGAATTGGCCCAGGCGGTGCTCGTCCAGGGTGCAGGCGTTCGGCGTCAGGATAAGCTCCGCGCCGGCGAGCATCAGCAGCCGCGCGCTCTCGGGGAACTCGCGGTCGTAGCAGATCATGAAGCCGACCCGCACCGCGCCCTGCGACGTGTCCAGCTCGCAAACCGGGAAGCCGTCGCCGGGCGTGAGCGCGCACTCCACGTCGAACTCGCAGGTATGTACCTTCGCGTAGGTCAGAAGGATTCGGCCGCGGCGGTCAATCAGGGAGACGGAGTTGCGCGGAGCAGTGGGCCATTTTTCGAGGTAGGTGAGCGCAATCGCCATGTTCAGCTCGCGGGCGAGGTCGCGGAAGTGAGTGACGAACGGATGATCATGGCTGATAGCAAGCTCCTGCCATCGCTCGCGCTCGCCCTCGCGTTTGGCGTCGAAGAGCGTCATGCCTGTGCTCCACATCTCCGGGAAGAGCGCGAGGTCGGCACCCATCGCGCGCGCGCGGCGGCAGAAGCTCTCGCCCTTCGCGCGGCTGGCTTCGAGGTCGCCGCCGCAACCGGCCATTTGTAATAACGCGACTCTGACTGAGCCCATGAAACCCTCCTCCCAGATACGTGCTCTGCACCCCGGCCTTGCTGCTCCTGATGGTCTTCTGCGCTTTCTCCACGGCGACGACTTTACATCCTCGCACCACCTCCCCAACGCCATTACGACGCCGGCCGTAGCTAAATTCGACCGCGGTTTCCTGCTCGTTAGTTAAGCCGCCTTGACGGGCGCTAGTGATGAGGATTTAACTAACTCAATGGCTTCCAGACACTCACCCCGCGTTTTATAACTTTCGCTCGAAGTGACGATGACGCGACCGTTCGCAGCGACCAAGTGCCAACCCCACCGCCCGGAAGCGTCTCTCAAAATTTCATAGGTCGCGTGCCCCCCAACATACTCGACGCTTGACGACGGCTCGGGAATAGGCTGGCCGTCTTCCCGCAAGCCTTCGATGTGGAATTCGATGGCCTCTTCGATCAGCTTCAATGCTTCTTCTCTGGTTTCACCCACGGCGGCACAACCCGGCAGGTCAGGCACATACGCACCAAAACTATTTTCGCCTTCTTCGATAATCACGGCATAACGCATATTCTTTATCCCTCGCGCTTACTTTAAGCCCGCCTGCTTCAAAATACTATTGAGTGTCCCCGGAGGCACTTCAACGCTCGGTTTGCCTGAAACCGTGACCGTCCCCGGCTTCGTAGGATGCTTCAGCTGGCGATGGCTGCCCTTCGTCCGCGCTAAATACCATCCATCCTCTTCGAGCAATTTTATGACCTCCTTGACCTTCACGTGCGGATAATATGATGAATTCTGCCCGAGAGGAAGCCGCATAATCGCCCGTCAAGCCGCCTGACTCTTGAGGGTACTTTAATTCAACCTTCACCCCACTCGGCAACAGCACTCGCCCGCTCTCTCGCCGGGCCTTCCACCTTTGGCGGTTTTAATCTATTCTCTCTCGACTATGGATAAATTCAGAATCACTGGCGGGCGGCCCCTTCGCGGGCGCGTCAAGGTGAGCGGCGCGAAAAATTCCGCGCTCCCCTGCATGGCCGCCGCGCTCCTGACGCCCGAGACCGTGACGCTCCATAACCTGCCCTACGCGCGCGACATCATCACGCAGCGCCGGCTCCTCGAAGACATCGGCGCGACCGTGCTCACGCCCGAGCTGCGCACGCATAAGATCACGGCCGACCACGTCGAGCTGTTCGAGGCCCCTTATGAGTTAGTCAAGACGATGCGCGCCTCAGTCCTCGCGCTCGGCCCCTTGCTCGCGCGCTTCGGCAAGGCGCGCGTCTCTCTGCCGGGCGGCTGCGCCATCGGCACGCGCCCGATTGATTTGCACCTCGCGGGCTTCCAGCACCTCGGCGCGACCGTCAGCCTCGAAGCGGGCGACGTGGTGGCGCGCGCCCCCGAGCGCGGGCGCTTGCGCGGCGCGGAGGTCCATTTCGAGAAGGTGACGGTGACGGGCACGGAGAATTTGATGATGGCCGCCACCCTCGCCGAAGGTGAAACGGTCCTCCATAACGCCGCGCGTGAGCCCGAGATTTCTGACCTCGCGGAGCTTCTCAACAAGATGGGCGCGCGCGTGCGCGGCGCGGGCAGTCCCGTCATCCGTATCGTCGGCGTCGAATCCCTCGGCGGCGCGGAGCACACCATCATCCCCGACCGCATCGAGACCGGCACCTTCATGGTCGCGGCGGCCATCACGGGCGGCGAGCTTGAGATCAAGGGCTGCCGGCCCGAGCACTCCGCGATAGTCATCAGCAAGCTGCGCGAGGTCGGCGTCGAGATAGAGGAGATGAACCAGAGCACGCTACGCGTCCGCTGCTGCGAGAAGGGGCTCGTCGGGAGCGACGTGACGACCGAGCCTCACCCGCGGTTTCCGACAGACATGCAGGCGCAGTACATGGCCTTGATGACGCAGGCCGAGGGGCGCTCCGTCATCACCGAGACCATCTTCGAGAACCGCTTCATGCACGCCTCCGAGATGCAGCGCATGGGCGCGCGCATTCACATCGAAGGCAGCACGGCCGCGGTCGAGGGCGTGACACGGCTCGCGGGCGCGCGCGTGCAGGCGTCGGACCTGCGCGCCTCCGCCTCGCTCGTGCTGGCCGCGCTTGCCGCCGAAGGCGAGACCATCATTGACCGCGTCTATCACATAGACCGCGGCTACGAGAAGATTGAGGACAAGCTCAACGCCGTCGGCGCGGCCATCGAGCGCCTGCGCGAGTCCGTCACCGGACCTTTAAGCAAAGCCGCGGCAAGCGAAGAGTGACAACCGGCGGGAAAAAGGCTATTGTTCTTTCGTTCTGGCTCGTCACACGTCACTTGTCACCCGTCACTAATTTATGGATTGTCTTTTCTGCCGCATCGTAGCGGGCGAGATTCCCGCCGACATCGTTCATCGGGACGAGCACTCGGTCGCGTTCCGAGACATTAACCCGCAGGCCCCCGTGCACGTGCTGGTCATCCCGCACGACCACCTGGAGTCTCTGGACGAGGCCACGCGCAACGACGAAGGACTGCTCGGCCACCTCCTGCGAGTCGCCGCGCGCGTCGCCAACGAGCAGGGTCTGTCCGAGGGCGGCTACCGCACCGTCATCAACACCGGCGCGGGCGCGGGCCAGTCGGTCCTCCACCTCCACCTGCACGTCCTCGGCGGCCGCGCGCTCACGTGGCCTCCGGGCTAGAGAAAATTTAGTGAACGGTAAAAGGTGAATGGTGAATGGAGGAAAGCAGTTCTTCCATTCACCATTTTGCTATCTACTTCTAATTTATAGGGAGACTGAAGCACTGGCGGCGCGGGCCGCGCGCTCGGTGGCTTCGGCGAGCTTGCCTTCGACTTCGTCGGCACGCTTCTTGGCTTCGAGCATCAATTCGAGCAGGCGGTAGCAGGTCTCGCGCGAGCCCGTGCAGACGGGCTCGTCCGCTTCGTCGTGCAGCACGTACACGCGTCCGTAGGCGTCCAGGGGAAACACCATCGGTTTTGTGCCCATCTTCGCCGCCTTTCGAGTAAAAAGTTCGAGGCAGTTGCTTTGCGCCTTTGCGTCTTTGCGTGAGACTTATTTGCCTCACGCAAAGACGCAAAGGCGCAAAGTGTCGAGCCGGTTCGTCGCCTGTGTTCTGGGAAATATCTTTCAGCCTGCGAGGGCGTGATTTCCCTGACAATATTCCAGCGGCGGGCGGCGAGTCAATCTTTTTCAGTCGGCGGCGCTGGCCGCGCGGTCGCGCGCCTCGTCGGCGGCCGCCTCGTGCTGCTGCCTGACCTCTTCCTTGAGGAGCGAGGTCTCGTAGCGCACGTCGCCGAACAAGGTGTCGGCCACCGCCTTGACGAAGCCGAGGATGGCCGGGCCGAGGACGACGCCCGCGATGCCGAAGACGTAGACGCCCGCCACGAGCGCGACCAGCATCCAGTAAAAATTGAAGCGCCCCGTGCCCTTGCTCGCCAGCTTCGGCCGCAGGAGCAGGGAGGAGCCGAGCGTCATGCTGACGCCGACGGTCAGGTAAATCCCGGCCGCCACAGGGTCGTTGCGGAAGACGAAGAGGTAGATCGAGACCGGGATGTAAATGGCCCATTCTCCGACGAGCGGGAAGAAGCCGAGGAGAAAGGTCACGAGCCCGAGCACGATGGCGAGCGGCACGCCGAAGACGAAATTAAGCACGACGATGACGAGCGCCTTGAGCGACTGGTCTATGAAGACCGCACGGAGCGCGCCGCGGAGCGCGCCGCCTATGTTGGCCGTCAGCTTCTCGTAAAACGGCAGGTACTCGCCCGGCACACGCACCTTCAAATAAGAGGCGACGCGGACGCGGTGCGTCAGGACGTAGTAGACCGTGAAGAAGAAGAGCGTCAGCGAGGCGAGCAGGAGCGCCGCCTGGTCGCGCAAGCCTTTGATGAGTTCCGCCGAGCGCGTCACGCCCTCTGTGAACGCGGCCTGAAGGCTCGCGCGCATGCCCTCGCGCTCGATGGGGAGGTGGCGCGAGAGCGAGTCGCTGATGGAGTTGATGATCTCGTCGCGGCGCTCGAAGACGCGGTTCGAGTAGTTGGACAACTCGTGCCAGGCGAAGGCCGTGATGACGACGAGCGGGACGACGATGAGCGCGATGGTGATGAGGGCGCTGCCGGCGCGGCGGCGGAGGTGGACTTCGAGCCACTCCTGGACCGGCAAGAGGTAGACGGCCGCGACGACGCCGAGCAGCAGCGCGACCAGCACCTTGCCGACGAGCATGAAGAAGAGCACGACGGCGAGCAGCAGCGCCGCGCCGTAAACCAGTATGCGCTTGGCCTCGCCCAGCGTGAGGTCAATCAACCGCCTCGAATCCCCGCTTGACATAGTGCGGCTAATATAACAGAAGGCGGGCGCGGGAAGCAGAGTGTGGGGCCGGCGGGAGGGAAAGGCGAAAGCGTTTCCCGGCCTGTAACCGCCGGCTCACTGCTTCACCTTCACGAGAAGTGGATTATTTATGACCTCGTCCCATGTATTATGCAACCTCGATTGCATGTCGTCGAACTCGCCTTTCATAAACAGGTGCAGGCACTTCTGCCTCTTGCTGGGGCTCAGCTCCCACGAGAAAGTATTGTACTGGAGATCGGCGTAGGGGTAATTGGGAACCGGATTCTCGAAGAAGAGGATTGGCGCGTCGGCGGCAAAACCGTAGCCGCGAAACGACGGCCAGTCCGAGTTCATCCCCAGGCATTCGGGGTAGTAGTGGAACTTTCTAACCTCTCCGAAATCGGCGAAGGTGAAATAGCGAGCTTTAAAGCTGTGGTCAAATTTATCTTTGCCACCTTTGGCCGTCCCCAGGGCGTTCTGAATGTAGAGCCGCTCGACGACGTAGTCGCTGCCCTCGTACAGGCTGATTTCGCGGTAGAGCTGACATTTTGATGAGACCTGACTCCGGGTACCGGGATCGTAATAGCTGCAATCGAAAGCTGCGGAGGCGATCTTAACACTCGCCCTCACCGGGCCGCTCGACTGCGAGATGAGTTGATACGGCTGACGGATGGTGTGCTCTCCCGGTATGAGTCTTTTGGTAGGGGAGAAGAGCCACAGATCGGCTATCTGCATACACCTCTTCTCCTGATGGATTGGGCCAAACTTCAGGGAGCTGAGAATCTCCTCGCCCAGATATTGCACGCTCGAAGCTGCGCCGGCGTAAAAGTCGCGGTGGTCTTTCCAGGGCTTGGGGAACAACTCCAGGTGAATTTCCAGCCGGCTATTGATCAGCCTGACGCGCAGTTTATCTTTTCCATCGCTTTCCACCTCGATACGCGGCTGCGCGCCCAGAGCTTTGTTCGGCGGCGTGCCTGTCTTCGCGTACACCAGATATGGCGGGGTCGAACTGCCCGCGACTCGACTGGGTACGTCAACTTGCAGCGTGAACAGAAGAGTGGCACCGCGCGCAGGATCCCCCGAGTCGTCAAGCTCAACCTGAGTCGGGAGCGGGTTATCGAAGCTATCGTAAATGGTCAAATGCTGCGAAGGCGAGATTTTCTTTGCTTCGTCAATCAACTCCCAGGGGACGACGACCTGGCCTTTGCGCGGGTAGCCCATCAGGTTAATCACCTCCAGGGTGAATGCCCTGGTGTCGCCCTTTGCGGCTCCCGCGGCCGGCTTGCCGCGCGACATCGAGGTTTTGGAGGGCTTCTTATCCGGTTCGGGCTTTTGCTTCATCGGCTCTTCCTCCTTGCGCGTGGTCAAGGCCAATCTCTCGAAGAATTCTTTACTCGCCTCGTGTGAAACCTGTTCGCTGGAGTGTGTCTGCGCCGCCTCCCTCAATTTTTTGAGTTCCCTGTTAAAGCCGGGCCACCATTTCTTGAACGCCTCTTTCGAGTAAGTTTCCGGGTCTTCAACGCCCAGCTTCTTGTTGATGGTGATGAGCATTTGCCGCGTCCCCTCCGCGTCAGCCTTCTTGGCTTGATGCTTGGACAGCGGCCAATCGATCTCCGTCTCCTGCAACTCAAAAAGGTAAGGGCAGATGGGCTTCTTGCAGGCGGCAATGTAGCCCACCTCGTAGTGAATCGAAGAGGCTTTCACGTTAGTCTTCGTCAAGCAGACGATGGCGAACTCCGTCTCTTCGAGCGCCTTGACAAGCTCCGCTTCCCAATTCGCGCCCCCCTCAATGATGTCGGAAACCCAGGGCTCGCCCCTGCGCACGGTGAAGTCCAGGAACCTCTTCAGCTCGTTCGCTATCTTTTTACTCTCGTCACCAGACCAACTGATAAATATCCGTGGAGGCTTGGCCGCGGCAGGCTGTTGAGGGCGGCGGGTGCTTGTGCGTGTAGTCATGCGCGATTGGCCGTCGCCCACTTCCGGGCGGGCGGCAGAAAAGCTACGGCATTCCGAAGAGACGCAGTTCGTCTAAAGCGTCGCGCCGGCCGGAGGTCAGCCTAGCGTCCCGTTGACGATCCTCTAGAGCAGCCTGCCGACGCGCTCGTCAATCCGTCGCCAGATGAGCTGCTGGTTCTTGTCGGTAGAGTTGGCGAACCGCTGGACACCCTGCTTCGTGACGTAAAGGAAGAGCAGCGCCGAAAGCACGATCCGCGGCTGGGCGGCGGAGCCCTTCCAGTTCTCCTTCACCCATTCGGTGGCCGTGTTCAAGTCTTCCCTGGTACTGCCGACGTGAATGATGCCGTTGATGATGGGCAGGCTCTGGGCGAAGAACAGCATGTCTATGTTGTTGACACCTTTTTGGGCGTCCTCGTCGCAGTCCTCCAGCTTGGCGTAAATCAGCTCGTCGTGCTCCAGGAAGAACTTGCGCAGGCCGAGCAGCTTTTCCATGACCACGGCGGAGTCGTATAAGTTGCGGGCCTTTTTTTTGATCTCGTCGGTCTGCGCTTTATAGCCTTCCACCTGCTGAAGCTGGGCCTTGTCGGCGGCCGACTCACCTTGCTCGCAGGCCGCCTTCGCGTCCTTCAAGGCGTCGTCAACTTTGTCCGCGTTCGCGGAGATTCTCAGCCAGGCGGGTTTCCAGACATCATAAGTGGGCTGCTTCAATTCCGGCTGCGTTTCCCTGACAAACTTTTTAAGCTGTTCCGCCGCGGCCTGCATCTTTTCGACGGCGTCGCCGGCTGTAGTCTCGACGGCCCTGAGTTCGCCGGCGATTTTCTTCGAGGCCGCATTCTTCCTGAGGCTCTCGGCCGACTCGCTGATGGCGTCTTCCGCTTTCTTGAGCACGGCGGCGATGCGCGAGAGCGCGCCGGCAGTCTTCACGCTCCCGGCACTGTGCAGGACGTTCGTGACTTTCTCGATAACTTCGGCTTCCACGACTTTCGTTTCTTCGACGTGGCCGGTGCCACCGCCATTGGCCGCGTGTCCGTTTGTGCCGGCCCTCTCGTGAGCTGTAGCCGCCTGCGCCTCCTGAGCTTTCGCGGGTTTGATTCTCGCCTGGGCCTCCTCGGCGGCCCCTTCGCCCTCCCGCAAGATTTTGACTTCGCGCAGCTCCATCGCGGCCCTGCTGGCGGCGGACCTTGCCTCGTGCACTTTCTCGGCCAGCTTCAGCGCGGCCTCTACAGCCCTCTCGCCTTTAACGTCGTGCAGCGCCGGGAGAGTCTCCTTGATGTCGCACTCCAGCGTCTCCATCGCTTCCGCGGCCGCGTTGAAGATTGTCTCCTTATGCCGAATGAGCGCGGCGGCTTTAGACGCGACGGTCGCATCGTGCTCGGCAGCCTTGAGGATGGCAGCGGCCGTCTGGGCCGCCTTCCGGGCCTTGTTATAAGGCATACTCTCCCCCGTGGGAGAGAGCTTCTCCCGGTGCCGCCAGTCTGGCATAGAGTGGCTTGTAGATTATTTCATACCAGGCGTGGCCCGCCTGACCCGTGAACCACCGCGTTGCCTGATTCTCCAGTGCTTCGAGCCAGTGGGAAGGGTCTGGGTCGGACGGGAAGTCCCTGGGTTGGTGTTTAGAAAACAGGTGCAGGCAGGTGGCTGTTTGGCAGGGGGACAGGGTCCAGGAAAAAGAATTCCACTGGTTGTCGGAGACCGGGAATGACGGGTCGGGATGCTCGGCGCGGCTGACATGCGCGTCGCAGGCGAACCCGTACACCAGCGAACTGGCTAGGTCGCCCATGGCGAACCAGTCCGGCACGTTCTCGTAGAGTAAGAGTTGCGGCTGGCCCAGCTTCATGTAGGTGAAGTAGCGGGCCTCGAAAAAGAGATTGAAGGCGGCCGCGCCGATAAAATTGTCGGGCGGCGTGGCTTTGATGAACAGCTCTTCGACGGCGTACTCGCGGTCCTCGTACAGGCTGAAGACGCGATAGAGTTCGCAGCGCAGCGGGACGGGTTCGGGGGCGTCCGGCGCGGAATAGCCGAAGTAGAAAGGTTCGGAGGCGATGGTGACTGTTTTCCTCACCGGGCCGTAACACTCGGAGACGAGACGATAAGCCTGATCGTGTAGGTATATGTGCTGGTAGCTCCCGGAGCGCGAGTCGGGTTGCGAGACCCGTTGCGAGACCCGGATGGACTCCAACTGCATGCAACGCTTTTCGGGGTCGTGGTCGAGATAGAAAATGTTGATGAAGTCCAGAAATTCTCTTCGTGGGCCGACGACTTCTCCGTCCTCGACATCCCGCAGCTTTTCGAGTCTGACGCTCCGCGCAGAGCCCGCGTACCAGTACCCTTTTTCGTCCTCCGATTCCGGGGACAAGTGTAAACGAACGTCAAGTTGATTATTGCTCAATTCGTAATCGCGCGTCTGCTCCGGCGCTCGCCGCCGCTCCCGGTCGCCGGCGGGCCGGCCCACTATGAAGACTTCGCCCGTGTGCGTTTGGTAGTGTTCGTCGCCGGGCTCAATCTCTTTGGAAAGGAAGAAGCTGAGGGTGTCGCGCGAGGGGTCCGCCGGGTCTATCTGGTCCACCTGATGGAACAGGGGCGCGCCGTCGCCCTGATGGAGCGACAAGGCGTCCTGACCGAAGCCGGTTTCTCTGGCAATCGGCCCCCAGGGGACCGTGACCCACCCGCCGCGCGGATAACGTGAGGGGTTGAAGACCAGGAGGCTAGGCCGACGAGAATCCATAATCCCAAAGAGATTAACCTGGAGTACGAGACCTTGCTTATTCGCGTAGGGCTCCGAGCAAAACAGGGAAAAGTTATTCTTATAAATAAAGTCTGTCAAGGCTAATCCACCCGCACGGGCGCGCTTTTTACCGTATCCGCACGGTGAAGCCGACGTTGCCGGTGTTGTTGGGGGTGGTCTGGCCGAGGTTGCCGATGAAGCTCCAGCGGATGTGCGTGACGTTGCGGTCGTAGCCGGCGGGAGCGCCGCCGCCGCCGCTCGCGGGCGTGTAGGTCCACGTCGTCCCGCCGTTGTTCGAGTAGGTGACGCGGTCGTTCGGGGTGACGAGCGTCAGGGAGAGCCCGGTCGTGCCGAAGCCGCTCGTGACGGAGCCGACCTTGAAGTCCGTGTTCGCGGGGATGGGGTCCGTGATGATGAAGCTGGCGGCGGAGGAGCCGCCCGTGTTGGCGAACGTGATGACGTAAGTAAGGTCGCTGCCGGGCAGCCCGGCGATGGCCGGCGGCGGGCAGAGCTGGCCCAGAATAGTCTTGCAGAGGGAGATGTTCGGCGGCGAGGTCGAGAGGCTTGAGCTGGCCTGGTCGTCCTCGGAGGCAACGCTGTTGTTCGGCGTGGAGTCGGGGTCGGGCTCGTTGGCGGCCGACACCTGCGCCGTGTTCGTGATCGCGCCGAGCGCGTCCACGCGCGCGACGAGTTGGAGCGTCGCGCTGGAGCCGCTCGCGAGGTTGCCCACCGTCCAGACGCCCGTCCCGCTGTTGTAGCTGCCGGCGCTCGGCGTCGAGGAGACGTAAGTCAGCCCCGCCGGAAGTTGGTCGCGCACCGCGACGCCGGTCGCGTTCGTCGGCCCCGCGTTCGACACGGTGATGGTGAACGTCGCGTTCGTGCCGACGCCGGAGCCGGCGTTGCTCGTCACCTTCGTCAGGCTCAGGTCGGAGCTGGAGACGATGGTCGTCGGGTTGCTGGACGAGTCGTTCGAGGTGACGGCCTGGCCGCCGCCGGAGACCGTGGCCGTGTTGGTCAAACTGGATGCCGCGTTCTGCGCGACCGAGACGGTGATGCTGAGGGCGGCGTAGCTCTGGCCGGCGGCGAGGGCGCTGGAGTTGCTACAGGTAACGGTCTGCGCGGCGATGCTGCAAGACCAGCCGGAGCCCGGCGTGCTGGACCAGCCGGTCGGGGTGAGCCCGGCGGGCAAGGTGTCGGCGACGGTCACCGCGCCGGAGACCGGCCCCGCGCCGGAGTTGGTGGCGGTGATGGAGTAAGAGCCGGTCGAGCCGCGCGTGAAGTTGCCCGTGTGCGTCTTGGCGACCGTCATGTCGGCGACTTGGTTGATGGTGGTCGCGTCCGACGCGGAGTTGTTGCCGGCGTTCGTCTCGCCGCCGCCCGAGACGCTCACGTTGTTGGTGACGCTCGCGGGCGCGGTCGCGGAGACGTTGACGGTCAGCGTCAGCGCGGGGAAAGTCGCCCCGGCCGCGACCACGTTGCTGCTCGTGCAGGTGATGACCTGGCCCGAGGCGCTGCAACTCCAGCCGGGAATCGCGGCGGGCACGTAAGTGAGACTTGCGGGTAGGGTGTCTGTGACCGTCACCGCGGCCGTGGTCGAGCTGCCGCCCGAGTTGGTCACGGTGATGGTGTAGGTGGCCCCGTTCTGCCCCTGCGTGAAGTTGCCCGTGTGACTCTTACTGACGGTCAGGTCCGGGTATCCGACGACCGCCGTGTTGACCGACGCCGGCGAGTTGTCGGTGGTGCTGAGCGTCGTGTCTATCTGCGTGCTGCCGACGTGGGCCACGGCGCGGTTGGTGTAGGTCCCGGCCGTGTTGGGGAAGGTGGCCTGGAAAGTCAGGTCTCGCGTCGTGCCGGCAGGCACCGTGAAAGTCCCGGTCCAGGTCAGGGTCGAGCCGGAGATTGACGGGTTGCCGATGGCAGCGCCGTTAAAGGTCGAAGTGCTGTTGACGTAGGTCGCGCTGCCCGGACTCGTCGGCAGCGTGTCCACGAGGTCGTCCACGGTCGCGTCGTACGCGCCGCCGGTGTTGTTGAGGCGCAGCGTGTAGGTGACGGTGCCGCCGACGTAGACCTGCGAGGCGCTGACGAGCTTCGTCATCGTGATCGAGTTGATGGCCGCCGAGATGGTCTGCGGGTCGCCCTGCGTGTGCTTGATGTTCGTCCCGCTGGCGATGTAGACCATCGGCGTGACGCGCTGCGGGGCGCTGCTCACGCCGGTCGCGCGGAAACTATAAGTGATGACGTAGTCCGTGTCCGAAGAGGAAGACATGCCGCTGATGAAGAGCCGGTCGGTGTAGGTGCCGGTGTTGCCGCCCGAGAAGACGACGGTGGTCGAAAGTAACTGGTAGTTGTCGGCGACCCAGTCCAGCTCGCAGGCGGGCGTGAACGAGAGCAGGTTCTGGCTCCCGATGGTCCCCGAATGGCCCGTGACCTGGACGGTCACGATGCCGCCGAGGCCCGGCGGGTTCGGCCCCGAGACGGTCGTCGTGATCTTGTTGGCGTTGGCCTGAATCGTGTCCTCGACCGCCGTGAAGGCGAAGGCCGCGCTGTCCACCTGCGCCCCCGTCGGCGGCTTCCCGTTGTAAACGCGAACCGTGTGCGACTGGCCGGTCGTCGTATTCGAGGTGGCTTGCAGGTAGAAGTAGGCGGTCTTCATCTGCCCAGGGGCCATCGCGCCGAGCTGGACCAGTCCGTCCTCGCCGGGCGCGAGCGAGACGAATGCGCCCGTGAAAGTGTCAACCCCCACCCAGACATCCGAGTAACTGGTCCCGCCCGTGTTCGTGATCTGGTAGGACACGTACATGCCCCTCTGGCCCGCGGCGAAGTCCGTGTAGAAGACGGGCGACGAGGTGCGCGTGATGGTGAAAGCCTGCGCCGTGGCGGAGCCGAGGCACAGGAGCGCAAAGAGGAGCAGGGGGAGTCTGGTCAGGGCCGCACGCCTCAACGCTTCTCCTCCTTCTGATCGTCTGCGCGGCCGGCCGCGCCGGAGCTTTGCAGGCCCGCGCGGCTCGTGCCGAAGAGGTCGAAGAGGTTGGAGAGCTTGGACGAGAGCGTGAAGTAGAAGCCGCGCCGCGCCGGAATCAGGCCCGCGCCGCCGGGCTCGCCCGCCACGGTGAAGTTGTAGCCGAGGCCGAGGCGCAAATCAGGCACGGCCCAGAAGCCCAATTCTGTGCCATAAACCGAGCGGTACGTCTGCGAGGAGGGCTGCATCAGGAAGCGCATCTCGCCGGCCCAGTCGAAGCGTTGGGTGAGGCGGTACTGGACGCGCCCCTGCGTCAGGTAGGTTAAGGTAGAGACGAAGGGCAGCTCGGCCTGGCTGTTGGCGTTGAAGCGGAGCGCGAAGCGTCCGTAGACTTCGAGGTCCCGGTTCAACTGGTAGTAGCCGTCGGCGGCGAGCGAGTCTACGCGGTCCTCCACGGAGCCGATGCCGCTCAAGCCTTCCTGCGTGATGGAGCGGTGCGTGTAGCTGAAGAGCAGGCCGGCGCGGTCGGATTCGAGCGGGCGCAGGGCGAGCGCCGCGGTGCCTTCGAGCGCGGTCGTGTCGCGGCCTTCAAAACTTGAGCGCGTGAACTGTAGGCGCGCGAGCGTGGTGATGCCGTCGCCGATGCGGCCGGCCGCGCCGAGGCCGAAGAGCTGGCCCGCGCCAACGCGGTCGCGGAACTCGTAGCGCGCGTTAGCGCGGAAGTCGGCGGTCGGCGTCCAGGCGAAGCCGACGGTCGCGCTGTTGAAGCTCGTGCCCTCGCCCGCGAGGTGGAAGCCGCGCTCGAAGCCCAGCTCCAACGAGAACTCGCTATTGATGGGGAGGCGGTTCTGGAGGCCGATGACGGCGAAGCTGTCGGTGCCGTTGATGCCGTTCTCAAGCTGGTAGCGGCCGGTGACGTTCGTGTACTTGCCGAAGCGCGACTCGACGCCGATGGCCGTCTCGCGGCGCGCGCCCGTGAAGGCGAAGCCGGTCTGCGCCACGTCGCCGATGGGGCGAATCGCGGCCGAGGCCAGGCGCTGCGTCAGGAAAAACCTGGTCGTGTTGTTGTACTGGTAGGTGGCGGCCAGCGTCGTCTGGTTCGGGTAGGTCGGGTCGGCCTCACCTAGATTCTGCTCGCGCTTGACGGAGAGTTCGAGCTTGTCCGTGACCTTCACTTCCGCGCCCGCGGTCACGAGCTGCGAGTCAACGTCGCGCGCGGAGTCTGCGTCGGTGAAGCTGCGGCGGTCGTAGCCGAGGTGGAAGCGCAGGCGCTCGCCGACGATCTGGTCCCAGCCGGCCGAGATGGTGTTGCGCGAGTTGTCCACGTTCACAGTCCGGTTGCGCTCGTTCATGAAGCCGAGTTTGAAGGTGGAGTGCGCGAACGGCTTGAGCTGAATGTTTACCTCGCTGCGGCGCGAGCCGGGCGTGACGGTCGCGCCGAACGGGTTGAAGAAGCCGGGCGACGAGTAGGAGTGGCGCGCGACAATCGACATCTCGTAAAAGTTTACGGGCTGCGTCCACTCGACTTGATAAGCGTCGCCGTCGTGCCCGTCCGCGGCCAGAGAGAAGGCGCTTGAGCCCGCGCCGCCGTACTCGCCCTGGCTGCGCGCGTAGGCGAAGGAGAGCGTGCCGCGGTTCGGAAGTCTCTTCTCGCCGTCGAGGCCGGCAAGCAGGAAGTCGCCGAAGTCCGCGTCGCGCTGCATGACGGCCGAGAGGCCGAGGCGCAGGCCGAGCCCCGCGAAGTTCTTCCGCGCGCGGCCCGTGTAGACGGAGGTGGCGAAGCCCTCGGCGCGGTGCTCGTAGGTGACGACGATCTGGACCAGGTTGAGCGCGTAGTCGAAGGTCGAGATATAGCGCATCAGGAACAGCTCGCCGGTCGCGGGGTTCAAGTTGTAGTCGAGCGAGCGGACGAGCGTTTCGCGGCTGAGGATGAGTTCGGGGTTGCGGCGGTCGCGCACTTCGAGCGTGACGGTCTCGGAGCCGGGGAGCAGCTCCGCGTGGTTCAGGCGCAGGAGGCTCAGGGAGCCGGCCGGGAACACGTCGCGCGCATAAGCCGTGTCGGGGCGCGCGCCCGTCAGTGTGATGAAGTCGCCGTCGGAGTTTTCGAGGTGGACCTTGACGCCCGTGAGCTTGCGCCCGTAGCCGGCGAGCGGCACGTCCGTCATGTCCGCCTCGTGGTCGCCGAACATCACGTAGTTGCGCCCGCGGTCAATCCGCGCGTAAAGCTTCGAGTTACTTTGCGCCGCCTCGTAGCGCGTCGAGGAATCGCCGAAGAGCGGGTAAACGCGGTCGAGCGGGTCTAGCTGGAAGATGCGGTCACGGCCGGCCGTGCGGTTAATCGGGCGCTGACTGTCATAGGCGAGCGTCAGCATGTTGTCGCCCCACAGCCGCCCGTTGTAGAAGAAGCTCAGGCGGCTGCGGACGTTCCCCTCTTCGCCGCGCAAGCTGACTTCCGGCACGGCCTTGCCGACGGTCACTTCCGCGAGGCCGACCATAATCGTCGGCCGAAGCTCGGGCGTGATGCGCACCGACGAGCGCGCCTCGGACTGGCCCGCGATGGCGTGAAGCTGCGCGTCGCCGGGGGCTCCCGAGCCGACGAGCTTGACGACGGCCTCGCCGCCTTCGAGCTGCACGACCTGGCTCTGCGTCTGGATATTTTCTTCGGCCGCCGCGTCTTTCGACTTATCGTCGCGCGTCTTCTCGTTCTTCGCCGCACCTTCAACCAGAAGATGACCGGCCGAAGTCTCGACCGCCACCTGGTCGTCGAGCGCGGGGTTGTTCCACTGGTCGAGCGCGCGCACGCGGACCACGACCGCGGCGCGGCCGCCCGCCTGTAGCTCTTTCGCCTCCGGCACAATTTCGAGCCGCTTGACGGGGCCGCGGCCCATGACGGTGATCTCTTCGGACTGGCGCTGCACGCCCTCGGGGCTGACGGCCACGGCGCGGACGCGGTTCGGGCCGGGCCTGAGGCTCAGGCCGACGAAGCTGAAGGTCGAGACGTTGTTCTTCTGGTCCAGGCGGCTGACGCCTATGTTCTGGTCGGAGACCTGCGAGCCGTTGACTTCGAGCCTGACGGTCCAGTTGAGCGCGACGCGCACGTCCGCCTGCATCGCCGGCGACATGACGACCGCCTCGGGCTTCGGAGACAGGATGCGGACCTCGCCCGGCGCGACCGGCTCAAGCGTCTCAGTCGTCGTCAATTCGTACTTGCCGGCGGCCGTGGGCTCTGCGGCTTCAGTCGCGGCACCCGCGGCAGGAGCTTTGGCGCTCTCAGTCACAGACGTTTCATATTTCGCCTTGACGTTCTCTTTCGCCTCGTCGCTCGCGGCCTCATTAGCTTTCTTCTCTTCCAGCCTGTCCGTCTCCTTCACGCGCGACGCGGCCGCCGGTTTGAGACCTCCGTCGGTCCTGACGAGCGCGAAGTTCTGGCGGAGCAGGGAGCCGCCGCCGAGAGGCGTGCGGAGCAATCTGGCCCAGCTGCGGCCGGCGATGGTGCCGCCGTCCGTCAGACTGTAGCCGCTCGGGACACTGACCGGGTCGAGCGAGACGACCTGCGGCCCGTCGCCGAGCGAGGGGAAGTTGTAAAGCCCCTGCGAGTCCGTGACGACGGACTGGCCCGAGTTGAGGTAGAGGCGCACGCCCGCGAGCGGCTCGTCCTCTTTATCGAACTCGCCGTTACGGTTCACGTCCTCGTAAACGCGGCCCAGCAGAATCTGCCGCGTGGAGAACGTGCCGCCGCCGACATGGACCGCGGCCGTGGCGGCCGTCGTTTCGGTGCGCTCGCCCGAGAGGAAGAGGCCCGAGGCGGACGCGCGGTTCTCCTGGCGGCCCTCGTGCGCGTTCGCGCCGATGCGCACGCGGTAGAGGATGCGCGCGTTGGTGCCGGCCGCGAGTTCGCCCAGGCGGAAAGTCAATTCGTTGCCGCGCACCTCGGGCTCGACCGGCACGGGCTGCGCGGAGCCGAGAGTCAGCCGCGCCGTCCCTTCGGCGTAATGGAAGGATTCGGGCAACACGTCGCGGACGAGAACGTCGCGCACGGGCGAGGCCGTCGGGTTGTTGACCTCCACGCGGTAGGTGAGCGCGTCGCCTAGCTCGGCGCGCGGCTTGTCAACGTTCTTAGTAATCTCCAGCCCGCGCTGCTCGAACATGGGGACGTTGAGCGCGACGGCCGCGATGTTGTTAATCAGCGTCTCTTCGTTGACCAGCTCGAAGCCGCCGGGCCGCGCGAGCGGCTGGCCGTCGAGCGCGCGCACGGACATCGCGAAGAGGCCGGCCTCGGTGGGCCGCACGGAGAGTTCGAGCATGCGCGTGATGTAGCCGCGGGCCGTGGCCTTCATGAAGTAGCGCGCGGGTGCGTCGGCGCTGCCCAACTGGTCCGGCCGGAACGCGAAGCTGAAGTGGCCCTGGCCGTCCGCCGGGTAGGGGTTGACGTTCTCCGTGTTCGGGGTGAAGCCGACGCCTGCCGGAATCTGTAAGGGGCTCGCGCCGTCCTGGTCCTGGAGGATGGCGACGCTTGCGCCCGCGATGGGCGAGGCCGAGCCGCCGCGGCCCGAGAAGACCACGCCGAAAGGATCGACGACGACGACGGCCGTCGTGCTCCGGGTCGGCACGATGTTCTGGCCCGAGACAACCGCGCCGTTGATGACGCCGACGCCCGCGGGCGTGTTGCCCGTCAGCCGCGCCTTGAAAGAGATGCGGACGACCTGGTCCGGCGCGACCTCGCTCAGGCGAATCTCAAGGCGGCGGTTGTCGTTGCGGAGCGTCGCTTCGTCAGCGTCGGCCGCGTCCGTCAGGGCGCGCTCTTCGAGGCGCAGCGAGTCCGCGACGTAAGAGATTTCGGCGGGCAGGTCGTCCGAGACGAGCACGTCGCGCGCGGTCACGTCGCCGCTGTTGCGGAAGCGAATCGTGTAGGTGAACTGGGTGCCGGGGCTGACGACGGCCTGCGGGCTGTCGTTGACGAGCTTCGCCGGCGGGAGGCTCGAATCGTCCGGCGAGGTCACGCGCGCGCCCGCGCCGACGCCGTTGATGATGACGCCCTCGTCCTCGCCGCGGCCGTTGACCGCGCCGACGACGTTCGAGCGCGCGCCGAGCCGTATGGTCAGGCTGCTGTGCGCGGGCGCGTCGTTGGTCTCGACGACGGCCAGGACGTTCAGGCATTGCCCTGGCTGGACGCGCGGCGAGAGCGACGCGCCGACGTTGACGACCGTGTCGGCCGCAGTGACGGTGCCGCTCGCGTCCACGTCGAAGTAGAGGCGCGTGATGGTCGCGGGCTCGTTCACCTCCGCGCGGGTGATGGTGTAGAGGTCGGGGATGTTGCCGAGGTTGCAGATGCGGAAGACGCGCGTCACGGTCTCGCGCGGGCCGACGCTCTCAGAGGGCGCGCTCTCGTCCGGCGTGACGCGCAGCGACGAGACGGACTTGACCGTGACGAAGATGGTGGTGGAGACGGTCGAGAAGCTCGCGCCGTCCGAGTCGTCGTAAGTCGCCTCGGCGCGGTTGGAGATGACTGCGCCCGCCGAAGCCCCGCCGTCGCCTTCAAAAGCGCGCGCCGCCGCGCTTCCGGCTGCCCAAGCGAAGGCGAGTGCGGCGAGAATTACGGCGGCGGCGATCCTGTGAAGGGCGCGGGACATAAGCTGGGACTCTGGAGGCCGTGAATTCGGTAGTCAGGAGGAAAGCTGAGGCCAGGAGCCAGAAATCATCAGGGGCAATATTTCTTTTCTTCTGACTTCTAACTCCTGACTCCTGACTCCTGCTTTTCCGTTCGCGGCCCGGTCGGGCTTCTGCGATGGGCGGGGCACTTGCCCACCGGAGAAGTCCGACCGCGCCGCGTCCGTCCGTTGAGAGCGGTCGCTCACGTGTCGGGGCGCGAGGCGGCCGCTAGTTGATCAAGCGCCTGAAGGTGAAGGTGCCTTGCTGCTGCGGGCCGAGCGGGCCGGCGACCGTATCCTTCAGGAAGTTTGTGACGGCCGTGACCGCGCCGTTCGTGCTTCCGTCCGTGATGTTGCCGCCGAGCGTGTCCGACGGGTTCCACGCCGCCGGGGGCGCGAGCACCATCGTCGTGAAGCTGGCCCAGTTGTTCGTATTGCCGGGGGCAGGGGTGCCGTCCTCGCTGATGACGATGTTGCTCGCCGAGAGCGTGACGTTGCCGGCACCTGCGCCCGCGGGCGCGCTCGACACGTTCTTGTACGTGATCGAGTAGATGATCTGCGCGCCCGGCACGGGGTCGGTCGCCGCGCCGACGCCCGTCGTGTTGCTGACGGTCGCCGTCTTGGTCAACTGGACGAAGCCCGTGTAAACGCGGTCAATCGTTTCGTTCCACTGGGTGTTGGTGTTGCCGGACGTGGCCCGGAGCACCGTGTCGTAGCCGGTCAGGACGGTCTTGCCCGCTGGCAGCGTGACTTCGACCTGATAGTCGGCCGTGGAGCCGAAGTTGATCGCCAGCGCCGGAATCGGGTTGCCGGTGGCGACGCCGTTATTGACGACAGTCGTCTGGACGGCGTTGGCCGTCACCTTGACGGTCGCGCCGGCCGGGAACGACTGCACGGAGAGCGTGTAGCTGTCGTTGGCGTTGCCCGAGTTCTGGATGGTGTTCGTGAACGTCACGATGCCCTGCGCGGTGGTACTGCCGCCGGGACCAACGCCCGCGAGGCCGGACGAGACGCTCTTGTTGGTGAAATCGTCATTGTTAGTGTTGTTGATTGCACCGGGAGCGCCCTGCGGGCCGTTGAGCACGCTGCCGAGGATTTGGAGCAGCGTCGTGCGCAGCGGCGACGTAGCCGTGATCTGCGCGCTGACGGAGTTGTTCGCGTACGCGTTGCCCTGCTCGGTGACGGGGTTGGTCGCGTCCGTGGTCGTGACAGTCACGACCATGTTGAGGTTGGCGCTGCACGCGCCGGCGGCCAATGACGCGCCGACGTTGAAGGCGACGCGCGTCGTGTTGGGCGGAGGGACGGCCACCCACGTCGCGGTCGTGATGGGGTTGTCCGTGACGGGCGAGGCGGAATAGAGCGTGCCCGCGGGGAAGACCTGCGGCGACTTGAGCGTCGTGCCCGCGGGGACGGGCGCGAAGATGAAGACGCCCGTCTGCGCGCCGGCCGGCGCGTTCGTCAGCGAGACGGTGGCCGCCGGGCGAGAGCCGGTGTTGCAGAGCTGCCAGACGTAAGTGATGTCGGAAGCGAGAGGCACGGGGCCGGCCGGGGCCGTCAGCGAGAGCGTGAGCTGCGCGTCGTTCTCGACCTGTGCGCTGCGGTCGCCGCGCGCCTCGCGCCGACCGTTGACCGACGCGCTCGACTCGGTGCGGACCTCGTTCGCAGTGGTCGCGTCCACGGGTTCGTTGTCGTAGGGCGCGGCGTCGTCGGCGTCGCCGAGGCGGACGTTGACGATGCTGCCGGCGGGCGCGGCCGCGTTGACGTTAACTAAGACGACGACGTTGCGCGACTGGCCCTGGTTGAAGCTGACGAGGTCTGCGACGCCGTCGTTGATGTCCACGTCCTGCCCGGCCTGGTAGCCGGCGACGCTGTTCATCTCGACGTAAGCCGAGGCGACCGTCGCCATGCCGCTCGCAATCTGGATGCTCGCGCCGCCCGCGAGGAAGCGCACCTGATCTGTGAAGTTGCCGGTGTTGGTGACCGTGAAGGTGAAGCTCGCGCCAGTCTGTCCGGGGACGACCGTCGGGTCGCTCGAACCGTTGGTCACGTCGGGCGTGATGGTCAGGCCCGAGACCTTCGAGACGGTGACGGTCACTTTATTAGAGGTGGCGGTGTAGGTGCCGCCGCTGCCGTCGCCGTAGGTCGCCGTGGCGGTGTTCTCAATAGGGGTGTCGGCCGGCGTCTGCTGCGCCAGTGCCTGCGTGTAGACGGCGCAAGAGATCGCCAGGACGGCGATCAGGCGGGCCAGCGCGAGAAAGAGGGTCGCGCTTTGCGAGCGCGTCTTATCTATCGTTTTCATTTCGTTCCTCATCATGAAAAAGGTAGGCAGGGGACAGGCAGGAAGTTTGACGGGCGGCGGCTCCGTTCAGGCTTACGGGAAGAGCGCGCGCGTGAGTGTCCGGCCCAGAAATCTTATCGGCGTTCCA
Source organism: Pyrinomonadaceae bacterium (assembly GCA_036403435.1). Classification (GTDB taxonomy): domain Bacteria; phylum Acidobacteriota; class Blastocatellia; order Pyrinomonadales; family Pyrinomonadaceae; genus QHXM01. The sequence goes on from DASWQY010000158.1 coordinate 21,425, forward strand.
GCACGCCTACTTGACACGCACCTTGTAGGAAGCCTGTAGCTTGCCGCCGTCGGCGAGCGGGTCCGCCCACTCGTAGCGCAGCTGCGTGTACATGGAGACGGGCGCGGGCACCTGCTTGACTGTGCCGTCGGCCTGGCGCTCGTCGATGGTCGGCTCGGCCGAGAAGGACTTGCCCCCGTCAATGCTGTAAGAGACGCTGGCCGAGCCATCGGCGGACGTACTGCCCGCGACGAGCACGGTGCCCTTCGGAATCTGGCCCACGGCCTTGTAGTTGCGCGCGGGCGCGCTGCCGTCGTTCTCGGAGGTAATGGTCCAGTCGAGGACTTCGCCGGGGTTGACGGCCGCGGCCTTCTCCAGGGGCAGGCGCTCGCCGCCGCGGGCGACCGAGCCCGAGAGGCTCACCTTGACCTCGGGGCGGCCGCGCTCGGCCGTGCGCAGTTGTCTTTGCGCGATGGCGGCCGCGCCGCCCAGGACCAGCAGGCAAAGGGCGGCCAGTGGGAGCGCGCGAAGATTGTTCTTAAACTTTGTCATCGTCTTCTCCTTAAAGATGTCCCCGAATGAGACGGGGCGAATAGGTGCCGGGTCGGGTGCGTTAGCGAATTGTCGGGGCCGCCTGCGTGTGGCGCAGGCCGCGCACTTCGAGGGCGCGGGCGACGGCGTACATGAAAGTCTCGACCGAGACGGGGCGCGGGAGGATGGCGGCGAGGCGCGAGTGCGCGGGCGTGCGCATGATTTCGGAGGGGCGCTTGTGCAGGCCGATGAGCGGCACGTGTGGCGCGAGTTCCGTCACGGCCTCCGTGGCGCGCGCGCCGCCGAAGCCCGGCATATCGAGCCCGAAGACGACGAGGTCGAAGAGCCCCTCGGCCGCCTCGCGCAGGACATCCATCGTGTGGCGACACGTCGTAGCCTCGTGCCCCCCGGCGCGCAGGGCCGCCAGGAGTTCCTCGGCCAAAGCCTTGTCGTCATCACAAATCATCACGCGTGCCATCCGCTACCATCCTTCATTCCCTGAATCTTTTTGGGCCAGGAAGAGACCCGACCACGCCCCACACAAAACAACCCGCGTGCCGCTTGGTCGGGCGGGGTATGGCAGGGAGTTAACTGCTGAAATGTTAGAGCTTGGTCGGGAGTGCAAAACTTGTGGAAGGAACATCCACCCCGCCCGCGCTGACACTTGGGCCTGAACTTTTGTCAGTCGGGCTGACGTTTTGTCATGTCTGGCTGAGTCCTGGGGGAGCCGAACGCTCGCCGCAACCTAATCTCGTCGCTCGGAGCTTATCCATTTTGAATTTCCGACCTTGAGCACTAGCCTTTGTCTTGCGGAGAGACTTATATTTGGGCGCATGGATGCAGTGTTTGAATGGGACAAAGATAAAGCAGAGGAGAATCTCAAGAAACATGAGGTCTCATTTGAGGAAGCGACCACCGTTTTCGCCGACCCGCTCTCTTTAACAATTCCTGACCCGTTGCATTCTGAGGATGAAAATCGTTTCGTCATAACTGGCCTATCGCACGGGCAGCACCATCTCGTTGTGGTCTTTACGGAGCGGGGGCAAAATATTAGGATCATCAGCGCGCGCTTTGCTACGCCGCGCGAGAGGAAGAAGTATGAAGAAGGAAGAGAATAGTGGGCGCGACCCGGACATGCTGGAGGAGTATGACTTCAGCGGCGGCGTGCGCGGCAAGTATGCGGAGCGGTTCGCGCGCGGGAGTAACATCGTGGTGCTCGACCCGGATGTCGCCGAAGTGTTTTCAGATTCGCAATCCGTCAATCAGGCTTTACGCGCGCTCGTCGAAATCATCCGGCATCAATCTCGGAAAGCTCGCACGTGAGCCGGACGAGTCGAGCGTCACTATGAGCCTCTATCTCTTGACAGGCGCATCCCTGAATGTTTCAATACATGCAGCGAACAAGCGTGGTGAGTTAAGGCAACTTGCGGCCACGTAAAATAAACTGCTAAACAGCTCGGCGAGTCTTTCCCGCGGAAGACCAATCGAATAGGCTACAGGGAAGCCCCGCGTTGTTTCGGCGCGGGGCTTTCAGTTTGCCGCCCCGACTAGAGAGAGACTCGGCCCGGAAGGACGAACGAAAACTAGATGAGCACATTCCTTGACGCGTTAAAAGAGCGCATCGTCGTCTTCGACGGCGCGATGGGCACGAACCTACAGGCGCAGAACCTGACCGAGGAGGATTACGGCGGGTTGCAGTTCGAGGGCTGCCCCGAGTACCTCTTAATCAGCAAGCCGGAGGCCATCGAGAAGGTCCACGCGGCCTTCTTCGACGTGGGCTGCGACGTGGTCGAGACCAACTCCTTCGGCGGGACTTCGGTCGTCCTCGCGGAGTATCAAATCCCGCACATGGCCTACGAGTTGAACTTCAAGGCCGCGGAACTCGCGCGCAGGATCGCCGCCGACTACTCGACTAAAAGCAGGCCGCGCTGGGTCGCGGGCTCGATGGGCCCCGGCACAAAACTGCCGACGCTCGGCCACATCTCTTACAGGGACTGTAAGGCCGCCTACGCGGAACAGGTGCGCGGCCTCTACGACGGCGGGGTTGACCTCTTCATCGTCGAGACCTGCCAGGACCTCTTGCAGACGAAGGCCGCGCTCGCCGCCATCTTTGAGCACTTCGAGCGGGTTAAAAAGAGGCTGCCCGTCATGGCGCAGGTGACTATCGAAATCTTCGGCACGATGCTCAACGGCACGGAGATCAACGCCGCGCTGACCGCGCTCGAACCTTTCCCGATTGATGTCATCGGCATGAACTGCGGGACGGGGCCGAAGCACATGGCCGAGAGCATTCGCTACCTCTGCGAGAACGCGCCGCTGCCGGTCTCGGTGCTGCCGAACGCGGGGCTCCCCGAAGTCAAAGACGGCGCGCAGCACTACGGCGAGACGCCCGAAACTTTCACGGCGCAGATCACGCACTTCGCCAGGGACTTCGGCGTCAACGTCGTCGGCGGCTGCTGCGGCACGACGCCCGCGCACCTCAAGTCGGTCGTCGAGGCGATGCAGCAGGTCACGCCGAAACGGCGCGATGCGAAACTGGTCCCGTCCGTCTCGTCCATCTACATCCAGCAGCCTTACGTGCAGGACGCCTCGTTCCTGATCGTCGGCGAGCGCGTCAACGCGTCGGGGTCGAAGAAGATGCGCGACCTCCTGAACGCGGAGGACTGGGACGGGCTGGTGAGCCTGGCGCGCGAGCAGGAGCGCGAGGGCGCGCACGTCCTGGACGTGAACGTGGACTACGTCGGAAGAGACGGAGAACGCGACATGCACGAACTCGCTTCGCGGCTCGTGACGAACGTCAAGATTCCCCTGATGTTCGACTCGACCGAGTGGCAGAAGATGGAGGCGGGGCTCGAACACGCGGGCGGCAAGTCAATCCTGAACTCGACCAACTACGAGGACGGAGAGCCGCGGTTCGCTAAGGTTCTGGAACTGTGCAGGCGCTACGGCGCGGGCGTCGTCATCGGCACCATTGACGAGCAGGGCATGGCGCGCGCCTCCGACGGCAAGTTCGAGATCGCCCGGCGCGCTTACAACCAGGCAACGGAAAAATACGGCATCCCGGCTCACGACATTTTCTTCGACCCGCTGGCCCTGCCCATCTCCACGGGCATCGAGGAGGACCGCCGCAACGCGCTCGAAACGATAGAGGGCATCCGGCGCATCAAGGCGGAGCTGCCCGGCTGTCTGACCATCCTCGGCGTCTCGAACGTTTCGTTCGGGCTGAATCCCGCCTCGCGCATTGCGCTCAATTCCGTCTTCCTGCACGAAGCGGTCGAGGCGGGGCTGGACGCGGCGATTGTCAACGCGAGCAAGATACTTCCCCTCAACCGCATCGGCGAGCGCGAGAGCGAGGTGGCGCTCGACCTGATTTACGACCGGCGAAAGTTTGAGGGCGACATCTGCACGTACGACCCACTGACGGAGTTCACGAAACTCTTCGAGGGCGTCTCGGCCAGGAGCACGAAGAAAGATTTGTCGGAGCTGCCCGTCGAGGAGAGGCTCAAGCGCCACATCATTGACGGCGAGAAGATCGGCCTCGAAGACAATCTCAGGCTGGCGCTCGAAAGCTACTCGGCGCTCGACATCATCAACAACCTCCTGCTCGACGGGATGAAGGTCGTCGGCGACCTCTTCGGCAGCGGGCAGATGCAGCTCCCCTTCGTCCTGCAATCGGCCGAGGTGATGAAGACTGCGGTGCGCTTCCTCGAACCGCACATGGAGAAGAAGGGCGGGGCGACCGCGAAGGGCACGATGGTGCTCGCGACCGTCAAGGGCGACGTGCACGACATAGGCAAGAACCTCGTGGACATCATCCTGACCAACAACGGCTACAAGGTCGTCAACCTCGGCATCAAGCAGCAGATCGAAGACATCCTGCGCGCGGCCGAAGAGCACAGGGCGGACGCCGTAGGCATGAGCGGCCTGCTCGTCAAGTCCACGCTCATCATGCGCGACAACCTGGAGCTGATGAACGAGCGCGGCATTTCTGTGCCAGTCGTTTTGGGCGGCGCGGCGCTGACCCGCCGCTACGTCGAAGACGACTTGAAGACGCTATACAACGGGCCGCTCTTCTACGCCCGCGACGCCTTCGACGGCCTGCACACGATGGACGAGTTGACGGGCGGCGGCGCGGCGTCGGCTTCGCGTGAAGAAAAGGGCGCGCGAACTTCGCCAGGAGTCGCGTCGGCCGGCGCGAACGGCAACGGCCAGCCCGCCGCGGACGACGCCGAAGACCTGGTTGGCGAGGACGCCAAGCTCGGCATCCGTCAGCAGGCGAGGCCGCGCGCCGTCGTGAAAGTCTCAGGCGACACGACGCACACGCTGCGCTCGGACGTGAACCCGAATGTGCCAATTCCGCGCGCGCCCTTCTACGGCTCGCACGTCGTCGAAGACATCGCGCTCGACGACGTGTTCGCCTTCGTCAACGAGACGGCGCTCTTCAAGGGGCAGTGGCAGTTCAAGCAGGGAAAGAGGAGCGCGGAGGAGTACAGGCAACTGGTCGCGGAGCACGTCCGCCCGGCCTACGAAGCCCTGAAGGATCGCTCGAAGCGCGAGCGGCTGCTGACCCCTCGCGTCGTCTACGGCTACTTCCCCGCGCAGTCCGAGGGCAACGACCTCGTCATCTACCACGACGACGAGAAGACAGAGCGCATGCGCTTCACCTTCCCGCGCCAGCCCGAGGGCAAGCGCCTCTGCCTCGCGGACTATTTCGCCTCGAAGGAGTCCGGCCGGGTGGACGTGGCCCCGTTTCATCTCGTCACGATGGGAAGGCGCGCGAGCGAGTACGCGCGCGAGTTGTTCGCGGCGGACAACTACACGGACTACCTCTTCTTCCACGGCCTGAGCGTGGAGTCGGCCGAGGCGCTCGCGGAATTCTGGCACAAGCGCATCCGTGAGGAGCTGGGGCTAGCCGGGCGCGACGCCGCGGAGTTGGCGAAGCTTTTCCGCCAGGGCTACCAGGGCTCGCGCTTCAGCTTCGGCTACCCGGCGTGCCCGAATCTGGAAGACCAGACGAAGCTCTTCGAGCTGCTGGACCCGTCGCGCATCGGCGTGGAGCTGACGGAAGAGTTTCAGCTCGACCCGGAGCAGTCAACCTCCGCCATCATCGTGCACCACGAGGAAGCGAAGTATTTTTCGATAGACTGAAAACTGAACTTGGAACCTATTACAGACCCCACGCCGGAGGAATTAGCAGTCCTTTCGCGCATCGAGCACTTCGCCTTCTTTCAGGCGCACGAGATGAACCAGGGGCGCTGGAAGCGTTTCTGGACGTGGTGCCAGCGTCACGTCGGCTCGCGCTGGATTCAGGTGGCGACTTACAACCTGATGAACGTTTACGGCCTCGAACACGTCGAGGCCACGGACGCTTCACGCCCGCTGCTGCTCGTCGCCAACCACCGCTCGTTCTTCGACATGTACACCGTCTCAAGCGTGCTCTTCCGGCGCACGAAGCGGCCCATGAAACTCTTCTTCCCGGTGCGCGCCCGCTTCTTCTACGAGTCGTTCGTCGGCGTGATGATTAACTTTCTGGCCGGCTGGTGGTCCATGTACCCGCCCATCTTCGCGGAGGAAGCGCCGGAGAAGCGCGCCTTCGACAAGTTCTCGATCCGCCGCCTGACGGAGCTGTGCAGCCAGGGCCGCGCGCACGTCATAGGGTTTCACCCGGAGGGGACGCGCAACCTGAACTCGGACCCCTACTCCTACCTGCGCGCGCAGCCCGGAGTGGGCAAGCTGATTAAGGAGGCGCGGCCGCAGGTCGTCCCCGTCTTCATCGCCGGTCTGGGCAACAAGGCCCTGCGGCAGATCATGGGCAACTGGCGCGGCGGCGAGCCCATCCGCATCCACTTCGGCCCGCAGCTCGATTTGTCAGACTTCTTCGCGCGCCCCGACCGCGTCCGCACCTACAAAGAGATCGCCGACTTCCTGATGAGCAAGGTCGCGGAACTCGGTGAGATAGATAGGAAGATGTACGAAAAGCAGTGATGAGTGATGAGAGCCTGTTTGAAAACTTTTCCTTTGCGTCTTTGCGCCTTTGCGTGAGTTATCCGTGACGAAAGGAAAGTCTCACGCAAAGGCGCAAAGACGCAAAGGACGGCGGGCCGCGGACGAGTTTTCAAACAGGCTCTGAGTAAAAACCTTCTTGTTTTTACTCATCACTCATCACTCATCACTTATCACTTATGTCATTGCTTCCGCTCGTCATCGTCAATCCCGCTTCCGGCGGGAACTCTACGAGGGGCTCGTGGCCGGCGATTGCCGCCGACCTGGCGGCGCACTTCGGCGCGTTCAATTGCGCGTTCACGGCAGCGCCGGGCGGCGGGCGCGTGCTGGCCGCGCGCGCGGCCGAAGAGGGGAGAAGGTTAGTTATCGCGTGCGGCGGCGATGGCACAATTTCGGAGGTCGCAAACGGGATTCTGGAATCGGGTCAAGATGTCGAGCTGGGGATTCTGCCGAGCGGGACGGGCGGGGATTTTCGACGCACGCTCGACATTCCCGTGCGTACGTCGGACGCCGCGCGCTTACTCAGGCGCGGCCGCGCGCGCCGCATTGACGTGGGCCGCGTCCGTTACCTCAACCACGAGGGCGCGGAAGAGACCAGATACCTGCTCGGCGTCGCCTCCGTCGGGATGAGCACGGACATCATCGAGCGCGTGAAGAAAGAGGACTCGCGCTGGCTGGGCGGAACGCTCCGGGGCGGGCGCAAAGGCAGGCTCACTTTCGCGCTGGCCGGCGCGCGCGCGACGCTCGCGCTGCCTAAGACGAACGTCGTGGTCCAACTGGACGAGGGGCCGTCGCGCCGCCTGACGGTCGCCAACTTCTGCGTCGCCAACGCGCGCTACTTCGGCGGCGGGATGAAGGTCGCGCCCGAAGCCCTGCTCGACGACGGCCAATTCGATGTCATCTCAATCGGCCACCTCTCCGCGCTCAAGATTCTCGCGAACGCGCACAGGCTTTACAGGGGAACGCACCTCGACATGGACGAGGTCCGCGCGGCGCGCGCGAAAGTTGTTAGCGTGAGCCCCGCCCGTAAAGGTGAAGAGGTGGCGATTGAGATTGACGGCGAGCTGCCGGGACGCCTGCCCGCGCGCTTCGAGATTCTGCCGAAGGCTTTGCGCGTGAGGTGCCCGCAGGTTTAATCATTAACGCCAGTCGGGAGGCGGTGGCGGCGGCGCACCGTAATCGCCCGCCCTCTGCCCCGTGCCCGCGTCATTCAAATACCCCCGACCGCCCCAGCCTGTCACCGCCGCTTCCGGCTCGCGCCAGATGTAGAGATACCAGTAGACGGGCATTGCGAAGACGCTTCCCATAAAGATGACCACCGCCCACAGCGCCTTCTTGTCCTTGACGACGCGGTCATTCCTGAAGACGTTGACTATGTAAAAGATGGTCAGCCCGACGGTCAGAAGCCAGAGCAGAATTTGCAGTGTGAAGATGGCCCCGAAGACGGACGAGAAGGCGTCCTCATTCATGACCCCGCGCGAGCGTGCGGAAGAGAACACGGAGGAGGCCGTCGAGAAGAAGACGACCATCATTAAAAACGTGAGGACGAAAGGCGCGACGGTCGCGACGCCGAGTAGAACCTTAGCCGGTTTTCCCATGACTTATTCCTCGCTCAAAAAATCCCGCTTGCTCCCGGCATAATACCCGCCCTTATTGAAACTCGACAAGCGCGCCACCTGACTGGATTAGGACGCTACGCTCAATTGAGCGTCCCGCCAAGAAAATTCTCTCGCAAATATTTAACAGTATCCAGTAGCGTCTCGCCTGGGTCGCGCGGGGAGAAGCCGAGTTCGCGCTCGGCCTTCGACGAGTCCAGATACCAGAAGTATTCGGCCATCTCGACCGCGGCGGGCTCGACCGGCGGGGCCTTGTCCCACTGTTTGTAGAAGGCGTGGATGATTTGCGAGCCGGCGACGGCGAGTTTCGACGGCAGCGAGAGGCGCGGCGCGCGAACATTTGTCAGCCTTTCGAGGCGGCCCAGGAATTTCTCGAAGGTCCAGTTGGCTCCGCCCAGAAGGTAACGCTCGCCGTGCCTGCCGTTCTTCATGGCATTGGGGAAGACGGCGGCCGCGTCGCGCACGTCAACGAAGCTGAGGCCGCCCGAAGGCACGGCGCTGATCTTGCGGGCCAGAAAGTCCAGGACCACTTTCGTCGAACTGAGGCGCTCGTCTCCGGGGCCGAGCAGCAGGCTCGGGTTGAGGATGACGAGGCGGCGGCCGCGCCCGTCGAAGCGTTCGAGCGCGGTGCGCTCCTGGTAGAGCTTGCTGGCGTAGTAGGGCCAGCGGCCTATGATGTCCAGGGGCACGGAGCCGCGCTCGTCCGGCGTCTCCTCGCCCTTCTCGCGAACCGCAATCGTCCCGCTCGTGGAGGCCATGACGATTGCTTCGACGCCCGCGGCCGAGGCCGCGTCGCACAGCAGGCGCGTCCCGTCCACGTGGACCGAGTACATCGCGCGTGCGGCACCGTCGTCGCGCGAGACGCGCCCCGCCAGGTGATAAATCTCCGCCACGCCTTCGACCGCGCGCCGCACGTCCTCCGCATTCGTGATGGAGCCTTCGATTGTCTCGACGCCCAACTCGCCGAGCCAGGCGGGCGCACCCGTCGTCAGCACGCGCAGATTCTTCGCGCCCGATTCGACGAGCTGCCGCACGAGGTGAGAGCCCAGGAAGCCCGTCCCGCCCGTGATGAGAACCTTAGGCTGCTGGCGGCGCGCAATCGCAGTGCTCTTTTTTGTGCCGGCTTTCGTCGCGGTCTTGCGGGCCGCGCGTTTCTTTGTTTTCGTAGTTGTGACCATCATGAAAAATGATGAACGATGAATGCGGAATGATGAATGAAAAGGCGGTTGTCTTCTAATTCATCATTCATCATTCCGCATTCATCATTGCTTTTAGTCGCTTGTGACCGTCATGTGCTCCGTCGGGCCGGCGCTGCGGGCGGCGCGGCGCTCGTCGCGCCAGCGTTTGCGCAGGGCGCGCGCGTCGAAGGCGTGGCGCGTGCCGTCGCGCAGGTTCTCGACGGAGTGCTGCGCGAGCGCGGCGATTAAACGGTAAGCCTCGGCGCGCGCCATGCCCTTAGTCAACTCTTCCAGCTCCTCGTAGGACAGGTAGCGGCCGATGCGCGCGCCTATGTCGCGGCTGCGGATGAGGGTCGAGCCCTTCGGCATCGCCTCGTAAGTGCCGTGGACGTAGACGGGCAGAATCCCGATGCGGCAGGCGAGCGCGAGGTAGCCTATGACCGGCTTGAACTCGGCGATCTCGCCGGTGAGCGAGCGCGTGCCTTCGGGGAAGATGAGCGCGTTGTAGCCGCGCTCCAGGAACGAGCGCGCGTGGCGCAGCGACTGGCGCAGGCTCCCGCTGCGCTCCATCGGCACGAGGTTCGTGAAGTTCTCCATGTAGGCGCGCTTGTACTTGTTGTCGAAGAAGTAGTCGGCGGCCGCGAGCGCGACCATGTCGCGGCCCGCCTCGCCGAGCGCCATCTTGACCAGCCCCATGTCGAGGTGCGACGTGTGGTTCGGCGCGACGATGAAGTTTGTGTGGACGGGAATGTTGACGCGCCCCTCGTACTTCGTGTGGAGAAACTTGTCGTAGAAGACGCGCTGCAAGGCGTCGAGCCCGCGGTTGCCTATGTCGCGGACGAAGGCGGGGACGTGTATCTCGTCCGAGGGCTCGCGCTCCGTCTCGGCACGCTCCGTCTCCTTGCGCGCCGAGGCGGGCGCGTTGCGCGTGACCACCTGCGCCAGCTCGCGCAGGTCGTGGACTTCCGTCAGGGTGTTGGGCGACTTGAGCGCGCCGCCCGCGTTCTCAATCGCGGTCGCCAGCTCGACGTACATCAGGCTGTCGAAGCCGAGGTCCAAAAGACGCGAGTCGAGCTTGATCTCGCCGCGCGGGCGGTTGGAGACGGCCGCGACGATGTTGATGAGCCAGGTGGCGTCGCCCTCCCTCTCGCCGCGCGAGGCGACGCGCGAGTTGGCCCTGGCGCTCTTCTCCAAAACTTCGAGCGTGTCGAGCACCTCGTTGCGCTTGACCTTGCGCGTCGCGGTGCGCGGCAGGTCGCCGTCCCAGAAGTGGAAAACTTTCACGCGCTTGTAGAAGGGGAGCGTCGAGGAGATGTCGCGGAAGTGCTCTTCGATGCGCTTGCGGACCTCCTCGCGCGTCAGGGTCGCGTCCGCCTCGTAATTCGGCACAACCATGCACGCGACCTTCTCGCCGAGCCCCTCGGGGAGTCCGACGACGCTCAGCTCCTTGACGAAGGGCGACGCGTCGTAAGCCTCTTCGACCTCGTCCGGGTAAACGTTCTTGCCCGAGGCGTCGAGGATGATGTCTTTCGAGCGGCCGACGAGGTAGAGGTTGCCTTCGTCGTCGAGCCGCCCGATGTCGCCCGTGTGCAGCCAGCGGTTGACGAGCGTGCGGCGCGTCGCGTCTTCGTTCTCGTAGTAGCCGACCATCACGTTCGGCCCGCGCGCGATGACTTCGCCGACGCCGGACGAGTCGGCCTCAAGGATTTTGACTTCGACTCCGGGCAGAGGCTTCCCGACCGTGCCGGCGGACAGCCTGTTCCGCGGGCGCGTCACCGTCAACACGGGCGAGGCTTCCGTCAGGCCGTAGCCTTCGAGGATGGTGAAGCCGAGGCCATGAAAGTCTTTCTGCACGCCCTCGCTCAGGGCCGAGCCGCCGCTGATGAAGTAGCGTATCCGGCCGCCCATGCCTTCGTGAATCGGGTAGAAAATCAGGTGACCCAGATTGAGCGGCGTCTTGTCGCGGAGCCACGAGTTGACGCGCATCAGCAGGTCCGCCGCGTCGCCGACGAGCTTGCTGCGCTCGCTGAACTTGTTCTTGATGCGGCGGTGCAGTAGTTCCCAGACCGCGGGCACGCCGACCATGCCCGTGACGTGGCCGTTCTTAATCGCGCTCGTCAGCGCCTCGCTCGACAACTCTTCGAGGTAAGTAATCTGCGCGCCGCGGCTCAAAGGGGCGAGGAACCCGGCCGAGAATTCAAAAGTGTGGTGGAGCGGGAGCACGGAGAGCACGCCGTCGCTCGTCGTCATGTCGATGATGGACGTGAGCATCGAAGTCATGCTCGTCAGGTTCCTGTGCGAGAGCATGACGGCCTTAGGCTGGCCCGTCGTGCCGGAGGTGAAGATGAGCGAGGCGACCGTCTGCGCCTGCACGCGCGCCGGCAGGCGTGCTATGCGCTCGTCCTCAACCCGCTCGTCCGGCATGGCGAAGACCTCCTCGAAGCGCCAGATGCGTGCGTCGGCAAGCCCGGCCGCTTTCAATCTCTCCGCGAGGTCGTCATGCCTCTCGTCCAACTCCCGGCTGATGACGATCCCCGCCGCGTCGCCGGCTTCGGCGAACTGGACGACCTTCTCGGTCGAAAGCTCGGGGTCGAGCGGGATGCAGCTCGCGCCGGTTTTGAGGATGCCGAAGTAGGTCATGCCCCACTCGGGCGCGTTGTGGCTCAGGAGCATGACGCGCGCGCCGGGCCTCACGCCCTCGCTCGCGAGGAAGGCGGCGGCGCGCGTCGCAAGCTCGCGCATGTCCGCGTAGGTGTACTGCTCTTTCCGCCCGTCGCGTTCGATCCGCATGGCGACGCGCGTCGCGTGGCGCTTGGTCGTCGTCTCGAACATCTCCAGCAGGTCGCGGTAGGTATAGACGCGTTTGGGCTGCGCGCGCATGTCCTCTTCGAGCGTGGGGAAGACCCACTTCTTGAGGCCGGGGAAGTGCACGTTCATCCAGTAGTCGTACCAGTCGAACCGCTCCGGGTGCCACGAGAGCAAGGGCTGCTCGTCCTTGCGGATGCGCTCCATCAGCGAGCGCACGTTGTCTGCGCGGAAGACGTAGGCGTTCTCGACCGTGAAGGGCCGGAACATGTCGAAGGCTTCCTCCGTCTCGTGCGTCAACTCCTCGAAGCGGTCCACTTTCTGCTTGACCTGGTCGAGGACTTCCGAGACGCGGCCGCCGCCCCAGCGCGGGCGCACGCGGTCCAGAAGGTTCGAGACCTTCTTGGCCGCCGCGTTGATCATCGGCGTCGAGGTGCGCTCGAAGCGCGCGGGCGTGACCGGCCTCGTCTCCATGCGCGCGGCGATCTTGTTGATGAACTTGAAGCCCGTCTCCTTCTCCTCGAAATGTTTCCGCTTGTAGAGGCCGAGGAGGCCGACGATGCGGCGCATGTCGTTCGGATTAGAGTCGCCGGTCGCGGCCTGGTGGACCAGGCGCGGCTCTTCGACGCACGCCTCTGCGGCGACGGCCAGCATGACGGCTGCCACCTGGTCAACGGGCGTGATGTCCAGAATCAGCTTCTCGTTGACGGGGATGAGCGACTGGCCCTTGAGCGCGATGAAGATGAGCGGCGCGGTCGTGGTGAAACCCTCGTTCCAGCCGGGGAACGGGTAGGCCAGCGCAGACTCGACGATGCTCGGCCGGACGATTGCCCTGACGATGCCGTCTTCGGCGGCAACGAGCTGTTCACCGAGGCTCTTCGTGTAAGTGTAAATGTTGGGCCAGCCCCACCAGGCGGCGCGCTCGATGCCGAGGTCTGTCAGGCGCGTGCGCGTCCAGACCTTGCGCTCGCGCGCGACGGCCAGGCCCATCGCGTCCAGATCATCGGGATCGCGCCCCTCTTCGACGAGGCGCTTGCGCGCCTGCTCGCGGAAGCGCGCGGCCATCAGCGCGTCGCGCGCCTCGTCCCTCACGCGGTCGGCCAATTTGGCACAGTCCCTGATTTCCTGCTCGACCGAGAACTCGACGCCGCGCATGTCCTCCTCGTCGCGGCGCGGGAAGTAGCCGATGACGGGGTCGCTCTCCCAGACCGGGCCCGAGCGGTTGCCGGCGACGAAGCAGGTCGAGACGTGGACGAGCGCGGGCCTTTTCATGCGCTTCGCGAACTTGATGACGTTCTCGGTCCCGACGACGTTGGTGCGGAGCGCGCTCTCCAGCGTCGGGTTGAAGGTGACGTTACCCGCGCTGTTGATGAGCACGTCTACGTCGTCCGCTACCTGCTGCGCCTCCTCCTCCGTGTAGCCGAGGTTGGTCTCGCCTATGTCGCCGCCGACGATGGCGACCTTGTCGCGGATGAAACCCTCGAAGGCGTCGCCGTAACGCTCGCGCAGCGGGTCGAACGGCGGGGCCGTGATGACGTTGTTCCAGAAGCGCGTCTCGGACTCTTCCTTCGAGCGGGCGCGCACCGTCACGTACACGCGCCCGACATTGGGAAAGCGGTGCAGCAGCATCGAGAGCGTGACCTTGCCCAGGAAGCCCGTCGCCCCGATGATGAAAATCTTGCGGTCGTTGTAAATTTCCGTCGGAGATAGTTTCATTGCCCTATCAGCCCCGGAGGGGCGACCAGATCAATAGCCCACAGCGTAAGCTGTGGGAATGGGAGCCAAAAACACATCAAGCCCCGGAGGGGCGAAAGAATTACTCCCAGATGTAACGCTCATCGTATTCAATGCCATGCTTCTTTAGAAACGCGACGAGTTCTTCTGTAAAACTGGCCTTCCGGTGATGCTCTTCCTGCGTCTCAATATACTTTATCACGGCAGACATATTTGATTGGCTCACGCTGAATGCTCCATAACCAATCTGCCAAGCGAAAGTGCGGTAGCCCGCACCAAGCTCATGCACCCATCCTGATGAATTGGCCTTGATGACCCGCACGGCATCCGAAACGGCGGTTGACGGCGGCAGGCTGATGAGCATGTGCGCGTGATCGCTCGTGCCATTAACTGCGAAAGCCTTTCCTTTAAGTTCCCGCACGATACCGCCGAGGTAAGCGAAGAGTCTCGGTTTCAATGCGGCCTTAATACACGGCGCGCGATCCTTAGTGCTGAAGATGACGTGGGTCAGCAAACTTGTGAATGTGTGGGCCATCTTCTTTCGCCCCTCCGGGGCTCTGCGCCGGGTGGTGCGTGTGTGACCCACAGCTTACGCTGTGGGCTATTGGTCTCGACGCCCCTCCGGGGCTCGCGCTTAAAATCGCATCTCACTCCCGCGGCTGCCGACGCGGGCTACTGTTATGCCGCCCCTGCGGGTCTGGCGGCCCTTGCCGCGTTCGATCTCTTCTGTGGCCGTGTCCGAATACTTCATTCCATGTCCGCGATCCCGATCATGGGCTGGTGCAGCATGGTGATTTCGGCGGAGCGGCCCATGTAGCTGCGGGCCATCGCTATCGCCTCGGTCAGGTTGTCGGCGCGGTCCCAGCCGAGCATGGCGGGGACGTGCGCGTTCTCCGCGCCCGCGGCGATGACCTTGCCGACGTGCTGGCGGCCGTTCTCGCCCCAGTACCACATGAAGAAGGGGTGCGCGCCGTGGTAGGCGTTGCCGCGCCGGTACATCTCCACGTAAGAAGGATTGTTCGCGAACTCGCGCTCGTATTTTTCGCGCAGGGTGAAAGAGTCACGCGTCTCCGGCAGCAGCCGGTTGAAGAACTCTATATAGCTCGGGTGGAAATTGTGGTCGAACTCGTCGTAGCAAGGGTGGTGCAGGATGAGCACGCCGCCCTTCTTCAGCAAGGGCTTCCCGCGGTAAAAATTGAAGTGGTAGCCCAGGGCCATCACCTGCACGAGCAGCGGGTTCAAAATCGAGTAGACGTTGTAAGGCGAGATGTCCGGGATGCCCGTGATGAGGATGTCACATTGGCCCTTAATCGGGATGGCGTACTGGTCGAAACCCTTCTCGATGATCTTCTCGTGGACGGGCTCTGTGCGGCCGGCGTGGCAGGCGATCATCTCGTATTGCGCGGGCATCGAGTGGAGCATCTTGCGGCGCGCGGCGCGCGGCAGCTTCGACATCGTCCGCCGGATGCCCTCGAACTTCAGGCGGTCGAACGCCGTAAAATCGTCCTCGTTCTTGAAGAGGAAATCGAGCGCGCCCGTGTACATCCGGTTGTTAATCGCCGTCTCGATGTGGAAGACGTTCATGTTCTCGTCAACAAGTTTTCCGAGGCGCATGACCTTGTGATTCAGCTCCGAGCGCGCCGGGTCCATGTAGCTGTCCGAGTCGCGTATCGTCTGCGGCTCGTGGTGGGCGCGCAAAGATTCGTAGTCGCACAGGCCGACGGCAACCGACTTGTGCCCGCCGTCCATCGGGACGAGGTTGATGTTGACGTAGATAACTAAATCGGATTCAGCGCAGCGGCGGTTAATCCTGAGCGGCTCCTTGTGCTTCGTGTGGCCGAGCGTCACCAGGCCCTCGGGCCACTCGGCGTCGTGGTTGTAGTAGCGGTCCGGGTGGAACTCGCCGAAAATCTTCGACCCGACCATGCGCTTCATCTCCCACTCGGTCATCTTCCGGTGGAGCGAGTTGGCAACGATGATGTGCACGTCGTCAACGCCGTGGCCCGAGAGCATCTCGGCCAAAATCTCGATGACGCTCTGGCGTATGTCCGGCGTCGCCATCGGCGGCAGAGGCAGGCTGATGTCGTCAACCGCAATCGTCACCTTCATGCCCGGATAAAGCTGCGCAAAGAGCGGGTCGCAGTCGTGCGGGTGGTTGAGCGCGTAGCGAATCGCGGCCTCGCGGTTCGGCAGGCCCCTGATCGGCGGCTTCGGGTAAATCACACGCGTGCCAATCGGCAAGTCTTCCAGAATGAAATCCTCGCCCGAAGGCATCACGCGCGGCGCGCTGTCGCGGTCAATGTAAACGACCGACTCGTGTGTCTTGCGTCTGAGTTGAAGAGACATAGGTTTCGAGTTTCGGGTTTCGAGTTTCGGGTTCAAGGCTTTTAACTCGAAACCCGAAACTCGAAACTTTATTTCAAATTCAATATGGGCCAGTCGTGATGCAAGGCCGTTTGCTTGAGCCTCATGTCCGGGTTGACTGCCGCCGGGTGGCCGACGACCGAAAGCATCGGCAAGTCGGACATGCTGTCGGTGTAGGCGTAGGATTCGCTCAGGCTCAGCCTCTCGCGCTCGGCGAAAGTGCGAATCCAGGATGCTTTGGTCGCGGCGGCGAGGACGGGCGGCAGTAATCTCCCCGTGGCGACGCCGTTGACGAACTCCAGACGGTTCGCGACGTAGTCGTCAATCCCCAGGTACTTCATCAGGGGCGTGACGGACAGATCGAGCGCGCCGGTGACGACGACTTGGCGCAGGCCGAGGCTCCTTGATTTCTCGATCAGCTCGAAGGTGCCTGGATAGACCGCGGGCTTCAACACGCCCTCGAACAGTTCTTCGGCGAAGAAGCGCAGGCGGTCTTCGGACTCGCCCTTGTATCGCTTGAAGAAGAGGTCGTTGAAGACTTTCCGACTGTACTGGTCCGTGACGGCGAAGATGGGGATGCTCAGAAGCGTCGAGGCGCTCTTCTTGAACGTGCGGAAGAGCCCCTGCTGGTTCTTCGCGTAGAAGCCGAGCGTGTGGACAAGATTAGTGCTGACTAAAGTTCCTTCTAAGTCGTAGAATGCAGCCGCTGCCACATTGCCCTCCAGAAAGGCGCGTGCGCTTACGTTTCGACTGGCCCGCGCCGGGATTCGTCCGGGAATATGGATGTTCAGAGGCAGGCATCTTACCCTAATTGGCGCGATTTGGGTAAGCGACCGGAAGCAAGAAAATTCAACCGCGCGAGAAGAAGAGGTTTTATTGAACAAAAAAGCGTTGAGAGAGAGAAGCGGATTCAAAAGACTGTCGCCCGCCGCCCTGCTCTTAACCTGTGCCATTTTGTCCGCCTGCTCGTCGCGCGCGCCCGTGCAGGAGAATTTGGCACAGGACAAGATGGCCGCGACGGAGATGGTGGCGCAGGCGGACAAGCTCTACGAGCAGCGCGCGGAGCTACAGCGTGCGCGCGAGGCCGTCGTCCTTTTGCGCCGCGCCGCCGCCTCGGATACAGGGAGCTACGACGCCGCGTGGCGGCTCGGGCGGCTGGACTATTTTCTGGGCGCGCACACGGACGACAAAGGCGAGCGCGACCGCGCGTACGAGGAGGGCGTGGAGGCCGGGCGGCGCGCGGTCAAGTTAGAAGAGGGACGGCCGGAGGGCCATTTCTGGCTCGGCGCGAATCTGGGCGGGCGCGCTCAGACGAGCATGCTGAGCGGGCTCGGGGCCGTTGAGGAAATCCGCCGCGAGATGGGGCGCGTGATTCAGTTGGACGAAGGCTTCGAGAGCGGGAGCGCCTACATGGCGCTCGGCCAGGTTGACCTCGAAGCGCCTAAGATGGTGGGCGGCGACCCCAAGCGCGCCGTCGATACCCTGGAAAAGAATCTGCGCTTCGGCGAAAAGAACGCGCTCTACCGCCTGCGGCTGGCCCAGGCTTACGCGGCCGTCAACCGCGAGGAGGACGCGCGCCGCGAACTGAACGCCATTCTCAACATGACGCCCGACCCGGCCTACCTGCCCGAATACGACGACGCTGTCAGGGAAGCGCGCGCTCTGCTGGACAGCACGAAGTGACGCGCGCGAAAAGACCGCCTGGGGATTATTCACACGATGAGCGAGAGAAAATGTTCGTGCGCGTCGTTCGAGAGGTTGGAAGGCGCGAGCGTGCCCGCCTACATCGCGGCCTTCCTGGAGCGGCAGGAAGAGAACCGCTACCGCTGTCGCATCTGCGGCCGCGAGTGGGAGAAGCAAGCGCCCGAGAAGGAAGGCACAAGACCAAGCTTGGTCAAATGCAAAATTAAAAATGAAAAATGAAAAATTGAGGCGGAGAACCACAGTAAATTAAAAGTGGTCTCCGCCTTCCTTTTGCATTTTTAATTTTTAATTTTGCATTTTTACAGTTCCCTTTCCAGGTAATGAAAGGGGATGTGTTCGGCGTCGCGGCCGGCATCCGTTAAGGCGTCGAGCATGCGCTCTGCGCCGGCGTAGTTGAGCGAGTGGATGACGATGGTCGCGTCGCGCTGGCGGTCGGGGTGTGCGGCGAGCCAGGCGGCGACGGCGTAGCCGGTGCGCTCGTCGTCCGGCTCGTCCGAGAAGTAGTGCTCGTCGAGCAGGTCGTGGTCGAGGAGGATGGTCGCGTACTCGCGCTCCGACAGCCAGCGCACCGCCTGGCCCACGTCGCACGTCACGTCCAGCACGTGCGGCGCGAACTTCCGCCGAAACCAGGCGCAGCGCACCTCGTCATCTTCCACAAGAAGGACGCGCCTTAGAGGGTTAATACCCATACGATTGAGGACTCAACTCTTTGCGCCTTTGCGCCTCCAGCGTGAGACAGGTTTTTCACGCTGGAGGCGCAAAGGCGCAAAGAAGAGGTTGACGCTGTCTTACAAGCCGCTATTTCTACTGCCTGCCCGACGCCTTCTTCAACTCTTCGAGATTGCGCTTGAGGGATTCGAGTTTTTGGCCCGCCTCACCGAACTTGCCTTCGGACATCAGGCGCTGGTAGTCGGCGAGGTCTGTGGCGGCGCGGTCTATGAGCTGCTGCGCGCCGGCCGGAATTGGGCCGGTTTGCTGCTGCCCCGCAGGCTGGCCCTCGGGCGGTTTTTGCTGCTGCTGCCCGGCCTGGTCGGGAGGCTTCTGCTCTTGCTGCTCGCCGAAGAGTTTCGTCATGGCCTCCTGGAAGTTCGCGCCGAAGACAAGGCGCTCGTGCGTGGCGAGGACGACGAGGCGCAGCTCGGGCATGGGGCTCTTCTGGGCCTGCAAGTAGATGGGCTGGACGTAGAGCAGTGAGCGGCCCATGGGGATGACGAGCAGTTGGCCGCGCCGCACGCTCGACCCCTGCTGGCCCCAGAGCGTGAACTGGCCCGAGAGCTGCGGGTCCTGGTCCACGCGCGCCTCGACCTGGGCCGGCCCGTCAACGAGCCTTGAGCGTGGGAAGTTGTACGCGAGAAGATGGCCGTAAGCCTCGCCGTCGGAGCGGCCAGCCATCCAGCCGATCATGTTGTTGCGGTTGCCGGGCGTGAACGGGACGATCTCGACGAACTCGTTCTGGACCTGCTCGCCCGGCAGCTGCATCAGCACGAAGTAGGGTTCGAGCGACGCGTCCTGCTGCTGCTGGTTCTCCTTGTTCACGCTGATGTGCTTCGCCATGCTCCACACGTCTTCGCGCTGGAAGAAGACGCTCGGCGTCGTCGTGTGGTAGAGACCGAAGACATCGCCCTGCGTCTGGATCAACGTCTCGGGGTAGCGCACGTGCGCGCGCAGGTCCGCGGGCATCTGGGAGGCGTCTTTGAAGAGCACGGGGAAGACCGCGCGGTAGGCTTTGATGATGGGGTCTTCGGCGTCGAAGACGTAGAAGTCAACGTTGCCGTTGTAAGCGTCAACCGTCACCTTGACGCTGTTGCGCATGTAGCTGACGCGCCGGTCGCCCGCCTGGTAGTGCGTCGAATAGGGGTAGCTCGTTGACTCCGTGAAGGCGTCGAGCATCCAGAAGAGGCGGCCGTCGTCTGTGACGACGATGTAGGGGTCGTCGTCGTAGACGAGGTAGGGCGCGAGCGCGTTGATGCGCTGCTTGATGTCGCGCCGCATCAGCACGCGGCTCTCGGGCGTGATGGCGTCGGAGAAGGGGAGCTTCGAGAGGTCGCCCAGGGCCCAGGCCAGCAGCGTGCGGCGGAAGAAGCCGCCGAGCGGGATGCCGCCCGTGCCCTCGTAAACGTTCGACGCGCTCGACTCGCCCTGCGGGTAGTTAAACTCCTGCTGGTTCGTCTTGACGTAAACGTCCGTGTCGGTCTTCAGGCCGAAGTAGATTTCGGGCCGCGTCACCTTGATCTCGGCGGGGGCGGAGGACTCGACCGGCATGTTCGAGAGGACGAAGCGCGGCATGCCCTCGGGCGTGAACTCGTTGGCCGTGTTCATCGTCACGCCGTAGCCGTGCGTGTAGGTCAGCTTCTCGTTGATCCAGGTGCGCGACTGCTCCGGGAGCTTCGATACGTCCAGCTCGCGCGCGGCGAGCATCATCTGGCGCGTCTGGCCGCCGAGCTTGTAGCGATCAACGTCCACGTCCTCGAAGACGTAGTAGGTGCGTATCTCCTGAATCTGGCGCAGCGTGTCTAAGAGGGCCGACCAGTCCCAGAGGCGTATGTTGTCGAGCGTCGCGCGGCTGCCGTCAATGTCCAGGCCCGCGACCGAGGGCTCGGCCTCGTAGTCGCGCATCTCTATCCGGTCGAGGCCGAAGCCCTTGCGCGTCCAGGTGATGTTGTGCTCGATGTAGGGCGTCTCTTTCCCCAGCTCGTTCGGCTTGACGATGAAGCTCTGCACGTAGGCCGGAATCAGCATGCCCGCGACGACGAAGACCAGCACGGGGAGTGCGACCGCGGCCACGATGAAGCGCAGCTTGCGCTTGGTTAGCGCGTTCACGACGACGACGACGGCCGCCACGACGAGCGCGACGGCGACGATGGTCAGGCCCGGCAGGAAATAGTTCGCCTCCGTGTAGGTGACGCCGGAGAAAGACTGGTGGTCCTCCCAGAGGTACGGGTAGCGCGAAAGGTAAACGCGCCAAGCCAGGAGCGCGAGGAAGCCCGCGAGCGCGAAGGAGACCGCGGCGTAGGCGGTCGAGCGCGCGGCGTCCGCGGCGGCCGTAGTCTTCTGCTTCTGCGTCGCGGAGAGGATGGCGAAGAGGGCGGTGACGACCAGGATGACGAGCGAGAGCATCATCAGCCAGCGGCTCATCATCTGGTGCACGGGGAGCGAGAAGAGGTAGAAGCTCAGGGGCTTTCCGAAAATCGGGTCGGGCGTCGGGACCGACGGCTGGTTCAGGTAGAGCGCAAACTCGCGCCAGCCGTCCTTCATGCCCAACCCGACGACCAGCCCTATGACTACCGAGAGCGCCCACGCGGCGGGCCGGAAGAACTTCGACGGGTTGACCGTCACGCTCTGGTTGTTGACGACGATGGTGCGGCGGTCGAGCGCGGTCGCGGCGAACGTGCGCTCGGCGAGCCAGAAGGCCACGCGCAGGATGGCCGTGGTCGCGGCGGCGAAGATTAGAAACGTGAGCAGCTTGGTGCGGAAGACGTACCAGTAAACGGACGAGTAGCCGAGCGAGCCGAACCAGAGCGCGGAGACGTAAACGTTGACGAAGCGGAAGAGGAGGAAGAGGAGCAGGAGCGCGGCCCCTATGACCCAGACCAGCTTGCGGCGGCGTTTGGGTTTGGCGGGCTCTATGTCTATGACCTTGCTGTCGTCCTCGTCGATGTCAAAGGGGGTGCTCATGGCCGACAGCATACGCCGAACCGCGCGCCACACTCAAGGAGCGTTTGCTTTCCGCGCGCGAGGGAAGGCAGAATCAGGCTGCTTAGATTAGTGTGCGTATGACGAGAAAATTCGTAGCCGCAAAGAGCGCAACACGGAATACTCGAAAGAGAGGAAGCGATTCTTTCTTAGCGCCTTTGCGCCTTTGCGTGAGGAAAGCAGTCTCACGCAAAGGCGCAAAGGCGCTAAGAGCTAAGCCGCGCTCTTCGCCTTTCTTCATCCTTCTTTTACTCCTGACGACGTGCGGCGCGCTGCTCTCATGCACGCGCGCGCCCGAGCCGCGCAAGCCCTTCGCGGGCGTCCGCACGCTGGCGGGGACGCGCGACAGGTTCGGCGAGCCGTTCGGAGTCGCGGCCGCCGCGGACGGGAGCGTCTTCGTCACGGACGGCGAAGCGAACCGCATCTGGCGAATCGCGGCGGACGGCACGGCCGCGGGCGTCGCCGAAAATCTCAACACGCCTTCCGCCATCGCGCTCGCGCCCGACGGGACAATCGTCGTCGCCGACACGGGCTCGCACACCGTCAAGCGCATAGACCCGCGGGGCGGTCAAGTCACGCTCGTCGCCGGCACAGAAAACACGTCTGGGTACGCCGACGGGAGTAATACGGAGGCGAGGTTCAACGGGCCGGTCGGCGTGGCCGTCTCGCCGGACGGGACCATCTTCGTCGCGGACACCTACAACGACCGCGTTCGCGCGATTGACACGGCGGGGCGCGTGCGAACGCTGGCGGGCGGAAATGAACCCGGCTACAGGGACGCGCCGTCGGGCGCGGACGCGCGCTTCGACACGCCGTGCGGCATCATTCTGGACACGGACGGCGCGCTCGTCGTCGCCGACACGGGCAATCATCGTCTGCGCCGCGTCACACTCGAAGGCGCGGTGACGACCATCGCGGGGACGGGCGAGGCCGGAGAAGCGGACGGACGACCGGAAGCTGCCACGTTCAACGAGCCGACGGGCGTCACGATTGACGCGGGCGGAAGCCTCTACGTGGCGGACGCAGGCGGGGCCGCCGTGCGCGTCTTCCACAGGGGCTTCTGGCCCGAAGTCTTCACGCTCGCGGGCGCTCATTGGCCCGGCCTCGCCGACGGTGCGCTCGACGGCGCGCGGCTGAGTCGCCCGTCGGGGCTCGCCGTCACGCCGGACGGGACGCTCGTCGTCGCGGACTCGGGCAACAGACTGGTCCGCGCGATTGTGAGAGAGGGCGACGAGCGCGGCCGGCTGTTGACGCGTGAAGAGGTTGACGCGCTGCGCCCGAAGGCCGCGGAGTTTCGCGCGCTGGGCGAGCCGCGCTGGCCCTATGACCCGCCGGAACGCGCGCGGGAGATAGCCGCCACCTTCGGCGAGGTTCGCGGCGAAGTGGGAGACGGCGAAGACTCCTGGTTTCATAACGGGCTCGACATTCCCGGCGCTTACGGCGAGACGGCGCGGCTCGTGCGCGCGGAAAAAATGCTGCGCCCGCTCTCGGTCTCCGGCGTCGGCGGCCCACGCGAGAGCATACGCTTCCCGGCGCTCGGCTACGTGCACCTGCGCGTCGGCCGCACGCAGGATGACCGCGCCTTCGCTGACGACCGCTTCGTCGTCAGGCGCGGCGACGACGGGCAGGTCAAGGGCGTGCGCGTGCGGCGCGGCTCGCGCTTTCAGGCGGGCGAGGCCGTCGGCACGCTCAACAATCAGAACCACGTTCACCTGATAGCCGGACCCGTCGGCGGCGAGTTCAACGCGCTCGCCGCGTTGGAACTGCCCGGCGTCAAAGACACCGTCGAGCCAATCATAGAGAAAGACGGCGTGCGCCTCTTCGACCGCGAGGGAAGGGAACTAAACACGTCGGCGGAAAATAAGAAGGGGGAGCGTGCGCCCGTCGTGGTGCGCGGGGACGTGCGCGTCGTGGTGCGCGCCTACGACCAGATGGACGGGAACGCCGCGCGCCGCCGCCTGGGGCTTTACCGCCTGGGCTATCAGGTGCTCAGAACGGACGGCGGCCCTGCGCCCGGTTTCGACGGCCCGCGCCTGACCGTCTCTTTCGAGAACTTACCGGACGACGTGAGGGCCGCGCCCGTGGCCTACGCCGCGGGGAGCAAGTCAGGCGCGACGGGCGAGACCGTCTTTGCCTACGTCGTTACCAACAACGTGCGCGACCGCGCGGCGCAAGAAAATTTCTGGCACACAACAGAGTTGCCGCCGGGCGACTACACCCTGCGCGTCTTCGCCGAAGACTTCTTCGGCAACCGCGCGACGCGCGACGTGCCAGTGCGCGTCGTCGCCGGGGGCTGAGGCTCAGTTTTCAAATCGCGGGAGAAGCGTTATATTAGTCGGCGCAAAACGTCCCTTTCAATCTGCGTTCCCTACCGCAAAATTTTAAGTCGCTCATCGAGGAGATTACATAACGTGAACAGCAACCGCACACGCCGCCGACTGACAGCCGCCCTCGCCCTCATTTCATTACTCGCCGCCGCGACGTTCACGTCTTCGGCAACGTTCGAGGGCGACAACGGGAAGGCTTCGGCCGTCATCCAGGTCGCGCCGCCCGCGCCCGTCTTCGACCAGACGGCGCGCTTGAGCGAGCTGGCCTCGCGCCGCCAGAGAGTCGCAGAGAAAGTGGGCCAGAACGGCATCCTCGTGCTCTTCAGCACCGAGCCGCGCGTTTACACGAACGACGTGGACTACCATTACCGGCAGGAGAACAACCTCTTCTACCTGACGAACCTCAACCAGAAGGGCGCGACGCTCGTCCTGATGCCCGGCAACCCGCAACTGCGCGAAGTCCTCTTCCTGCCGCGCCGCGACCCTGCCGCCGAAACCTGGACCGGCCACATGTATTCTCCCGAAGAGGCGCGCGCACTTTCGGGCATCGGCGAGATTTGGGAGGCCAAAGAGTTCGAGCCGCTCATGCGCTCGCTCAGGCTTCGCCAGGCGTACCGCCCGAAGGATGACGCGCTTTTGATGACCGCTGCCGCGACTGCCGCCGCGCAGCCAGTCGTCCCGCCCGTCCCGCAGACTTCGCAGATGACCGCGGGCGGCGTGCCCGTGCAGCCCGCGGCCTCCGGCTCAGCCCGCGCGTCCGTCACGACGACGAACACGCCCGCCGCGACTCAGCCCGTGGCCCAGCCGGTCTCCGCCCCGGCCGGCTCCGCCACGACCGCGGCCCCGACCGGCTACGAGACGCTGTTTGCGGCGATGGGCAAGGACGAGGCTTCGCTCTACCTGATACTGCCGCGCGAGGACGACAGCCGCGAGTACAAGCCGGAGCAGAATTTCGCAACGCAGTGGGCCAAATCCGCGAGCGGCCTGAACGTCCGCAACGCCGCGCCCGTCTTCGCGCAGCTCAGGCTGAGGAAGTCGCCGATGGAGCTGAAGCTCTTGCAGCACGCCATTGACATCACGACCGAGGCCATCGAACGCTCGATGGCGGTCGCCGGGCGCTCGCAGTGGGAGTACGAGGTGGACGCCGAAGTGCTCTACACCTTCAAGCGCCGGAACGCGGACCACTGGGGGTATCCGTCCATCGTCGGCTGCGGGCCGAACGCGACCACGCTCCACTACGTCGAGTCGCAGGGACAGATCAAGCCGAACAACCTGCTCCTGATGGACGTGGGCGCGGAGTACGGCCACTACACGGCGGACGTGACGCGCACCTTCCCCATCGGTGGCAAGTTCACGAAAGAGCAGGCTGAGATTTACCAGATCGTTTACGACGCGCAGGAGGCGACAGCGCGCGCCACGCGCCCCGGCGCGGTCTTCCCGACCGACGTGCACAACGCCGCGGTCGAGAAGGTCAAGGACGGGTTGGTGAAGGTCGGGCTGATTACGGGGCGCGACGACACGTTCATCCTCAACAAGAGTCTGCCGCCGCAGCCGCAGTACCGCCTCTGGTTCATGCACGGCACGTCGCACTGGCTCGGGATGAACGTGCATGACGTGGGCGGGCGCGGCGTCGCGCTAGAGCCGGGCATGACGTTCACGAACGAGCCGGGCGTCTACGTCCGCGAGGATGCGCTCGACGTGCTGCCGAAGACGCCCGAGAACGAGAAGATGATCGCAGCCATCCGGCCGGCCTTCGAGAAGTACAAGAACATAGGCGTCCGCATCGAAGACGACATGCTCGTCACGGCGGGCGGCGGGGAGTGGATGACGAAGGCGCTGCCGCGCTCCATCGCCGACATCGAAGCCTTCATGGCCCGCGCCCCGAAAGAGCTGCACACGAGCGCGCTCGACACGTTGTGGAAAGAGCGGGAGGCCGTCCCGTTCATGACCGTGGCGATGAACGCCCCCAAGTCACAGTTCGTCGGGCGTCATGCGCGTTAGAAAGGCACTGCTGGAAGGGAAGCCGCTACACTACAACCTCGACTTGTCGCGTTTCAATTGTCAGCGATAGCCCTAGCTCCGTGCGGACTTCGAGACAAAGGGCGATGGCTTCCTTTATGTTCTCTAAAGCCTCTTCCTTCGTCCCGCCCTGACTTACGCAACCGGGTATTGACGGACACTCAACGACCCAGACCCCGTCCTCATCCTGATCAACTGTCACATTGAATATCATCTGTCAGCTTCCTGCCAAATCATTACATGGGATGAAGAGGTACACAAGACGCTACGCTATACGTTATTCGTACCCTAACGCCTCGACCGCGTCCTGTCTTGCCGCGCGTAAGGCGGGGTAAAGCGCGCCGATGGTCCCGCCCACTAATCCGACGGCGAAGGCGAGGGCGACCCACCGCGGCTCGATCTCGACGATGAGGGAGGTCGTGCGCATGACGGCGAAGCGCACGAGGAGCGTCAGCAGAATGCCGGTGATGACGCCGAGCAGGCTCACCAGAATCGCCTCCTTCTCGATGACCCACGCGATGGTCCCTTTCGACATCCCGAGCGCCTTGAGGATGCCTATCTGGCGCGTGCGCTCGGTGACGGTCGTGTACATGGCGAGCAGGATGACGAGCATGCTGATGGCGGAGGCGACCGCGACGACGACCTTGATGAAGATGTTGAGCGCGGGGACGGCCGCGGCGTAAAGCTCCGGCAAGTCGCGCGTGAAGATGATCTGGTCTTCGGGGAATCGCTCGCGGATACGCGCGGCCAGCTGATCCTGCTCGGCCGGGTTCTGGGCCGCGACGAGGATGGCCGTGCAGTTACCCTCGGCACCCAACTGCTCCTGCATCGTTTCGAGCGGAATCTTGATGCGCCCGCCGCCCGGCGGCTCATAAATCCCGACGATGCGGAACGGGCGGTCGTAGAGCTGCACGGTCGAGCCGACGGCCACCGCGCGGTCCTTCTGCCACACGGTGTCAACGATGGCCTGGTCGCGGCACGCGGGCGGCGAGTTCTCCGGGCACGGCGTGAAGCCCGTCCCCTCCCTGACGGTCAGCCCGGTCAGCGCCGAGTAGTCCGCGAACGGGATGCCGTCCACGAGGCGGCTGCCGAAGCCGCGGTCGCTCGACAGAATGTTCTGGCCCAGCGGGACGGCGGCCCGCACGCCCGGCACCTTGCTCAACTCCTCTGCGCGCGAGACCGGCAGGCGGAAGGGCTCCGTCCCGCTCATGGAAAATGTGCCGGAGGCGCGCACCATGATCTCGGCGTTGATGTTGCCCTCGCGGCGCGCGCGCTCGCGAAGCACGCCGTGCGCCAGGCCCACCGTGAAGATGATCAGCAGGACGCCGACCGCTATGCCGAGCACGCTGACGACGGTGCGCGCCGGCCTGTGCGACATGTTTGAGAGAACCAGGCTGTCCATAAGCTTCCTAAAGCGCGGGCTCCTGTTCATCAGGCGGCGCGTGGCGTCCGGCACGGTGCGCCAGGCCAGGACGAAGAGCCCGATCACGGTCCAGAAGAGTGTCCCGGCCTTGCGCACGAGCGCGAGCGTCACGCCCGTGGCGGCCGCGAAGCCGAGGGTCTGCAAGATGATTTCGGTGCCGCCCTCGTAGACGCCGATGGTCGCCGGCACGAACCCGAACGCGAAGTTGATGACCTTCGTCAGTGACTCTATCACGTAGGCGGCGTGGACGGCAGGCGAGTAGCCGAGCATGCTCAGGGTGACGTAGACCTCGAAGACGCTCGACGCGTGCGAGAGCAGGTTGAGGCCGATCATCGCGAAGAACGAGCGCGGGCGGTGCGAGTAGAAGTCATAGACGTTCGACTCCAGGTCCGAGATGTGGTTGCGCCGCGCGGTCAGAAATTTCGGATGGATGCCGAGGCGGCCCAGGAGGTCTATCGTCCACGTCAGCAGCATGACGCGGCGGCGCGCGGCCCAGACCGCGATGGCGATGCCGACGGTCGCCAATCCCGCGATGCTGTAGAGCACGCCCTGTATGACCGCCGGCAAATCGTAGGCGAGCAGCATGACGACCGCGCCGCTCAGGATGAAGAGCGCGACCGAGAGGTTATAGAGGATATTGTCCACGACCAGCGCGGAGACGCCGTAGGCGAGCGGCACGCGCTTACGCAAGAGCGCGACCTTCGTCGCCTCACCGAGCAGCGGGCCCGTGAAGGTGAGGAAGCTGATGGCCTCGCCGCCGAGGCGGACGGCGAAGGCGTGGCGGAAGCCGAAAGTGCGGTGCTCGGGCGCGACGGCCGAGCGCATGGCGAGCGTGCGCAGGGCGTGGCGCGCGCCGCTGATCGTCAACAGGAAGAGGAAGCCGAAGCCTATCTTGAGGAGCGCGTCGAAGATGGGCTGGACGCCGACGCGGTTGATGACGTAGACGAGGAGCGCGAGGCCGAGGAGGAAGGCGACGGCCTGGAGCCAGATGATGTTGCGGCGCAGGTTGCCGCGGGCCGTGTCCTCCGACCCGTCGGCCTCCGCCAGCGCCTCGTCGTCGTCGAGCCGTTCGATGCCGTTTAGCTGCTCGTCTACCGTCTTCAAGGCGCGGTCGCCACTCCTTCTGCGACGGGCTGGCCTTTTCGCTCATGCTCCGTCCCGCCCAAAACTTCTCTGATGACGCGCCCAGGGAAGCGGCGGAAGCCGCGCTCCCAGAGGACGGGGACGGGCTTCTGCCCGTCGCTCAACTGCCCGGTCAGCGCGAGCACGGTCGGCATGAAGCTCATGCTGTCGTACGGCTCCTCGACGACCGCGCCGCTCGGAACTCCGGTGCGGTCGCCGCCCCAGAGCATCAGCGTCGAGCGCGTCGAGTTGCAGAAGAACGAGCCGTGGTTGCCGCCGGGGTTGAAGCCGCGTACGTCGAAGTTCCAGTGGTCGTTCGCCAGGACCAGGAGGTCCGCCTCGACCAGCTCGCGCTGGGCGCGGTGGAAGCGGCGCAAGCTGCGCTCGTCCTCGGTCAAGCCGGGCGCGTCCACGTCGAACCCGTCGTTCCAGTGGCGCGCGAGCTGCTCATTCAGTCCGATTAGGGCATTAGAGTATTCGGTTTTGTGCAGCGCGCGCAACCATTCGAAGTCCGTGTGCCAATCTTCGAGCCAGATGGAGCGCGCGCCCGCGGGCACGTCGAGGCGCGCGTCCTCCCAGATTTTGAGCGGGAGACCGGCACGCCACTCGGCGCGCTTGAAATGAATCGCGCCCGCAGCGTCTTCGGTTAAATTCGAGACGGGCAGGTAGCGCAGGCTCAAGCGCCCCGTTGCGTCCGCGCGCGAGAGAATCAGCGCCTGGTTCTCCGGCCCGTCGTAAATCCAGACGACATCGCCGTTGGGCCGCAACTCCGCGGGAAGCGACGGCGCGATGCGCTCGGCGGGGAGTCGGACGGCGACGAAATCTACGGGGTGCGAGTCCACGCCGGGCTGGACGTTGTTGCGCAGCGCGACTTCGTGAAGCAGCCGGAAGTAGTTGACGCGCGCGAAACTCTTCTCCGCGTCGAGCGAGCCGTCCTGTGCCAGAACCGGCCCGCCGGGCGCGAGGCCGACGACGTAGTCCTGTAGGTCGTGGATGCTGTTCGGGCTCCCCATCGCGCCTTTCGCGATCACGTCTTCGAGCTTGAGCGTGCGCGGGTCGAAGCTGTCGCGCCTGAGCGCGAGCAGGTTCGTGAGCGTGCGCGCGTACTCCCTATAGTCGCGCTCGTCCGCCTCGGACGAATCGAGCCGCGCGAAGGCGCGCAGCTTCTCCTCGCCGCGCGGCGTCTCGTCTTCAGCCTCCGGCGCGGGCTGCCGATTGCCCGCCTTCTTCTCCCGCTTCTTCCTCTCCTCGTCCAGCCGCTTCCACTCTTCGAGAATTGTGCGCTGCTTCGCGTTGGCGCGGCCGAGCGCGCCCACCGCTTCGTTTATCTGCGAGAGCAGCCGCGCCCACTCCTCGCGCCTGCCGTCGAGCGTCTTGAAAAATGCTTCCGTCATCGCGCGTCGCTGCGCTTCGGCCAGGTCCTTGCGCTGAAGCTGCTGCAAGAGGATGTGCAGGACGTTGAGGTCGCTCGCGCGCAGGTGAATCGAGGCGCGCTCGTTGCCGTCGAAATCAAGGAGCGCCGTCGGGTAAGACGTGCTCTGGCCCTTCAGGTAATAGGTGTCGTCCGTGGTCGTCGTAATCAGAGGGATGAGCGGGTAGAAGCCTTTGATGGAGTAGTCGAGGAGCAGTCGCCGCTTGGTGATGACGTGGTGGCCGCCGCCCGCGCGGCTGCCGAGGAGTTTGACCAGGTTGTAGCCCTGGCTGTAGATGTGCTCGTCGGTGTTGATGCCGTGGTCGGAGACGAGGACCAGCGCGGTGTCCGCGGCCTCGGGCGTCTTCTGAATCGCGGTCCAGACGCGCCCGACGACCCCGTCGAGGACTTGCAGCGCGTAGAGGTGCGACTCGCGGTCGCGGTTGTGGTGCGCCGCGTGGTCGAAGTCCGCGAGGTACAAATCGAGGTAGCGGAAGCGCGGGTCGCTCAGGTGCTCAATCAACTCGCGCTCCAATTGATCGAAGAACGTGGCGCGCATCTCGAAGCCCATCGTCCACTCGTCGAGGAGTTCGCGCGGGCTTTTCAGGAAGCGGTTCTCCATGCCGCGCTGGAGCGTGCCCCAGCGCATCCCGCGCTGGTAGAGCTGAAGGCTCATGAAACGCTCGTCCTGCGGGTAGGCGTCAACCAGCAGCGGAATCCCCGCCTCGTCTAAGGTCTCCGTGCCCGGCATGTCCACGCGGCGCTGCCCGATGTTGCTGATGTAGAAGGGAAGAAAATTCAGGTAGTCGTACGTGTGCAAGGTGAGGCGGTCGTACTCGACGTTGCCCTTGATCTGCAAATGCTGGCCCGTGTCTATCATGGACCAGGACGGCCCCGAGAGGCTCATCCCGCGCACGTAAAAATTTTTGAGCCGCGAGCCGCGCTCGTAGAAGACGTGCTCGACCCACGGGAGCAGGCTCTTGCCCGTCTGAGGGTTCCGCTCGCGCACGAAGCGGTCCACGATGTCGGGCTGCAACCCGTCAACCTTCAGCACCACCAGCCGCTTCGCCTGCGCCTGCGCGCAGACGTGCGCGAGCAGGAGGAAAAGAACAGTGGTCAGTGGTCGGTGGTCAGTGGTCAGTGAGCGAAACGCCGACCGCAACCAACTGACCACCGGCCACTGACCACCGACCACTGCTTTTTTACTGGTTCTCATTGACCACGCTCAGGATCGCTTTGGCGTCGGCGGGGGCGATGCGCTGCTCCTCTTTGATGGCAAGGCGGAGGTACTCGGCGCTCTGCGTGCGCCAGCGTGCCTCAAGCTTCTGGTCGCGGTAGATGACGAGCAGCGCCTTCTTGGCCGTCTCGTTGTTGATGCGGTAGAGGCCGTTGAGGCAGAGGCCGCGCGTCTCCTCGTCCTCGGCCTGCGAGAAGATGCGCGCGGCCGCCGCGGCCGTCTTGCCCCCCGCGAGGTCGCCGTGCTCGGCGACGAAGCGCAAGGAGCGGCGCACGTCTTCGATGTTCCAGACGACTTCGACCCGCGGGCTGGACTTCGCCACGCGCCGCAGGAATCGTTCGTGGAAAGCGAGTTGGCGCTTAACGTCGAGCCGCGCCTGCATCTCGGGCGTGGCCTCCTCCCTGTGCGTGTAGAGGCCGAGGCTCAGCACGTTCGCAAGGCGGAAGAGCGTCTGCTCGACGCGCCCGTGCTTCAAGGGCATCATCTCCTGGCGGCGGTCGCGGTCGAGCCGCGCGGGCAATCCGTCCGGCCGCTTCGCGTAGGCTACGAGCGCACTGTACTGGTCGCGCGCGAGCCTGGCTTCGACCTCCAGATTATTTTCGAGCGGGTTGAGCGAGACGAGTTCCAGGCGTTTACTAATCTCGTCGCGCAGCTCCGGGTCGAGAGACGCGCTCAAGGAAAGCAGGAGTTTCAACTGCGAGTAAGTGCGCAAACGCGTGGGCTGATTCAAGTCCATGCCGCGCTTGCTGGTGACGAAGTCGTAGACGGTGCGGCCCACAAAGTAAGGGACGTTGGCGAAGCTCGACAGCGAGAGCACGTTGCGCGCCACGTCTTCGAGCATGCGGCGCGACATCTCGCGCTTCTTCGGGTTCGCGCCGTCGCGGAAGTCAACCAGGAGGACGGGGATTTTCGGGAAGTCGAGGCCGTAGAGCGCGAGCGGAATCATCTCGACGGCGCGCGCGCCTTCCGTGCCGGGCTGGACCACGCGGTTGTCCGCGTCGAAGTACCAGGTCTCCGTGTAGCCCTTCCAGTGTTGGAGCCGGCGGTCGGTCCAGGGACTCGCGACGTTGAGGAAGCGGGCGTCGAAGCGGCGCGCGCCGTTGGCGGTCAGGTCGGGGCGCGCGACCCAGAGCATGGCGTGAGTGGCGCTGCCGTCGGGCAGTTCGAGCGGGTCGAAGTAGAGCGCCTCGGCCTCCGCACGCTGGCGCAGCAGCTCCCAGTTGTGGCCGCGGAAGTCGCGCGTCGTCGTGGCCTGCTTCTCGTAAACGCGCTGCAAGTAGAGGTCGTCAACGATGCCGCCGAAAGTCTTCTCGGAGAGAATCAGCCGCGCCTGTATCTCCTGCATCTCGGCGGGCGTGAAGGCGGGCTCGGCCCCGGTCTCCGACTCATAGAGCGAGAGGACGGCGAGCGCGCGAATCAGGTGCGCCTTGCGGTAGTCGCTCAGGTTGCGGCGGAAGTTGCGCGTCGCGGCCTTCAAAGGCGTGCCGTAAGAGTCGAGCAGGAGACCTTGCAGCGTGGTCCAGAAAAATCTCTCCCAGACTTCGCGGTCGGCCGCGCCGAGGTCGAAGATCGGCGGCGGCATGCCCTTGCCCGCCTGCTTCTTGTTGCCGACCCGCGTGTAGAGGAAGGGAATCGCGGCGGCCAGGCGCTGCCCGAACGAGGGCTTCGTGTAGGTCAGCATCCAGACATAGCGCAGGCGGTCGTTGTCGGGGTTCTCGTCGCCGAGCGTGTCGCGCACGACGCTGACGAGCGGGACTTCCGACGACTGGCCCCGCTCGCGCGGCAAGCCGTCCAGCTCGCCGAAGATGGTCAGGAGTTCCGAGCCGCCGGCGACGGGCATGCGCTCCAGGCGAAAGACGGGGCGCGCTGGCCCAGCCTGCGCGGCGGGAGCTTCCGCCTGCGACGCGGGCGACGTTTGCGCCAGCGCGGAAGTCAGCGCGGCGGGCGAGAAGGCCAGGAGGAGAATGAAAAAAACGCAGGCCGCTCGTTGTGCTCTCTTCAAAGAGTAAACGATTCTCATCTTTGTCGCGTTTCCAGACCCCTCACGAAAGTTCCACGTGGAGTGAATCGGCTGCGTCTCCCTGCCCGAAAAACGCAGCACTCACAAGGACGTTTCAACTCAAACCCGCGTTAACCCGAAACGTCGGCAACCGCCATGCCGCACGCCTTCGATTCTAACATTTCTTTCAGGTCCAGGCCGCCGGAATCGTATTCGCGCGGGCGGCCCTCGCGCCTACCACACAGTACCGTCTAAACGCCCGCTGGCTACTGTCAATTTATGATAGTTTCCCAACTGTCACAGTCTTGGTCGGCATACCCGTCTCCGATGCCGCCCGGCCGAAAAAGAGTTGCCGTCAGGCCGTTTATTTCAACGTTTCCGAGACGGCCGCCAGAGACTTTTCGTCCAGGACGAAGATTCTCACGGCGGGCACGCGGCCGAGCGAGAGCGCGGCTATAGGCTCGCCCGATTCTTCGAGACGAGCGACGTACAGCTCGTTGCTGAAGTAGCGGCGGCCGCGCGCCACTATGACCACGTCGCCCGCCGCCAACTGCCTCATCTCATCCTTGTCTGTCAGCGAGACGGAGACGAGATCGTCGCGGCCCGCTTGCCGCGCGTAGTGCGTGACGAGCCCCGGCGTCTCACTCGCCACGCGGGCGTTGGGGCGAGCGCGCGCGGCGATCTCGTAGGCCGCCTCGCGCAGGCGCGCGTCATAAAACTCGTCATGCGGGAAGTAGCTCCCGGCGCGGTCCCAGCCGCCGCCGAGCGCGTTGGTGTAGAGGCGGTAGTACGGCGCGGCGCTCGCCGCGGCGACTAGCGGGAAAATGAGCACGACGGCGGCCACGGCCGCGCGGACGAACGCCTGCGCCTGCGCGCCCTCGGCGAAACGCGTGGCGCGGCGCGCGAGAAATTGTGCCACGAAGTGTATGCCGATGGCCGACGTGATGAGCACGGCGGGCAGGGCCATCGTGAAGTAGCGCGTGAATTTTCCGCCGAGCACGGTGAAGGGCATGAACCAGTACATCAGCCAGAAGAGGATCAAGAAGCGGCCGTCGCCGAGCCGCTTCGTGAACAGGAGCGGCAGGCCGACGAGGAAGCCCGCGACGACGGGCAGGGCCAGTTTCACGCCCATGAAGACGTAGTAGAAATACCAGGGCGAGCCCTTGAGCCAGAGCGTCATCTGGTTGCGGTAGAGCGCGCCCATGAACTCGTAAGAGTCGTGGCCGATTCTCTTCTCGCCCGCGAAGACACTCATCTCGTGCCACGTCCCCGGCAGCAAAATGGTCGGGTTGAAGATGACGAACGCCACGCCCATCACCGCGAAGAAGATAAGCCACTTCTTCTTGCCGACGCGCCATCGCGTCGCCGGGATGCCCTGAAAGATGTAGTAGTAGCTGACGCTGATGGCGAGAAAGTGCGGCAGGTACTTCGACGCCATCATCGCGCCGAAGGCCGCGGCCGTGGCCCAGTAATAAAGCTCGGGCTTGCCTTCGCCGCTCTCGGCGACGCGCTGTCCGCGCAGCCAGAAGACGTTGGCGAGGAGGAAGAAGAAGAGGAAGAAGCTGTCCTCTTTGGCGATGCGGTTAAAGGCTATCCCCGCGGGGTCGAGCGCCCAGAGCGCGGCCGCGATGAGCGCGACCTCTATGCCGAAGAGTTCGGAGACGACGAGGAAGATTAAGAGCGCCGTCAGCGCCCCGAAGATGACGCCTGGGAGCCGCAGCGCCGCCTCGGTCGAGACGCGCAAAGACGGGTAGCTCTCGACAATAGAGGAAGCGTTCCACCGCTCGGCGGCCACGATGCTCGCCGTCAAAAGCGCCTTCATCAGCATCGGGTGCTCGCCGTTGGCGGCCGTCAGTCCGTTGGCGCGATAGTCCTGAACGGCGTTCAGCTTGTTCAGCTCGTCCTCGCTCAAGCCCTCCGCGCCAAGCTGCACGGCGCGGAAGCCGAAGCCCACGAGGACGATCAGCGCCAGGGCCGAGACGATGAGCGCGCGGCTCACGGAGCGCACGCCGCGGTCCACGAAAAGCTCGGGATTGATTTTAGCCGTGACGATTGTCGCTGCCGGTGCGGACACGAGTTTGATGATTGCTCCAGAAGATGAAAAGTAACGCGCGCCGGCGGCCTCTCGACCGGAGCGTGCAGCAAAAGGCGCAAGGTTATACTGACTGAAAGCGTTCTGTCAAAAACCGTGCGCGGTCGCGGGCCGTAGGAGAGAAGAAAGAACGGGGCCGGGGATTTTAACGCCTTTAGCGGTCGGGGCGCGAAGAGTTTGCCGGGGGCTGTCCCGCGGCGTGCGGTGCGGTGGCGGCGGCCGCCTGGTTAGAGTTCTCGCCCGCCTCCGGGCTTGTTTCCGGCGGCGCGGGCTCGACCCACCCGGCGCGCTCCAGCAGCTTGAAGGCGTAGCGAATCGGCACGGCGAAATTCGACGCCGTGTTCTCCGTGAAGATTGCGAAGTTGACGCCGATGACGCGGCCCGTCGGCCCGAAGAGCGGAGCGCCCGAGCCGCCCTCGCCGGTGCGCGCGTCATAGACGACGCGGTGCACGTCCAGGTCCGTGATGTTCCCCTGCGTCGTCAAAGGCTGTATGCGGTTCTTCTCCGACAGGCAGCCCAGGAGAGATTCGAGCGACGCGCCGCAGCGCGCGCGGATCATGTACGCCTCGGCGTCGTCGCGCAGCGCGAGCAGGCGGTCCGGCCCGTTCGGGTAGCCCATCAGCACGACCGTCCGGCCGACGGCGGCGGTCGTGGCGTCCTTGTCGAGCGGCAGCGCCGGCAAATTCCTGGGCGGGTCTTCCGTGTCGAAGACGCAGACGGCCAGGTCCTCGCGCTGCGCGGCGACTTTGAACTTGAGCGCGACGGGCTGCGGGCGGTCCGGGAAGTAGGCGACCAGTTTCTTCAGGCGCGGCTGACCGCGCACGCTGCTGTTGAGAATCTGCACGCGCTCGTCCGCGAGCCAGGGGTGCGCGACGTGGCGATTCGTCAGGACGTAGCCGTCGCCGACGTTAAAGCCGGAGCCGACCGCCTGAAACTCGGCGATGGCCCCCGCGCCTTCGGGCGTCAACTGCGCCTGCTCGTCGCCGCCCTGGATGACGGTGCCGTCCTCGTTGGTCTGCACTTCGGGGTAACGCAGGGGGCGTCCCGTCCCCTGCTCCACGAAGTCGTAGCTGCTGAGAATCATGCAGACGCCGCCGCCGTAATCCTGCCTCAGCGTCGGCGCGAGCGAGAGGCTGTCGAGGATGTTCTGGTTCGACTTGTCCAGGTTCGTGATTTCCGAGTTCGTCTTCGAGATTTGGTCCTTCAACTGCGAGACCTGGCCGCGCAGGTCGTCGCTCACGCGCCGGCTGGTCTTCAATTCGTTGTAGAGCCCGAAGCCCAGGTACAGCACGCCGCCGACGAGGGCGAGCGAGAGAAGCAGCGTCAGGATTTTGGTGGTCGGCCTGATCTCGCGGACCAATTCGCGCGTGAACTCGCGGAGGAAGATTTTGGCGTCGTCGCGGCGCGCGGTCGCGCGCGACTCGATGGCCGCGTTCTCGATGAAGGGCGCGACCTGCGTCTGCTGGCGGTTGACGACGACGGCCGGCAGGTCGCGCAGGGGGAAGAAGGAGAGCGCGAGGCCCGCCGGCTCGTAGCGCACCTCGTCGCCGTCCTTAATCTTCGCGCCCGCCGAGAGCGGCTTGCCGTTGTGCGTGAGGTCCAGCGATTGGTCGAAGTCCTTGACGCGGTAGTGGCCGTTCGAGCGCCCGAGTTCCACCAGCAGGTGGGGCTGGTCGTCGCCTTCGGCATGGCCGAAGGCCGTGGCCCGCAGGCGCAGGTCGCAGTCCTCGCCCGCGCCTATGCGGATGCGTTCTTGCGAAAGAACTTCGGTGTGCTTATCTTCGCCTGCCGCGATGTGAATTACTAAACTACTCGCCATACAGCGCGCCTTCAAAACTTCTTCCGGGCAACAATCAGGCGACCGCTCGACGACCACGTCCGACACTCGCGCGGTCCTGATTCGAGCGGTCGCCCCCTGACTCGCCATATTACAATAAGACTCGCGACGCGGGCAAAGGAATTGGCACGCGCCGCCCGCGGATTAAAATGAGGACAATTCCCACGGAAAACCGCGCCGTGTTAGCATGGTGGAGTAATGGGCACGATTGCATTCAGCGAGGGTAAAGAGAAGGTCTGCGCGCTGGCCCCCGTGGCCCACGCGCCGATTCGTCATCACGTGTTTGTCTGTAACGGCACATCCTGCTCGGCCGTCGGCAGCGCCGAAGTCAAGGCGGCGTTCGAGAGGGAGCTGACCGCGCGCGGGCTGCTGTTCGGCAAGGAGAAGAAGGGGAAGAACCCGAAGGGGAGAATCATCCTGACGGATTGCAGCTCGGTCGGCTTCTGCGCCGTCGGGGCCGCCGTCATAGTCTACCCGGACGGCATCTGGTACGCGCAGGTGCGCGCCTCGGACGTGCCGGAGATTATCGAAGAACATTTACTAAACGGGCGCGTCGTCGAACGCCTCGCGCTCCTCAAAGTCTCCGCCGAGTAAAAATAAGAACTTAAACTTCGTTTCAAAATTCAAGCTACAGACACACTCACCACTTTGCGGCTTCCGTCTTTCTTTGCGCCTTTGCGTGAAAAGCTTTTCCTCGCAAAGACGCAAAGTTAAAGAAAGACGGAAGCCGCAAAGGGTTGAGTGTTTTTAGTTGTTCACTTAGCTTTCGCGGTCGCGAGCAACTGCTCCGCGCGGCGCGTCCGCTTCGCCGCGTTGCGCCAGTTAATCGAGACCGTATAGTCCACCGCGTCGGGGTCCATGCCGAGCGATTGCGCGTCGTCACGCTCCGCGAACGAGTTGGCCTCGACGACCGCCTGCTTGCGCCGGTAAGTCTTCCGCCACCAGAAGAGCCCGTCGCTGTAAAAATTCCGCGCGTGGTAGAGCGGGTAAAACAGTGGCCCGCGCGGGAGCGATTGCAGAAGCCTGTCAACATCTCGAAGGGCAGAAGCGGCGTCTTCGGCCAGGCGCTCGAAAGAGACTCTGGCGAGGGCTGCGCGCCGCTCCTGAAATTCCGCGAGCGACGAATAGACGTGCACCTCTTGTCCCAGGGACT
Source organism: Pyrinomonadaceae bacterium (assembly GCA_036403435.1). Taxonomy (GTDB): domain Bacteria; phylum Acidobacteriota; class Blastocatellia; order Pyrinomonadales; family Pyrinomonadaceae; genus QHXM01. The sequence goes on from DASWQY010000158.1 coordinate 59,652, forward strand.
TGAGCGCCGCGAGCGCCCTCTCGGCCAGGGCCAGATCGTTGCGGCGCTCCGCGCGCATCTCTTCCAGGGCGGCGGACGTGGCGGCGTCCTTCGCCCCACGCCGTGACTTAATCAAGGCGTCTGCCCAATCGGTGTGCAGCCGCGCCTTAGCCCGTAGGAATTTCAGCGCCGTGGCGTTTCTCTCTTCCGCGCAGACCCTACTGTAAACGCCGCGCAACTCGGCCGCGCAATCAACCGCAACATCGCCCGCGTCATGCGACTCGTGCAGCGCCTCGTCGTAAAGAAAAACGGCCGTCGTCAAATCCGTCTTCAGGTCGCCTTCTCTTAATTCAGAGACTTTCACGAACAAGCCTGGGTACAACTCGCCGGCCAGCGCCTTGTAGCCTTGCACGTCCGTCCCGCTCAATTGCTCAAGCCTACGCAGCTCCTCGACAATCTTCTCGCCCTTCCTCACGTCCTTCTCGCGCGGCGCAGAGTTGTTCAGCCCGCCGCCGTACACTTCTGAGCCGCCGGCCGCAAGCGACGCGCAGGCGAGAACGGTAAAGACGAAACTCTGAAAAACGAATTGACGGTACACCGCCACTTTGGGGGAGTTCATAATCTCGCGCCTTCCTCTTTAGTCAGAGGTATAGGCGTAATGGCCCGGACATTTCACCAATCCGCGCGGCGTTTGTCCCTTCAAGATGTGTGTCGCCATTAACACCCGCCCGGCCCTCGCCTATCTTCCACGCGCCACGAGGAGCGAGCCATGAGTCTTCAAGTCAGTTGCCACGTCTTTTGTTGTCCGAAGACTTCGGTCAGCCGGTGCGGCGAGCAGTTTACTTTCCCTCCGCCTTCCGTCTATGGGCGTGGCGTATTTGTCCGGGGCTGCTAATCCGCCACAGAAATCCTGCCGCGAGCGACGCGCCGCCTACGCAATCACGCGGACTTTCCCGAAAATCTTCGCGCCGGCAATCTGGCCCCCTTCTTGCTACTCGACCTTGAGGGAAGGGCTCCCGGCCCTTCGCTACAAAATCGGCAGCAGAAGACTTGAAAGGTGATTGATTATGAAGATGAGACTCAGCTTTGCGGCTTTGACGATGGCGCTCGCGCTCTCAGCGGCCGCCTCGGCGGCCCCGGCCAAGACCAAGACCAAGTGGAGCGCGGAGCACAAGGCGGCCGTCAAGAAGTGCGACGAGAACTACCACACCGCGCGCAGGGAGGACAGGACGAAGAAGGGCAAGGAGAGGAAAGAGGCGGACGCCGCCGCGCGGCGGACGCGCAAGCAGTGCATCGCCGACGCGCCGAAATAGCGGGCGCGGGCGGCGCGTCGTCGCCCGCGAAGGGACGTGGGGCGCGTCCTTGAACGGAAGACGCGCCCGCCTGTCGCCCGCCACGCGAAGGGGGAAGCGATTACCGCCGACAGTGGTCGCTTCCCCTTTAGCATGCGCGCGGTGTGGCAAGACCGTGGCGTCAGGATTTATACTTGGGGACGCGCCGCCGCTTCAGTCGCCCTCGCTCGGTAGTCGCGCTGCGTTCAGTTCTGACACATGCGTCCGCTCAAGCTTCATACCAAGACGACACTGCTGGCCTGCGCCGTCACGCTCGCCGTCCTCGGCGTCGTGCTGGCGCTCGTCAGCATGCGCGTCGCCGAGCGCATACGCGAAGAGCAGAAGGCGCTGGCCGAGATACAGGCGCTCAACCTCGCCGAGCACATCAGCGCGCTGCCCGAGCCGCGCGACCCGGCGGCGCTCGCCCGCGCGGCCACACTGGTCCACGGCGGACGCCCCGACGCGGTGACCGTGCGCGTCTGGGAGCGCGTCGGCGGCGTCTTCGTCCCCGTCGTCGCGTCGTCCGACGCCGCGCCGGTCGAGGACATCCCGGAGGAAGTGACCGAGGCGCTGCGCAGCGGGCTCCCCGCACACAGCGTCAGCGCGCGCCCGGCGGGCGCGAACGACTCGCTCTACAGGGTCTTCGCGCCCGTCACAGAGGGCGGGCGGTTGAGCGGGGCCGTCGAGGTAATCGAGAAGCTCGACGACGCTCCGACGATTGCCTTCCGCTACGGGCGCGACGCCCTCTGGACGGCGCTCGCGGCGGTCGCCCTTATCACGCTCGGCATCTACCTGCTCTTCCGCCACCTGGTTTACCGTCCCGTCGAACATCTGCTCGGCGCGATGGCGCGCGCTAAGGCCGGCGATCTCAAAACGCAAGCGCCCATCCTGGCCGAGGATGAGCTGGGCCTGTTGTCACGCGAGTACAACGACTTGATCGTGCGCCTCGGCGAGGCGACCGAAGAGCGCGAGGCGCAGCAGCGACTGCTTCAGGAGCGCGTCCATGAGGCGACCGCGGAACTGGCCGAGCGCAACGCGCAACTGGAAGAGACCAGCCTGGAGCTGTGGCAGACGGCCAGGCGGTTGACCGTTCAGGAGCGGCTCGCCGCCGCGGGCCAAACGGCCGCGCAGTTCGCGCATGAGGTCGGGACGCCACTCAATCTGATTAGCGGCCACGTCCAACTGCTGCGCATGAACCTGCGCCGTGACCCAGAGGCCGCGGAGGCGCGGATTCAAACCATCACCGCGCAGATTGAGCGCATCGAGCGCATCGTGCGGGGGATGCTGGACCGCACCAGGCCCGTCGCGCCCGCCCTCGCCGCGCTCGACCTCAACTCGCTCCTGCGCAAATTGTTCGACGCGACAGCCCCCGCGCTCGACGCGCGCGCGGTCCATCTGGTTACGTCTTTGGACCCACAACTCCCGCGCATCGGAGGCGACGCCGACCGCTTGCAGCAAGCCTTCATCAACCTTTTCAACAACGCGCTCGACGCAATGCCGGAGGGCGGCGAGCTGCGCGTGCGGACTTTCGGCGCGGAAGAAGAGGGCCGCCCGCCATCAGCGGCCGTCGAGTTCGCGGACACGGGCTGCGGGATGACGCCCGAGGTCCAGGCGCGAATCTTCGACCCGCTCTACACGACTAAGGAGCGCGGACGGGGCACGGGCCTCGGCCTCGTCGTCGTCAGCCAGGTGGTCGGCGATCACGGCGGCCGCGTGGAGGTCGAGAGTGAGCCGGGCGGCGGCGCGCGCTTCGTCCTGCGGTTCCCGGCCGCGCCCGACCTGGACGAGGCGGAAGAATCGTCGGGCGAAGTCGAGGAAGCGCCCGCCGCCGGCGGCGAGAAACAATTGGCCCAGGCCGAGGGGAGATGAAAAGAATTCTCGTAGTTGACGACGACCGCGCATCGTGCGACCTGCTGAGCGAGATTTTCGCTGCGCAGGGGTGGAGCGCGGAGACGGCGCAAACGCCCGCCGAGGCGCTGGAGTTGGCGGCGACTCTCGGGCCTGACTTAATCGTCAGCGACATCAACCTGGAATCCGACCGGACGGGCCTGGACCTCCTGCGCCAGTTGCGCGACCGTTGCCCGGTCATCCTCGTGACCGGCTTCGGCACGCTCGACGCCGCGGTTGAAGCCTCGCGCGAAGGCGCGTGGGATTTCATCTCGAAGCCTTTCAAGGTCGAGGAGGTCGTCGCGGCCGCGCGCCGCGCCCTGCAAAGAGAGGCGTCAACCGGAGGCGGCGGCGACGCGAGAGGGCTGGCCGAGGAAGACCTCACGGCGCGCTACGAAGAGGCGGGGCTGACGGGCCGCGCGCCGGCGATGATAGAGCTTTACAAGGAGGTGGCGCGCGCCGCCCCTTCGCGCGCGACGGTGCTCGTGACGGGCGAAAGTGGCACAGGCAAGGAGCTGGTGGCGCGCGCCATACACAAGCACAGCCCGCGCGCCTCGCGCGCCTTCATCGCCGTCAACTGCGGCGCGCTGACCGAGACGCTGTTAGAGGCGGAACTCTTCGGCCACGTGCGCGGCGCGTTCACCGGGGCCGACCGCGACCGGCGCGGGCTGTGGGAGGAGGCCGACAGCGGCACGCTCTTCCTGGACGAGATCGGCGAGACGAGCCCGGCGATGCAGGTCAAGCTGCTGCGCGCCCTGCAAGAGGGCGAGGTCAAGCGCGTGGGTGCCTCGCAGCCCGTGCGCGTGGACACGCGCGTCGTGGCCGCGACCAACCGCGACCTCGAAAAAGAGGTCCGGGCCGGCTCGTTCCGCGAAGACCTTTTCTACCGCCTGAGCGTCGTGACCATCCGTGTGCCGCCTTTGCGCGAGCGGCGGACGGACGTGCCGCTCCTGGCGGAGCTGTTCCTGCGCGCGGCGGCCGCGAAGGCGGGGCGCGCGCGGCTCAAGTTCTCGGCCGAGGCGCTGAAGCTGCTGGTCGCCTACAATTGGCCCGGCAACGTGCGCGAGCTTGAGTCGTTCGTCGAGTACGCCGCGCTGCACGCGCGCGGGTCCGAAGTGGTGCCGGAGGATTTGCCGCCGAAGCTCAACGCCGACCAGGTGCGCGCGGCGTCGCGCGCCCCGCTCGAAGCACTCTTCGAAGACCTGCCGTCGCTCGACGAGGTCGAGCGGCGATACCTGCTCCACGTCCTCAAAGCGGCCAACGGGAACCGCACGCGCGCGGCCGAGATTCTAGGCATAGACCGCCGCACCCTCTACCGCATGGCCGAACGCTTCCGCATCGAGATCGAAAAATAGTGAAGGGAAGAATGGCTTTCCTCTGTTCGCCCTTGAGAGGCCGTTTGAAAACTAAAGCTCAACCCTCCAGCGTGAAAAGCTTTTCCTCGCTGGAGCCGCAAAGTAAAACCAAAGCCGCAAAGGGTTGAGTCTATCTGTAGCTTGAGTTTTGAAACCCGCCCTTAATATTTACCGCTCCAAGCTGTCGTCCAAACTTTTGTTGAGCGCGATGAGGTGCGCCCTGGCGTCCGTGAGCGCGCCGCGCTCGACGGCGTGCTGGGCGGAGTCAATGCCTTTCAGCGTGTCCTCCAGCACGTCAACGCTCTTGCCCTGCTGGCGGCGGCGCTCGATGGCGCGCGCGGCCGCTGCGCGCGCCTGGGCCATCGCGCGCAGCGCCGCCGCGCCCTGCCGGCCCTTCAAGTAGGCCGTGGCCGCCGCGATGTGGTCGCCGGCGGCCTCCACGTCCGCGTCGCGCTGCGGCAGCCGCGGCGTGAACTGCACGGCGGGGCCGGGCGTGGCGCTCGCCCTGGCGCTCGCCCGCGTCGTGGCCGTCTCGATCACCGGCGACTTGCGCAGGTCCGGCGCGAAGATGACCAGGAGCAGGAGGGCGCACAGGCAGAGCGCGACGAGAAGGTGGGGGCGGCGCAGCCAGACCTCTCTCGACCAATTCGCGATTCGCTCACGGTATCTCATGACACGACTCGGGCCGCCTGGGCCAGAAATAGTGAAGGGACGCCGCTCTCCTCAAAGCGACGCCCCTCACACGCGAGCGGGGCTTTCGCACTACGCCCCCCTGCCCGCGAACGCGCGACCTCGCATGGGCTTCTTGCGGGGCCAGCACGGTTCTCCCTCTGGTGAAATTCGCTCCTACTGGTTGCTGTTGCCGGTCGTCATGCCGGCGTTCGCGTTCTTGTTCGCGCCGTGACGGCGGCGTTTGTGGTGGCGGCGGCGCTTCTTGTGCTTTTTGTGCTTCTTGCCGGTCATGCTCCCGCCGCCGGTGTTGGTGTTCGCCGCCATGTTATTGTTCTGAGTCGTACTCGCGCTGCCGCCGCTGGCGAGGACGCCGCCCGCGCCGAGCACGAGCGAGAGGGCTAAGGCGATTAAGAATTTGCTTCTCATTTTTTCAGTCACTCCTTCGAAGGGTCCCGCTTGAATGATTTATCTCGAACGTTTCGATTTTCGAGTCGCAGTGAATGGGGCCTGCTTCCTCCCCGCCGGGGCACACGGCAACGTGTGTGCCAGGCCGCAGGCGTAGGCGGGCCGTGGTTTTTACGGGCGTTTGATTGAGGGGAGGGCGGCGAAGAGGCGGCGGCGACTGTGGCGTTTGTGCAGCCGCGTCAAACTCGCCACAGCCGCGGTGGCCCAAAGCACCGGGCGGGCTTTCAAATTATATTGCCTCCCGCCCGACTGTGGCGGCATTCGCCGCTTCAAAGGTGAAGGTCAGAAAAATTATACTCTGGCGGGTGTTGATGACGATGAAAATAATAGCGCAGACAGGAAGCCACTTCGACCAGGACGAGGGGACCGCACGCGCCCTGATGGGCGAGGTTCTCTCGCGGCCCTTATTCGCTCACCTCGCCACGTCTTCCGAAGGGGGCGCGCGCGAGTCGCCGGTCTGGTTCCTGTGGGAGGACGGCGCGCTCTGGATTATCGGGAACTACCGGACCGATTCTTTCCCGAAGCGAATCGAGCGTGACCCGCGCTGCGCCGTCGGGGTCGTGGACTTCGACGCGTCAACCGGGCTCGTCCGGCACGTCGGCTTTCGCGGTCGCGCCTCTCTACGACCGCACGACGAGGAGAAGGCGGCGCGGATATTCAGCCGCTACATGGGAAGCCGCGAGACGTGGGACCCGCGTTTCTTGGAAGTCCTGGGCGACACGGACTACGTGCTCGTCCGCTTCGAGCCGGAGACGGCGGTGGTTCGCGACCAATCGTATCAACTGAACAAGCCGGGCGAATGAAACGCCCGCGCATGACAACTCGTCCGACCGCGGCGCGGGGGACTAACCTTCTGCGCGGGCTGTGAGCAAAGTTCCGCGACCACGCTTCGCGGGGTCGGGGCGAGCGCCCGATTCTTCAGGCGGCGGTCGCCGCCTGTTTGGGCTTCCAGCGCAGGACGGGTTTGCGCGCGGCCGCCGCTTCGTCGAGGCGGCCGATGCGCGTCGAGTGCGGGGCGTTGAGGACCGTGTCAGGGTCTTCGACGGCCTCGCGCGCGATTGCCCGCATGGCCGAGACGAATTGGTCCAGCTCCTGGCGGCCGACCGATTCGGTCGGCTCAATCAACATCGCGCCCTGCACGATGAGCGGGAAGTAGATGGTCATCGGGTGGAAGCCGTAATCAATCAGGCGCTTGGCGATGTCGAGCGTGTGGACCCCTTTGCGCGACTGCCGCTTGTCCGTGAAGACGACCTCGTGCATGGGCTGCGCGTCGAAGGGCTTGTCGTAGTCGGAGACTAAACCGGCGGCGACGTAGCGCGCGTTCAGGACCGCGGCCTCGGTCGCCTCGCGCAGGCCGTCCGGCCCGTGCGTCTGTATGTAGGCGAGCGCGCGCACCATCATCCCGAAATTCCCGAAGAAGGCTTTGACGCGGCCGATGGACTGCGGGCGGTCGAAGTCTAAACTGTAGTTGTCACCGTCGCGGGCGACGCGCGGGACCGGCAGGAACGGTTCGAGTTCTTTAGTGCAGCAGCAGGGGCCACAGCCTGGGCCGCCGCCGCCGTGCGGGGTCGAGAAGGTCTTGTGCAGGTTCAGGTGAATCACGTCCACGCCCATGTCGCCGGGGCGCGCGACGCCGACGAGCGCGTTCATGTTCGCGCCGTCCATGTAAACGAGGCCGCCCGCGTCGTGGACGATCCGGCAAATCTCCTTGATGTTCTTCTCGAAGAGGCCGAGCGTGTTCGGGTTCGTCAGCATCAAGCCCGCCACATCGCCCGACGCGCACAACTCGCGCAGGTGTCCCAGGTCCGTGAAGCCGTCGGCGGTCGAGCGAATGGTCTTGACGGTGAAGCCCGAGAGGTGAGCCGACGCGGGGTTCGTCCCGTGCGCCGAGTCGGGGATGAGCATCACGCGGCGGTTGGCGGACGCGCCCTCGCCGTCGCGCGCGTCGATGAAGGCGCGGATAATCATGATGCCCGTCATCTCGCCGTGCGCGCCCGCGGCCGGCTGCAAGGAGACGCCCGCGAGGCCCGTGATCTCCGACAGAGCCTGCTCCAACTCGTAAATCAGCCGGAGCGCGCCCTGCGCGTCCTCCTCCGGCGCGAGCGGGTGAAGGTTACTGAAGCCGGGGATGCGCGCCGCCTTCTCGTTCAGGCGCGAGTTGTACTTCATCGTGCACGACCCGAGCGGGTACATGCCGAGGTCAATCGAGTAGTTCCAGGTCGAGATGCGCGTGAAGTGGCGCACCACGTCCACCTCAGACACTTCGGGCACGCCTTCGAGGTCGTCGTCGCGGCGGAGCGCGGCCGGGACGATTTCGTCGAGCGGCGTTTCGTCCACGTCGAGCGGCGGCAGACGGTAACCCTGACGCCCGGTCTGCGAGCGTTCGAAGATGAGGGCCTCGTTCTGCGTGATGTGCGGCGCGGCTTTGGTGATGTTGGTTGATTGAGTCATCGGTTCGATTGCCGTGCGGTCAAGTCCCTCAAGCCTTCGACGAGCGCGTCAATTTCGGCGCGCGGGTTGGTCTCTGTCACGCAGACCAGGAAGTCGTTGGGCCTGTCCTTGTAATAGCGAGAGAGCGCGAGCCCGCCCGTGATGTTCTTCTCGGAGGCGAGGCGCGCGAGCAAGTCTTTCGCCGCGACCGGCGCGCGGGCGACGAACTCGTTGAAGCGCGGCGCGGCGAAGGGGAGCGAGAAGCCTTCTAATTCCGAAACGCGGCGCGCGGCGTAGGCGGCCTTCTGCGCGCACTGCGCGGCGACCTCCTGTAGGCCGCTCTTGCCCATCGTCTCCATGTAGATAGTGGCGGCGAGCGCGATCAGGCCCTCGTTGGTGCAGATGTTCGAGGTGGCCTTCTCGCGGCGGATGTGCTGCTCGCGCGTGGCGAGCGTCAGGACGAAGCCTCGGCGGCCCTCTCTGTCGTAAGCCTCGCCGACGAGGCGGCCGGGCATCTGGCGTGCGAAACGGTCGCGGGTGGCGAACAGGCCGACGAGCGGCCCGCCGAACGAGAGCGGGATGCCGAACGACTGGCCTTCGGCGACGACGATGTCCGCGCCGCACGCGCCGGGCGAGCGCAGGAAGCCGAACGAAATCGCTTCCGTCACGGCGACGATCAGAAGTGCGCCGACGGCATGGGCGCGCTCGGCCAACTTGTTGAGGTCTTCGACGCAGCCGAAGAAGTTCGGCGACTGGACGACGAGCGCGGCCGTCTGGTCGTCGAGCGAGTTCAAGCCTTCGGCGGAAATCAGCCCCGTCTGCTCGTCCGTCTCGACGCGGTGAAAGTCAATCCCGTAGTGCTGAACGTAAGTGTCCACGACTTCCAGATATTCCGGGTGGACCGCGGACGACGTGACGACCTTCTTGCGGCGCGTGACGCGCTCGGCCATCAACACTGCTTCGGCGAGCCCGGTCGAGCCGTCGTACATGGAGGCGTTTGCCACGTCCATGCCGGTCAGTTGGCAGACGAGCGTCTGGAACTCGAAGATGGCCTGGAGCGTGCCCTGCGAAATCTCCGGCTGGTAGGGCGTGTAGGCCGTGAAGAATTCCGACCGCTGGATGAGATGGTCAACGACCGTGGGCGAGTAGTGCGAGTAAGCGCCCGCGCCGAGGAAGCTCGGGCGGCGCGCTGCCACATTGCGCGCGGCCATCTCTTCAAAGCCCGCCAGGAGTTCCATCTCGGAGATGGCGGCGGGCGTCTGCAAGGGGCGGCGCAAGAGCAGGTCGGCCGGGATCGAGTCGAACAAATTCTCAGCCGAGTCCAGGCCGAGTCCCCGGAGCATCTCGGCGCGCTCTTCCGGCGAGTTCGGGATATAGCGCAACTTCTATTCTGCCTCGGCTTTCGTAAAGTCTTCGTACTCGGCGGCCGACAGCAGGCTGTCCACCTCGCCGGGGCTCGTCATGCGGACGCGAATCATCCAGCCCTCGCCGTAGGGGTCTGTGTTGACGCGCTCCGGCTCGTCCTGCAACGCCTCGTTGACCTCCACGACCTCGCCGCCGACGGGCGAGAAAATCTCCGACACCGCCTTGACCGACTCGACCGAGCCGAATGGCTCGTGGGCCGAGAACGACTCGCCGGCCTTCGGCAGTTCGACGTAGACCACGTCGCCGAGCGAGTTCTGCGCGTGGTCCGTGATGCCGATCACGCCCATGTCGCCCTCGACCCTGACCCACTCGTGATCCTTGCTGTAGTGTAAATCCTCTGGGACATTCGCCATGTTATCTCCTCAGTGGTCAGTGGCCGGTGGTCAGTGGTCAGTGAAATCAGTTTCTTAACTGACCACCGGCCACCGACCACTGACTACTGCTGCTTCTCCCTTTTGTAAAAAGGCGTCTTGACTATCTGGGCGGCGACGGCGCGGCCACGCACGTCTATCTGAATCTGGCGGCCCTCATCCGCGAACTCGGCGGGGACGTAGGCCAGGCCGATGTTCTTCTTCAGGTAGGGCGCGGGGCTGCCGGAGGTGACGCGGCCTTTGCGCTCGCCGTCAATCAAAACGTCCTGGTCGTCGCGCGCGATCCCGCGCTCGGTCATCTCGAAGCCGACGAGGCGGCGGCGCAACCCCTCCTCCTTCTGCTTCACGAGCGCCTCGCGCCCCGTGAAGTCGCCCTTGTTCAGTTTGCAAATCCAGCCGAGGTTCGCTTCGAGGAGCGTCGTCTCCTCCGACAGCTCGTGGCCGTAGAGCGCCATCGAGGCTTCAAGCCTCAAGGTGTTTCGCGCCGCGAGCCCGCACGGCAGCACGCCGTCGGCTTCGCCGTGCCGGCCCGCCTCTAAAATTTTGGCCCACAACTGCTCGGCCTTGTCGGCGGCCGCGTAAACCTCGAAGCCGTCCTCGCCCGTGTAGCCCGTGCGCGAGATGATGGCCGGGACGTTGTCAACCTGGCCCTCGCGGAAGTGGTAATACTTGATCTCTTCGAGCGGGGTGTCGGTCAGCGTCTGCATGATGCGCAGCGCGTCCGGGCCTTGCAGCGCGAGTTGGCAGTAGTCGCGGCTGACGTTCTTCAGCTCGACACGCTCGTGAACGTGGTGCGACTTGATCCAGTCCCAGTCTTTCTCGGTGGTCGAGGCGTTGACGACGAGCAGCAGGTGGTCCGCGGCGAAGCGGTAGACGAGCAGGTCGTCAATGACGGTTCCTTCGGGCGTGGTGAGCGCGGAGTATTGCGCCTGGCCGTCAACGAGTTTCGAGGCGTCGTTGGAGACGAGCCGGTTGACGAAGGGGATGGCCTCGGGGCCGCGCACCAGAATCTCGCCCATGTGCGAGACATCGAAGAGGCCGACGTGACGGCGCGTGCGCAGGTGCTCCTCGACCGTGCCGGCCGGGTACTGGACGGGCATGTCCCACCCGCCGAAATCAACCATCCTTCCGCCCATCCGCCGGTGCGCGGCGTTCAGGGGCGTCTGTTTGAGGGCGGGCGCTTCAGCGGACAAACCGTGTCTCCTACACACCTCTCGGCCGAGAGTGGAACTCGCGAAATCGGTACTGACGTGAATGAAACGGCAAACTAGCACGCCCGCGAGGGGAGCGTCAAGCAGGAGGAAGTGGTCAGTGGTCGGTGGTCAGTGGTCAGTTAAGAACAAAAGAAAGAGGCAGCCGAGTGAATCGCAACCGGCTGCCTTTTGCTTTCTTTTAACTGACCACTGACCACCGACCACTGACCACTTTTTTCAGAAGTTCTGTTCCGGCACGTCCACCTTTTGGACGACGAAGACGACGCGCATGGTCTCGGGGCGTTGGTCGTAGTAGGCCGGGACGAAGGCCGCGTTTTTGCGCAGGGCGTCCTTGAGTTCGTCGAGCATGCGGCGGTCGCGCGGCGGGTGGACTACGTCGGCGAGCGAGGCGCGGCCGTTGCTGAAGACATCGGCGACGACGATCATGTCGTCCTCGCCCTCGTCGTGGCCGTGCGTCTTCTCGCGCGTCAGCGCCGCGAGCGCGCCGCGCGGGTTGAGGCTCGGGGACTCGACGCCGACCGGCGCGCGCTGCGCGGCGAACAGCTCGGGCGTGATCGGCTCAGAGATGTCCGGCCCTTCTGTGCCAATGTAGATGATCTTGTACGAGGCCAGGTCTGCCTCGCGGGCGGCGAGCGAAGCCTCAGCCAGCGCCTTCATGTGGGGCCTGAGCGCGCTGAACATCATGGTGAAGAGCAGCACGGAGGCGAACGACCCGACCGTGTAAGGCATGAGGCGCGGCCGCAGCCAGCGGACCAATTTGACTGAAAGGGGGAGGACGGGCTGGCGTGCGCGCGCGGCCGCCTCTATCTCAAGCGCGTCGCTGATGGACGAGGCCAGGTCCGACGGGGGCACCGGGCGCGCGAGCGCGCCGAGAGCGCGGCTGACGGCACGCACCTGGGCCAACTCCGCGCGGCACAGCGGGCACTCACGCAGGTGCTCGTCGCACGCCTCGCGCATGGGCTGCGCCAGCTCGTCGTCAACGTAAAGCGAGAGCGATTGTTGTGTCTCTTGGCAAGACATAAAAGTTCAGAAGCTAGAGGTCAGAGGTCAGAGGTCAGGAAATCAGCAGTCGTCTCTTACTGACCTCTAGCCTCTGACCTCTGACCTGGATGGCTGGCCGACCCCGGCTGCTCCCTTTGGAATAAGGAAGCAACTGTCGCGACCGCCGGGAGCGGGCTGCGCTGTCGTGGCCTGGGGCGCGCGAGACGTGTTTCAAAACGGGTGTTGCTGGCCTCGTTTTCAATCAACGCTCACGCCACAGACCGCGATGGCTCCGCAGACCACGCCCGAAGACCGTCTTCGTCACTTCGACCCTTTTGGCACCGAGTTGTTGTGAAGCCGGGGCGGGTCAGCCATCCGCTTTAGCAGTGGTCAGTGGTCGGTGGTCAGTGGTCAGTTAAAAGCAAAACGCTTTCGTTCTTAAACTGACCACTGACCACTGACCACTAATTTACAAAGAGCTACCGAGTTTGCGGCGCAGCTCTTGCCGGCCGCGCGAGAGTCTCGATTTCACAGTGCCGACGCTGATTTCGAGCGTCGTCGCGACCTCCTCGTAGCTGAGCCCCTCCACGTCGCGCAGGACGACGACCTCTCGGTAGGAGCGGCTCAGGGCGCGGAGCGCGCGCCGCAGGACCGTCTCGCGCTCGCGCCGCAGGGTCTCCTGCTCGGGGCTCGCGCCCGCGGCGCGCAGGAGCGCGTCCAGGGGCTGCGCTTCGAGTCCGGCCGTCGCGTCGAGCGAGACGGTCGCGTCGCGCCGCCTCCGCTTCCACCAGCGCCAGCGGTTGCGCGCCTGGTTGAGCGCGATGCGGTAAATCCAGGTTTTCAAGTCCGCGTCGCCGCGGAAGCGGTCAATGCTCTGGAAGACGCGCAGGAAAGTCTCCTGCGTCAGGTCGCGCGCCTCTTCGGCGTCCTCCGTCAGCCGGTAGAGCAGGGCGTAGACTTCGCCGGTGCGCTCCTGCACCAGACGGTCGAAGGCGACCGCCTCGCCCGCCCGGAGCCGTTCAATGAACTGCGTCTCGCCGCCCAGGGCGCGCACGTCCGTCGGGGTCGCCGCGGCAACCTGCTCCAGCTCCTGCCCGCGGAGGGCGATAGGCTCTCCGTAGCTCACGCGTGTCCTCCAGCGGCGGGAAGCGTCCCTGAAGAACACTGTCGCTTCCCGGACAGTCGCAACCTTAGACACCGCTTGTCCGCCCTTTGTTCCACAATCTTCCTGCCCTGACGAGGGGAAATATTGCCGTTTGCAATCGGATATGACTACTTGCGGCACGGCCGCCCGAGTCATCTTCCTTCATTAGATGAAGGCGACTGGCGTCTGGGTTCGCGTGGGTGGTCGGCCCCTGTGGCGGGCCGGCCGGCCCGCGTCGCGCGAGCGTAGCACGCAGTCAGTCAACCGTCAAACCTGCTCTCAAATGGCTTGCTTGACAAGCCCTCGCGGCGACCGCTAGAGTGTTCCATTCGGTTTAACCGCCAGAAAATGAACGCGTCTCACAGTGCGTTCTTGCGAGAGGAAAAAGCAGTGGCAAAGTATAAGAAGAAGCGCGCCCGCGAGCTGAAGCACGACAAGTTCCGTGACACGACGATGGGCCTGGTTGACCGCGCCTCCCACCAGATGGAGGGTCAGGGCCGGAAGATTCTTTACGCGCTCGGCGCGCTCGCCGTCATCGGCCTCGTCGTCTGGGGCGTGTCGGCCTGGCGCGCGAGCAAGGCCGCGCAGGCCAGCCAAGCCCTGGGCCACGCCATCAAGATCAGCGAGACGCTGGTCGTCGCCGAGCCCGTCCCCGGCTCGACCCTGCCGTCATTCCGCACGGACAAGGAGCGCGCGCAGAAGGCCGTCGAGGAGTTTCAGAAAGTGGCACAGAATTACGGCGGCTCGACCGGCGAGTACGCGCGCTATTTCGCTGCCACTCAGCAGTTGATTCTCGACCGCGCCAGGGGCGCGAGCGAACTCGAAGCCTTAACGAAGAGTGGCGACGCCGAAGTCTCCGTGCTCGCAAAGTTCGCGCTGGCGCAGGCCAGGGAAGGCGACGGCAAGTACGAAGAGGCCGCGGCGCTCTACGGCGACCTCGCGAAACAGAACAACACGATCATCACGCCGGACACGGCCAACCTTCGCCTGGCACTCGCCTACTCGAAGCTCGGCAAGAAGCAGGAGGCCGTCGAGATTCTCTTCAAGCTCGCCGAGGCGGCACGCCAGGCCAAAGGCAAGGACGGCAAGCCCGCGCCCCAATCGGCCGCCGCGCGCCAGGCCGCGCAGGAACTGGAGAAACTGGACCCGGCCCGCCACGCCCAACTGACGCCGGCCCTGCCGGGAAATCTCGCCATGTAAAAGCAGCATCCAGGAGCCAGAGTCCAGCATGAAAGGCTGAAACCCTCTTTCTTTTATTCTGGCTCTTGGATTCTGAATTCTGAATTCTGCTTTTCATGGATAATCTGACGCACTCGCTGGTCGGACTCGCCGCTGCTAAAGCCGGGCTTGAGCGTCTCTCGCCGGGGGCGACCCTGCTCTGCGTGCTGGCGGCCAACGCGCCGGACCTGGACATCCTGGCGACGCTCGGCGGCAAGTGGTTCTACCTTCATCACCACCGCGGCATCACTCATTCCCTCGTCGGCACGCTCGTCCTCGCGCTCTTCATCCCCGCCCTCTTCTACGCCATCGATCTGCTCATCGCCCGGATTCGCCATCGCCCGCGACGCGTGCGCTTCCTGGGCCTGCTCGTCGTCTCTCTGGTCGTGAGCGCGAGCCACCCCTTGATGGACTGGACGAACAACTACGGCGTCCGCCCGTTTCTGCCGTGGGACGGCCAGTGGTATTACGGCGACCTGGTCTTCATCATTGACCCCTGGCTCTGGCTGGTGGTCGGCGGCGCGGCCTTCGTGCTGACTTCCGCCAGGCGCTGGCAGGTGATTTTCTGGGCCACACTCGCGCTCGTCGTGACGGGACTCGTCCTCTTCGCGCGACTCGAAAATTGGGGACTGCTTCACCCGAACCTCTTCCGCGCGCTCTGGGTCGCGGGCGTCGTCGGTTTGATTGTCGTTCGTCTGACGCGAGTCGCCGCGCCCTGGGGGAGCCGGGTCGCGCTCGCCGCGTTAGCCTTCGTCGCGGTCTACTGGGGCGGGCTGGCAATCGCCCACCGGCGTGCGCTCTCCGAGGCCGACTCCGTCCTGTCGGCGGCCCTCACGCCGCGCGGCGAATCGGTCGGCCGCGTGGCGGCGATGCCGACCCTGGCGGACCCCACGCGCTGGCTCTGCGTCGCGGAGACGGAGCGCGCCACCTACCGCTTCTTCGTCTCGCTGGTTGACGGCGTGGACGGCGTCTCGGGCGAAATGGCACAGTTTGAAAAGCCGCGGGGGCGAGACGCCGCGGCCCTCGCGCGCGCCTCACAGGACCAGCGCGCGCGAATCTTCCTCGACTTCGCGCGCTTCCCGGCCGCGGGCGTCGCCGGAGATTGTTTGAGTGAACTGCTCGTACAATTCGCCGACATACGCTACACTGAGCCAGGCGCGACGCGCGGCGGAACTTTCTCTCTGGAAGTGCCCGTGGCGTGCGACACTTTGTCGAGGACTAGCGAGTGAGCGAAACGACACCGACGGCGATTCCTGGGGCCGTGGCCGACGCCGCGCAAGAGCGTATCGCGGGCCGGCCCGCGCGCCGCGCCCGCCTCGCCAGCGTCCGCGTCTCGCCCGGAGCCTACCTCGCCGTCTCCTGCCTCCTGACTTTTCTAGCCGCGTTGCTCCTGCGCGCCCAGTACGACGTGGCCGCGCTCACGGCCGTCGCGCTCGCCTGGCTCTTGACGCCGTTCCTCGCCTTCACGGATCGCATCAGCTTCGACGGCCACACGCTCGCGCGCCGCGGTCTGGTCCCGCTCTTGATGAGATTAGCCGGGGGAAGCAAGCTGCGCCTCGGCGTCGAAGAGATCGAGCGAGTCGAGACTTCCGCCGTCAGGACGCTCCGCCGCAACGGGCGCGTGCGCTACCGTTACCGCAGCGAGGTCGCAGGCCGTGGCAGCACTTTCGTCTTCGCTTCGGGCGGGAATTCCTACAGGCAGATGGTGCGCACGCTCTTCCCGCTGCTCGGCTACGACAAGGTGGACGCGCGCTCATCGGAGCTTCGCGACTACCTGACGGACGCGCAGACCTTGAGGATGAACGCGGAACTGCTGCGCATCGCGCCGCCGGACGTGCTGGAGGGTGCGACCGGCGGGCGCGGGTCTAAGAAGGAGATTCGTCGCCGCCGCGTTGAAGGGCAGCAGCCTTCGGTGATTGACGTTGAGCGCGGGCGCTTGCTGCGCCTCGCCGCCAACGAGTTGCGCGCGGCAGGCCGGCTAAGAGAATCAGAGGAAGCCTTCCGCCGCGCGTTCCTGGTCATCCCGCAAGACGGCTGGCTCGTCTACGAGTTCGCGCGCTTCCTGCGCTCGCAGGCCGGGGCGACGCGCGACGCGCGACTTTTACAGAGGGCGCGCGCCTGCCTGCGCCTGGCCCTGCGCCGCGCCGACGGCGACTCGGCCCTGCTCTCGCGCGTCGGCGAGAGTTTCTACGAGTACGGCGAGTTGTCGCAGGCGACGCGCGCCTTCACCGTCGCGCTCGACGCGAACCCGCGCGCCTTCCGCGCCGAGATAGGGCTCGCGGAAGTCGCCTTGCGTAACGGCAAGCTCGCGCACGTCATACACCACTACGACGCCGCGGCGCGCATCGCGCCCGACGAATCCTTAGCGCGCCGCGCGCGCCGCGAGGCAGACTACTACAGCCGGCTCAATCACGACGACGATTATCTGGCGACCGAGCTGCGGCGCATAGGCTGGTTACAGCACTTGCAACGCGCGCGCCGCCTCGCCGCTCGCATGACGCTCGCCAGCCTGCTCCTCGCGCTCCTCGGCCCCTCCTTCGACGAGTCAATCGAAGGCATCGGCTGGTCGCTGGCCTCCTCCTCACTCATCGCTTGGCTCCTCGTCGCCCTCGCCTCGCATTACCTGGCGGCGAGAAGAAAACCGGAAGAATGAAAAATGCAAAATTAGAGATGCAAAAGTGAGGCGGAAGCCATTTTAATAAAACCGGCTTCCGCCTCACTTTTGCATCTCTAATTTTTAATCTTGCCTTAACTCTGCTCGTCCGTCTTCTTCGCGCGCGGCGTTGCGGCTTTCCTGACTGTGGTCTTGCGGGGAGTGGCAGCGCCGTTCTCTTTCTTTGCGCTGCGGGCGGCTTTCGGCTTGGGCGAGACGACCTCCGCGACGATCTCGGAGACGGCCGCGGCCGCGTCGCTGACCACGTCGCCGACGCCGGAGACGATCTCGCGGACGGGCTCCGGGAGGATGCTGTCGGAAGACGCCCCGGCCGCGGCCGCCGCCGCGCGCGGCGGCTGATTCGACTGCGCTGGATTCAGGAGCGCGTCCCAACGGTAACGCGGCTCCGTGCGCGACTCTTCCAGCCGCCTGAAGATGAGGTCCGTGACGGCGCGCGTCACCCAGTTGTGATAGAACTCGCCGACCGAAATCAGTTCCGCGTCCGGCGCGGGGTTCATGAAGTCAATCGCGTAAGGCACGCCATCCTTGATCGCGAACTCGACCGTATTGATGTCGTAGCCGAGCGCGCGGCAGAGCGTGCGCACGTCGTTCACGATGCGCTCGGCCAACTCCGCCGTCAGGTAGTTCGGGTCGTTGATGTACTGCTCGCCCGACAGGTAAGGCTTCGTCGGGTCGTAGGGCATAATCATCACTTCCTCCTGCCCTATGCAATAGCAGCGCACGAACTGGTCGAAGTGTATGAACTCCTGGAGCGTCATGCAGAGTGTGCCGGTCTGGTCGTACTCGGCCCACAGCTCTTCGAGCGTGTTGACGCGTGAGACGTTCTTCCAGCCGCCGCCGTCGAACGGCTTCAGGATGGCGGGCAGCCCCGTGTATTCCACGATGCCCTCCCAGTCGAGCGGGAAATTCAAATTGCGCAGGCTCTCCGGCGTAATGCCCGTGATGTAGTCCTTCTGCGGGAGGAGCACGGTCTTCGGCACGGCGACGCCGAGCTTGCGGGCCAGCGAGTAGTTGAAGAACTTGTCGTCGGCCGACCACCAGAAGGGGTTGTTGATGACGTAGGTGCCTTCGAGCGCGGCCCGCTTGAGCGTGGCGCGGTAGAAGGGGACTTCGTGCGAGATGCGGTCAACGATGATGTCGTACTCGCGCTCCAGGTCGAAGCGCACGCCGTCGAGCTTGATGTATTCGGCGACCACCTCACCCTGGCCCCGCTCGTTGATGCTGCGGATCAGCGCGTCGGGGAAAGTCACCTCGCGGCCGACCAGGATTCCAACTTTTTTCATAAGACAGATGCGTCCTTTCAAATTACGAGCGCCGGCCGAGTCGGGCGGAAAAAGGGGATGAATTTATGACCGTCCGCCACTGTTCGCTTCCTCGCTCATCTGGAAAACCGTGAACTCTACAAGCCGGCGCGGGCCGTTGTCAATCCGCGGCGGCGGGCATCTGCGTCGGCCGCTTGGCGCATCCCAAGCATTCGCCCGGCAGACTCCCGCCGCCCGGCGTACTTTTCATCGGCCTGTGTTAGAATCGGCTCAACCGGATGGCCCGAGTTTCCCCGATTAGCAGCCGTTCAAAGGATTCCCGATTAACTCCGAAGGAGAACTGATTTTCAGTGTTGCGACGCACCACGAACCTTGCCCTCAGCCTGGCCCTTGCAGTCTTCGCCCTCGCGGCGCAACCGGCCGTGGCCCAGAAGGAATACACCGCCGAGCAGATCGTCGAGACCAGCATCGGCATCTACGGCACGCGCGGCGGCCTCGAACAGGTCCGGCGCAACGGCTGGGAGCGCGGCCGCCTGACGAGCATCGCCGAGGACGGGCGCACCGAGGACGGCACCTACGAGCGCCGCTTCATCCGCGGCAAGAGCCTGGACGAAGACAAGGTGCGGCTCGACCAGAAGACGCCCAACCTCGAATACTCGCTCGTTTACGGCGAGGGCAAGACCTGGGGCTACCTGAACGGCGCGTCCTTCACGCCACGGCAGGAGACGGCGGACAATTTTCTGGCCCAGATGTGGCACGGGCTCGACGCGCTCTTGCGCTACAAGGAGAACGGCGCGACCATCACGCTCGTCGGCAAGGACAAGCAGCAGAACGTGGACCTCTACGTCATAGACCTCGCCGACAAGCAGAACCGCAAGACGCGCTACTACATCAGCCAGCGATTCTTCCGCGTCCTCTGGCTCGAATACGAAGCGCCCGCGAGCGACGGCAGCGGCAAGACCGTGAAGTACGTGCGGAAGTTTTACGACTACCAGTACATCCAGGGCACGCTCGTCCCCAAACGCGCGGTCTTCTTCGAGGACGGCAAGCAGAAGCAGGAGCTGCGCGTGCTGAGCGTCACCTACGGCATCAAGATGGACGACACGCTCTTCAAGAACCCCGAAGCGCAAGCCTCGTCGGCCACGCCGTAAGCTCACGACGGGGGAAACAAGAAACCACGCGCATCACACGAAACGACACGAAAGGAGATTAAATCCCTTTCGTGTCGTTTCGTGTGATGCGCGTGGTTCGTTCTTTTGCCGTTCTCTTATTTCCCTTTGAAGCGGAAGGTCAGGCCGGCGGTCACGCCGAAGGGGTAGCCGGGGGTGGCGTGTATGCGTGAGACGGCCGGCAGTCGAGGCGATGTCAAAGTCAGAGAGTTGCTAGTTCATCTCAACCTTTCCTTACTTCTGCAATCCGGTATTCCTTCGTGGCTCCCGCCACTTTCGGGAACTCCGCCCGCGCCCGCGCGTGTAGGTCTGGTGCGGGCGGTCGGGGCCTCGACGGGTGTATAATTTCAGACCGGAGAGGCCGACCCGGCGCGGGAGGTTTTGCCCCTTCCACGCGCGCCGCCGAGAGATTTACCGAAACAGTGAACGCCGAGAGCTTTCCTACCCTAATGAGCACGCTGACTTCAGTGGATGAGCTGCGTTTCGGCACGGCTGTGCCGCAGGCGGTCGTGGCCGAAGAATCGCTCACAGATCACGCCCTTTTAGAAGCCACGCGCGCGGGCGACGAGACGGCGTTCGCTCAACTGGTCGGCCGCTACCGCAACCAGATCACGAGCTACATCTACCGCATGACGAACGACTACGACGGCGCGGTGGACATGGCCCAGGAAACTTTCGTCCGCGTTTACCAAGCGGCCGAGCGTTACCAGACTACTTATGCCTTCTCGACCTACATCTACCGCATCGCGACCAACCTTGCGATCAGCGAGTTGAGGAAGCGCAAGCGCCGCCGGCTGGTTTCGCTGACGGGATTTTTTCAGGAGACGGAAGGAAGGGAAGCGCGCGAGTTCAACCCGCCGGACGGCGGGCCTTTGCAGGACGCCGTGCTGGTTGACACGGAGCGGCGGGCGGCCGTCGCGCGCGCCATCTCGACGCTGCCCGAAAAGTACCGCGCGCCTTTGGTGCTGCGCGACGTGGAGGGCAAGTCTTACGACGAGATCGCGCGCATCCTGGAGACGAGCGAGGGGACCGTCAAGTCGCGCATCAGCCGCGCGCGCGGGTTCCTCAGAGACAAGCTGAGAGCTTACTTGTGAGTCGGGGGTTTAAAGCAGCCATGAACTGTCAAACGTGTCGGGTCGAGATCGAAGAGTTGGAGGCGGGCGGGCGCTTGAGCGAGGGCGCGGGCGCGCACCTGCGCGTCTGCCCGGAGTGCGGGTCGTTTCATGACGAGCGGCAGGCGCTGAGGCGACTGGTCGGGAGTCTTGGGCCAGTTCACGCGCCGCCGGACTTCGACTTCCGCCTGCGCGCGCGCCTCGCCGCGGCCAGAACGAGCGCGAGCCAGCGTTCCCCCTGGCTCTCTTTTCTGGCAAGCGCGCCGGCCATAGGAATCGCCGCCGCCTTCGCGCTGCTCGTCGCAGGCTTCGTCATCTACCGCCAGATGAAGGCTGTGCCAAATGCGCGAGAACTCGCGCGCGGCGCGGCCGCCGAACGGCCCGAGCATGGAAACACCATTCAGGAAACGGAACAGCCGGGCGGTGAAGTCGCGGACGCCGGCCCCGTCGGGAACGTGAAGAATGAGAATCCATCCGTCGTCGTTGAGGTGAAGCATCAGCGCGCGGGCGTCAGGCACAACCCGCGCCGCGGCGTGACGGCGCAGGCGGTGGCGAAGGCCCCGACGATTGTGTCGAACGACTCTGCCGCCCTGGCCGCGAGGGAAATCCTGCCCGCGTGGCGTCGGCCTTTCAACGCGACGGCGAACGCGGTCGTGGAGCTTCCCGTGCGCTCGGCTGCTCAACCCGTGCGCGTCTCGCTCGACGATATGAGGGGGGCGCGGCGCACTGTGACGCTTGAGCCGGTCGTCTTCGGCTCGCAGGATTTGGCGGGCCGGAGTCTCTCGCGCGGGGGCGTGCCTGAGGACATCTGGTAGAATCAGCGAAGAGGAGTCCAGGTCATCTTGCTTTACAGAAGTATCAAAAATTTAAGCCTCGCGCTCCTGATGGTCGCCGCCGTCGCGGCCTGCGCGCGCGCGCAAGTGGCCCAGACGCCGCCCCCGCAACAGGAAGCGCCCGCGGCCGACAGGGTCAAGGTCGAAGCGGCGCGCGGCCAAGCTCCGCAGGTCCTGACCATCATACACAGGCTCGACGGCCTGAAGGCGCTCGCGCTCTTGCGCGGCAACGGCGAGACGGTCGCCACCGTGGACGACGAGCTGCTGACGGCCTCGGACGCCGTGACGAGCATCACCGCCGGCTTCGCCCTCGGCGACGGTGAGAACGTCGTTGCGCGTCTCCCGCAGGCCGAAGCCCTCGCCGTCTTCCAGCCCTTCAACATGTCCTGGTCCTTCGTGACGCCGCCCGCCGGCACGCCGCCCGGCGCTCGGCCTGCGGCACAGGCGACGCCGCCCGCGCCGCAGAGCGCGGAACTGGTCGTCGTGCAGAGCAACGGGCGCAAGCTCACCGCGAACTACGTCGGCCTGGACGGCGGGAGCGGCCTCTCGCTTCTGAGAATTCGCGGACTGAAAGTCAGCCCCCCGTCGCGCGACGCCACGGAGGAGCAGTTGGCAATCGGGCAGACCGTCCGACTCTTCGCGCCTGTGCTCGCGGGCGTGACGACCGCGGGGACGATCTCGCTGCGCGTCGGCGAAATCGAAGGGCGCATCACGGGAATCGCGCGGACCTCCACGGGCAAGGTTGTGCACCTGACGGTCAGCGCGCAGCACCTTTCGCCGGCGATTGTCGGCGGCGTCGCGCTCAACGAGGCGGGCGAGACGGTCGGGATTGTGGAAGCGAGCGAGGGCGGAAAGGCGCAATTGATTCCGACGGCGGCCGTGCGCCGCGCGGCCCAGCGCCTGCTGGCGCGACGCGCGAGCGTGCCGCGCCCGTGGCTCGGCGTGCGCGGCGAGGCGGTCGCGGCCATCCCGCTCGAAAAGTTTCACTCCATCGGGTGGGCTGAAGTTGACGCGGCGTGGCTCAAGGCCGCTCGCAAGGGAATCGTGCTGACGACGGTCGCGCCGGGCACGCCCGCCGCGCTGGCCGACCTGCGCCCCGGCGACGTAATCCTGCGCGTCAACGACTTCGAGGTCAAAACCGCCGAGGACTTCTCCTTCTTCCTGAACGAAGCGGGCAGCGGCGCGAACGTCAACTTCACCTTCCTGCGCGGGCCGGAACCCGCGCCCGCGCCGCCGCATGCGCCGTTGGCAGCGCCTCCCGCGCCGGCCTTAGCGCCGCAGCCCGCGTGGCCTGGGCCGCGCACCTTCGACCTGAAACCTTTGGAAGTCTCCATCAAGCTAGGCGAGGCCATGAATCCGGCCAGGTCCATGAAACTGGCCGAAGCCTACGCTGTGGATAGCGGGCGCGCGGACGCTCGGCCCGCCTTCACGCTCGGCATAGAGGTCGTCGCGCTCTCGGACAAGGCCGCGGCGCACCTCGGCGCGCGCGGCGGCATGCTGATCGTCTTCATGGAGCCCGAGAGCAAGGCCGCGCGCGCCGGCCTGCGCGTCTTCGACGTGATCGAGACAGTCAACGGCAAGCCGCTCAACAGGGCCACACGGCCCATCTCCTCGCTCGCCGGCGACGCGCCCCAGGTCACGCTCGGCGTCGTCCGCGACCGCAAGAAAGTCGAAGTCACAGTTCAGCGGAAAGATTAGATTGATTGCGGGCGTGCGGATTTCGGGCTGCGGGATGAAAGGTGGGTGAATGAGTTATAGGATGACGAGGTTGTTGGGCGTCGTTCTGATTGTCAAAAATCTACGTTCGTAAGCTCGCGCGGTATGCCAATTCATCTAGCTTAAATTTATCAATAAACTCTTCGCCCTTGTATCGTGACATTCGCGGATTATCTGACAGAGCAGAATTAACAGCACACAGAACAAAGGCGGGATTGGTATGCGCTTGTCTCACCTCATTAGATGTAATTATAAAAGATAGTTCTGTGCCCTGAATACCTTTGACCTCGACGTGCTCTTCATCCGCGCCTTTAGAACAAATAAGATCGTATCCACGTTTCTTAGACTCGACTGATTTAATGATCCAACCGTTTCTCTGATACCAGTCGCTCACAAATGTAATAGCTGCTCTTTCGACTTTTCGGTTAGTATCCGGGTTCCCAAATCCGGCACCACTTTTAATCTGTTGCTCAATTTCCGAGGTTGCTAATGATTCTGTGGCATACCATTTTGCTTGTAACAGCGCAACTGAAGAAGCAGTAAGCCTACGCATGGCCTGCAATTGTTGGGCTTTCACCCGACCATTTGAAAGCGTTAAGCGATCTCTCTTCGTTGAGCTTTGAAAGCGCAGGCTCTCAGCAATATCCATAAGACTTACTTCTCTCAATTCTTCCTCTGTTCCAGATTCAGCAACTATATGATATTTGGCTTTCCACACATTGCTACTAAAACGTCTTTTGGCTTCTTCATAACTAATACGCTCACCAATCTGTAGTCTACCTACGACAAATAAATTACCCGGTGGTCTAACGGTTACTATCCAAACTGTATCACCAGCTTGGACGCGGTAAAGCTGTTCGCTTCCAGAATGAAGTAATAATTCTTCTACAGACATGTCGTAGTCTACTTGAGCCGGTTCCCAGTATTGGAGAAATTGTGCCATGTGATTTTACCTTTAAAATACAGCAAGCATCCTAAAGCACAGGGAAGATATGCGAGCGCGGGGCGGGGTGTCAACGGCTCCTGCCGAGCTTCGTTCTTGGTCGCGGCGCGGTAATCTGTGATACTCTAGGCGGACCCGAAAGCTCGTTGATTTTGGTGTCCCGTGGGGAAGATTGCGCCTGAGTTTATGCTGCACGATGCCGTCTCTCATTACCATGAGCTGCTGACGAAAGAGGATTTGGCCGAAGCCTCGCGCAGGATGCTGGACGAGGGGCTGGAGAGGGCGCGGCTCATCTTCGGCGGGCGCAGGCTCTCGCCTTACCTGCGCCCGCACTTCGTCACCGAGACGGATTGGGCGCGCGTCACGCGCGTCTGCGAGACCATCTGGAGCGCCATCCAGAAAGTCAAAGACGCGGCGGTCGAGGACGACGCGCTGATCGAAGAATTGGGCCTGACGGAGAAGGAGAAGGAACTCGTCGCGATTGACCCAGGCTACCGCGAAGTCTCGCCGACCGCGCGCCTGGACTCCTTCCTGACGGACAAGGCTTACAGCTTCGTCGAGTTGAACGGCGAGAGCCCCGCGGGAATAGCCTACGCCGACGCGGCCTACAACATCTTCTCCGCGCTTCCCGTCATGCGCCGCTTCGCGGAGACCTACAACGTGCGCCCGCTCTACGGCCGGCGGTTGATGCTCGATGTGCTCCTGCGCGCGCACGCCGAATACCTCGGCAGGAAACCCGACAGTGCTCCGCGCATCGCCATCGTTGACCTCAAGGACCGGCCGACGCAGAAGGAGTTCGAGCTGTTCAAGGACTTCTTCGAGACTGAAGGTTATCCGTCAATCATCTGCTCGCCGGAGGAACTGGAGTTCAAGGACAACCGGCTGCGCGCGGGTTCCTTCGAGATCGACATCGTCTATAAGCGGCTCCTGGTCAACGAGTACATCCCCGTCATCGAAGAAGCGCCCGCGCTCCTGGACGCTTACCGCGCGGGCGCGGTCTGCCTCGTCAACAGTTTTCGCTCCAAGCTCGTGCACAAGAAGGCGCTCTTCGCCGTCCTGACAGACGAGCGTCACAGTCGGCTCTTCACGGCGGGAGAGCGCGAGGCCATCAATGCTCACGTCCCCTGGACGCGCCGCGTCAGGGCGGGGAAGAGCAAGTACAAGGGCGAGGAGATTGACCTGCTCGACTTCGTCCAGAAGACGAGCGAACGGCTCGTGCTCAAGCCGAACGACGACTACGGCGGGCACGGGATTTACATCGGCTGGAACACGGACCAGATCGGCTGGGAGGAGGCGCTCCGCAGCGCGCTCGCCAACGGGGACTACCTCGTGCAGGAGCGCGTGCCCACTGCGCGCGAAGTCTTCCCGGCGCTCAAGGACGACGGCACGGTCGAGTTCGCCGAACAGCTCGTTGACCTTGACCCGCTGCTCTTCTACGGCAAGGTCGGCTCGGCCTTCACGCGGCTCTCGTCCACCGAACTCGCCAACGTCTCCTCCGGCGGCGGCATGGTCCCGACGTTCATCATCGAGCGCAGGGGGTAGGGGAAGGAATCCAGAATTCAGAATCCAGGAGCCAGAATGGATAAGGCGGAGAACCGCTTCTGGTTTTTCTTTCATTCTGGATTCTGGCTCGTGGATTCTGAATTCTGCTTTGCTACAATGTCCGCGCTCGAACAGCTTTGACGGGAGGCGGGAGTCACGCCGTGGTTGAAGAGTTTGACAGCGAAGCGAGGTCGGCGCAGGAGGAGCGGCGGCTACACGACCGCTCGCGCCTGATCGTGGACGTGTTTTTCAACGGCGAGGACGCGACCGGCGTCGCCAGCACCAAAGACATCAGCCTCGGCGGCCTCTACATGAACACGCAGGCGAGCCTCCCCGAAGGCGCACAGCTGACGCTGCGCATCCCGCTCGGCGACCGGCAGATAGTGGTCAGCGGCGAAGTCATGTACAGCAACCCCGGACGCGGCGTGGGCGTGAGCTTCCGGCAGTTGTCGGACGAGGACCGTCAGCTGATGGAGCGCGAGCTGCCGCAGCTATGAGCGCGGCCGCCGCCAGCGAGGAAGGGCCTGCCGCCCTGCGTTGGGGCGGGCTTCCCGAGAGGACGCGCGCCGCGCTCGACCGCCGCCTAGTGGGGTTGTACGGGGGAGAGCGCGACGCGGAGGTCTTCGACTCTCTGCCCCTGGACAAGCAGCAGGCGCTGCTGATTTTGGCCCGGCGGCTGACGGAGTTGAAATTGTGGGACGCCGTGCGCCGCGTGGAGAATCTGTACGCCGAGGGCGGGGTCGGGATGCACTTCGTGGCCTGGCCCATTTTGAAGTCGGCGCTTCGAGGGCGCAGGAACTTCTCGACGTGGTTCGCCACGCACAAGAACACGACGCTCGGCTTCATAGAGCGCGGGAAGCGCCTCGGCTCACTGCACATCCTTTACAGCGAGGGGAGCGCAGGAGTCAGGTGGGAGGCGCACTTCGACCTCTATAACCCCTGGGCCTCGCCCGTGAACGCCTGGCTCCACCTCCTGCACGAGAAGATGCGGCGCGAGGTGCCCGACTGGCGCATCATCGGGGCCGCCCTCGGATACAATGATGAGTGATAAGTGATAAGCGATCAGTAAAAACCATCTTTCTTTTACTCATCACTGATCACTGCCCTGAGAGTCTGGAGGAGACAGGTAGTCATGTTCGATCAATTCACGCTCGGCATAGAGGAAGAGTTTCAGATCGTTGACCCGCAGACGCGCGAGTTGCGCTCGCACGTCACGGAGTTCCTGGACGAGGGCAAGATGCTCCTCGGCGAGCAGATCAAGCCCGAGATGATTCAGTCCATGATCGAGGTCGGCACCGGCATCTGCCGCAACATACAGGAGGCGCGCGCCGACATCTCGCGCCTGCGCGGCATCATCTCGATGCTCGCGCGCAAGAAGGGGCTAGAGATCGTCGCCGCCTCCACGCACCCCATCTCGCGCTGGCAGGACCAGAAGATTTTTGACGACGAGCGTTATGAGGTGCTCGTCCAGGAGCTGCAATCGGTCGCGCGCTCCTTGCTCATCTTCGGCCTCCACGTCCACGTCGGCATGGCAGACCGTGAACGCGCCGTCCACATCATGAACGCCGCGCGCTACTTCCTGCCGCACGTCCTGGCGCTCTCGACCTCGTCGCCCTTCTGGATGGGTCTGAACACGGGGCTCAAGTCCTACCGCTCGGAGGTCTTCAAGCAGTTCCCGCGCACGGACATCCCGGACCACTTCGACTCCTACAGCTCTTTCCAGCGTTACGTGGACCTGCTGATTAAGACGGGCTGCATTGATAACGGCAAGAAAATCTGGTGGGACGTGCGCCCGCACCCGTTCTTCCCGACTCTTGAGTTCCGCATCTGCGACATCCCGACGCGCGTTGACGACACCATCGCCATCGCCGCGCTCTTCCAGGCCATCGTCGCCAAGCTCAATAAATTGATTGACAAGAACCTGGGCTTCCGCCTCTACCGCCGGATGCTCGTCCAGGAGAACAAGTGGCGCGCGATCCGCTGGGGGCTCGACGGCAAGATGATCGACTTCGGGAAGCAGAAGGAAGTGCCCGTGCGCGACCTGATTCTTGAGCTTTTGGAATTTGTTGACGACGTGCTCGACGACCTGGACTCGCGCAAGGAGGTCGAGCACATCCACACGATTCTTGAGCGCGGCACCTCCGCCGACGAGCAGTTGCAGGTTTACCGCGAGACCAACGACCTCAAGGCGGTCGTGGACATGCTCATTGCCCGGACGATGGAGAACGTCCCGCGCGACGTTGACGTGAGCGGCCCGATGCCCGCCGTCCAGGGAACGATCTCCAAGTAGAACCTTCGCCCGCCGAAAGTAAAAACTTCGCACGCCGCCGCGCCGGAGTAAACAAGGCGAAGGGCAGAAGCGTGACTCCCCGCCCCTTCAACGTCTCCCCCCGCCTAAGAGTGCGATCAAACCGTCGGCCAGCGTGCCCTGCCAGTTGATGTACTCGTGCGCGCCGTCGAATTCGGCGTACTTAACTTCGTAACCCTTCGCCTTGAGCGCGTCGCGCAGACGCCGATTGACTTCGACCTGATTGGTGTTGCCGGGCTTGGGGATGGTCTCAAGCAGGCCGACGGTCAGGAATGCCCGCAGGGGCAGCTTCGGCCCTGCGGAAAATTGCCGCCTGACCCATTCGTATTCGGCTTCACCCTCGGGCTTCCACCAGTAGGAGGCGGATTGAGACAGGAAGTTGCCGAAGCTGCCCGGATACCACATCGCCGCGCAGGTGGCGGCGAGCCCACCGTAGCTGGAGCCGGCGAGCACCGTCCGTCCGGGGTCGGCCGTCACACGATACCTTTCTCTCACCCAGGGGAGCAGCTCTTGAGAAAGGAAGTCGGCGAACGGCCTGTGACAAGGCAACTCACGCTCGCGCTCGGCCGGGCCAGGGTTGTCCACTAAGACGGCGATGGTCGGCGGGATTTTGCCGGCGGCGATGAGGTTGTCGAGTATCAGGGGCGTCGGGACTTGGTCCAGGTATGACTGCCCGTCGAAGAGTATGAGCAAAGGGTGAGCTTTATCCTGCTCCCGATAGCCGGCGGGCAGGTACACCCAAACATTCCTCTCGTTATTCAGAATCCCGCTCTTGATTTTGTGCTCTTCCACTTTCCCCGCGGGCACTCCCGTCTTGCGTCTCGCCCAGGGCTGGGGCGGCGCTCCGGGCAATTCCGCGACCGACTGCGTGGTCCAATCGGTTGCGCCAGCGCCCGGCGGGTAGAGCCTCGGGTTGAGCGGGTCCGTTTGAACGTGGGCGAATCGCTTCTGCCAGTCGAGGCCGGGCGCGTCGAGCGGCGTCAGGTCGTCATTCGGCGAGAGCTTGTAGAGGAAGCGAACGTCTTTGCGGAAGACGTAACTCCGATGCCACACGTCGCTGCCGGGCAGGCGTGCCATCTGGTTGTCGGCGGGGTTCAGTCCGCCCGTCTGCGAAAAGACGACGACGTTGCGCGTCGCTTCCGCCCCGCGCCAGAGGAAGGTGACGAGCACGTTACGGCGGTCGCCGGGAATTGATTCCACGAGCGGAGTCCCGGCTTTTCGTACCTCTTCCCAAAATCGGGCGACGGCCGCGGAGTCTCCCTTCTGTAACTGTTTTTGTAATGCTTCGACGCGCGGGCTTGAGACTTGAGACTTGATCGTTTGGGCGTTATGAGTCCGGCCGCGTCCGCCGAAGGTGAGGAGAACGAACAGGGCCAAAACTGCGCTTGAGATTCTGTTCCGGGTGTCCATCTCGCGGCCTCCTGATGAAAGGTCTCTCAAGAATAGGACACCGCCCGTTCGAGGTTTCTGACAGAAAATGTGTGCGGGAGGACGCGAGACGGCTCGGGGGCTTCGTGCTTGAGCACGAAGCCCCCGAGCACCGAGGGTGAAAGCGTCGGACGGTTACCGCCGGCTCACTTTCAATGATTCGAGCAGGAAGTTCTCGAAGAGGATGCGGCCATCGCGCGACTCGTTATGATGTTCCCAGCGCGTGGCGCGGCGCTTGTCCCAGTCCTCGAAGGATTTTTCGAGATGGAACTGGACGGTGTAAATCAACTGCCCGTCCGTGCGCTTGACCATCATCTGGTTGCGGCACAGATACGCGGTCGCCAGCAGCCTGAAGCCCTCGGGCACGCGGTCGAGTTGCAGGCCGTGGTTCTGCCAGACGCGCAGGATGCTCGCCTCGGTCGTGTAGTCCTGCCAGACGCCCGTCTCTTCATTATCAATTCCCTTGAAAATGGGGTCGTCCAAATCCGTGATGCGGATGAAGCGGTACTGATACTCGAAGGGCCGCCCCTCGCGCCGCTCGTGCTGCTCCATGTGGTCCAGGGTGACGATGCGCGCGCCGAAGCTCATCCCGACCAGTTGGTGCCCGCCGCAGATGCCGAGCACGGGCGTCCGCGTCGAGCGTATGAACTCGCCGAATTTTTCGAGGTGTCGCGGGTTGTAGTAGTCGAAGTCCCTGAGCGTCCCGCTCAGGACGATGGCGTCGGGCCGCGTCTCGCCCTCGGCTTCGGCCAATTCGGAGTAGTGCGTGATGCAGATTTGCGGCCGGCGCACCAGGCGCGCGACGTTGTTCTGGATGTTGTCGAGCGCCATCCCGGCAATCTCGCGCTCCCGGTTGAGGTGGGTCTTGACGGCCTTGCCCCACTCGCGGACGGCCACCTCGGAGATGTCGCCTTCGTCGCGCAGGAGGTCGTCAACGACGAGGACGCGCGCTTCCTCTATCCGCTTCTCGATGGGCTCGTAGCGGCAGAACGTGCGCTGGTTGAACGGGAACGGGAGCGGCTCCGGCTTGTCTATCGGGATGTTTTCGTTAATCAATATCTCTTCCGCCATGTTCTATAAAAGAGTCGGCCCGCACGCCTACTTGTCTCGGGCGGGCCGCTGCCTGGTGTTCTGGTTAAATTGCGGTCGCGCCGTCCCGGCACCCGCCTCACTGATCTCGCGCCTCACCTCTCCGATGAGAAGGTTGCGCAGCCGGGAGCGCGTCGCGGCGCTGCGGCCCGCGGCCGCGTGCTCGACCAATAATAACATGCGATGCCACGCCGATTCGAGTTCGTCGGCGAGCCCCGAGATTCGACTGATGTCGTAGGGCACGGCCACGTCCGGGCAGTTGGCGCGCGCGAAGACGGCCAGGTAGCGCCCCGTTGCCAGGTCCGGGCAGGACATCCGGCGGCGGCCGACCTTCAGCTCGACGCCGAGCAGCGTGTGCTGTATCTCCACGTCGGCCGCCCGCCTCGCGTTGAGATTCAAATGATGGGAGCGCGTCCGCATCGGCAGGATGCGCTGGCGGTAGATGACCGGCAGCCACGCCTCGCCGAGGCGCTCTTTAATCTCTTCGGCTGACTGTGCGATAGAGGGCATCGGAGCAGAAATTATCTCGCTTCACAATCGAGTGTAGCCTAAAGAAAACGTCTCACGCTGGAGGCGCAAAGTCGCAAAGAAAACGGACCTCTTTTCTTCGCGCCTTTGCGCCTCCAGCGTGAAATTTCGTGTGCTTCCCTGACTTGTCCCCCTCTTCTTAGCGCGCCGCCTGTTGCGCCGCGGCCGCGGGCTTGCGCTGGAAGGCGTCGAGCACCTTGTTGGGGAAGAGGCCCAGGTAGAAGACGCCCGCGATGGTGATGACGATGGCGAGCGCCGCGCTCGCCGGCACGCGCGGCGCGCTCCACTCGACGGTGCGCTCGCGGAAGAACATGACGATGATGAGCCGCAGGTAGTAGTAGGCCGAGACGGCCGTATTGAGCACGGCGACGACGACCAGCGTGTAATACTGCGCCTTGATGGCGGCGTTAAAGACCATCACCTTGCCGATGAAGCCGGCGGTGAGCGGGAGCCCAAGCAGGCTCAGCAGGAAGATCGAGAGCGTGAAGGCCAGCGCGGGCGCGCGGAAGCCTATCCCGCTGTAGTCCTCGACCTCGGTGCGCCGGTCGTTGCTGCGCGCAATCAGGGTGACGACGGCGAACGCGCCCAGGTTCATCACCGCGTAGGTCAGCATGTAGAAGGCCACGGACGCGACCGCCGAGTCCCTCTCCGCTCCGGCGGGGCTCGCGCCCGCGGCGACGAAGCCGACGAGCGCGTATCCCGCGTGCGCGATGGAGGAGTAGGCGAGCATGCGCTTGACGTTGTTCTGGACAATGGCGACGACGTTGCCGACACACATCGTGAGGATCGCCATCAGGGTGAGCGCGTTGACCCAGGCCGCGTTGGTCTGGGCCGAAGTGGTGCCTGCGGCGGCCGCGACGAACGGGAAGCCGAAGATGAAGACGCGCAAGAAGGAGGCGAAGCCGGCCGCCTTCGGCCCGGCCGCCATGAAGGCCGTGACGGGCGTGGGCGCACCCTCGTAAACGTCCGGCGTCCAGATGTGGAATGGTGCGGTCGCGACCTTGAAGCCGAAGCCGACGAGCATCATCGCCGCGCCCGCATAGACCAGCGCAGGGTAGCGCGCGCCATCCAACGTCATCGCGAGCTGCGTGACGTTGGTCGTGCCCGTGCCGCCGTAGATGAGCGCGATGCCGTAGAGCAGGAACGCCGAGGAGAACGAGCCGAGGATGAAGTACTTCAGCGAAGACTCGTTCGAGCGCAGGTCCGTGCGGCGGAAGCCCGCCAGCACGTAGGTCGCGATGGAGAGGATTTCGAGGCCCAGGAAGATGATGACCAGATCGTTGCCCGACGCCATCAGCATCATCCCCAAAGTCGCGAACAGGAGCAGCGAATGGAACTCGCCAGCGGGCAGCCGCTCGTTCTCCATCCAGACCATAGAGATCAAGACCGTCAGCGCCGAGACGAGGAGGAAGATAAGCGTGAAGCTGAGGCGCAGCTCGTCGAGCACGATCATGCCGTTGAAGCTGCCGGAGGCGGCGGCCGCGCCGGGATTCATCCAGAGCCAGACGGAGGCGAGCGCGGCCGCCCCGAGTCCGGCGAGCGCGAGCCCGCCCGTCGCCCAACGCTGACGGGGACGCGCGAAGGCGTCTATCAGCATGGCGAGGACGGCCGCGCCGCAGACGATCAGTTCCGGCAGGACGAGCCGGAAGTTCACGTCCGGGCTGGCGATTTGTTGGGCCAGTAAAGATGCAATCGTCACAAAGTTTTTCCCCGCGAAAAAAAATCTTAGCTGCCGGCGCGGCGCGGCCGGGTCGCGGCCTCCTCGGTCAGAAGCTTGTCCAGCCGCTTGCGCATCGTCGCCATGTAGAGGGGCGCGTCCGCCATCCCGACGTGGTTAGGAAGCGAGAGCTTCCCCTCGCGGTCGAAGAAGAGCACCGTCGGCATGCGCAGGCGCGGCGAGTAGCGCGCGAAGATTGTCCTGTCGGGGTCGCGCAGGACCGGGAACGAGAGCTTGAGCCCCCTGGCGTAGTCGCGCAAGTTCCCGTCCGAGACCTCGTCCTCGCCCTCGATGCTGATCCAGACGAACTTGACGGGCTTGTCCTTGTATTCCTTCTTCAACTGTTCGAGCGCCTTCAGCTCCTCCTTGCACGGCAGACACCACGTCGCGCCGAACGAGACGAGCACGACCTGCCCGCGCAGGCTTCCCACGTCGTAAGTCTTCCCGTCCGCGCCCCTCAGTTTGAGGTCGGACGAGTCAGGGGGCGGGACTAACTGAGTGGCCGCCGCGCCTTGCGCGCGCGCCGAAGCGGCGGCGAACAAAAGCGAAGCGCAAAGGAGCGCGAGTAAGAAAAGTTTCTTCATGGGCACCGCATGTTAAATGTCCGACGGCCGCTTGTCCATTTGCCGGCAAAAGCAAGACGAACCACGAAGACACACGCGCACGACTCGAAAAGAAGAATTAACCTCTTCGTGTCGTGCGCGTGTGTCTTCGTGGTTCCCTCATTTGCCCGCGTCCCTCTCACGTTCATTTATTAACCTCCGCGATGGTCCCGCCGCGCTGCGGCTGGACGACGCGGTTGCGGACTTCGACGACGGCCGCGCGCGAGCGGTCGAGGAACGGGCGCGGGTAAGCGCCCATCACGAGCATCAGGATGAGCAGCGGGATGAGCAGCCCCACCTCGCGCGCGTTCAAGTCTTTGAGCCTCGCGTTCTCCGGGTTCCTGATTCGCCCGAAGACGACGCGCTGCAACATCCAGAGCATGTAAACGGCGGCCCAGATGACGCCGGTCGCCGCCAGCATCGTCACCGCCCAGGAGTGCGAGACCGCGTTCGACATCCACGTCCCGAGGAGAATTAAAAACTCGCCCACGAACCCGTTCAAAAGAGGCAGGCCCACCGACGAGAGCGAGGCGATGACGAAGAGCGCGGAGAACCACGGCATGGAGTGCGCCAGCCCGCCGAAGTCGGAAATCATGCGCGTGTGCCGCCGCTCGTAAATCATCCCGACGAAGAGGAAGAGAGCGCCGGTCGAGACGCCGTGGTTGAGCATCTGGTAGAGCGCGCCCTGCATGCCCTGCTCCGTGAAGGAGAAGAGGCCGAGGACGACGAAGCCCATGTGGCTGACGGACGAGTAGGCGACCAGGCGCTTCACGTCCGGCTGCACCATCGCGACGAGCGCGCCGTAGATGATGCCGATGATTGCGAGCACGACGAAGAGCGGCGCGAAGGCGCGCGCCTGCTCGGGGAAGAGCGCGAAGTTGAAGCGCATGAGGCCGTACGTCCCCATCTTCAAAAGCACGCCCGCGAGTATGACCGAACCGGCGGTCGGCGCTTCCGTGTGTGCGTCGGGCAGCCACGTGTGGAAGGGGAAGAGCGGCACCTTTATGCTGAAGGCCAGGGCGAAGGCGAGGAAGAGCCAGAACGTCCACTCGGGCGTGAGCTTTCCGGGGTCTGCCTGAAGCGCCGCGAGTATGCGCACATAGTCGAACGTGCCGAAGGCGTACCAGAGCGCGATGATTCCGGCGAGCATCAACAGACTTCCGACCGCCGTGTAGATGAAGAATTTGACCGCGGCGTAAATCCGCCGCTCGCCGCCCCAGATGCCAATCAGAAAAAACATCGGGACCAGAGACGCTTCGAAGAAGAGATAAAAGAGCAACAGGTCGAGCGACACAAAAACGCCGATCATCGCCGACTCAAGCAACAACAGCAGCACATAATACGGAAGCTGGCGTTTGGTAATCGCAGTCCAGCTC
>DASWQY010000159.1:0-14700 GCA_036403435.1 Pyrinomonadaceae bacterium
GGTGGTCAGTTAAAAAGGCAGTCGAGCTGGATACGCTTGGCTGCCTTTTGTCTTTCTTTTAACTGACCACCGACCACCGACCACTGACTACTTTTACTTGAGTGACATCCCACGTCGTTACCGCACGACGACGTTGACGAGGCGTTGCGGGACGACGATGACTTTAACTACGTCGCGCCCTTCGATGAAGCCGCGCACCTTCTCGTCGGCGAGCGCGGCCTTGCGCAGCTCGGCCTCGGGCGTGTCGGGCGTGGCGTGGATGCGCGAGCGGAGCTTGCCGTTGACCTGGACGGGAATTTCCAGCTCCTCCTTGCGCGCCAATTCTTGATCCGCCCGCGGCCAGAGCGCGGCCTCGCCCGCCAGCACGCCGCCCTTGTGCGAGAGCGCCTCCCACATCTCTTCCGAGACGTGCGGCGCGAACGGCACGAGCATCAGGACGAGCGACTCCAAAGCCTCGCGCACGGCGTACACGTCCGACGCCGGGGCCGTCGCGGGGTCCGCGCCGAAATCCCCGAGCGCGTTCGACAGCTCCATCAGCGCGGCCACGCTCGTGTTGAAGTGCAGCTCCTCGAAGTCCGCGGTGACGCGCGCAATCGTCTGGTGAGTCTTGCGCCGCAGGGCGCGCGCTCCGGCCGAGAACTCTTCGCCGTCTGGCCCAATTGCTCGCTCGCCGGAGAGGCGCTCGCGCCACCGCCAGACCATCCCGTAGACGCGGCGCAGGAAGC
Source organism: Pyrinomonadaceae bacterium (assembly GCA_036403435.1). Lineage (GTDB taxonomy): Bacteria > Acidobacteriota > Blastocatellia > Pyrinomonadales > Pyrinomonadaceae > QHXM01. Next base: position 726 of record DASWQY010000159.1, read on the forward strand.
GTACCGCGCCCTCTATGCCCGTCTCCTGCCAGCGCAGCTCGTTCTCGGGCGGCGCGGCGAAGAGGATGAAGAGGCGCACCGCGTCCGCGCCGTAGGCCGCGATCATGTCGTCCGGGTCAACGCCGTTGCCCAAAGACTTCGACATCCGCTTCCAATCGTTCGTGCCCTCCACCAGATTAGTCACCATGCCCTGCGTCATCAGCCGCTCGACCGGCTCGCCAAACGAGACCAGCCCTACGTCGCGCATGAACTTGGTCCAGAAGCGTGTGTACAGGAGGTGCATCACGGCGTGGTCAATGCCGCCGATGTACTGGTCAACCGGCGTCCAGTAAGCGGCCTTCTCTTTGTCGAACGCCGCCGAGTCGTTCGCCGGGTCGCAGTAGCGGAAGAAGTACCACGACGAATCCACGAACGTATCCATCGTGTCGGTCTCGCGCCGCGCCGGCCCGCTGCACTGCGGGCACGCGACGCTGACGAACTCCTCGACGCCCGCCAGGGGTGATTCGCCCGTGCCGGTGAAGTCGGCGTGGTCGGGCAGCCTGACGGGCAAGTCTTTCTCGGGCACGGGCACCGTGCCGCACTTCTCGCAGTAGATGATGGGAATCGGCGCACCCCAGAAGCGTTGGCGCGAGACGCCCCAGTCGCGCAGGCGGTAGGTCACGGCCGCCTCGCCGAAATTATTCTTCCCCGCGAACTGTGCCATTTCAGCGATGGCCTCTTCCGAGAGCTTGCCGCTCCACTCGCCCGAGTTGACCAGGATGCCGTAGTCCGTGAAGGCGTGCGGCATCGCGATTGACTGGTCTTCGCGCGACGGGTCGTGCTCGATTGCTTCCTGCTCGTGCGAGACGCGCTCGATGACGCGCCGGATGGGCAGCGAGTATTTCTGCGCAAACTCGAAGTCGCGCTCGTCGTGCGCCGGGACACTCATCACCGCGCCCGTGCCGTACTCCATGAGCACGTAGTTCGCCACCCACACGGGGAGCTGCTCACCGCTGAACGGGTTGACGGCGATGAGCCCCGTGTTGACGCCCTCCTTCTCCTCCTCCTCGCCCGCGTTCGTGCGGTTGCGCGCGCTCGTCTTAACGCGCTCGACGAACTGCGCCACGTCCGCCTTCAGCGACGAGTCCGCCGGCAGCTCCGCGAGCAGCGGGTGCTCGGCCGCCAGCACGATGGCCGTCGCGCCGTAGATGGTGTCTATGCGCGTGGTGAAGACGCGGACTTTCGAGTCCGTGTCTTTAATCTGGAAGTCAACGTAAGCGCCCGAGCTTCTGCCGATCCAGTTGCGCTGCATCGTCAGCACGCGCTCGGGCCAGCCCGCCTCTATCTCCTTCATGTCTTCGAGCAGCTGCTCCGCGTAGTCCGTGATGCGCAGGAACCACTGCTCGATCTCCTTCTTCTCGACCGGGTTTCCGCAGCGCCAGCAGACGCCGCCCGACGACTGCTCGTTCGAGAGCGTCGTCTGGCAGGTCGGGCACCAGTTGACCGGCGACATCTTCTTGTAGGCGACGCCGCGCTCGTACATCTTCAGAAAAAACCACTGGTCCCACTTGTAATACTCTGGCGTGTGCGCCGCGATCTCGCGCCGCCAGTCGTAGGAGACGCCCATGCGCTTCAATTGGCCGCGCATGTGCGCGATGTTCTCCTCGGTCCAGTCGCGCGGGTTCACATTACGCTTGATGGCGGCCTGCTCGGCCGGCTGGCCGAAGCTGTCCCAGCCGATGGGGTGCAGGACGTTGAAGCCTTGCAGGCGCTTGTACCAGGAGAGCGCGTCGCCTATCGAGTAGTTGCGCACATGGCCCATGTGCAGGTAGCCCGACGGGTAGGGCAGCATCTCCAGCGCGTAGAAGGGCTCGCGCCCCTGCTCGCGCTCGACGCGAAACGCGCCGCGCTCCTCCCACAGCCTCTGCCACTTCTCTTCGATCTTCTCGGGATAATATTTTTCGTCCATCATTTTCCGAAGCCTCTAAAGCAATCAATTAAACACGAACCGGCCGCGCGCACAAAGCCGCCGTGGGCTGCGGGCGCGCGTTCGCGGTCTCGAATTTCAGGAATCTTGTGGGTGTGGGCCGCCGCTTCGAGCGGCGCGCGCGCGTGCTTGCGCGGCGCTCTAAAGCGGCACCGTAAGGAGGAGCCTGGTGGATTTGTGAAAGCGTTTCATAAAGACATTAAGACCGCTCGTCCTGACAACTCGCCCGCATCTTAACGCACGGGCGCGCGCTTTGTCTAACGACACGCCCGGCCCCCTCATCTCATTTCGGGGGCAGACGCGCGAAGGGCTCTGGGCCAATTTTCTTCCCAATTTCCCGGCGTTGTTTTATCATCCGGGCGTCTACAGGCTCACGCATCTTGCCCCCGACCGGACTCTTGAACCCATGAAACTTCTGGAAAGACTGGAAGAGCAAAGGCCCAAACGGCTGCTCGCGCTCGACGGCAGCATCTGGCGCTCGCCGCTGTCACTCGGTTTCATCAAGCGGCTCGAAGAGATTCTGCGCGAGCGTCACCGGAAACCAGACTTCGTGCTCGCGGACTACTTCGACCTCATCGGCGGCACGGGCACCGGCGCGTTCTTCGCCGCGGAGCTGGCGCTCGGCAAGTCGGCCCAGGAGGTCGAGAGAGATTTTAGTGACAACCTAAGCTCCCTTTACCATAAGAACTGGTACTGGCTCGCCGCGGCCCTGCCGTCGCCGTCCGTCACGGGCTTCAGCAGGAAGCACCTGGAGCGCGGCCTCCGTTCCGTCTTCGGCGACCTGACGCTTGCCGACGACGCCTCGTACCGGACCGGGCTCTGCGTCATCACCAAGCGCGTCAACACGGGCGCGACGGTCCCCTTCATCAATTACCCGCGCAGCCACGAACTGGCACAGCACGGGGGCATCCTGCTCCGCGACTGCGTGCAGGCGTCCATGTCGCTCCCGCCCTACCACAGGCTCAAGAGCCTGGACCTCGGCAACGGCGAAGTCGGCGCGTTCACGGACGGCGACATAGGGATGGCGACCGTCCCGGCGCTCTACCTGCTGCTGCTGGCGACGCTCGGCGGCTTCCCTTTCCGCTGGCCGGCGGGCGAGTCGAATCTGCTCGTCACGTCAATCGGAACGGGGGCCACCGTGTCGAGGCAGACGGTCCGGGCCGCCATGAAGCTACCGTATTACGGGTGGCTCCTGCGCGTCATCAGTCTTTACTGGCGGGACGTGCGCGCGCTGGACCAATTATTCCTGCAATACCTCTCCCAATCGCCGACCCTCTGGAAGATAGACGACACGCTGGGCGACCTGTCGAGCGAGCTGCTGACGCCGGAGCCCGCGTTCCGCTACCTCCGCTACGATGTCTGGCTCGAAGAGAACGCGATGAACGCCCTCGGGCTGCCGGACCTCGCCCCGAAAATGGAGCGCCTGCGGAGCGGCGACAAACAAATCGTCCGGTACGAGCCGGCCGACAATCTCCGGGACCTGCTCAGGATCGGCGAGGCGGCGGCGCTGAAGAGTATCAGCCCGGAGCACTTCCCCCCTTCGTTCGACACGGGCGCGCCGGCCGCTGCCCCGCGCGCGTCCGGCCACCCGCCGAAACGCCACAAGCCCATCAGCAAGGTGTTCATCTCATATCACTTTGCCGAGCCGGAAGAGGCGATGGCGGATTTAATCCGGGACCTGGTTCGCAGCCACGCAATCCCGGAGACGCTGGACGGGCATGTTCTGGGCGGGCAGGAGTTGCGGGAAGGCGTCTTCGAGAAGATCGCGGAGGCCGACTGTCTAATCGCCCTGCTCACCAGGGATCAGGAATTGAAGAGTGGGGGCGAGTGGACCACCTTCGACTGGCTGAGGCAAGAGCTTGAGCGGGCGCACAACCTGAACATGCGTGCAATCGCGCTCGTCGAGAAAGGTGTCACCATTAGGGGCGCGTTCACACAGTACCAGCGCATCGAGTTCACGCGCGACAGCTTCGCCAAAGCCTTAATGGAACTCTCGCTCAACATCAGTCGCTGGAAACAGGGGGGCGCGAAGTAGAGGCGAGGCGGCCTACTGGTCAATGTCCCCGATGGCGAACTGGCCTTTGACGGGGAGGAAGGCGAAGGTGACTCGCCTGGTCTCGCCGCCCTGCTTGAAGGAGACTTCGACGACGTGCCAGTCGCCTTCCGATTCCTTCTCGACTTTGACGGGGCCGAAGGTGTAGCTCTCGCTCTTGTCGAGGTAGCCCTTGATTCTGGCACAGCCGTCTTCGACCGCGGCGCGCTCGGCCGGGGCGGACGCGCGGTAGGTGTCTTTCCACTCGCGGGCCTTGTCCGGCCCCCTGTAAACGAAGTAGGAGGCGGCGGAATTTATCCCCTTAGTCTGGCAGAGGCCGAACAACTCGGCCAGCCGCGTCTTGACCGCCGCGGGGTCGTTCGTGCCCTGCGGCAGCGTCCGACTCGCCCGCGGGGCCGGCGGGGGGTTGGGCGTCGCCGCGTTACCGCTCGTCTGTGCTCCATTTGAGCAGGCCGCGCCCGAGAGCAACGCGGCCAATCCTGCGACCAAAACGATTCGCGGGAAGACTGCCGCGCTCATTCTCTTCATCTCTTGTTTTCTCCGAACGCCGTTAAGCGCCACAGCCGCAGCTGAACACGTCCACGACATCGTCACCGTCGAGGCGCACGACCGAACTCCAGGAGCCCTCGTAATAGGCCCCGTGCAGAACCACCTCCATCCGCCCGTCGCCGTTGAGGTCCAGGACGGCGGCCACCTTATGCTGGTTGGGCGTCCAGGGTTCCGAGCGCCGGCGCGGGAAGTATTCTTCGACGAGCGGGATGTCGCGCACACGGCCTTTGACGATCCTGCGTAGGAGCACGAACGAGTAATCGCCGGGCTGCGCGTGAATCGCCATCCCGCGGTCCGCGCCGCCCAAACCGCCGGCCAGGTGCGTCGCGCTCAGGAGGACTTCCTCCTTCCCGTCGCCGTCCAGGTCAATGCGTATGACCTGCGTGATGTTGACCTTCGGCCTGGCGAAACCGTGACGCCGGAGGATGCCCGCGACCAGTTGGCGATAGACGGGGTCGTTCGTGCTCATCATCTGCGGGACTCTCGGCATCGCGTTCCAGTCGCCTCCGACGGCGACGCCGGGTTCGGTCTCCACAGTGAACTTGACGTGCTGCGTGTCCGTGCACGGCTCGCCCTCCGATTTGGGCTTCTCCCCGACTATGTCGCCAATCGTCTTCGTCAGGGTGTAAAGCCGGTAACGCTCGCCGCCCTTGAGCAGCGCCTTGATGCCGTCCGCGTCGAGCCACTTGCCCTCGCTCAGCCCGCCCAGCAGACAGCCTTCTTCCGCGTCCACGACGGGGTGAACGTTCTGTGCCAAAACGCCCGCGGGGTAGGACCAGCCGCAGACGAGGACGAGCAGCGCAGCGAGAATGCTTCTCTTCGGTTTCGACATCGCTTTCACATCTCCTTGAAGAAGAAAAAGAAGAAGGCCGCGGCGTATTCGGGCCTCACGCCGCGCGCCGAGCCGATGGTGTTGCCCGAGCTGTCGCGCACGTCGCCGCCGCCCGTGACCTCGCCGATCTTGTTGCCCGCCGAGTCGCGCACCTCGCCGTCCGACTTGACGTAGCCGATGGTGTTCCCGCTCCCGTTCTCGACCTCGCCGTCCGAGCGGATGGAGCCTATCGAGTTGCCCGAACGGTCCCTCACGTCGCCGCTCGATTTGATGGCCCCGATGGTGTTGCCCGACCTGTCCCTGATGTCGCCGTCGGCCTTGATGTAGCCGACGGTGTTGCCGGAGCCGTCTCTGAACTCGCCGTCCTGCTGGCCCAGGACGGGAGCGGCGATTGTAAGGAAGGTGAGAAGGAGTAAACAGCCTGAGAGCTTCGTCGAATTGAGGAGTTTCATGTCGTGCCGTCCTTTCCGAGATTCAAACGCCCGCGCCGCCCGCGGCCGCAAAGTTGGACGCCTCCGTCAAGACTGTTTTGCACGCTCACTTGGGCGCGGGGCGGTAAACCCGGACGGCCACAATCGAGAGCAGGCAGCGGGCGATGAAGACAGGAACTCTGAGAGCGAGGGAAGGAACCGATTGAATTCTGGGCGTTGCGATAGTGCGCGACCAATCCTACACGAGCTTTATTCCCCGTCAAGGATTTTGTTGACGGCGCGTCCGGGCCGGAAGCTCAAAGGGGCGGCCTCACGGACCTGCGCGCCTGGCCCGGACCTCATCGCCCAGGGCTTTCAACTCTTCGCGTATTTTGAGGAACAACTCATCTCTGACGCCCTGGTCCGTGTCATTTCTTTTGCGGGTCTTGTCGTTGCGCGGCTGGAATTGGGTGGACCTTAGCCACTCGTGGTCCTTCCAGCTACTAAACATGGGCTGGGCACGCCTCCGCTTTTTCCGGCGTCAAGCGCCGCCGCCCCGGCCGACGAAGGAGCGCAGCGCGTTCAGGTTGCGCGCGTCGTCACCCGTCTCGTCCTGCGGGGTTTCGAGGAGGAAGGCGGCGTGTGCCAGTTTCGGGTGGCGGGCGATGCGCGCGAGCGCCTCCTTGCCGATGTGGCCCAGGCCGAGGTGCCAGTGACGGTCAACGCGGGAGTTGTACTCGGCCTTCGAGTCGTTGAAGTGGACGGCGCGCACGTTCTCGGCGCGGACGTTGCGGTCGAGCGCCTCGATGGTCGCGGTGAAGCCGTCTTCGTCGCGCACGTCGTAGCCGGCCGTGAAGGCGTGCGCCGTGTCGAGGCAGACGCCGAGGTTCAGCTCGGGGCAGGCGGCGATGATCTCCCGGAGGTGCTCGAAGCGGTGGCCTATGCACTCGCCCTGCCCGGCCGTGTTTTCCAGGAGGACGCGGAACGCGCCGAGTGCCAGGCCACGGCAGGCGACCTTCAAACTCTCGGCGCAGGTCTTGATGGCGTCGGCCTCGCACGAGCCTTTCGCGCTGCCGGGGTGTACGACGAGGTAATCCGCGCCGAGTTGAATCGCGCGCGAGACCTCTTCGCGGAACGAGGCGCGCGATTTTTCCAGAATCTCGGGGTTGGCGGCCGCGAGGTTGACGAGGTAGTTACAGTGGACGACGACCGTAGAGATTCCCGTCTCGGCGCGGACGGCGCGGAAGCGCGAGACCTCTTCGTCGTTGAGCGGGCGCGCGAGCCACCCGCGCGGGTTGCGCGAAAAGATTTGCACCGCGTCGCAGCCGAGCGCCGACGCCTTCAGGAGCGCGTTGTGCAGGCCGCCCGCGATGGGCGCGTGAAAGCCTATCCGCGGCCCGACGTTTTGTTGGCCGCCCGTCACTTCCGCTCGACCTCTTCCATCACACGGAGCATGTTGCCGCCGAGAATCTTACTAACGTCCTGCTCGGAGTAGCCGCGGCGCAACAGCTCTTTCGTCAGGTTCGGCAGGTCTTCGACGGTCGTCAAATCTGTCGGCACGGCCTGGATGCCGTCGAAGTCGGAGCCGATGCCGACGTGGTCCACGCCGACGAGCTTGACGATGTGGTCTATGTGGTCAACGAGGCGCGCGACCGTGACGGGCGGGAGACGGCGCGCATACTCCCTGAGCCTGACGCGGTCGCGCGCCAGCTTCTTCTGCGCAATCCCGCCCGGCTCCTCGTCCGACGCCTTCTGCACGAGCGGCGCGATCAACGCGTCAACCTGCTTCTTCCTCTCGCTCCAGCCGGGCTCCAAAAATTCCGGGTAGAAGAGGACGGAGCAGACGCCGCCCGTTTTCGCCAGCGCCCGAATCATCTCGTCCGTCAGGTTGCGCGGGACGTTGGCAATCGCGCGGCAGCCGGAGTGCGTGGCGATGACCGGCTTCGTGGAGGTGTTGACGATGTCCCAGAACGTCTGGTCCGAGACGTGCGACACGTCAACCATCATCCCCAAACGATTCATCTCGCGCACCACGCTCTTGCCGAACTCGTTGAGACCGCGCGTGCGGCCGACCTCATCCCCGGAGGAGCCGGCCCAGCTCGTCGAGACGCTCCATGCGGGCGACATGTAGCGCACGCCCAGCTTGTAATAACGCTCGACCATCTCCAAACGCTCGTCAATCGCGTAGCCGCCTTCGAGTCCCATCAGCGCGGCGAGCTTCCCTTCCCCGACTATGCGCCGCACGTCCGCGGCCGTCGTCGCCAATCCCCACTCGTCCGGGTATTTTTCAGTCAACGCGCGCACGGCCGCGATCTGCTCGTCGGCGCGCTCGACGGCCCGCTCGCCCCCGCCGCCGTAGAGCTGCGGCTCGACCCAGATGGAGAAGAACTGCGCGTCGAGCCCGCCCTCGCGCATGCGGACAGCGTCGAGCTGCCCGTCCGCGAGCCTGCGGTTAATGTCCAGCCGCTCGTCAACCATGCGCTGCGTCGTGTCGGCGTGCATGTCTATGCTCACGGCGCGGCGGTGAATGCTGAGCGGGTCGTTGCCGGCGTTGTCGGCGGCGGCGCTGCCGGAAGAATCGGGCGCTGGCGTGTTTTGAGTTTGCTGAGACATACGACAGTTATTTGAGACTAAAGAGACGAGAAGTATGGCGAAGAGGAGCGAAGCGGAAGCGGCCCTTTGTGCGTGGTGCGTCATCCCGTAGGTCGAAAGAGGAGGTTAAGCCGAATCGTTTACCCTCGGTCAGCGGCGTTGCTCTTTGTGCGCCTCCGCGTAGATTCGGAGCGCGGCGTTGATGCGATTTTGAAACTCCTCGCCCTGCGCCTTGAACCATTCGAGCACGTCCGCGTCTACGTCCACAGTCACGGAGACTTTATTCCCCGGCAGGCGTAACGTGGCGTTCGCGAAAAACGTATCGTCCAACGGAGGGATGTCGGAGGTGTCTATGTCCTCGTCCTCCATCGCGTCAATTCGCGTCCAGTCCGTTTCTGACGGCTTCTTCAAATTTGAGGCGTTCATGTTTCAATGCCTTCCGCAAAGAAATGATGCGAACCGTGTCATCGTCACGTTCGGCGAAGACGACGACTACGACGTGCTCTTTAAGAAAACCGACGCCGACGTAGCGATCCTCGCCGTAATCTTCCCTGGCGTCGAGCCGCACCAGCATGGGAGTTTCAAAGATTTCGTAGGCGTCCACAAAATCGAAACCGTGTTTGCGAATGTTCGCCCGATTCTTCTGCTTGTCCTATTCGAAGCGCACGACGTGAGTTTAACTGCAAGGCTCTATCAAGACAAGGCACTCGCCTTGCCAACGTGCTTCGGTTTACGGTATTGTGCGGTATCTTAACAGGCCGTATGTTAGCAAGAGAAAGGCTGCCTTCTTCATAAAGCGGTTACGCCTGATTGCAGTCAGGAAACACGCAGCCGGCGCTCATTGACCCCCTCTCAAATTTATTCCCGAAGGAGTGAAAACCATGTTCTCCAAAGACGGCAAGACGAAAGACGTGAAGGCCCCTCGCATCGTTCAGGAAGTCTGGCACAACGGCGAGTTTATCAAGTGGGACGACGCGCGCGTGCACGTCATGTCGCACGTCCTGCACTACGGCTCCAGCGTCTTCGAGGGCATACGCTGTTACAAGACCAAGCGCGGCCCGGCCGTCTTCCGCCTGCGCGAGCACATGCAGCGCCTCCTCAACTCGGCCAAGATTTACCGGATGGATCACGAGTGGTCGCTCGACACGCTCTGCGACGCGACCGTCGAATTGGTCCGCCGCGGCGGCCTCGAACAGTGTTACGTCCGGCCCATCATGTTCCGCAGCCTGGACGAGGAGCGCCCGGCGTTCGGCGTCAACCCGTTCCCGAACCCGATGGCCTGCTACATCGGCGCGTGGGACTGGGGCAAGTATCTGGGTGAAGAGGCCATCGATCAGGGCGTTGACGTGTGCGTCTCGACATGGAACAGGCTAACGCCGAACTCCATGCCCGCGATGGCGAAGTCGGGCGCGAACTACATGAACTCGCAACTGATTAAGATGGAGGCGCTCTTGAACGGCTTCGCCGAAGGCATCGCGCTCGACGACCGCGGGCTGGTCTCGGAAGGCTCCGGCGAGAACATCTTCATGGTGTCGGGCGGGCGCGTGGTTACGCCGCAGCTTTCGAGTTCAATCCTGCCCGGCATCACGCGCGACAGCGTCATCGAGATATGCCGCGAGCTGGGCATTCAAATCATCGAGAACAACATACAGCGCGCCGCCCTCTACATCGCAGACGAGCTGTTCTTCACCGGGACGGCCGCCGAGGTCACGCCGATTCGCTCCGTTGACCGCATCACGGTCGGCACGGGCCGCCGCGGCGAGATCACGCGCCGGATTCAGGAGGTCTTCTTCCAGATCACCTCGGGCGAGTGCGAGGCTCCGGGGCCGTGGCTCACCTACGTCAACGAGCGGCAGGCCGAGCAACCCAACGGCAGCAACAACGGCCACGCCGCGGCGCAGGCCAAAGCCTCCGGCGCTTCGTCGGGCGGCTCCGAGCCGGTCGCGAACTACGAAACGGTGATGACGGAGTAAGCAGCGGGATGAGCTTGTGGACGCATTAAACGGAAGCGCATCGTAAAGACGTACGATGCGCTTCTCGGCTTTTCACCCCCGACGCATGGAAGGTGTCACGATGAAGAATGCACCCGCCCGCCGCCGAGTCTTAGCACAGGGCCACGGAAGTGTCTCAATCGCCATCTCATTTTGTCTGCTACTGACTGTCGCCCCCGGTCTGGGTTCGGGCGCGCGCAGGGAGTCGCCGGGCGTGGAAGACGGCCCTGTCAAAGTCGGAGTCTTCCTGGACCTGTCGGGGGAGACCTCCAGCTTCGGGAAGTCCACGGTCAATGGCATCAAGATGGCCGCGGACGAAATCAACGCGCGGGGCGGCACCGGTGGCCGGAAGATAGAGTTGGTCGTCGAAGACGAGCTGGGCGAACCGGGCCGGGTGCAAACGGTGGTCAAGAAATTGATCGAAGAGGAGAAGGTTCATGCACTGTTGGGCGAAGTCGCCTCGACCAACAGTCTGGCCGCTGCGTACAAGGCCCAGCCTGCGCGCGTGCCAATGATCTCTCCTTCCTCCACTAACCCGAGGGTCACGCAGGTCGGCGACTACATCTTCCGCGTCTGCTTCGTAGACCCGTTCCAGGGCGAGGTAATGGCGAAGTTCGCCGCCAACACCTTGAAGGCCAAGCGCGCCGCCATTTTCTCTGACGCCAACTCGGATTACAGCAAAGGTCTGGTGGGCACTTTCAAAGAAAAGTTCGTCAAGCTCGGCGGCCGCGTCGTCGTCGAGCGTAGCTACACGCAGTCGGACCGCGACTTCGGCAAGGAGTTGGCGGCCATACGCGCGGCGAGGCCGGACGTGATTTACGTCCCCGGCTACTACGGTCAGGCAGGCATCATCGTCAAGCAGGCACGGCAAACGGGCATGAAACAACCCATCTTAGGCGGCGACGGGTGGGACGCGCCGCAGCTCTGGGAATTGGGCGGCAAGGCCCTGAACAATTCCTACATGTCGAATCATTTTTCGAGCGACGACCCGTCGCCCTCTGTTCTCAGCTTCGTCGCGGGCTACAAAAACAGGTACGACTCCGCGCCGGACGCCCTGGCCGCGCTCGGCTACGACGCGATGATGGTGCTCGCGGACGCGCTTGGGCGCGCCGGCACGACCGACGGGCCGAAGCTGCGCGACGCCATCGCAGAGACGCGGAACTTCCCCGGCGTGACCGGCCCCATCTCTATCAACTCCGAGCGCAACGCCGTCAAACCGGCGCTCGTCCTGCGGCTGCTCGACGGCAAGTTCCTTTACCACGAGACGATTTACCCGGAGGACGAGAGGCAGCATTAGGTGGACCTACGCGAGTACAACAGCGCGGCGTGGGACAAAGAGGTCGGGCGCGGGAACGAGTGGACGCGGGCGGTCGGCCCGGAAGTTATTAAGGAAGCGAGAGAGGGCCGCTGGGAAGTCTTGTTGACTGAGACGAGGCCCGCGCCGCGCGAGTGGTTCCCGGAATTGAACGGCACGGACGTTCTCTGCCTCGCGTCCGGCGGCGGGCAGCAAGCCCCAATCCTCGCGGCGGCCGGCGCGCGCGTGACCGTCTTCGACAACTCGCGGAAGCAGTTGGAGCAGGACCGGCTGGTCGCTGAGCGCGAGGGGCTCGCGCTCGCAACGGTCGAGGGCGACATGGCGGACCTCTCAAGGTTTGAAGACGAGAGCTTCGGTCTCGTCTTTCACCCCTGCTCGAATCTCTTCATCCCCGACGTGCGCCCCGTCTGGCGCGAAGCCTTCCGCGTGCTCAAGCGCGGCGGCGTGCTCCTCTCGGGCTTCCTCAACCCCGTCATCTACCTCTTCGACCACAGGCTCGAAGAGCGCGGAACGTTGCAGGTCCGCCACCGATTGCCCTACTCCGACCTCAACAGTCTGACGAAAGAGGAGTGCCGCGCGCTCATCGAAAGGGGCGAGCCGCTCGAATTCGGCCACACGCTCGCGGACCAGCTCGGCGGGCAGACGGACGCCGGGTTCGTCATCACAGATTTTTACGAAGACCGCCACCGCACGCTTCCCGTCGCTCAATACACAGCGACCTACATCGCCACGCGCGCCGTCAAGCCTTGAATGTTGGCGGCAGAACATAGTCGTTGACGCACTTTTGGCTGGCGGGCTATCATGTTTACGGAGAGCGTCTCCGGGCTTTAATCTTCCGGCGGCGCGAACTGTTGTCCCGCGGCCCGCGAGTCACTCCTCAAGGCACTCCCACAGGTTAGACGAGCCCGAATCGAGCCCAGACGCTCGGCCCCAGTTGTCTACAGATTCGGCTGCGGAAAGGTTTCCAAAGGCTTCTACAATTATGTCAGTCAAGATTGACGACCTCCTGCGGTTCGCCGCGAGCCACCACGCATCGGACCTGCACCTGAAGGCCGGGTCGTTCCCCTACATGAGGGTCGGCGGCGAGCTGCGCCCGCTCGTTGACGCGCAGCCGCTGACGCAGGAGGACACGCTCGACATGGCCTTCAGCATGATGTCGAACAGGCAGAAGCAGCGATTCAAAGAGGTCTCCGAAGTTGACATCGGCTACGGCGTCTCCGGCGTCGGCCGCTTCCGCGCCAACATCTTCCAGCAGCGCGGCACGGTCGGCCTCGTCCTGCGCGTCATCCCCGACTCGACGCGCACGACCAGTTCCCTGGGCCTGCCGCCCGTCGTTGACCGCATCAGTGACGAGCAGCGCGGGCTGATTCTCGTGACGGGCGCGACCGGCTCCGGCAAGTCAACGACGCTGGCCGCGATGATTGACCGCATCAACGCCACGCGCAGCGGCCACATCGTCACCATCGAGGACCCCATCGAGTTCCTGCACCGCGACAAACGCTCCTTCGTCACGCAGCGCGAGGTGGACGTTGATACGCGCTCCTTCGCCGAAGCACTGCGCGGCGCTCTGCGCCAGGACCCGGACGTGATTCTCGTCGGCGAGATGCGCGACCTGGAGACGATTGAGACGGCGCTGACGGCGGCCGAGACGGGCCACCTGGTGCTCTCGACGCTGCACACGCTCGACGCGACCGAGACGATCACGCGCGTCGTCTCCTCTTTCCCCGCGCACCAGCAGAAGAGCGTCCGGCTGCAACTGGCGGGCATCTTGAAAGCCGTCATCTCCATGCGGCTCGTCCGCGCCGCCAAAGGCAGGGGCCGCGTCCCCGCGGTCGAGATCATGGTCTCCACGGGATTGATACGCGACTACATCATCAACGAAGAAAAGACCTACCTCATCCGCGAGGCCATCGCCGCCGGCACCTCGCAGTACGGCATGCAGACCTTCGACCAGTCGCTCTTCCACCTCCACCAATCGGGACTAATTTCGCTCGAAGAGGCGCTCCGCAACGCCAGCAACGCGGACGAATTCCGCATGCGCGCCGCCGGCATACAGTCGAGCACCGAGCGCGCCAAAGAAGAGATGGAACGTATCGTCAGCGTCGTCAGCACACCGGGCAGTGGTCAATAATCAGTGGTCAATAGTCAGTGGTCAGTGGTCAGTGGTCGGTGGTCAGTTGAAAACAAAAGAAGAAGGCAGCCGAGTTAATCTCAACCGGCTGCCTTTTGTCTTTCTCTTAACTGACCACCGACCACTGACCACTGAC
>DASWQY010000160.1:0-2728 GCA_036403435.1 Pyrinomonadaceae bacterium
GCCCCCCCGCTCGGTGGGTTCGCGGGAGTGCGTGCGACTTTCTGAACACTTTGGATGGGGCGACCCTGCGGCGGGGAACGGGGCGCGAGCCCCGCACATCAACATGGACTCGTGCTCTAACTCGTGGCAGCAGCCGCCCAACACACCAGGGCCAGGACGCCATGAACCCACCGCAGTCACACCACTCCGACGCGTACAAAGACTTCCCCGAGAGCCCAGAGGCGTATCGGGATCCAGCCTGGGAGGCGACCCAAAGGACTCTGTTTAGAGCATTTTCCCTGCGGCTCGAATCGCTTTGGGGATTCCGAAACGGGCGCGTCATGTGATCCATAGGACTCCGGTTTCGAGCCGGAGGCGGTGATGACGTGGCGGCAGGGTTTGCCTTATGGGCAGGATTTGCGCGATCGGGTGCTGGCGGCGCGTGACGCAGGGCAGTCCGTGCGCGCTGTGGCGGAACGGTTTTCTGTCAGCCCGTCCTACGTGGCGAAAGCCGACCGGCGCCGGCGCCGCAGCGGGGAACGGCGCGTACGACGCAGCAGCGGGCGTCCACCGCCGAAAATCGTGGCGCATCTCCCAGCCCTGACTGAGCGAGTGGCTGCGCAGCCGGACGCGACACTGACCGAGCTGCGCGGCTGGCTGCTTGCTGAATGTGGCATCTCGGTCGGGCTGGTAACGGTGTGGCGCGCGCTCAAGCGGCTCGGGGTGACGCTAAAAAAAAGCAAGTCCGGGCGGCCGAGCAGGACCGCCCCGACGTAGCCGCGGCGCGCGCCGCCTGGCGAGCGATGCAGCGCAGTCTCGACCCGGCCAAGCTGGTGTTCATCGACGAAACTTCCGCCGCGACCAACATGGCCCGTCGCTACGGTCGGGCCCGGCGCGGCGAACGGGTTGTTGCGGCGGTCCCCTATGGTCATCGCAAGACCACCACCTTCGTCGCCGGACTGCGCGAGGATGGTCTGATCGCGCCGCTGGTGCTGGACGGGGCGATGAACGGCGAGAGTTTCCTCGCCTATGTCCGCCAGTTTCTCGTTCCCTGCCTGCGCCGCGGCGACATCGTGATCATGGATAATCTCAGCAGCCATAAGAGCCGTGGCGTACGCGACGCCATCGAGGCTGCGGGCGCAACGCTGCTGTATCTCCCGCCGTATTCGCCCGATTTCAATCCGATCGAGCAGGCGTTCGCAAAACTGAAAGCGCTTCTGCGCAAGGCGGCTGCGCGCACCGTAGAGGCCTTGTGGGACATCATCGGCGTCCTCATGCAGGCGTTTCGGGCCGACGAACCGGCCAACTATTTTGCCAACTCAGGATACGGACAGCCGTAGGGAAAATGCTCTAATCTCGCCATGTCGCCAGCAGTTTTTGAAGAGTAATACCAGCCGGCCTATGTCGTGACCGCTCTCGCCCATTCGCGGGTGCAGATTGAGGCGATGCGATCCGGCGTTGCCATGAGCTTGTTCCAGGCGTCACAGCAGGCGTCGACGATGTCCTCGTAGGTGTCGAAGAGGCGATTGCTGAGATAATTCTGCTTCAGGTATTGCCAGACATTCTCGACCGGATTCAGCTCCGGCGAGTATGGCGGCAAGTGCAGCAGGCTGATGTTGCTTGGCACCTGCAGCCGTCCGCCGAGCTGATGCCAGCCGGCTCCGTCGAGTTCCAGGACGGCGTGCGCGCCCGGAGCGACGCGCTGGCTGATCGTGGTCAGATGCAGGTTCATCGCATCAGCATCGGCATAGGGCAGAACCAGGGCTGCGCCGATACCGCGCGCCGGGCAGACGGCACCAAAAATGTACGCCCAGTCGTAGCGACGGTCGCGCGGTGCGGTCGGACGCGTACCCTGCTGCGCCCAGATGTAGGTCAGGCTGCCTTGCTGGCCGACGCGGGCTTCATCTTGCAGCCAGAGCTCGATCGGTTTGCCTCGGGCCTCGGGCGGAATGACGGCGGCGACCAGATCGGCATGGTTTTTTTATGCGTCTGCTGGGCAGCCGGGTCGGCCTCGGGGTGGCGTGGGCGCACCGACAGGCGACGAAAGCGGAGGCGGCGCAGCAGCTTCCCGACACTTCGCTCGTGCAGTTCGACATTGAACTCTCGCGCGATCTTCTGCCGAAGATCAACGACACGCCAGCGAACCACGCCGTCGGTCTCGAGGGCCGGCCCCGTTCGTACCCACTCGGCCAAAGCCGCTTCCTGCTCCTCCGTGAGCTTACGCGGCGCACCGCCGCCGTGCGGACGGTCGGACAAGCCGGCCACGCCTTCGGCATTGTAATGATGCACCCAGTCGCGCAGCGTCTGACGGTCCATCCCGCAATTCCGCGCCGCCGCCTCGCGGCTCTGGCCTTCCATCACAAGCGCCAGCGCCAGCATCCGTCGCGAGGCTCGTGCGTCAGCGCTCCGTCCCGCCTCCCGCCGCAAGTCAGCCGGCGTGTGCTCCAATCGCGTGATCGACACCGTCATCGCGCCCTCCTCCACAACGAGGAAGGCGAATCACGACCAGCCGAGCCGCGCCAACTCACGTTCGAGTCAAATCAAGAGCCGGCTGGTATAAGATAGATCATCAGGTGCCGGCTCCTAATCACGATCGCAGCGCTCGATCGATTTCGATCGGACGGGATGCCCAGCGAAACGTGCTGGTCACAGGGGACCACAATTCCGTCCGGGTTACATTTGTTGTAGCTGATCAGCGTTTGCTCGCTGGCCGACAGACTCCAGTTGCTTCGACCGAGGAGGCTGTAAA
>DASWQY010000161.1:0-1929 GCA_036403435.1 Pyrinomonadaceae bacterium
TTGCGGTCAGCGTGACTGATGATTGGTTCTATGCGGTCGGCTGCGAGAAAGATGCTCCAGCGAGCCAGCCGGCCGTGTAGCCTTGCCTCAGTCGAAAGGTGCCACTCGATGGCCGATAAGGGCCAACTCAACCGGCTCCGGAAAGGGCTCAACGTCTGGAACACCTGGAAGACGAAAAAGCCTTCGATTAGGCCGAACCTCACCGGGGCGCACCTCAGCAGATACTGCTGGCGAATTCCGGTGACGAAGGATCACATTTAACCATGCATAGCAGCAAATGCTGATCGTCGGGTCTTGGCGAATGGACGCCCTGTTATACGCTTCCCGGAAAAGGATGATTAATTAAACGTCTTGTAATGTGTGCCCGCACGCCCGACCTGAATGGTTGTCTGGAGGTGTGCGATGGTGCCCGTAAGACAGGATAAAAGCCCACAGGAATTGCGTCTGTCGGCGAAGGTTGCGAAGGATGGGAAGGTGGTGCAGCGCATCCTTGGCATCGCCCTCATCCTGGACGGAAGAGAGCGAAGCGAAGCCGCTTCGCTGGTTGGTTTGGGCCCGCAGACGTTGGCCCGGGCGGTGGAGCGTTACAATGCAGATGGGATCGCCGGGCTGAGCGACAGGACAAGCCCCGGGCGCCCTCCCAAACTGACCCCGGAACAAAGCGTTGATCTGAAACGGATGGTTTTGGCGGGTCCGGAGGACCGGGAAAACGGTTGTCCCGAATTCAAGGTTCGTCACATCGTGGCTTTGGTGAAGGACAAATGGGGTATTCGCCTAAGCCCTGAAACCGCGCGTACCCGGCTCCATGCAATGAACCTTGTGCATCTGGTCTGCCGGCCGAAGCACCATCAGGCAGACCCTGTCGCCCAAGCGGCGTTCAAGGATAAGTTCTCGGAGGCTCTGGCAAAGATCAAGAGCGACCATCCCGAGGCGAAGCATGTCGAAGTATGGGCGCAGGATGAAACCAGGGTCGGACAAAAAGGCAAGATCGGCCGGCGCTGGGCCGAGAAGGGCAGCAACCCGACGACGCTTGTGTATGGCGGGTTCAAATCAGTCTGGCTGTTCGGAGCCTTCTGCGCCGAACGAGACGTCGGCGCCGCTCTCGTTGCCGAGTCGGTGAGCACGGCGGCGATGAACACGCATCTCGCCATCATCTCGCAGACCGTTCTGCCGAACAACCACGCCGTTGTTCTTGTCGATGGCGCGGGCTTCCACGCTCAATCCAAGGACCTTGTCGTGCCGCCCAACATGACGCTTCTCACGCTCCCCGCACACAGTCCGGAATTAAATCCAGCCGAAGGCGTTTGGGAGTTTCTGAAAAACGGTGAACTCATGCATCGCCTCTACCGGACCGCGGACGAGATTATCGACAGGTGCTGCTCAGCCTGGAATTCCCTCGCCAACGAGATCGGCCGCATACGCAGCCTTTGCTCCTATCCCTGGCTCATGGGCAAACCGGAACCCCCATGATTACATCCTTCAAGATTTTCCGGGATCCGTATAAGGTGTTACGAAGACATATCGCGGATCCTGTTCCGGCACTAGCACGTTTCCTCCCGAACTGATATTGCCCCTCAATTCACAGCTAATCCTTGACGCTCTTATCGGGTTGGCGGCGAGAGAAGCGCCACCACCCCGAAATCCGATAAGAGCGATTCCGGTTTGGTTTGCCCTGAACAACTTGACGCAAGGACAGCTTGACGCAAGGCCAGAAAGACCCAAAACTCTAGCTCCGGGACTACGCCATCGGTTCCGTATGTGCAATTGAGTGATAGTGTGAGAATACGTATGGAAATCATCATTGAGTTGAGCGAAACCGAGCTCGACCTAGTCAGCGGCGGCGCAGGATTGGCAAGTTTGGCCGTCTCGGGTACGGCGTCTGGGACTACTGCGACTGTAACCGGCACTGCGATTGTCGCCACCACGGCG
>DASWQY010000162.1:0-30837 GCA_036403435.1 Pyrinomonadaceae bacterium
AATTAAAAATTCAAAATTAAAAATGCAAAATGGAAGACGGGGGCCGCGCTCCTTGCCTTCCATTTTGCATTTTTAATTTTGAATTTTGCCTTATGTTGAAGGCGCTCCGGCGGCCTGAGAGTCGCCGGAGCGCTTCGCGCCCCGCCCGCGCGCAGCGTGCGGGGCCACGCTCGGGGGGACGATCCTTTGGTCGCTCGCCTCCCGCGGGCGCTTCCCGACAAGTCACCTGAGACTGCCGCTCGCCGAAAGGTGACTCCGCACCGCTTAAGCTTTCGGACGATTCTCTTCGGCAATTGACGTGTCGGCTGCGCTCACGGACGGTCGAAGGCTCGACCGCGCGCGCTTTGGTAGACGCGCGCGCACCAACACCCTCACAGCAAATCATGCGCCGCCCGCCGACGCTCCCCCCGCGCCGCGCACGGCGACGCCCCCGGAGTGCGCACCCGCCCCCAGCCCGAAACGCGACTTTTCCGGCAGACAATCGAAGATTCCTCCCGGCCAACGGTCGGGAGAATTTTGGCCCAGATGCTTCCCTGCCCGCGCGGCCCGGAAGCGCGCGGGGTGTGAAGCGCGCTTCATAGTCTGTCACTGAAGGTGACGTTTTCCGCCCGCCCGCCTCCCGCCGCACGCGACTTACCCCGCAGTTTCACGCGCCGCGCCCCGCTGGCATGCCTGTTGCCCTGTCACGAGCGGGCACAGGTCTGGTTCCTGGGCCGTGCGAGTCCGAACAATCGAATGAACCGGCATCAGGAGGCGTAGATGTTGAAGCGGGTGAGACGAAGCAGTGTTGGCGCGGGCGCGAGTCGCAGGGGCGAGCGTGGTTTTACTATCTTGCAGCTGGTCCTCACGATTGCGATCATTTCCATCGTCTCGACTTTCGCCGTCATGGGCATCGCCTCGGCGCGCGCCTCGACGCGGCTTTCCAACTCGTCCCGGAAGCTGGCGAGCTATCTGGAAAGGGCGCGCGGCGACGCCGTTCGCCGTCGCGCCTGGACCAGAATCACCAGGATGAGCACGACCGTCTACAGGGTCCAGCTGGACGTAGACGGCAACGGGACGGTTGATTCCCTGGACATCACGCTGGAAGACGGCGTGGCGTTTGATGCGACCACCCCGTGGGCGGACATCACCTTTAATTCACACGGCCGTATCTCGGGAGAGACCTTCTTCAGGCTGGTGAACGAGAGCAGTTCGAGCCCGAGCAGGATTATCGTGACGGGTTCGGGGGACGTGACCTTAAACAGTCTGGTCTTCCACGACACCTCCATCCCGGCGGTGACGCTCAACGCCAACGTGGCCGGAGACATTGCCTCCGAGGAATCGATGGCGAACGTGAACACGGGCTGGGCCCCGCCCGACGCCCCCCCCGCCCCGACGCCATTCCCCACGCCGACTCCGACGCCGACTCCGACGCCCACGCCGACGCCGACTCCGACGCCCACGCCTTCTCCGACGCCAACGCCTTCTCCGACGCCGACACCGACACCGACGCCGACGCCCACACCGACGCCGACGCCCTCGGCCACGCCGACGCCGACGCCGACCTGCTCGGTTTTAGCGAACGTCAGCTCTGTGACGGTTAAGAGACAGAACGGCTCGACGGGCAGCGTGACCATCAACCTGAGCGGCGTCAACTCGACGACCAGCTACACCATCGCCAGCTCAAACTCGAACAACAACCTGAACATTTCGCCAAGTTCGAAAATCGTGACGGGCACCGGGTCAGCCAGTTTTTCGATCACGTCAACCACCGGCCAGACCGGGTCTTACACCATCTACTTTGGACCTACTACCAGTTGCTTCAAGGCGATCACCGTTAACGTGATCAACTGACGCGGAGGAAATGATGATGATGTCTCACCGCCTCAAGCAGCGTGCCTCGACAGACTCCGGCGTGAAGCCCCGCACGGGGGAGCGGGGGTTCACGCTCATCGAAACGGCCATCGCCCTCGTCGTCATGATGATCGTCGGGCTGGGCGCGGCGGCACTCTTCTTTTTCGCAAGCAACTACAACTCGGGCGCGAGCGACCGCCAGCTGGCGATGGGCGTGGCCCAGAAACGGATGGAGTGGCTCCGCGACATCCCCTTTACCTCGACGACCCGCACCCTCGCCTACGCGCAGGGCGGGCTCGCCGCCACGGGGGCCAACGGCGTGACCGAGACTTTCGAGAACGGGAGCCGGCGCTACGGCGTCGTCACCACCATCACCGATCTGGCCTCTGACGCGAACGGCCGGCCGACGCTGAAACAGATCACGCTCCGGGTCACGCCGTTAGGCCCGAACGGTACTCTCGGCTCAGTCACCCTGACCTCGATCCGCGCCACCACCGTGCTCGGGACAAATCTTTAAATCTTTCCGGCGCAATTGAGAAAGGCAACAGCAAATCTCATGGGCAGACATGATTCCAGGACTAATAACGCGGCGGGCTTCTCCCTGATCGAGCTGGTCATCGCCATGGCTATCACGCTCGTCCTGCTCGGAATCGCCAGCACGCTCCTCGCGCGGGCCTTCAACACGCGCCGGCGCGAGGACCAGCGGACCGACGCGATGGCCGACGCCCAGCGCGCCCTGAGCACGATGTCTCACGAGATTGCCAGCGCCGGCTTCAACCTGACGAACAACGGGATCGTTGACGGCGATTCGCAGGTGGACGCCAACGGCAACGGGACCATCCGCGTGCGCGCCAACCTTAACAAATTCGACTCCAGCGTCACCCAGGCGGCCAGGGACGGCATCGGCGTGAACACTGAGGACGCGGGCGAGGATATTAAATATTTCGTCGTGCCGACGGCCGACACCAGCTACCTGGCGCGTTACGACAGGTACGCCGGGCCGGCCACGGTGCTCGCCAACCGCATCGACTCCTTCCGCGTTCAGTTCTACGACGAGAGAGTCACCTACACGACGGGCACCTGCGACGCGCCGCTGAGCAACGTGCAGAACAGGACCGGGGCCGTGGAAGCTCAGGTCAACCCGAGCCAGGCGAAGTACCTCGTGCTTGCCATCTGCGTAAAACTGGAGGCGGTCGGGAAGCCCAGCTCTCCCGGCTACCAGCCGGAGTCGCGCGTGCTACTCGTCAGCGATGTCGCGCTCCGCAACGCGACCGGGGTTAAGTACTAAGATTCGGGCTCTGTGATAAGGGATGAGGGTTTGAAGAGATGAGAACGATTTCAACGGAGCGGGCCGAGAAAGTTGACCGCAGGGGCGAGCGCGGCGCGGCGCTCATCACGACGCTGCTCGTCGCCACGATGCTCCTGTCGGTCGGCGGGGCGCTGGTCTTCACGGCCGCGATGGCGGGCGTCAACGCCAGCGACTCGACCACCGAGATGCAGGCTTACTACGGTGCCGAGGCCGGATTGCAGACGGCGATGAACGTCCTGCGCGGCAACGTCGCGTCCAACCCGGCCGGCACGAAAGCGACCTTCCGCAACATAGCCAACAACGCGACCCTCTCGAAGTGGGTCACGTACAACGCCGTGGCGAACGACGGAACGTCCGTCGTGCAGATCAGCGCCAACGGCTCGCCCTTCACGGCGTACAGCATCAGGGTCATAGACCCGGACGTGACACCGGCGGCTGAAATGCCTGCGCGGCTGCTCATCCAGGTCAGGGGCTACGGCCCGCGCGGGGCCGTCAAGAATAAGGAGATGATCGTCCACAGGTTCCTCTACGACCCGGACGTGCCGGCGACCATCACGCTGGTCGGGGCCGAAGTCGGGGCTTCCATGACGGCCGCCGACTTCGACATCGGCGACAGCAACGCGAAGGGCTACACGGGGTCCGACGAGGCCGGCAGCACCACCATCAAAGCGAGCTTCGGCTTCACGCAGGCCGCCGACAAACAGATCGCGGACGACTACTTCACGGCGAGCACTAAGGCCCAGGACACGACCGACAACACCCCGCGGGCGAAGCTGCTCACCAGCTCGGAACTCCCGAGCTGGCTCAAGTCGGCGGATAAGACGCGCTCCTTTCTCAGCGACGTTCAAGACCTGGCCGTTGACCAGGACCGCTACTTCACCTCGTCGCCCGACAGCTTCGGCACCTCCGCGAACCCGGTGCTGACTTTCGTGAACGGCGACTGCGACTTGTCCGGCAACGGCGCGGGCATGCTGATCGTGACGGGCACGCTCACCATCAAAGGCGACTTTCAGTACGACGGCGTCATCATGGTGCTCGGTACGGGCTCGATTGTGCGCAACGGCGGCGGCGGCGGCGGAATTTTCGGCGGGCTGGTCGTGGCCGCTTTCGACCGCAACACGGCGGGCGGCAAGTTCCTGGCTAAGCCCTCCTTCAACACCAACGGCGGCGGCAACTCCGACATTAAGTACAACTCGCAGAAAGTCGAGGCCGCCTTCACGCAGCTGGGGCCGACCGTCAAAGGCGTGCGCGAATTTTGATGAGAAAGCGTCACGACAGTCTTCTTCGCAGGCAGCGCGGCATCTCGGTCGTCGAGCTGCTGATCGTGGTCGCCATGATCGGCGTCGTGACGACGTTCGCCGTCATGCAGATTGCCGGCGCGCAGCGCGCCATGCGGCTGACGAACTCCGCGCGCGAGTTCATGGCCTGGCTGGAGAAGGCGCGGCTCGACTCTTCGCGCCGCCACCCGATGTCGCCCGCCGAGATGGCGCGCGTCGAGATCACCGCGGCCAACTCCTACACGGTCTACATTGACCAAAACGGCGACGGCACGCTCGACCCCGGCCGCACCGTCACCATCCCCGCCTCGCAGGGCACGACCTTCGCCGGCCTCAACGTGCCGCTGAAGATTTACTTCAACTGGCGCGGCCGGCCCGAGGACGACCTCGGCAACCGGCTGAGCCTCTCGTTCAGCCTTCAGTCCGCGACCGCGGGCGTCGCCCCTGTGCCCATCAACCTGACGGGCGCGGGCGACGCCTCGCTCTACGACAACATTAACGCCGCCCCCGTCAGCGTCAACGACAACTCGGGCGTCTCGGCGAACGTCAAGAAGAACACCAAAATCCCCTGAGGCCAGGCGGCACGCGTATGAACTGTTCGAGAGAAATCAGTCGGCCCGAAGAAGAGGGCGGCCCGCGCGCGGCCGCGAAGCGCCGCCGCGGCCGCGCCGAGCGCGGCTTCACGCTGGCCGAGACGGCGGTCGCGTTTCTCATCATGATGATCGTCCTGCTCGGCGTGGCCTCCGTCTTCGCCTACGCTGTCTACAACAACACGAGCGGGGCCGACCGCACGCAGTCGCTCGCGCTCGCGCAGCAGTCGCTCGAAACGCTGCGCAGCTACCAGTACTCGTCCGCCGCGGAAGACCCCAGGCTCAAGAAGGGGGCCTACACGCAGTCGGCGCGCTACGGCGGCTCGAACCGCCTCTACACGATTGACTGGACCATCGACGACACCACGAACTCCGTCAAGACCATCACGGTCAAGGTGACGCCCGTCGGGGCCGGCCCGTCCTGGGGCTCCGGCGCGGCGGCCGGCGTCACCATCATTACGCAGCGCGCCAAATCGGATTAGCCATGAGAAAGAACTCGAACCGGTCGCCAAAAAAACTGGCACAGCAGAGGCGACGCCGCGCGCCGCGGCTCGACCGCGCGGACGGCTTCTCGCTCGTCGAGCTGACCATCGCAATGGGTATCGTGCTCGTGATGATGGCGGGCGCGAGCCGCCTCCTGATGAGCTCGCTCGGCGTGCGCACGCGCGAGAGCCAGAAGTCTGACGCGCTCGCCGACGCGCAGCGCGCCCTCAACATCATGTCCCGCGAGATCGGCAACTCCGGCTTCGGCCTGGACTATAACGGACTGGTCGCGCCCGACTGCCATCCCCTGACGGCGGCCGACCCCGTCTCGGCCCAACTCCGCCTGCGCGCCAACGTGGACAACAAGAACAACAGCATCTCGGACGCGGACGAGGACGTGACCTTCGTTTACCAGGCCGCGCCCACGAGGGCCATCGTCCGCTACGACGCCGTCACGCAGACGAGCACCGTGCTCGCGGGCGAGATTGACGCCATGCAGCTCACTTACATTGACGCGGCCGGCGGCGCGTCGAACCTGGCGACGCCCGCGGCCGTCGCCGGCGCAGAGCGGGTCAGAATCAGCATCCAGGTCAACCTGCAAGCGACCGTGGGCCAGCCCGCCTCGAAAGTCCTGCTGACCTCCGAGATCGCGCTCCGCAACGCACCCGGCGTCATCAGTCACTACTGAGCCCGCAGACGGTCAACCCTTGCCCGAAAGGAATCTCTCAAGATGAAAAAGAATCCGAACGGCCGGCGACACGCGGAACGCGGCGCGGCGCTCATCTCCGTGCTATTGGTCAGCATGCTCTTGCTCTCGGCCGGCGGGGTGCTGCTCCTGACGACCTCCATGTCCGCGACTGCCCCGTTGGACGCGGCCGCCGAGATGCACGCCTACTACGCCGCGGAGGCCGGGCTGCAACGCGCGCTCAACGTGCTCCGCAGCAAAGACCTCCCGGCGGGCGCGATCCCGCAGGGGCAGACGGAGCTGACCTTCCGCGACGTGATGAAGAATCCGACGCTCGCCGGCTGGATTCCGGCCGACGGTCCCGCCATCGGAGGCGCGCAGACGACGCTCGTCGGGACCAATGCTTTCAGCGTCTCCATTACGGACCCGGACGACACCGGGCTGGTAAAAAAGATTCTCTCCGTCCTGAGCTATCAGCCCACGCGCCTGAACATCCGTGTGACGGGTTACGGGCCGCGGCGCGCTAAGAAAATATTGGAGATGGTCGTGGTCCGCAGCGGGCTCTCAAGCTTCAACGCTCCTGCGACCATCACCATCGTCGGCTCGGACAAACTCCTCCCGCCCGAGCCGGTCAGCTTCAGCACGGGCAACAGCGGTGCCGTCCGCTACACGGGCAACGACGCGGCGGGCGGCGCGGGCGTCTCGGCCTTCGCCGTCATCATCCCGGACGTGCTGCCCACGCTCGCGGGCATAGAGAAGCCGCAGCAGGTCATAGGCCCGGCCGTCAGCGTGCTCGGGCCGTCCTCGCCGATTGCGGGCATCCCGCCGACGCCCAAGCCCGAGTGGCTCGAATCGGCCGACAACGCGCGCCAATTCATGTACGGCGAAGACGGCCTGTTTGCCAGGGCCAACAAGGAGAAACGATACTTCACGGAGCAGCCCTCCGTCGCAGACATGTCGAACCCGAAGCAGCTCACTTTCGTGGACGGCGACGTTGACCTCGGCGCGGGCAACCAGGGCTCGGGCCTGCTCGTCGTCACGGGCAAGCTGACGACGAACGGTAACACCAATTTCAAGGGCGTCATCCTCGTCCTCGGCGAAGGCAGCGTCGAGCGCAGCGGCGGCGGCAACGGCGTCATCTCGGGCGGCATCGTCGTCGCCAAGTTCGACAAGACCTCGGGCGGCTTCGGTCGCCCCACTTTCACCACGGACGGCGGCGGCAACTCGCTCCTCCAGTACGACTCTAAGGCCATGAGCGAAGCACTCTCGGCCGTCCCCGGCTTCGACGTTGCGGGCGTCGTCGAGAAGGGCGACCACTGAGGCACACCGAGTCCAAAGATGGCTAAACTTGACGAACTCCTGAGACTGATGAAGCAGCACCGGGCCTCCGACATACACCTGTCGAGCGGCTCGGCTCCTTACCTGCGCGTGCACGGCGAGATGATGAAGCTCAACTACCGCGAGGTCGCGCACGAACTCTGCCAGTCGCTCATCTTCCAGATTCTGACCGACAAGCAGAAGGAGCTTTTCGCGGAGAGCCTGGAGCTTGACTTCAGCTACCCGCTGCCCGAGATCGGCCGCTTCCGCGTCAACGTCTTCATGCAGCGCAAGGGCATCGCGGCGGTCTTCCGCCTGATTCCCGAGAAGGCGCAGACCATCGAAGAATTGGGCCTGCCCGAGCAGCTCCACGACCTCATCAACGCCTCCGAAGGTCTGGTCCTCGTGACGGGGCCGACCGGCTCCGGCAAGAGCACGACGCTCGCCTCGCTCATCCACTCGATTAACAGCTACGAGCGCGCGCACATCATCACCATCGAAGACCCGATTGAGTTCGTCCACGAGAACGACCAGGCGCTCATCAGCCAGCGCGAGGTCTCCAGCCACACCAAGTCTTTCCAGGCCGCCCTGCGCGCGGCGCTGCGCGAAGACCCGGACATCATCCTCGTCGGCGAGATGCGCGACCTGGAGACCATCTCGCTCGCGGTCACGGCCGCCGAGACGGGCCACCTCGTGCTCGCCACGCTCCATACCAACAGCGCCGTCAAGACCGTTGACCGCATCATAGACGCCTTCCCCGAGAGCCAGCAGGCGCAAATCCGCGTCATGCTCTCGGAGAGCCTGCGCGGCGTCGCGGCCCAGGCGCTCTTGCCCACGGCGGACGGCGAGGGGCGCGTGCCCGTCGCCGAAATCATGGTCAACGTCCCGGCAATCGCCAACATGATCCGCGAGGGCAAGACGCATCAGGTCCACTCCGTCATGCAGACCGGCCGCTCGCACGGGATGGTCACCTTCGAGACGGCCGTCGGCGATTTGGTCCGAAAAAAGATCATCACCAAAGAGGTCGGCGACAACTTCCTAGCCCGCCGCTCGGCCGGCGCAGGCAGCGCGGGCCGTTACGGGAAAGGTTAATTTCTCAGCCCCGGCAGGGGCGGAATATTTGTATAGCCCACAGCGTAAGCCGTGGGGACCACACAACCAATAAATGAGCGAGCCCCGGAGGGGCGAAAGAATCTTTCGCCCCTCCGGGGCTTAAATTTTATTCTCGAACGCTCACCCAGGGCTCACGCCCTGGGCTATGATCTTCCGCCCCTCCGGGGCTGTGAGTTCTTGACACTTCCTCTTTAACGATGAATGATGCAGCCTTGTGGTCGTCAGTCAACGGTCGCGGGCAGAAGCAGCCAACTGACCACTGACCACCGGCCACTGACCACTGCTTATGCCTGACATCCTGCTCGTCGAGGACAAAGACAGTTTGCGGCGCGTGCTCCGGCTGACGCTGGAGCAGGCGGGCTACACCGTCACCGAGAGCGCGGACGCGCGCGCCGCCACGCAGGAAATCTCCCGCGCGCCACACCGCCTCGTGCTGACCGATCTCAGGATGCCGCATGGCTCGGGCCTCGACGTGCTCAGGGCCGCGCGCGCCGCCGACGCGGAAGTCCCCGTCATCGTCATGACCGCCTACGGCTCGATTGACGACGCCGTGCAGGCCATGAAGGACGGCGCGCACGACTTCCTCCAAAAACCCGTTGACTCGAACCACCTCCTGCTCCTGGTCGAGCGCGCGCTCGAACAGGCGCGGCTCCGCACGGAGAACATCCTGCTCCGCGAGGAGTGGTCGCGCCGCTACGGCTTCCCGCGCATCATCGGCGAGTCCGACGCGATTAAGCGCGCGGTGGACGCCGTCCAGCGCGTCTCGCAGACCGAAGCCAACGTGCTGCTGCTCGGCGAAAGCGGCACGGGCAAGGAACTGTTCGCGCGCGCCGTGCATCACCTGAGCCCGCGCCGCGAGCGGACGATGGTCGCCGTCAACTGCGCGGCGATTCCCGAGACTTTGATCGAGAACGAACTCTTCGGCCACGAGCGCGGCGCGTTCACGGGCGCGGGCGAGCGCCGCCAGGGCAAGTTCGAGCTGGCCTCGGGTGGCACAGTTTTCCTGGACGAGATAGGCGAGCTGCCGCTGGCCGTGCAGGGCAAGCTCCTGCGCGCCATCGAGGAGAAGACGATTGACCGCATAGGGGGACGCGCGCCCATCCCCGTTGACGTGCGCGTCGTCGCTGCAACCAACAAAGACCTGCGCCAGGCGGTCGAGCGCGGCGAGTTCCGCCGCGACCTCTTCTTCCGCCTCGCCGTCTTCCCCGTGGAGATTCCTCCTCTGCGCGAGCGCGGCGAAGATGTGCTCCTCCTCGCGCGACACTTCGCCGCGCAGATAGGCCGCGAGACCCGAGGCCGCGAGGCCACGCTGAGCGAAGCGAGCCTGCGGGCGCTGCGCGAACACAACTGGCCCGGCAACGTCCGCGAGCTTGAGAACGCGATTGAGCGCGCCTGCATCCTCGCCGACTCCGCGACGCTTGAGCCGGAAGATTTGGGCCTGGCGAAAATGAGCGCGGCCGCGCCCGAAGTCTTCGACGACCTGGACACCTCCGGCACGCTCGGCGAAGTCGCCGAACGCGCCACGCGCTTCGTCGAGCGCCGCAAGATCATGGAAGCCCTGCGCGCGCACGACGGCAACAAGACGCGCGCGGCCGAAACTCTGGGCGTCAGCTACAAAACGCTCCTGACCAAGATTAAGGATTACGAGTTGTAGAATGATTCCGAGGCTGAGTGGCGGAAGAAAAGAATAACGAAAAAGCAGGGGCGCACCATGACGCGGGCGTGATTGCGGGCGAGACGGACATCCCGGTCGGCACGGTCACGGGCGAGTTTCCCGCCGAGCAGGCCGCGCGTCCGAAGGCCCAGGCGAGCACGAGCAAGTTCGCCTTTCTCGTCGGGGCCGGAATTCTTCTGAGCCGCGTCGTCGGCGTCATACGCCAGCGCGTCTTCGCTTACTACTTCGGCACCTCGGCCGCGGCCGACGCCTTCAACGCGGCCTTCCGCATTCCGAACTTCCTGCAAAACATCTTCGGCGAGGGGGCGCTCTCGGCCTCCTTCATCCCGGTTTACGCGGGGCTGCTCGCGCGCGACGACAAGAAAGAGGCCGACCGCGTCGCGGGTGCCATCCTGACGCTGCTCGTGCTCGTCACTTCCATCGTCGTGCTGCTCGGCGTTTTGACCACGCCTTACCTGATTGACGCCATCGCGCCCGGCTTCAAGGGCGAGACGCGCGAGCTGACCATTCGCCTCGTCAAAATTCTCTTCCCCGGCGCGGGCCTGCTTGTGCTCTCGGCCTGGTGCCTGGGCGTCTTGAACAGCCACCACCGCTTCTTCCTCTCTTACACAGCGCCGGTCATCTGGAACGTCGCCATCATCACGTCGCTCGTCTGGTTCGGCGGGCGCGGCCGTGTGGGGGTGACCGATGTCACCCAGTTTCAGTTCGGGCTGGCCGAATGGGTCGCGTGGGGCTCGGTCGTCGGCAGCGCCTTACAGTTCGTGATTCAGCTCCCGACGGTGCTCCGGCTCATACGGCGCTTGCGCCCCGTCCTGGAAGTCAAGTCGAAGAGCGTCCGCACGGTGGTCCGCAATTTCTTCCCGGTCTTCGTCAGCCGCGGCGTCGTGCAGATCAGCGCGTTCGTGGACGCGCTGCTGGCGAGCCTCCTCGGCACGGGCGCGGTCGCCGCGCTCACCTTCGCGCAGAGCCTCTACACGCTGCCCGTGAGCCTCTTCGGCATGTCCGTCTCGGCCGCCGAGCTTCCCGTCATGTCGAGCGCGCTCGGCAGCGACGAGGAGGTCAAGACGCAGCTCCGCCGCAGGCTAGACTCCGGGCTCCGGCAGATCGCGTTTTTTATCGTCCCTTCGGCCGTAGGCTTTCTGGCGCTCGGCGACGTGATGGTCGGGGCGCTCTACCAGACGGGTCGCTTCACGCGCGAGGACTCCATTTACGTCTGGGCCATTTTGGCCGGCTCGGCCGTCGGCCTCCTGGCCTCCACGCTCGGGCGGCTCTACGCCTCGACCTACTACGCGCTGCACGACACGCGCACCCCCCTGCGCTACGCCGTGGTCCGCGTCGCCCTGACCATTCTTCTAGGCTACCTGTGCGCCATCCCGCTGCCGCGCGCGCTCGGCATAAACCTGCGCTGGGGCGCGGCCGGGCTGACGGCCTCGGCCGGGGTGGCCGGGTGGGTCGAGTTTTTCCTCCTCAGGCGCGCGCTCAACAAACGCATCGGCCGGACGGGGCTGCCCGCACCCTTCGTCTTCAAGTTGTGGGGGGCGGCGCTCGCGGCGGCCGGCCTCGGCTGGGCCATCAAGCTCTTCGTCGGCGTAAACCGGCCCGTGTGGACTGCGATTGCCGTCCTCGGCCCGTACGGCGTCTGTTACTTCGCCCTGACTTCCGTGTTAGGCTTGCCCGAAGCGGGAACAATCTTCGGGCGACTCAAGAGACTTTTGGGCCGGGGGCGGCGGTGACGCAAAACCCCGTGCTAATTAAACCTGAATAATTGCCGAGGGTCGCTTTTTTTCAGGAACCCGCTTTCTATTATCAATATTTACGGATATAGGAAAGCCGATAAGTAACCCAAAAGTACACGGGCGGTGTGCCCGTCGGAAGGCTTCCTACGTTCTGCTCGACGGCCTTAACGCGAGTGAAGCTAACAACTTTTGACCCAGGGAAAGTGAACTAAGCCATGAAAAAATTCTTGTCTCCTTTAACCTTCAGCCTCGCCGCGCTGCTCTTTCTCGGTCTCGCCGCGACCAGCGCCCGCGCAGACATCGTCTACATCCCTTCCGCCGACAGCACGGTCCCGAAAGGCGGCGTCGGCCACCAGCCCGAGTCCATCCTTTCGATCATGTCGCCGAAGAACGGCAGCAACGCGGCTGGCGGCGTGAGCTGGAACGGGAAGAAAGACATCAACAGCGGCGACGCCAAGAACGGCGAGCACACGAAGACGCTGTCGTTCGCCGAGGCCGGGCTGACCAGCCCCAGCGTCCGCATCTTCATGGACACGGAAGACCCGGACAATAACCTGATTATCAACCAACTCGTCCTGACCGCCTACGACTCCAGGGACGGCTCCGTCCTCTTCCAGGCGTCGCTGAAGGCCCCCGTGGACTTCGGGAACGAAAAGAACGGCCAGGGCAAAGGGGATCGCACGTTCGGCCTGACGGACGACGACGCGGCGAAGCTCGCGGCCGCCCTGCTGATTGACCCGAACCTGCGCCTCGGTCTCTACGCGAGCACGAGCAACGACACGGGCTCGTTCACCAACTTCAAGCTCGGCCAGGGCCCCGCGCCCATCCCCGAGCCGGCCACGATGTTCCTGCTCGGCACGGGCCTCGCCGGCGTCGCCGCCAAGATGCGGAAGCGCCGCAAGGCATCCAAGGAAGAAGCGTAAGGCGGAATTTTCAGGGCCGTCGCAAACAAAGAGGGCCGGAGCGGGATTTGCGATCCCGCCCCGGCTTTCGGTTTTTCTGAGTTAAAATAAAACTTTTCGGCCGGAAGATTTTTTTCGTCTTTTTTTTGGAGAACAAATCTGATTAGCCGTTTACTTAGGCTACCGAAAAGGAAAGGTCGGCTGACGGAGCGGCAGGCAATCGGCGGGGACTGGTCCCCGTTATCGAAATGCCGGCCGTGTTTTTTTTTGCCGGGAACAAACATCTAGATTTGTTCCTGGCTTTATGCTATTTTCACTCGCCTTCAAAATTTTTTGGAAGCCGCCTGGACCTGTTCCAGTTTTCTGGAACAATCCTTCTAATCGATCTTTAGTAAGCTATCGGTGTCTGAAAATTTTTCGCAATTATTTCCGGCGCGCAGTCTATCCGTCTGCCTGCCGGGAAAGTTGAAACTCGAAGTCTATGTCAGGGCAGTCCCGGTTGAGACTGCGCTCACTAAGGGGACGCCCTGACGAACACCTGGTGATTGAGCCGTTGCCCCGGTTCCGCGAAGTGTTCACGTGACGAGACGCCGGAGTGCGCCAAAAGAATCGGTAAGAACAAAATGGGAGGTTTAATGAGAGCACGTACCACGAGTCTATTAAAAGTTGTCACACTCGGCGTGGCGGCGCTGGCGCTTTTCACCCTCGGCCAGGGTGTGGCGCGGGCCGACACTGTCACCTTCTCGACCGCCGGCTCGTTCAACGGCGGCGGCAACAGCATCCAGTTCGGCGCGGGCGCGAACCTGACGACCATCACTTTTACGGGCGTCAACAGTTCCGTGAACGCGACCCCGTTCACTTTCGCCAGCCTGGGCTCGTTCCAGACGACCGTCACGGGGAACGGGGCGGCCATTGACCCCGGCACGACCTTCACGCTGACGATCAACCAGACGGACCCGTCAGTCGGGAGCGGAAACCTTTTCGCAACGCTCACCGGGACCATCGAGCAGAACCAGAGTACAGGGCTGGTAACGTTTTCCGTCAGCTCGGTGCAGATAGGCAACATCACTTACGCACTGTCGAACAACCCGCTGCCGCTGGTTCCGCCCGCTACCAACAACGGGGTGACCACCGTGCAGGCACAGATTACGGCCGCGCCGATTCCCGAACCGGCCACGCTCTTCCTGCTCGGGACGGGTCTCTCTGGACTTGCTGCGGCCGCGCGCAGGCGACGAAAAGCCGGCAAACGCGACCTGAATCAATAAAGTAAACCTTCTGCTCCTAATCGAAACCACCCGCGAGCCTTAGCCGGCTTGCGGGTGGTTTTCGGTTTTTGAGTGGGCCGCAAAACTTCTTGCGTCCTCCACGCCGCGGCCGGGAGGACGCGCCTTTTCCGTGGCTCGCCGGGAATAAATTTCTAGCATTGTTCCCGTTTTTGTGCTATTTTCAGCCGCCTTAAATTTCTGAAAGCCTTCAACACAAGTTCCAGCTTTTCTGGAATTAGCTTTTCATTACGTTTTTATCGTCAGTACTGGAGTCTTCTCTTTCCTGGTCGCCAACCCCTCGTTAGGCGCGGAGGCTGTTTATCATGAAAATCCGTATCCCCGCAGCGGTCAAACCTCTGGCACTGGCCGTCATCACGCTGGCCCTCTTCGCGCTCGGTCAAGGCGTGGCACGGGCCGACGAAGTTTACGTTGCCGGCTACACCAACGGCTGTTTCGGCGCGGGCTGTGGCTCGCCAAACACCAACGCGACCCAGACCGCGACGCTGCTGGGTCTGACCTACACCAACTCGCAGTTCTCCGGCATCACGGCCAGCGGCTTTCTGGCGTACGGCGGTAATCCGACCCCGGCGGGCGTCCAGGGCGTCAACAATTTCGGTGCCTTCAGCTTGGACACCTCCGCCAACGTGTACACCGGCGAGACGTTTCGCGTGCGGATCACCTTTACCGCGCCGCAGGGAATCGTCCCGGACCAGAATCGCGTTTTCACCGCCGACGTGGTCGGGACCGTGTTTACGAACAGCGCCGGCGGCGTGCAGATTGACTTCGGCGACAACATCAATGATGTCGGCGTCCTCTTCACCTTCAACGACACCAACTGCGAGCCCAACCCGCTGCCGGGCTCCGCCCCGCCGGGCCAGCAGGTGACGTGCGGCTTGGGGTCGTTCCGTCTCAGGCTCAACGACGTTGCCATCAACCCCGGACAGATTGCCTCACTGACCGGCTTCATCGTCAGTGCTCAACAGACGGCGATACCCGAGCCGGCGACGCTCTTGCTGCTCGGCACGGGAATGGCCGGCCTCGCCGCGAGAATGCGCAAGCGCCGCAAGAAGTAATTAAAAATTAAAAATGCAAAATGCAAAATGGAAGACCGGGAGCCGCGCTCTTAGTCTTCCATTTTGCATTTTTAATTTTTAATTTATCCCTTATCATTCCGTCAGTGCAAAGCGTTATCTCGGCAGAAAGGATGCGCGCGATTGACCGTCTGACGACGGAGCGGTTCAGTACGCCTTCCCTGCTCTTGATGGAAGCGGCCGCCGCGGCCGCGGCCCGTGCCGTCACGGCGCGCTTCCCCGAAGGTGTCGCAGGCCGCCGCGTGCGCATCCTCTGCGGGCGCGGCAACAACGGCGGCGACGGGGCGGCGCTCGGGCGCGCGCTCTCGCTCTCGGGCGCGCGGGTTGATGTCGTTCTCTTCGGGCGCGTCGAAGAGACGAAGGGCGACGCCCGCACGAACTTCGAGGTGGCGCGCAGGCTCTCCAGCTTCGAGGCCGGCTCGCACACGGAGCCCCCGCCGCTGACTTTCACCGAGTGCGAATCGGTCGCAGAGTGGGAGGAGCTTGCGGCGCACAGCTACGACGCTATCGTTGACGCGCTTTTTGGCACAGGGCTCACGCGCCCGCTTGAAGGCGTCCACCGCCAGGTCGTAGAGCATCTGGAGTTGCTGCGCAACGCGCGCGAGCGTGCGCACGCCGACCGCCCGCTCTTCGTCTCGCTCGACATTCCCTCGGGCCTCGACGCTGACTCCGCCGCACTCATCGGCGCGACCGTCCGCGCCGACCTGACCGTGACCTTCACCGCCCCCAAGCCCGCCAACGTGCTGCCGCCCGCGTCGCACTACAACGGCGAGCTGGTCGTCGTACACATAGGCTCGCCGCCCTCACTCCTGGAGACGGCGGGCGGGCAGCCGGGTCTTTTTTTGGTCCAAGACGTTGACGCGCGCGCGTGGCTCGTCAAGACGCGCTACGCCCCGGACTCTTACAAGAACACGCACGGGCACGCGCTCGTCGTCGCCGGCTCGCGCGGCCTGACGGGCGCCGCCGTCTTGTGCGGCCAGGCGGCCATGCGCTCGGGCTCCGGCCTCGTGACGATTGCGACGGCCGCGGCCGCGCAAGCGGCGGTGGCCGCGCAGGCAATGCCTGAGATTATGACGGCCGCGCTTCCCGAGACGGCCGATGGTGCTGTGCGCTTTGAGGCAATCGAGCGGGTGCTGAACCTCGCTTCGCGCGCGAGCGCGGTCGCCGTCGGCCCAGGACTTTCGAGCGAAGACGAGAGCACGCGCCGCTTCGTACGCGAGCTAATCGAGCGCCGGCCGGCCGCGGTCGTGATTGATGCGGACGGCCTGAACGCGCTCGCTCCCTGGCCCGAAGAATTGCGCGGGTCAATGGAGCTGCCCCTCGTGCTGACCCCGCACCCCGGCGAGATGCAAAGGCTCCTCGGCACTGACGACAGGGCGGCGCTCGACGACCGCGTAGCAGCGGCGCGCGCTTTCGCCACCGCTCACGAGGTCTTGCTGGTCCTGAAAGGCTCGCGCACGCTCATCGCATCTTCGGACGGCCGCGTCTTCGTCAACCCCACGGGCAACGCGGGGCTCGGCACGGCCGGCGCGGGTGACACCCTGACGGGCATCATCACCGGATTTCTGGCCCAGGCTTACGGCACGCTCAAGGAGGACGCCGACGCGCTCGAAGCCGTCGTCGCCGCAGTTTACGTCGGCGGCCTCGCCGGCGACATCGCCGCGCGCCGGAAGGGTCAGCGCGCGCTCGTCGCCTCGGACATCAGCCTGAGCCTGGGCGCGGCGATTCGCTCGCTCGACGCGCAGGGGGAGCGGCCGTGAGCGGACAGGCCACACAGACCGTGCCCGTGGGCCGCTGGACTTCCCGCAGCGCCGAAGAGACTTTCGACCTCGGCGCGCGCGTCGGCGCGTCCCTCGCGGGCGGCGAAATCCTCCTGCTCGACGGCCCGCTCGGCGCGGGCAAGACGATCTTCGCTAAGGGCCTGGCCCACGCGCTCGGGATAGACACGGACGAAGTGACGAGCCCGTCCTTCACGCTCGTCAACATCTACGACGAGGGCCGCCTGAAGCTCTACCACATGGACCTCTACCGCTTGAGCGAAGGGGCGTCGGCCGCGCACGCTGTTGACCTGGACGAATTGCTGACGGACGAGAGCGCCGTCTTCGTCATCGAATGGGCCGAGCGCATGGGGCGCTATCCCCTGCCGCCGCCCGTCTGGCGCGTCTCGCTTGCGGGCGACGGCGACGCCCCCCGCGACATCAACATCTCACGAGTTGACACGTGATGCGAAAACTTTCCCTCGCAGTTTTACTTCTATTTCTTCCGGCCGCCGGCCCCCTTTTCGCGCAGGGCATGCCGGACGGCGACCCCAGGTACAGGTCTCTTCGGCGGGAGCTGCTCAGGATGGAGGAGGAAGACCAGAGGCACCGGACGGAGCTTTACGAGTTAATGAAGAAGCTGGCCGAGCCCGGCGGCCAGCGGCTGATGAACGAGTACATGGCCTTCGTCAAGAAGCAGGACGCGCTGGACGAAAAGAACCGCCGGAAACTTGACCGCATCGTCGCGCGCTACGGCTGGCCCACAATCAGCATGGTCGGCAAGGAGGCGAGCACGTCCGCCTTCCTCATCGCCCAG
The DNA here is from genome assembly GCA_036403435.1 of Pyrinomonadaceae bacterium. Lineage (GTDB taxonomy): Bacteria > Acidobacteriota > Blastocatellia > Pyrinomonadales > Pyrinomonadaceae > QHXM01. The sequence goes on from DASWQY010000162.1 coordinate 17,851, forward strand.
CACGGCGACCTGGCCTACCGCAAGAAGTATTTTCCATTACTCAAGGCCGCGGTCGCCAAAGGCGAGGCCCGCCCCGACTCCGCCGCGATGATGGAAGACGGGATACTGATGAAAGAGGGCAAGAAGCAGATTTACGGCACGGCGCTGCAAACGGACGACGTGACGAAGGGGCTCCAATTGTGGCCCATCGAGAACGAGGAAGAGGTGGACGCGCGTCGGGCCTCGGTCGGCCTGCCGCCGATGGCCGAGTTTTTCAAGGTCATCGGAATGACGTATACTCCACCGAAGAAGAATAAAGATTAAACGTTAAGGAGAAGAGAAAACATGCCATACCCGGAAATCATGATTCGCCCGATGAGAGAGGAACTCACCAGGCTCGGTGCCGAAGAGTTGCGGACTGTCGAGGACGTTGACCGCACGCTCGGAGAGCAGCAGGGCACGCTGATGGTGGTCGTCAATTCGATCTGCGGCTGCGCGGCCGGCAAGGCACGCCCCGGCGTCGCCCTCGCCCTCGACCACCCCGTGCGCCCCGACCGCGTCGCCACAGTCTTCGCCGGCGCAGACATCGAGGCCACCGAAAAGGCCCGCTCTTACTTCACGGGCTACCCGCCCTCCTCGCCCTCCATCGCGCTCCTGAAAGACGGCCGCCTCGTCTACATGTTGGAGCGCCGCCAGATTGAAGGCCGCATGCCCGAGCAGATTGCCGAGGAGTTGAGGCAGGCATTCGACGAGCATTGCGCCTCGAAGACGGCGGCCGCCGGCTAAAGCAGGCGGCAGGCAGGATAAGGCTGGGCCGAGTTTCGTCAAAGTGCGTGGGCCAATTATGAGGCGTGGTGCTGAGGCTACGTTTGATGGTTGGTCCACTTTACTTTATTGCTTGACCTTTACACCTATCGCGGATAGCATCGCGCCGCTTCAAGGTTTCAAGGCAGAGGTTGTCGTCCTTCGAGAAGCACTTATGAGGGCTTTTGCACCTTCCTCTTAAGACCTATCGACCCCATCTAATCAGTCAAAGGTACAAGGAAGCCCAACCGAGGGCTGGCCCTCTATACCTTTCCCGCCGCTTACATTCAAGAAGGGGAAGCCTGATGAGTTCCCGCGCAAAACTCGCAAAAAAGAGACCCGTTCGAGCCGTCAAGAAAACCGTTCGAGCCGTCAACGAAAAGTCCTTCGGCTTTGCTCCACATATCACGAAGATACTCAAGTCTCGAAAGTGGAGCCCCGAAGCGGAGGCACGCCTCCTCGAAGACCCCGCCCCGCTCGTCATCGCCGGTCTTCTACACACCTTCATAGAGGTATTCAACCCGCTGATTCCCCCATTATTCACGACCGTGAACATCAACGCTTTCGGTCTCTCCGATAATCACCTCGACCCGTTGAGCTTCAACGGGAAGGTGCGTGCTTCGGCTTCCGGCGATGCGTGTCTCCCCCAGGAATGCGGGGACATCTTCGGTCTTGGGGAGATATGTACTCCGACCATCTGCGCGGGCGGAGAAGCTCGCGCCAGTCTTGACACGTTGCGCGGCCTGAGCGGGCTACAGATTAGAAACTTTAGCGTAACCAGATTTTCCCAGAGCAAGAGTAGCATCAGGACTGCCAATACTGATCTAATGCTGTTCGCCCCGATTATCGTTGGCGATGGCAGTGCCGGGGCGAGCGGCGGGCCTTTCGGCATCAGCATCCCCGTCAGTGCCTCAGTCACGGCATTCATGCTCAGCCCGATAGCGACGTTAAAGTCCAGGATTACATTCGACACCAGACCGCCGAAGCTGTTGGCCTTCAAACTGGAATCGCTGAATATTGGCGGCGGTACGTCCGGGCTGCAAATACGATTAAATGGCTTAGGCCCCTTCGACTCCATTGGGGATCAAGTGGTCAGCATCCTCCAAACCCAAATTGCGCCTTTGATAGTCGGGGACGGCACTATCTCCGACGCGGCGAAGAATCTACTGCAAGACAAGATCAACGACTACATCAAAAATCAAGGCTAACGCGGCGAGCTGATGCGCTGGCGGAAAGAGGCGTGGAGACTTCCCTTCTCTCCACGCCTCTTCGCTTCGCAAGCCGTTATATTGAAAGTGTCCCTCGCCTCAGGCCGTTGGGGTCGGCGGCGAACGTCGACCAGGCGTCTTGCGTTCGGCACGGGCTTTTCCAGGATTTTCACCGTTTCCATAACACCACCCTTCTCGCTGATGGCCGAGAGAATGGGCCGCCCTTTATTCTCTCCACTCCGATTCTGAAATGTCCGCACCCTTGAGGATGGCGCGCAGCGTCCCGACGGGCAACGTACGGCCACGATGCTCAGGGACGATAACCTGCAAGCCTGTCTCCGGCTGCCGCCACTTGCGATGGCTGCCCTTCTGCGAAACCAACTGAAACCCATATCGCCTGAGCAAGCCTTCGACTTCGCGCGCCGTCATTCGTCGCGGGCGCTCGCCCATTAGACGGTGACCTCCCGCATGATAACTTCGGGAGAAAGCTCCAGCGGGTCGGGCTTGAGATAAAGATCAATTGCTTCGAGGATGTTTGCGAGAGCCTCTTCCTGAGTCTCCCCGGCTGAAGCACAGCCGGGGAGAGATGGACACCAGACAGCCCAATCCCCTGTCTCCTCATCCTGCTCCAATAATACGCGCAATTTCATCGTGTCTGCCCCCGATCTTTGTTATTCAGCTTTACCTCTGCCGAGCATAGCCTTACTTTCTTATTGCATCAAGTAAATGAAAATGTGAAAGCGCGCGACTTTTATCCTCGCAGCTTCTACCCTTTTGTTGGCCCCATTCGGCTTTGTGTTATCATCGGGCGCGATGGCCTCGGATTCCCTCGTCAAGCTAGACACTCCCGTCATTGAACTGTACCGCTTCGGCGTCCCGCGGTTCGGGCAGCCGACGGCGCGCAAATTGGCGCTGGCGCTGGCGCAGGTGTCGGCGAAGGCGGACGCGACCGATGCGACGGTCGAGGATTTGCTGAATTACCTGCCGATGCGGTACGAGGACAGGTCCAATTTGGCGCGCGTCGCGGATTTGAGTGATGGCGTCGAGGCGTCGCTTGAGCTTTATGTGAGGGTCGCGGGCGGCTATCAGGTCGGGAAGAACCGCGGGCCGAAGCAGCCGAAGTTGTTCATCTTCGAGGTCACAGCGTCGGACCCTTTAAGGACTGGGAAGCCCGTCGTCGTCTGGTGGTTCGTGTCGGGGCGGCAGGCCGCGCACATCATCGCCTACCACCGGCAGAAGTTCACGCGCGGCGCACGCTTCATAGCCTTCGGCCAGTGGGAGTGGGACACGCGGCGCAACACTTTCGCGCTCAGGCTGAACAAGCCGGACGAGTTGGAGATGCTGCCGGGCACCTGGACGCCGCCCGAGCGCGAGTTGCTCCGCCTGGCCGAAGAGAATGGCGCAGGCGACGGACGCGGGGACGCGGAGACGCGGGGACGCGGCGAGGGGGAGGAGGAAGAAGGCGCGGCGGCCGAGGAAGGGTTTGAGGACGAGGACGAGAATGGCGCTGACCCGGCCCTGGCGGCGATTCACGTCGGGCGGCGCGTGCCGGTCTATCGCAAGCTCGGCGAGTTTCGCGCGAAGCGGCTGAGAGAGATCATGCACGCGGTGCTCGACCTCGTCCCCGACGAGAGCATAACGGAGACGCTGCCCGCTGACCTGCGCTCGCGCCAACATTTAATCGCCCGCGCGGACGCCCTGCGCCGCATACACTTCCCCACGGAAGACATGCCGCTCAGTGAGTACGAGCGCGCACGCAGCCCGGCCCACCTGCGTCTCATCTTCGAGGAGTTCTTCTGGGTCGCGCTCGCGCTCGCCTTGCAGCGCGGCGAGCGCATCAAGGAGGCGAAGGGCGCGGTGATAGAGATGACAGACCGCGTCCGCGAGCGCATCACGTCGATTCTCCCCTTCGAGTTGACGAGCGCGCAGGAGCGCGTAACAAAGCGCATCTTCGACGACATGCAGTCGGACGCGCCGATGAATCGTCTCTTGCAGGGCGACGTGGGCAGCGGCAAGACCATCGTCGCGCTGATGGCGATGCTCGCCGCGATGGAGAACAACTACCAGGCGGCGCTGATGGTCCCGACCGAAATCCTGGCCGAGCAGCACGCGCGCAACGTCAAACGCCTGCTCGCGCTGACGCCTTACCGCGTCGAGCTGTTCATCGGCAGCCTGCGCGCGACCGAGAAGCGGCGGCTCCACAAAGACCTCGCCGCGGGCGACATACACGCCGCCGTCGGGACGCACGCGCTCATACAGGAGGCCGTCGCCTTCGACAAACTCGGCCTCGTCGTGATTGACGAGCAGCACCGCTTCGGCGTGCTGCAACGCGCGGAGCTGCGCGCGCGCGGCTTCAACCCGGACGTGCTCGTGATGACGGCCACGCCCATCCCGCGCTCGCTCGCCATGACGGCCTACGGCGATCTGGACGTATCCGTCATAGACGAGCTGCCGCCCGGACGCACGCCCATCAAGACGGTCGTCCTCGGCGAAGACCAGCGTGCGGGAGTCTACAAGGGCGTCGAGCGCGAGGTGCGCGCGGGCCGGCAAGTTTACGTCGTCTACCCGCTCATCGAAGAATCTGAAAAGATGGACCTGAAGGACGCAACGCGCATGTATGAGCAGTTGCGCGACCGCGTCTTCCCGCACTTCGCAATCGGGCTGCTCCACGGCAAGATGAAGCCCGCGGAGAAGGAGGAGGTGATGCGCCGCTTCGTCGCGGGCGAGATTCAAATCCTCGTCGCAACGACCGTCGTCGAGGTCGGCGTTGACGTACCGAACGCCTCGTTGATGGTCATCGAGCACGCCGAGCGTTTCGGCCTCTCGCAACTGCACCAGCTGCGCGGGCGCGTCGGGCGCGGGGCCGAGCAGAGCTTCTGCGTGCTCCTGACCTCGGAGAAGAAGACGAGCGTCGCGCACGAGCGGCTCGGCATCATGGCCGAGACGAACGACGGCTTTCGCATCGCCGAAAAGGATTTGGAGATACGCGGCCCCGGCGAGGTGATGGGCACGCGCCAGTCGGGGCTGCCGACCTTCCGCGTCGGCAACCTCGTGCGCGACGTGCTGATTCTCGAAGAGGCGCGGCGCGAGGCGGACCACTACCTGACGGAGCGGCGCATGACGCGCGAGACCTCTAAACTTATCGAGCGCGTGCGCTCGGACGCGCGCTTCGGCCTGGCGGCGGTCGGGTGAGAGCCGAAAAACAGAATCCAGGAGTCAGAATCCAGAATCCAGAAGGAAAGGCTGAAACCCTCTTTCTGGTAGTGGTCCAGTTGCAGACGGGGCGAAGGGAAAGGCGGTTTCACGCTGGAGGCGCAAAGGCGCGAAGAAAGCACGCAAGGCGAAGAAGCCTTCAACCTCTTCGCGTTCTTCTTTGCGCCTTTGCGCCTTTGCGTGAGATTCCTTTTCAAACCGAACCACTACCCTCTTTCTTTTATTCTGGCTCCTGGATTCTGAATTCTGTATTCTGTTTCCATGCGTGTCATCGCGGGGTATTATCGCGGGCGGAATTTGAAGAGCCCGCCTTCGATGCAGGTGCGGCCGACTTCAGACCGGCTGCGCGAGACGCTCTTTAACGTCATCGCGCCGCGTATCGAGGGGGCGCGCTTCCTGGACCTCTGCGCGGGCTCCGGCGCGGTCGGCGTCGAGGCGCTCTCGCGCGGGGCCGCGCACGCGACCTTCGTTGACCGCTCGCGCAAGATGTGTGGGCTGGTCGAGGCGAACCTGGACTTGTGCGGCGTGCCCGAGGAGGAGACGGAGGTCGTGATGGCGGAGGCCGCGGAGTTTTTGCGCCGCGCCTCGGCGCGCGACGGCGAGAGGTGGGATATAGCCTTCTTCGACCCGCCTTACGCGACGGACTACCTGCCCGTCCTCGCGGCCTTCGGGACTGGCACAATCCTGAAGGACGAGGGGCTGCTCGTCGTCGAGCACCACCACAAGAACGAGCTGAAAGACGCGGTCGGCGACATACGCCGCTGGCGCATCCTGAAACAGGGCGACTCGGCCCTTAGTTTTTACGAGAAATAAGTGGTCGGTGGTCAGTGGTCAGTTAAAACCACTGTTCTTAACTGACCACTGACTACCGACCACTGACCACTGCTTTATGCTTGTACTCGGAATTGAAAGCTCCTGCGACGAGACGGCCGCCGCCCTCGTGCGCGACGGCCGCGAGATGGTGTCGTCCGTCATCTCTTCTCAGATCGAGATTCACAAACGCTTCGGCGGCGTCGTCCCCGAACTGGCCTCGCGCGAGCACCTGGACAAGATTGTGCCAGTCGTCGAGGAAGCCTTCGAGCGCGCGAAGGTTGGCAAGGGAGAGATTGACGGCATCGCGGTCACGGCCGGGCCGGGGCTCGTCGGCTCGCTGCTCGTCGGCGTCTCTTACGCGAAGGCGATGGCGTTCGCGCTCGGCGTCCCGCTCGCCGGCGTCAACCACATAGAGGGCCACATCTACTCGGTCGTCTTCGAGAACCCTCCGGTCGAGTACCCCGCGATGGCGCTCATCGTGTCGGGAGGGCACACCAATCTTTTTCTGGTTCCCGAGCCGGGCAGGTATAAGGTCGTGGCGCGCACGCGCGACGACGCGGCGGGTGAGGCGTTCGACAAGGTGGCGAAACTGCTCGGCCTGGGCTACCCCGGTGGGCCAATTATCGAGCGCCTCGCGCGCGAGGGCGACGCGCGCAGCGTGCGCTTCAGCGTGCCGCGCATGGGCGACGGCCGTCCCGACTTCAGCTTCAGCGGACTGAAGACCGCCGTCTCGAAGCATGTGCGCGAGACGGGACTGCGCCCGGTCGTGGGCGACGAAACGCCGTCGCAGGAGATTAAGGACCTGGCGGCGAGTTTCCAGAGCGTCGTGGTGCGCTCGCTCGTCGGCACGATGGAGCGGCTGGCCGAGGAGCATAGACCTCAGACCCTGATCGTCGCCGGGGGCGTGGCCTGCAACAACGCCTTGCGCGAGGCGTCGCGCGAGGCGGCCGCGCGGCTCGGCGTCCCCGTCTACTTCCCCTCGCCGCACCTCTCGACGGACAACGCGGCAATGATCGCCGCCGCCGGCACGGTCAAACTCCAGGCGGGCGAGCGCGCCGGGCTCGACCTCAATGCCGACGTGTCGTTGCGCTTGCAGAACGTGGACGTGGAGGACGACGCGCTGCGCCGCGGCCGCGTGCGCTACAGGCTTTGAGTTCATATAACGCGCCGGCGCGGCGCAGTTTTTGCCGCGTCAGCGGCAGAATGAATTTAGCCCGGCCTTTCAAGGCCGGGTCAGCATGTATCACCGAAACCGCGTCGCGTCAGCGACGGCTGAATGATTGGTTCAGGCGTCGCTGACGCGGCGATTTAACGGACAGGCTTTGATTTTCTTAACTGTCGGAGGGCTGGAATGGGCCAAAGGCGGAAAGGGAGCGCGGATTTTATGAGCAGCCGCAGGGACTTCTTACGCTCAAGTGCGATTGCCGGCCTCGTCGCTGTGAGCCAGCCGGCAATCGCGCGCGCGGCGAGATGGCAGACAGTCGAGCGCGGCCCTGCCGTAAAACCTTTCGAACTGGAAGAGCTGACCGTCTCAGAGTTGCAGGCGGGGATGAAGTCTGGCAAGTGGACGGCGCGCTCCCTGGTCGAAAAATACCTGTCGCGCATCGGGGAGATTGATAAGCGCGGGCCGGCCGTAAACTCCGTCATCGAACTCAACCCTGACGCGCACCAGATCGCCGAGACGTTGGACAGGGAGCGCAAAGCGGGCAGCCTGCGCGGGCCGCTGCACGGCATCCCGGTCCTGATTAAAGACAACATTGACACGGCCGACCGCATGACGACGACCGCGGGCTCGCTCGCGCTCGCGGGCTCCGTCGCGTCGAAAGACTCTTTCGTCGCGCAACGCTTGCGCGCGGCCGGCGCGGTCATCCTCGGCAAGACGAATCTGAGCGAGTGGGCCAATATACGCTCGTCTCACTCCACGAGCGGGTGGAGCGGGCGCGGCGGTCAGACGCGCAACCCTTACGCGCTCGACCGCAACCCCTGCGGCTCAAGCTCTGGCTCGGCCGTCGCCGTCGCGTCCAACCTCGCGGCAATCGCGGTCGGCACGGAGACTGACGGCTCCGTCGTCTGCCCCTCTTCCGCCAACTCGCTCGTCGGCATCAAGCCTACGCTCGGCCTCGTCAGCCGCAGCGGCATCATCCCCATCGCCCACAGCCAGGACACGGCCGGCCCAATAACAAGAACAGTCGCCGACGCCGCGGCCCTGCTGACTGCGCTGGCGGGCGTTGACCCGGAAGACGCAATCACGGCCGAGAGTCGGGGCAAGGCGCAAACAGACTACACGCAGTTCCTGGACGCGAACGGCTTGAAGGGGGCGCGCATCGGCGTCCCGCGAAAATTTTTCGGCTTCAGCGACCAGGTGGACAGGCTGATTAACGAGGCCGTGGAGGTGATGAGGAAGCTCGGCGCGACAATCGTTGACCCGGCGGAGATAGAGACGGCCGGCAAGTTTGACGACACGGAACTGGAAGTGCTCCTCTACGAGCTGAAGGCGGATTTGAACAAGTACCTGGCCTCGCTCGGCCCGCGCGCGCCCGTCCGCTCGCTCAAAGAGGTGATCGAGTTCAACGAGCGGAACGCCGCGCGCGAGATGCCCTACTTCGGCCAGGACCTTTTCATCAAAGCCGAGGCCAAGGGGCCGCTGACGAGTAAGGAATATCTGGAAGCACTCGCCAAGAATCAGAAGCTCGCCGGCCCGGAAGGAATTGACGCGGCGATGTCGAAGCACAAGCTCGACGCGATGGTCGCGCCCACGGGCGGCCCGCCCTGGCCCACCGACCTCGTCAACGGCGACCACTTCACCGGCGGCTACTCGACCCCTTCGGCCGTCGCCGGCTACCCACACATCACAGTCCCCGCCGGCTACGTCCACGGCCTGCCCGTCGGCGTCTCCTTCTTCGGCCGCGCCTACAGCGAGCCCACGTTAATCAAGCTCGCCTACGCCTACGAGCAGGGGACGAAGCTGCGCCGCCCGCCGCGCTTCCTGCCGACCGCCGAGCTTGGTAAATAACAAGAGCCGCTTTGCCTGCGAGGGGCAAAGCGGCTCTGTGTGCCGGTGGGCTGCGAGGCGACGCTCAAACGAGCACCATGCTCCTACCGGCGAACACGTGCGACCTGTGACCCTTCAGGTCGCAGCTCGATATTACGGGCGAACTTGATCGGCTTGCGCGCGTCCAGCTCGATGGTCACCACGTCGCCTTCGCGCAGGTCTTTGAGCGAGACGACCTCGCCGTTCATTCTCACCTTCGTCCCCTCGCGGTCCACGGCTATGACGTGCTCCACGCCCGTGCGCGCCACTACGGAGACGTGCGCCTCCGCCACCTCGACGACTCTCGCCTCGACGATGCGCGTGTCCGTGTCTTCGTCACCGCCGAAGGGCGCGGCCTGAATCCCGATTGAAAAGAAAGTGAGCAGCGTTGCTGCCATCAGGACCGCGAGGGGTTTACGTCTCATCGTTGCTCCTCCCCGTACGTCAGTACGGTTGCCAGGGTGATTACGCCGTGAGGGAAGAGCAACCGATATGCCGCGGGCAGGCGCTCACACGCGCGCGGACTTTAATGCTTGAAGCCAAAAGGAAAAGACTGTTTCTTGCGGAAAGGTTGCCGCGCGGGCTGTGAACTTTAACAGTTCACGCGGCCGCGCGCCTGTCCCGTTCGCTTGTACGATTGCGGGACGGCGGAAAAGCAGAATTCAGAATTCAGAATCCAGGAGTCAGCATCCAGAATGAAAGGCTGAAACCCTCTTTCTTTTATGCTGGCTCCTGGATTCTGAATTCTGAATTCTGGGTTAGGCTTTTCCCGGTCAGCCGAAGATGTTGCGGACCTTGTCCATCAGCCCTTTGTCTTCAAGGTCTTTGGTCTCGACCTCGGAGAGTTGTTCGAGGAGGCGGCGCTGCTCGCGCGTCAAGGTGGTCGGGGTGACGACCGTGACGGAGACGAAGAGGTCGCCGCGCCCGCGCCCCCCCAGCACGGGCATGCCGTACCCCTTCAGGCGGAAGACTGTGCCAGTTTGTGTGCCGGCGGGAATCTTCACCTGCTGCTGGCCGCCGAGCGTCTGCACGTTCAGCTCGGAGCCGAGCGCGGCCTGCGCGAATGTTATTGGCACAGACGAGTAGAGGTTGCTCCCCTGCCGCTCGAAGTGCTCGTGCTCGGAGACGTGGATGACGACGTAGAGGTCGCCGGCCGAGCCCCCTTGCGTGCCGGCCTCGCCCTCGCCGGAGACGCGCAGGCGCGAGCCCGTCTCGACTCCGGCGGGAATCTTGACCTCCATATTCTTCTCGCGCTCGACGCGCCCCGCGCCCTTGCACGCCTCGCACGGCGTCTTGATGATGCGCCCGGTCCCGCGGCACGAGCCGCAGGTGCGGGCCACGGTGAAGAAGCCCTGCTGGTAGCGGACCTGGCCCGCGCCGCTACAGGTCTGGCAGGTCTCCGGCTGCGTGCCCTCGGCCGCGCCGGAGCCCTTGCACTTGTCGCAGGACTCAAGGCGCGGGATGCGCAGTTGCGCAGTCATCCCGGCGGCCGCGTCTTCGAGAGAGATTTCCAGGTCGTAGCGCAGGTCCGCGCCGCGCTGCGCCGCGCTGGCCCTGCGGCCCGAGCCCGAGCGCGCGCCGAACACGTCGCCGAAGCCGAAGAGGTCGCCGAGGATGTCTTCTATGCCGCCGAAGCCGGGCGCGCCCCAGCCGCCCGAGGCCGCGCTGCTTGAGACGCCCGCGTGGCCGAAGTGGTCGTAGCGCCGCCGCTGGTCCGCGTCCGAGAGGACAGTGTAAGCCTCGGCGGCCTCCTTGAATTTCTCCTCGGCCGCGGCGTCGCCGGGGTTCTTGTCCGGGTGGTACTTGACCGCCAGCTTCCGATAGGCGCTCTTAATCTCCTGCTCGGTGGCCGTCTGGCTGACTCCCAGCACCTCGTAATAATCGCGTTTACTCATCCCTGATTAAATAATTCCCTTTCAAATGTCTCGAAGCATTATAAGCAACAAAGCGCCGGCGAAGTAAAGTCTGGAGTCTGGAGTCTGGAGTCTGGAGTCAAAAGCATTTTTTGTCCTTTGACTCCTGACTCCAGACTCCTGACTCCAGACTGTTTCCCGGTCACTCGCCGGGGAGGTTCATCATCACGTTCGTCAACTCGGTGGCGAAGTGCTGCACAACATCTATGGCCTGCTGAATCTGTTCTGTGTTCTCGGAGGTCGCGGCCTCCTCGCCCATCGAGAGCGCCTGCTGGCCGCTCTTTCTCTCCTCGGCCGAGAGCGAGCCGCCGAACTCCACGAAGGCGCGGCGCGTGTTGCGCACCAGTGTGTCCAGCTTGTTGCGCAGCCCGATTATCTCCTTAGCCCGCCGGTCAACTTCGACCGAAGTCTCCGCCTCGATAATCAGGCGGCCGATCTCGTCGGGCGAGAGCCCCGAAGTCGGCGTGACGCGCATCTGCTGTTCGCGGCCCGTGGCCTTGTCCTTGGCCGAGACGGAGACGATGCCGTTGGCGTCCACCTCGAAGGAGACTTCGATCTGCGGCGTGCCGCGCGGGCTCGGCGGGATGCCGACCAGCTCGAACTTGCCGAGGCTGCGGTTGCCCTCGGCAATCTCGCGCTCACCTTGCAGGATGTGAATCTCGACCGAAGCCTGGTTGTCCACGACGGTCGTGAACGTCAGGCTGTTGCGCAGCGGGATGGTCGAGTTGCGCTCGATGATTTTCGTGAACAACCCGCCGCGCGTTTCGAGGCCGAGGCTCAAGGGCAGCACGTCGAGGAGCACAATGTCTTTCACGTCGCCCGCCATCACCGCGCCCTGAATCGACGCGCCCATTGCCACCACTTCGTCCGGGTTAATCTCGGCCGACGCGTCCTTGCCGAAAATCTCCTTGACCGTTCGGCCCACAATCGGCGAGCGCGTCTGGCCGCCGACGAGAATCACCTTGTCTATGTCGGTGGGCTGGAGCTTCGCGTCCCACAGCGCCTTCTGGCAGGGCTCTATCGTCTGCTCGACGAGGTCTGCCACGAGCGACTCAAACTCGTCGCGCGTCAGCGTCTTGTTAAAGTGCTTCGGCCCCGAAGCGTCCGCCGCGATGAAAGGCAGGTTGATGCTCGTCTCGCTGACCGAAGACAGCTCGCACTTGGCGCGCTCGGCCGCCTCCTTCAGCCGCTGCAACGCAAGGCGGTCTTCGCGCAGGTCGATGCTGGTCTCCTCGCGGAACTGCTCGGCCATCCAGTTGATGATGCGGTCGTCGAAGTCCTCGCCGCCGAGGAAGGTGTTGCCCGAAGTCGAGAGCACCTCGAAGACGCCGTCGTTGATTTCCAGGATGGAAACGTCGAAGGTGCCGCCGCCGAGGTCGTAAACAGCGATGCGCTCGGATTCGGTCTTGCCGAGGCCGTAGGCGAGCGCGGCCGCGGTCGGCTCGTTGATGATGCGCTCGACCTTGAGGCCGGCGATCTTGCCTGCATCCTTAGTGGCCTGGCGCTGCGTGTCGTCGAAGTATGCGGGGACGGTGACGATGGCTTCGGTGACGGCTTCGCCGAGGAAGTCTTCGGCGGCCGTTTTAAGGCGCTGGAGGACGATGCCTGAGATTTCGGGCGGGCTGTAGGTGCGCCCCTGGACGCGTATGCGCGCGTCCCCGTTCTGCGAGTCAACGATCTCGAAGGCGGAGGTCTCGCGCATGCGCTGCGCCTCCTGCGAGTTGTACTTGCGCCCGATGAGCCGCTTGACGGCATAGACGGTGTTGGCCGCGTTGGTGACGGCCTGGCGCTTGGCGATTTGGCCCACGAGGCGCTCGCCCTTGTCCGTGAAGCCGACGACCGTCGGCGTGGTGCGCCCGCCCTCTTTGTTCGGCACGATCTGGACCGCGCCGCCTTCCAACACGGCAACGCAGCAGTTGGTCGTCCCCAAATCAATTCCGATGACTTTGCCCATAATCTTCAGTGGTCAGTGGTCGGTGGTCAGTGGTCAGTCAGCAAATCAGTTTTTAACTGACCACTGACCACC
>DASWQY010000163.1:0-96493 GCA_036403435.1 Pyrinomonadaceae bacterium
CCAGCAAGGCTTCTCTCTGATCGAGCTATTAATCGTCGTCGCGATCATCGGCATCATCGCCGCTATCGCCATCCCCAACCTCCTCGCCTCGCGCCGCGCCGCCAACGAAGGCTCGGCTCAGTCCTCACTTCGCACCATGCATTCGGCCGAGGCCACCTACCAGGCCACGACCGGCAACGGCGCGTTCGGCAACTTGGCGGCCCTGGACGCGGCTGACTTGGTTGACCCGGTCCTCGGCCTCGGCACCAAGTCTGGTTACATCTTCACGGTTCGCGACGCCGACATCGTCGCGCCCGCGGTCGGCACGCTCGCGCAGTTCATGGCGCAGGCCAGCCCGCAGGTGACGGGCGGTGTCTCGCAGTCCGGCACCCGCCAGTTCTGCGTCGAAGAAGACGGCGTCATGAGGGGCACGCCCGGTGTGGCGGCGGTGGCGAACCGCGCCGGCTGCGACGCCCTGGGCGCTCTCGGCAACCAGTAATCGTCAAGAACCAACCGGAGTCTTGCGGGGGACCGAAGTGCGAACTTCTCCCCCGCATTTCTTTAATGAGGGATGAAAAGCGATGCAGAATGCGGAGTGATGAATGCGGAATTAAAAACCGATTGTCTTTAATTCATCATTCCGCATTCCGCATTGCTTTTCATTTCTCGTCCCTTCAAGAGATTCATGTCCAGCACTCTCTCGCAACCACGCGCGGACGGTCACGAGGACGTGGCCGGCGGCGCGGCTCTCACAAAGCAAAGCCGAGGGATTCGGCCCCGCCTCTGGCGAAAGCGATGGCCGGCGCTGTGCGTCGTCGCGGTCGCCGTCCTCGCGCTCGCGCCGGCAATGCTGCGCGGCGTCCCCAGCAACATTGACCTCTGGAATCACTACCGCCTCGCGCTCCCTTACTACGACTCACTGCGCTCGGGCGACCTGGCCCCAGGCTGGCTCGCCGAATCCAGCGGCGGCTACGGCGACCCCAGCTTCAGGTTCTACCCGCCCGGAACCTACTACCTGCTCGCCTCCGCACGCGCCCTGACCGGGGACTGGTACTCTGCAAGCCTGCTCTCCTTCACGCTCCTCTCCGTCCTGGGCAGCCTCGGCGTCTACTTCTGGGCGCGGGCCTTCCTCCCGCGTGGGCTTGCCGTATGGGCCGGCGTCTTCTACACGCTGATGCCCTACCACGTCAACGAGCTTTACCAGGCGTTCATGCTCGGGGAGTACGCGGGCTGCGCGGTCCTGCCGTTCTGCTTCGCCTTCGTCGAAAGAATCTGCCGGCGCAAAGAGAGGCGCGACGTGGTCGGCCTCGCGGCATCCTTCGCCGTCCTGGTCGTGACGCACCTCCCACTGACCGTCATCGGCGGCATCGGCCTGCTCGCCTACGCGCTGCTCCGCATGGAGCGCGGCGAGCGCGTCGCGACGGTCGCGCGCCTCGCGTCGGGCGCGGCGCTCGGGCTCGCGGCCAGCGCGTTCTACTGGGTGACGATGATCAGTGAAGTCTCCTGGGTCAGGACCAACACCGCTCAGACGGACCTCTCGGTTGATTACCGGCACAACTTTCTCTTCCAGACCTTCTCGCCCGAGAACATGAACGTCTGGTGGATGAACTTCATCGCCTTCGCCACGCTGGCGCTCGTCTTGCCCGGCGCGGCCCTTTTCGCGCGCGGCCGCGTGAAGCGGCGCGGCGTGCGCGTCGCGGGCCTCTTGTTCCTCTTCGCCTTCTTGATGGCGACGCCCTTGAGCCGCCCCGTGTGGGCCATTTTGCGCCCGCTCCAGGAAGTGCAGTTCCCCTGGCGCTGGCTGGCAGTCGTTTCGATGGCGGGCTCAGTCGTGGCCGCCTCGACGCTCGACTTCTGGACCAAAAAGGCGCGCGGGCGCGGCCGTCCCCTCGCCCTCCTGGTCGCGGGCGGCGTGGTCGTCTCCGTGACACTGACCTTCTCACACGTCGTGCGCGAGGCGCGCTACCTCTCGCCACAGCAATTCGAGACGATACTGCGCTCCATCCCCGGCTCGCCGAATGTCGAATATTGGGCCACCGTCTGGGCCGCGCGCCCGCTCAGGGAGATGACGGGCCGGGTCGAGGCGGCGCACAGGACAGTCAACGTCAAGTCGTGGGAGCCCGAGCGCCGCACCTTCGAGGTCGGCCCCGGTGCCGCAGAGACCGAGGCGCGCGTGCGGACCTTTTATTACCCGCACTGGCGGGCGACCGTTAACGGCCGCGAGCTTCCCGTGCGCGCGGCGGACGACGGCGCGCTGCTCGTTTCGCTTCCCGCTGACGCCGTCTCCGTCGAGCTTGAGTTTCGCGAGCCAGTGCGGTCCCGCGTCGCGGCCGCGACGAGCGCCGCCGGCGCGCTCTTCATCGGCGGGCTTTTCATTTTCGGCGGCCGCAAGAGAGAGAAAAGGAGATAGGTAATGAGCACAGCTCCAATAGAATTGACGAACCAACTGGCCCTGCCCGGCACGCTCGTCGGCGACGCTTCGTACACGCTGGCCGAGCGCATGCAGAAGGAGCACTTCGATAGAGTCGCCGAACTGTACGAGGCGCACTACAGCGACCCTTCCAGCCTCCTCTACCGCCACCGCTTCATCTACGAGCCGATGTTCGAGGGCTTAGACCTGGCCGGCAAGCGTGTCCTCGACGCGATGTGCGGCGGCGGGCAGACCTCCGCCTACCTGCTCTCGCGCGGCGCGCTCATGACCGGGCTCGACATCTCCCCCGAAGTCATAGAGTCGTACCAGAGGCGCTGGCCCGGCAGTCACACGATCTGCCGCTCCGCCCTGGACACCGGACTCCCGAGCGATTCTTTCGACTGCGTCTCCGTGGTCGGCGGCCTGCACCACATGCACCCCTTTCTCGACGAGGCGTTGCGCGAGCTTCACCGCGTCCTGAAGCCCGGCGGCCACCTCTGCTTCATGGAGCCGCACGGCGGTTCGCTCCCCGACATCGTGCGCCGCTTCTGGTACAAGCACGACCACCTTTTCTCGGACAACGAGGCGGCGATTGACCTCGCGGCGGCCGAGCGTGAGTTTTCTTCGCATTTCACGTTCAATCGAGTAAAGTACCAGGGCAGCGTCGGGTTTCTGCTGGTGCTGAATTCCATGATCTTCAGGATTCCGCTCCGCCTGAAACCCCTCTACACGCCGCTCCTGCTGGCGCTGGAGTCTCTGATCTCCAAATTTCAGGGCAAAAAGCTCTCTTGCTTTGTCGTCGCGCAATGGCAAAAGAAATAAAAGAAGCACCAGCCATCAGCACTCTCACGAATGACCTTCACGCGCCGGCGACGGCTGCCGAAACGACGGCGCGCGACGCGCGCGCGCGCTCGATGATGCCGGGCCGCGTCGCCGCCATCGCGCGCAACGCCTTCCGCGAGGCCGTGCGCGACCGCGTGCTCTACAACCTGGTCCTCTTCGTCCTGCTCCTGATCGTCGGCGCGATTTTTTTGGGCGAACTCTCGGCCGCGCAGGAGTCGAAGATCATCATCGACATGGGGCTGAGCGCGATGCTGCTCTTCGGCGCGTTCATCTCCATCTTCGTCGGCGTCGGGCTCGTCTACAAGGAGATCGAGCGGCGCACCATCTACGCCATCTTCGCGAAGCCGGTGGGGCGCGGCGAGTTCCTCGTCGGGAAATATCTGGGCCTCTGTCTGACGCTCCTCGTCAACGTCCTCGTGATGGGCATCGGCCTCTCGCTCGCGCTGCTCTACGTGCGCCGCGCCTGGGACGTGCCCGTCCTCAACATCTGGCCCGCCATCGCGCTCATCTACGTCGAGCTGATGATCCTGACGGCCGTGGCGATTCTCTTCTCCTCGTTCTCCTCGCCCGCGCTCTCGGCGCTCCTGACCTTCTTCGTCTTCATCATCGGCCACTTCAGCGCCGACCTGAAGACCTTCGCCTCCTCGATGGGGACGACGAGCGCGCGCTACTTCTTCGGCGGACTCTTCTACCTGCTGCCGAACCTCTCGAACTACAGCTACATCACGCCCACCGCGCACGGGCAGACGCCCGCGCCCGCGATGTTCTTCGCCGCGCTCGCTTACGCCGCCGCCTACATCACGGTGCTGCTCGCCGCCGCGACACTCATCTTCAACCGCCGCAATTTCAAATGAGAGACGCGCAGGAGAACAACGAAGCGCGGGCCGCGCGTCGGCGGCAGGCCGCCCTGCTGTCCGTCGTCATCCTCCTCGGCCTCGGCTCGGCCGCCGCGCTCAACCGCTGGCAGGAGGTGCGCCGCCCGCCCGCGGACCCCGCGCTCGAAGAGGAGAGCCTTTACGTCACGGGCGGCGCGGCGCGGCGCATGAGCCTGAGCTTCAACGGCCTCATCGCTGACTGGTACTGGATGCGCTCGCTGCAATACGTCGGCCGCAAGGTCATCGCGCAGGGCGACAAGTTCAGCGTCAGCAACCTGGGTGACCTGGACCTCGGACAGCTCTACCCGCTCCTCGACACCGCGACCACGCTCGACCCGCAGTTCATCCCCGTTTACGAGTACGGGGCCGTCGTGCTCCCGGCCGTCAACGACGAGCAGGCCATCAAGCTCCTTGAGAAAGGCATTGAGAACAACCCCGCGGAGTGGCGGTTGTATCACCATCTCGGCTACATCTACTGGCAGCGCGACGACTACCGGACGGCGGCCGAGAAGTACGAGGCGGGCGCGCGGCAGCCGAATGCCCCGGTGTGGATGCGCGCGATGAGCGCGCGGATGCTGGCCGAGGGCGGCAGCCGCTCGACTGCGCGCGAGATTTACCGGCGCATGTACGACGAGGCCGACGACGAGACGATCAGGCGCATGGCCGAACTACGGCTCGCGCAGATAACCTCGTTCGAGGAACGTGACGCGATTCGCAAAGTCCTCAAAGAGTATCAAACGCGGCAGGGCCGCTGCGCCTCCGACTGGCGCGAGGTCGCGAACGCCCTGCGCGCCGCCGGCCTCAAAGTTGACAGGAACACGGGCGCGCCGCTCGACCCGGCCGACACGCCTTACCTGCTCTTCAAAAACGAGTGCGACGTTGACCTGGACCCGAAATCCGCGGTCCCTTACAAGTGAAAAGCAGAATTCAGAATTCAGAATCCAGGAGCCGGAATAAGAGAAAGACGGAAGAAAAGCAGTCAAGAGCCTTTCATTCTGGATTCCGCTTTCGGAGTTGAGATGCCTGTTATAGAGATAGAAAACCTGACGAAGGATTACGAGGTGGGCTTCTGGCGCAAGAAGAAGGTGCGCGCGCTCGACGGCCTCAGCCTGACGGTCGAGGGCGGCCAAATCTTCGGCTTCCTCGGCGCGAACGGCGCTGGCAAGACGACGACGCTCAAGCTCCTGATGCGCCTCATCTACCCGACGGCAGGCCGCGCGCGAATCCTCGGCCGCGACATCAACGACGTGGCAATGCACGCGCGCATCGGCTACCTGCCCGAGAACCCTTACTTCTACGACTACCTGACGGCGCGCGAGCTTTTGAACTACTGCGCCGAGCTTTTCGGCTACCGCAAGCGCGACCGCGAGCGGCGCACGGCAGAACTGCTCGCGCGCGTCCGGCTCGACGAGAAGAGCTGGGACAAGCAGCTCCGCAAATACTCCAAGGGCATGTTGCAGCGCGTCGGATTGGCCCAGGCGCTCGTCAACGACCCCGAGATAGTTTTCCTGGACGAGCCCATGAGCGGCCTGGACCCCATCGGCCGGCGCGAGGTGCGCGACCTCATCGCCTCGCTCAGGGACGCGGGCACGACCGTCTTCATGTGCTCGCACATCCTGTCCGACATTGAAGTGCTCTGCGACTGCGTGGCTATCTTGAACCGCGGGCGGCTCAGCGAGACCGGCCGGCTGGAAGAGCTGCGCGAGCGCGCGGGCCACGGCCGGCACCGCATAGAGATCACCGTCGCCGGCACGGACGCGGACCAACTCTCAAGCGCCTTCACGTCCACGCCCGGCGGCGCGCGGGTCACGCCGACGGCCGGCGGCGCGCGCGTCGAGGTCGCCGACGAAAGAGACGTGGACGCAGTGCTTGCGGCCCTGCGCCGCGCGGGCGGCCGCCTCGTCTCGGTCCAGCCCGTCCGCCAGTCGCTCGAAGAACTGTTCGTGCGCGAGGTCGCGGATTTTTCAAAGGATCGGTGATGAAAGAAGTAACTGGCGTTAGAATTTTTAGTTGTCAATGAGGCGCGACTCGAACGAGCAGGGGCGACGAATGCTGTGCGGGAGGATTGGCGGCGTCGTCTGCGGCCTGTCCATCCTGCTGACCTGCGCCGCCGGGGCGCGCGCGCAAGCGGCGGGCGGCGGTGACGCGGGCCGCGAGGTGGGCCAATTAGTCGCGCAAATCGAAGCGCGCTACGGGCGCATGCGCGGGCTGGCCGCGGAGTTCGAGCAGACCTACAGCGCGCCGGGTCAACAGCGCGTGCGGCGCGAGCGCGGGCGACTCGTCTTGCAGCGCCCGCGGCGGATGCGCTGGGAGTACGACCCGAAGCCCGGCAAGCTCTTCATCGTCAACGGGCGCGACGTGTGGCTATACGTCGCGGCCGACCGCGAGGCGACGCACGCCGACCTGAACAACGTCTCGGACGCACGCTTCCCCTTCCTCTTCCTCCTCGGCCAGACGAACCTGAGGCGCGAGTTCCGCTCCGTCACGCTGACGGAAAGCAGTGCCGAGACGCGGACGCTGCGCCTCGTCCCGCGCGCCGTCTCCTCGGGCCTCCGCGAAATCTTTCTGGAAGTCTACCCGGACGGACGAATCATCAAGGTGAGGCTCGTGGACACGGCCGGCGCGGTCTCCGAAGTGGCCCTGAGCAACGTCCGCGAAAACTTCATCGTCCCGCCGGACGCCTTCGAGTTTCGCCCGCCGCCGGGCGTGACAGTTAGAAGGCAGGAATAAGAGCCGGAACCACGAAAACACACGAAATCACACGAAGATTTGTTTCGTGTCGCTTCGTGTGTTTTCGTGGTTCCGGCTTGCTGCGCCTCGCCGCCCCTCCGCGTTTCGTCTTCCGAAAGAATCGGGTTATCATGTGAGTTTGCCACAGCCCACGAATCTCCCGCTGTGTGGTGTGGCAATCTTTTAGGGACATGATAGAAGAAGCCATCGAGGTGCGCGGGGCGCGCGTCAACAACCTCAAGAACATCTCCTTTTCCATCCCCGTCGGCCGCCTGACGGTCGTCACGGGTGTCTCCGGCTCGGGCAAGTCCTCGCTCGCCTTCGATACCATCTACGCCGAGGGGCAGCGCCGCTACGTCGAGTCGCTCTCGGCCTACGCCCGCCAGTTCCTTGAGCGCATGGACAAGCCGGACGTGGACGAGGTGCGCGGCATCGCCCCCGCCATCGCCATCCGGCAGAAGAACTCCACGCGCAACCCGCGCTCGACCGTCGGCACGCAGACCGAAGTTTACGACTACCTGCGCCTCTTGTACGCGCGCGTCGGCACGACCTACTGCACCGTCTGCGGCCGCGAGGTCCACAGGGACTCGCCCGAGTCGGCCGCGCAGGAGACGCTCGACGCGTTCGCCGAAGGCACAAAGTTTTACGTCCTCTTCCCGGCGGAGGCCGGCCTGCGCGCCGAAACAAATGGCGAGGGCAAGAAAAATGGCACAGCCCGCAAGCGCAAGGCCGCCCCGAAAGAGCCCGCGATGACGCGCCAGACCGTCACGGCCCACGTGATGAGCCTGATGCAGCGCGGCTTCACGCGCCTCTACGACGCGGGCGCGCACGCCGTCATCGACCTGCGCTCGCCCGACGACTACACCCGCGCGGACTTCGAGAACATCTACGTCCTGATTGACCGCCTCGTGGCCCGCGCCGACGTGCGCGAGCGTCTCGTTGATTCGCTCGAAACCTGTTTCCAGGAGGGGCACGCCACCGCGGTCGTCGAGACGGTCGAGGACGAGCCGAAACGGCTGCGCTTCTCCGAGCGTTTCGAGTGCAAGTACGACGGGAGCATTTACGCGCAGCCCGAGCCGCGTCTCTTCAGCTTCAACAACCCCTTCGGCGCGTGCCCCACCTGCCAGGGCTTCGGCAACACCATCGGCCTCGATCTCGACCTGGTGATACCGAACCCGCTCCTGACGCTCGGCCAGGACGCGGTCGAGCCCTGGACCAAGCCGCAGTTCGAGTGGGCGCGCACGGAGCTGCGCCGCTTCTGCAAGCAGGAGCGGATTCCGACGGACGTGCCGTTCGCGGAATTGGCACAGGCCGACCAGCGCGCCGTCGTGGAAGGTAAGGGCCACTGGGGCGGCGTGCGCGGCTTCTTCGAGTGGCTGGAGACGAAGAAGTACAAGCTGCACGTCCGCGTCTTCCTCTCCAGGTACCGCGGCTACACTTTGTGCCCGGACTGTCAGGGCGGGCGACTTCGCCAGGAGGCGCGCGCCGTACGCGTCGGCGAACGTACGCTGCCGGACGTGTGCGCGCTCTCGATCAAGGACGCCGCCACCTTCTTCGACGCGCTCGAACTCTCGACCGAGCAGGCGGCCATCGCCGAGCGCGTGCTCTACGAAGTCCGCCGCCGCCTGCGCTTCCTCGTGGACGTGGGGTTGGACTACCTGGCGCTCGACCGCCTGGCCTCCACGCTCTCGGGCGGCGAGGCGCAGCGCATACAGCTTGCGACCAACCTCGGCTCCTCCCTCGTCGGCGCGCTCTACGTCCTGGACGAGCCTTCAATCGGCCTGCACCCGCGCGACAGCGAGCGCCTGATTCGCCTGCTGCACAGCCTGCGCGACATAGGCAACACCGTGCTCGTCGTCGAGCACGACCCGGAGATGATGCGCGCCTCCGACCACATCCTGGATATTGGCCCGGCGGCCGGCGAGCTCGGCGGGCAGGTCATCTACGAGGGCGACTTCGAGAACCTGCTGACGGACAAGAACTCTTTGACGGCGCGCTACCTGCGCGGCGAGGCGGAGATCAAGGCCCCGAAGCAGCGGCGCGCGCCGCACAAGCGCAGGCTGCTCAGTTTGCGCGGCGCTGCCGAGCACAACCTGAAGGGCATAGACGTTGACATCCCGCTCGACATGCTCGTCTGCGTGACGGGCGTCTCCGGCTCCGGCAAGTCAACGCTGATTCACGACTGCGTTTACGCGGGCCTCAAGAAGCAGCGCGGCGACTGGCAGGGCCAGGTCGGCGCGTTCCAGAAGTTGGAAGGCGGGCAGCTCGTGGACGACGTGATTCTCGTTGACCAGTCGCCCATCGGCCGCACGCCGCGCTCGAACCCCGTGACTTACATTAAAGTTTACGACGCGATCCGCGAGGCGTTCAGCCAGACGCGTGAGGCGCAGTCGCACGGCTTCGACCCCTCCTTCTTCTCCTTCAACGTCCCCGGCGGCCGCTGCGAAGTGTGCCAGGGCGACGGCACCGTTACCGTCGAGATGCAGTTCCTCGCCGACGTTGAATTGGTGTGCGAAGAGTGCAAGGGCACGCGCTTCAAGCCGCAGATACTTGACGTGCGTTATCGAGGGAAGAACATCAACGACGTGCTCAACATGACCGTCCGCGAGGCCATGACCTTCTTCCGCGAAGTGACGAAGATAACTAATCGGCTCCGCGTCCTCGACGACGTAGGGTTGGGGTACTTACGCCTGGGCCAATCCGCCACGACTCTCTCCGGCGGCGAGGCGCAGCGCGTCAAGCTCGCCGCGCACCTCTCGAAACGCACCGGCGCTAAAACGCTCTACATCTTCGACGAGCCGACCACGGGCCTCCACTTCGACGACATCAACAAACTCCTCGCGGCCTTCCGCGCCCTCATCGAGGCCGGCGGCTCGCTCCTCGTCATCGAGCACAACCTCGACGTCATCAAGACCGCCGACTACATCATCGACCTCGGCCCCGAAGGCGGCGACGCCGGCGGCCACGTCGTCACGACCGGCACGCCCGAAGAGTTGATGAAGGCGAAAGATTCTCACACCGGCTACTACCTGAACAAACACCTGGCGCGCGCGAACGGCCACGCCGTCTAATGCATTGAGCGTGACCCGAAGACACCACAACAATTGTGCCCGTCTTCCTTTATCTTCGCCCGCGTTTCCTTCATCTTCGGCGGCGTATCCTAAGCAGTTTTGCGCGCACAGTGAGGATACGGGCCAAACTGCTTAGGATGCGCCGTGTCTTCCTTAATGTGCGGGCCGCACTCCTTTGCAGTTTGCCGTGAATGGTTAGGAGTTTCTCTCGCACAGTCTCCCGTCGCTCAAAACTCCTAAGCAGTCTCGCTCGTTTCCTTCGGAAAATGCGCTTACTGGCCTGCCGTTTCTGCGTCCTGAAAATAGTTCTTGTCCGCGGCGTCAATGTTTCGCTAAGATGCGCGCGTTCGTCGTGCCCGTCCCTTTAACTCACGAAGGAGATTCTCTATGGCGAGAAACGAAACCAGACCTCTCCCACCTCCACAACTGAGCGCCAACGAAGACGCTTTCGCCGCGCTGCAAACCGTCAGCGGCTACGCGCCGAACAACCCCGCTTACACGCTCGCCGCAGTCACGACGGCGCACGGTGCGCTCGCGGCCAGGCAGCAGGCGGCCGTGCAGGCGGAGGCGGCAGCAGCAGCCGCGCGCGACGAAGCCGTGGCAGAATCCTGGCGCTTCCACAACATCATGCTCGGCGTCAAAGACCAGGTTCGCGCCCAATTCGGCAAGGACTCCGCCGAACTGCAAGCCCTCGGCCTCAAGCGCAAGTCAGAGTACAAGCCGCCCCGGCGCAAACCCGGCACCGGCGGCACGACGAATCCATAAACTAACCTTCAAGCGGGAAACCTCGGGCGGGCACGACAAGACAACAAAGCGCGGCGGCACGGATGCGTGATTGCTTATCATCATCCGGCCGCCGCGTCTCTTCGTGAGTCGAAACTAGGGCCGCAGCCTGAGATGGTAGAGGACGAACTTGCCGTGCTGCTCGCCCGAGTCGCGGTCGTACCAGCGGTCCAGGTTTTTGAAGTCGGCTTTGCTGTTGGCGTCGGTGACGACGTAGGAGAGTTGGGGCGTTGCGGCGCGGTCGCGCGAGAAGGTGGCGGTGTAGTTACTGTAGCGGTCAACTTCGGCTGTTATCTCGGCGGCGGTGAGGGGGGTGGAGTTGGCGGTGAGGCGCGCGTGGTGGCGGCCCCAGCCGAAGAGGGCGATGATGATGATGTAGTTTCTGTTGTTCAATTCTCGTTCGAGCCAGCGGGCGTCGAGGCCCTGGTAGTAGGCGTGCTGGTAGAACCGTTCCTTGTTCTCTTCCCAGGTGGTGTCGGCGAAGACGTGCAGGTGTCGCGCCCAGAGGACGCCCTGCGGCGCGAGCGTCGGGAGGTCGTCGCCCTGTACCAGGTTCGGCGCGAAGACGACGCCCTCGCGCTCGCCGCGCCGTCTTGCTTCCTGTGCCAGTTCGCGCAGACGCCTGCCCACCGGCAGCGCCTCGTCGCGGACGACGTTCTGGTCGTCAACGACGTGCGTGGTCACGTCTGCCTCGACCACGCCCCAGCAGAAGGTGACGACGGCCGCGAAGAGCAGGACGCGGCCCGATAGTTTCTGTTTGGCGTCGGACGCGCGCCAGACGAGCGCCACGGCCAGGACGAGCGCGAAGGCGGCGACGTAGTTGACGATGAAGACTTCGTAGTGGATGGGCTGGAGCGAGCGGCCCGTCAAGACCTGCTGGTTGAAGACGGCGAGCGGCGTCAGGGCGAAGGACGCCGCGAGGAGCACAGTGCGGTCACGCCAATCGAGGCGGCCGCGCCGGACGCCGTAGGCCAGGAGGGCGAGGACGAGCATCGCTATCAGCGAGGGCGGGCGCAGGAGGTCCGGGGCGCGCGTGTAGGTCAGGAGCTGCACGGCGTCCATCGTCTCGGCGCGGCGCGAGAGCAGGGCCGCGTAGGGCACGAGCGAAAGAAGCGCGATTGCGCCCGTGACGGCCAGCGACTTCAGGTCGCGCGTCCAGCCGCCGGGCCGCGCGAGCCACAAGAGCAGCGCGAAACAGATGAGCCACGCGGCGGCCGTGGTCCAGAGGTAGAAGTAGGAGTAGACGAGGACGGCGAACGCCAGCCCTGCGCCCGCGGCGTAAAGGTAGAAGCCGCGCCGGCTCTCGTGCTTGATGGAGCGCCAGACGAGCGCGCAGAAGAGGAAGAAGACGGGGAACGCGAGCGCGGGCAGGTAGCGGCGGAGGAACGGCAGATACGGGTAGGCCCAATCTATCTTCAGCAGTCCGAGGATCGCGCCCTGCGCGCTGGCGAGCGTGCCGAGGCAGAGCACCATCAGCGCGCCCGTGACCGCGAGGCGGTCGTCCTGCGTGACCAGCCCGAAGAGCCAGAAGACGGCGAGCGCGGTCAGGAAGGCCGCGAGCGCGCCCGTGAGGATCATGGCCCAGCGCGCGTCTAAGCCGAACGCCCGCGCGGCGAGCGCAATCGTGTAGGGCGGGACGAACTGGATGGAGAAGAGCGACTCCGGCTGCGGCGCGTCAATGGAGTGGTCGCGCCCCGTGAAGGGGTCGTTGCGGCGCGGGCGGCCGTCAATCAGCGCCTGCAAGTAAGAGGCGTAGGCCACCTCGTCTATGTCGTTGTAGGCGTACGCGCCGTTCCAGTCATTGCCGCGCATGGCCCAGAGGTTAAGCTGCGGGTAGACGCCGAGGATCGCCATCGCCAGGCCGGCGAGCGCGCCGAGGTGCCAGCGCAGTCTTGTGGGCTTCGTTTGCGAGTGAGTTCCCATGCATGACCGGAAAGTTTTTTCGACCGCTCGTGGAGCGCGTCAATCCTAACGATTCTCCGTCGCACTTGTAAACCGCGTGCCTTTCGGCTTACAAATGAGGCGGAAAGGAATTGATACGACTATGAGTCTCAAAGAACGAATCGTCGGCGACATGACGGCGGCGATGAAGGCGCAGGACGCGGGCCGCCTGTCGGCGCTGAGGATGGTCAAGGCCGCCGTGATGAACCGCGAGAAGGAGCACAACACGGAGTTGACGGACCAGGAGGTGACGAAGGTCTTGCAGTCGCTCGTCAAGCAGCGGCGCGACTCCGTCGAGCAGTACGAGAAGGCCGGGCGCGAGGAGTTGGCGGCGAAGGAGCGCGCGGAGATCGAAGTCATCGAAGGGTATCTGCCGCGGGCGGCGACGCGCGAGGAGATAGAGCGTGCGGTGGAGGAGGCGATGAAGGAGACGAACGCCTCTTCGATGCGCGAGATGGGCGCGGTGATGAAGGCCGCGCAGGCGCGGCTCGCCGGCCGCAACGCCGACGGGCGCACCGTGAGCGAAATCGTCAAAGCGAAATTGAGTTGAGCTTTTCTTTGCGCCTCCAGCGCCTCCAGCGTGAGTGGTTTTGGTTTCTCACGCTGGAGGCGCAAATGGGTTGAGCCAGCCGGGCCATCAAAATCTTGACATCCACTCCGCGACCGCATATTCTGCCCGCGCTCCGGCGGTCGCGCCACTGCTCCGTTGAGCGTCCTCGCTGACCCTCACACTGGCACTGCCTCCATAGCCTCAAGACCACCGCTTGAGAAAAGCCGCTTGATTAGCTTCGCCCTGTGAAAGACCCGGTCGGAGACGTGTCTTCCGGGGGCGAAATATACGTTAACGCTTTCAGAGAAACTCTCTCGGAGGACTAATCGCTAATGGCTACTCGGTCGAAGAAAAAAAGTGTACCTATGAAAAAGGCAATGGCAACTAGAGCAAGCGCGCCGGAGGAGGCGGCCATGCCGACGCCGCGCGACACGCGAATCGTGCGTGCGGCCATACACCCCGCAATCGGCGTCGCCCGCGTCGGGGACAGTCAGAACGAGTTCTTCATCGGGCCGGAGGTGACGGAGCCGACGCCCGAGCCCGCGGGCTTTTATAAAGACAAGCAGGGCGCGCTCAAGCGCCAGGCCGCGATCTTCCACGTCTACGGCTACAACGCGGCCGGCGAGGCGGTCGCGGAGTTGACGGCCGCCAACGCCGACATCAGTTGGACCGTTCACGTGGCGAACACGAAGGCCGCGTGGTATCAGTTTCAACTCGCGCTCGACGTGCCGGAGGCCAACGCCCCCGACCTGGAAGCGACCGAGCTTCGCAACCAGGACGTGAAAGGCGCTGACCGCCAGAAGCTCTCCATAGACCCCGGCCCGCTCACCGTCGGCGGCCGCAATCAATCAGGCAAGCAGTACGAGTTTGACAGCGGCAAATTCTTCGGGAAGAAAGTCTACCTCGGCGAGTTGCGCACGGACGACGACGGGCGTCTCATCTTCCTCGGCGGGCGCGGAGTCTCCGCCTCCTACAAAGGGCCTCAGACCAAGCCGACCACTTTCGCCAACAACGACACCTGGCACGACGACGTGTCGGACGGCCCCGTCACGGCCGCCGTCCATGTAGGCGGCGTCCCTGTCCCGGTTGACCCCGCGTGGGTGGTCGTGGCCCCGCCCAACTACGCGCCCGATGTTATCGGCGCGCGGACGATGCACGACCTGATGTTCGACGTGTTCGTCCAGACGGGCCGCCTGCCGTTCCCCGCGGAGGTTTCATTCACGCGGGACATCTACCCGATCCTGCGCCGCCTGAGCGACCACCAGTGGGTCAACCAGGGCTTCGCCGTGCAGTACGGCCCGCGCGCGCCGCAGGACTTTCTCGACGCGGAGTACGTCGCCAAGCTCGCCAGCGCGAGTAACGAGTATCGCGAGCTG
Source organism: Pyrinomonadaceae bacterium (assembly GCA_036403435.1). GTDB lineage: Bacteria > Acidobacteriota > Blastocatellia > Pyrinomonadales > Pyrinomonadaceae > QHXM01. Next base: position 14,559 of record DASWQY010000163.1, read on the forward strand.
CGCCGCCAGGTCTGCAACATGTTTCGAGACTTCGAGCGCGACGGGCAATCGCCGGTGCCCTGGCCCTGGCTCTACGGCGACGCGATGAACGTCCCGCCGGCCGACACGCCGCGACAGCATGTCGCGCTCTCGCCGACGCAGTACCGCATGTTGCAGCTCTGGGTGGACGGCAAGTTCGTGGCCGACTGGAATCCGACCGCGAAACCTCCGGGAGCGTTGGCCCAGGTCGAACTCGCCGAACAGCCCGCGATGCTCGACCGCGCCGCGCTAGACTTCTGCCTCGCCGACGCCTTCCACCCCGGCTGCGAGATGACCTGGCCGATGCGCCACGCCTCCCTCTACATGTCGCCCTTCCGCGTCCGCCACCGCCGGCCGGAAGAAGGGCAGGAGCCGGACTACGGCACGCAGTTGACCCCGCAGATGGCGATGCAGACGAACGGCGTGCTCTACGGACAAGGCCCCGGCACGATCTCGCGCTGGATGGCCGTGCCGTGGCAGACGGACACGGCGAGCTGCCGCTCCGGTTACTACGCGGGCTACGGGCCGCGCTACGACCCATACGTCCCGACCTTCTGGCCCGCGCGCGTCCCGAACCACGTGCTCACCGAACCCGATTACGAGATAGCGACGGACCAGACGAAGCCGCGCGACGAGCGGTTGCGCGCCTTCAACCGGCGCGCGACGTGGCTGCGTGTACTGAGCCAGAATTATCTCGAAGCCATTGACGAGATGATTCACAAGTTCGGCAAGCTCGGCGTGGTCGAGACGCGCCCCGGCGTCCACGGCGACCCCGAGCTGCCGGAAGTCATGCTCGTCGAGTCGAAGCCGGGCTTCCCGAAAGTCGAGGCCATCCCGCCGCGCCGCAACCTCATGGCGCTGCACGTCCACGACGTGGAGATGGAGGACGTGGAGGCGATAGAGGCCGCCGTCGCGGCCGCGGCCGAGGCCACTGACCGCCCCGAAGAGGAGTTCATGTCGGGCGTCATTGACAAGGTCAAGCGATTCAGAAACACGCGATGACCGGAGGCACGGGCCGCGAAACTTATGATGTGGGTATTATCGGCGGCGGGCCGGCGGGGTCCGCCGCCGCCCTCACGCTGGCGCGCGGCCACTGGCGCGTGCTGCTGTTGGAGGCGAATGACTCACGCGCGTTCAAGATCGGCGAGGCGCTCCCGCCCGCCGCCCGGCCGCTGCTCAACGACCTCGGAGTCTGGGACGAGTTTTTGACGGACGGCCACCTGCCGAGCTACGGCAACCTCTCCGCCTGGGGCTCGCCGCGCCTCAACGAGAACGCCTTCATCTTCGACCCGAACGGGCACGGCTGGCACCTGGACCGCCCGCGCTTCGACGCCCGTCTGCGCGAGGCCGCGCGCCTCGCGGGAAGCGAGGTACATGAGGCCACGGCCCTCAAGCGCCTTCTTCTTGACCCGCAAGGAAATTGGCACATACGCCTGGCCGGGCCGGGAGGCTGTCGGGACGCGCGCTGCCGCTGGCTGATAGACGCGACCGGGCGTCGCAGCGCCCTGGCGCGCAGGCAGGGCACGCGTCTTCGTCAGGACGACAGGCTCATAGCCTTCTTCGCCCTCTTTCGCCGACCCAATGAGGCCGCCCGCTCCGACGAGGATTCGCGGACTCTGATCGAGGCCGCGCCCGAAGGGTGGTGGTACACGGCGCTCCTCCCCTCGAAGCTGCGCGTCGTGGTTTACCTCACCGACGCGGACTTAGTCTCGCCGCGCGCCCTCTGCGAAAAAGAGAGCTACCTCTCGCTGCTCGGCCGCACGGAGCACGTCCGCGCCCGCCTCTCGGCGCACGACTACCGGATGGAGGGTGCGCCGCGGGGCGCGGCCGCGCACAGCGCCCGGCTGGTCCAATTCGACGGCGAGGGGTGGCTGGCCGCGGGCGACGCCGCGATCAGTTTCGACCCGCTCTCTTCGCAGGGGATGCTGACGGCCCTCTTCACAGGGATGGAAGCCGGGAACGCGCTCGACGCGCACCTTTCGGGGGACTCGGACGCCCTCAATCGCTACCGGCTCAGGCTGGCGACCATTTACGAAGCCTATCTGAGGAACCTAGCCACCTTCTACTCGTTCGAGGCGCGCTGGCCGGGCCGAGCCTTCTGGCAGCGCCGCCAGTAAGCCGTCATAATTGGGCCACGCGGCGTGGCCGCCCGTTCCCTCGGTCACGTAATTTCGGCGATATTTTCGCCCTCCCTCCCTCTGCCGGCCCCCGGCTTGCTTCTCTCGGACCCTTTCCGTATAATCCTTCGCTTGCTCGGAGCGCGGCTTTCTTTCCAGTGGGTTCGCGCCCACTTTTTCTTTTGCGCTTCAGGGCAATTTTGGACAGACGGTCAGGAGCGAACGGTGGGCCAGGGTTCGATTGAAGAGCGTGTGCAACAGATAGCCGAGCGCGTGGCGCTGGATCACGGGCTGGAGCTGGTTCACGCGGAAGTCGCCGGACCCGAGGGCAAGCCCATTATCCGCGTCTTCATTGACAAGCCGGAGGGCGTGACCCACAAGGACTGCTCGGAGATGAGCCTGCACGTCGGGACCGTGCTCGACGTGGAAGACTTCATCCACTCGGCCTACACGCTGGAGGTTTCGAGTCCGGGGCTGGAGCGAGGGCTTTACAAGCTCCGTGACTACGAACGCTTCAGTGGCCGCGGCGCGAAGATGAAGACGCGCTCGCCCATCAACGGCCAGCGCAACTTCCGCGGGCGGATCGTCGGCCTCGAAGGCGACGCGGTGATTTTCGAGGACAAGACGAGCGGGCGCGTCCGCGTTCCCTTCGAGACAATCGTCAAGGCGAACCTTGAGATTGACGTGGAAGAAGAGTTTCGTCGCGCCAAGGAGCGCGAGATGGCGACCGAGGCCGCCGCCAAAATGGGCGGCCACAAACACAGTTAAGACAGAGGCTAGAGGTCAGTTAGAATAACTGATTTCCTGACCTCTAACCTCTGGCCTCTGAAATTTATGAGCACATCCATCGCGCAGAACATTGACGCCCTTTGCCAGGAGAAGGGCGTGGACCGGGAGATCGTCATCGAGGCGATGAAGGAGGCCGTGCGCGCCGCCGCCCGGAAGCAGTTCCGCTCGGGCGAGGACATACAGGTTGACTGGAACCCGGAGACCGGCATCGAGCTTTCCGCCTCGAAGGTCGTCGTGGACGAGGTCACGGACCCGGCGATCGAGCTGTCAATCGAAGAGGCGCGCGAGATGGCGGGCGACGAAGTCGAGATCGGCGACGCGTTGCTTCTGCCGCTGCCGATGGAGGAACTGGGCCGCATCGCCGCGCAGACCGCCAAGCAGATTCTCTTCCAGAAGGTCCGCGACGCCGAACGCTCCAACATCTACGACCAGTACATAGACAAGATCGGCGACCTCGTCAACGGCTTCACCAAACGCTTCGAGCGCGGCAACATCATCGTGGACCTCGGCAACCTGGAAGCCATCCTCCCGCGCTCGCAGCAGTCGCGCGGCGAGCAGTGGAACCAGGGCGAACGTATCCGCGTCGTCATCAACAACGTCTCGAAGGAGTCGAAGGGGCCGCAGGTCGAAGTCTCGCGGACCTCTCCCGAACTCCTGCGGCGGCTGTTCGAGATGGAAGTGCCGGAGATTTACGACGAGACGGTCGTCATCAAGTCGGCCGTGCGTGAGCCGGGCGAGCGCGCCAAGATTGCCGTCACCTCCAACGAGCGCGACGTTGACCCGGTTGGCGCGTGCGTCGGCATGAAGGGCTCGCGCGTGCAGGCCATTATCAGGGAGCTTCGCGGCGAGAAGATTGACATCATCGAGTGGTCGGACGAGCCCTCGGTCTTCGCGGCCAACGCCTTGTCGCCCGCGAAAGTGAATCAGGTCCGCATCACCGACATCGAGAACCGCCAGATGGAGGTCATCGTCAACGAGGACCAGTTGTCGCTCGCCATCGGCAAGCGCGGGCAGAACGTGCGGCTGGCGACGAAGCTCGTCGGCTGGAACATAGACATCCGTAGCGAGGAAGAGTTGAAGAAGGAGGTCGCCGAGCAGATGGGCGCGCTCATCGCTTCCGGCGGAAGCGTCCCGCTCTCGGCCATCGAAGGCGTCACGGCCTCGCAGGCCGACGCGCTGGCCGAGCACGGCATCGAAGACATTGACGCCCTGGCGGCCACTTCCGTTGACGACCTCGTCGAATACCTCGACGTGAGTCTCGACGAGGCCGAGTCCATGCTGACGGCGGCGCAGGCCGTCATCGCCGCGCGCGACGCGAGCAAGCAGGAGGGCAGCGAGGACGGCGCGGAAGAGACGACTGAAGAGTCGGCCGCGCCTGCCGCAGAGGGCGGCGTAGAAGAACAGGCGGCGGAAGACGAAGCCGTCGCAGCGGCGGAGGCGAGCGACATGACCGAAGAGGCGAGCGGGCCGGAAGAAGTGGCCCAGCCCGAAGAGGTGCAGACGATTGAGGAGCAGCACGCCGTCTCCGCTGAGTTTGACCCGGACGCGGACGCCGACGAGGTCAGACCTTCAAACGCGATGACCGACGAAGGGTACGACGAGGCCGTCGAGCGGCGCGGGCCGTTCCAGGCCGAGGAAACTATCCTGGCCGAGTATTCCGCGGACCCCGTGGCCGTCACGGAGGCCGAGCCCATCTCCGAAGACGAATTGTTACTGCAAGGTGCGGGGCGAGACCTGCGGCCCGACACCATTACCCCCGCCCCGGACATCACGTCCTCGGGCGCGGCCATGATCGAGGCCGCCGAGAAGGTCGGCGAGGGCGAGCCGCCCGTCGAGGACGACTCTCCGCTCTCCCCACGCGGGGATTTCGCGACGGAGGCTTCGGCCCCCGAGGTCCAGGTCACTTCTGCTCCCGAGCCGTCATACAGCGAGGCCGCGACGGTCGAGAGCAACGAGAAGCATGACGCTTCCGAAGAAGACGATGCGGCCCGATAACCGCGGCGTGCGCGCTCGCGTCATAAGCGTGCATCGCCCCTTGCCTTCCCAAAACCCACGCGCGCGGGCGCGCTCCTTCTAAAAGGCGCGCTTCAAGCGTGAGGTTGGGGAGGCAAGAGTTCTCAACCTTTTACTTGAAGCGCACGACGCCGTCTTACCTGAAGCGTCGAAGAAGGAGTGCATGACCGTTACTTCCAAGGTTCGTCTGTACGATCTAGCCAAAGAGCTGAAGCAGGACACCAAGCGCCTCATAGAGGAAGTGCGCCGCGAGGGCGTGGACGTGAGCGTCCCGTCGAACTCCATCTCGAAAGAGCTGGCCGACAAGATTCGCAACCGCTACTTCCCGAAGAAGGAGGCGAGTGCCCCGCGCAAGGTCGTCGTCGTCAAGAAGGCACGCCCCGCCGTGGAAGACGCCCTGGCCGGGGACGACATCGCGGCCGAAGCGCCGGACGAGATGCCCGCGCCCGCCGAGCTAGAGCCCGCACCCGCCGAGGTGCAGGGGATGCCGCAAGCCCCCTCGACCGCCATCCGCCAGATTAGAAAATTGTCGCCCGCCATCAGGGCCGAGCATCCCGCGGCGGCCGCGAGTGCTTCCCACGCGCCCGCCGCCGAGCCGTTGCCGGAAGCTGAACCCGTGACGGCAGCGCCGCCGGCCGACGTGGCTCAGCCCGCGGTCGAAGCGGCCGCGCCCGTCATGGCCGAGCAGACGCCTGAAGCGCCGCCGCCCGTCGCCGCGGCCGAGCAGACGCCGGAGGCCCAGCCGCAGCAGCAACAGCCAGCGCCCGCGGTACCCGCCCCTTCGAGACAGGTTCGTGTCCTGCGGCCGACGGCCGCCGCGCTCAACGCGGGCGTCAAGCACGGCGAGCGCGCGCCCGCGCCGCCTCCGCCTCCGCCCCCCGTCAGCCCGCGCGAGCGGCGCGAACGGCAGGAGCGTGGCGAACGCGGCAGCAGTGGCGGCGGTGGTGGTGATCGCGGCCCGCGCGCTCCCGTCGCTCGCGCCGAGCGCGCGGGCACTCCGGGCGAGACGGCCACGCCGCAGATCACTTACATCCCTTCGCCCTCGGACGCGCGCGGGCGCGGGCGCGGGCGCGGCGGTCGTCACACGACCGCGCGCGGCGGCAACGCGCGCGAGGCCGGACGCGGCGGGCGCTTCGACCGCGACTACATCGCACCGCCGAAGGCGCTCTCGCTCGAAGACCGCATCGCCGGCCGCCTGAGCGGAGGGGACGTGGGCGTCGTCGCGGGCGAGTTGAAGCCCGTCCGCCTGGTCGAAGGCTCGACCGTCAAGGAGTTCGCCGAGAAGCTGGGCATCAAGCCGAAGGACGTGGTCTCCCTGCTCCTTCAGCGCGGCGTCTTCGCGACCATCAACCAGCCGCTGAACGACGACGTGGCCGTTGACCTGGGCCGCCGCTTCGGCTACGAAGTGACCTTCGTGCAGTTCGAGGAGATGGTGGCCGAGGAAGAGTTCGAGGAGTTGATCGCGGCCGACGCCGACGACGTGGAGTTGCCGCGCGCCCCGGTCGTCACCGTCATGGGCCACGTTGACCACGGCAAGACTTCGCTCCTCGACGGCATACGCACTACGGACGTGGCCGCCGGAGAGGCCGGCGGCATCACGCAGCACATCGGCGCGTACAGCGTGCAGGTGACTAATCCCGACAACCCCGAAGAGATGCGCCGCGTCGTCTTCCTCGACACGCCCGGCCACGAGGCGTTCACGATGATGCGCGCGCGCGGCGCGAAGGCGACCGACGTGGTCGTCCTCGTCGTCGCGGCTGACGACGGCGTCATGCCGCAAACGGTCGAAGCCATAGATCACTCGCGCGCCGCGGGTGTGCCAATCGTCGTCGCCATTAACAAGATTGACCGGCCCGACGCCAACCCCGACCGCGTCAAGCAGGAGTTGGCGAACCACGGCCTCCAGCCCGTCGAGTGGGGCGGCGAGACCGAGATGGTGCAGGTCTCCGCCAAGCGGCGCGAGAACCTGGACACGCTGCTCGAAACCATCCTGCTAACGGCCGACATCCTGAACCTGAAGGCGAGCCCGACGCGCCTCGCCTCGGGCGTCGTGCTCGAAGCCAAGCTCGACCGCGGCCGGGGCTCCGTCGCCACGGTCCTCGTCCAGCAGGGCACGCTCAGAGTTCACGACCCGTTCATCGTGGGCCAGATTTTCGGCAGGGTGCGCGCCATGTTCGACGACCGCGGCCAGGCCATCACGGAAGCCAGCCCCGCCACGCCGGTCGAAGTCCTCGGACTTCAGGGCGTGCCGCAGGCCGGCGAGAGTTTCCAGGTCGTCGCGGACATCACGCGCGCGCAGCAGATTTCGCACCACCGCCAGATGCTGACGCGCCAGAACACGCTGCTCCAGACCACGAAGCGCGGCATCGAGGCGCTCGGCCAGACCGAGGTCAAGGAGCTGCTGGTCATCATCAAGGCCGACGTACAAGGGTCCGTCGAAGTCTTGAAGAGCACCTTGCAGAAACTCTCGACCGAGCAGGTCAAGGTCAAGGTCATACGCTCCGGCGCGGGCGCGATCACGGAGTCGGACGTGCTCCTGGCCTCGGCCACGCAGACGGAGGCGACGGGGCGCGCGGTCGTCATCATCGGCTTCAACGTCCGGCCCGAGACGCGCGCCGCGGAGCTGGCGAAGCAGGAGGGCGTGGACATCCGGCTGCACTCGATCATCTACAAGGTCGAGGAGGAGATTCGCGCCGCGATGATCGGCATGCTCGAAGCGGTCGAGAAGGAGAAGATTCTCGGCAAGGCGGACATCCGCGAAGTCTTCCGCGTCCCGCGCGCCGGCACAATCGCGGGCTGCATGGTCGTTGACGGGTTGATCCGCCGCAACGCGCGCGCGCGCCTGATACGCGACGGCGTCGTCTCCTGGGAGGGCGGCATCGCCTCCTTGCGCCGCTTCAAGGACGACGCGGCCGAGGTCCGCGAGGGCTTCGAGTGCGGCATCGGCCTGGAGAACTTTAACGACATCAAGGTCGGCGACCAGATCGAGGCGTACGTCATCGAGAAGGTCGCAGCCACGGAACTGTAAGAAAGTGGTCAGTGGTCAGTGGCCGGTGGTCAGTTAAAAACTGGCCCTCACTGACCACCGGCCACTGACCACTGACCACTGTTTTATGCGTAGGCCCGAGAGAGTTGCCGACATGCTGCGCGAGGAGATCACGCAGATCGTCGGCTATGAATTGGAAGACCCGCGGGTGCAGTCCGTAACGGTGACGGACGTGCATGTGTCGGAGAATCTGCGGGACGCGAGCGTGTATGTGCTGGTCGAGGGCGGCGAGGAGGAAATCCTGGCCGCGCTCTCGGCCCTGAGGCACGCGGCCCCCTACGTGCGCAAGCAGGTCGGCTTCGCCTTGAACCTGCGGCACACGCCCGAGATTCACTTCATCCGCGACATCGTCGAGGAGCGCGGCGCGCGCGTCGATAGGCTCCTCGAAGGGCTGGAGCAGGAACAGGGAAAGCAGAACAAGGCGGGAGAGTTCCCCGAAGAAAGGACGAGTGGTGAATGACGAACGACGAATGATGAATTAAAGGATTTGCTTTTCATTCATCACTCGTCGTTCGTCATTCACCATTTTGAAAACAGATGCTTAGTCAAGTCGTCGAGTTGATCGAGCAGAAGCGGCGCTTCGCGATCACCTCACACGTCCGGCCCGACGGTGACAGTCTGGGCTCCAGCCTCGGCCTCTTCTGGCTCCTGCGGGCGCTGGACAAGGAGGTCGAGATCATCATGCGCGACGAGGTCCCTCACTCCTACGAGAAGCTGCCCGGCGCGCTCGAAGTCCGCGTGACGCCCTCCGTGGACCGCGCCTACGACGCCGTCTTCGTCATCGAGTGTTCGGACATCACGCGCCCCGGACTCCGGGACCTGGACAAACAGTTCGTCGTCAACATAGACCACCATTCGACCACCGCACTTTTTGGCACAATCAACTGGATCGACTCGACCGCCTCGGCCGTCGGCGAGATGATTTACAATCTCTGCAAGGCCACGGGCGTGCGCGTCACGAGCGAGATCGCGGAGTGCGTTTACACGGCGCTCATCACAGACACGGGCTCCTTCCACTACTCGAACACGAGTGAGCGCACCTTCAAGGTCGCGTCTGAGCTGGTCCGCGCCGGCGTCAAGCCCGCGAAAATCTCGCAGGCCGTCTTCAGCAATTATCCGTGGTCGAAAATCGAGTTGATGGGCGAAGTCCTGGCGACGGCCCGCCGCGACGAGACGGGCCGCGTCGCGTGGATGCACCAGACTTTGGAGATGCAGGCGCGCGCCGGCGCGACCGAGGAGGACGCGGACGGCTTCGTCAACTATCCCTTAACCTGCGGCTCGGTCGAGGCGGTCGCGCTCCTGAAAGAATGCTCGCCCGGAGTCTATCGCACAAGTTTGCGCTCGAAGGGTGACGTGAACGTAGCGCGCATCGCCGAGAAGTTCGGCGGCGGCGGCCACCGCAACGCCGCGGGCTGCACACTCTCCGGCGACCTCGAAGAGGCCGAGCAGACCATCGTGCGCCTCCTGCAAGACGCCGTCGAGTACCGCAACGGCGACCGCGACGACCCGCCCGTCCCCGTCTCGCAGGGCAGGCAGCCGGAAGCGACGGCGTAAAGGCAGCATCCAGGAGCCAGAATTCAGAACCCAGAATGAGAGGCCGAGAACCGCTTTTCTTCTGCTTTCTTTCCATTCTGACTCCTGGATTCTGGATTCTGCTTTTTATGCTTGAGAAGAAGTACAAGTGGCGGCGCGAGGATTACCAGGAGAAGACGCGCGGGCTGCTGATGGTGCACACGGGTAACGGCAAGGGCAAGACGACGTGTGCGCTCGGGTTGCTGATGCGCGCGGCCGGGCGCGGGCTTAACTGCTGCATGGTCCAATTCATGAAGTCCCGGAACGACCGCTACGGCGAGCACGAGTCGGCCGAGAAGCTCGGCGTCGAAGTGCACACGATGGGCGACGGGTTCACGTGGGACACGAAGGACCCGGAGCAGGACCGCCGGACGGCGCGCGCGACGTGGGCGCTCTGCGTCGAGAAGCTGCGAAGTAAGGATTACGACCTGCTGGTCTTCGACGAGTTGGTTTACGTCCTCAGCTACGGGATGCTCCCGACGGAAGAGGTCTTAGCCGAGTTCGCCGCCGTGCGCGCTGAGCAGCCCGCGCTGCACATCGTCGTCACGGGCCGCGACGCGCCCGCCGCGCTCGTCGAGGCCGCCGACCTCGTCACGGAGATGCGCGAGCTCAAGCACCCCTTCAACGCCGGCATCCGTGCCCAGCAGGGGATAGAGTTTTAATGATGAACGCGGAATGATGAATGGAAGACAACTGTCTTTTAATTCATCGCTCATCATTCCGCATTCATCATTTTTTATGCTACTCTCTGCCCCGTTCCTTTTTTGCAATGCCGTTCAAACAGCTAAGAGGCTTAAAGGCGCGAACCTTGAAGGGCGCTTGTTTCATTCCGCGTTCATCATTCCGCGTTCATCGTTTCCCTTATGCCCTGGTTTCGTAAGAAGGATCAGAAGATCGAGGCCGTGCCGGCCGAAGAGCGCGTGGTCAAGACCGAAGGCATCTTCGTCAAGTGTGACGAGTGTGACCAGCCGCTCTTCAAGCCCGACCTCGAAGAGCAGCTACAGGTCTGCCAGCACTGCGGCTATCACTTCCGCCTCGACGCGCGGACGCGCCTCGCGATGCTCTTCGACGAGGGCAAGTACGAGGAACTGGACTCGGAAGTCGTCTCGATAGACCCGCTGGAGTTCGTTGACAGCAAGCCTTACACGGAGCGCATCAAGCAGGCGCAGGAGCTGACGGGCTTGCCCGAGGCCATCATCACGGGGCGCGGCACGGTGCACGGCCACACGGTCTTCGGGGGCGCGATGGACATGCTGTTCATCGGCGGCTCGATGGGCTCCGCCGTGGGCGAGAAGATCACGCGCCTGATTCGCCGCGCGATTGAGGCGCGGGGCGCGGTCATCATCTTCGCGGCGTCCGGCGGGGCGCGCATGCAGGAGGGCACATTGAGCCTCATGCAGATGGCGAAAATCTCTTCCGCCCTGGCCCAGCTGGACGAGGCGCGGCTGCCCTTCATCTCCGTAATGACGGACCCGACGACGGGCGGCGTCACCGCGAGCTTCGCCATGCTGGGTGACTTGATTATTGCCGAGCCGAAGGCGCTGATAGGCTTCGCCGGCCCGCGCGTCATAGAGCAGACGATCCGCCAGAAGCTGCCCAAGAATTTCCAACGCTCTGAGTTCCTGCTCGATCACGGGATGCTCGACGCCATCGTTGACCGCCGCGAGCTGCGCGAGTTCTTCCGCAAGACCCTCCACTTCATGATGAACCCGGAAGTCGTCAACCGCGAACCGTAAACCGCGAATAGATAAAAGACGCCCCGTCTATTTACGATTTACGATTCGCGATTTACGATTCCTTATGTTCGACGAAGCACTCCGATACCTCCTGAGTCTCGGCCACGAGACGCTCGCCATCAAGCTCGGCCTGACGAGCACGGAACGACTGCTCGCGGCACTGGGCGACCCTCAAAAATCTTTCCCCTCGGTACAAATTGCCGGAACGAACGGCAAGGGCTCGGCCGCCGTCATGCTCTCGACAATCGCGCGCGCCGCGGGCATCCGCGCGGGGCTCTACACCTCGCCGCATCTCGTGAGCATCACGGAGCGCGTGCGCGTTGATAACCGCGAGATAAGCCGCGAAGAGTTCGCGCGCCTGACCGCGCGCGTGCGCGCGACGGCCGAACGTCTCGTGAGCGGGGGCACGATTCCCGCGCTCCCGACCTTCTTCGAGCACGTGACGGCCATCGCGCTCGCGGCGTTCGAGGAGGCGCGCGTCGCGCTGGCGATTCTTGAGACCGGCCTCGGCGGTCGCCTGGACGCGACGACGACCGCGCGCGCGGACGTGGTCGCCCTCACCCCCGTCGCCCTGGACCACCAGGAATACCTCGGCGAGACGCTCGTGGAGATCGCCTCGGAGAAGGCCGCCATCATCCGCCCCGGTGTTGCGGCCGTCGTCGCGCCGCAAAGTGAGGAAGCACTCGGGGTGATTCTCAGACGCTGCGCCGACTGCGGCGTCGTGCCGCGCATGGCCGGCGGCACGTCCGAAGTCGCGGGCGCGGACGAGACGGGCCGGCTGCGCGTCAACTTCGAGACAGACGAGGATCGCTACGATAACGTCCGCCTGGCCCTGCGCGGCCGTCATCAAATCATCAACGCGCAAGTCGCCATTGCCCTTGCAGAAACCCTGCGCTCGCGCGGCTTCCCTCTCACGCGCGCCTCCATCATCGAAGGGCTCGAAAACGCATCCCACGCCGGCCGCCTTGAGCTTCGCCGCATCGCGCGACACGACTTCCTCTTCGACGGCGCACACAACCCGGCAGGAGCCCGCGCCCTGCGCGCCTTCCTGGACGAATTCGTCCGCGCCCCCGTCACACTCGTCTTCGGCGCGATGCGCGACAAAGCCCTCTCCGAAATCGCCGCCACACTCTTCCCCGTCGCGAACCATTTGATACTCACGCAGCCCGCGAACCCTCGCGCCGCCGCCCTCGAAACCTTAGCCCGCCTCGTGCCACGCGACTTCGATTCGAGTAGAATCACGCTCGCGCCCTCGCCGGCCGAAGCCGTCAGCGCGGCGCGCGCCGGGACGCCGCCCGCGGGAATCATTTGCGTCACGGGCTCCCTTTATCTGATAGGCGAAGTGCAGAGACTCCTGGGCCGTACGTAAGTCGGCGGCCTCCTCAAAGCCGGAGCTATTCGAGCGATGCCTTCACAAAATTACAGGGTCTTCATTAGCTACAGTCGCAGAGACGAAGATCAAAAGAAGCGCCTGATCATTCATCTCAGTTCGCTGAGGCATGACCAGACGGTCAGCATCTGGCATGACCGCTGTATTGACGCGGGAGCCTTATGGCGTAAAGAACTCGAACAGGCCATGAGCGAAGCCGAGATAGCTCTTTTCCTCGTGACAGCGGATTTTCTCGCCTCAGAGTTTTGCCAGAGCGTGGAAGTCCCCCGGATGCTCAAGCAACACCAGGACAAAGGGGTGCTCATCATCCCCATCATCGTGGACTACTGCGACTGGCAGCCCTTCGAGTGGGTCAGTCAGTTTCAGGTGCTGCCGGAAAACGGTGAGCCGATACCCGCCCAGGAGAAGGAGAGCATGGCCTGGACGGAGGTGGCTAGAGGAATCCGGCGCAGCCTTGAGAATAATCCCCCGCGCAAACCGCAAATCGAGTTGACAGTTTCCGCCGAAAGCAAAGAGCAGCCGTCGAGGTTTTCACTGCCGGCACTGCTCAAAAGAATGCCCGGCGAACCCGGCGACCTGTTCGGGCGCGAGGAAGCTCTCGGCTGGCTCGACGCGGCCTACAAAAATTCCGGGACGGGCGTGCTCGCGCTCCACGGCTTCGGCGGCGTCGGCAAATCGGCCCTCGTCCGCCACTGGCTTGAGAAACGTTTCTTAAACATGGAGCGCGGCACACCGCGTTTCTTAGGCGTCTCCTTCTACAGCCAGGGGACGCGTGAGCAAGCCGGCTCCTCCGACCAGTTTCTCATTCAGGCCCTGGAGACTTTCGGCGAACAGGACGCCGGACCAAAATCGCTCTGGGACCGCGGCCACCGCCTTGCGGAGTTGGTCGCCGCGGAACCGACTGTCCTCGTCCTCGACGGCGTCGAGCCGCTGCAACACGGGCCGGGGCCGCACAAGATGGAGGGCAAACTAAAAGACCCCGGCGTCCACGGACTGCTCGCGCGTTTATCTTCAAAGCCCGGCAAAGCTCTCTGCATCGTCACCACTCGCCTGCGTCTCGAAGACAGCGACCTACAGAACGATTCGTTTGTCCAACAATCCGTCGAAACGCTTTCGCCAGACGCCGCACGTGAACTGCTTAAAGCGCGCGGCATTCACGGAAGTGACGACGAGATTAACGAAGCCACCAGGTATCTTAATTATCATCCGCTGGCTCTCGTCCTGGCCGCCGAGTATTTGCAGACCTTCGCCGGCGGAGAGGTCCACCGCCTCCACGAAATCCCGCTCATCACGGAGGAGGTCAAAGCCGGCCGCCATGCTAAGTCCGTCATGGCGGCTTATGAGCTTGCTCTGCAACGCGACGGCGACCCGCTCGACCTCGAACTCCTCGGCGTGCTCGGCCTATTCGACCGCCCCGCCAAGTGGGAATGGCTGAAGGCGCTCAGAGAGCCCCCGGCCATTAACGGCGTCACAGACCATCTCGTCAACGCGAGCGACCTCGAACTATGGGAAGCTATCAACCGCCTACGCCAGTGGGGCATGCTCGGCGACCCCGGCTCTCTCGAATTACCCGAACTCGACGCCCACCCGCTCGTCCGCGAATACTTCGGCGAGAGGCTACACAAGCAGAATGAGACGGGCTGGCGCGAAGCGCACAGCAGACTGTTCGACTTTTTAACTTCCGACACAAAAGAATTCCCCGACACGCTCAACGAGTTGGAGCCGCTTTACGCTGCGGTAACACACGGCTGCGCGGCGGGCAGACATGACGAAGCCCTGCATGAGGTGTACTACAGGCGGATTGGTAGGGGGGAAGAATTCTTTAGCACCAATAATCTCGGCGCGTTCGGCGCTGACTTGGCCGCCCTCGGCAGCTTTTTCGACCCGCCCTGGCTGAATCCGGTCCCGAGACTGACTGATAAGGATCAGTCGTTTATCTTGGGTCAGGCAGGATATTGCCTGCGCGCCCTCGGGCGATTGACCGCAGCAGTTCAACCATTGCAGGCTGGATTGGAGGCTGATATTTCGCTGGAAGACTGGAGAAATGCTTCCGCCTCTGCCAGCAATCTCAGCCAACTCTATCTCACCCTCGGCGATCTGCGGCAGGCCAGAGCCTACGCGGAACAATGCCGCGAACTGGCTGACCAAAGTGGTGACAGCTTTCGGCGAATCGTCGGTGAAGCAATTCTGGCTGATGCGCTCTCCCAAGCCGGCCGTTTGTCAGAAGCGGAGGAGGCTTTCCGCAAGGCAGAACTGATGCAGAAAGACTATCAGCCTGAGTACCCGCTGCTGTACTCACTTCAAGGCTTTCTGTATTGCGACCTGCTGCTGAATCAGGGGAAGTATGAGGAAGTAGAAAGCCGCGCTGCTCAGACTCTTCAAGCGGCAAAGCAGCATCTAGGGCTTCTCGCTATCGCCCTAGACCTCCTCTCATTGGGCCGGACCTACCTGCTGCGCACACAGGAGGGGAAGACTGGTGATTATGCATAAGCGGCAGACCAGTTGAACCAAGCCGTGGATGGCTTGCGGCTAGCAGGGGCAGCGGAATTCTTATCACGCGGACTGCTGGTACGCGCAGAGTTGAACATCGTCAAGGGAGATTTAAGCCGGGCGCGGGCTGATCTAGGCGAGGCGTTGTCAATCGCCGTGCGCGGCGAGATGGAGTTGTACGAGGCGGATTGTCATCTCAGCTATGCCCGGCTCCATGTGGCGCAAGGTGAGAAGGAGGAGGCGCAAGAGAGTTTGACGACAGCCAGAGCGATGATTGAGCGGATGGGTTATCATCGGCGGGATAAGGACGTAGTGGAGATAGGGCGGCAAATCGGAGAGAGGGCTGGGCGCTCTGAGGAGGAATGAAGTATTTTTAATCCGGGAGTCCGCGCGTTGCGGCGTGGCTCTTGAAAACATAAACTGGCGGGCGGGGAAAATATTTTATGGCGACAGATGACAGGAGAGAGGCCCCGGAGGTTTTGGGGACGGAGGAGGTTTATCACGGGAAGGTGATAGACGTGGCGGTGTACACGGTGCGGGAGGGGGAGACGACGTATAAGCGGGAGGTGGTGCATCATCCGGGCGGGGCGGGGGTGGTGGCGGTGTTCGAGGACGGGACCATCCCGCTGGTGAGGCAGTACAGACATCCGGTGGTGCGGTACACGTTGGAATTGCCGGCCGGTAGATTGGACCCGCCGGAGCGCCCCGAAGAGTGTGCGGCGCGTGAGTTGGAAGAGGAGATAGGCGTGCGCGCAGGCCGCTTGGAGAAGCTGGCGGAGTTTTTCACGACGCCGGGTTTTTGTGAGGAGAAGCTGTGGGTTTACCTGGCGACGGAGTTGACGGAGAGCGCACAGAATTTGGAAGGCGATGAGATGATTGAGATCGTGCGCGTCACGTTCGCGCGCGCCTTCGAGATGATCGCCGACGGCGAGATCGAGGACGCGAAGACGATCATCGGGCTGACGCTGGCCGCGCCGCGCCTCGGCTTGAGGCCGCCCGACGTGGAGTACCCGGCGGTTTGAAGAGCGTCGAGTGATTCTTTGCGGCTTGGCGTCTTGGCGTGAGAAGTAGCCTCACGCAAAGGCGCAAAGGCGCTAAGAAGAGGGGGAATGGTAATGGCGGCATGCACTCATCTGGCACAGATTCACGAGGTCACGCCGAGCGCGCGCGGGTGTGAGGACTGTTTGAAGATGGGCGGCTCGTGGGTCCACCTGCGGCTCTGCATGTCATGTGGGCACGTCGGCTGCTGCGACTCGTCGCCGAACAGGCACGCGACGAAGCACTTCCACCAAAAACAGCACCCCATCATCAAGTCGTTCGAGCCGGGCGAGGAGTGGGGCTACTGCTACGTTGACGATGCCTTCTTTGAATCCATCTGAAAAGTCTGCCGCGCCGCGCGCGGAACTGGCACAGCCGCCCGCGGGCTCCGTCGTGGAAGACCCCGATGCCCGCGCCCCGGAGCCGCGCCGCCCGTCTTTCGTCAACTACGCCCACTCGTCGGTCGCCATCCCGCTCATCTACCTCTACACAGTCGTGATGGGCAGCCTCTCGCTGCTCCTCTCCCTCGCCGACCGCGGGGGCCGCAAGCAGCACTGGTGCGCGCGGACGTGGTGTCGCATGATCGCGCGAACCGCCTGCGCGCGCGTGCGCGTTTACGGCGCGGAGCACATCCGGCCCGACACTTCCTACGTCTTTCTCTCGACGCACCAGAGCTACATGGACATCCCCGCAATGCTCGGCTACCTGCCGGCGCAACTGCGCATCGCCGCCAAGAAGTCGCTCTTCCGCATCCCGTTCATGGGCTGGCACCTGACGCGCGCCGGCCACATCCCCATTGACCGCGGCTCCACGCAGAATGCCGTCGCCAGCATGCAGAGGGCCGCAGACTACCTGCGTGACGGCGTCTGCGCCTTCGTCTTCCCCGAAGGCACGCGCTCGCGCGACGGCCGCCTTCACCGCTTCAAGAAGGGCGGCTTCAAGCTCGCCGTGCAGGCGCGCGTCCCCATCATCCCCGTCACCATCATAGGCTCGCGCCAGGTCCTGCCCCCCGACGAGATGATCTTCCGCCCCGGCCCCGTAGATATGTACCTGGACGCCCCCATCCCCACCGCCGGCCTCGCCGACGACGACCTCGAACCGCTCATGCAAACGGTCTACGACGCGATGGCGCAGCACTTCAAAATGCAAGATGAAAAATTAAAGGTGAAAAGTTGAGGCGGAGAATCACTTTCTAATTAAGTTTGGTCTCCGCCTTCCTTTTGCATTTTTAATTTTTCATTTTGCATTTTCTTTATTACACTCGTTCTCATCGTGAGCACACCGAACGAGAGACCAGCGCCGCCCGCGGAGCAGCCGGCCGGCAGTCACTTCGCTTTCGCCCCGTGGCCGCCGGGCCAGTTGCAGCCCGCAGGCCCCGTGATGGCGGACCCGGACAACCCGCCCTGGGGGGTGGGCGCTGCTTTCCTGACGTGGCTCGGGAGCGTCGTGCTGCTCTTCGTCGTGCCGATCATTTTCCTGGTCCCCTACGCCGTGCTGCGCGCGGGAAAGCTCGCACCGGGCCAGTCGCTGCTCGAAGACAAGACCGCCCTCTTCCTCGCGGTGCTCTCGACCCTCCCCGTGCACCTGCTGACACTCGCGCTCGTCTGGGCCGTCGTCACGCGGTTCGGCAAACTCCCGTTCTGGCGCGCGGTCGGCTGGAGCTGGAGCGAGAGGGTGGGTTTTTGGACCAGCGCCGGCATCGCCGTCCTGCTCCTGGCCGCAGGGCTGGCCTTCACCTGGGTCGCGGGTGGCGAGCCGACGGAACTGGACAGGCTGACGCGCAGCTCGGCCGCGACGCGGATCACCATCGCGCTGCTGGCCGCCGTGACCGCGCCGCTCGTCGAAGAACTGGTTTACCGCGGTCTCCTCTACCCCGCCTTGCAGCGCGCGATGGGTAAGGCCTGGGCCGTCGTGCTGGTCTCTCTGCTCTTCACGCTCCCGCACGTCCCGCAGTACTACAACAACCTGGCCGTCATCACCGTGATTCTGGTCCTCAGCGTCACGCTGACGCTGGTGCGCGCGTGGACCGGCAGGCTCCTGCCGTGCTTCATCATTCACCTGGTCTTCAACGGCATCCAGTCCGCTATCATGCTGGCCGAGCCTTATCTACAGCAGGCCGCCCCCGAAGTGGAGAAAGCGCCGGCCGTCGCGGCGTTCGCGCAGTTCGTCCAACACCTCTTCTGAACAAAATGGCACACGAGGTCATCGTCGTCGGCGGGGGCATCGGCGGGCTGACGGCCGCGGCGCTCTTGGCGGCGCGCGGCGTCAACGTCTGCCTGCTGGAGAGGGAGTCGCGCGGGGGCGGCTGCGCCGCAAGCTTCGAGCACTTCGGCTACACGTTCGAGGCCGGCGCGTCGCTCTACGCGTCGTGGCAGCCGGGCGAGATACACGAGCGCGTCTTCGCGGAGCTTCCCGTCGGACCGCCCGAAGTCCGCGCCGCCTCGCCCGCCTACGTCGTGCGACTGCCGGACGGGCGCGACGTTAAAGTCTGTGACGAGACCGAAGAGTTCGAGGACAACTTGCGCGCGGCCTTCCCCGAGTGCGCGGACGCGGCCGTCCGGTTCTACCGCGAAATAGCCCCGGTCGGCGAGGCTCTGAAGCGCGTGGCCCTGCGCGTGCCGGACCTGCGCACTGCGTCCGCGCTGCGGCGCGCGCGCGCGGCGCTCCCGGAAATCCGCGTCGCGCGCCGCGTGCTCACGGGGCTGAAGCAGACGGCCGCGCCACACCTCGCGCGCGCCTCGCACAGGTTCAGGCGCTTCGTGGACGTTCAACTCCAAATCTTCGGCCAGCGCGACAGCTCCGAGTGCGCCTACCTCTACGCGGCCGTTGCCTTGATGATGCCGCGCTGGGGGATGTACGCCATCCGCGGCGGCGCGTCGGGGTTGGCCGACCGCTTGACCGAATCACTCAAGAGGAGTGGCGGCACTGTGCGCTTCAACGCGCCGGTGCTGCGTCTCGCTTACGACGCGGCCGGCCGCGCGGCGGGCGTTGACCTGTTGAGCGGCGAGCGCGTCGAAGCCACGCGCGCCGTCGTCAGCAACCTCACGGCCTGGGACACCTACGGCAAGCTGGTCGGGACGAGCCGCACGCCGGACCCCGTGCGCCGCCGCTTGAAAGAGTTGCGCGGGTGGGGCGCGTACCTGCTCTACCTGGGGATGGACGAAGGGGCCGCGCAGCGTCTCCCCGCGGACCACGTGCTCGCGCTCACGGACTGGCAGGAAGGTCAGGCTTACGCCCCCGAAGGCGCGCAGTTCATGTTCGGCTCCGCGCCCCTTTGGGACGCGCGCGCGCCCGAGAGAATGCGCGCCGTCACCGTCTCCACCTTCACGGAAGCCTCGCAGTGGTTCTCCTATCACGAGGACGAGACCGAGCACGAGGAGCAGGACCGGCGCGCGCTCGAAATGTGGTGGGCGCGCATGCACGCCGCCATGCCGGAGCTGGGCGCGGGCGTCGAGGTGATAGAGACGGCGAGCCCGCGCACCTTCCACGGCGACACGCGCCGCAAGCTCGGCATGGTCGGCGGCGTGGGCCAATCCACGGATGTCTTCGGCCCGCGCGCCCTGACGCACAGGACCGCCCTCCCCAACCTCTTCATGGTCGGCGACACGGTCTTCCCCGGCCAGGGCGTCGCCGCCGTCACCCAATCCGCCCTCATCGCCGCCGACGAAATCACGAAACGAAGTTAGGAGAGACTCAACCCTTTGCGCCTTACGTTTTTACTTTGCGCCTTTGCGAGAAACAGCCGTTTACGCAAAGGCGCAGGTAAAGAAAATCCAAAGCCGCAAAGGGTTGAGCTTTATTTTGAAGTTTGCTCACAATCCTTGCACCGTAAAATTGTATAGTGTATGGTGACACCGTACAATTTAGCGGAGGGCCGGTGCGATGTACATAGTGGTGGACGAGCGGGACGGCCGCCCGATTTACAGGCAGGTGGCGGACGAGATCAGGGGGCTGATCGCGCGCGGCGAGTTGCGGGAGGGGGCGGGGCTTCCGCCCGTCAGGCAGGTGGCGGCCGACCTCGGCGTCAACCTCAACACGGTCGCGGCCGCCTACCGCGAGTTGCAGCGCGAGGGGCTCATCAGCGTCCGGCACGGAGCAGGCGCGACCGTTGCGAGCCGCACGGCGCGGGGCAAGTCCGACGGCGAGTTGCGGAAGCCATTGCGCGCGGCGCTGACGGCGCTCGTCCTCGCGGGCCTGCCGCGGGCGGAGATCATGACGCTCGTCTCGGACGAGTTGCGCGGGCTCCTTAAACGGGGCAAGTAGGAGAGGAGGTCTCGGAAGATGTCTTCCACATTCGTCACGCTCTTTGTAGTTGATCTCGCGCTGCTGGCGTGCTTTATATGCATGCCCGTCATGCGCGGCGAGGACGCGTTCTTCGGCGTCCGCGTGGACTCGGAAACTTACAGGGGCGAGGGCCGGCGCATCCTGCGCCGCTACTGGTTCTGGCTCGTCATGACCTTCCTACAGGTCGAGGCCGTGGGCTTCGTCGTCTCCTACTTCAAAGGGCGCGCGGAGTTCGCCTCGGTCGCGTCGCCCCTCCTGCTGCTGCCTCTGGCCGCGCTCCTCTACGTCATCTTCTACAGGCAGGTGAAGCCGCTCGAACGAGTCGAAGAGGGGCAGCGATTCGCCTCGTCGCTCAAGGCGCGGCGGCTGAAGGACTACACGAGCCTGGCGCTCGAAGTGCTCGTCGTGTTGATGACGATTGTGCCGGTCGTGCTGCTGGTCCACTATTACCCGCAACTGCCGGAGCGCATCCCCGTGCACTGGAACTGGAGGGGCGAGCCGGACGCGTGGGCGCGCAAGAGTTATTACTCGGTCTTCTCGCTCGCGGCCACGCTCGTCTACCTACAGGGCTTGATTCTCTTCATCAAGCACGGGCTGCTTGGCGTGAAGATGACTTTGCCGGCGGAGCACACGGAAGAGTACCTGCGACTGAAGGAGGAGGCGCTCGGCTTCACTTTAAGGTTCATGGACTGGATGCGCCTGCTGGTCTGCGTGATGCTGGGCGGCCTGGCGGCGAACGTCGCGCTCACGTCGGTCGAGCACTTGCGCCCTTTGTCGAAGGTGGTCGCCGTCGCGGCAGAGGTCGCGGGCCTGATGATGATCGCGTCCGCGCTTTACATGGCCTACCACTTCTACGCGACCGACCGCCGTTTGAAGACGGAAGCCGGGCGCGTTTACGTGCAGCGGCAGAGGGACGCGGAGCACTGGTACCTGGGCGGGCTCGTCTACTTCAACCGCGAAGACCCCGCGCTTTGGGTCGAGAAGCTGGTCGGCTGGGGCTACACCTTCAACCTCGGCAACAAGTGGGGCTACCTCTACCTCGCCGTCATCCTCGGCGTGCCGCTGCTTTTGTTCCTGCCGCTGGAGAAATAAGGAATGCAAAATGAAAAATGAAAAATGAAAAATTCAGGCTGAAACCACATTTAATTAAAAGTGGCTCTCCGCCTCCTTTTTGCATTTTTCATTTTTAATTTTGCATTGTTCTTACGTCCTGTTCCGCGCCACGAATGACAAAGACCCTGTCGCCTCTGCGGCGGACGATGGTCGTGCGCCCGGCTTCGCGCCAGACGGCTTGTGAGACTTCGCCTGCGGCCGGGGCCTCGACCGGCTTCGCGCCCGCGCGGGAGCGCAGCCGGTTGTAGGCCGCGAAAAACTCTTCCGCATCCACGGGCTTGTCCCAGACGGTCTGCCAGACGAAGAGCGGGGTGCCCGCCTGCTCGAACAGGTAAGCGCGGTCCCCGCCCCAGCCGGCCGCCGCGCGCGCGGCTTCCGCCTGCGGCACGCCGGCCATCAACAAGCCGCGCACGCCTATCTCGCCGAGCGGCGTGGACGCGCTCATTCTCCAACCGTTGGCGGCGAAGGCCGACTCGTCTAACACGACTTCGCGCGGCGCTTCGTTCGCGTCGTACTTCTCGGGGTGAAGAATCTGCTCGGTCGAGGCGGGCGGGCGTTGGAACAACTCGTCCACGCCGCGCTCGCCCTTCGCGCGCCGCACCGATTCGACGAAGCGCGCGCCGTCGCGGTAGCGGAAGATGAAAGTCTCCGTCAGGAGCGGCGGGAAGTAGCGCCCTATCTCGCGGCGGTAGTCGCCGAAGCGGTCACCCTCTTCTTTCAAAATTTCGTCGAGCGGGAGCCGGCCGTAACTCTCGCCGCGCTCCATGCGGCGCTGGACGTTCATCGCGTCGCCCTCTATGACGGCGAAGGCGGCCTCCGCGCGGTCGAAGTCGTACGGCCTCGCGACCAGCATCTTCATCAAGTCGAAGTGCTGATCCTGCAAGGCGTGCGTGAACTCGTGCGTCAGGAGCGAGTCGTCCCTGAACTTGTCAACGATGAGGACCTGCTTGTCGAGCGGCGAGTAGAGCGCGCCCGCCGAGACGGCCGTGAAGCTGGCGGCGAGCGAGGGCAGGTCCGTGCCTTCGGGCAGCACGCCACCGGCCGCCGCGAGTTGGCCCAGAGCGCGCAGCTCTTCGCCGCCGACGACGTGTGCCATTTCGCTTGCGCGCGTCCCGTACTCCCAGCCGGAAAGCTCCGCCATCCCGACCTCTTCGCGGAACGGCAGCTCGCGCAGCTCACTCGCCGCGCGCACGGCGCGCGCGCGCATCTCCTTCAGCTTCGGCGCGAGCGGACGCGACGGCAGCGGCGGCAGGGAGCGGGCCATCGGCGGGGCCACGGCCGCCGGGGCGACGCGCGCCGCCCCGTTGCGCTTATCCCCGCACGCGGCCGCAAGCAAGAGGCTGACGATGAGGGCGGAACAAATAATGATTCCCCTGGCACGCATAGCGAGTCTTAGACGCCTGAACCGCGCCCGACGATGCACTGAAGAAGGCAAAAGGGAGGCGGGGGACCAAAGTTAATCCATAATGGTTTTCCGCTTTATTTACTTTTTCCTTTTTCCTTTTGCCTTCTGTAAGATACGAACTCGTCGTATAAATCCGAACGCAAAAAGGTCAGGGGAAAGTCATGGAACCGAGAACCGAGTGTGCCAGAATCGTCTTCCTGTTTGTCGTGTTGCTTTCGGCGGCGGGCGCAACGTTCGCGCAGTCGCTCTTCGAGATGCCGGAGGGCGTGGAGACGCGCTGGGCCAGCGGGGAGAACCCGGCGGGGGAGAAGGGTCAGGCGGGCCTGGCGAACGGCGGGCGCAAGGGCTCGCCGACCGTGGCGATTAAGGCCGGCGAGGGCCGCGTGCTGGCCGAAGCGACCGCCACGAGCGGCACGGTCAGAAGAATCTGGATGACCTTCCCCGACCGCAGCCCGCGCATGCTGCGCAGCCTGCGCATAGATATCTACTGGGACGGCGCGAAGACGCCCGCAGTGAGCGCGCCCCTCGGCGACTTCTTCGGCATCGGCCTCGGGCAGACCGTCCCCTTCCAGTCCGCGCTCTTCTCCAACCCCGAGGGGCGCAGCTTCAACTGCGTCATCCCCATGCCGTTCAGGACAGGCATGAAGATCGTCATGACCAACGAGAGCGCGGCGAACCTGGACGAGCTTTTCTACGACGTGGACTACACGCTCGGCGACAAGCACGGTCCCGGCACGCTCTACTTCCACGCGCACTACCGGCGCGAGAACCCGACCCGGCTCAAGCAGGACTACGAGATTCTGCCGCTCGTCGCGGGGCGCGGGCGCTATTTGGGGACGAACGTCGGCGTCATCGTCAACCAGAAGGCTTACTTCAACACGTGGTGGGGCGAGGGCGAGGTCAAGATTTACCTGGACGGCGACCGCGAGTCCCCCACGCTGAGCGGGACGGGCTCGGAGGATTACATCGGCACGGCCTGGGGGCAGGGCCAATTCGCGCACGCCTACCAGGGCAGCCCCGTCGCCGACGAGAAGAACATGCGCTGGTGCTTCTACCGCTACCACATCCCGGACCCCGTCTACTTCCACAAAGACATCCGCGTCACCATCCAGCAAATAGGCTACCTCGCGCCGCACAGCCGCGAGCAACTCGTCAAAGAGAACCGCAAGCTCTACCGCGCAGGCCCCGGCATGGTCCAGATGGACACCTCCAGGGACGGCAAGTTCGAGCGCACGGACGACTATTCGAGCTGCACATACTTCTACCTGGACCGTCCCGAGAACAACCTCCCGCCGCTCGACGCGGTCGCCAGGAGGGTGGAAGGTTTGTGAGCGGCCGTCGGGTGATATACTCTGGGAATGAGAGGTATTTTATGAAAACGAAAGTCACGAAAGAAGGCGTCCTCGTGCCCAGAAAGTTTTTCAAGGGAATCGAAGAGGTAGAGATTCGCAAGGAGAATGGCCTGGTCGTCGTCGTGCCCGTCACGGACGACCCCATTCTCCAACTCGGCTCGCAGCCCGTCTCCGATGAGGTGGAAGACGCGTCGGAGAATCACGACCAGTATATTTACGGCCGATGAAATCCTTCTTTCTCGACACTGGCTACGTGATCGCCCTGGAGCTGTCGAGCGATCAAAATCACGGGGCGGCCTCGAAACACTGGCGGAGCGCCAGCAAATCTTTTCGGCTGCTTGTCACCACCTCATACGTCTTTGACGAGATAGTTACCTTCTTCAACAGCCGCGGTCATCATGCCAAGGCGGTCGAAATAGGAGAGAGGCTGTTGAACAGCCCATCGGTCAGGCTGATTCATGTAGGCGAAGACTTATTTAGTGAAGGCTGGAACTATTTTCGCAAGCACAAAGACAAGGGCTATTCTCTGACGGACTGCATCTCATTTCTCGTGATGGGAGAATTTGGGATTGATACGGTCCTCACTTTCGACAAACATTTCGTTCAATCTGGATTCAAGAAACTGCCCTAACTCACCGGCAGCGCGACGGGCGAGCGGCCGCGGGCGGGGACTTCGCCGGCGATGACGCGGACGGCCGCGGCTTCGGATTCGACGGCCGACTCGAAGGTCAGGAGCGTCGTCGCGCGCTCGGGCATGTGCGGCAGGACGTAAGGGTTGCCGAAGACGGCGGCGACGGTCGGGACGCCTCCCTGGTCGAGCGCGCGCAGGATTTCCGCGTGGGACTCGCCGAGCGCGACGCTCCCCTTGTAGGCCGCCACGCGCGCGCAGACCGCCGCCAGCACCACGCTGCAATCGCGCACCTCTTCCAACACCTGACGAACGTCGGCCGCGTCCGCGCTCAACTCCACGAGCCGGCCGCGCCAGCGCGCCTGCACCTCTTTCGAGAATCGCGACCCGGCGGGCTCGCGCAGCGCGTGCGCCCAAACTGGCACAGCGTCTTTGAGGACGAGGGCCGCGACGCGCTCGCGCCTCTCCAACACGGGGAGAAGATGCGAGGGGTCGCGCACGAGCGTCACGGCGCGCTCGAAGAGTGCGCGCGCCGTCGAGGTGTGCGCCGGACTCGCGACCTCTTCCCAGACGTTGTCGAGCGAGACCATGCGCTCCTCGTGTAGGCCGCACCAGGCTTTGGCCTCCAGGACGCGGCGCGCGGATTCGTCAATACGTTTGCGCGTGACGCGCCCTCGCGCTACGGCGTCGCAAATGGCCGCGTGCGCGCGCACCAGGTCCGGCATGTAGAGCAGCACGTCGCAGCCCGCCTCGACAGCGCGCACGGCCGCTTCGCCCGGCTCGTAGCGGTCCGCGACCGCCCCCATGTTGAGCGCGTCGGAGAAGATCAAGCCCTCGAAGCCGAAGCGGCGGCGCAGGATGCCGTCAACGATTGAGGGCGAGAACGTGGCGGGCCGCTTCTCTTCCCGGCTGTCGTCGAGCGCGGGCACGGCTATGTGTGCGGTCATCACGGCGCGCACGCCCCGCTGCACGGCGACGCGAAAAGGCGGAAGCTCCACAAGCTCCAGCCGCTCGCGCGGGGCGTCGAGCGTCGGCATCAGGATGTGAGAGTCGAGCGAGGTGTCGCCGTGGCCGGGGAAATGTTTGGCCGTCGCGAGCTGGCCCGCGTCCTGCGCCGCGCGTATGAAGGCCGCGCCCCAGTTGGCGACCACTTCGGGGTCGTCCGAGAAGGCGCGCGTGTTGATGATTGGATTGGCGGGATTGTTGTTCACGTCGAGCACGGGGTAGAAGTTGACGTGGACGCCGATGGCGCGACCCTCGCGCGCGGTGATGCGCGCGGCTTCCGCGGCCGACTCCGTGTCGCCCGTCGCGGCGAGCGCCATCGCGCGCGGCAGGCGCGTCCCGCCGCGCAGTTGCATCCCGACGCCGCCCTCGAAGTCCGAAGCGAACAGGAGCGGGACGCGCGCGCGCGCCTGCAAGCGGTTCGTGATCGCGGCCGTCGTCAGCGCGTCGCCGTTGTAGATGATGAAGCCGCCGACGTTCAGTTTCTCAATCGCGTGCAGGAGCCGCGCGAACTCCTCGCTCTTTTCGTGAACGAGCACGCCGCTCGTGTCCGGCATCAGCAGTTGCCCGACGCGCTCCTCCAAACTCATCTCGCGCAAAGTCGCCTCGACCCACTCAGCGCGCGCCGCTTCCGTCTGTGTTTGCAAACCGTCCCCCAACCCCTTCTCAACCGATGTTGGCCCATCTTAACACTAAAAGTAGCGATGAGTGATGAGAGCCTGTTTGAAAACTCGTCCGCGGCCCGCCGTCCTTTGCGTCTTTGCGCCTTTGCGTGAGACGGATTTTTCACGCAAAGGCGCAAAGACGCAAAGGAAAAGTTTTCAAACAGGCTCTCACTGAAATTTTTTACTCCGGCCGGCAGGGCCGCGCCTTCTCGTACCTGTCGAGTTCGGCCTTGAGTTTGGCGGTGAGGTCTGGGTTGTGTTGTGGGGAGGCAAGCGTGAGCATGCGGCGCGTCCAGTCCGCGGCCTCGTCGCAGCGGCCCAACTCGGCGAGCGCGAGCGCGACGAGTTGGCCGTGGGTGGGCTGCGCGGTCGCGTCCCAGATGCTTTGGGCCAGTTCGAGGGCGCGCTTTCCGTCGCGCAGGTCGCGCCGCGGTGAGGCCGCGAGCAGGTAAGCAAGCGTGGCAGCGGTCAGCCCCTTCTGCGGAAACTCAGCGTGCCCCTTCTCCAACGCCGCGCGCGCCCGCGCGTAGTCCTTCTTCGTCAGCAGGGTTTTCACGA
The DNA here is from genome assembly GCA_036403435.1 of Pyrinomonadaceae bacterium. Taxonomy (GTDB): domain Bacteria; phylum Acidobacteriota; class Blastocatellia; order Pyrinomonadales; family Pyrinomonadaceae; genus QHXM01. The sequence goes on from DASWQY010000163.1 coordinate 41,775, forward strand.
GCGCGAGCAGAGCGTCCTCGTTGGCCGGGTCCGCCTCGACGACGCGCGCGAACTCCGCCCGCGCCTCTTCGTCGCGACCTGTTTTGACGAGCGACTGCGCGAGCAGGAAGCGCGCGACGTGGTCTTCGGGCGACGCGCGGACGGCCGCCCGCAAGTGCGTGACGGCCTCCTCGTGCCTGTTCATTTGTGCCAGCAGGAGGCCGAGGTTGTATTGCGCGTTGGCGTGTGACGGGTCCAGGCGGAGTGCTTCCTCGAACTGCTCGACGGCCCCGCGCAGGTCTCCCGTCTGCGAGAGCGCCGCGCCGAGGTTGAAGTGAGCGGGCACGCTCCCCGGCTCGGCCGCGACGGCCTGGCGGAACTCGGCCGCGGCCTCCTCGAACCTGCGCGCGTCGAGCGCCGTCTTGCCGCGCGCCAGGTGCAGGCGCGCTCCGCGTATCAGACCCTGCAAACTGTCCACGAGCGGGTCGGCCGCGCGCACGCCGACGGGGCCGCTGAGCGCCAGCTCGGCGCTCGCCTTCTCCTTTTGGCCCAATCCCCTGTAAGCCATCGCCAGCGCGTAATGCAGGCGGTTGGCTCCGGGCGCGAGCGCGAGCGCACGCTCGAAATGTTTGGCGGCCTCGCTGTAGCCGCGCTTCGAGAGCGCCGCCTGGCCCAAACCGTAATGCGCCGCCGCTTCCCTTTCGTTCGCCGCGAGCGCGGCCTTGAAATTCGCCTCCGCTTCTTCGAGGCGGTTCAGTTGCAGGTAAACGTCTCCGAGGCTCACGAGCGCGGGCGCGTAGTCCGGCCGCAGCCCGCGCGCGGCCGTGTAGTAACGGACGGCCTCCTCGGCTTCCCCGGCCTGCTGGCGCAGCTTCCCTAACAGATAGGGCCAGCGGAAATCTGCGGGCGCGAGGCGCGAGGCGTTCAGGTAACACTCCGCGGCCGGAGGATTGAGCGAGTACGCCTGATAAATTTGGCCCATCGTACCGTAGGCTTCGGCGAGCTTCGCCGCGGGCGCTGTGGCCGCATCCTTGATGGCGGCGGCGAGCGCGTTCTGCTCCGCCGCGACGTGCTCGCGCACGGACGGCTCCATCCCCCGCGTGTCCGGCAGGTGAACGACCGAGAGCCCCTCGACGGGCGGAGGCTGCAAGATGGTCTCCCCTGCGGACTGTGCCAGAATGCGCGGCGCGAACGCCGCAGCGACGAGGATGAGGCAAGTCGCAACCTTAAGGAATGTTTGAAAAGTCCGCATCTTCCGTTTTACTCTTTAGTCCATCCAGGGACAGCATCTGCGCGACGAGTCAGGGCGACATTATGTTAGACGTACTAAAGCGGATGTTATACACGCCTTTTAATGAGGGTGACACGCAAGGACTAGCAACTTCCCTGGCCGTTTCGACGGTTCCCTGTGTTTATCTCCGCTTTCGGACTCGTCGAAGACTCGCATGTTGACGGCTTACTTTCCTTCACTTCTTCGCGGCTGACGTTCCTTCCTTGAGCGTCACGTAGCGGTTGGCCGGGAGGTCTTTCCACTCTTCGACCGTGCCGCCCGGCCAGCGGACGCGGACGGAGGCGACGCGCGAGGCGGTGCCGAGGCCGACGAGGACGCGCGGGTCTTGGGCGGAGAGGTAGCTGCCGTCGGTGCGAGCGCGGCGGTGCAATACTTGTTTCGGCGCGACGACGATTTCGACGCTCGCGCCGAGCATGTCGCGGGCGGCGCGAAGGCCCACGAGGCGCAGGCCGAGCCAGTGGTTTCGATTCCCGACGCGGTTGAGGAAGAGCCTGGCGGGGCCGTTGTTGTTGGTGACGAGCACGTCCATGTCGCCGTCGTTGTCCACGTCGCCGAAGGCCGCGCCGCGGCTGACTTCCGGGAGCCTGAAGGCGGGGCCGGCGCTCTCAGAGGTCTCGGCGAATTTGCCGCCGCCCTTGTTGTGGAAGAGTTGGTTGGGCTGGCCCAGGGGGAAAGGGTCGCCTTTGCGCGCCAGCTCGCGCAGGGTGCGTACGGCACCGTTGACGACGAGCAGGTCGGGCCGGCCGTCGTTGTCGTAGTCGAAGAAGAGTGTGCCAAAACCCGTCAGCCGGCTGCCGGGCAAGCCCAGTCCCGCCTCGCGCGTGCGGTCCTCGAAGACCGCGCCGCCCGTGTTGACGTAGAGCGTGTTGGTCTCCTCCATCAGGTGCGTGATGAAGATGTCTTCCGTGCCGTCGCCGTCGAAGTCGCAGGCGTCCACGCCCATCCCCGCCTCCGCCTTGCCCTCGCGGTTGACGGCCGCGCCGGCGAGCAGCGCCTCGTTCTTGAAGGTGCCGTCCCTTTGGTTCATCCAGAGTTGGTTCGGGTCGCCGTCGTTGGCGACGTAGATGTCGGGCCAGCCGTCCGCGTCGAAGTCTGCGGCGATGACGCCGAGCCCGTGGCCGAACTCGCGCATCAGGCCAGAGCGAGCGGTCGCGTCCTCGAAAGTCCCGTCGCCTTTGTTGCGGAGCAGGCGGTTGCCGGGCGGCTTGAAGGAGCGCGGCCCGCAGTAGTCTTTGACGGTCGTCTCCGCGTAGCAGGCGGGGCTCGTCGCGGCGTCGAACTCGGCGTAGTTGACCAGGACCAGGTCGAGCCAGCCGTCGCGGTCGTAGTCCACGAAGGAGGCGCTCATGCTCCAGCGCGCGTCGCCGGCCCCCGCCTTCATGGTGGCGTCCGCAAACGTACCGTCGCCGTTGTTGAGGTACAACTGATTCTGGCCCAGGTTGCAGAGGTAGAGGTCTGCGCGGCCGTCGTTGTTCACGTCGCCGGAGGCCGCGCCCATCCCATAGCCGTCGGCGCGTATGCCGCTGCGCTCGGTCACGTCCGTGAATTTCAGGACGGGCGTGCCGTCGCTGGCTACCGTCAAATCGTTGCGGAAGAGTCGGCCGCGCGGCGCGTCTTTTTCCGCCCAGGGGAAGAGCGTGCGCTCGGGCTTGTCATTCGCTTCGAGCGTGCTCCCCTGCACGAGGAAGACATCCATGTCGCCGTCCGAGTCGAAGTCGAAGAGGGCCGCGCCCGCGCCCATAATCTCCGGCAGCAGGAGCTTGCCCGTCATGCCGTTGTAGTGCCGGAACCTCAAGCCCACATCTGCCGCGACTTCGTCGAAGACGGGGGTGGTGCCGCGCGGCCCCTTAGCTTCCCGTTCGACGGCCGTGCGCGGGACGGGCGAGAGGCAGAGCGCGCCGAGCGCGGCGGGAAGGAGTAGCTTGAAGACGGCGGGCGTGAACTTCATAACGGCGCTGTCAGACGAGTATCGCAGAAACGTGCCGCCCGTGTGAAGCGAGTTAAATTTTCTTGACTGGTCCAAATCACGGCTGTTATACCAGATGAAGGCTTTCTTTCGTGTGTTGTCACACCTTCCTGGCCCACAAAAACTTGAAACCAGTCGAACCTTCTTAAACCACCCCATCAAACCGATCAAGCGAGGTCCCCGATGAAAAATCGCAACCGTTTACTGACGGCGCTGTGTGCGCTCGTCGCCGTCGCCTGCCTGTGCGCGGAAGCTGCCGCGCAGTCGGCGGAAGATAAGAACAGTTTCGCGGCCGTGGCCGCCAACGGCGCGCTGGTCCGTTGGGAGGTGAGCGCCCCCTACTCGTCGCTGACGCTGAAAGTCTCGGCCCCGGACGGCCGCGTCTTTAGCCGAGAGTTTCGCGCAGGGTCCGCGCCCTCCTTCGCCCTCTTCGACAAGGCCGGCGGAAGATTGCCCGACGGGCAGTACATTTACGAGCTGCGCCTGACGCCCGTCTTCGCGCCCGGCGTCAGGGCGGCCCTGGCGGCCGCGCGCGGACGCGGCGACGACGCCGCGGCCGCGACAGACCTGCGCGAGCGCGGGCTGATTCTGGCCCAGCCGCTCGTCCAGTCCGGCGCGTTCACAGTGCTGAAGGGCGCGGTCATCGGCGGCGGTGCGAGCGAACCCGTGTCGCCCCGTCAGGCCGGAAAGACTGCGCCTCAGACGGCCCTCGCGCCGAACCCCGTCCCGCTGGACCAGGTGACGCCGGATGACCTCATCGTCCAGAGCAGCCTCTGCGTCGGCTTCGACTGCGTGGATGGCGAGAGCTTCGGCTTCGACACCATCCGGCTCAAGGAGAACAGCACGCGCATCAAGTTCGAGGACACTTCGGTCGGCAGCTTCCCCAGTAACGACTGGCAGTTGACCGCCAACGACTCGGCCAGCGGCGGGGCCAACAAGTTTTCTATCGAGGACATCACGGGCAGCAAGGTCCCGTTTACGATCATCGCCGGAGCCCCGACCGATTCTGTCTTCGTGGACAGCACGGGGCGGCTGGGCCTGCGCACCGCGGCCCCTGCCCTGGACATTCACGCCAACACGAGCAACACGCCGGCCATCAGGCTCGAGCAGAACAGCGGCGGCGGCTTCACGGCGCAGACGTGGGACATCGGCGCAAACGAGGCGAACTTCTTTATACGCGACGTGACGGGCGGCTCACGCCTGCCGTTCCGCATCAGGCCCGGCGCTCCGACCAGCAGCATTGACATCAAGGCGGACGGCACCGTGGAATTTCAGAAAGGCATCAAGGTGGCCGTCCCCGGCGCGAGCAACACTTTCGTTGATGCGTTCACGGGATTGAACCCGCTCGGGCCGAACTACGCTTTACAATTCATAGGCGCGGCCGGGACGGTTGACGAGGGCTCCGCCTCCATCGTGGACCTGGACAACGTGACGGGCGTCGGCCTCAAGGCCGGCTCGACCGGCACGGTCACCGTCAGGTTCAACGTCCCGGTCACGCCGAACCTGACGGCCCTGAACTCGGCCCAGTCCGTCTTCAAGTTTCGCTACCGCGACAGCGACGGGGCCGGGGCCGGCGCGCGCGTGCGCGTCTTCTTCCACCACACGACGATAGACACGGGCGCGGACGCGCCGGCCTCCATCTTCGACAGCAATACGCTGGCGGCGACCGGGGCCGCTTTCGCCACCGTGACCAAGTGCTTCGCCACCGGCGGCACCCCGATCTCTTTCGCGACCCAGAGTTCCTGGTTCGAGGTCCAGGTCACACTGACGGACGCCGCGCAGCAGGCCAACCTGCTCCTCATCCAGTTCTACCGCGATTCCGTCTGCCCGCAGTAAAACTCTGCTTTGACAATTTCTCGGCCGCGCGAAACGGGAGGGCTTTCGATCAAGCCCTCCCGTTTTCTTTTCGCTCGCCGTCGCCGCAAGGCAAAAAGCTGACGCGGTGACCGTCAGGAAAAGGCTCTAAGACCTCAGGTGTGCAATCCGTGACAACGCTTTCCGGGCGGGTATTTCGGGAGCGGCGCGCCCGCGCCGACTGGCACAAAAGATGAAAGTCAAACGCGTTTCGGGCCTCCGGCCGTGTGTCGGCCGTCCGCCCGCAACTATTTTTGTCGGGCCGCGTAAACGGCTCGCTCTCAGTCCCGAGAGATTGAGAAGTGGGCCAAAAAAACTTGACACGTCCGCCGCCGGTTGTTATATCACTCCCGGAATCCTTACACGCGCAAGACCTCGCTCTGACTTTTGCCCTTCAGGTTTGAAGTCAAGCCCGATCCACCCTTGACACACACACTCGGTAACAAACCGATAAGAGAGGTTCCCATGAAAAATCCAAAGCTCCTACCCATAATACTCAGCATAGTGTTTGCCCTCGCGTGCTTCAACGCTTCCGCCTTCGGGCAGACCACGGACGATAAGAACAGGCTCGCGCCGATCTCCGGCAACGGGTCGAGCGTCCGGTGGGACGTGCCCGTTCAGTATTCCTCGCTCACCCTGACTGTCTCCGGCCCCGACGGGCAGGTGTTCCGCAAAGAGCTTAAGTCCGGCTCGCCGGTCGAATTCACACTCCTGGACAAGAAGGGCAGCAGGCTGCCCGACGGGGTTTACAATTACGAACTGCGGCTGACGCCCGAAATCCCCGCCGAAGTCGGTAAGGCGCTGAAGGCCGCGCGCGCCAGGGGCGGCGACGACGACCAGGCTCCCACGCGCGAGATGGTCAAGCGCGGGCTTCTGCCGGCCCAGGCTCCCGTCCAGTCCGGCAGCTTCACCGTCCTGAGAGGGTCCGTCATCGTCGCCGGCGCGACCGAATCCGGCGCGCGCGCCGTCGGGAAGACTGACACGAACAAACGCGGCTTCGTGCCCGTGCGCTCGTTGCCGCCGGGGGATACGATTCAGGACGGGACCATCATGGTCGCGTCGCACGCAGTCGAAAACGACCCGCCGCGAGTCTCCTGGAAGTCGCTCGCCACCTTCCCGTTCCCGGACCCGCTCATGCCGGACCAGGTCATCCCCGACGACTTGATCGTGCAGGGCAGCCTCTGCGTCGGCTTCGACTGCGTCAACAACGAGAGCTTCGGCTTCGACACCATCCGGCTCAAGGAGAACAGCACGCGCATCAAGTTCGAGGACACTTCGGTCGGCAGCTTCCCCAGTAACGACTGGCAGTTGACTGCCAACGACTCGGCCAGCGGCGGGGCCAACAAGTTTTCTATCGAGGACATCACGGGCAGCAAGGTCCCGTTCACGATTACGGCGGGTGCTGCGACCAACTCCATCTTCGTTGATTCGACGGGCCGCCTCGGGCTTCGCACCAGCACGCCGGTTCTGGACATCGACGCCAACACGAGCAACACGCCGGCCATCAGGCTCGAACAAAATAGCTCGGGCGGGTTCACCGCCCAGACCTGGGACATCGGCGCGAACGAGGCCAACTTCTTCGTCCGCGACGTGACGGGCGGCTCACGCCTCTCGTTCCGCATCAGGCCCGGCGCTCCGACCAGCAGCATTGACATCGCCGCTGACGGCGATGTCGGCATCGGGACGGCGAGCCCGGCATTTGATGCCAACTCCTCAAAGTTCGTGACTATTGAGGGTGGCACCGAGCTGTCTGAACTCGGGGTGGGCAGCAACCAGAGCGGAACGACCGCTAACCTGGGCCAGCTTGCCTTTTTCAATTCCAACTTGGCTACGACCGAGAAGCGGAACGCTATCATTGCCAGCGCTAATGACGGCGCGACGAACAGCGGTAACCTCCGCTTCTTATTAACGAACGCCGGGACGCTCAGCGAGAGGATGAGGATCGGCGCTAACGGCCGCGTCGGCATCGGGACGACTGCGCCCACGGATAAATTAGAGGTCAGCGGCGGCAACATCCGTGTCACTGGCGGAAGCTTTATTGATGACGGCACGACGCTCAACGTCCCTGACTACGTTTTCGAGGACGATTATAGCCTGATGACGCTGGATCAATTACGCGCCTACATAGAGCGTAAGAAGCATCTCCCGAATATGCCGAGCGCAGCGGAGGTGCGTCAGAACGGGCTCAATCTGAGCCAATATCAAATGAGGCTCCTGGAGAAGATCGAAGAACTCACCCTGCATGTTCTGTCAGAGCAAGAGCAACGCAAGGAGCAGCAGAAGGAGATTGAGCAACTGAAAACGCAAATCCAGCAGTTACAATCTCGCCCGGCCGCGCATAACAGAGCGCGCCGCCGCAGATAAAGGAAGTAACTGAAGTTTGCCGCCGAATCAATTAACGTCAGGGTTCGGCAACATCCGGGAAGGCTGCGCTTGCTCGTAGGCGCGGCCTTCTCGCTTTTATTCACTACGCCCCGGCCTCAGCAAAAACGCGCCATCGCTCGCTTCTAAATGCGGCGGCCCGTGGGTTCGCGTTTAGGCAAGTCGCGCGGCTTTCGATATAATGCGGGGCCGAGAGGTTAAGATTTCGATGAAGACAAAAGCTATTCTCGTCACACTACTGACAGTCGTCGCGGCCGGCTGCGGGCAGCAGGCCCCGGCCGAGAAGCGCGTCACGCGCACGACCTCTAACACCACGCAGCCGCGCGACGCGCACGTCCCCGCCTTCCAGGACGCGCAGAGCGCGAAGAGCCTGCGCCCGACGCTCCCGGCCGAGCAGTTCACAGGCCCAACGCGCGACGCCTACCGCGTCGTCAAAGAAATCCCCGAGACGATAGCGCAGCTCCCCTGCTACTGCCACTGCGACGTGAGCTTCGGCCACAAGAGCCTTCACACCTGCTTCGAGGACAACCACGCCTCGCAGTGCGCCGTCTGCGTCAACGAGGCGCTCATCGCCTACAACCTGCACAAGAACGGCATGGCCCCCGCGCAGATACGGGAATACATCATCCAGCAGTATTCGAGAATGCAAAATTAAAAATGAAAAAGGCAAAATGAATAAGGCGGCGAACCACAATTAAAGTGGCTCGCCGCCTCAATTTTTCATTTTTAATTTTTCATTCCAGCATGGTTACTTCTCCGTCAACGACGCGGGCGAGGTAGCGGCCGTCGCGCATCACCCAGGCGACGCGGCGTCCGCTGTTGGCGAGTTCGGCCCACTCGCTGCTCTTCTTCGGGTTCTGCTCGACGAGGACCGCGCCGCCCGGAAGCTCGACGTGGCGCAGGCCCGAGCGCGCGAACTTCTTGACGCCGCGCCCGCCGCCGAACAGCTTCTCGAACGCGACGAGAATCACGCCCGCGCTCAGCTCGTCCGCCCCCTCGGCCTCTTTACTCTTCTCGGCCACTCGCGTCCTCCTCACCCGGCGTTCGTCATCCCGCCGCCCTGCCGGCTTCGCGCGAGCAGGCGCTCGACCGTCTCCAACAGCTCCGTCCGGTGATAGGGTTTCGGGAGGTAGGCGTCGAAGCCCTGGGCCAGGGCGCTTTCGCGCTCGCCGTCGTCGAAGGCCGTGACGGCGGCGCAAGGGACGTGGCGCGTGCGCTCGTCTGCGCGCAGCCCGCGCAGGACGCCCCAGCCGTCCAGCCCCGGCATCGAAAGATCAACGAGGATCAGGTCCGGGGCCTCGTCGAGCGCCATCTGAAGTCCGGCCTGACCGCTCTCGGCCTCGCGCACGCGATGGCCTGCCCCCTCCAGCATCAGGCGCAGCAATTCCCGGTTGTCCTCGAAGTCGTCAACGATGAGAATGTCATCCGGCATAGGGAATCTTTGATTTTCGATTTTAGATTTTTGAATTTTGATTGGAAGAGGACGAAACGCTTTTTACTCCTTATCCAACCGCAAATCAAAAATCTAAAATCGAAAATTTACATGCGCCCCGGACGGGTGTCAATGCGCTCGGCGGGGCCGGGGAGACCGTTTCTTGACACTCTTCCCAATGCCCGTCCATAATTCGACCACAGACGGCGCGCGCTCTTTACCCGCGTCTCTCGGCAGTCCTTATTCATTTCAACGGCAGCTTCCCAGCCGAAACGGAGGGCTATAAAACGGTGGTCAGCGGAGAACTGGAAAAGAGCCTGCGCGACGCGGTGGACGAATACATCAACTCGCGCCTCGGCGGCTTACAGCAAGAGATCACGCGGCTTCAGAGCCAAGTCAACGAAGCCTTCACGCAGCTGGCGGAGCGCGCAGGCGCGGCCGACGCGGACACGTCCGTCGCCGCCTCCATCTCCGAGCACATACGCGCCGCCCACGAGCGCGGCATAGAGGAGGCCGCCGCCGAGTCTCGGCGCACGCGCGCCTCCTCCGACCTCGCCATCCTCAAGGCCGGCATAGAGGACTTGAGCGAGCAGCACTCGCAGTCGGAGATTTTGAGCACGCTCGTCAACCGCGCGGCCTCGTTCGCCCCGCGCGTCGCCTTCTTCGTCGTCAAGAACGAGCAGGCCATCGGCTGGCGCGCGCGCGGGCTCGAAGGCTCCGTCGGCGACGACGCCGTGCGCGAACTGGTCCTGCCGCTTTCGGCCGACACGCCCTTGAGCGATGTCGTCCGCTCGCGCAACACCTGGAGCGGCGCGCCCGGCGGCAACGCCGAAGACTACCTGCTCCTGAACCGCCTGGGCTCCGACCCGCCGCAGCGCATGGTCGCCATCCCGCTCATCGCGCGCGGGCGCGCGGCGGCCGTGCTCTACGCGGACTCGGCCGCGCTCGACGCCGACGCCATCAACCTCGAAGCACTCGAAACGCTCGTCCGCGTCGCGGGCATGGCGGTCGAGCTGCTGGTCGGCGGGGGAGGCGTGCGCGCCGCCGCCGCCGCCGCTCCCGCGCAGCAACCGCAGCAGCCGGCGGCCGCCGCTGTGCCAGAACCGCAACCGCAGGCTGAGGCCGCGCCGCCGCCCGCGCCGGAGGAGGCCGCCGCGCCCGAGCCCGAGCCCGAACCCGAACCGGCGCAACCGCAGCCGTCACAGGGTTGGGCCACCGGCGAGGGCGAAGAGGCCCCGGCCGCGGCCGTCCAAGCGCCGCCCGCCGAAGAGGCCGGCGCTCAGCCCGCCGCCACAGCGCCCGCCGAATACACGAGCGAGGAGACGCTCGTCACGGAAGCGCCCCAGCCTGCGCACGACTACCAGAACCTGGGCGCGACCGTGACGGACGAGACGACCGCGGAGTTCGGGCAGCCGCAGGCGTCCGCGCCCCAGGAGACGCCCGCGCCGGCCGCGCCCGGCGGGACGGGGGCACGCAGTTGGCGCTCGGCGGAGGCCGCCGACCTGCCCGTCGAAGTCGGCAGCGACGAGGAGCGCCAGCAGCACAACTACGCGCGCCGCTTCGCCCGCCTGCTGGTCTCCGAGATCAAACTCTACAACGAGCAGAAGGTGCGCGAGGGCCGCCTCGAAGGCGACATCTACCAGCGCCTGCGCGAGGACATAGACCGCTCTCGCCAGATGTACGACCAGCGCATCTCACAACCCGTGACGGCGCGCTACGACTACTTCTACCAGGAACTCGTCAACACGCTCGCCGAGGGCGACCCGTCGAAACTCGGCCGAGACTACCCCGGCGCGGCGGCGTAAGTACGGAAGCGATGAGTGATGAGTGATGAGTGACGAGTAAAGGCAACCGGCTTTTACTCACCACTCATCACTCATCACTCATCACTTTTTTTTGGAGAACGTTTTGGCTATCGAATTTCGCAAACACCGCCTGACCATGATCGTCGCGGGCCTCGTCGTCGTCATAGGGGCGTCCATCTGGCCGCTGATGAGCGCGAGCTGCGGCGCGCGCCGGCAGCAGGGGCGCATCGTGCCCGGCGAGGTGAAGGCGCTCGACCAGTTGCGCGCGATGACGCGCGGCGGCGTGCTGCCCGCCGAGGACGCGGTCGCGCGCATCGAGTCTGACTTCCCGAACACGAAGGCGGCGGGGCTGGCCCGCGTCCTGCGCGCGAGAATCAAGATCAAGCAGGGCGACTTCGCGGGCGGCATCGCGCTCCTGGACTCGAACGTGATACGCGACCGCACGGCGCTCGGCGACTACGCGCTGCTCGTGCGCGCGCAGGCGCTGGAGCAGTTGAGCCGCCGCGCAGAGGCCCGCGCCGACTACGAAAAATTGGCCCGCGACTATCCCTCGTCACAGCGCGCGGGGCACGCGCTCCGCCGCGACGCGGAGATGCTGATGGAGGAGAACCAGTGGACGGCTGTGCCAGTTCTGCTCAAGGACTTGAACGAGCGCAATGACGCGGCCTCGCTGCTCCTGACCGGCAAAGCCTACGAGGGCGCGGGCGACACGACGCGCGCGCTCGCCTCTTACCGCCGCGTCTATTTCTACGCGCCCGCGTCGTCGCAGAGCGTAGAGGCCGAGGCGCTGATCTCGAAACTCAACTCGACGACCGCCGCGGCCAACGCCGACGAAGCCGTCGCGCGCGCCGACCGCCTCTACGACGCGAAGCGCCACGGCGACGCCGTCACCGCTTACAACGACGCCTTCACGCGCTTCCCCGCGACCGCGCGGCCCGAGGCCCAGCTGCGCCGGGGCATCGCGGCGGTGAGCGCCAGGCGCACGGCGGACGCCGTGGCCGCGCTCAACAGCATCCCGTCGTCGGCGGCGGAGCTGCGCGCCGAAGCCCTCTCCAATCTGGCACAGGCTTACGCGCTCGCGCGCCAGTGGGACCAGGTCCGCTCGACCGTCGAAGAGTTGCGCCGCTCGTTCCCTTCGAGCCCGTTCGCGCCGCGCGCGATGGTGCGCGCGGGCGAGCTGGCGCGCGACGCGAAGAACACGGCCGACTCCGACTACTTCTCCCGCTCGGCCGTCAGCTCCTTCCCCGGCGCGGCCGAGGTCGCGCCGGCGCAGTTCGAGATCGCGTGGGACGCGCACGAGGCCAAAAACTATCAAGAGTCGTCGCGCCTCCTGACGGAACACCTCGCCTACTACGCGGACAAGAACACGGACAACCGCGGGCGCGCGGGCTACTGGGCCGGGCGCGATTCTGAACGCGCCGGGAAGCTCAGCGAGGCGCGCGCGATTTACGAGGCCATGCAGGCGCGCTACAGTGCGAACTGGTACGGCCACCTCTCGCGCGAGCGGTTGACCTCGCTGAAGAATGCGGGGCAAGCGCCGCAGGGGAACTTCGCGCCGGACTCCGTGGCGGGCCGCGCCGTCGCCAACCTGAAGACAGTGACGGTCGCGGAAGAGACCGCGGGCCGAGACGAGAACGAGCGCGTCGTCAAGGCGGACCAGTTGACGAACATCGGCATGGACGACTTCGCGCTCGAAGAGTTGGGCCGCGCTTCGGAGTCGGCCCCTTCGAGCCCGCGCGTCAACCTCGCGCTCGCGCGCATCTACCGGACGCGCGACGACAACGTGCGCGCGCTCAACCAACTCAAGAAGAGTTACCCCGACTACTCGCAGATGAAGCCGGAGGAGATGACGCGCGAGGAGTGGGACGTGTTCTACCCGCTCGCCTACTGGGACATCATCGAGCAGGAGGCGCGCGCCAAGCGCCTCGACCCGCACCAGGTCGCGGGGCTAATCCGCCAGGAGTCCGTCTTCAACCCGCGCGCGCGCTCCGGCGCGAACGCCTTCGGCCTGATGCAGCTCCTCGTCCCGACGGGCGCTTCGGTCGCGCGCAAGTACGGCATCGACCGCGCGGTCACGGCCGAGAGTCTTTACGAGCCGCGGCTCAACATACAGCTCGGCACGGGCTACATGCGCGACCAGTTCGACAAGTTCGGGCGCATAGAGTTCGTCGCCATCGCCTACAACGCGGGGCCGGGCCGCGTCCCGCAGTGGCGCTCGACGCTGCCCCTTGAGATGGACGAGTTCGCGGAGGCGATCCCCTTCAAGGAGACGCGCGCCTACGTCCAGGGAGTGGTGCGCAACACGCTCCAGTACGAGCGGCTCTACGACGACCACGGCCAGTTCCGCCCCGAAGTCGGCTCGCGCCCCGTCCACCCGCCGATGGACGTGGCCCAGGCTGGGGACGAGGCTCAGCCCGTGAACGAGGAAGTGATTCAGCGCCGGTTCACGGGGGGCGAGCACGGGGAATGAAACACAGGCTGTCAATGACGGCCGCTCCTTTATCCGCCGCGTAGCGGCGAATGCGCGCGCGTTTCAATCACTGGCACGCACGGCATCGAGGTTTACATGAGCAAGGACGTAATTAAATTTTCTCATCGCGCCCTTTTCATCGTCGCGCTGGCGGCGCTGCTGCCCTGCGTCCAAGACGCGTTGGCCCAGAGAAGAGGTAAGAGGCCGGCCGCGCCTACTGCTTCGACCACCGCTTCAATCAAATCAATCGCGGTCAAGACCGAGCCGAACGCCGTCGTCTGGCTGGACGAGGTCAGGCGCGGCGTGACGGACGCGGAGGGCAGGCTCAAGCTGGAGAAGGTCTCGGCGGGGCGGCACAGCCTGCGCGTGCGGGCGGGCGGTTTTCGAGAGCGCACGCTCGCCCTCACTGCGGCGCAGCGCGGCGAGATAGAAGTCCGCCTGATGGAGACCACGGACGAGGCGGAGCTGACTTTCCAGCGCGCGGAGGAGGCGCGCGAGAAGGCCAGGGATGAGGAGTCGAAGCGCGCGGCCGCGGAGCTTTACCGCCGCGCCGTCGAACTCCGGCCCAATTTCGCGGCGGCGCACGTCGGACTCGCGCGCCTTCTGCTGGACCTGAACGACTACAAGCGGGCGCTCGGCGAGATTGACCTGGCGCGCGAGGCGCGGCCCGTTTACCCGGAGGCGTCGGCGGTCGAGGGGCGCATCCTGCGCTCGGCGGCCTTCTGGGACGATGCCATCGCCGCCTTCAAGCAGGCCATACGCGAGGGGCGCGGCTTCCAGCCCGAGGCGCATACGGGCCTCGGGCTGCTCTACGAAGAGAAAGGGATGGGCGAGCAGGCGGCCGCCGAGTTTCGCGCGGCCATCGCGCAGCTCTCCGACTCGGAGCCCGTCCTCTACCAACTGCTCGGCGCGGCCTACGAGAAGATGGAGAAGTACAAGGAGGCGGTCCAGGCTTACGAGAAATACCTGGAACTCGCGCCCGACGGAAACATAGCGGAAGCCGTCCGCTCCGTCATAGACCAACTGCGGCGGCAGGCCGAGCAAGAGCAGTCGAACCCGCCCTACTAGGAACAGACTGGAGAACATGCGAAGCCTGACCCACCTGATTGAGCGCAACCGCGTCTGGGCCGAGAACATCAAGGCCCACACGCCCGACTTCTTTCAAAAATTGTCGGAGCAGCAGTCGCCCGAGTACCTGTGGATCGGCTGCTCGGACAGCCGCGTCCCCGCCAACGAGATCGTCGCGATGTCGCCCGGTGACATCTTCGTTCACCGCAACGTCGCCAACGTCGTCGTCCACACTGACCTCAACTGCCTCTCGGCCGTGCAGTACGCGGTCGAGGCGCTTCACGTCAAGCACGTCATCGTCTGCGGCCATTACGGCTGCGGCGGCGTGCGCGCCGCGATGCTCAATTTGAGATTGGGCCTGATTGACAACTGGCTGCGCCACATCCAGGACGTGATGCAGAAGCACGCGGAGCTACTCGCCCGCATCACTGATGAGTCCGAGCGCCTGGACAAGCTGTGCGAGCTGAACATCATCGAGCAGGTCTCGAACGTGTGCCAGACGACCACCGTGCAGGACGCCTGGGAGCGCGGGCAGGAGTTGACCGTCCACGGCTGGGTCTACGGCCTGAGTGACGGCCTCATACGTGATTTGAACGTACACGTCACGGGCCAGGCAGAGGCCGCGAAAATCTGCCGCGCGGCGGTCGCCAAAGCGGCCGGCGAATTGCCGGAGCGTGCGGCCCGTTAACGTCAGACGGCGAGGAGAGGCGCGAGAGGATGAGCCTGACGCTCTACTTCCTGCGGCACGGGCAGACGGAGCTGAGCCGCGAAGACGTATTCTGCGGCTCGGGCTCGGACCCCGAGCTGACGGCGGACGGATTGGCGATGGCCGAGTCTTTCGCCGCCGCCTACCGTTCGAAGCCCTGGCGCGCGATCTATTCAAGCCCCCTGCGTCGCGCCGTCGCGACCGCGCGGCCCCTCGCCGCGGCGCTGGGCCTGGAGATAGAAGAGCGCGACGGGCTGAAAGAGATAGGCTACGGCCGTTGGGAGAGACTCTCTAAAGAAGCGGTCGAGGGCCAATTTCATGACGACTACATCAGCTGGCTGGCCGACCCCGCGTGGCACCCGCCGACCAGGGGCGAGATGGCCGTCCTGATCGCGCGGCGCGGCCTGCACGTCGTCGAAGGCATACGCCGCCGCTTCGACGACGGCAACGTCCTCGTCGTCTCGCACAAGGCGACGATCAGGATCGTGCTGTGCGGCCTGCTCGGCGTTGACGTGGGGCGCTTCCGCTATCGCCTGGTCTGCCCCGTGGGCTCCGTCAGCGTCGTGGAGTTCACGACGCAGGGGCCGCTCCTGCACGTCCTCTCGGACCGCTCGCACCTGGACGAGCGGCAACGCTCCCTGCCGGGGACTTGATCGCCAGACGGTTGACACCGCGGCGGACGAACCTCAAAGCAAGACACTACCGGCCGCTCCGTTTTTCTTGACATGGGTGGCCCGCGCTCCTATGCTCAGCCGCGTCACGCGTCAGCACGGAGCAGCACGCTTCGTTCGTCCACCCTCAGTCCGACGAATTCAGCCGCAAGGCTGAGCGAGAGGCTTCCCCTCTCGGCAAAGGAGAATTTGAAATGCGCCCCTCACGGAATCTCAGAAGACTCCTCGCCTACGTTTTAATCTGCTCGACGCTCGGCGCGGGGTTCGCCGCCCTCACGACTCAAAATGTCCGCGCCTCCCGCAATCGTCCCGCGCGCCTTTCCGCCCCGACCGCCGAAAAGTCTTCCCCGCCTGCCGAGCCTGTCAGCGACGAGACGCGCGCGCGTGCGGGGTGCTTACGAGAAGCTGCCGCTGAGCTTCGAGGAGAACCGCGGGCAGGTGGACCCGGAGGTCCGCTACCTCGCGCGCGACGCGGGCTATACGCTCTTCCTCACCGAGACCGAGGCCGTGTTGTCATTGCCGGCCGCTCGCGGCGAAACGCCGGACACGAAGAACAGGCCGCGTCCTCGTCGCGGGCGGCGCGTCGCGCGCGTAAAGTCCCGACCGACGGTCCTTCGTATGAGGATGAAGGGCGCGAATTCTTCGCCCGCCGTCGTGGGCGAGAGCGAGACGGGCGTGCGGGCGAATTACTTCAAGGGCAGCGACCCGCGGAAGTGGCACACGGAAGTTCCCCGCTACGCTCGCGTCAGGTACGCGCAGGTCTATCCGGGCGTGGACGTGATCTATTACGGCGAGCGGCAGCAACTCGAATACGACTTCGAGGTCGCGCCCGGCGCGGACACGAGACAAATCGTCTTGGAGTTCGAGGGCGTCAGGCGCGTGAAGGTCGAGCGCGCGACGGGCGAGCTGATGTTGAAGACGGCAGGCGGAGAAGTCAGGCAGCGCAGGCCCGCGGCCTATCAGGGAGTCGGAGGGGAGCGCCGCGAGGTCGCGAGCCGGTACGTGATGAAGGGCAGGCGCGAGGTGGGTATCGAAGTCGGCGAGTACGACCGCGCGAAACCGCTGGTGATTGACCCGGTCTTGACCTACTCGACTTTCCTGGGCGGCACCGATTCCGACTACGCCACGGGCATCGCCGTGGACTCGTCCGGCCACGCTTACGTGACCGGGGACACTTACTCATCGAACTTCCCGAAGCGCAATCAGTACCAGTCCTGGCAGGGGACCACCCCTTTCGACGACGCCAGCGCCGACGCCTTCGTCACCAAGCTCGACACGAACGCCTCCGGCCCCACCTCGCTCCTCTACAGCACTTACCTCGGCGGCAGCGACGCCGACCGCGGCCTCAGCATCGCCGCCGACTCGTCCGGCAACGCTTACGTGACCGGCTGGACCGATTCGGCCGACTTCCCGACGCTTAACCCGCTGCGGACGGACCAGCCCTACGCCGACGCCTTCGTCACCAAGCTCGACACGAATCAGGCGGGCGCGGCCTCGCTCCGTTACAGCACTTACCTCGGCGGCAGGGGCGCGGAGTTTGGACAGGGCATCGCCGTGGATTCCGTGGGCAACGTTTACGCGACCGGCTGGACCACCTCGTCCGACTTCCCTGTGCTCAATCAGTACCAGTCTACCAAGAAGGGTTATCAGGACGCCTTCGTCACGAAGCTGAACCCCGATCTGCCGGGCGCGGCTGCGCTCCTCTACAGCACCTACCTCGGCGGCGGCGACTTCGACTACGGCTACGGCATCGCCGTTGATTCGTCCGGCAACGCTTACGTGACGGGCTCGACCGAGTCCACAGACTTTCCGACACTGAATGCGTGTCAGTCATTCCGGGCGAGGTCTTTGGAGCCTGACGCCTTCGTCGTGAAGTTGGATACGAATGCTTCCGGCACGGCTGCACTTCGCTACGGCACCTACCTGGGCGGCAGCGGGGACGACTGGGGCACGGGCATCGCCGCCGACTCGTCGGGTGGCGCTTACGTGACGGGCATCACCGGTTCGAGCGACTTCCCGACGCGCAACCAGTTCCAGACATTCAATGGCGGTTGGGACGCCTTCGTGACGAAGCTCAACACGAACCTCGCGGGCACGCCCTCGCTCCGCTATAGCACTTACCTCGGCGGCGACGACTACGATTCGGGCAACGGCGTCGCCGTGGACCAGGCGGGCAACGTTTACGTGACGGGCCTGACCATCTCAACTGACTTCCCGACGCTTAACCGGCTCCAGAAGGAGCCGCCTCAGTATTTCATACCCGACGCTTTCGTCACGAAGCTGAACCCGCGCCTATCGGGCAGGGCTTCGGTCCTTTACAGCACGTACCTCGGTGGCAAAGACAGCGACATCGGCTACGCTATCGCCGTGGATTCTTCCGGCAACGCCTACGTGACCGGCGAAACGTTCTCGACCGATTTCCCGAAGGTCAAGCCCTTTCAGGCGCATCGCATCAGCGGCATCGCGAAGAGCGCCTTCGTGACGAAGCTCGCCGACTCCTACCGCATCAGCGGGCGTGTGACGAGCGACGGCACGACCGGCATCAGCGCCGTGACCATGACGCTCGGCGGCTCGGCCAACAAGTCGGTCCTCACCAACGGCAACGGTTATTACGCCTTCGACCTCGTGGCGGGCGGCAACTACACGCTCACGCCCACCAAAGGCGACCTGACCTTCGTCCCGTTCGGGCAGACCTTCGTCAATCTTCATGAGAACCAGACGGACGCTAACTTCACGACGCGCCGCGCCACCGTCAGCGGCCGCGTCACGCTCGGCACGGCCACGGGCAAAGGGTTGGCGGGCGTGACCATGACGCTAACGGGCGGGACGAATTTTGCGCCGCGCGCCGTGATTACTTCGAGCACCGGGACGTACTCGTTCGACGACCTGCCGACGCCACGCAGCTACAAAGTGACGCCCTCGAAGACAAGCTATAACTTCGACCCCGCGCAACTGGCCCTGCCTAATCTGACGGGCAATCACTCGGGGGCGAACTTCGTCGCCTCGCCCAAAACTAACACGGGGCCGTAAGCCGCCCGCGAATCCACTCAACCCCTTAGCGACTTTGCGCCTCCAACGTGAAATACAGTCTCACGCTGGAGGCGCAAAGTGTTGCTCAGCAGTTTGAAATGGAATTCTGGCTCAGGCGACGCAGAGGCCCGCGCCCCAGGTGAAGCCCGCGCCGAAGGCAGGGAGCAGCAGGCGGTCGCCGGGTTGTATCCGGTTGGAGCGGCGCAGTGTGTCGAGCGCGATTCCCATCGAGGCCGAAGACGTGTTGCCGTAATCCTCCAGCACGGAGATGACGCCGCCCTCCGCGGTCGGGAACTTCAGCCCGCGCGCGACCTGTGCCAGAAGGTTCGCGTTCGCCTGGTGAGGGACCATCCAGCGCACGTCCGCCGCCTGGAGGTTGTTGCGCCCCAAAACGGTCTGGCACGCCGCGACGATCTTGCGCGATGCCTGCAAAATCACGGACTGGCCCACCATCCGAGCCGCGAAGTCCTCCGCGTGTTCCGCCGGCGAGTAAGAGCGCGCCGTACCGAATTCCGTGCCGGGGCAGCGCATCCCCAAATCGTCAACGTAAGTTCCGTCGGTCGCGAGATAAACGTCGAGAAGACGAAGCGCGCCGTCCGTCTTTTCGTTCGAGACGACGAGGGCCGACGCCCCGTCGCCGAAGAGCATGGAGGTCGTCCCCGAAGCGGGCGAGAGGTCCAGGAAAGCCGACTGAATTTCGGCGAGGCAGACGGCGACGTGGCGGGCCGCGCCGGAGGCGACGAGGGCGCGCGCGACCTGCAAGCCGTAAAGCGCGTTGCAGCAGGCCGCGCGGATGTCGAGGCATGGAATCTCGCGCAGGCCGAGCGCCTTCTGCACGGCGGGCGAGCTGCCGGGGATGAAGCGGTCGGGCGTCATCGTCCCGAAGAGCACGTAGTCAACGTCCTCCGGCTTGAGGCGCGCGTCGTCGAGCGCGAGCTTCAAAGCCTCGGCCGCGAGCGAGCTGGTCGTCGTCCCACTTTTGGCCCAGCGGCGGCGGCGGATGCCGGACGACTTGAAAATCTGCTCGGCTTCGAGCCCGAGCCTTTCCGCAATCTCTTCGTTGCTGATTGATTGCTCGGGCGCGAAGAACCCCGAGCCTGTGATGTAGGCTGTCACGTCCGCTTATCCTCTGCGCGCCTCGACGTAACGCTCGATGGCTTCGAGCGTCTGGAAGTTGGCGGCCTTCACGTCCGCGTCCGGCACCTTGATTCCGGTCTCTGTTTCGAGCACCCCTATGAAGTCAACGAGCGCGAAGCTGTCGAGCACGCCCGACTTGAAGAGGTCGTCGCCGGCCTGAGGAGCTTGCGCCCCGTTGTTCTGCGCGTTCTCGTTGAGGTAATCCGTCACACCTTGCGGCAGTGCCATGTTCTGATTCGCTCCTTAAAGTTGAAAGTCTGGAGTCACGAGTCTAGAGTCTGGAATCAGAAAACACAAACCTGCTTTTTGACTCCAGACTCTAGACTCGTGACTCCAGACTCGAATTTATTTGCCTTTCGGCGCGCGCGCCTTGTACTTCGCGTAGCCGTCGGCGATGCCCTCGTAGATGAGGCGGCCGACGATCTCCGCGCCCTCGGCGGTCGGGTGCGTCAGGTCGCCGCCGACGAGGTGGTTCTTGCCCTTGCCCGCGGCCCACTTCGCCATCGTGCCCTCGCCGCCCATCGCCTGAAACGTGTTGAAGAAGGCGACGTTCTCTTCGAGCGCAACGCGGCGCTGCATCTCGACTATCTTCGGGATCGAAGGCAGCGTGACGATCTTGCCGCCGGGGACGCGCTTGCCGCGGTCCATCGGCGAGACGACCAGGATGGAGACGGAGGGGAGCGCGACGCGCACGCGGCGAATGACTTCGCGCAGGTCTTTCTCGTAGTGCTGCATCTGGTCGTCCGACGCGTACTGGCTCTCGTTCGTGCCGTAGTTGACGACGACGAGGTTCGGGTTGCGGTGGCGCAGCTGCTCGGCCCAGTGCTCGGCGCTCATGGCCGTGGCGAGCAGGCCCGCGTAAGCGCCGTTGACGCCGAGGCTGTCGTAGACGACGCCGGGCCCGTCGTTCTCAATCACCGCGCCGAAGAGGCGCACGCTGCCGCCGGCACTCTTGACCTCGAAGGTGTTCTCGCCCGCTTTCCTGGCTTTAATTTCGTAGAAGCCTGAAGTCTCCGAAGCGCCGTCGGTCGAGATGGTCTGCGAGTCATCGCCGTTGACGTTGACGCTGAACTGGCCGCCGCCGGGCGAGAGCAGGTAGTAGACCTCCATGCGCGAGAAGTTCTTGCCCGTCGCGCCGTCAGGCGCTGGGCCAAAACGCGCGTACTTGCCGGGGCCGCTCGCCGTAAACGAGACGCCGCCGAGGCCGAACTCACCATTTGCGTTGCTCCCAGGCCCCATGGGGTTACTGTCCCAGCCGCCGCCCGAGTTGAACGTGATGGCCTGGTGGCCGTACCACGCCCACGGCCTGTCCATCAGGATGAAGCCGTGGCCGGCGTCGCCGAAGTTCTCTTGCAGGAGCCTGCGGACGGTGCTCGTGATGCCGTCGTTCGTAATGGGCGAGTCGCCGTAATGCGTGACGCGCGTGATCGCGCCCTGCCGCTTGGCTTCGGTGAGCGCGAGCGAGGCGTAGAAGTTGTCCATCGCGCGCGCGGGGTCTTCGACCGGGTGCTCGGAGCCGACGATGACCGGATTGTCCGTGCCGGTCTGGGCGATGGTCGTCTCTTCGGTCGAGGTCGAGCCGCCTCCGCCTATCCCCGCGTCCGCGTTCGAGCCGCCGCTGCTCTTGAAAGTAATCAGCTCGTGCGGGTCGGGCAAGAGATCAGAGTAAGGCGTCTCCTTCAGGCCGAGCATCTGCCCGAGGCTCGGGACGAAGAGCGGCAGCGCGGCGAAGATGAAGACGAAGATTATCGTCCGCGCGGGCTTGCTCAGAAGTATGTGGCGCGGCCCCTTGCGCTTCAGCACGGGCGAGTCCGCCGTTGAAATAATCGCGGGCGAAGACGAAGGAGGCCGCGGAGAGACGGGGGACGCCGGCTGCTGCTGCGGCGGCACTGAGATTGGTGGGCGGCCGGCCACGTCAACGGTCTGCGCGAGCGCGGGCGGATTCACCAGGGCCGGGTCCACGGTCGGGGCCAGGCGTGACGGGTTGGCTGACGCAGGCGCGCTTCCGACCGAAGGGTCGGCGGCCGGCGCGAGGCGCGGCGAATCAACTGTCGGCACGTCGTCGTCCGGCACCTTCGCGCCGACGACTGTCATCTCGCTCCTTGAGCCGGCGAGCTTCGCGCCGAAGCGTTCTATCAGCGAGAGCGGCACGCCGCACTTGTTGCAGAACTTCGCCCCGGCTCGGAGTTGCGCTGCGCAGACTTTGCAGACCATGTTCATAACTTCCCCAACACTTCCCCGACCGAATCAGAAATTGCCGTAAACGAATTGCGCCTCAGTGCCCGAGACGTAATAGAGTCCGAGCGCCACACCCAGAATCACAGCGGCCTGCGCTGGCGAAGGCAGCCACGTGAAGCCGCTGCGCACCTTGTCGAGCGCGTCCTTCGGGAACCAGTGGGCCAGGTAACTTAAAACGAGCACCAGGAGCACCGAGACGGGGAGCGTGCCCGCGCCGAACGGGACACTGAAGACGGGCGTCAGGAGGTTCGTCGCCTCGAAGTTCAACGCGCCGAGGCGTGCCAGCACCTGCCGCGCCTGGCCCACGGTCTCGGCGCGGAAGAAGACCCACGCGAGGCAGACGAAGTGGAAGGTGGCGAAGACGCAGAGCGCCTTGACCCACCATTGCTGCCGCGGCTTGCGCTTCAGGCGGCGACGCCTCTGGTCCCACCACTGGTTGAACGCGACGCCCAGACCGTGCAGCGCGCCCCAGATGATGAACGTCCAGCCCGCGCCGTGCCAGACGCCGCCGATGAGCATCGTCACGACGGCCTTCCAGTAAAGGTGGATGGTCTTGCGCGGCGATCCGGGCAGCGAGGAGAAGACGTAATCCCTCAGCCACTCCGAGAGCGTGATGTGCCAGCGCCGCCAGAAGTCCGGGACGTTTTTGGCCCTGTACGGCGAGTTGAAATTGACGGGCAGGCGGAAGCCCAGGAGGAGCGCGGACGCGAGCGCGATGTCGATGTAGCCCGAGAAGTTCAGGTAGATTTGGAGCGCATAGCCGTAGATCGCGCCGAGCGCCTCGGTCGAAGAGTAGAGCGTCGGCTGGTCGAAGACGCGGTTGACGAGGTTCGTCCCGATGAAGGTCGCGGCGGCAATCTTAATCGCGCCGACGACGATCATGAAAATCGCGCTCGTCGCCTCCTCGCTCGTGAGCTGGGGCTGCTGGCGCAGTTGCGGAATCAACTGGTGGGCGCGCGCGAGTGGGCCAGTTTCGATGGTCGGGAAGAAGGAGACGAAGGCCAGGTAATCGAGGTACCTCGTCGCGGGCCGCTGAGGCTTCTCCTTCGTCTCGCGGTAAACGTCAATCACGTAGCTCAAGGAGCGGAAGGCGAGGAACGACATGCCGACGGGCCAGACGAGGTGCAGGACGGCCGGCGGGACTTCCCAGCCGAATCTGGCGAAGAGGTTCGAGAGCGGCTCGCTGAAGAAGTTGAAGTACTTGAAAGCGGCGAGCGTGCCGATGTCGGCCGCGATGCTCACGCCCAAAAGGAACTTGCGGCGGCGCGCGTCCGCGCTCGCGCCGATGGCGCGGGCCGTCAGGAAGTCTACGGTCGAAATAATGAAGACGAGCGCGAGGAATTTCCAGTTGAGCAGCGCGTAGAAGTAGTAGCTCGCGCCGAGCAGGAAGGTCACGCGCAAGGTCGCCGGCACGCTCCGCCAGGAGAGAAAGAGCCAGTAGGCGAAGAAGACGATGGCGAGAAACATCATGTACTTGCCGGTGAAAAACATTTCGAGGTTACTCCGTCAAAATCTGCTCGGCCGACGCCGCAGGCGCGCACGTCGCCCGCAGTCTAAGTCCGCGGACAGCCTGATTGTCGCCAAAGGTTGCCGGCACTGGTAACGCGTCTATCAACGTCGTGGGAATGTGGGCAGCCACATAAACCGCAGGCCAGAGGATAATCTTTAATGCGGACCGCAAAGGTCAACCGGACTCGCCGCACGTCCGTTGGTTTGCGGAGAATTTGAAAATGGCTTTTGTACCCTCGGTCGAGCTGCCCCGGCGGGACGGTCTATTTGCGCCGCGCTCAAGTCTTGAGGTCGGGGACCGACGCCGGAGAGCGCGACTCCGGCACCGGCCGAGAATATACAGAACGCGGAAGGCAAAAGCAACGCAGGAAAAGCAATGCGGAATGCGGAATGATGAAGGCGGAATGAAAGGCAAACTGCTTTCTAATTCATCCCGCAAAGTTCCGCCTTCATCATGATTTTTTCCGCGGCGGCGGGTTGCGGGGGGCACGCGCCAGGTACTTCTTGTAGGAGTCGTAAACGTCTTCATAAAACATGGAGCCCATGCGTATGTAGCCGTCTTTGGTCAGGTGTACGTGGTCGCCCTGGCCCAGCCCCATAGAAGCCCAGGCGTCCATCGAGCCGGGGCCGCCCATCGCGCCGTAAGAACTCCAGAACGCCGCGCCGACCTCGATGGCCGCGCGCCGCTGCGCCTCGATCATCGCGGCCATCTTGCCCCCGAGCGAGATGTCCGCGCGGTCGGGCGGGCCGTAAACCAGAATCGAAGCCTGGGGCGCGGCGCGGCGGAAGCGGCGCAGGATGGCGGCGAACATGCGCTGGTAAGACTCAATCGTCCAGTCGTCGTCCGCGACCTCGTTGGTGCCGTAGGCGACGATAATCAAATCGGGCTTGCGCTGGACGATGTTGTCCACAAACGCCGTGTCGTTCCAACTGATGAGGCGCTTGGCGCGCGCGCCGTTGATGCCCAGCACGTCGTAGGAGACGCCGGGCGCGATGTGTTCGGTGACGACGCCGAGGATGCGCGTCTTGCCCGTGCTGACGGTGCGGACCTCTATGCGGTGCATGCGGTCGGCCGGCAAGGGGGCCGTGAAATAGTCCGGCAACGGCGCGTCCGAGGCGAGCGAGAGCGGCTGTTCGAGCACGCTCATGCCGTCAACCGTGATGTCTATGGTCCCGCCGCCGGGCTGCCGCAGGTAGTAAATCTCGAAGTGATTGCAGGTGGCTTCTATCCAGGCGCGCTCGTCCGCTTGCGTGGTGCTGAGGCCGATTCCGGCCAAGCCGTAAATGCCGTTGACCTCGACGCGGCCGCCGATGCCGTCAACGGTCCAGCCGGAGGTCGCGCCCGAAAGCACCCCCCGGCGGGGCGTGCTCATGGGGTTGCGCGGGACCATGTAGCCCGCGCCGCCGTCGCCGAACTCAGCCTGAAACTTTCGGCGAATCTCCGCGGTCAGGATGTCGGCGGCCGTGTGCGAGTCGCCGAAGTGCATGATGCGCACGGGCTCGATTCTGCGCTTGACGGTCGAGAGCGAGCGGAAGAACTTGTCTAGCGCGGCCGGGTTCTCGACTCCGCGGATACTCTTTAAGGCGGGTCTCGGCGGCGTGGGCGTCGGCGTTGACTGCGGCGTGGCTTCCTGCTGTTTCTGCTGCGCCCTGATGGAGAGCGCCGTCAGAACGGCGGCGCAGACCAAGAGGCCGAGCGAAATCGTCATCAACTTCCTTTTCACGTTGCCAATCATCCTTACTCGAACGACCTCCTGTCAACCCATTTCCGCCCGCGTTCCGCCGCGCGCGGCGACGCCACAATCAGCGCGAGCCCTCGGCTGAGGAAAATTTAAGAGGCGTGGCAAGAAACCGGGCGACCGCGGAGGAGTCCCAGCCATGCGGGCCGGGCGCGGGAAAGAGATGCGCTCAGGCGGGCGGCGGTTGCCACGCCCGAGCCCTCTGTGAGAGCATCATACCGCGTTCGCCTCGAAATTTCCTCTGTTTTCTGACGAAAGAGACCGAAAACTATGACCACACCCGCCGCCAAACTGCACCGCCACGTCTCCGAGAAGGCGAGCCGTTTTACAGAATCCGTCATCCGCGAGATGACGCGCGAAGCCTTGAAGCACGGCGCGGTCAACCTCTCGCAAGGCTTCCCGGACTTCCCCGCCCCCGAAGACATCAAGGCGCGGGCCGTCGCCGCCATCGAGGCGGACGTGAACCAGTACGCGATCACGTGGGGCGCGCGCGACTTCCGCGAGGCGATAGCGCGAAAGACGGAGTGGTATCTGGGCCTCTCGATTGACCCCGAGACGGAAATCACAGTGACGTGCGGCTCAACCGAAGGCATGATCGCCGCGATGATGGCGACCGTGGACCCAGGCGACGAAGTCATCGTCTTCGAGCCCTTTTACGAGAACTACGGACCTGACGCGATTCTCTCCGACGCGCGCCCGCGCTACGTGCCCCTGCGGCCGCCCGGCTGGACGTTCGACCGCGACGAGCTGCGCGCGGCGTTCAACGAGCGGACGAAGGCCGTCATCATCTGCAACCCGAACAACCCGACGGGCAAAGTTTTCACGCGCGACGAGATGGAGCACATCGCCTCGCTCTGCCGCGAGTTTGACGCGCTCTGCTTCACCGACGAAATCTACGAGCACATCCTCTACCCGCGCGAGGGCGCGGAGATTGGTCACCTCTCTATGGCGCAGATGGACGGGATGCGCGAGAGGACCGTCATCGTCAACTCCATGTCGAAGACTTACTCGGTGACGGGCTGGCGCGTCGGCTACGTGCTAGCGCCGCCGGAAATCACCGGCGCGATACGCAAGGTGCACGACTTTCTGACGGTCGGCGCGGCCGCCCCCTTGCAGAGCGCGGGCGCTTACGCGCTCTCTCTGCCGCCCGCTTATTACGACAAGTTGCAGCGCGATTACGTCGCGCGCCGCGACCTGCTCCTGCCCGTTCTGGAAGAGGCGGGCTTTCGCACCTTCCGCCCGGACGGCGCTTACTACATCATGACGGACATCACGGGCTTCGGCTTCAAGAACGATGTGGAGTTCACGCGCCACCTCATCCACGAGGTCGGGGTCGCCTGCGTCCCAGGCTCCTCCTTCTACAGCCGCCCCGAGCTGGGCGCGCAGCAGGTGCGCTTCTGCTTCTGCAAGAAAGACGAGACGCTGCACGAAGCGGCCGAGCGCCTGACGAAGCTCCGTTGAATCGGCTACTCGCTGCGCGCGATTTTGTCTTCGTCGAGCAGGCGGGTCGTATTCTCTGTGACGCTCGGCGGCGGGACGAGTTCGGCGGTGTTGGCGCGGCGGGGCGCGAAGTCTGCGGCGGGGATGCTCTGCTGCGGGGGCAGGGCCGAGACGCGAGCCCTGGCGCTGAGGTGGGCGGGCGCGGGCGGCGCGGGCAGCGCCTCCGTCACCATCTCGGGCGTGCCGTCTTCGTAGAGTCGCGCGTAGATGATGCGCAGCAGGCCGCCGACGAAAGTGATTAGCGCGGCGAGCGGGATGATGAGTTGCTGCCAGCCGAAAATGTTGTGGCTGAGGATGGCTATGACGGGCACGACGAGCAATCCACTGAGCATCTGCATGAGGCCCGCGCGCGTGCCTTTCTGGCGCGGCGACAGCCCGCGCACCTGCGGCCCCCCCGTCTTGTTAGTCTGCGCCGTCGCCGGGACGCCGCCCCGCGCGAGCAAGTCGGTCACGCCGCCGAGCTGGAAGCCGCAGCGCGAGCAGAAGCGCATCTCGCTCGAAGCCTGTTCCTGGCCGCATCGCGGGCAATACATTCTTTGAAGTCCCTCTCTCTCGCCGGGGTGGCCGAAAGCGCCTGCTCACTCGCGCGCCGCTAAGTGTGTCATAATCGTGCCCCGGAGGGAAGACGCTGGCGCAGTAATAATCAGCAGGGCTGCGCGCCGCATGAGGCCGCGCCCGCGTGAGGAATCAAACTTTCATGTGGGACGCCAAACGCCAGGCCATCTGGCTCACGACCGCGCTCATTCTCGCCACCTTCGTCGTCTACCGCGAGGCGCACGACGAGAACGGCTTCGACCTCGGCTACTTCGCACTCCTCGAACTCATCTTCCTCACCGTCATCGTCATCATGTTCTACATCTACTCGCGCAAGAAGTGAGGAAGCGAGAGCCCCTCAGAGTGCTCAGGAGATCAAAGATGAAGAGCTGCCCCGCCTGCAATCGGACATTTGAAGACACGTTGACTTTCTGCCTCGTGGACGGCTCGATTCTGTCCGCGCCTTTCAACCCGAGCGCGACGCACGAGCAGCCAGGCGCTCGCCGCACCAGCCCGCCGCCGACCGAAGTTATGCCCCCTCCGCCGGCCTGGCCCGCGAACGCGCCGCCGCCCACCATTCTTTCGCCTCCCCAGATGCACAACGCCGTCAGCCCAGCGCAGCCTTCATACCCTTTGTACGGACACGCAGTGGCGGCGGGCGCGCCTCAAAAAAAGAAGGGGAAGGCGCTGTGGCCGCTTTCGCTCACCCTCGTTGCGCTATGGTTTATGCTGGTCTCCCTGCGCGTCGGCGGCAGTCTCACGCGCTGGCTACTGATAATGGCGGCCGCCGCCTTTATTATTGACGCTATCAGGATGGTCCGTGGACGCCGTTAGTCACAGAGGGCAACTGGCCGCCGCCTCATCAACGTCAGCCACGCGTCAGTAACTAGCAGGTTGAAGTGTCTTGGAGCGCACCTGGATGCCGGATTCGGCGACGATGAGCAGGCGGCGCGCGTCGCTGTAGGAGACGTTCGTGGGGGCGTAGGAGAGCAGGTAGCGGTTCTTGCGCAGCTCGTCGCAGATGGACTTGGCGGCGTCGCGCGCGTCCTTGATCGGGAAGACGCGCCCGCCCGTGCCTTCGGCGAGTTTTTCAATCACCTGGACGGGCTTCGGCTGGTCGCGGCGCAACGCCCCGCCCGTGCGGTCGGGCGCTTGGACGGCGTAAACGGTGATGTCCTGCGCCTGAAGCTCGGCCAGTATCTTGTCGAACTTCGTCTTGCTGCCGCGGTCGAGCCCGTCGCTGATGACGACGACGATGCGCTTCTGATTCGAGGCTTTCAAAGGGAGCAGCGCGTCCTGCACGACCGCGTGCAGCGCGTCGAAGAGGTGCGGGTCGCCCTTCTTGCGGAAGTTCGCGAGCGACGCCTCGATCTGCTTGGCGTCGTCAGTCCAGTCGGCGACGATCTCCGCCTGGTCGTCGTAGCCGACGACGAGCAGCTGGTCGCCCTCGAAAATCTCGTAGGCGAATTCGCGCGTCGCCTCTTCCAGCTTCTCCACGTCCGCGCGAATCGTCAGCGAGTTGTCCACCAGGAGCACTATCCGCGCCGGGCTCGGGTCCGGCGAAAAGCTCTTGATGGTCTGCTCGATGCCGCCGTCGTAGAGCGAGAGCTGCTTGCCCGTGACGGGTCCGACGCCTTCGCCTTCGCGCGTGGCGACGACGTTGAGGAGGACCGAAGCCTGGTCGTCCGCGGGGCGCGGGCGGCGGCCGGCCTGGGCGAAGGCCGCGGCCGAGGCCGCGATGATGAGAAACGTCGCGGTTAAGATTTTTTCAGGGGCGCGCATCGGAGTCACTTACTTTTTTAGTCGCCGCTCGAAGGGGTCGGTTTCGACTTGCCAGACTTTTTAGAGGGGGACTCCTCCTTCGGCGTTGCCTTGTCCGGGGCGGCAGCCGTCTCCGCGTCGCCCTTTTTCTCTTCCTTGCCTTCCGATTTTTTGGACGCCTCCTTGTCCTCGCCCTTCTTCCCGGCGTAATCGGTCACGTACCAGCCGGAGCCCTTGAACTGGATGGCCGCGGCCGAGTGCAGTTTTTCGAGGCGGCCGCCGCACTCCTTGCACTTTGAGAGCGGCTTGTCCGCCATCTTCTGCATCACTTCACTGCGCGCGCCACACTTGCGACATTCGTACTCATATAAGGGCACTGCGTGATTAACTCCAATCGCTTTTCCGCTGAACTTTTCGGCCCAAAAATTATACGGGCCGCCCGCGCCCAGGCGCAACCGGGCCGCGCCCTAAGGCTGCTTCTTGTCCGACTTTTCGTCTTTGAAGAGGATGTTGAAGACCAGGAAGAGGCCGGCGACGCCAGAGAGGAGGAAGAAGATGGCGGCGATGCCCGGCAGGCCGACGATGGTGAACGAGGTCTCGACGCGCATCATCAACGCCGCGCCGACGATGAGCGCAGCGAGCACGAGCCCCATCGTGATGCGGTTGGCGATCTTCTGGAAGCCCTCCATCAGCTTCGTCTCGTCAATCGCGTCCACCTTGATCTTCATCTCGTTGTTGGCGATCGCCTCGAGCAGGCGGTTGACGCGCGCCGGCAGCTTCTCAATAAGCCCCTTGGCTTCGAGCAGCGTGTTGTAGATGTTCCCGGCCGAGAGGCTCTGCCGCAGGCGCTGGCTCATGATCTCGTTGGCGTGCCGGCGGATCGAGGCGTTCGGGTCGAAGTCGGGGTCGAGCGTGTGGACTATCTGGTCCAGGTTGAGCAGGGTCTTGGCGATGAGCGTGAATTCCGCCGGCAGGCGGAAGCCCGTCTCGCCGGAGATGCGCGTGATTTCGAGCACGACGCGGCCCGCGTCTATCTCCTGCACGTTGCTGCTCTGGTGTTGCGTCACGAGGTCCGCGACCTGGCGCGAAAACTTTTCCTTCTCGAAACTCTCCTTCGGCTCGCCGAGCTTGATGGTTATTTGCGCGGCCTCCTCGCCCCGGCCCTCGCTGATGGCAAGGAGCATTTGCAGGATGTTCTCCTGGGCCTGCGTCGTGACGCGACCGACCATGCCGAGGTCGATCAGCGCGACGCGGTTGTCCGGCGTCAGGAAGATGTTGCCGGGGTGCGGGTCCGCGTGAAAGATGCCGTCAACCAGAATCTGTTTGAGGTAGGCGTGGAACAAGTCCTCAGCCAGCTCGTGCCCGTCCACGTCCATCAGGGCCAGCGGGCTCAGGGCCGTGATCTTCTTCCCCTCCACGTAGTCCATCGTCAGCACGCGCGTCGTGCTGAAGTCTTCGACCGGCATGGGCACGACGAGGCGGCGGAACTCCGCGAAGTTGCGGTTGAAGGTCAGGAGGTTGCGCATCTCCTGGCGGTAGTCCAACTCGCGCAGCAGACTCTTGCGAAGCTCCGCGAGGATGTAGCCGAACTCGTAGCGCCGGCCCGTCTCCGTGTGCGCGTCGAGAAACTCCGCGAGCCCTTCGAGGATTTCCAAATCCTTGAGCACGACCTCACGGATGCCTGGGCGCTGCACCTTGACGACCACTTCGCGCCCGTCGCGCATCTCCGCGCGGTGCACCTGTCCGAGCGAGGCCGCGGCCACGGGCTCGGCCTCGAAGCGCGCGAAGGCTTTCGAGATTCTCACGCCCAGCTCCTCCGTGACTATCTCTTCGACCTCCTTGAAGGAGAACGGCTCAACGTCGTCTTGCAGGCGCGAGAGGGCTTCGAGGTAGGGGGCTGGCAGAAGGTCCGCGCGCGTCGAGAGGAGCTGCGCGAGCTTGATGAAGGTCGGCCCCATCTTCTCCAGGTCTTTAGACAGCTCGGCCGCCTCGGGCGCGGCCGCCTGCGACTCGACCGCCTCGTCCGAGAGCGCGTCTTCGAGGCCCGCCTGCTTGACGAGGTCCGAGCGCCCGTACTTCATCATCAGCCAGGCGATGTCACGGTAGCGTTTGAGGTGTTCGGGCTTGAGCGAGATTCCCATCTGGTACCTTCCCCGGCCGGCAGCGTCGTCTTTCGTTGGAGCGAAATTGATTATGCCATTTTAGTTCGGGAGAGAAAAACTGCCTCCGCCGGGAAAAACGAAATGCGCGGGCCTCGTGGCGAGTTTCCTCGACGACGCCCGCGCGATTTTCCGTGGGCGGACCTCGGCCCGCCCCGCAATAATGACAGATGCCCCTTGCTCGGTCGCGTCTTCTCCGACTACAGCTCGCAGCCGAAAGACTTCAAGCTCGTCTTGCTCTGTTCGGCGATAGACTTGCAGACCTGGGCCAGCCCGGCCTTGCCCTGCGGGGTTGAAGCGGCCTGCCGCCACGAATCGCGCCACATCTTCACGGAGGAGTTGAACTGCGCGCGCATGGCCTCCGGCACTTTGCCCGTGACGCACGCCTCGTACTTCGTCAGAAAGTCGTCGCAATCGGGGACGCCGATGTCGCCGCCCGTGCCCGTCGCGGTGGTCGCGGGCGTCATGGTCGTCGCGGGCGTCATGGTCGTGGCCGGCGTCGTGGTGGTCGTCGTCTTAGTCGTCTGATTCGCGCTGGTCTGGTTAGAGCCGTTGGTCGTCGTCTCCGAGCTGCCGCACCCCGCGAGCAGGAGCGCGCAGGAAAGGGCAAGCGTCAGGGCGACGAAGAATCTTTTGGACATCTAGAGTTCTCCTTAAAGTCTGGGCCCGCGAGGATGGTTAGACTGTGAACAGGGATTGGAAAAGCGCGTGAATGATATGAGAAGGAGTGCCGGTTTGACAACCGGCCTGGGCCGCCGAACGGCGAGGCCGCCGCGGGGGGGCTGCTGACGACGTGCGTCAACAGCCCGGCCCGCGGCGGCGCGCCCTGGCATGACGAAATCAGCTTTACTTCCCGCGCCGGCTCTTGGCGTCCACTTTCCTGAGACCTTCGATCACGGTCCTGCCCGCGAAGGGCTGTAAATCCTGCCGGACGGCGGCCGCCCCGCGCCGCAGTTTGGGAGTGCCCTGCTCGCCCAGGCGGCCCAGCAATTCGTCCACACGCTTGACGAGCGCCTCGTCGAACGCCTGCGGGTCGTCGCTCTGGTGGCTCTGGATGATCGGCAGCAGCCGCTTCAGCACCACGCCCGACTCGCGCAGGAGCCGCTGATCGTTGCGCGCCAGCACCAGTAGCTCGTCGCGGTTGTCCTCAAGGAATTTCGCGAACCTGCGGCCCGCGCCGGATGAGCGTGCCGCGCCGGGCGAGGTCGCCGCGCGGGAGGGGGCGGCGGCGGAAACTGCGGAGACGGAAGCCGAGGCGGCCTGCTTGATGCCCTCGATCAACTCGCCCGAGACGCTGAGGACGTTGACGCAGAACTCCATGAACGCGGGCTGCACGTCTTCCATGATGCAGCTCGCTTCGGGGAAGGACGGCTGGAACGACGCCAGGTAGTCAGGCACGCCGTTCTTCACCACCAGCGGCCCCGTCTCGATGCAGTAGGTGAGGACTTTGCGCTTCGCGCTGTTGACGTAGTGGCGGCAGTAGCCGTAGTCCAGAGAGGTAGCCGACGTGGCGTAGAGGTGGATGCTCTGCTTGACCTCATACTTCTTCCCGCGCACCGCCTCGATGGCCTTCGCCATGCCGTTGCCCACGCTGACGAACCAGTCCAAATCTTTCTTGGGGATGTACTCCTTGTAGGTGTCGCCCGTCTGGCCCCGCTGGCCGTTGAAGGCGGCGTTCTTGAAGTTCATCGTCGGCTGCGTGGTCTGGTTCTCGTCGTCGCCCCAGGGGTACATGACGAACGCGCTATAAGAGTGCACGTCAATCATCCCGACGATGTGCGGGAAGGTGTCGAGCAGCTGGCGGACGTTCTGCGTCTCGGGCTCCGAAAAGGCCGAAGGCCCTTTGTAAATCTGGCTTGAGTTGCAAGCGTCGGCCGAGGTCATGATGCCGCTGGTCCACAGGAAGTCGAAATTACGGTTGAGGTCCACGCCCTTGCAGAGCTTGCCCGGATTGGGCGCGCGGTTGCCGCGCCACATCCGGTCGCCCGCCGGGTTGAGGACGAACTCGCGCCCGTCGGGGTTCGCCAGCGGGAGGATATAGATGTCCATGTTCTCGACGAGCATCTTGACGAAGGCGGCCGTATAGGTCTTCGCGCCCATCGAGTAATCTTTGTTTTGCTTGTAGGCGAACGCCAGGTTATAAGCGAAATAAATCAGGCTGTCGGGGTTGAGCAGCTCGCGGGCGTGGAGCCCGCCCACCAGCAGCACGCCGCGGCGGTCTGTGCCAGTTCCCTTGCCGATCTTGACGGCGCGAACCGGCCGCCCCTCGCGCGAAGGTTTCAGGTTAATGACCTTGCAAAAATCCGGGTAGAGGTTCTGTAAGCCGCCGACTAAGTTGTCGATACCCCCCGAGGGCATGTAGCCGCCGTTGTAACCACAAAGAGCCATCACTGCACCTTCTTTCTGCGGTTGAATTCTTTGAGCCACGCCTTGTCGTCCATAGTTTTGACGGGCGGCACTGCCTTTCCACCCTCGGCGGCCGGCCCGGCCACATCTTTCAGGGCCACTTCCCCGGCGGACTTTTTCGCCTGCTTTTGTCCCTGCGGTATATATTCTTCGTGGACTTCGACACGGAAGCCCGAGCCCCGCACCCGCTCGATGTCTTCCTCGGTCAGCAGCCCGCCGGCCGAAGACTCGCCCCGCGCTTTTGGAGTGACGCCGAAGAGGTCAAGGTCGAGCCGCCGCAGGGCCACGAGCGCCTTTTGATCAGGCGCGAAGATGGTGACAAAGAAACGTCGCATTACTACCTCCAGACTTGAGACATGCCAGCCAAGTTGACGCGCGAGAAATGTCTTCCGAAGACACTCTCGCGACTCTATTCGATTGTAGCCGTCCCTGGTGCGAACGAAGATGAGCCTGATTAAGTCAGACGCCTCGTGGTCGGGTGTTCATTCCCATTGGCAAGGTCAAGATGTTGACAAGTGAGATGAAGCGAATAGTCATGCCGTGAAGAACAGCAAAGTTGATGCCAGGCGCGACGCGGCCCTCGACTGTTCTCCGGCGGGCGAAAAAGAGACTTTCGTTCGCGGCGTGGCCGCCACGTGTCCACAAAAGAGGACAACTCCGCGCGGCGGGTGAATACTACCGTTGACGCCTTCGGCCTGACCCCGGCGAGGACGCGCCCGCCGGGAACCAGTTTTCAGCCAACGAGGCGCAGAGCGTCGCGTACCTCGTCGAACAATGTATGCAATTTTGGCAGCTTTGACTTTTTGTGGATGTGTAATACATTGCTGTTCTGGTCGTTTCCCGCATCAAAAGCGGGGCGCTTAACAGATGACTATCCCGGCAGGCACTCACTTCGGGCGCTACGAGGTTCGTTCCCAGCTCGGCGCGGGCGGTATGGGTGAGGTCTATCTGGCCCACGACACGCAGCTCGACCGCGCGGTCGCCCTCAAGCTCCTGCCCGCCAACGTCACCGCGGACGAAGACCGCCTGCGCCGCTTCCAACAGGAGGCGCGCGCCACCTCCGCGCTCAACCACCCGAACATCCTGACCATCTTCGAGATCGGACAGAGCGACGACACGCACTTCATCGCCACCGAGTTCATCGACGGCGAGACGCTGCGCTCCAGGCTCACGCGCGGCCGCATGAAGCTAGACGAAATCCTGGACGTGAGCATCCAGGTCGCCTCCGCACTCGCCGCCGCGCACGAGGCCGGCATCGTCCACCGCGACATCAAGCCCGAGAACATCATGGTCCGGCGTGACGGCTACGTGAAGGTGCTCGACTTCGGCCTCGCCAAGCTGACCGAGCAGCGCGCGGCTTCGAGCCCCGGCGCGCTCGCGCTCGCGGAGACAGCGCCGGGCATCGTTATTGGCACAGTCACCTACATGTCGCCCGAACAGGCGCGCGGCCTGCGCGTGGACGAGCGCACAGACATCTTCTCCTACGGCGTCGTGCTCTACGAGATGCTGGCGGGGCGCGCGCCCTTTGGCGGCCCGACGCCGAGTGACGTGATCGTTGCCATCCTGGACCGCGAGCCGCAGCCGCTCAACGTCTCGCTGCCCGAAGTGTCGCCGGAGATGCAGCGCGTCGTCTCCAGGGCGCTCTCTAAGGAGCGCGATGCGCGTTACCAGACTTTCAAAGACCTGATGGCGGACCTGCGGGGCTTGCGCCGGCGGCTCGAATTCGAGACGGCCAACCTGCACGCCACCGCGCCGCGCGAGACGCCGGCCGCTGGCGGCGGCCCCTCCGCCGAGACGATGACGACGGCGCGCGCGGACGCGCAGACGGTCATGGTCCGCACCGCCGGGCGCGAGACGGACGACACGCCCGCGGCCGCCGAGACCTTGATGCTCGACTCGAACCAGCCCTCGACGCCGGAGATCGCGCACGTGCTCTTTATGGACCTCGTGGCCTTCTCGAAGCACAGCACCAACCAGCAGTTCAACCTCCAGCGGAAGCTCAACGAGATCGTCAGCCAGACGGACGAGTTCCGCCGCGCGCAGGCCAACGACCAGTTGATCTGCAAGTCAACCGGCGACGGCATGGCGCTCGTCTTCTTCGTTGACCCGGAAGCCCCCGTGCGCTGCGCCCTGCAAATCAGCCGCGCGCTCCTGAGCAACCCGGACGTGAAGCTCCGCATGGGCATTCACAGCGGCCCGGTCCTGAGGACCGTTGACGCCAACCGCCAGAAGGATGTCGCCGGCAGCGGCATCAACATCGCGCAGCGCGTGATGGACTGCGGCGACGCCGGACACGTTCTGCTCTCGAAGGCGATGGCCGACGTGCTCAACGAGATCGGGGACCGCAGCGAGCGCGTGGAGTACGTCGGGCTGGCGAAGGTCAAGCACGGCGTCGAGCTGCAACTGTACAACCTCTACACGGACGACCTCGGCAATCCGATCCCGCCGTCCGTCATCTCGCTCCAAACGGTCTTGCCCGCCGGCCAACAGCAGAGCGGGTCGCGCCGCGGGCCGATTGATTCGCTCGCCGTGCTCCCGCTCGCCAACGCCAGCGCGGACCCCGGCACCGAGTATCTCTCCGACGGCATCACCGAGAGCATCATCAACACGCTCTCGCAGCTCCCGCAGCTCAAGGTCATGGCGCGCGCCACGGTCTTTCGCTACAAGGGGCGCGAGGTTGACGCCGCGGAAGTCAAACGCGATTTGAACGTCCGCGCCGTGATGATGGGGCGCGTCCTCCAAATCGGCGACAACCTCGTCATCAAGACGGAGCTGATCGACACCTCGGACGGCTCGCAGCTCTGGGGCGAGCAGTATCGCCGCAAGGCCGCCGACATCTTCGAGGTGCAGGAAGAAATCTCGAAAGAGATTTCCGAGAAGCTCCGCATCAAGCTGACGGGCGAAGAGAAGAAGCTCTTAGTCAAACGCTACACGGACAACACGGAAGCCTACAGGCTTTATCTAAAGGGGCGCTACTGCCTGAGCAAGGCGACGCGCGCGGCGCTCGACAACGCGCTCAAGCATTTCCGGCAGGCGATTGACGTGGACCCGGACTACGCGCTCGCCTACGCGGGGCTGGCCGACGCCTACTACGCGCTCTCGTCGAACCACCTGCCCGCAAACGAGGCCATGCCGAAGGCGCGCGCCGCGGCCGAGCAGGCGTTGAAGCTCGACGACGAACTCGCGGAGGCACACGCCTCGCTCGGGCTCGTCAAGGCGTTCTACGAGTGGGACTGGGCCGGGGCCGAGGGCGAGTACAGGCGCGCGATTGAGTTGAACCCCGGCTACGCCTCCGCGCACCACTGGTACGGCTGGTATCTGGCCTTGACGGGCCGGCTGAGCGAGGCCATCGCGGAGGTCAAGCAGGCGAGCGAACTCGACCCGCTCTCTCTGGAGATTAACTCCGACCTCGGGCTCTCGTTCTTTTTCGCGCGCCAGTACGAGCACGCGATAGAGCAGTTTGAGAAGGCTATCGAGATGGACCCGAACTCCGTCTGGACGCGCTTCTTCATGGGCTGGGCGCGCGAGCAGAAGGGGGACTACGCGGAGGCCATCGCGGAATTTGAGAGGGCCGCCCGGTTGGACGACTCGCCGCTCATCATGGCGGCGGTCGGGCACACGCACGTGATGGCGGGGCGGCGCGACGAGGCTCTCCGGGTGCTCGCGGAGATGACGGAGCTGGCCTCGCGCCGCCACGTCTCCTCCTACCACTTCGCCATCCTCAACGCCGCGCTCGGCCGCCGCGACGAAGCCTTCGACTGGCTCGAAAAATCCTACGCCGCGCGCGAGGAGGCGCTCGTCTGGCTCAAAGTTGACCCGCGCCTCGACGGCCTCCGCACCGACCCGCGCTTCATCGCGCTGCAACGCCGCGTCGGGCTCCCGCTATAAGAAATGATGAACTTTGCGGGATGAATGCGGAATTAAAGACAGCTGGTTTCTAATTCCGCATTCATCACTCCGCCCGCAAAGTTGCTTTTCTGCCTGATATAGCTTAGAACCTAACGAAGCTTTAACAACCTTAGTAAGGAAGTCATCAGATGAGTAAAATTTTAAGCAAGGGCAGACTGTCCGTCATCATGCTCCTCGCAATCTCGTTCGCGTTCTCGGCGGCGTGCAAGAAGAACGCGAACACGGGCAACACCACCTCCAACACGGGAACGACGACCACGACGACCACGGCGACCGGCGGCGGCACGACCGGCGGCGCGGCCGCGGGGAGCCCGACCGCCGCGCTCCGCGCCTACTACGACGCGGCCATGCGCAAGGACATCCCCACCGCGAAGAGATACCTCTCCTCGGGCACGATGCGCATGATGGAAGAGGGCGCGCGCAAGATGGGCAAGACCGTGGACGAGGCGTTCCAGGAGGGCGCGCAGCAGACGCCGACGGCCAGCATGCCGGAATTCAGCAATGAGAAAATCAGCGGCGACACGGCGACCGTTGACCTCAAGTCGCAGGGCATCTCGCTGACCATGCCGATGGTCAAGGAGGGCGGTGAGTGGAAGATCGCCATGGACAGGATGATCGAAGACATGAAGAACTCGATGGGCGGCAGCACCGGCGGCGGAGCCCCGACGATGCCTGAAGGCGACGGCAACGACAACGACGACCACGGCGGCCACGAAGAGAAGTAACGCCGGGCAGTAAGATTGAAAAGATGAGAACGGGGGCAAGCCCCCTTCCCGACCTGCGAGGCCGGGAGAATTGAGTCAACCCTCTTAGCCTCTCGGGCCGGGAGGGTTGATTCAGTCTTCTTAACCTCGCGGGTCAGGAAGGCGGGCTTGCCCCCGCTCTTGATACTTCTACTTCTTCATCAACTTGATTTCGAAGAGGCTCGGCCAGCGTTTGCCTGTGACGTAGAGGCGGTCGTGCTCGGCGTCGTAGGCGATGCCGTTCAGGCAGTTCTCGTTAGTGGCATCGTTGCCCTGGTGGTGCAGCCCGGTCATGTCAACCCACGCGTTAATCTTTCCGGTCGTCGGGTCTATGCGGACGATGCGGTCGGACTTCCAGATGTTGGCGTAGATTTCGCCGTTGATGTACTCCAGCTCGTTGAGTTCGGTCAGCGGCTGCCCCTGGTCGAAGACGCTGATGGTCCGCTGCACCTGAAAACTCGCGGGGTCGAGGAAGCGTATGCGGTTCGTGCCGTCGCTCAGGATGAGCGAGTGGCCGTCGTGCGTCAGCCCCCAGCCCTCGCCCTCGTAGGCGAACTCGCCCTCCTGCTTGAATTTTTTCAGGTCGTAGACGAAGCCCTTCTTCGACTGCCACGTCAGTTGAAAAATCCTGTCGCGGAAGATCGTCATGCCCTCGGCGAAGTACTCGCGCGCGACCTCGACCTTCTTCTTCACCTTGCCCGTCTTCAGCTCGACGCGGCGGAGGCTGCTCTGGCCGCGCAGGCCCGTGCTCTCGAACAGCTCGCCGTCGTGAAAGACCAGCCCCTGCGTGTAAGCCGCCTCGTCGTGCGGCCAGGTGTTGACGACCTGATAGGTGTAGACCGGCGGCGAGTCCGCGGCGGGCTCTTCACTGCCCCGCGCCGTCTGCGTCGCGGTAGAAGACCCCGAGCAGGCGAGCAGGCCCACGAAGAGGACCGCCGATAACAACGCTCTGAAGAATTCACGCCGCATAAATTTCCTTCAATGCGGAACCCCGACTCAACCCCTTTGCGTCTTTGCGTCTTGGCGTGAGACGGATTTCTCACGCCAAGACGCAAAGACGCAAAGAAATGCCTCTCACCTCGCCGCGGTCTTCTGCGCCAGCGCGCGGTCGAGGGCGGCCCGCAGGCCCTCCGGGGTCAGGTTCATCAATTGCACGCCGTTGATGAAGATGGTCGGCGTGGCCTGCACGCCGTAGGACTCGCCTTCGGCGATGTCGTTGCTCACCTCGGCCGCGTACTGCCCGGAGTCCAGCGCCGCGTCGAACTTCGCGCGGTCCAGCCCCAACTCGGTCGCGTACCTCTTCAGCGAGTCCACGTCGAGCGCCGACTGGTTCTTGAAGAGCACCGCGATGTACTCGAAGTACTTGCCCTGGGCGTTGGCGGCGTTCGCGGCCTCGGCGGCCTTGCGCGCCTGCGCGTGCATCTCCAGCGGGAAGTCGCGCACGACCAACCTCACGCGGTTGCCGTAGTTCTTCAGCGTCTCGTCAACCACGGGGTGCACCGCCGCGCATGACGGGCACTGGTAGTCCGTGAAGACGACGACCGTCACGGGTGCCGCCTTGTCGCCGCGCGAGGGGTCGTCGTCCACGCTGATCGTCTGGACGGGCGGCTCGGGCTGTGCCAGAAAAATCTGCACGGGCACGCCCGCGCGCAGCTTTTGGACGAACTCCGACTCGACGCGATTCTGCTGCTGGTCCCTGAGCAGGCCGGCGATGTCGGCGCGCACGCTCGCGAGGTCGGCCTTGATGCGCGCCCTGTTGTCCTCGTAGAACTTCGTGATCTCCGCGTCGGTCGGCTCCTTCAGCTTGTCGGCGACCTCGGCCTTGAAGACCGCGTCCGGCGTCTGGTTACGCTTCCTGGCCTCGGCTTCGAGGAGCATCTGGTTGATCTTCATGTCGAGGGCGCGCGCCTCGGCGTCGAAAATCTCGCGGCGCATTCTGTAGAGGAAGGGCTTGAGCCGCTCCTCGAAGTCGCCGGCCGTGATGGTGCGGCCGCCGACCGTTGCGACGACCGTCGCGGGCGCGAGGTTCGGCGTGTTAACGTCCGCGCCCGGCGCGACGGTCGTGGCCGTGCGCATGCGCTGGATGAGGTCGGTGACCAGTTTCTGGCGGGCCTGCGACTGCAAGTACTGGACGATCTGCGGGCGGACGGCGCTCAGGTCCGCGTTGCCTATCTGCTGCTTGTTGGCGTCGTAGACGGCCTTGACCTCCGCCTCAGTCGGCTCCGTGACGCGGTTGTTGACCTCCGCGTCCATCAACTGCTCGCGCGTCACCTTGCGCTTCTGCGCCTCGGCGTCGAGGAGCAGTTGGTTGATGCGCGCGTCCAGGGCGTCTTTCCGCAGGCTCGGCAGGTTGCGGTCGAAGCCCTCCACGACCTCGCGCACCTTCGGGTCCAGGTCGGCCAGCGTGACGGTCTGCCCGTTGACGACGGCAAGCGCGCCGGGCTGCGGTGCCGTCTGCTGTGGCCGCTGCTGTGCGGGAGTGGCGGCGGGCGCGGCGGGCGTAGGCTTGGGCGTGGCCCTGGGCGTCGGCCGCGGGCCGGCCTTGGGCCTGGGCGTTTGCGCCGTCACGGCCGCGGACAAGACGGACAGGCCGAGCACGGCGGCGCAGACGAAATTTCGATGCCTCATCAAAGCTCTCTTTTCTGAACGAGAATGCGCCGGCGTCCGCCGGCTCGGACGATGATATGGGATTAGTGCGGCGAGAGCAAATTCCGGTTGTCCGTGTGAGGGGGATTTGATCGGGAGCGGCGGGCAGGATGAAAAATCAGGCTCTCGGGCAGCTCTATTCTACTTTCCGATAAATATCTTCGAGCCTCAACTCGCACCCGACGCTTTGGAGCTTGATTATTTCAGTGGGCTCATGCGCTTCGGAATAGACCCAATTCCTACCGTCTTGTCTGACAAACTGCTCGACCCTCTGAGAGTTCTGGGAGACCAGCAGATATTCTTTCAGCGATTCGACGCCCTGGTAGCTCTCAAACTTCTTCCCGCGGTCGTACGCCTCGGTCGAATCCGACAGGACCTCCGCAATGACGAGCGGGTTGAGCAGCACGTCCATTTCGCCGCCGGCGAATTTCTCTTCGTCGCAGGTGACGACCACGTCCGGGTACGTGTAGAGGCCCGTGCTCTGCACCTTCACGCGCATGTCGTTCGAGTAAACGTTGCAGGGCCGCGCCGCCAGCTGGCCGTCGAGCGCGACGACCAAATTGGTCACGATGCGGTTGTGCCGGCGGCTCGCGCCCGCCAGCGCGAACATTTCGCCCGCAAAAAATTCGCTCCTGAACTCTGCCTGCCGCTCGCGTGCAAGATACTCTTCTTCGGTCAAGAGCGTTTTGGGATGAGAAGACATGAGCACGAGTCTCCGAACCATTCGGCGCGCGAATTATACCATCAGAGCAGGGCGAAACGCGCCGGCATAGCACTCAACGTCAGAGTCTCTTCATTCTCAAAAAACCGGGACCACGAAGCGACACGAAACGACACGAAGCAAGAGCATTTCTTTTCGTGTCGCTTCGTGTGACTTCGTGGTTCCAGGCTTTCCGCCCGACGTGAACAAACGCTGCAATCACGCGTCACTTGTCACGAGTCGGCGCACGCTTTCCAATCTGTCTATCGAGGATGCGCGGGAAGCGGACAGAGAAGTTTTGGAAGGAAGTAACAAAAACTAACCGCGCTTCTTATCTGGCCTTGCTGTAAATCCCCGACCCTCTGGCAGTTTCTTTACAGGAGAAGAATAGCCTTGTTCTTTACGGTCATCTGCCTTCTTGTTGATGTCCTTCTGTATCGCTTCCTTCAATCGTTTTTTCGACTTCTTATTCATAAAGAGATTATACTTTAGAAAATTTACCAGGAAAAATGCGACCAAACCAGGAGAACAATTACGATTTAATACCAAACAAAAAAGCCGCTGTTACAGTTCGTCGTGCGCGCGTCGTTCATGGCGAACTGGTGGCCCGCGAAGTAGCGCGCCGCACGCTGTAGGTCCGCGTCCGTCAATTCGTGCAGGTACGCGCCGACGAGCGCCGCCTTCTCCAATTTCTTCGTCGTCGCCGCGACCCTCTCGGCCGTCCGCGCGAAACCTTCGAGCAGCCCGCTCGCGGTTTCACCGGGCGCGTCGTCGCCTGGCCGCTTACTGGCCGACGTTTTTTGTGCCACCCGCTTGCCCCTAATTTCTCAACCCGCGCTCGCCGCCTTCATCAACTCCGCACCCACGCGCACGGCCTCGTGTTCTTCCGGCACGCCGAAGATTTCCGGGTGCAGGATGCGCGCCAGAATCTCCACGCCGTCAACCACGCGCGGCCCAGGCCGGCTGAAGTACGAGGTGGCGTCCACGGCCCAGACCTCGCCCGCGCGCACGGCCGGGAGTTCGTCCCAGCCTTCGGGCAGGCGTGCCAGCGGCAACTGGCGCAGTACGTCCTCCTTGTAATAGCCGCACGGGATGAGCACGATTACTTCCGGCGCGTAGGCGCGAATCTCCTCGGCCGTGGTCGTCACGGACGGCCGCCCCTTGCGGCCGAAGGCGTGGTCGCCCCCCGCGATCATCACCTGCTCCGGGACCCAGTGGCCCGGCGCAAACGCCGGCTCAAGCCATTCGAGCATCAGCGTGCGCGGCCGCCCCTCCACGCCGTCGAGCGCAGCGGCCACGCGGTCCAGGCGCGCGCGAAGATGAGAGACAAGCTCATCGGCTCGCGCTTCCCTGCCCGTCAATTGGCCCACCGTCCTGAGGTTCTCGAAAATGTCCTCAATCGTGTTCGGCTCAAGCGAGACGACGCGCACGTCCGCGTCGAACATGCGCGCCGCGCGCTCGACCTGCTTGTAGCTGACGGCGCACACCTCGCACAGCTCCTGCGTCAGAATCAGGTCCGGCCCGAGCGCCCGCAGACGCTCTTCGTCCAACTCGTAGATGGACCCGTGGCCGTCCAACTGCGAGCGGACGGCGTGGTCTATCTCCGCGCTCGTCATCGTCTCGTGCGAGATGCGGCTTGTGGTCAGGCGCGGGAGCCCCGCGACCGACGCCGGGTAGTCGCACTCGTGCGTCACGCCGACCAACATCTCTTCAAGGCCGAGCGCGCACACGATCTCCGTCGCCGAAGGCAACAGCGACACGACGCGCAACGTTTCTTCGCTCATCAACTCTGATTTCCTTTCCGCGTTTGCAGCGCAGTCAGGTTGACGCGGCAGAGCGTTACCTGTCAAGAAGAGTGGTCAGTGGTCAGTGGTCAGTGGTCAGTTAAAAGAAAAGCGTTTTAGTCTTTTACTGACCACCGACCACTGACCACCGACCACTCTTTTTGTTACAATCGGCGTAAATTTCAAGGAGCGGAAGTGATGCAGGACAGGCCGACGAGTTTTCCGACCACGCAGCCCGATGGAGAGCCTCTGAAGCCTCTCACGCGCGTCATGCTGGAGCGGCGCGCGACCGCGCACTTCACGGACGAGGAAGTCCCCGAAGAGTACTTGAACGCGATCCTCGCGCTCGGCTGCCAGGCTCCTTCGGGCTACAACCTGCAACCGTGGCGCTTCATCGTCGTGCGCGAGGCGTCGAACCGCAGGCGGCTGCAACAGGTCGCCTTCAATCAGGCGAAGGTCACTGAAGCGCCCGTCGTGATCATCGCCCTCGGGATGAAAGAGGAGTGGAAGGAGCGCGCCGGCGAGGTCTTCCGCGAGGGTGCGCGGGAAACCGAGGACTGGCAGCGGGCGCGCGACAGGGCCGTCAAGGCCGTCTCAGGAGTGCCCGCCGGGACGTGGGTCAACCGCCACACGATGATCGCCCTGACGACGATGATGCTCGTCGCGGAGGCTTACGGCTTCGACACCGCGCCGATGGAGGGCTTCGACGCTGCCGGCGTCCGCGCCGCGTTCGACGTGCCGGAAGAGGCGGAGGTCTGCGCGCTGCTCGCCATCGGCCGCGCCGCGCCGCCCGACAAACCCTACCTCGGGCGCTTCGAGCTGGACCGCCTCGTCTATCACGAACGATATAAAAACAGTCCGAAGTCTGAAGGGCCGGCCGCTTGACCTCGGACTTGAATTCAGGAGGAGCGATGCAGGAAGAGAACGAGTTGCGTTTCACGGGCGTGATGGATCACATCGCGGTCAAGTCGGAGGATTTAGAACAAGACGTGCGCGAGTACGAGCGCATGGGCTTCCGCCTTGAGAGCAGGTACCACGACTGGGCCATGCTCCGCGACGACCGCGGCTTCGGCATCGCGCTCTTGCCGCCCGACTCCAAGCACCCGCCC
This sequence comes from Pyrinomonadaceae bacterium, assembly GCA_036403435.1. Lineage (GTDB taxonomy): Bacteria > Acidobacteriota > Blastocatellia > Pyrinomonadales > Pyrinomonadaceae > QHXM01. The sequence continues at coordinate 86,303 of DASWQY010000163.1, forward strand.
CACATGGGCCTCCGCGTCGAAACCCGCGAAGCCCTCGAAGCCGCCGCCACGCGCGAAGGCCGCCCCCTCAAAGAGCACCGCGACCGCTCCGTCTCCTTCTACACCCGCGGCGTCGGCGGCCACGCCATCGAACTCATCTACTACCCGCCCGACTACGCCGGCTACCAGGAGGGCGAGAGCTAGAAAGCGAGCAGACACGATGAGGAAAGCTGTAGAGAAGCCCACCGTCTTTATCAGCTACAGCCATAAAGACGAGGAATGGAAAAATCGCTTACTGCCTCACCTGGAGATTTTGGAGCAGGTTGGCCGCATTGACCTCTGGGACGACCGTAAGATTGACGGCGGTCGCCAGTGGTTCAATGACATCAAAGAGGCTATTGACCGTGCGGCGGTCGCGCTCTGTTTGATTTCAGCCAACTATCTCGCCTCTGACTTCTGCAATAAAGAAGAGATTCCTTACCTGTTGCAACGTCGTGACCAAGCCGGAATGGTCATTCTCCCCACACTCGTGCACCCCTGTTTCTGGAAGGTTGTTTTCTGGTTAGAGCCGACGCAGATGATTCCGCGCGACGGCCAAAGTATTTCCGGCGATTTCAAAGACAGGGAGCACGAAGCCTTCAGGCAGGTCGCGGAGAGCGTCTTTAATATCATTGACAATCCGAACTACAAGCGTCCCGCGACGCCGCCGCCCGTCTGGTCTCCGCCTGAGAAAGTTGATACCGAACGCCTGCCCGTGACTGGCGCGGAGCTTTTCGGGCGGCAGACAGAACTGTTGATGCTCGACGATGCGTGGGCTTCCGGCAGCACACATATCATCAGTCTCGTTGCCTGGGGCGGGGTCGGCAAATCAACTCTGGTTAAGAAGTGGTTGGAACGCCTCGCCGCCGACAACTATCGCGGCGCACGCCGCGTCTATGCCTGGTCTTTCTATAGCCAGGGTACGAGCGAGCGCGTTACCTCAGCAGACCTTTTTATTAGCAACGCACTCAAGTGGTTTGGCGATGCCGACCCTACGCTCGGCTCGCCCTGGGACAAAGGCAAGCGGCTTGCGCGGCTGGTGCAAGAGGAGAAGACGCTGCTGCTCCTAGACGGGATGGAGCCGCTTCAGTCTGGCCTGGCTTACGAGCGCGGCAAGATTAAAGACCCTGCACTCTCCACACTGCTCACGGAGCTTGCTCGCAGCAATCCAGGGCTGTGTGTCATTACCACGCGCGAAGCGGTGATAGACCTGGCGGAGTTTTCCGACACAGTTCTGCACAAAGACCTGGAGCAAATTTCGGACGAGGCCGGACGTGCCCTGCTGCGTGTCGGCGGCAACGTCCAGGGCACAGACGCTGAGTTGGAGCAGGCCACGCGAGCCTTCGGTAACCATGCCCTCGCCATCAACCTTCTGGCTGTTTACCTGCACGGCATTCCCGGCCACCACATCTCGCACGCCTCCGAGATTCCAGACCTGGACCTGACGGAAGCTGAAGGCAAACACCCGCGCCGCCTGATGGCCGCTTTCGAGCGACGCTTCGGCCCCGGCCCGGAGGTCGAGTTACTGAGAATGCTCGGACTCTTCAACCGCCCGGCAGACAAGCCCTCACTCAACGCCCTACGCGCAGAGCCGCCCATCCCAAACCTGACCGAGCACATTCAAAAACTGTCCGAGGCTGACTGGCTGAAAGTTATCGAGAAGCTGCGCCGCACGAAGCTCATCGCCCGTGCGAGCGAGCACCGACCCGACGACCTCGATGCACATCCCCTTGTGCGCGAGCACTTCGGCCAGCAACTCAAGCACGACCATCCCGACGCCTGGCGCGAAGGCAACGACCGTCTCTACGAGCACCTCAAGAATACGACTAAGGAATTTCCAGACACGGTTGAGGAGATGGCCCCCCTCTACGCAGCAGTGGCTCACGGCTGCGCAGCAGGCAGACATCAGGAAGCCCTGCTTGAGGTGTACTACAAGCGGATTGGTAGGGGAGAAGAATTTTTTAGCACCAAAAAGCTCGGCGCATACGGCGCTGACCTGGCTGCTCTGGTCAGTTTTTTCGATCCGCCCTGGCAGAATCCTGTACCGAATCTGTCTGATGGGGCTCAGTCGTTTATCCTGGGTCAGGCAGGATTTCGCCTGCGCGCGCTCGGGCGATTGACCGAGGCAGTACAACCGTCGCAGGCCGGATTGGAGGCTCGTATTTCGCTGGAAGATTGGGGGAATGCTTCCGTCGCTGCCGGCAATCTCAGCCAAATCTATCTCACCCTCGGTGATCTGCGGCAGGCTTTAATTTACGCGGAACAAAGCCGCGAACTGGCTGGCAAAAGCGGCGACAGCTTTCGGCGAATCGTCGGTGAAACAAAGCTGGCCGACGCGCTCCACCAAGCCGGCCGCCTGCCCGAAGCGGAGGCGACTTTCCGCGAGGCCGAGCGGATGCAGCAAGACCGGCAGCCTCAGTATCCGCTGCTGTACTCACTTCAAGGCTTTCAGTATTGCGACCTGCTGCTAGAGCAGGGGAACTATGAGGAAGTCGAAAGTCGTGCCTCCCAGACTCTTCAAGTGGCAGAGCAGCATCTAGGACTTCTTGATATCGCCCTAGACCTCCTCTCACTGGGCCGGACCTACCTGCTGCGCGCACGGGAGGGAAAGACTGGAGATTATGCACAAGCGGCGGAGCAGTTGAATCAAGCAGTGGATGCCCTGCGGCTGGCAGGGCAATTGGATCACTTACCACGCGGGCTGCTGGCACGCGCAGAGTTGAACATCATCAAGGGAGATTTCAGCCGGGCACGGGCTGATCTAGGCAAGGCGTTGTCAATCGCCGTGCGCGGCGGGATGGGGTTGCACCAAGCGGATTGTCATCTCGGCTATGCGCGGCTCCATGTGGCGCAAGGTGAGAAGGAGGAGGCGCGGGAGAGTTGGGTGAAGGCTAAAGAGATGATTGAACGGATGGGTTATCACCGACGGGATAAGGACATGGTGGAGATAGAGCGGCTGTTGGGAGAAATGGGTGCGGAATGATTCTTGAGGGCGAAGGAGTTTCTTGAGGCCGTGGGGAGTTGGCTATTGCTATCGTGCCGTGGCGCGTGTAATATCGCGGGCGGTTTGCTTTACCCATCTGTGGTCGTTCGAGAAAGGAAGTTGAAGTTGATGAAGAGAACTCTAGTCCCCCGCTTCGCCGTCGCCGCGGCCGTCCTGTTTGCGTTCGCGGCGCTCGCGCTGCCCCTGCCGTCGAAGGCGCAGCCGCAGCGGGCCGAATTCATGGTCAACAACAGGTCCGATTGGGACATTTACCACATGTACCTCTCGCCCGAACAAAAAGACACCTGGGGTGAGGACCAGCTCGGCGAGCACGTCATCAAGTCGGGTGAGTCTTTCACCCTGAACGACATCCCGTGCGGCGAGTACGACATCAAGCTCGTGGACGAGGACGGCGACGCCTGCGTCGTCGAGGGCATCGTGATGTGCAAAGACCACACGCACTGGGACCTGACCAACAAGGAACTCGCCAACTGCGAGGGCTGGGGCAACTAATAACGCGGCCCGCGTCCCCTGACGCAAGACACAACAAACCACTTTGCCCGGCCCGCGGTCTCTTCCCCCCGCCGGCCGGGCAAAGTAGTTTCGCGTCACGAGTCTTTGTCAAAACTTTTATCCGCCCCCTTGCCGCACCGCCGTCCCCTTGCTTGACCCTGCGGAGAAGCGGCGCGTAGAATTTTTATGAGCCACGTTTGAGCGGCGCGGGATTCACGGACGCGCGCCTTCAGAGTTCCCTTTTGAGAGAGCAGGTCAAAGAGAGTGTTGCTGTTTATTTTTGAAGGTCTGGGGACCAGCGAGCTGCTGCTGATTCTGGTCGTCGCGCTGGTGCTCTTCGGCCCGCGCAAGCTGCCGCAGCTCAGCCGTTCGCTCGGCAAGAGCCTTGCCAATTTCAAGCGCGCCTCGGAGGATTTTAAGGAGACCTGGGAGAAAGAGGTCGCGCGCGAAAGCGCGATTAAAGAGGCGCTCGTCGGCGAGGCTATGCTGCCCGAAGACCACTCCATCCTGGGCGAGGCGGGCGACCGCAGCCGCGCCGTCATCGAGGCGAGCGCAAGCGACCAGGCGGAATCGCCCGCCGCCACTCCCGCGTCCGCCTCGGGCGACGATGCCGCGACGGTCGCCCGAGGCGCGGCCGTCTCCCCCGCCGCAGTGCCCGAAGACGCGCCGACGCGCAAGCGCGACTGGCTCTGAAGAAGAGGCCCGCAGAATCCCCAAGTCCCCGGATGGCTTCCCTTTTAGGCACACGCTCGAAGACTAAGGCGCGCGACGAAGAACTCGGCGGCCAGATGTCCTTTCTCGAACACCTGGACGAGCTGCGCAGCCGCATCATACGCTCGCTCCTCTTCGTCTTCGTCATCTTCGTGGGCTGCTGGTTCTTCTCCGACCACATCTACAACTTCCTCGCCATCCCCGTGCAGCGCGCGCTGGCCGAGGCGCAGCGCCGCGAGCTGCCCATAGGGGGCTTGACCGGCAACGAGACCATCCTGCCGAACAGCGCGCTCCAGGAGAACGACACAGGGCGCTACGTCTTCGAGAGCACGACCAAGCTCGGCGCGAGCGTCATCCCGCCGGGCGCGAGCGTGACGGCCAGGGTTCACAAGCTGCCGGACGGGAACCTGGGCCTCTACACGGACGAGGCGCTTTACGCGGGCAGCGTCGTCATCCCCAAGGGCGTGCTGCTGCCGTTCGACTTTCAGGCCAAGCCCAAGGCGTTCCCCGGCATTGACGACAAGCTGATCGTGACGACCGCGATGGAGCCCTTCTCGCTCTACATCAAGGTCTCCATCTACACGGCGCTGGCGATTGCCGTCCCCTTCCTGCTCTGGCAAATCTGGGCCTTCATCTCGCCCGGCCTCTACCCGCACGAGCGGCGCTACGCCCTGCCCTTCGTCTTCCTCTCGTCGGTCGCCTTCGTGCTCGGCGCGGCCTTCGCCTACGGGGTCATCTTCCCCCCGGCGGCGAAGTACCTGCTCGGGCTGGGCCAGGATTTCCGGCTGTTGCTCAAGGCGGACGACTACTTCGACTTCATCATTCTCGTCATGCTGGCGATGGGCGTCGTCTTCCAGATGCCCGCGATAACTTACGTGCTGTCGAGGATCGGGCTCGTCTCGGCGAGCCTGCTGCTGCGCAAATGGAAGCTCTCTTTGATCATCATCCTGGTGGCGGCGGCGGTCCTCTCGCCGACCAACGACATCCCGAATATGATGCTCTTCGCCGCGCCGATGATCATCCTCTACGTCGTCTCCATCTTCATCGCGTGGATGTTCGGGAAGAAGAGACAGAAAGCGTAAAAAGCAGAATTCAGAATCCAGGAGTCAGGAGCCAGAATAAAAGAAGGACGGTTTCGGCCTTATCATTCTGGATTCTGGATTCTGGATTCTGCCTTCTGCCTTCTGCCTCCTGGATTCTGGATTCTGCTTTGTGGATAATGGTGCCATTGTGAGAAAAGCTAAGATTCTTGCCACGCTGGGGCCGGCGTCGCGCGAACCCGTGTTGCTGGAGGCGCTGCTGGCCGCGGGCGTCAACGGCGTCCGCATCAACATGTCGCACGGCTCGCAGGACGAGCACGCCGAAAGCATCGCGCGCGCCCGCGCCGCCGCCGAGAGGATGCGCCGCCCGCTCTCCGTCCTCGTTGATTTGTCCGGCCCGAAGATCAGGACCGGCGTGCTCAAGGGCGGTCAGCCCGTACAGCTCGAAGCCAATTCCCTCTTCACCATCACGACCCGCTCGGTCGCCGGCGACGCGCGCGAAGTCTCGACGAACTACGCGGGCATGGCGCGCGACGTTAAGCCGGGCGCGCGGCTGCTCCTCGACGACGGGCTGATCGAGCTGCACGCCGAGCGCACGACCGAGACGGATGTCGTCTGCCGCGTCATCAACGGCGGCCCGCTGGGCGAGCGCAAGGGCATCAACCTGCCGGGCATCATCCTGCCGATCCCGTCGCTGACGGACAAGGACCGGCGCGACTTGCAGTGGGCCGTGCGGCAGCACGCGGACTACATCGCGCTCTCGTTCGTCAGGCGCGCGGAGGACTGTGTGGAGGCCAAGTCTCTGATCGCGGCCGCGGGGGGCCACCAGCCGCTCGTCGCCAAGATCGAGAAGGCGGAGGCCATTGACCACCTGGACGAAATCATCTCCGTCTCGGACGGCGTGATGGTCGCGCGCGGCGACCTCGGCGTCGAGACGAGCGTCGAGCTGGTCCCCGTTTACCAGAAGCGCATCATTGAGCAGGGCGTGCTCGCCAATAAGTTCGTCATCACGGCAACGCAGATGTTGCAGTCGATGGTCACCAACCCGAGGCCGACGCGCGCCGAGGCGTCCGACGTGGCGAACGCCGTCTGGGACGGGTCCGACTGCGTGATGCTCTCGAACGAGACGGCGATGGGCCAGAATCCGGTGGCGGCGGTGGCGACGATGGCGCGCATCATCGAGACGGCCGAGACGGGGAGGAAGACGGATTCGAGCGCCGCCAGCAAGTGGGCCGGCCGGCAGTCAGGCAAGTTCAGCCGCGCGCTCTGCGAGGCCGCGGCGTCGGCCGCCGAGGAGTTGAGCATCAAGACCATCGCGGTCTTCACGGAGTCGGGGCTGATGGCGCGACGCCTCTCGTCGCTCAGGCCCGAGCAGCGCATCGTCGCCTTGACCAACTCGCGCGAGGTGCAGAACGAATTGGCGCTCATCTGGGGCGCGGAGCCCCTGGTCCACGCGACCTGCGAGAGCACGGAGCAGATGGTCAGGACAGGCGAGCGTGCGCTCCTTGAGGCGGGCATCGTCCAATCGGGCGAGATGATCGTCCTGATGGCAGGCATGCTCTCGGGCCTCGGCCTCTCAAGGTCCGTCAAGCTCCACGAGATCGGCGACTCGGGCGGGCAACAATAAAGCAGAATCCAGGAGTCAGAATCCAGAAGCCAGAATGAAAGCCGTTAGTGCCTGTCATTCTGGCTTCTGAATTCTGACTCCTGGATTCTGCTTTTAGTCCGCGCCGACCATCTCGCCGACGGACTTTTTGTCGCCGCCCACGCTCGTTGCGCCGCCCGCGGCCGTCTGCGGGTGACGCCAGTTGTCGAGGATGCCGACCTGGTGCACGCACTGGAGAGTGCAGGTGGGCGCGCACCACTTCTCGGTGTTGTACTCGCGCTCGAAATCCTTCATCGTGTAGTCTTCGAGCGGGATGCCAGGGACGCCGCGCTGCTGCGAGCACCAGTGGACCAGGCCGTCCTCGCAGATGTAGAGGTAGCGCGCGCCGGCGCGGCAGCGCCACTCGTAGGGCTTGCCCTCGGCAATGGAGTCCTGGAACCAGTTGAGGCGCGCGTGGTCGCGGTTGCCGAGTTTCTTGACCTGCTGGAAAATCTCGCGCTCGCGTTCGGTCAGGGGCTTCAAGGTTCCGCCGTGGTCGTGTATCACGCCGACCGTGCTTGAGAACCCTAGCTCGACGGCGCGGCGCGCGATGACGAGCGCGTCCTCGGGCGTCTTGATGCCGCCGCCGATAACGGAGTTGATGTTGACGTGAAACTCCGCGTGCTCGGCCAGGTGCTGCAACTTCTTGTCCAGGTTCTTGAGGCTCTTCTTCGAGACGGCGTCGGGCTGGACGTTGTCGATGCTGATTTGCAGGTATTCGAGGCCGGCGTCGTTCAGCCGCTTGATGCGCTCGGGCGTGAAGAAGTAGCCGTTGGAGATCAGGCCCGCGATCATCTTGTGCGAGCGGATGCGGCGGATGATGTCGTCAAGCTCCGGGTGCAGCAGGGGCTCCCCGCCCGAGATGGTGACGATGGACGTGCCAAGCTCGCCCAGCTTGTCGAGCCTGCGATTCATCACGTCGAGCGGCACGGGCTCCGACACCTTGTCGTACTCGTTGCAGTAGCCGCAGGCCAGGTTGCAGCGGCGCATGGGGATGATGTGCGCCAGCACGGGGTGCCCGGTCGAGAGCAGCGCGCGCGAGATGAAACTCATCTCGCGCAGTTTTAACCTGAGAAATTTGCTTCTCTTCATCTAGCCTTGAAGACCGCTTCCGTCGTTCACGAATTTTGTCCCGCTGTTGGAGAGCGTTAGCAGGATAACTAGGCCGCGACGCCTTTGGCAAGCACGCCGCCCGAGCCCTAAAAGCGAAAGGCTCCGGTCTTTCAACTCCGAAGCCTTTTGCTTCTAAACTCGCCTGGGCCATTTTAGGCCGGAACGATTTTGACCTTCGAGTCGAGCTTCAGGGTGAACTCGTCGAGCGAGATGCCGGCGTTGCGCTGCATGTTGGTCAGGCGCACGGTCGTCGAATCGTCGTTGCGCTCGATCACCTTGGTCTGCACGGGCATGCCGCCCGCGTCAATCCACGCCTCGGCCCACTTGAAATTCGAGCCGGCCTTCGGCACGAGCTTGACGTGCGTGGTGGCGACGCCGCCCCACAGTGTCTCTTCGCCCATGTACTCCATGTTGTAACGCGACGACAACTGCGCGCGCGACATATTCATGAACTCGAAGGCCGCGCTCGGCTTGCCTTTGCCCGTCCCCGCCTTGCCCTTGTAGGCCATGTTGAGGCGCGGGCGGAAGAGCGTGAACTGCCCGTCGGCGACGGCCAGCGTCTCTATCTGCGGGGAACTCCAGTCAACGCGCACGTAGGCGTTTCTGCCCGTCGCCGGGACGTAGAGCACGACACCCTTATATTTGTCTTCGTCCCTGGTCTGTACGTTGTACTTGACCATGTCAACGCTGGCGCGCAGCGACTTCAGGCTCTGCCGGTTGCGCTCCATGCGGTTGAGCAGAGAGCTGACGAAGCCTGCGCCCTGCGCCTTCACGTCCGTCGGGGAGCTGACGACCACCGCGGCCACTAAGATAGCGAGCACGAGGCCGAGGGGAACAAGTTTCTTCATACAAACTCCTTAATAAAATGCCAGTCTCCGAAGGGGGCGGAGACTGAAAATCCCGCCGATTATCCGTGGATGATTACCGTATGTCAACCTCTAAGGCGACGATTTTTCCGTTCGAATCCCGCTTCGGCTCGACGTTCAGGACTTCCAAATCGGCGCGACCTGTTATGGTACGCAAGTGATTTTTCAACTCGTCCCGCGCCATCTGGGCCTGGGAATTGTCCGCGACCGTTACAATGATCTTTGAGGCGAACGGTCTTTGATGCCCGGTCGCGCCGGCCGGTTCGCCGCCACTAATGGCTGTTTTCAGGGGCGAACCAACGTCGAACCAGCTCTGCGGGGTCAGGAAAATAAAGGCGAGGATAAGGACGCACAGCACGTCATACTGCCAGGTGTTCCGGGCGTAACCCCAGAAGAAGAGTTTCTTGACGGTGCGGAAAATGTAATCCATCCCTCGGCGACTAAGTCCTGCCAATGATGCTACGTTTCGGAGCCACCTGTCGGATTCAGCCGACGCCTGCAATAAATGCCGGCGCTAGTTCGGCGGCCGAGTCCGGCTTTTTCAACTGCCCGTCAATCACATTTGCACGTTCTGTGCCGGCTCGACGATCTGCCCGTCGCGCATCTGCACAATCCGGCGGCACATGGCCGCGGCCTCCGGGTTGTGCGTAATCATGACGATAGTCTGATTGAAGCGATAATTCAATTCCTGAAACATGTTGAGCACAATCGCCGAGTTCTCCGTGTCGAGATTTCCGGTCGGCTCGTCGGCCAGGATGATAGCGGGCCTTGTGACGACGGCGCGCGCCAGGGCCACGCGCTGCTGCTCGCCGCCCGAGAGTTCGAGCGGCTTGTGATGCATCTTGTCTTCGAGCCTCAGCAGGCGCAAGACCTCGCGCCGCCTTTCGGGGTCGTCCTTGCCGTTCGTCTGGATGCTCTCGGCCAGGCGCAAATTGCCCTCGGCCGTCAGGGTCGGGAAGAGGTTGAAGCGTTGGAAGACGAAGCCTATCTTGCGGCGGCGGATGTCTGTGCGCCTGGCGTCCGAGGCGGCCGTCAAATCTTCGTCGTCAATAACGATGCGCCCGCTCGTCGGCGTCAGGAGCCCGCCCAGGAGGTGCAGCATCGTTGACTTGCCGCAGCCCGACGGCCCCATGATTGCCAGGAACTCGCCCTCCTGCACCTCCAGCGACACGCCGCGCAGGGCGGGCACGTCCACGCGCCCCACGCGGTAAACTTTTTCCAGATTCTCGGCCTGTAAGATTGTTCTCATGAAACAGTGGTCAGTGGTCGGTGGTCAGTGGTCAGTGAAATCAGTTTTTTACT
>DASWQY010000164.1:0-2028 GCA_036403435.1 Pyrinomonadaceae bacterium
GATATTTATGCTGAGGAGCACGCCTGTGCGCCCAGCTCAGCAGCTCTCGGCTGGAGGCGTGACGGGGGTGATTTCCACGGGCAGCCCGTCACCCCAGCCATATTTGCGTACAGCAATCGCCGCGACCTGCTCCCACAGCTCACGGTCGATCTCAGGGTCAAGGACCCGTGCCGTCGCGTTGACGCGCGATGCCTCGATCCGGACCATAACTTCAGGATTGCGTCGAATGTTCTTGACCCACGCGGCGGCTTCTCCTGTTTCCGAAAACAGGTAGAAACGGCCACACTGGATCACAAACCAAATTTCGATTTGGCGTCTCATGACTCCCCTCATTTTCACAGGGTCCCGAAAGTATCGGCGAACACAGGGACTTCGGCGAGCATTGCCGCGAAGCGCTCGATCAACGGCAGCAGCCGTTGTTCCGGCATGGTTGGGATAAGATCGTAGAGCATGCAGCCCTGACGGAACACCGAGTGGGTGCGTCTCTTGGCGGTATTTGACTTCAGCAGGCGATCATAACCGAGCGCCTCACCAGCGGCCCCGAGCAAGGTCAGCAAAGCGATAGCGAGCGCGTTCAGCAGCCACAACCGGTCGCGCCGGACGGGCGTGCTGACATGGATCACCCCCATCCCCATGCCGAAGTGCAGGTCCTTGGTGTCGCGGAACCCGCATTCCACGCCCCACCGTTTTCCGTACAAGCCCTTCAGGAAGCTGGCCGTCACCTCGGTGAGGTTGGTGGCCAGGCACCACGCTTGCTTCATATCCTTGTCGCGCACGCACAGTACGCTGCCGACCTGAGAGCGCTCGGCCGTCACCAGTGCACCGCGCAGCAGAGTCGCGCGTCCGCCGGGTCCGACCCAACCAGTCGCGGCGCGCTCGTCTCCGTCCGCGCTGGTCACTGTGATATTGCCGCGGAAGCGGATGACGTAATCGAACTTCAACTGCTCGGTCAGAAACCGGTAGAGCTTGCGGTCACCGAAGCCGCGATCCGCCACAATGCACACCTTGATGCCCGTCGGCAGAGCGTCCGCGAGGCGGACAAGGGCCTGATATTCATACTCATTGCGATGGCTTTTGAGTGTGGCGGTCTGCACCGTCAGCCACACCAGCGGGGTGGCACGGCCGTGCCGGGTCATCAGCGAGAGCATGATGGTGGTCTGGCCATCCGCGTCGAAATCGGTCCAGTCCATCGCAACCTTGATGCTCGGGCGCGCTCCTACGACATAGGGAACCCAATGGCGCAGGGCGGCATCGACATCGATCCCTTCGTTGGACAGCAGCCGGTCCACTTGCTTGATAGCGTGTTTAGTGACCAGGCCGCGTGCCAGGGCCAATCCCTGACCGATGGTGGCGATCGCGAGGGACGTGGTCCTGACGACGCCGAGTGTGGCATTGGCGAGCGACAGCACGCGCTTGGCGTGCAGGTCGCCGTCAAACAGGCCGCTGACAAAACGGCTTACGCCCGGGAAGCCAAGGGTCCGGTCCGGTGTCATCGATCGCCCCGCGGATCGTGTTGCATGCGGCGAGAGTCACCGTTCGCGGGGGTGTGGCAACCGATTTATGAGCGGCGGAAGATTGCGAATCCGATCAGCACGCCACGAGTCTTTTCAGAAAGCCGGAACACCGCTTTTGATTCTTTTGTTATGTGCCAGAGTCCGCGACGATATGAGGGGATGCATGAGGACATGGGGGGCTTCCCGTGCTGCGCCGTGTGCCGCGTCCCGCTTGTCGAAGTGACGCTTCACCTGGCCGAAGTTGAAGGCGATCGCGAACACGGCCAGGCCGAGTCCGAAAATGAACATCTCATTGTCGGCCGCACCGGCGACGAGGAACAGCCCGAGTATGCCGAACCCCGCTACCATCAGGCCAACCAGTACGTTGGCAAAGCTCTCCATTTGCACCTCTCCATGGTCCGTTGCAGGCAAAATGCTGCGCCGCGGTGGCGTTAACATTGATTCATGTCAATGCGGTACAGCTTAATGAATGTCAGGATCGATCTTTATGCAAAATCTTCCGTTCATGGGCGAT
>DASWQY010000165.1:0-2487 GCA_036403435.1 Pyrinomonadaceae bacterium
GCCGCGCCACGCCGCCGTCCGGGTAAATCTTGAAGCGCAGGTGCGTGAAGCGTCCGTCGTGCTCGACGGCGAAAGTGTTCTGCGAGTCGCCCGCGAGCCGCGAGACGGGCAGCAGCTCCGCCCACTCGCGCGACTCGTCGATCAACGCTTCGACGCCGGGCTGACCTCTGACGGCGCACGCTTCGAGCGAACACTGTTCGGGATAGTTGCCGCGAAAGAAGGCCGTGTCAACCACCACGCCGCGCACGCGCCCGGCGAGACCGAGGCGTATGACGCACCAGTCGAAGCCGGGCGTGCGACGGCGGCGCGACTCCCAGCCGTCCATCCACTTGCCGCGATCCGTGTACTTGCCCTCGACGAAGACCGGCGCGGGCGGCTTCAGTAAATTCTCCTTCGGCGCGAAGAAATCGTCATTCGCGTAAAGCACCGCGCCGCCCAACCGCTCCGACGCCAGGTCAATCAGCTCCATAAACTCGCTCACGCCGCACCTCGCTTCAACACCCTGCCCGCGGGGTTTTCAGAAAATTGCCCCCGCTCGTAAATTTTCTCGCCGCGCAGAAACGTCGTCTCCACCACACCGAACAAATGCTGGCCGTTGTAAGGCGTCAGCTTGTGCTTGTGATGCAGCACCGCGGGCTCTACGCGAAACTCCGCCTGCGGGTCCCAGACGACCAAGTCCGCGTCGCGGCCTGCGGCAATCGCACCTTTGCGCCCCTCCAGGCCGACGAGGCGCGCGGGCGCGGCCGAGAGCCACTGGGCCAAATGCGCAAACGTGTAGTCGCGCTCGCGCGCCAGCGTCCACATCACAGGCAGCCGCAGCTGCAAAGAGGAGATGCCGCCCCAAGCCTCCATAAAATTTCCGGTGCCGAGCGCCTTCATCCCCGGCGGGCATGGCGAATGGTCCGAGACGACCAGAGTGATGAGCCCCTCGTCGAGCGCGCCCCAGAGCTGCTCGCGGTTCTCGCGCTCGCGCACCGGCGGGCAGCACTTGAACTCCGTCGCGCCATCGGGCACGTCCTCCGCCGCGAAACACAGGTAGTGCGGGCAGGTCTCGACCGACAGCGCCAGCCCTTCGGCCTTCGCCGCCCTGAGCGCGGGCAGCGCGTCGGCCGAAGAGTGGTGAACGATGTGCACCCGCGCGCCCGTCTCGCGCGCCAGGCGGATCAACAGGTCCACGGCCCTGTCTTCCGCCTCGCGCGGGCGCGACCTTAAAAAGGTCTGATACCTGCGCGGGTCCGCCTGAGCCACGCTTTCTTCTTTCAGAGCCTCGTCAATCGCTTCGGGAAGCTCCGCGTGAACGATGAGGAGCGCGCTCAGACGCTTTAGCTCCGGCATCACTTCCCGTAGATGGCCTTCGGTCACGTTCGGAAACTCGTCAACTCCCGAAGGAACCAGGAAGCATTTGAAGCCGAGCACGCCCGCTTCCGAAAGAGGCGCGAGTTCTTCCAGATTTCCCGGCACGACTCCGCCCCAGAAGCCCACGTCCACAGAGCATTTCCCCTCCGCCGCGGACAGTTTTTCACGAAAGCCCGCGAGCGTGGTCGTCGCCGGGATGCTGTTGAGCGGCATCTCGACCAGCGTCGTCACGCCGCCGGCTGCGGCCGCGCGCGTTGCAGACTCGAAGCCCTCCCACTCGGTGCGGCCCGGCTCGTTGATGTGCGCGTGGCTGTCCACCACGCCGGGCATGACGACGAGGTCATCCACGTCCAGCACATGCAGGCCCGAGGGCGTCTCGGCGTGGGGCACCACGGTGGCCACCCGGCCGTCCACCACCACCACGGCGGCCTCGCGAGGGCCGTCCTCCAGCAGCACGCGCCGGCTGCGCAGCACGAAGTCGCTTCCGCTCAAGGCTCGAACTCCTTCTCGTCATAGTGCTCGAGCGACCGGAAGAACGCCTCGCGGTCGTCGAGGTAGAGCTGCCGCGTCACGCCGTGCACCAGCCGCGGCAGGCTGTATTTCATCCCCGAGATGCTCGCCCCGCCAAAGCCCAGCGAGAGCAGGCACCCGAAGGTGTAGTTGAAGAGGCCCGACAGGTACGGCGCGCGGCCCGGGTGCTTCTCCTGGAACTCGAAGTTCGCGCCCAGGTACGGGTGGCGCTGCAAGTCCTCGTGCGCCTCCTTCGCGGGCGGCGTGTAGCGGTCCTTCCAGAGGGCAATCTCGGAGTGGAAGTTCGCCAGCTCCGGGCGCAGCGAGAGGTCCGTCACCGTGCCGCTGCCGATGATGAGCTTGTCGAAGAGGAAGGTGCCGTGCGGCGTGGTGACGCGCGCCTGGCCCCCTTCCATGCGCACGTCGAGCCACGGGCTGTCGCCGTGCAGGTGGAACTGGGGAAATTGCTTCGCGCGCCGGTAGGTGTCCGAGGGCGGCAGCTGGCCCATCTCCAGGATTTTGCGGATGAAGCGCCACCTGTCCGCGTCCGGCAGGTCCGCGTGGTGCTTGAGGAAGCCGACGAATTCGGCCCAGCGGTAGGGATTCACGCACGGCAGCGTC
>DASWQY010000166.1:0-1832 GCA_036403435.1 Pyrinomonadaceae bacterium
GTCGTTCGACAACCTCGATCGGGTCACCGTCAACGGCGACTTTGAGGTGACCTTCCACCTCAAACGGCCGCAGCCGGCCTTTCCGATGCTTCTCGCTAGTATCTCTGCACAGAAGAATTGACGGGTTGATCGTGACTGGCGCGGAGGGCCGGTAGCGCTCCGGGATCGACCAGCACCTCGATGCTTCGGGCCGTTCCGGGGCGGCGGCGGATCAGCCCGTTGCGTTCCAGCGTGATCACCATTTGATGGACTGACGGCGGCGTCACCTGGAAGAAGCGTTGCAAATCGGCTTCGGCCGGCGGTCGGCCGATCACCAGCGTATAGGCATGGATGAAGGCTAAATACTGCCCCTGCTTGGGCGTAAAGCGCGGCGCGCAAGCGGGGCGACATCCTTCAGGCATGTGATTCATCTGTTGTGCCCTCAATCGAAGGGGGCAGCGATGAATGTACGTTACCGGGTCGACCTGAGCCAAGCCGAGCGCGACCAGTTGAGCGCCTTGCTGAGCGGCGGCACGCACGCCTCGCGCAAGCTCAAACGAGCCCAGATCCTACTGGCCGCCGATGCTGGCGTCAGTGATAACGATATCGCCGCCAGCATCGCGGTCGGCGGGTCGACGGTGTACCGGACCAAGCGCCGCTTTGTGGAAGGCAATCTGGAAGCCGCGCTCAGCGAAGAGCAGCGGCTCGGCGCGGCGCGCAAACTCACCGGCAAAGAAGAAGCCCTGCTGGTGGCGACCGCCTGCTCGAACCCGCCCGAGGGCCGGGCGCGTTGGACGCTGGAGCTGTTGGCCGGCGCGATGGTCAGGCTTACCGAGCACGAGGAACTGTCACGCGAGACGGTGCGCCGGCGCTTGGCCGAGAACCACCTCAAGCCGTGGCGCAAGGACATGTGGTGCATTCCGCAGATCGACGGTACCTACGTCGCCCGCATGGAGGATGTTCTCGACCTGTACGCCGAGCCCCCCGATCCAAAGCGGCCGGTGGTATGCTTCGACGAGAGCCCCACCCAGCTGATCGGCGAGGCGCGACAGCCGATCCCCGCCGCGCCGGGCCAGCTGGAACGCTATGATTATGAGTATCGCCGCAACGGCACGGTCAACCTGTTCGTCTTTCTCGACGCCCACCGGCCCTGGCGCCGTGTGAAGGTTACCGACCAGCGGACAGCTCGCGACTTTGCTGAGTGCATGCGCGAGTTGGTCGACCTCCACTATCCGCAAGCCCAGCAGGTCCGGGTCGTGCTGGACAATCTATCGACGCATTCTGCCGGCGCGCTCTATGAAGCCTTCCCGGCACCCGAGGCGCACCGCGTATTGCGCCGCCTGGAGTTCCACTACACCCCAAAGCATGCCAGCTGGCTCAACATGGTCGAGATCGAGATCGGCGTGCTGCGCGGCCAGTGCCTCGACCGCCGCATCGGCGCGCGCGACTGCCTCGTCTCCGAAATTGCCGCCTGGGAACAGCAGCGCAACGCCGCCGGCTCCCGCATCACCTGGATGTTCACCACCGAGCGCGCTCGCACCAAAATGGCCCGCGCTTACCCCGACCCTGCCAAAGTGTCATAATCCCTGTGCAGAGGTACTAGTTTTTACTACTGTGACCCTGACAACAACCAGCTGGAACTCTCGGCCTCGAATTATCTCACCGAGCCGGAGGTCATGGCTTTCTACCAAAGTGAAGCCTTCCGCAGAAACCCTGCTGGGATTGATGTTGATCCAGCCGAGTACGTCGGACGATATCGCAAGGGTGTTTCACTCGAAGAGCTGCGACGGATTCCAGAGCCTGCCTGACTGCCATTGCGGAAACTCATTAAACGAAAACAAATGGTAGCGCTC
>DASWQY010000167.1:0-2438 GCA_036403435.1 Pyrinomonadaceae bacterium
GATGGTGCGGCCGGGGCGGTGGAGGAAGTGGCCCGCATTGTCAGCCAGATCCGTACCCGCTGGCCGCGGGTGCGCATTCTGCTGCGCGCCGACAGCGGCTTCTGCCGCGAGGACCTGATGGCGTGGTGCGAAGCCAACCGCGTGGATTACGTCTTCGGCCTGGCGCGCAATCCGCGCCTGACAGCCGAGATCGCGACCGAGATGGCCGCCGCGCAGGCCACGGCGGAAAGAACCGGCAAGCCCGCCCGCCGCTTCAAGGACTTCCGCTGGTCCACCTTGGACAGTTGGAGCCGCGTCCGCCGCGTCATCGGCAAGGCCGAGTGGACCGAGGGCGAAGCCAATCCGCGCTTCATCGTCACTTCGCTGACCGCCGCCGAGATCGACGCCAGGCGGCTGTATGAGCGGGTCTACTGTGGGCGTGGCGAGATGGAGAACCGGATCAAGGAATGCCAGCTGGACCTGTTCGCGGATCGCACCTCGGCGGCCACCATGCGGGCCAATCAGTTGCGCCTGTGGTTTGCTTCCTTCGCCTATGTGCTGCTCTGCGCGCTGCGCCGGATTGGCCTGGCCTTCACCCAGTTCGCCCGGGCCAGTTGCGGCAGCATCCGGCTGAAATTGCTGAAGATCGGCGCGCTGGTAAAGATCAGCGTGCGCCGGATCCATGTCGCGATGGCCTCGGCCTGTCCCTATCAGCATGAGTTTGCCCTGGCGCATGCGCTGCTGCGCCGCGCCGGCGCCTGAGCCGCACGAACCAGACACCGCAAGGCTACATACTCCCCAACAACCCTACCCGCGGGTGGCGCGGGGAACGTGCGTTCAAAATCCAGCAAATCGAACACCATCCGCAACATCAGCATGATGCGGCGATGCGATTAAATGCGATGATGCAACATTCAAATCGCGTGTGAGAAATGCGGGGTTAGTAACGCTCTATATTGCCAGTTGCCTGGAGCGGTGAGCGTCATGAAGCGGACATCTTCATGAGGGCCCGCTTTGACGCAACCGACGCTGCTGGAGATTTTTTCTCACATCAGGGACCACCGGCGCGCGGAGGGAAAATTGTATCCTCTGCCGCAGATCCTGATGTTCTGCCTGCTGGCGATGCTGGCGGGGGCGACCTCCTATCGCAAGATGCATGAGTTCATCATGGCGCATTTTCGCCGGTTGAGCCTGCTTTTTCCGTCGAAGATGCGCAAGGCGCCCTGCTACGCGCAGATCAGGAACATCATGGCCGGTCTCGACCCGATCGATATGGAGCAGGCGTTTCGCCTGCATGCGGCGGGATTGTCCGGCGCGGATGGCTCGACGCTGCTTGCGGTCGACGGCAAGTCTCTGCGGGGCAGCTTTGACGCCCTGAAGGACAAGAAGGCGACACAGATCCTGAGCGTGTTCGCGACGGACGGCCGGATCATTTTGGCGCATGTCGAAATCGACGACAAAACCAACGAGATCCCGGTTGCACAGGCTTTGATCGCGGACCTGCATCTGGAGGGTTGCCTGTTCACCTTCGACGCCCTGCACTGCCAGAAGAAGACCTTCCAGGCCGCCGCCGCGGTTGGCAGCCACGTCCTTGTCCAGGTGAAGGACAACCAGCCATCGCTGCTCGCCGCGCTCGACGAATTGCCTGCGACGATCGCGCCCGACGAAACCTTCACGTCGTCCGAAAACAGCCGCAATCGCGACGAGTATCGCCACCTCCAGGTGTTTCACTCGGAAGGAGCCCTCGACTTGCCGGAATGGGACGAATACGCGTTGAAGGCGATCCGCGTATACCGCAGGACATGGATCAAGGACACGAAGACCGGCGGATGGGATCGGCGGGAGGACATCTCGTGGTACATCACCAACGAAACGGCGCGCACGGCCGAATTCTACGCGGCCGCGGTCCGCGGCCATTGGGAAATAGAAAACCGCAACCATCGTGTCCGGGACGGGGCCTTCGCGGAGGATGCCAGTCGGATACGCGTGAACCCAGGCATCTGTGCCAGGGTTCGGAGCATCGCTCTCAACATTTTCCGCTTCAATGAGGTCAAAAATGTTGCGAATGAGCAGTGGCGCAATGCGCTGTCGATCGATCGGGCGCTGGCTTACAATGGTCTGTAGTATAGAGCGTTAAACTGCCCTGATTGGGCAACCTCGTCCGCTTCGTCCTGCTGCCGGGGCAGCGCCATGATACCGTCGGCGTTGCCCCGCTCATCGAAGGCGTCAGCTTCGAGGCCTTGCTGGGCGAGAAGGCGTTCGACGCCGATTGGCTGCGGGCGGACCTCGACGATCGCGGCGCCGGCGCGGTCATTCCGCCCAGATCGAACCGCAAGGTGATCATCGACGATGACACAGAGATGTATCGCTGGCGGCACCTGATTGAGAACCATTTCGCCAAAATCAAGGAGTTCCGCTCCATCGCCACGCGGTACGACAAGACCGCCGAAAGCTTCAGC
>DASWQY010000168.1:0-56336 GCA_036403435.1 Pyrinomonadaceae bacterium
TGCTAAAAATATAGCACGTCTGGATTGTTTGTCAACCCGTCGGTTTTTAAGGATTTGGAAGCGGGAGCTTAGCGCTTGCGACGGACAGCCGTGTTGCGTGGGCGGTGGTTGTTGGAGGCGGCGGCGCGCTCCTGCGTGCGGTAGCCGGCGACGCGCTTGGAGAGCGTGTTGCGGTGGATGCCGAGCGTGGCGGCCGTGCGCGAGAGGTGCTCCTTGTGGCGCGCGAGCGCCTTCTGGATGTAGAGCTTCTCGAACTCTTCGAGGGCCTCGTCGAGCATGATCTGGCCGTCGAGCATCTCGTCAATCAGGGCTTCGAGGCGGGCGCGCATCTGCATTGGGTTTTCTCCGAAGCGGATTCGAACCGGAGCGGGCAGCTCAATCATCATTCATTAAATCCGTGTAGCCGTGGTAAAAGCGTGTGCGTACCTCTTGTGAAGTGAAAACGCCGAGTAGCTTGGCCCCCTGGGCCAGAACGGGGGCGGTGCTCGCCTCCGTGACCGAAGTGATGCGGACTGGGAAAGCGGTCAGGGCGAGGTAGAGAATAGAGCAGGCGGCCCAACCGCGCAGGAGCCCGAACGCGCCGCCGAGCAGGCGGTCGAACCATTGGAGGCGGACCTGACGCAGGCCGCCCGTGACCAGTCGCCCCGCCAGAAAGCCGCCGGCCAGCGCGACGACGACGATCAGAATGAAGCCGCCCGCGTTGGCCGCCGCGTCCGTTTCGACCAGGCCCAGCCCCCTCAGGATTGCGCCCGCAAAGCCGTAGCCGCGCGCGGCCACGACGAGCCCTACGATCAGCGCCGCCACCGTCAGAAGCGAGCGCACGATTCCGCGCAAAGCGCCCGCCACCACCGAAGACGCGACGAGCGTGAGCACCACGAAGTCAAAGAAAGTCATGAAGGGCGATGACAATTTTTGATTTGCGATTTTTGATGCTTGATTGGGAGAGGATTTGAGATTTCAAAACTCAGATTTCATCCTTACCCAATCGCAAATCAAAAAATCGCAAATCAAAAATTCCTACAGCTCTGCTCCCGCTAGAAGACGGTAAGCCTCCAGGTAACGCTGCGTGGTGGCGGAGGCGATGTCGGGCGGCAGCGGGGGCGCGGGCGGCTGCTTGTTCCAGTCGAGCGTTTCGAGGTAGTCGCGGACGAACTGTTTGTCGAAGGATGGCTGCGAGCGGCCCGGCTCGTAGCTGCCCGCGGGCCAAAAGCGGGAGGAGTCCGGCGTCAGCGCCTCGTCAATAAGGATGACTTTGCCGTCCCTGTCCCTGCCGAACTCGAACTTTGTGTCGGCGATGATGATGCCTCGCGTGCGCGCGTACTCGCTCGCCTCCTTGTAGAGCCTAAGCGAGATGTCGCGCAGCGTGTCGGTCGCCTCCCGGCCCACGATCTCGCTCATCTGCGCCTCGCTGATGTTTTCGTCGTGCCCCTCTTCGGCCTTCGTCGCGGGCGTAAAGATGGGCTCGGGCAGTTGCTCCGACTCGCGCAAGTTCTCCGGCAATTTGTGCCCGCAGACCTCGCCCGTGCGCCGGTAATCCTTCCAGCCGGAGCCCGTGATGTAGCCGCGCACGACGCACTCGACGGGGAAGACTTCCGTGCGGCGCACGAGCATCGAGCGCCCGTGCAGGTCGTCTGCGTGCGCGCGGACGGCTTCGGGCATCTCCTCGACGGCGGTCGCCAACAGATGGTTGGGGACGATGTCGCTGAGCCGCTCGAACCAGAAGCGCGAGAGCTGCGTCAGGACTTCGCCCTTGCGCGCGATGGGCGTCGGCAGGATGCAGTCGAAGGCCGAGATGCGGTCGGTGGCGACGATCAAAAGGTGGTCGTCGTCCACGCCGTACACGTCGCGCACCTTGCCGCGGCGGAGCAGTTGCATGTCGGAGAAAGAGGTTTCGAGTACTGGCGCTGGGCTCGGCATAATGATTCCGGGTTCGTCACAAAAGAGATTCAGAAGAGCGTTAGCCGTAGCAGGCGAGTCGAGATAATGCTCGCGCCCCGCGGCTTTTGTCAAGACAATAGTCAGCGGTCAGTGGTCAGTGGCCGGTGGTCAGTTAAAAACAGAAGAAAGAAGCAGCCGTGTTAATCCCACTCGGCTGCTTTATTCTTTCTCTTAACTGACCATCGAGCACTGACCACTGACCACTTTCCCTGACTACTGATTGCTGATGACTTCTTTTAGCCGGCGAATCTGCGCGGCGTGGTTGTGGGCGTGGGCGGCGTAGATTCTGAGCCAGTCTTCGGCGGTGTAGCGGCCGCTTTCGGTGTGCGTGCCCGCGCGCTGCCAGTCTTCGTCGGTCATGCGGGCGAGGAGTTGCGCGGTGGTGGCGCGCGCGCCGCGCAGGGCGTCGAGGGCCGGCGCGAAATCGCGCTCGTTGTAGTTGAAGCGCGTGGCGTAGTCCTCCTGGTCGTAGCCGAGGATGACGGGGTTGTCTTCGGCCAGGAGCCGCCGGATGCGGATGGCGGAATTCATCTCGCTGTCTGCGAGGTGCTGGACAATCTCGCAGGCGCTCCACTTGCCGGGCAGCGGGTGGTCTGTCAGGCGGCCGGCGGGGAACCCTTCGAGGCTTCCGGCGACTTCTCCGTAGCCGGCCTCGTAAGTCGAAATCAGTTCGCGTCTCTCTTCCGGGGTCATGTCGGTTCTCTCCTTTTGAGTCGGGGAACAATGTGCAACAATGCTAGCCATTCAAACGTAAATACCGGGCAGCCTGTTTCAGGAATGACGAGTTCACCCCGCTGAATGAATCAAGGAAACCAATGACGCTTCATTCCGCCTCGCTCTGCGGCTGAAACCCGTATTTGATTGACGACATCTTTACACCTTCTGGAGAACGCCATGCAAAGCTTACGTCCAACCCGCCTCACCGTCCGGGCCTTCACCCTGCTCCTTCTCTTCGCGCTCGTCGGGCCGCAGCCCGCCGCGGCTCGGCCCGCGCCGCGAGTCCGGCGACAACAGCAGCAGCAGGCGCAGCAGCCGAGGATTCCGCCGCGGCAGTACATAGCGGAGCGCACGTACGACACGCGCCACATCAAGCTCGACCTGCGCTTCGATTGGGAGCGCGAGCAGGCGATAGGCACGGCGACGATCACGCTCGCGCCGCTCAACGCGAACACCAGGACCGTTGAGTTCGACGCCGCCAACATGAGCTTCAAGTCGGTCACGCTCGCCTCCGGCACGCCGCTCAAGTTCGAGCCGGACGCGGAGCGCGAGAAGCTGCGCGTCACGCTCGACCACGCCTACCAGCCGGCGGACGTGCTGACGGTCGTCATCAGCTACAACACGAACGGCGTCACGAAGGGGGCGGGCATCGGCGGCTTCGGCCGCGGCCTGACGTTCATCAAGCCCACGCCCGACGACCCCAAGCGGCCCAAACAAATCTGGTCGCAGGGCGAGACCGAATACAATCACTTCTGGTTCCCCTGCTTCGACCACCCGAACGACTTCGCGACCACGGAGATGATCGCCACGGTCGAGAAGCCTTTGATGGTCATCTCCAACGGCAAGCTCCTTGAGACGAAGAGCAACGCGGACGGCACGCGCACCTTCCACTGGAAGATGGACGACCCGCACGCGAGCTACCTGACCTCCATCGTCGTCGGCGAGTACGCGGCCGTGGAGGGCAGCTACCAGGGGATACCCGTCATCACCTACGTCTACCCGAGCGAAGTCGAGGAGGGTAAAGTCACGGCCGCGCGCCTGCCCGAGATGGTCCAATTCTTCTCGGAGAAGACCGGCCTCAAATACCCTTACGCCAAATACTCGCAGACCATGACGCGCGACTTCGGCGGCGGGATGGAGAACATCACGGCGACGACGCAGACCGACCAGATGATTCACGACCGGCGCACCACGCTCGACCGAGACTTCGACGGCTTGCAGTCGCACGAATTGGCACACCAGTGGTTCGGCGACTACGTCACCGCCCGCTCCTGGTCGGACATCTGGCTCAACGAGAGCTTCGCCACCTACTTCCAGGCGATGTGGGACGAGCACCGTTTGGGCCGCGACACTTTCCTCTACCAGGACGTGAAGAGCAACCAGGACGCCTACATGAGTAGCTGGCGGCAGGGCAACCGCCGCCCCATCGTGACCAGCAACTACACGAACAAGGACGCGGTCTTCGACAACTACGCCTACCCGCGCGGCGGCGCGGTCCTGCACATGCTGCGCAAGGCGCTCGGCGACGACGACTGGTGGCGCTCGATCAATCACTACCTGACGAAGTACGCGCACCAGCCCGTCGAGACCGAGCAGTTCCGCATCGCCATCGAGGAGACGACCGGCAAGCCGATGGACTGGTTCTTCGACCAGTGGCTCTACAAAATGGGCCACCCCGTCTTCAACGTGACGCGGAGCTACGACGCGCAGACCAAACAGCTCACGCTCAAGGTCCGGCAGGAGCAGAAGCCCGACCCGAACTCCGACTACCCGCAGGCGGCCTTCTTCCGCGCGCCGCTCGAAATAGAGATCGAGGGAGGCGGGAATCGTCGCATCGAGCGCATCGTGGTCGAGCCGAAGGAGGAGCAGACTTTCACCTTCGCCGTGGACGCCGAGCCGCAGCTCGTGCACTTCGATTACGGCAGCACGATTATCAAGGAAGTCACCTTCAATAAGCCGACGAGCGAGCTGGCTTACCAGTTGACGGGGGATGATGACGTGACGGGCCGCGTCTGGGCGCTCAACCAATTGAAGGCACGCCTGGACGCAAAGGAGACCGCCGCCGACGAGAAGCAGAGGATCGTGACGGCGATTGCCGCGGCAGTGGGCGGCGAAAAGTTCTGGGGCGTGCGCTCCGAGTTGGTGGCGGCGCTCGGCGGCCAGAACGCGGACGCGGCCCGGACAGTTCTGCGCGACGCGACGAACGACGCGGACGCGCGCGTGCGCGCGAGCGCCGTGGGCGCGCTGGCGAAGAGTAAGGACGATAGCTTGGCGGGCGTTTACCTCGCGCACTTGAACGACCAGAGCTACGGCGTCGTCCGCGCGTCCGCGAGCGCGCTCGGCGAGACCAAATCGCCGCAGGCTTACGACGCGCTGGTGAAGTTGATTGACGCGCCGTCCTGGCGCGATCAGGTACGCGCGAGCGCGCTCCAGGGGCTGGCCGCCCTGGGCGACAAGCGCGCGCTTGAATTGGGGTTCCGGTACACGGCGGGCGGCAACGACCCGCAGGTGCGCGCGGCCGCCATCACGCTGCTCGCTGCGGTCGGGCGCGACGACCCGCGCACTTTCCCGCTCGTCTCCGAGGCGTTCATGCAAAGCGTTGACACGCTCAACTTCCCCATCGGCAACGCCGCCGGCGAGGCACTCGTCAAGCTCGGCGACCCGCGCGGCATAGAGGTCATCGAGCAGGCCATCAAAAAGGTCAACAGCCAGCAGATTCAGGGCTTTATCAGGCAATTCCAGCAGCGCCTCCAACAGGCCCTCAAGCCGGAGGCGCAGAAACCCGCCGGGCAGTGAACGAGACGCGGGGACGCGGGGACGCGGCGATAAAGGCGGTTGCTTTTCTTCGCCGCGCCCCCGCGTCCCGCCTCGGGAACTTAATGCTTGAGTATGCGGGCGTTTACCTGCTATAGTCACAAGGTCTGAGGCGCGCCACGCCACCGGCGCTCTCCGCTCCAGCGTCCAGAATCGCCATTCTTTGACGAAATCACCGATGCCGACAACAACCGCCGACAAAGGGAGACCGGAGAACAGGGAAGATGGTGCTGCGCCCGCAGCGAGCGAGCGCAAGCCGACCCTGCTGGTCGTCGAAGACGACGAGAACATCTCGACCGCCATCGGCGAGTATTTTTCGCGCGCGGGCTACAACGTCAAGACGGCCTCGGACGGGTTGGCCGGCGTGCAGACCGCCTTGCAGGACCACCCGGACGCCGTCGTCCTGGACCTGATGCTGCCGAAGATGGACGGACTGGCCGTCTGCCGCGAACTCAGGGAGAAGGTCCCTTACATCCCGATCCTGATGCTCACGGCCAAAGACGACGTGGTTGATAAAGTGTTGGGTCTGGAGATGGGCGCGGACGATTACATCACCAAGCCCTTCTCGCTGCGCGAACTCGAAGCCCGCATCAAGTCCGTCCTGCGCCGCGTGCGGACGGGCCCAGGCCGCGACGGCGTGAGCGAGGAAGCGCCGATCACGCGCGGGAAGCTGCGCATTGACCCGACCAAGCGCGAGGTGATGGTCGGCGAACGTCAGGTGGAGCTGACGCCCAAGGAGTTCGACCTCCTCAGATTGTTCGCCTCCAATCCGGGCCGCGTCTTCCCCAGAAAATATCTTCTGGAAAAAATCTGGGACTACTCTTACGAGGGCTACGACCGGACGATTGATTCGCACATCAACCGCCTGCGTGCCAAGATCGAAGACAACCCGGAGAACCCGCAGATGGTCTTGACCGTCTGGGGCATAGGCTACAAGTTCTGCGACGAGTAGCCGCCGAGTAGAGCAAGGAAGGGTTTCCCTCCTCATCGCGGGGACGCTTCGCCCGAGCAAAGGGCGCGCGCCCGTTGACACCAAAGGTTAATCACACCGACGCGGGCGACCAAGCGCCAAACATTCCCAGGCGTGCCCCGCTTCCCCTTCGCGGGCAATCAGACTTGCCTGTTCCTGAAAGTATGACCATGAAGATAGCTTTGTCTGCCAACAACCCGAAGAACGGCGCGACCGGCCGCCACGGCCTGACACTGTCCGCGCGCAAGCTCACGGTAGCGTTCCTGCTCGCGGGCGTCGCGCTCGTGCCTACGCTTTCGCCGTTCGCGCAGAAGAGGAAGGACGCGCCTTACACGGTCACGGGCGTCACCGCGAGCCAGTCGGGCGGAGCGACCGTCGTCTCTGTCTCGGCCGACGCGCCGCTGACGCGCACGCAGACGTGGCAGGACGAAGAGGGCTTTCACATGAGTCTGCCGGGCGCGAGCCCCGGCGCGCTCAAGGGGCTGCCCCGTGGTGTGACCGTGCGCAACCTGGGCAAGTCGCTCGAAGTCGTCGTGGCCGTCAAGCAGGGCGCGGGCGTCACAGTTGACCCGCAGTCCGACAGGCTCAACCTGGTCATCCGCGGCGGCCTCGACACGTCCAAAGGAGAGGCGCAGCTCGCCGCCCCGCCCGCCAGTTCTGCGCGCGCGGAGGAGAGCGCGCCCACGGATTACGAGCCGCCCGCGCGCGACCGCCGCCCCTTAGCCGAAGCGCCGCCGGTTCATTCCTACCCGCCGCAGGGGCAGCCTTACGGGCAGCCGCCCGCGCAAATGGGCCAGACCGCAAACGGCTACCCGTATGGGACGCCTATGCCGATGGCCTCCCCGCTCGCCTCGCCGCTGCAACAGGCTTCGCCCCAGGCTGCGCCCGCGCAGCTCGTGCCGCCCACGGACCCCGGAATCGTCCCGCCGGGCGCGCAGCCCGTCGCGCAGGAGAGCGCGTCACCGTCCGCGACTTCGGTCTCGAACGAGCAGTCGGGCGGCTTCCTCTCCTACGTCTTCTCGCTGCCGGGCGTCATCATTCTGCTCCTCATCGGCGGAGCCTCGCTCGTGCTCGCGCGCAAATATCAGAACCGAGAGGAAGTCGCCGAAGAGAAGGAAGGGAAGCAGCAGGAGGCGGCCGTCGAAGCTGCCGTCACAGAAGAGCTGGCCGTCATCGAGCAGCGGCCGAAGAAGGAGCGCCGCAGGCGCTCGCGCCGGCAGAGCGATACCGCCCTAGCCAGGTCCGGCGACGCCGCGAAGCATGATTTAGAGTCGGGCAGTGAAGAAACTTTGGAGAGGCGTCCGGCGAGCGCGCCGGTCGCGCCCGCGCTCTACGGCGCTTACCGCGTGGACCAGGAAGTCGGCAAACTCGTGCTCGGCCAGGCTCACCGCCTGGACGTGCTCTCGTCGCGCGCGCCCGACGACCGCCGCGCTCTGGAGACCTCTTTAATCAAGGCCATGAGCGCGCCCGAGTCGGGCGAGGATGGACGCCGGCGCGCGCGCCAGGCGCTCGAAGAATATGGCTTCGTCGCGCGCCAGTGCGCGTCCCTGCTGCTCTCGCACGACGCTTACGACCGCGCCTCGTCCGCGCGCGTGCTCGGCGAGATCAGTGCTCAGTCGTCGCTGCCTTTCCTGCTCGAAGCCCTTTACGACGCCGAGACAATCGTGCGCACGGAAGCCGTGACGAGCCTCGGCGCTTTAAAGATGCCTTCGGCCATCGGCGCGCTCCTGGACATGGCGCGGCGTCACCCGGAGATGCCCGCCGGGCTCGTCAGCAAGGCGCTCAGCGCCTGCACGATAGAGTGCTTCGATTTCCTGGACGCGTCCTTCCCGAGCGTCCCGCTCCTGGACGTGGGCGACCTGGACGACTTCGCCGCCTCGGGCGAGATCACGCACCTGGACGCGGCCGCGGCGGTCGAGGCGCTGCCCGAGTGGTTCGAGGACGAGGAGTTGTCGGAGGCCCTGGCGCGTCTGAGCGAGGCGGACGTGGAAGCGCGCGCCGCCGCGGCGCGTCGCCTCGCGCAATTTCCGGTCCAACGCTCCGTCGAGGCTTTGGCCGCGATAGCCGCGAACGACCCGGAGTCGGCCGTCCGCTCGGCGGCCGTGACGAGCCTCGGCGAGATCGAGCACGGGTCGATCTTCGCGCCGATCCTGATGGCGTTCGCGGACGAGGCGCGCGAGGTGCGCGCGGCCGCCGCGCGCTCGCTCTCGCGGATGAGCTTCGACCGCGCCGAAGGCTACGTCCGGCTGATAGAGACCGCGGACGAAGAGACCCTGCGCCGCGTGGCCGAGGCGTGCATCAAGGCGGGCATGGTGGCCCAGGCGATTGACCGCATGATCAGCGAAGACCGCCGCCTCGCTTACGAGTCGTTCTCGCTGCTCTCGCTCCTGGCGAAGGCGGGCGAGATCGAGCCGATGCTCGCGGCCATCGCGGAGCACGGCGAAGTCAACGTGCGCCTCTCGCTGATCCGCCTGCTCGGCACGACGGGCCAGCCGGAAATCGCCACGGAGCTGCGCCTCCTCGCCGTGCGCGACGGGATGCCGGAGAAAGTGCGCTCGGCCCTGATGGAAGTGGTCTACAAGATGGATCAAGTAGCAGAGGTCAACAGTTAGACTAGAGGTCAGAGGTCAGTTAATCAGCTTCTTCCTGACCTCTAACCACTAGCCTCTGACCTCTGCTCTTAAACCTCTGGACTTGGACGCTTTGGCGTAGCATAATGCGGCACGGTAAATCCCGCTCTTTCTGATTGGAAATCTGCCGATGTACACGATGCCCCTCTTACCCCTCCGGTCTGAAAAATTGAGTCTTCCCGCCCTCGCGGTCCTGGCGTTCGTCCTGGTCGCGGGCGTCGTGGACGTGAGCGCGCAGCGTCGTAGGCGCACGCCCGCGCCGCGGCAGCAGACTACTGCCAACGCAAACACGCAGGCCGGGCAAGCCGCGCCGCAGAAGAAGGTAATTGGCACACTCAGGAGCGGCGACACCGCCGACGGCTCGCGCATCACAATCACTTCCGACGCGCCGCTCAACGACTACTCTGCCTACCGTAGCGGCGACCGCTACTACGTCGTCATCCCGGAGGCGAACGCGCCGCGCGCGGCCGGCGGCCTGCGGGGCAAGGGCTTCGAGGACGTGCAGGTCTCGCGCCGCGGCAACGACGCCGTCCTCTCCTTCAAGCTACAGCCTGGGACGAACGCGCGCGTCCAGCAAAGGTTCAACCGCCTCGACGTTGAATTGACGACTCCGGGCGGCAACGCCCGCACGCCCGCGGCCACGCCGACGCCCGCGGTGGCGAAGGCTACGCCGACGCCCGCGCCGCAGCCGACGGCCGGCCCGACGCCGCAAACAGCGACCGCCGGCAGCGCGAACACTGTGACCACCGGCGGTTCGCAAACTGGCACAACGCAAACGGCCAACTCGGCCGCGACCGCAGGCCCAACGCCTCCGGCCGTCGTCTACACGCCTACGCCGGAAGTGGCCGCATCGCCGTCGCTGGGCCCCGAAGTCAGTCCCTCTGCCACGCCGTCCGCGGAGCAGCTCGCGCAGGCCCAGCAACCCGCCCTGACCACTGAGTCGTCTACTACAACCACAGCGCCCGCCGCGGCGAGCCCCGCGACGCTCGCCACGGTGCTCAAGCAGAACTGGCTCATCATCCTGATCACGGCGGCGGTGCTGCTAAGTCTGGTGCTCATCGTCGCCGCACGCTCGCGCGCGCAGCGCGACGGGAAGGGGGCCGCCACCCCGGACAAGCGCAGGCCCGGTTGGAAAGAGCGCCGCGCCGCGCGCACGGCCCCGGCGGAGCTGGACGAGGCCGACGCCGCGCCCGTGGTCTCCGTCGCGGACTCCTTGTATCACGATTCGAAAGCGCCGAAGGCCAAGCCGCTCGCGGTCGGCACGAAGGCGGTCGTCGTCGGGAGCGCGGCCGAGGCCGTCGAAGAGGAAGAGAAGCTTGCCCCCGCGGCCGAAGCAGCCTCGGCGGTTGACGTAGAGCGCGCCGACGCGGAAGTCAAGAACCTGCTGGCGGGCGAGAACTACGACGACGAGGTCGTAGGCTCAGCGGACCAGGGCACGCGCCAGTTGATCGCGGCCGGGCTGCTCGCCGCTCTGGCCTCGCGCAACGCGGAGCAGCGCACGCGCGCTCGCGCCGCCTTCATCAAGCACGACTACCTGATAGAGGCGACGCGCAACCTGCGTACGGCCGAAGCGCCCGCCGAGCGCGCCTCCGCCGCGCGCTCGTTGGGTTACGTGCAGGACAAGTCCGTCACGCCGCACCTCGTCGCCGCGCTCGACGACAGCGCGCCCGAGGTGCGCCGCGCGGCCGTAGAGTCGCTGGCCGAACTCAGAGACCCGGAAGCTATCGAACCGCTCCGGCAGTTGCTCAGGCGCGAGCGCGACCGCAAAGTCCCAGGCACCCTGATCGAGCGCGCCATAGAGGCCAGCGCCGCGGTGGAAGAGCCGCCTGTTGTTACTGAGGCCGAAGCGCCCGCGGGGGTCGTCACAGCCGCAGAGGAAACGCCGACGCTTGAGGCTGAAACTCCCACGCTCGAAGCCGAAGCGCCCGCCGTCGAAATCGAAGCGCCCGCGGCCGAAACCGAACATCCCGCCGCGGCCCTCTTCGACGTTTCCGCGACTGAGGCCGCCCCGTTGCTAGTCGCCGCCACCGCGCCCGCCGTCGAAGAGGTTGACACACAGGCCGAAGAGGCCGCGCGCCTGGAGGCAGAGGAAGAGGCCGCCCGCCTTCGCGCCGAAGAGGACGAACGCGCGCGCGTAGAAGCAGAGGCCCAACGCAAAGCCGAAGAAGAGCGGCTGGCCGCCGAGGCCGAGGCCAAACGCCAGGCGGAGGAAGAGGAAGCAAGACTCCGCGCCGAGGAAGAAGCTAAACAACAGGCCGCGGAAGAAGCGAGGCTTGCCGCCGAAGAAGAGGCGCGACTCGCCGCCGAGGCCGAGGCCAAGCGTCAGGCCGAAGAGGAAGCCGAGCGGCTCCGCCTGGAAGAAGAAGAAAGACAGCGCGCCGCAGAGGAAGCGCGCCGCGCCGCAGAGGCCGCGCGGCTGAAAGCAGAGGAAGAGGCTACCCGCCTGCGTGCTGAAGAAGAGGCCAGACTGCGCGCGGAGGAGGAAGCGCGACTCGCCGCCGAAGAGGAAGCACGCCGTCAGGCTGCCGAGGATGAGGCGAGACGGAAAGCGGAAGAGGAAGCGGCACGTCTGCGCGCCGCAGAGGAAGCGCGGCTGAAGGCTGAAGAGGAAACGCGACTCGCGGCCGCGGCCGAGGCGCAACGTCAGGCGGAGGAAGAGGCCCGGCTCGCCGCCGAGGCGGAAGCCCGTCGCAAGGCCGAAGAAGAGGCCGCGCGCCTGCGCGCCGAGGAAGAAGCGCGGCTCCGGGCCGAAGAGGAAGCGCGTCGGGCGGAAGAAGAACGACTTCGCCTGGAAGAAGAGGAGCGCCAGCGCGCCGCCGCCGAAGCCGCACGCATTCGTGCGGAGGAACAGGCCGCGCGCCTGCGTGCCGAAGAGGAAGCGCGGCTCGCTGCCGAAGAGGCCCGGCGCGCTGAAGAGGAAGCACGGCAGCGCGCGTTGGAAGAGGAACGCCGCCGCGCAGAGGAAGAGCGTCTTCGAGCCGAGGAAGAAGCGAGACTGCGCGCCGAAGAGGAGGCGAGGCTCCACGCGGAGGAAGAAGCTAAACAACAAGCCGCGGAAGAGGAAGCGAGGCTTGCCGCCGCAGAGGAAGCGCGCCTTGCCGCAGAGGAAGAGGCCGCCAGGATTCAGGTCGAGGAAGAGGCGCGGCGTCTCGCGGCCGAGGAGGCCGCGGCGGCGCTCAACGCGGAGGCCGTCTCGCCCGTCGAGTTGGAGCACGTCGAGGAGGCGACGCCCGCCGTCGAGTGGGTTGACGTTGACGTGCGCGAGAGCTTGACCTCGCCCGAGGAAGAGGTCGAGCCCGCTCTCGCGGTCGCCGACGCGGGCATCCACGAAGTGAGACAGCTTGAGCTGCAAGACGTAGCGGCCGTCGAAGAGCACACGCCCATCAGCAAAGAGCTTGACCGCGCCGTTACGGAGAAGGGCATCGCGGAGTTTGACGAGTTCTCGTCCGTGCCCGGCGCAATCCTCCGCCGCCTCAGCTCTGAAGAGGCAGCCGAGCGCGCGGCCGCCGTCACGGACCTCGCGCGCGTCGGCGGCGACGACTCGTTCCGCGAAATCAACGCGGCCTTCGACGACCCCTCGGTCGAAGTCAGGAACGCGGCCGCCCGCTCGCTCTTCAACTTCAACACCGACCGCGCCGCGACCTTCACGCGGGCGCTTCGCGAGTCGCCGCCCGAGCGCCGCCGCAAGATCGGCGCTGCGTTAGCTTCGTCCGGCCTCGCCAGCGAAGCCATCGGCCAGCTAATGGGCGAGAGCCGCGAGCGGACCTACGACGCCTTCTCGCTGCTCTTCCTGATGTCTAAGGCCGGCGAAGTGCAGCCGCTGATGCGCGCCATTGAGGAGCACCCGAACAACGAGGTTCGCCTCGCGGTCGTCAAGCTCCTGGCGCTCAGCGGCCAGCAGGAAATCCTCCCCGCCTTCCGCCGCCTGGCGGTTCGCGGCTCGCTCCCGACCGAAGTCCGCTCGGCCGTCATGGAAGCGATTTACCAGATCAGCAGCCAGTCTCCGACCGCTGCGTAGAAGTTTGGGCCATTAGTTAAGAGAGTCTTTCAAAACCCGTTCTTCGCGACTTTGCGCCTCCAGCGTGAGATTAAGTTTCACGCTGGAGGCGCAAAGTCGCAAAGGAATTGACTCGTTATGACAGACGCGGTCGCTGACGTTTGTCCTCATCTACGACCCTTCCTGCGGAAGCTCACAGAGCAGGGCGCAACCGTCACCCGCACGGACGAGGACGCGTGGTCTGACTGCGCCCTCGCCGTCATCCTCGACAAAGGCCCGACGCTCGCGCAGGCCCGCGAAGCCTTCGACCTCCCCGCCGGCCTCAAACTCTGGCACAATACGGACGCCCACTACGACCTCGAAAACGGCCTCGCCTGCGAGACCTGCAAACACAGCATCTCCTGGCCGAGATTCGACAGCGAGCGCGCCGCGGGCCGCATCCGAGGCGGCCGCGTAGAGAATAATTCATAAAGGATTGTTTTAGTGTTCGAACAGGCTTTCAAAAACATAGACGACGTTTTAAGGAAAGAGGCCGGCTGCACGACCGAGCTGGACTACACGGAGCAGACCTCGTGGCTCCTCTTCCTGAAATACCTGGACGGCTTGGAGCAGGACAGGGCAATGGAGGCGGAGTTGAACGGGAGGAAATATGCCTTCATCCTGGACAAGCCTTACCGCTGGGAAAGCTGGGCCGCGCCGAAGGGCAGGGACGGCAGGCTGGACCACAACGCCGCCATGACGGGCGACGACCTGCGCGACTTCGTGAACCTCAAACTCTTCCCCTACCTGCACGGCTTCAAGCAGAAGGCGACGGGGCCGAACACCATCGAATATAAGGTCGGGGAAATCTTCGGCGAGATTAAGAACAAGATTTCCAGCGGCTACAACCTGCGCGAGATCATTGACCACATAGACGAGCTGCGCTTCCGCTCGCAGACCGAGAAGCACGAGCTGTCGCACCTCTACGAGGCGAAGATCAAGAACATGGGGAACGCGGGGCGCAACGGCGGCGAGTATTACACGCCGCGGCCGCTGATCCGCGCCATCGTGCAAGTGGTCCGGCCGCGCATCGGCGAGCGCGTTTACGACGGCGCGTGCGGCTCGGCGGGCTTCCTCTGCGAGTCTTACGACTTCATGAAGGGCAAGCCTGGGCTGACCGTCAAGGAGTTCGAGAAGCTACAGGCGCGCACCTTCTACGGGAAGGAGAAGAAGTCGCTGGCCTACGTCATCGCGATCATGAACATGATCCTGCACGGGATTGAAGCGCCGAACATCCTGCACACGAACACGCTGACGGAGAACCTCGCCGACATACAGGACAAGGACCGCTTCGACGTGGTGCTGGCGAACCCGCCCTTCGGCGGCAAGGAGCGCCGGGAGGTGCAGCAGAACTTTCCCATCCGCACGGGCGAGACGGCGTTCCTCTTCCTACAGCACTTCATCAAGATGCTGAAGGCGGGCGGGCGCGGCGGCGTGGTCATCAAGAACACTTTCCTCTCGAACACGGACAACGCCTCAGTGAGTCTGAGGAAGATGCTGCTTGAGAGTTGCAACCTGCACACGGTGCTCGACTGCCCGTCAGGCGTGTTTCAGGGCGCGGGCGTCAAGACCGTCGTGCTTATCTTCGAGAAGGGCAATCCGACGCGCCGGGTCTGGTACTACCAACTCGACCCCGGCCGCAACCTCGGCAAGACCAACCCGCTCAACGACGCAGACCTCGAAGAGTTCGTCGCCCTGCAAAAGACCTCCGCCGACTCGCCGAAGTCCTGGAGCATGGACGTTAAGAATATTGACCCGAAGACCTTCGACCTCTCCGTCAAGAACCCGAACGGGGGAGAGGAAGTAACGCACCGCCGGCCGCAAGACATCATGGACGAAATCGCCGCGCTCGACGCCGAGAGCGCAGAAGTGTTGCAAATGATTCGGGGATTGATATGAAGAAGGGACGGCCAGTCATGTTGCTGGCGGATGCTTGCGAGGTGTTCACTGACGGTGACTGGATTGAAAGCAAAGATCAATCGCCGAATGGCGTGCGCCTCATTCAAACAGGAAATATTGGAGAAGGTGTCTTCAA
Organism: Pyrinomonadaceae bacterium; assembly: GCA_036403435.1. Lineage (GTDB taxonomy): Bacteria > Acidobacteriota > Blastocatellia > Pyrinomonadales > Pyrinomonadaceae > QHXM01. The sequence goes on from DASWQY010000168.1 coordinate 15,141, forward strand.
AGATCGGGGCGAGAAAGCCCGCTACGTTTCTGAGGCGACGTTCAAGCATCTACGCTGCACTGAAATCTTTGAGGGCGATTGCCTGATTTCTCGATTACCTGATCCTGTCGGCCGTAGTTGCATTCTACCTGACACCGGCGAGCGAATGATCACGGCCGTAGATTGCACGATTGTTCGCTTCAACCCGAAGCATGTAATTCCTGAGTTCTTCAACTTCTACACTCAATCGCGCGACTATTTGAATGCGGTAGATGCCGAGACTACCGGCACAACAAGGAAGCGAATCAGCAGGAGTAAACTAGGTCAGATTCTGATTCCTGTCCTGCCAGTCCACAAACAACAGCGCATTGTCAGTATCCTTAACGAAGCGTTTGACGGCATCGCCACCGCCAAAGCCAACGCCGAAAGGAATCTCCAAAACGCCCGCGCTCTGTTTGAAAGTCATCTGCAAGCTGTCTTCAATGAGCGTGGAAGCGAGTGGGTGAAGAAGCCCCTCGAAACAGTGGCTGGTATTCTAAACGGCTACGCATTTAAGAGCACAGACTTTTCATCCAGGGAAGGCGCAAAGTGCATCAAAATTACCAATGTCGGAATCAGAGAATTCATCTCTGAATCAGACAACTACCTCCCTGCTAAATTTGCAGTGAAATATGCGACAGTGTCGGCGGCGAAAGGGAGTATTGTTCTAGCTTTGACCCGAACTATTATTTCCGGAGGACTAAAGGTTGCAATCGTGCCCGATGAATATGACGGGGCGCTTCTGAATCAGCGAGTCGCTTCTATACTACCGAACCCGAATCTTATAACTGGGCCTTTCCTTTTCGCTTATCTCTCGACTAAAGACGTGGTTGATTACGTGAAGCAGCGAGTGAACACGCTTATGCAGCCTAACCTGTCAATTACAGACCTCAGAACGATGCCCATCCCTGTGCCATCTCTTCTTAAACAGAAGCGGATTGCTGATAGACTTTCTTTGCTCCGCGAAGAAACCCAACGCCTCGAATCCATCTACCGGCGAAAGCTCGCGGCGTTTGACGAATTGAAGAAGTCTCTGCTACATCAAGCCTTCAGCGGTGAACTCTGAGGCGACGCCATGAACGAAGCCGAGACCAGGGCCGAGCACATTGACCCCGCGCTGGCGGCGGCGGGCTGGGGCGTGGTCGAGGGGAGCCGCGTGCGGCGGGAGTATCCTGTCACGCTCGGCCGCCTCAAAGGTTACGGGCGGCGCGGCAAGGCTCTCACCGCGGATTACGTGCTCGTCTATCGCAACCACATGCTGGGCGTCATCGAGGCGAAGGCGCGGGGCAAGCCGCTCACGGAAGGCGTCGGGCAGGCGAAGAACTACGCGGGCAAGCTGAAGGTCCGCTTTGCCTACTCGACCAACGGGCGGGGCGTCTATCAGGTGGACATGCTGACCGGCAGGGAAGGCGTGGCCGCGCGCTACCCGACGCCGGACGAACTCTGGGCGCTGACCTTCGCCGAGCCGAACGACTGGCGCGACCGCTTCGCCGCCGTGCCCTTCGAGGATGGCGGCGGCCGCTTCCAGCCGCGCTACTATCAGGACATTGCCATCGAGCGCGTGCTCGAAGCCGTTGCCGACGAGCGCCAGCGCATCTTGCTCACGCTCGCCACCGGCACGGGCAAGACCTTCATCGCTTTTCAACTCGCCTGGAAACTCTTCCACAGCCGCTGGAACTTGAGCCGCGAGCCCGCGCGCCGCCCGCGCATCCTCTTCCTCGCCGACCGCAACATCCTCGCCGACCAAGCCTACAATGCCTTCGCCGCCTTCCCCGAAGACGCGCTCGTCCGCATCGAGCCCGGAGACATACGCAAGAAAGGCAAGGTGCCCAAGAACGGCAGCCTCTTCTTCTCCATCTTCCAGACCTTCCTGAGCGGGCCGGGCGAGACGCCGTATTTCGGCGAGTACCCGCCGGACTTCTTCGACTTCATCGTCATAGACGAGTGCCACCGCGGCGGCGCGAGCGACGAGAGCACCTGGCGCGGCATCCTCGATTACTTCGCCCCCGCCGTCCAACTCGGCCTCACGGCCACGCCCAGGCGCTCAGAGAACGTTGACACCTACTCTTACTTCGGCGAGCCCGTGTACGTCTATTCGCTCAAGGAAGGCATTAACGACGGCTTCCTCACGCCCTTCAAGCTGAAGCAGATTTCCACCACGCTCGACGAATACGTCTACACGCCCGACGACCAACTAATCGCCGGCGATGTCGAGAGCGGCAGGCGCTACACCGAAAACGACTTCAACCGCATCATCGAGATCAGCGAGCGCGAGGCGCACCGCGTCAAAATCTTCATGGAGCAGATCGACCAGGACGAGAAGACGCTCGTCTTCTGCGCCAAGCAGGAGCACGCGCTTCTGGTGCGCGACCTCGTCAACCAGATGAAGACGAGCCGCGACCCGAACTACTGCCAGCGCGTCACGGCCAATGACGGCGAACTCGGCGAGCAGCACTTGCGCGACTTTCAGGATAACGAGAAACGCACGCCGACGATTCTCACGACCTCGCAAAAACTCTCGACCGGCGTTGACGCGCGCAACGTTCGCAACATCGTCCTGATGCGCCCCATCAATTCGATGATCGAGTTCAAACAGATCATCGGGCGTGGCACGCGGCTCTTCGAGGGCAAGGACTACTTCACGATTTACGACTTCGTGAAGGCCCACCAACACTTCAGCGACCCGGAGTGGGACGGCGAGCCGCTTGAGCCCGAGCCGGGGCCGCCGCCGCTCCCGCCCGTTCGTCCGCCGCGGCCCGATGAGCCACGGCCGGCGCGGCAGAAAATCAGGGTGCGACTCGCCGACGGCAAGGAGCGCACCATTCAGCACACGATGGTCACGAGCTACTGGCACCCGGACGGCACGCCCATGTCCGCCCAGGACTTCGTCGAGATGCTCTTCGGCAAGCTGCCCGAGTTTTTCAAGGACGAGGCGGAATTGCGCGCCCTCTGGAGCGCCCCCGACACGCGGGCCAAACTCCTACAGGGGCTGGCGGAGAAAGGCTTCGGCAAAGAGCAGATGGCGGAGATGCAGAGGATCGTTGACGCCGAGAAGAGCGACCTCTTCGACGTGCTGGCTCACGTCGCTTACGCCCTGCCCCCGCTCAGCCGCGAGGAGCGCGCGGCAAAGGCGAAGGTGGACATCAGCACACACTTCAACAGCAAGCAGCAAGTCTTCTTGGACTTCGTGCTCTCGCACTACGTCAGCGTCGGCGTGGAAGAACTCGACCAGGGAAAGCTGCCGCCGCTGCTCCGGCTTAAGTACCACAACTCCATCACCGACGCCGTGGCCGATTTAGGCCGGCCCGAAGAGATCGGCCACGTCTTCACGAGCTTTCAGAAGTATTTGTATCAAGTGCCGGCCGCGGCCTGAGACGCGAGGCGCGCGCGCCTGCCGCGGACGACGACGAGTGACAAGTGGCGGGTGAAAAGTTAGAATCTAGGCTCTAACTTTTCATCGGCCATTTGCTTGTTATGGGATTCAATTTACGTTCAGAGTACACGCCGCAGGGGGATCAGCAGCAGGCGATTGACGCGCTTGTCAGGGGGTTGGACGAGGGCGTCAAGGACCAGGTGCTGCTCGGGATTACGGGGTCCGGGAAGACTTTCTCGGTCGCGTCGGTCATCCAGCGGACGCAGCGCCCCACCCTGGTTCTGGCACACAACAAGACGCTGGCGGCGCAGCTTTATCAGGAGTTCAAGTCGTTCTTCCCCGAGAACGCGGTCGAGTATTTCGTCTCCTATTACGATTACTACCAGCCGGAGGCTTACGTCCCGGCCTCCGACACGTACATCGAGAAGGAGGCGACGATCAACGACGAGATTGATAGGCTGCGGATGTCTGCGACGCGCGCGCTGTTCGAGCGGCGCGACGTGATCGTCGTCGCCTCGGTCTCCTGCATCTACGGCCTGGGCGACCCGGACGCTTACTACGGGATGCTGCTGTTCGTCGAGCCGGGGATGAAGATGGCGCGCGAGGCGCTGCTTCAAAAGCTGGTCGAGTTGCAGTACGAACGCTCCGACATAGAGTTCGACCGCGGGAGTTTCCGCGTGCGCGGCGACGTGGTGGAGGTTTACCCGAGCTACCAGGACCAGGCTTACCGGATAGAACTCTGGGGCGACGAGATCGACTCCGTCTCGACCATAGACCCGCTGCTCGGCGAAGTCCTGCACCAGCACACACAGCGCCTGCCCATCTACCCCAAGTCGCACTACGTGATGTCCAAGCCGACCGTCAAGCGCGCCATCAAGACCATCCGCGAGGAGCTGGACTGGTGGGAGCCTAAGCTCATCCAGGAGGGCAAGCTCGTCGAGGCGCAACGCCTGCACCAGCGCACGATGTACGACCTTGAGATGATCAAGGAGATGGGCTTCTGCCGCGGCATAGAGAACTACTCGCGCCACCTGACGGGGAAATCGCCGGGCCAGCCGCCGCCGACGCTCCTGCACTACCTGCCGCGCGACACCATCATGGTCATAGACGAGTCGCACCAGACCGTCCCGCAAATCGGCGGCATGTTCAAGGGCGATCAGTCCCGCAAGCGCACGCTCGTCGAGTACGGCTTCCGCCTCCCCTCCGCGATGGACAACCGCCCGCTGAACTTCGAGGAGTTCGAGGCGCGCATCGGACAGACCATCTACGTCTCGGCCACGCCCGGTCCTTACGAGCTGACGAAGGCGGGCGGCGAAGTCGTCGAGCAGATTATCCGCCCGACGGGCTTGATGGACCCCGAGGTCGAGGTGCGCCCCGTCAAGGGGCAGATTGATGACCTTTTGGAAGAGTGCCGCGTGCGCGCCGAGCGCAACGAGCGCGTGCTCGTGACGACGCTGACGAAGAAGATGTCCGAGGACTTGACGGAGTACTTCGCGGAGGTCGGCGTGAAAGTCCGCTACCTGCACTCGGACATCGAGACGCTCGAACGCATCAAAATCCTCCGCGACCTGCGCCGCGGCGAGTTCGACGTTTTAGTCGGCATCAACCTCTTGCGCGAAGGGTTGGACCTGCCCGAAGTCTCGCTCGTCGCCATCCTCGACGCGGACAAGGAAGGCTTCCTGCGCTCGGACCGCTCGCTGATTCAGACCATCGGGCGCGCGGCGCGCAACAGTGCGGGCAAGGCGATTCTCTACGCGGACAAGATCACGGACTCCATGCGCCGCGCGATTGGCGAGACGACGCGCCGCCGCACGATCCAGGAGGCGTACAACCAGGAGCACGGCATCACGCCGAAGACCATCATCAAGCCAGTCGAGGCCACGCTCGTGACCGCCTACGAGGCGGACTACTTCAAGGTGCCGCTCAACCTGGACGAGTATGAGGAGTACACGCGCGAGAACATAGACGCGACCATCCTCCGCATGGAGGCCGAGATGCGCGAGGCCGCCAGGCGCTTCGAGTTCGAGCGCGCCGCCGAGCTGCGCGACCGCATCAAGTACCTGCGTGAGCGCGAGCTGCAAATGACTTAATTCTTATCCAAGCTGCTACTCGTTCTGAAAACGGGCCAATTATTTTTCTTTGCGTCTTTGCGCCTCCAGCGTGAGATGGTTTGGGTTTTTCACGCTGGAGGCGCAAAGACGCAAAAGAAGTTGAGCCCCTTGCCGATGCTTACCAAGACGAACGCCGACGAGATTCAGTCTTACCTGGCCGACTCAAGCAACATGCGTGGCGGCCACGCCGCGCGCGTCGTCTTCCCGGAAAACAGCTCGGAGGTCGCGTCGGTTTTGGCACAGGCGACGCGCGAGGGGACGCCCGTGACGGTCGCGGGCGCTGGCACAGGAATCGTCGGCGGGCGCGTGCCGTTCGGCGGGGTCGTGCTGGCGACTGACCGCCTGAATCAGATTACAGAGATCACGCGCGAAGGAAACGGCGGGCGCGCGGTCGCCGGGGCCGGCGTCGTGCTCGCGGATTTCCAGCGCGAGGTCGGCGCGCGGGGCCTCGTCTATCCGCCCGACCCGACCGAGTGGAGCTGCTTTCTAGGCGGCACGGTCGCAACCAACGCCTCGGGCGCGCGCACCTTCAAGTACGGGCCGACGCGCAATTTCATTCGCCGCCTCGAAGTCGCGCTGCCGGCGGGCGACGTGATTAACCTCGAACGCGGCCGTCTCCGTGCGGACGAAAACGGCGTCATGCGAATCCCGCTGCCCGGCGGCAGAAACATAGAGGCGCATCTTCCGTCTTACACCATGCCGCGGACGCGCAAGCACGCGTCCGCCTACTACGTCGCGCCGGGCCTGGACGCCGTCGATCTCTTCATCGGGAGCGAGGGTACGCTCGGCGTCGTCACCGAAATCGAAGTCAAGCTTCTGCCGCGGCCGGAGGGCGTGCTCGCCGGCCTCGTCTTCTTCGGGACGGAGGAAGACTTGCTGGCCTTCGTCGCGGAAGCGCGCGCTCTGTCGTCTGCCACGCGCAGGGAGAACAAGGCCGGCGGGCTGGACGCGCTGGCCCTGGAATTCTTCGACGGGGAATCGCTGGCCTTCCTCCGCGGGCGCTACAAGCGTGTGCCAATTACGGCCGCGGGGGCGATCTTCTTCGAGCAGGAGACGGGCGAGCAGACTGAGGAAAAACTATTCGCCGAGTGGCTCGCGCTGCTCGAACGTCACCGCGCGCTTGAGGAAGATTCGTGGTTCGCCCTGAACGAGCACGACCGGCGCGAGATGCGCGAATTCCGTCACCAGCTCCCCGTGCTCGTCAACGAGTGGCTGGTCCGCCACAACCAGCGCAAGGTCTCGACCGACATGGCCGTGCCGGACGCAGAGTTCGCGGGCATGCTCGGGTTTTATCAGGAGCGGCTGCGCGGGAGCCGCTTGCAGTACGTCATCTTCGGCCACATCGGGGACAACCATGTGCACGTCAACATTCTGCCGCGCGACCGAGAGGAAGCCGAGCGGGCGCGCGCCGTTTACACGGAGTTCGTCCGCCGCGCGGTCTCCGTCGGCGGCACGATTTCGGCGGAGCACGGGATAGGCAAATTGAAACGCGACTACCTGCGCTTCCTGTATGATGAAAAGCACCTGCGCGAGATGGCCGCGCTCAAGCGTGCCTTCGACCCGGCGCGCATCCTGGGCCGCGGGAACATCTTCGCGGAGGACTACCTCACATGAGAACCCGCGCGCTGCTTCTGCTCTGCCTCTGGCTGGCGGCCGTCGGAAACGTGGCGTCGGCCCAGCAGCAGGAGACTGCCGCAGGAGGAAGGCGGAAGGCCGTCAGCTACACCTTCGTCAGCCCGAACACGCGCGAAGGGCTGACGCTGGAGGAGGCTTTATCGCTGCTCGACTCGCGCGAGGAGCTGCTGTTGATAAACAGCATTCGCAGTCTCTCGCGCTGTTTGCGATTGCAGCCTCCGGCGGTGAGTAGGACAATCGGGAGCTGGGCGGACGGGGCGGAACACGCCGCGCTCTTTCGCGTTCGCGCGGACGAGCCGACGATTCGATACGCGGACGCGCGGCTGGGTAAATTGGCACAGCAGAAAGCGGTTCTCTCCTTCAGGCGCGACGGGCGCGGCGCGGACAGGATGTACGTACTTCGCCTGCGCCGCGGCAAGCGCAGCCTCGCCTCCGTCTCCAGGGCGCTGGACGCGAGCGGCGTGGCCTTCCGCACGCTGGCCCCCGCCGGGCGCGGGCGTCTCTTGATCTACGTCGTTGACCTGGACGACGCGCTGCGCTACAAGGTCGCCCGCGCGGCCCGCCTGCTCCGCGCCGCGACGAGCACGGTCAGGGGCGCGGGCGAATTCATAGGCGACGACGCAGACCGAGAGAAGGCGCAGCAGGTCTTCGCCGGGGAGATCAAAAAGTACGAAGACGAAAACCCGGACGCGGCCCGCAGGTGCTCGCAGCAGTAAAGCGCGTTTCAAAATTAAAGCTGAACTCTTTGCGCCTTTGCGTGATAAACCTAAATCACTCACGCTGGAGGCGCAAAGGGGTTGAGTCAATGCCTTGCTTGGATTTTTAACAAAAACGGACTGAGAAAAATGCTTCGCTTCACGACCGCAGGAGAATCGCACGGGCGCGGTCTCGTCGCCGTCCTCGAAGGCTTGCCCGCAGGTTTGCCCGTCAGCGTCGAGCAGGTCAACCGCGAGCTTGAGCGGCGGCAGTGGGGCTACGGGCGCGGCGGGCGCATGAAGATCGAGCGCGACCGTGTGGAAATCATCAGCGGCGTGCGCCACGGGCTGACTTTGGGCTCGCCGCTCGCCCTGATGATCGAGAACAAGGATTGGGCCAACTGGACGGAGGTCATGTCGGCCGAGCCCGCCGACGTGCCGCCGGAAAAATCTCGCCGCGTCAAGCGCCCGCGCCCCGGTCACGCAGACCTCGCGGGCGGGCAGAAATACGGCGCGCGCGATTTGAGAGATATTCTCGAACGCGCCTCGGCGCGCGAGACGGCCGCGCGCGTCGCCTGCGGCGCGCTGGCGAAACAACTGCTCTCGGCCTTCGACGTTGAACTCCTGAGCCACGTCATACAGCTCGGCGGCATCCCCGAGAAACCTCTGGAACTCGCTTGGGACCGGGCCGCCGCGATTCCAGACGACGCGCCGCTGCGCTGCGCGGACGCGGAAGCGCAGGCGCGCATGGTCGCCCTCGTTGACGAGACGCGGCGCGCGGGCGACACGCTCGGCGGCATCTTCGAGGTCGTCGCGCGCGGCCTCGTCCCCGGCCTCGGCTCGCACACGGCCTGGGACTCGAAGCTCGACGGGAAATTGGCACAGGCGGTGATGTCCATCCCAGCGGTCAAGGCCGTCGCCATCGGCGCGGGCGCGGAAGCCTCGGGCCTGCCCGGCTCCGAAGTCCACGACGAGATCGCTTACGACGAGACGAGCAAGACTTTCATCCGTCAGACCAACCGCGCGGGCGGCCTCGAAGGCGGCATCACCAACGGCGAGGAGTTGCGCGTGCGCGGCCACCTGAAACCCATCTCGACGCTGCGCCGCGCGCTGCGCTCGGTTGACATAGACACGAAGCAGGAAGAGGCCGCGTCGTTCGAGCGTTCTGACATCACGGCCGTCCCGGCGGCCGGCGTCATCGGCGAGGCGATGGTCGGGCTCGTCCTCGCGTCGGCCATGCGCGAGAAGTTCGGCGGCGACTCTTTGGGAGAGATGCGGCGCAACTTCGACGGCTACCGCGAGCAGCTGCGCGGGTATTGACGAAAGCGAAGGAGGCTTCCCCTTGATGAGCCTTGCCATCAAAATCAGCCTGCTGGCGTCGGGGCTGTTCCTGCTGACGGGAATGCTGGTCGGCGTGCTCAAGTACCAGCGGACCATGACGAGCCCCGAGCACCGCGCGCCCGTCTACGTGGACATAGCGCACCGCGCAGCGTTCCTCTACAGCTTCGCCATGCTCGTCGTCGCGAAGCTGCTCGAATATAACCCGTACACGACGCGCGTGCAGGTCGCGGCGGTCGCGGCCGTGCTCACGTTCTTCGCGCTCTCCGTCTTCGGCTACCTCGTGGAGGGCATCCGCGACCGGACGGACAATCTTTTCCGGGAGCGGAATTTCACGACGACCTGGTACATGTACCTGCTCATCGTCGGCGAGATCGGCGGCCTCTCCGTCATCCTCTGGGGCTTCGTCGAGACGCAGATGTTGTGATTCAGATTTTGCGGTAGCGTGATTCGACGAGCATGTAGAAGCCGTAGAGGATGAGGCCGATGGCGACGACGAGGAGCGCCCACGCGCCGTAGTAGTTCTGTGCCAGCGTCGCCAGCGCCTCGTCCACGCCCTTAGCCTCGTCCGGGTTGAAGTGGAGCGCGGCCTGTGTGGCGAAGAAGCCGATGATGCAGAAGACCACGCCGCGTGAGGTGTAGCCTATGCGCCCGCTCCACGTCGCCACGGCAACCTTGTTCTTGCTCATCTCGGCGAGCTTGAGCCGCTTGCGAAACTTGGCCTTGAAGCCTTTGTAGATTTGGTAGAGGCCGAAGCCGATGGTCGAAGCGCCCGCGACGATGACGAGCGTGCGCCCCGCCGGAATCCCGAGCACACGCGCGATCCACTGCTCCTGCACCTCGCTGCTGCTGTCCGGCTCGTCAACGTCGATCAAGACCTTCGCGGCCGTCAGTGCCAGCCCCGCGTAAACAGTCCCGCTGATAAAATAGCCTATGCGGACGAGCACGCCCTTGAGCTTCGCCCCCTTGTGCTCCGTGTCGGCGAGCGCCTGGACCCAGCGCCAGAGGACGTAGCCGACGAGGCCGAAGGCCACGGTGGCGAGCGCGGCCGTACCGAAGGGCTTGTCCTCTATCTCCTGCAACGCGCCGCGCACGTCCGTCGTCTCGCCGCGAAGACCCAGCGCGGCCATCGTCGCCACGCCGCCGACGACGACGTAGACGATGCCCTTCGTCGCGTAGCCGTAGCGCGCGAGCAACTCCATCCAGGGGCTCGCGGCAGCGTCCTCAATGACCTCTTCGGCGCGCTCGCTGACCTTCTCGACTGGCAAGTTGACTTCTTCCATAAACCGGGATGAGAGAGACAAGCTCTTTCGCAAGCTGAAAAATTACTCCGCAATCATACCGGAATCAGCCGGGATAAATAATCACCGCGATGTCACATTTTCACTCCAACCGTCGCCGCGCGCGGGCGGCAGCAGTTTTACGCCAGGAGGAAGACGCAGACTCCACGCGGCGCATGAGCCTGTCTCTCAAGTTCGCGCGCTCACTCTTCCGACTTAATAACTTCGCGTAAATCCGCGGGCGTCCTCGGCGACGAATCAAGCGGAACGTCTCTTGCTGAACGTCCTGCTGCAAAGCACAGCCGGGAGGAGACGCACGCGATGGCGTTTGAAGCCAAATTGTTCGGCCGGACGCGGCTCGGAAAATATCAACACTGCCTCGAATTGATCGAGGCCAACTCACGACTGGCCCCGCTCTGGGAGCGGCTTTGCCTGGCCCTCTTCGCGGGCGCAGGGCCGCCGCTGGCGAGGCTCTTCGGCGTGGACGCGTCGGAGAATTGGGCCAGGGCAGACCGCGTCATCGCGGACGTGCTGGCCGTCACGCAGTCTTCGCCCGCAGAGGTCGCGCGCCACCTGCGCCGGTACGTGAAGCTGAGGAAGGTCTGTGACGACCACCTGCCTCCAGACGAAGCGCGCACGGCCGTTTACGACCAGCCGTTTTACCCCGTCGTGACGCACGTCACCTACGCGCTCCAGCCTTCCGCGACGGCGCGGCTCAACTTCGTGCGCGAGGTCGTGCGGGGCGTATCGGCACAGCGCGCGGAGGTGGCGGACCTCGGCTGCGGCTCGGGCGTCATCTTGAGCGAGGTGCTGTTGATGAAGCGCGAGTGGGAGGGCCACGGCCTGGACATCAGCCCGCAATCAATCGCCTACGCGCGCCGCCTCGCCGCGCACAAGGGCGTGGCCGGGCGCGCAAGTTTTCGCACGGGCTGCGTGACGGAGCTTCCTTACGCCGACGAATCCCTCAACCTCGTCATCGCCTCCGAAGTGGTCGAGCATATGCCCGAGCCTGAAGTCGTTATTGATGAAATCACGCGCGTGCTCAAGCCGGGCGGGCAACTCGTCCTGACCATGCCCATCGAGAGCCGCACGCCCGCGCACGTCCACACGCTGAGGGGCCGGGAAGACTTGCGCTCGCTCCTCCTGGGCGCGGGCCTGCGCGTGCGCCGGCTTGAGCCGCGCTGGCACTTGGGCTTCGGCGACGACCGCAAACACGTCTTCGCCCTCGCCGAAGCCCCGCGCCCCGGCGATTACGCCTCGCCCGACGCCGTGCACAACTTCTCGAATGCCTTCCCGGAGCCAGAGGCCGTATAGAGTTAGTTTCGCACAAGCGGCCCTGCTGCATCAGGCCAACCGTCGTCAGTTACCTCGGGGCAACGCCCTCGCGGCCTCGCGCACCCAATGCTGTCCCGCTGGCGCGCTCGAATGATTTGTCGTAAAATCGGGCTGGCGCGGGCTTGAAAAATCGCGCGCGCCTTGAGAAGGAAAAACGAGATGGCATTACTGGAAATCGTGCACTACCCGGACCCGGTGCTTTTGCATCCGGGCGACGCCGTAACGGAGTTTGACGAGAATTTGAAGAAGCTGGTCTCTGACATGTTCGAGACCATGTACTCGGCACCGGGCGTCGGCCTGGCCGCGCCGCAGGTCGGCGTCTCCAAGCGCCTCTTCGTCATGGACTGCTCGGGCGGCAAAGACCCCGCGCAGCGCATCGTCATGATCAACCCCGAGGTGATACGCGTCGAGGGCGAGCAGAACGGCGAGGAGGGCTGCCTGTCGTTCCCAGGCATCTTCTTCCCGGTCAAGCGCGAGTTCCGCGCGGTGGTGCGCGCGCACGACGTGAACGGCGACCTCTTCGAGGTTGACGGGATGGAGTTGACGGCCCGCTGCATGCTGCACGAGACGGACCACTGCGACGGCATCGTCTTCATTGACCACACGACGCCGCTCAAGCGCGAGATGGTCAAGCGCAAGATCAAGAAGCTACAGAAGGCCGGCCAGTGGTGACGGGCCGGAAAGTTTGAGAACCGCCGAACGCGGTCGCTTCGCAACGTGCGGCGGCCGCGTTTTTGCGTCCCGTTTGTGGTAACATTCGGGCATTCCAAAAAGTTTTAGACAACCTGTGCGAGCGCCGCGTGGCGCGACGGAGGAAAGCTGATGCGACGAACTCTGACGATTGTGTCCCTGCTGCTTGTCTCGTCTTTTGCGTTCGCCTGCGGGGAGAGGGTGACGACCACGACGAACGCCAACGCCCAGTCCGGGAACGCGTCCGGCACGCCGGCGAATGGCACGGGCGCGACCGCCGGCACTGGGCCAAAAACCCAGGGCATCGGCGGCGCGTCCAACGGCAACGCGGTCAACGGCAACACCTACACGGTCCCGCCGGGCTTCAACGAGAACGGCGACCGCGGCAGCGCCTCCAACGTCCGCAACACGCCGTAAAAATTTTCAACGTTTAAGGAGTAGACATGCAGACCGAATTTCGTAACGAGCCGTTTACAGACTTCAGCAAGGAAGAGCACGCGCAGGCCATGCGCGCGGCGCTTGAGAAGGTCAGGGGCGAGCTGGGCCGCGAGTACCCACTCGTCATCGGCGGCGAGCGCATCAAGACCGAAGCCAAGCACGACAGCCTTAACCCCGCGAGGAAGACTGAGGTGGTTGGCCGCTTTCAGAAGGCCACGCCGGAACTGGCACGGCGCGCGGTCGAAACGGCCCACGAGACTTTCAAGACCTGGCGCAACGTGCCCGCCACCGAGCGCGCCGAAATCCTCTTCCGCGCGGCCGCGCGCTTACGAGAGCGCAAGCACGAGATGTCCGCCTGGATGATTCACGAAGTCGGGAAGACCTGGGCCGAGGCGGACGGCGACACGGCCGAGGCGATTGACTTCTGCGAGTTCTACGCGCGCGAGATGCTGCGCTACGCGGGCGACCAGCCGCTCGTCAACATCGAAGGCGAGGACAACCGCCTCGAATACCTCCCGCTCGGCGCAGGCTGTGTCATCCCGCCCTGGAATTTCCCGTGCGCCATCATGGCCGGCATGACCGCCGCGGCCGCGGTCACGGGCAACACGGTCGTGCTCAAACCCTCTTCGGACGCACCGGCCATCGCTTACAAGTTCTTCGAGATTCTGGAAGAGGCGGGGCTGCCGCCGGGCGTCGTCAACTTCATGACGGGCTCGGGCGCGGAGGTCGGCGACGTGGTGGTTGACCACCCCTTGACGCGCTTCGTCGCCTTCACCGGCTCGAAGGAGGTCGGGCTCAGGATTAACGAGCGCGCGGCGAAAGTGCACGAGGGGCAGCTCTGGATCAAGCGCGTCGTGGCCGAGATGGGCGGCAAGGACGCCATCGTCGTTGACGCGGACGCGGACCTCGAAGACGCCGCGACCGGCGTGGTCCAGTCCGCCTTCGGCTTCCAGGGCCAGAAGTGCTCCGCCTGCTCGCGCGCCATCATCCACGCCGACGTTTACGACGCGATGCTCGATAAGATCGTAGAGCGCACGGAGAAGATTAAAGTGGGCGACCCGACCGATCCCGCGACGAACATGTCGGCCGTCGTCAACCAGAAGGCTTTCAAGACCATCAACGAGTACATAGAGAAGGGCCAGGCCGAGGGCGGGCGACTCCTGGCGGGCGGCGGCGCGGACGGCGAGCAGGGCTTCTTCATCGAGCCAACAGTCATCGCGGACGTGAAGCCGGGCGCGACCATCGAGCAGGAAGAAATTTTCGGTCCAGTTCTGGCGATCATCAAGGCGCAGGATTTTGACGACGCGCTGAGGATCGCCAACGATACGCAATACGGTCTGACGGGTGCCGTCTATACGCGCGACGAGGCGAAGCTCGAACGCGCTCGTCGAGAGTTCCATGTCGGTAACCTGTACTTCAACCGCAAATGCACGGGCGCGCTGGTCGGCGTGCACCCCTTCGGCGGCTTCAACATGTCCGGCACGGACTCGAAGGCCGGCGGGCGCGACTACCTCGCGCTCTTCCTGCAAGCCAAAGTCGTCTCCGAAAAAGTCGGCGCGCGCCAAAGCCCCGTCGCCGAAAAGCGCGCCGCCATTTAGCACTCAACCCCTTTGCGTCTTTGCGCCTCCAGCGTGAAAAACCCAAACCATCTCACGCAAAGGCGCAAAGACGCAAAGGGGTTGAATCAATGAATAAGTTGAGTTTGAAAGGACACCGTTAATGCGTTCACGACGCCCCTCCGTCGCATCAATTCTGGCCGCCGCACTCCTGCTGGCTTCCTTGTCCATCGGAAGGACCGCGGAGATGAATACTCTTCAGCAGAGTAGTCCCGCCGCGCTCTTCGTCGTCTACGGCCCGCAACCCGCGAGCGCATACATCGTGCCCTTCGTCATCATCGAAGGCGGGCAGTTCAAGCAGCCCATCGCGGGCGACTCCGACGCTGACGAACTCTCGCGGTTCACGAACGACTACTATTCGAAGGGCAAAAAGTATCGCGTCCTTTTCGGTGGCGGCGAGGCCGGCTCGCTGACCGTCAAAAAGTCTAACAAGGACCAGGAGTGTAGCCGGTCGAGCGCGGAGGTAACGCTGCGGAGCACGGCCAAACTCAACCGCAACGTGATGGCGCTGGCGACGAACTCCTCGTCGCTCGGCGGGTCCAAGAGCACGCGCCGGCCCCCGACCGCGGCCGAACGCGCCGCGCTCATGCCGCTGGTCCGCGCGGCTTACAAGGAGAAGGGTCTGCCCGTGGCCTTGCTCCCGAGTTTGACGACGGTCAATCTCACCGCGCTCGACTTGGACAATGACGGCAAGGCGGAACTCGTCGGCAGCTTCGTCGCCAAGAAGACGGGGCGCAGCGCGGCGCGTTACGCGCTCTTCCTCTTCGCCGAGCCGCAGGGCAACAGTTACCGCACGCCCGTCTTACAGTACGAAAAATTCACGGACGCCGACCTCATGTCCGGCGCGGACCTGACCGCCATCGAGAACGGCGTCTACCTGGAGAGGCTCGTTGACGCGCTCGATTTGGAGGGCGACGGGACTCACGAAGTCGTCACGGAGAGGGACGGGCTGGAGGGCGACAGCTACTTCATCTACAAGAAACAGGGCGACACGTGGAAGCAGGTTTACGAGTTCGGCAACTACAGGTGCGCGTTCTGAAATAGTGGTCAGTGGTCGGTGGTCAGTTAAAGACAGAAAGCGTTTTTCTTTTCACTGACCACCGACCACCGACCACTGACCACTGCTCTTATGCGTTTGGTTTTCATGGGCACGCCGCGCGCGGCTGTGCCAACTTTGCGGCGGTGCCTGGAAGACGGGCACGAGGTGGCGGCCGTCTGGACGCAGCCCGACCGGCCCGCGGGGCGCGGCAACAAGCTCGCCGCGCCGCCCGTCAAAGAGTTCGCCCTCCGGGCGGGCCTCACCGTTCACCAGCCAGCGAAAATCAAGAACGAAGAGGCGCTCCGGTTGTTCGCGTCGCACGAGGCGGACGCTGTGGTCGTCGTCGCCTATGGGCGAATCCTGCCCGCGGGTTTTTTGAGCGCGCCGCGTAGGGGCTGCGTCAACGTCCACTTCTCGCTGCTGCCGCGCTACAGGGGGGCCGCGCCCGTGAATTGGGCCATCGTGCGCGGCGAGACGGAGGCGGGCGTGACGACCATGCGCATCGTGGAAAAGTTGGACGCGGGCGCGGTCCTCTTGCAGCGTGCGACTGAGATTGGAGGCGGGGAGACTGCGCCGGAGTTGATGGAGAGGCTCTCGGTGACGGGGGCCGAGTTGTTGAGCGAGACTCTGAAGCGTTTCGACGAAATCGAGCCGCGCGAGCAGGAGGAGGAGAAGGCGACGTTCGCGCCCGTGCTGAGGCGCGAGGACGGCCTGATTGATTGGGCGCTCGACGCGGCGCAGATCGAGCGGCGCGTGCGCGGCTTCCAGCCCTGGCCGAACGCGCACACGACGTTCAACTCGCAGCGGCTCGTCATCTGGCGCGCGGGCGTGGCGGGCGACGAGCCTGCTAAGGCCGGCGGCGCGGGCGAAATCGTCGTGGCGCACGGCGACGAGCTGCTGGTCTCGTGCGGCGAGGGGACGCGGTTGCGGCTTCACGAAGTTCAGCCGGAAGGGAAGCGGCGTATGAGTGCGCGCGATTTTTTGAACGGGGCGCGGGTGCGCGCAGGCGAGCGGTTCGGATGAAGGCGGGGAAGGCGGGAGGCAGCAGGCGGAAGGCGGAAGGCGGGAAGTCGTCTCGCGTTGTCTCGCCCGCGCGCCGCGCGGCGTTCAACGTCCTGCGCCGCGTCGAAGAAGAGGGCGCGTTTTCGACCGTCCTGTTGGCCTCCGTTGACGACGAGATGCGCGCCGAAGACCGCGCGCTCGCTTACGAGCTGGTGCTCGGCGTGTTGCGCTGGCAGCTCTTTCTGGACGCTTTGATTGAGCACTACTCGTCGCGGCGCGCGGAGAGCCTGGACGTGCCGGTGCGCCGGGCGCTGCGGCTGGGGCTTTATCAGTTGCGCTTCCTCTCGCGCGTCCCGCAGTCGGCCGTCGTCAACGAGTCTGTGAATTTGGCCCACCTCTCGCGCCTGCGCTCGGCCGCGCCGTTCATCAACGCCGTGCTGCGGCGCGCAACGCGCGAGCCTGACTACGACCCGGCGGCCGAGGTCGCGGAGCCTCTCGCGCGGTTGACGATTGAAACGTCGCACCCGCGCTGGCTCGTAGGGCGTTGGGTCGAAGCCTTCGGGATGGAAGAGGCGGCCGCGTTCGCGCGCGCCAACAATGAAGCGCCGCCGACCGCGTTTCGCGTGGTGGCCGGCCGGGCGCATGGGCAGGAAGTTTTGGACGAGCTGCGCGCGGCGGGCGGCGTCCTTCACGAGTCGCGGGTCGCGCCGGGCGCGTGGCGTGTCGAAGGAGCGGGCGCGAAGTTGCGCGGGCTTGCGCGCGCCGGGAGAATTTATCTTCAGGACGAGGCTTCGCAGTTGGTCGCGCACGTCCTGGGCGCGCGCGCGGGAGAGCGCGTGCTGGACGTTTGCGCCGCGCCGGGCAGCAAGACGACGCACGTCGCCACGAAGACCGAAGACCTTTCCTTAATCGTCGCGGGCGACCTCTACGAGCACCGCCTGCGCACAGTCGCCGAGGCCGCGTCCAGGCAGGGAGTCAGGAATCTGGCCCTCGTCGCGCACGACGCCGAGACGGCTTTGCCCTTCCCGGAAAACTCTTTCGACCGCGTGCTCGTTGACGCGCCGTGCACCGGGACGGGCACGCTCAGGCGCAACCCCGAAATCCGCTGGCGCATCACAGACCGGGACGTGCCAATTCTGGCCGCGCGGCAGGAACGCATTCTGGCCCACGCGGCGCGCGCGCTCAGGCCCGGAGGCCGCCTCGTCTATTCCACCTGTTCGGTCGAGCGGGAAGAGAATGAAGAGGTCGCCGCGCGCTTCCTCGCGCGCGAGAAAGATTTCGAGCAAGTGACTTTAACAGCGCCGGAGAATCTGCGAAGCGCGGGCGGTTATCTGCGCGTCTGGCCGCACAGGGACGGCGCGGACGGCTTCTTCATCAGCGCGTTCGAGCGCAAGGGTTAGAGGCCGGGCAGGCTTGCCGCGCCCTTCGCGCGGGTGTTAGACTTCGCGGTCGGTTTGCGTCCCGCGGGAGGCCGCATCAGCAGAGTGTGCGACTAAGGAGAGGCGGTTAAAGAGACTGTGGGTTTCGGAAGGTTTGCCCTGTCGGCGGCTGGAAAAGTGGGCATCGTCCTGGCCGTCGTCGCCGCCTTTGTCGTCGGCATGCTCGCCACAATCTACCTGAGCCTGCGCACGGCCGAGGTGAAGGTGCCGGACGTTCTCGGCAAGGACCGTTTGACGGCCGAGAACATGCTGGACGATGCGGGCTTGAAGCTGCGCGTGCGCGGGCAGAGGGCGAGCGGCGAGCAGCCGGACACGGTTTTGAGCCAGTTGCCGGAGGCGGGCCAGGTCGTCAAGGTGGGCATCCCCGTCGCCGTCGAAGTCAGCCGCGCGCCGAAGGAAGGCGAGAGCGTCCCCGTCAAGGAAGAGCCGAAGCAGGAGACGGAGAAGCCCGCCGAGAACGCCAACGCCAACGCTAATCAGTCCACAACGGCGACGAACCAGAATCAGAACCAGAACCGTTCGCAGCGGAACAAGAACAGGAACGCGAACAACGCGAACAGCAAGAACGCGAACAACAGTAATAACGCGAACGGCGCGAACGCCAATCGCAATGCGAACGCGAACCGCAACGCGAACGCCAACGCGCCGCGCAACACAAACAACCGGAACGCGAACACGACCCCGAACGCGAATCGCACCCCGAACAACCAGAACGCCAACAAGCGAGTGCCGGCCGCCACGCCGCCGCCCGCACGTCCCCCGGCCGCCACGGGGACGCCTTGAGAGTCTTCCAGTCTGGAACCAGGAGTCCGCGGAAGGATTCCCTAGACTTCAGACAACAGACCCCAGACTTTGCTGATGGTCGAGATAGCCCCTTCAATCCTGGCAGCGGATTTCGCGCGGCTGGGCGAACAGATCGCCGCGGCCGAGCGAGGGGGCGCGGGCGTGATTCACGTTGACGTGATGGACGGCCATTTCGTGCCGAACATTTCGGTCGGGCTGCCCGTGGTTAAGGCAGTCAGGCGGGCAACCGGATTGCCCGTTGACGCGCATCTGATGATTACCGAGCCGGGGATTTACGCCGAGCAGTTTGTCGAGGCGGGCGCTTCGATGGTCTCCGTGCACGTCGAGGCCGACCCGCACCTGCACCGCACGCTCGAAGCCATCAGGCACAAGGGCGCGATGGCCGGCGTGGCGCTCAACCCGGCTACCCCTTTGGTCGCGCTCGAAGAGGCTTTGCCGTTCGCCGATTACATCCTTTTAATGTCGGTCAACCCCGGCTTCGGCGGACAAAAATTCATCCCGACTTCGCTAGACAAGCTGCGCCGCCTCAGGCGCATGATGACGGAGCGCGGATCAAACGCGCGCATCGAAATAGACGGCGGCATCGACCGCCACAACATCGCCGAGGTAGCCGCCGCCGGGGCCGAGATCATCGTCGCCGGCTCCGCGGTTTTTAACGAATCAGACCCTGCACAGGCCGTCCGCACCCTACGTGAGGCGACCATGCAGTGGGCATAAAGGCGGTGATAAGCGATGAGTGATGAGTGAGCAGGCAAAGCAATTACTCATCACTTATTACTTATCACTCATCACCGTTTTTGGAGGTAATACATGCACCGCAATTTTGCAGCTCTCGTGTTGGGCGCGATTCTCGCCTTCGGGCTCGGCGCGTCGGTGGGCCTGGCCCAGGGCGGCGGCGAGGGGACGCCGACGCAGCGCCTGGAGGTAATGCGCTCGAAGTTGGACACGATGCGACGCTCGCTCAGCAGCGCCGCCAGTTCCGTCAAGGGCGGCGACCAGAAGGACGACAAGGCGAAGGGCGAAGACGCCGCGGCGAGGCTGAAGGGGCTGGAGAAGGAAGCAGGCTCCGCGCTCTCCGAAGTCAACCAGCTGCGCACCAAGACGGACCGCTCCGAGCGCGTCGAGCCGCGCGACATTGAGAAGCTCGAAACTCAGGTCGCCGAGCTGACGACGCGCGTGGACGCCGCGTTGCGCGAGACGGCGGGCGCGCGCGTGGCGACCGGCGGCGACTCCAACAAGAAGAAGAAGAAAAAGTTCCTGGGTATCTTCGGCGGCGGCGACGGCGACGACAAGTATGCGGAGCTGACGGGCGAGGCCGCGGCCGGGCGCGACCGCGAGTTGTTCGAGGTCGCGGCTAAGGAGGTCCGCAAGGGCAACTACGACACCGGGCGTCTGCTCTTCAACACGATCATCACGACCTACCCGGACTCGCCGTTCCTCTCGCTCGCGAAGCTCGCCATCGCCGACTCGTTCTACCTCGAAGGCACGACCTCGATGTTGATTCAGGCGTCGCAGTCTTACCAGGACTGGCTGACGTTCTTCCCGACCGACCCGCTCTCGGACCGCGTGATGCTCAAGATGGCCGAGGCGGAGATGCGCCAGATGGGCTTGGCGAACCGCGACGTGACGCGCGCGCGCAAGGCCGAGCAGCGGCTGAAGGCGGTCCTCCAGCAGTTCCCAAACACCCCCTTGCGCAAGGATGTCGAGCAGCGCCTCTTCGAGGTCCAGGAAAACCTCGGCATGCACAGTCTGCAAATCGCGCGCTTCTACCGCGACCGCTTCTACCGCGGCGTCGGCGGCCTCAAGGGAGCGCAGTCGCGGGCCCGCGAGATTCTGGAGAAGTACCCGAAGTTCTCTTACATGGACGAAGTGCTCTACATGCTCGGGGACCTCTACGTGCAGGAGGAGGAGCCGGACGAGGCCGCGAAGTACTTCCAGATGATCGCGCGCGACTGGCCCAACAGCGACTACTTCGAGAAGGCCAAGGAGGAGTTGAATAAAATCGGCGCGCCCGTCCCGGCCCCCGACCCGATAGCCATCCAGTATAAGCCGAAGCCGGAGCGGCCCGGCATGGTGTCTAAGCTTTTGACCGAAGTGGCTGGGACGGTCGAGGTCACGGTGGATAAGAACGGCGTGCTCATCAGCAAGGACAGCAACAAGGAAGGGAAGGACCTGATTGACGAGGCCATCGCCAACCAGGGCCAGTTGCGTTCGGTCGTGCCCGTGCCGGTCGAGCAGCGCCGGCAGTCCCCGCGCCAGTTCCCGCAGGGCACACAGCCGACGCCCACTCGCGGCCCGGCACAGCCGAGCCCCGCGCCGACCAACCCCGCGGCCGGCACCACGACGACGACCGCGCCGGCCCCGACGACGACCACAGGAACCCAGCCCTGACGGTCTTGTCGCATGACGGACGATTGACGATGCGCCCCGTGATTCCGCCGACGGACACGGGGCGCAGTCGCAAGAAGCGTGGGCGAAGAGCGTTCGTTTGCTAGCGACGAAAGCCGGGTGTTAGAATTTCATTCAGGCTAACGAAAACGAAGCAGACTAACTGAGATGTCGCAAACGTCCCCGAGCACCAGCGAAGAATTGGCCCGCCGCCACCGCGCGGCGGCGATGGTCGTCGGCGCGATGCTCGGGTTGACCGTCGCGCTCGTCGCCGTCGCGTTCGTCGCCGGCGACTCCCTCTACAGGCCCGCAGACCGTTCGCTCCCGATGGCGCTCTTCATCGCCATCCTGATTTTCGCCCTCGGCTCGTTCGTCCTGCGCCGGACCAGATTTCAGGCGGCGCGCTTGCAGGACATAGCGGCGCTGCGCGGCATTTCGGGCGTGCTTGAGACGCTGCAAAAGACAACCGTCCAGGTGGCCTTCATCGGCGGCGCGATAGCCCTGATGGGGTTCGTCGTGGCGATCATCGCGCACGACGACGGGAGGTATCACATGCTGCGGGGCGGCGCGGTCGCCGCCATCGTGCTCATCTCCGCTTACCCGCGCCGCGGCGCGTGGCAGCGCCTCGTGAAGGCCATCGAACAGTCGGGCGTCGGCGCGGACCCGGAAGACGACGACACGGCCGCGAAAGGAATTGTGGCGTGAAGTTTTCCGTCTCCCGCTTCAAGGGGCTCCTGCTCCCCGCACTAATCCTCGCCGCCGCCTACGTCGAATCGGGCACCCGCGCGCAGACGCCTCCGCCCACCTCATCGAATCAAGAGAAAATGGCACAGCCGCCCGCCGCCGCGGCGCAGCAGGGCGGGACGGCGCGCGAGCGGCGCGCGCAGGCTTACGCGAAACTGCTCGAAGGGCAGCGCCACCTCTCGGACCTCAAGCGCGACGGCGTGCCCGAGACCCTCCGCCTGGCGAAGGATGCGTTTCAGCAGGCGGCCGCCCTCGACCCGACGCTCAGCGAGGCGCACACGGCGCTCGCCGAGATAGCCTTCTACTACCCGCCGCAGGATTTCGACGCGGCCGCGCGCGAGGGCGCGGCCGCCACGCGCGTTGACCCGAACAACTTCGGCGCGCGCCGCATCCTCTCGCGCCTCTACGCGCTCAAGAGCGAACTGCGCGAGGGCGAGTTGAATCGCCCGTTCGCAGAGCTGGCCGTCAGGGAGTTGAAGGAGGTCGCGCGGCTCGACCCGAACAACGCGGAAGCGTGGGCGCTGCTCGGCGAGTACCACTACAGGGCAGGGCGGACGCAGGAAGCCCTGGATGCCTGGTCGCGCTGGGCCGCCGCCCCGCCCTCGTCCGACACGCGCTTCTTCCAGTACGTCACCGGCCGCGACCTGACGCCAGACTCGGCCTACGCGCGCATCGGTGAGGCGCAGCTCAAGGCGGGCCGCGCCGCCGAGGCGCTGGCGTCCGTGCGGCGCGCTATCGCGCTCAACCCGGAGAACGGCGAGTACGCGGAGTTATTGGCCCAGATGGTCGAGACGGGCGGCCTGGACGATCAGGTAGCCATCGCTGAGTTACAGCGCATGGTCGGCGCGGACCCGGCGAACGTCGCGACCGCAGAACTGCTGGCGCGCGTGCAGGCGCGTGCGGGCCATGTGGACGACGCGGCGGCGACTTTGCGCGCGGCGATAGCCCACCAGCCGAAGGGCGAGCGCGAGCAGCAGACGCTGCGCACCTCGCTCGCGCAGCTTTACGGCGACGCCGGGCGCACGGCCGACGCCATCGCCGTTTACGAGGAGCAGCTCAAGGACCGCGGCGTCGCCGCAGGGCCGCTTGAGACCGACGAGGAGAAGCTGGTCGCGGGCCGCATCCTGCAAAGAATGATCGAAGTCTATAAGCGCGCGGGGCGCGCGAGTGACGTGGCCGCGACCATTGAGCGCATGCGCGGCCTGCTCGGCAAAGACGACCCGACGCCCGACGCGCAGCACATACAGTTCCTGCGCGAGCAGGGGAAACGCGGCGAGGCGTTGGAGGCGGTGCGCTCTGCCCGCCAGCACTTCCCGGAGCAGACGGGCTTCCTACGCATCGAAGCGCAAACGCTCGCGGACCTGGGGCGCGTTGATGAAGGCGTCGCACTGCTGCGCACGCAGCTCAACGGCTCGGCCGGGGACTTCAACGAGTACCTGGTGATCTCAACCCTTTACCTTCAATCCGGGCGCGCGGCGGAGGCGGTGACCGCGGCGCGCAAGGCGTTGGAGCTGTCGCCCGCCGCGAGAGAAGACATGGTCGAGGCCGCGCTCCTCACGCTCTCGTCGGCGCAAGAGCGCGCGGGCGACCCACGCGGCTCCGAAGAGTCTCTGCGCCGCATCCTCTCGCGCGACCCTGAGAACGCGACCGCGCTCAACAACCTCGGCTACTTCCTCATCGAGCGCAACGAGCGGCTCACCGAAGCCCTGGAGATGATTCAGCGCGCGGTCCGCGCCAGCCCAAACAACTCTTCGTTCCTGGACAGCCTGGGCTGGGCCTATTTCAAGCTCGGCAAGCTGGACGAGGCCGAACGACACCTGACCGAGGCGGCCCGCCGCAACAACCAGTCGGCCACGATTCAGGAGCACCTGGGCGACCTTTACCAGAAGCGCGGGAAGAACGAACAGGCGCGCGCCGCCTGGCAGAAAGCCCTCTCTTTGGCGACCGGCGTCGAAAACAGCGCCAGACTCCGCGCCAAATTGGACGGCAAAGAGCCCAAGTAGCACCTGACACACGGCCTCCCCGGCTGACTCCTACCCTCTCAAACAAAGAGATGAAATTAAAGCTCGACGCGCGAGCCCCAGTTGTGCCAAGATGCAATTCCGCCGTAATCGAAATGAAATAAAAAAGCGGTTGTCATAGTTAAAATTTGTTTGCTATCATCGGGTTGACATTTTGAGGACCGCCAGCCCCAAGCGCGGTCAGGTTTAGGCGCTATCTCACGGCCTGACGTGGAGCCAAAACTGGCGGCTCCGAAGAAAGTTCCCCTTCAATGAATCGTAAAATCTGGGTTCCCCCGACCGCTGTGAGCAGGTCTGCCAGCCTGCTCTTCCTCTGCGCGCTCTCCTTCATCTTTTTAGCCGCGACCGCCGTCGAAACTTTGGGCCAATCTTCTTCAGGCCGCCCCGTGGCGCGCTTGATTACGGCCTCGTACCCGCAGCCCGCGCGGCCGCAGTTGCAGCACGTCGCGTACACGCGCGCGGCCGCCGTCACGTCAGCGCCCGTCGCGGCCAACAGCTTCGAGCGCCAGGCGTTCGATTTAATCAACGCGGCGCGTGTCAGGAATCGTCTGCCGCCGCTCGCGTGGGACGGGGATTTGTGTCGCGCGGCCCGCACCCACTCCGAGAACATGGGGCGTCGGAATTTCTTCGACCACGACGCGCCGGACGGCACGAGCCTTCTGGACCGCGTCAACGCCACCGGCCTCACTTGGAGGTCGCTCGGCGAGAACCTCGCGTATAATAAAGGGCAGGTTGACCCCGTCCGCGTGGCCGTCGAACAGTGGATGCATTCGCCGGGGCACCTGGCGAACATCATGCGCGCCAAGTACACGCACACGGCCGTAGGCGTCGCGCGCACGGCGGACGGGCGCGTTTACCTGACGCAGATTTTCATGATGCGCTGAGCGCGCCTTCAACTCTTTTGAGCAACCGGGCGGCTGGCGCTTCGCAAGTAAGAGAGGTCAGCCGCTCGAAGTGTCTGTGGCCGCTTTCACGCTCCCCTCGTTCGCCAAGATCAACTGGCGGCTTCACGTCCTCGGCCGCCGCGCCGACGGCTACCACGAGCTGCGCACAATCTTTCAGACCGTCACGCTCCACGACCAGTTGACGTTCGCCGCGCATGACGGCGACGAGTTACGTCTCACTTCCGCCTCGTCAGAGATTCCCCTGGACGAAAGCAATCTGATCTGGCGCGCGGCCGCCGCGCTCAGGGACGCGCGCCGTCTGTCCCGCGGGGCCTCGATTCATCTGGAAAAAGTTATCCCCGTCGAGGCGGGTTTGGGCGGCGGCTCGTCCAACGCGGCCGTCACACTGCTCGGCCTCGCGCGCCTCTGGGAGCTGGAGACGAGCCTCGAAGAACTCGCCGCAATTGGCACAAAACTCGGGGCGGACGTGCCCTTCTTTCTGACCGGCGGGACGGCGCTCGGGACGGGCCTCGGGACGGAAATCACGCCGCTCGACGACCTGGCCGCCGAGCACCTGTTAATCGTCAAGCCGGAGGCGAAAGTCTCGACCGCGGAGGCGTACAGGGCGCTCAACTCCCCAGCCTTGACAAAGGCCGGGGGCGACATTATTCTCTCTATTTCTCGTGCAGACGAGCAATTTACGGATTCTCATCCTATCGCACTGCACAACGACTTCGAGCCGGTCGTCTTTCCCCTGAAACCGGAAATCGAGCGGGCAAAAGACGCCCTCTTAAACGCGGGCGCGCGCTCCGCTCTGCTCGCGGGGAGCGGCTCAAGCGTCTTCGGAGTCTTTGACAAAAGGGAAACGCGAGAGCGCGCCGCGCTTGCGCTCAAAGGGGGAGGCCGCTGGCACATTTTCCCTTGCGCCGCGCTCGCGCGGGGCCAGTATCTGTCGGCGCTCGGCGCGGCTGCTGCCCCCCTTCGCGGGGAGGCGCGGCGGTCGCGGCCGCGGGGTTAATCTTGGGGCGTAGCCAAGTGGTAAGGCACCGGTCTTTGGAACCGGCATTCGTAGGTTCGAATCCTTCCGCCCCAGAAAAAGCAGATGTCAGTGGTCAGTAGTCGGTGGTCAGTGAAAAGAAAAACGCTTTCCGTCTTAACTGACCGCTGACCACTAACCACTGACCACTGAATTTATGGGAACGACTGGCGGCATCAAAGTTTTCTCCGGCAACGCGAACCGCGCGCTGGCCGAGGAGATTTGCCACTACCTGAGTTGCGACCCCGGACGCGCCATCGCGGAGCGATTCTCCGACGGCGAGTTCAATTTTCAGATTGACGAGAACGTGCGCGGCGGCGATATCTTCATCGTCCAGCCGACGTGCCCGCCGACGGACGCGCACCTGATGGAGCTGCTCGTCATGCTCGACGCCTTCCGCCGCTCGTCGGCCGAGCGCGTCACGGCGGTGATCCCGTACTACGGCTACGCGCGCTCGGACAAGAAGGACCGTCCGCGCGTGCCGATAGCGGCGAAGCTTGTGGCGAATTTGATCGTGACCGCGGGCGCGCAGCGCGTCCTGACGATGGACCTGCACGCGGCCCAGATTCAGGGCTTCTTTGACATCCCGGTGGACCACCTTTACGCCGCACCCGTCATGATCGGGCACTACCAGGATAACCCGCTGCCGAACCTGACGGTGGTCGCGCCGGACACCGGCGGCGCGGAACGCGCGCGGGCCTACGCCAAGCGTTTGAACGCGGAATTGGCCCTGTGCGACAAGCGGCGCGAGAAGGCGAACGTCGCGGAGGTGATGAACGTGGTCGGCGACGTGCGCGGGCGCTCCTGCCTGATAGTTGACGACATGTGCGACACGGGCGGCTCACTGACGAAGGTGGCGAAGGCGCTCAAGGAGAATGGGGCCGAGCGCATCCACGCTTGCTTCACTCACCCCGTGCTCTCGGGCCGCGCGTGCGAGAAGCTGGCCGCGTCGGACATAGAGCAGATGGCGGTGACCAACACGATCCCGCTCCACGACGGCGCGTGCGAGTTGGAGAACATAGAGGTTTTGAGTATCGCGCCGCTCCTGGCGAAAGCGATCAAGTCGATCCACGAGGAGACGAGCGTCTCCTCGCTCTTCGTCTGAAGGGCAAACACTGACGTGGTTTCAAATTTCAGGTTGAAGGTTTCAGGTTCTCTGTCTTTAACTTGAAACATGGAACCTGAAACCTGAAACCTTTTACGGAGTAATCATGGCAGAGAGAAAAGAGATCACAATCCGCGCGACCGCCAGGGACGGGCGCGGCAAGAACGATGCGCGGCGCGCTCGGCGCGACGGATTCGTGCCCGTGACGGTTTACGGCGGCGAGGGCGAGCCGGTCGCGGCCGTCGCGCCCCTGCGCGAGCTGGCGGCCATCCTGCGCTCCGACACGGGGCAGAACACCATCTTCACGATTGACGTGGAGGGCGTCGGCCCGAGTGAGGTGATGTTCCACGACCGGCAGATCGACCCCGTGCGCGGGCGGCTGGTCCACGCCGACCTGAAGCGCCTTGTCAAGGGGCAGAAGATTGAAGTCACCGTGCCGGTGCATCTGGTGGGCGAGCCCATCGGGGTCCGCGACGAGTCCGGCCACCTCGAACAAATCCTGCGCGAAATCGAAGTGCGCTGCGACCCGCGCAACATCCCCGAGGCGTTCGAGCTTGACGTGTCTAACCTCGGCGTCCACGACGTGCTGCACGTCTCCGACATCCCGGCGGACCCGGACGTGGAGATTCTCGCCGACCCGGAGAACGTCGTCGCCACGGTCGGCGTCATCCGCGAGGAGCCGGTCGAGACGGCCGAGGTGGCCGAAGAGCAGGCCGAGCCCGAAGTCATCGGCAAGGGCAAGAAGGAAGGCGAAGAGGAAGGCGAGTAGTAAGAGACGCGGGGACACAGCGGCGCGGCGACGCGGCGACGAGTGTTTTAATCCCCACGTCACCGCGTCACCGTGTCTGCGTGTCGTCTCATCGTTGGCCTCGGCAATCCGGGCGCGGAGTACGAGCGGACGCGCCACAACGTCGGCTTCATGCTGGTTGACCTGCTCGCGCGCGAGTCCGGGGCGCAGGTCAAGCGCAGGGAGTGCCGGGCGCTCGTCGGGCGCGCGGAGCTTGAGGGCCGAAGGGTCGAACTCGTCAAGCCGCAGACGTACATGAACCTGAGCGGCGAGGCTGTTGCTTGTCTCGTCGCCAAGCAGGAGTCGAAGGAGGAGGCCGCGCGCGAGGTGATCGTCATCAGCGACGATTTGGCCCTGCCCTTCGGGACGATCCGGTTGAGAAGGCGCGGCTCGGCTGGCGGCCACAACGGACTGAAGTCAATCATCGCGGCGCTGAAGACTGACGAGTTCATGCGCCTGCGCATAGGCATCCAGCCCGAGCACCCCGTGGGCGATACCAAGAGTTTCGTCCTCGACGAATTCGCGAGGGCCGAGCGCGCCGCGCTCGAAGAAATTTTAGAACGGAGCGCAGCGGCGCTCCGCGCCGTCCTCCGCGACGGCATTGATAAAGCAATGGCACTTTACAACAGTAGTCAGTAGACAATTTTCAGTTTTCAGCTTTTGAGTTATTGCTGAAAACTGAAAACCGAAAACTGAAAACTCTTTTCCTTCTTGCTTCACTCCATTGTAGTGAGGCTAGACATCCAAGAGGAGGATGAATTTTGGCTACGCAAAGAACCTACGAAGTGATGTTCATCGTGGACGCGGGCGCGTCCGAGGATGACATCACGCGCCTCAACGAGACCCTGCAACAGATCATCACAGACCAGGGCGGGACCGTCACCAAGCAAGAGAACATGGGACGCCGCCAGCTGGCCTACCCCATCGGACGCCGCACCGAAGGCCACTACGTGCTCTTCGAGGTTGACGGCTCCGGCCGCGAGATAGCGGAACTCGAACGCCGCATGCGCGTCAACGACCAGGTGATACGCTACATCACCGTCCGCGTTGACGAGGACCGCCGCCGCGCAGAGAAGTTCAAGGCCAAGCGCGCGCGCCGCGCCAGCAAGCGAGGCTTCTCCGGCACCGCCACCCGCGGCGGTGCTTCCGCCGGGACCAAGGCGGCGGGCGAGGGCCAGGAATCGTAAACAGTATTCAGTTATCGGCTGTCAGCCGTCGGCAGGCGCGAGCATTCATGCTGAGCGCCGACGAGCGGATTGCCGACTGCTTTGATGAGAGGAAAGATTATGTCCAGTAATTATGAAGAGCGTGAGCGCGGGTTCGACCGCGACGACGATGGCGACGGCGGGCGCAGCTCGCGCGGCGGCCAGGACAGGCGCGGCGGCGGCCGGCGGATGCACCGCAGGAAGATCTGTCGCTTCTGCATCGAGAAGGTTGACCTGATTGACTTCAAAGACGTGAAGCTCTTGCAGAGCTACATCCCGGAGCGCGGCAAGATTCTGCCCCGCAGAATTTCGGGCGCGTGCGCGACGCATCAGCGGATGCTCTCGGAAGCGATCAAGCGCGCGCGCAACATCGCGCTCTTGCCCTACGCCACGGACTAAACGAGGAGGAGAATAAAAATGGCACACACAAACGTCCTCCTGCGCGAAGATATAGACGACCTCGGAGCGCGGGGCGAGATAGTCAGAGTCAAGGCGGGCTACGCGCGCAACTACCTGCTCCCGCGTAAGCTCGCCGTCAAGGCGACCGCGAGCAACGTCCGGCAGATCGAGCAGGAGCGCGCCGCGCTTCTCAAGAAGGAGGCCAGGGAGAAGGGGACCGCCGAGGCCCAGGCCGACCAGTTGAGGGCCGTGCGCCTGAGCTTCACGCGCAAGGCCGGCGAGCACGGCATCCTTTACGGCTCCGTGACCTCGATGGATATCGCGGAGGCGCTGAAGGAGCGCGGCTACGAAGTGGACCGCCGCCGCATCAGCTTGCGCGAGGCGATCAAGGAGACGGGCGAGTTCACCGTCCCCGTCCGTCTGCACCGCGAGGTGACGGTCGAGCTTCCGGTCGAAGTCACGGCCGAGGGCGGCGCGAAGCCGGCGGGCGGCGCACCGGCCGCGACGCCTGCGGAAGGCGCGGCCGGAGAGGCAGCGACGACCGAAGCGGCCGCGCCGACCGAAGCGGCCGCCGAAGAGGGCGGGGGCGAAGTCGGGAACGGCTAAAAAAACAGGCGCGCGGGCGCGGCCGATGGTTGGCCGACGGCTGGCCGTTGGCTCGCCCGCACGGCTTATAGTATAGTGCGCTGCAAGCGCGCGGGCCGCGCCTTCCGGGCCGTGACCGAAGGGCCGCCGACGCGCTTGCAGCTTTTTTTTTCTTTACCCGCGGGCTCCGGCTTCAAACGTCCGTTTTCATAAAAGTTTCTTTTCCCAGTTCTCCCGATGGCAAACTTCGCCGCCGACACGTCGCGCGATCAAATGCTCGAACGGCCCCTGCCGAACAGCGCCGAGGCCGAGCGCGCGATTCTCGGCGCGATCATCCTCGACAACTCGCTCGTCAGCCAGGCCATCGAGCTTTTGAGGCCCGAAGACTTCTACGTCCCCTCGCACCGCCGCATTTTCCTGGCGATGATCGCGCTCTTCGAGCACGGCTCCGAGATCAACCCGATTCTCATCGCGGAGGAACTCAAGCGCGACGGCGCAATCGAGTCGGTCGGCGGCCTCACCTTCATCACCAACCTGACCTACGGGCTCCCGCACTTCGCGAACGTCGCCGCCTACGCGAAGATCGTCGGCGACAAGTCCATGCTGCGCCAGCTCATCAAGGTCTGCAACAAGGTGACGAGCGAGGCGCTCGAAGAGGAGGACGAGGCCGAGGTCATCCTGGACCACGCCGAGCAGGCCATCTTCGCGCTCGCCGACGAGCGCACGCGCCAGGGCTTCTCGCACGTCAAGCCCATCGCCGACGCGATGCTCGAACACGTGCAGGAGATGGCCGGCCGCTCCGCCATGCTGACCGGCCTCACCACCGGCTTCAACGACCTCGACTCGATGACCTCCGGCCTCCAGCCCTCCGAGCTGATTGTCGTCGCCGCGCGTCCGTCAATGGGAAAGACCAGCCTCTGTTTGACGCTGGCACAGAACGCGGCGATCCAGGCGCAGGCGGTGGTGGGCGTCTTCTCGCTGGAGATGTCCAAAGAGTCGCTGGTGATGCGCATGCTCTCTTCGGAGGCGCGTGTGGACGCGCACCGCTTCCGCAGCGGGTTCCTTTCGCGCGAGGAGTGGGCGCGGCTCGCGGGCGCTCTGGGGACGCTGGCCGAGACCAAGATTTTCATAGACGACACGCCGGGCATCTCTGTGCTGGAGATGCGCGCCAAGTCGCGGCGTCTCGCCGCCGAGCAGAAGAAGCTGGACCTGATCATCGTTGACTACCTGCAACTGATGTCAGGCTCGTCGCGCCGCGTGGAGTCGCGCCAGCAGGAGGTCTCGCAAATCTCGCGCGAGCTGAAAGCCCTGGCGAAAGAATTGAACGTCCCCTTGATCGCACTCTCGCAGCTCTCGCGTGCGCCGGAGAATCGCACAGACCATCGGCCTCAGCTCGCGGACTTACGCGAGAGCGGGGCCATAGAGCAGGACGCCGACGTGGTGGCTTTCATCTACCGCGAGGAGCAGTACAACCGCACCGAAGAGAATGCGGGGCTCGCGGAGATTATTATCGCCAAGCAGCGCAACGGGCCGACGGGCACGGCGAAGCTGGCATTCCTGAAGGAATTCACGCGGTTCGAAAATATGTGGCGCGAGTGATGGTGTCCGGCGCGCGTGTGTGCGGAAAGTGTAGAGGGTCAGGTTGAGTTCAGAGGCGACGCCGGATACTGGCCCAGGGGCCAGCGTTGAGACGGACGGGCAGCGGCCGACGTGGGCGCTGATAGACCTGGACGCGCTGGCGTCGAACTTCCGGTGGGTGCGCGGGCGCGTGACTGAGGGCGTGCGCGTGATGGCGGTCGTCAAGGCCAACGCCTACGGGCACGGGGCCGTGCGCTGCGCGCGCAGGCTAGCCATCGAAGGCGCGGACTGGTTCGGCGTGGCGCTGCCCGAGGAGGGCGTCGAACTCAGGCGCGCAGGCATCGCCCAACCCGTGCTCTCGCTCGGAGGCTTCTGGGAAGGCCAGGAGCGTTTGTGCCTCGGCGAGCGCATCGTGCCGGTCGTCTACAGGCTGGACATGGTCGCGGCGCTGGACCGCGCGGCCGGGGAGGCAGGCACGGTCGCGGACGTTCACCTCAAGGTTGACACAGGCATGGGTCGCCTCGGCGTGCGCTACGACGAGTTGGGCCAGTTCGCGGACGCGCTCCGCGCCTTCAGGCACGTCCGCGTGGACGGCGTGATGACGCACTTCGCCGCCGCTGACGACCCTGACCAGAACTGCTTCACGGACGAGCAGGTCGCTCGCTTCCGCCGCGCGGTCGAACTCCTGCGCGAGCGCGGGCACAATCCAACATTTGAAGACATGGCAAACTCGGCGGGGACGTTCGCGCACCCCGCGGGGTGGGGCAACATGGTCCGGCCCGGCGGCGTGCTGTACGGGCTGTGGCGCGACATCCTGCCGCCCGCGCCGGAGCCGCCGCCGCTCCGCCCCGTCATGTCGCTGCGCACGCGGGTCACGCTCGTCAAGCGCGTCCACGCCGGAGAGACGCTGGGCTACGGCTGCACGTTCGAGGCTTCGCGGGAGACGACGGTCGCAACGCTGCCCATAGGCTACAACGACGGCTACGTGAGGGCGCTGTCGAACCGCGGGCGCGCAATCGTGCGCGGGCAGTACGTGCCCGTGGTGGGTCGCATCTCTATGGACCTGACGCTGATGGACGTAACAGACGTGCCCGGCGTGCGGGGCGGCGACACCGTGACGCTCATCGGCGCGGACGGCAGCCTCTCAGTCCCCGCCGAAGACATAGCCAGGACCGCCGGCACACTCTCCTACGAAATCACCTGCGGCGTCAGCGCCCGCGTCCCCAGGGTGTACAAAGAAGCGTGAATCGAAAAACGTTCTCCGATTCACGCTTCACGTCTTTTCTACTGCATGACGAAGTTATAGGTGATGACGCCCGAGACCTTGATCGGCTGCTGCGAGAGGAAGGTCGGGCTGAAGCGCGCCTGGTAGGCGGCCTGGATCGACTCGCGCTGCAACAGCGGGTGGCCGCTGACGATGCGCGCCGAGACCACCTTGCCCTGCTCGTCTATCAAGACCTGCACGGTGACGACGCCCGTCGCGTGCGCGGCCTTAGCGATGGCCGAATAGACCGGCTTCGGCAAGTGGGTCGCCATGCCGTTGACGACGCCCATGCTCTTCGTCACGGGCGGCTTGCTGACCTTCTTTTCCATCGCGGGCGGCGGAGTGTCCGTCACCATCTCGCCGGCGTTTCTGGTAGCGTTTCCTGAGATTGGTCCATCACCCCCGAACGGGTTGCTGCCGCGCCCGCCTGGGCCGCCACCGCCTGTGTCGGCGTTGCGTGTGCCAATCATGACGGGCAGACCGGCCGTCGGCGGCGGCACGGCCTCCGGCGTCACGGACACGCCGACGGGCACGTGCGTCGGGTCCGTCGGGGGCGCGACGATAGTGGTCCTGATTGACATGGCCCGCTGGTTAGAGTTGTCGCCTGCCGGCCGCGGGGGCGTGTTCCTCACGGGGGGCGTCTCCGCGCGGGGCGCTTCGACGGGCGTGATCATCGAGACCAACTCCAGGTTCTGGGCCTCGACGTGCGTGTTGTAGGCGTAGATGCTCCCGACGCCGATTGCCAGGAAGGCCACTGCGTAAACCCCCAGCGTGCCGAGGAAGAACCAGCCCTTACGCGCATTGTCACCTTTGTGGGAACTCGATTCGACAAGATTTCCAAACATCTTTGCTTCCTCCCATGCCGGTGCCATGCGGGTCCAGGGAGCATCTGCTCCCCATCTTAGACCCCGACGCGCGCGTACTTGTTCCAGGAAAAACAGTGGTCAGTAGTCAGTGGTCAGTGGCCGGTGGTCAGTGGTCAGTTAAAAGAAAGACAAAAGGCAGTCGCGCTGGACACGCTCGCCTGCCTTGTTTTTACTGACCACTGACCACTGACTACTGACCACTGATTACTGACCACTGACTACTGACCACTTTTCTGCTAGGATTGCGCCGTTTGGCTCACTGCCTTTGACTTCGACATTCTGCTTTTGCGGAGGAGCGTCTTATGGCCGACGAGCGGGGGGCTACGGCGGTAGTCGCCGAGGCGGAAGAACTCAACCCTTACGAGATATCCAAACAGCAGTTCGACCGTGCCGCCGAATACCTTGAGTTAGACGACTCCATGCGGCGCGTCCTGAAGAACGCCAAGAGGCAACTGGTCGTCTCCATCCCTGTGAAGATGGACAACGGCGAGGTGCAGGTCTTCGAGGGCTACCGCGTCCAGCACAACATCGCGCGCGGCCCCGCCAAGGGCGGCATTCGCTACCACCCGAACGTGACGATTGACGAGGTCAAGGCGCTGGCCTCCTGGATGACCTGGAAGTGCGCGACCG
Organism: Pyrinomonadaceae bacterium; assembly: GCA_036403435.1. Taxonomy (GTDB): domain Bacteria; phylum Acidobacteriota; class Blastocatellia; order Pyrinomonadales; family Pyrinomonadaceae; genus QHXM01. The sequence goes on from DASWQY010000168.1 coordinate 49,446, forward strand.
TCGGCATCCCTTATGGCGGCGGCAAGGGCGGCGTGGTCTGCGACCCCAAGGAGCTCTCACGCGGCGAACTGGAGCGCCTGACGCGCCGCTACGCCTTCGAGATCGCGCCCATTATTGGCCCAGACAGCGACATCCCCGCGCCGGACGTTTACACCGACGAGCAGACGATGGCCTGGATCATGGACACCATCTCGATGGTGCGCGGGCACACGGAGCTGGGCGTCGTCACGGGCAAGCCCATCTCGCTCGGCGGCTCGCACGGGCGCGCGGAGGCCACGGCGCGCGGCTGCCTCTACGCGCTGCGCGAGGCGTGCCGCGTTCAGGGAATGGAGTTGCGGGGCGCGCGCGTCGCGGTCCACGGCTTCGGCAACGCGGGCGCGAACATCGCGCGGCTCGCTGCGGCGGACGGCGCGCTGCTCGTCGCGCTCTCGGACTCGCGCGGCGGGGTCTTCAACGACGCCGGGATTGACGTGGAGGCCGCGCTCCGGCACAAGAAGAAGACGGAGATGCTGCGCGGGCTCAAGGACACGAAGGAGATCAGCGGGGAAGAGGTGCTCGGCGTTGACTGCGACATCCTGCTCCCCTCGTCGCTGGAAAACGTCATCACACTTGAGACGGTCGGGCGGGTCAAGGCGAGGATCATAGCGGAGCTAGCCAACGGCCCGACGACTCCGGGCGCGGACCGCGTGCTCGCCGACCGCGGCGTCTTCCTCGTCCCGGACATCCTGGCGAACGCGGGCGGCGTGACCGTCAGCTACTACGAGTGGGTGCAGGACCTCTACTCCTATTTCTGGTCCGAGGACGAGATCAACAGCCGCCTCGAACAGACCATGCGCGCGGCGTTCCAGGCTGTGCACGAGAAGGCGCAGCAGTTCGACACGGACATGCGCACCGCCGCTTACATCCTCGCCGTTGACCGCGTGGCCGAGGCCACACGCGTCCGCGGCATCTTCCCGTAAGTTTTTATGGAGCAGCGATGGCAGATAAAATAGTCGTTTACGAAAAGCCGACTTGAACGAAGTGTCGTGAGCTTGACCGGCTGCTCCGTGAGAGCGGCGTCTCGTTCGAGAAGGTGAACTACTACACGGAGCCGCTCGACGAAAAGAAGCTGCGCGGGCTGTTGAAGAAGATGAAGCTCTCGCCGCGCGATATCCTGCGGACGAATGAGGAGGTCTACCGCGAGCTGGGCTTGGGGAAGAATGATTTCTCCGACGACGAACTCATCGCGCTCATGGTCAAGCACCCTGATTTGATTCAAAGGCCGATTGTCGAGCGCGGGGCCAGGGCCGTGCTCGGCCGCCCGGTGGAAAACGTCAAAGCCCTTTTGTGAGACCGTGAGATTAGTAAGGCCGTTCTTCCTGATTCTCCTCGCCGCGTTGGCCGTCGGCGGCTCGCCTGCGATTCCGAAAGCCAAAATCACCAGGGAGTCAATCGCCTCGGCGGGGAAGAAGCGCACTTACTACCTCTTCGTCCCCGAAGGCGTGTCGGCGTCGAAGCCCGTGCCGCTCCTCGTCCTGCTGCACGGCTCGGGGCACAACGGCCTGTCGCTCGTGGAGAAGTGGAAAGACCTCGCGGCGCGGGAAGGGATTATTCTGGTCGGGCCGGATTCGAACAACAGCAGGGGCTGGTCCACGCCCGTAGACGGCCCCGATTTCTTGCGCGACCTCGTCGAATCGCTGAAGGCCAGGTATCCGGTCAATGCGCGCAGGGTCTATCTCTTCGGCCACTCGGCCGGCGCGGCCCACGCGCTCTATATGTCGCTTTTCGAGTCTCAATACTTCGCCGCCGCGGCGATTCACGCGGGGCTCCTGCCGGAGCAAGGCTACAGGCTCATCGAGTTGCCGAAGCGTAAAATCCCGTTCGCCATCTGGGTCGGGACGGTTGACCCTTTAGTCTCTTTGGCGGCGGTTCGCGCGACACGCGACAAGCTGCTCGTGGGCGGCTTCAGCGTGGAACTGACGGAGATACCCAACCACGACCACGTTTACTACGACCGCGCCTCGCAGATAAATAAGGAAGTGTGGGCGTTCCTGACGAAGTATGAATTGGAGGAAGACCCGCAGTACGTGCAATATCAGTTTGCGCGGTAGCAGGGTCTGCCCCTTCACTGTTGTCTGGTCTGGCGCAGGCTTTCGGCCACGTCGTAGCTCTTCGGGTTCAATTCCAGGGCGCGCTCCAAATTCCTGATGGCCTCGGCCTTGTTGCCGAGCCACAGTTGTGCCTCAGCGATGGCGAAGTAGGCGCGGAACGAATGCGGGTTCTCCTCCTCGTTCAGCTTGAAGAGGACGAGCGCCTGCTCAGGCTTCTTCTCGTCCAACAATCGCTGGCCCGCGGCGAGCAGCGGTTCTTCCGTGGCGGCGTAGCGGTTGAGCGGGTCCGATTTGAACTCGCGGAACTTCTTCGCCGCAAGCTCCGCCCCACCCGCGGTCAGTGCCTCATTCAACACGTCAGCGAGCGGCTTGCGCGGGGTGTAATCGAGCACGGCCTTGAGCGCGGGGTCCGCGCCTCCCCGGTAGTCTTCCGAAGACATCTCGGCCGTCACGTCCGGGGCCGTCCACTTCCGCGTGTCCTGCGGGTGCCATTCCTGCCAGTAGTAGACGGAGACGCGCACGCTAATCTGGCTCTGAGGCAGCATGATGCGGCGAGAGTCGCCGTAGTGGTTCCCCCTGGAGGCCGAGGGCTCGCCGACGAAGATGGCGTTGGTGTACTTCTCCAAATGGTCCAGAAAGAACTGCGCGGCCGACCAGGTGCCGCGCCCCATGAGGACGAACAATCTGCCCCGCTGGTCAATCGTCGACTTGATCAGGCCGATTTCGAGCGGGCGTAGAAGTTCGCCGTCGCCGCCGCGGTTGAGCCGCAGGTCGAGGACTAATTTCTCTACGTCGTTAGCCTCCAGGAAGGCGAGCAGCCGCCGGGAGAAGGCCGCGAAGGTCTCCGCCTCCTTGTCCAATACCTGGTTAATCTGGACGTAGAGAGCGCGCCTGTCTTTCAGGTACTCGAACCAGAATTTATCCGTGGCATCTTTGACCCAGAGGGGCGCGGGAGCCGCGTCGCGCATGTCCACCCACCCGGCCTTCGGCATCCAGGTCGTGTCAGTGTCGGGCGGGATGATGTCCGCCGCGCCGGCCGGGTGAAGTGTGACCTCGCGCCGCTTGCCCGCTTGCTCGACGGTGAGGCTCACCGCCTCCATATCTTCGACGAGGCCGAGGGCGTGCAGGACTTCGGGCATGACGAGCAGGTGCGGGGCGAAGAACTTAACGCCCATCTCATTGTCGTGCCCTATGATTTCCCGCACGCGCGCGACGGCCTCGTCCGCGTCGGCTGTGCCAATTTTGACGACGCGCGCTCCGACCATCTCGGCGTGAGATCGCTCGGCGGCGCGGACGAACATGCCGTCCTTGAAGAGGTAGAGCTTGACGGGCAGAGCGCGGAAGCAGATTTTAGAGTCGCGCGTCAGGGAGACGTTCGTGTGCCCGTCGCCGACCATCGCCGCGATGCGCGCCATCTCGACTATGATCTGGTGGCGCGCAAGCTGCGGGATGCGCTCGTTGAGTCTGCGGACGGCCGCGTCGAACTGCTCGCGCGTCATGGTGTGGAAGAGGTTGTTGTGGCGCAGCGCCATCTGCTCGGCCATGTAGCGCAAGTCCTCGCGCCAACGCTCCGCCTCCGCCTTGTCAACAATCGCCGTCTTGACGCTCTGCGAATAGACGGGGGAGAAGAGGGCGACCAGAAGCAGCAATGCCCCGAGCGCGGGGACGAAAATTCTCGGCATGAAATGTTCACCTCGGACGGCGTGGAAATTAGAAAGTGCAGACGCGTAAAATTCTTCGCTTCTAATCTCCAAAATACCGCCCCATGCGTTTCTGTGGCAAAAATTCTAAGAACCAAAAAGGAGTTGCTCTTAGCGCCTTTGCGGCTTTGCGTGAGGAAATTTCTCGCTGGAGGCGCAAAGACGCGAAGAAAAACTTTTAAGCATCGGGAAGTGCGGGAAGGCCGCGAAGTTGGTAAAATGAGCGTCAACTCCCGGATAATTTAGCCCGCGTCGGAGGCTTCGCTGGACGGAGCCCGGCGTGGCGAAGAGTGTGGAGAACGAGAGAGTGGCGAAAGCACCGACGACAATTTACGAGTGCCAGAAATGCGGGCACCAGACGCGCAAGTGGCTCGGCAAGTGCCCGGACTGCGGCGAGTGGAATTCGTTCGTGGAGGAGCGCGCGCGCGTCACGCCGAAGAAGGAGGGCGCGGCCTCGCGCGGCGGCTTCCAGTTGCGCGAAGTCAAGCCGGTCGCCTACCGCGAGATCGAATCGCAGGACGACGCGCGCGTCTCCTCCGGCATTGAAGAGTTCGACCGCGTCCTCGGCGGCGGCGTCGTGCCTGGAAGTTTAGTCCTCATCGGCGGCGATCCGGGGATCGGAAAATCTACGTTACTGGCCCAGGCCGCCGACAAGCTGAGCGGGCAGGGGATGAGCGTACTCTACGTCTCGGGCGAAGAGTCGGAGCGGCAGATCAAGATGAGGGGCGAGCGGCTGGGGCTTGAAGCGGAGAACCTGTTCCTGCTGCCGGAGACGAACCTCGAAAACATTTTCGGGGAGATTGAGAGGATGAAGCCCGACGTGGTGATCGTTGATTCGGTTCAGACGGTCTCCTCCTCTGGCATCGAATCGGCCCCCGGCTCTGTCTCGCAGGTTCGCGAAGTCGCGTACCAGTTCCAACTGCTCGCCAAGAACCGCACGATCCCCGTCTTCCTCATCGGCCACGTCACGAAGGAAGGTTCGATAGCCGGCCCCAAAGCACTCGAACACATCGTTGACACGGTGCTCTACTTCGAGGGCGAGCGCCATCACAACCACCGCATCGTGCGCGCCACGAAGAACCGCTTCGGCGCGGCCAACGAGGTCGGCGTCTTCGAGATGACCGGCACCGGGCTCGTCGCCGTGGCGAACCCGTCGGAGATGTTCTTGCAGGAAAGGCCGGAGGGCGTCGCAGGCTCCGTCGTGACCGCCTGCATGGAGGGGACGCGGCCCATGCTGGTCGAGATTCAGGCGCTCGTCTCGGGCTCGAAGTACGGCGCGGGGCGGCGGGGCGGCGGGGAAGACGACGGGCAGGCGAATCGAAGGGGCGAGGAGTACGGCGGCCGCGGCCGCCGCGTGGCTCAGGGTCTTGACTACAACCGCCTGTCACTCCTCATCGCCATGCTGGAGAAGCGCGTCGGCTTCCCGCGCCTGAGTGATGACGTGTTTGTGAACGTCGCGGGCGGGCTGGAGATTGACGAGCCGGCCTCGGACCTGGGGGTCGTGGCCGCCGTCGTGTCGAGCCTTCAGGACAAGCCGATTGAGCAGGAGGTGGCTGTCTTCGGCGAGGTCGGCCTGACGGGCGAGGTGCGCGGCGCGATGCACGCCGAGGCGCGTGCGCGCGAGGCCCAGACGCTCGGCTTCAAAAAGATCGTCCTGCCCGCCTCGAACAAACCCGGCCTCGAACGCCTGCTCGGCGTGCGCGTCGTCGGCGTCCGCTCGGTCGAGGAAGCACTGCGCGAGCTATTCTGAAAGGCAGAATTCAGAATCCAGGAGTCAGAATTCAGAATGAAAGGCTGAAACCTTCCGTCTGTTATTCTGGCTCCTGGATTCTGGATTCTGGATTCTGCCTTTCAGAATTCTTTCTTCTGACTTCTGCTTTTCGTGCTAATATGCCCCATCATGCGGACGAACGTCATACTAATCAGATTAGTTTTCACGGCCATCCTGGTCACGTCCGGCTACGTCCTGCACCCCGTCTCGGGCCGTTGGCTCTCGTCCACGGGGCTCGCCCCCGAGCCCCTGGCCTCGAAGATCGTCTCGGCCGCGCTCGCAGCCTTAGTCGCGGCGGCGATCATCTTCTTCGAGGTGCGCATCCGGCGGGCCTCCCTGAAGACGCTCATCGGCGCGGCCGTCGGCTCGATTCTCGGCATCGTCGGGGCCTACCTGATCGGGTCGCTCATCAGCCGGCAGGAATCGCTCGCCGTCGCCCCCGAGATGAAGACTTTCCTGACGCTCTCGCTGACCTTCTTCATGGCCTACGTCGGCCTGATGGTCGGCGCGGCTAAGGGAGACTACCTGGACCTCTCGGCGCTCGGCGGGATTTTCAGCGACAAGACCACGCGGCGCGACTACAAGATTCTGGACACGTCCGTCATCATCGACGGGCGCATTGCGGACGTGGCCGAGACGGGTTTCCTCGGCGGCACAATCGTCATCCCGCAGTTCATCCTGCGCGAGCTGCAACAGGTGGCCGACTCGCCCGACTCGTCCAAGCGCCAGCGCGGCCGCCGCGGCCTCGACATGCTCAACCGCCTCCAGAACAACAGCGCGCTCGACATACAGATCGTCGAGACGGACTTCCCGGCCGTGCGCGAAGTTGACCTGAAGCTCATCGAGCTGGGCAAGCAGCTAGACGCCGTCATCGTCACCAATGACTTCAACCTCAACAAAGTGTCACAGCTCCGCGGCGTCAGCGTGCTCAACATCAACGAGCTGGCGAACGCCCTCAAGCCGGTCGTGCTGCCGGGCGAGGCGATGCGCGTCTTCATCCTGAAGGAAGGCAAGGAGTACAACCAGGGCGTGGCTTACCTGGACGACGGGACGATGGTCGTCGTGGATAACGCGCGCAAGCTCATCGGCCGTAACGCCGACATCGCCGTCACGAGCGTGCTTCAAACGACGGCCGGCAAGATGATCTTCGGCCGCCTATGGGAAGAGTCGGGCGAGAACGGCAGCGCCGAGCAGCGCATGAACGGGACCGCGCGCCGGCCCGTGCGCGACATACGCCCCGCGCCACAGCGCGTCGCCGACGAAGGATAAGAGCAGTGGTCAGTGGTCGGTGGTCAGTGGTCAGTAAAAACTTCTTTCACTGACCACTGAC
>DASWQY010000169.1:0-108848 GCA_036403435.1 Pyrinomonadaceae bacterium
CCAGCAAGGCTTCTCTCTGATCGAGCTATTAATCGTCGTCGCGATCATCGGCATCATCGCCGCTATCGCCATCCCCAACCTCCTCGCCTCGCGCCGCGCCGCCAACGAAGGCTCGGCTCAGTCCTCACTTCGCACCATGCACTCGGCTGAGGCCACCTACCAGGCCACGACCGGCAACGGCGCGTTTGCCAATCTGGCGGCGCTGGACGCGGCCGACCTGGTTGACCCGGTCCTCGGCCTCGGCACCAAGTCTGGTTACATCTTCACGGTCCGCGACGCCGACATCGTCGCGCCCGCGGTCGGCACGCTCGCGCAGTTCATGGCGCAGGCCAGCCCGCAGGTGACGGGCGGTGTTTCGCAGTCCGGCACCCGCCGGTTCTGCGTTGAGGAAGATGGCGTGATGCGCGGCGGCGTCGGCGTGGCGGCGGTGGCGAACCGCGCCGGCTGCGACGGCCTGGGCGCTCTCGGCAACCAGTAATCCCGAACCACAGTCAGACACCAACGGGGAGGCCGGGCCGGAGCGTGTGCTCCGCCCGGCCTCCCCGTTGGTGTCCTGGAACTTCGTAAAAAAGCAAAGGGAGGATGAGAGCCGGGCTCTGTGTCCTCCCTTTCGCCTGTTAACTTTTGCCTTGCGGCTTAGCTCGCGGCCGCCTCGGAGGCTTCCGTGTAGGAGGGCGTGTCGCCGGTCGTCTCGGCCACGGATGACGCGCTGCTGCTCGCGCCGTTGTCGGTCGAGCTTGGGCTGTCCGTGTAGCGTGGTGACGACTTGTCTTCACGCTGCTTTTCGGCGGCGGCTTTCTGCTGAATCATGCGGCAGCTGCCCTCGAAGACGGCACCCTGCTCGATGACCAGGCTGGGCGTCTGGATGTTTCCGTTGACCTTCGCGGCGCGGCCCAGTTCCAGGCGCTGGCTGGCGATGATGTCGCCGTTGACGGACCCGTGAATGGTGGCGACGGCCACGTCTATGTCGGCGTCAACCTGCCCGTTGTTGCCGACGATTAAAGTCCCGCCCTCGCTCTTGACCTGACCCGAGAGGTGCCCGTCTACGCGCAGCATCCCTTTGAAGTTGGCCTCGCCCGTCAAGGTCGTGCCGTTGCCGACGAAGCCGCTCAGGAGCCCCTCCTTGATGTCGCGGGCCAGAGACTCGCTCTCGGTGACGGCGCGCGACGAGGAGGCCGATTCCTGGGGGCGGTACTGCGTGTCGGCCGGCTGCTGCTGCTGGTAGGACGAGCCGTAGCTGCTCGTGCTGCGCGACGTGTTGAACTGAGTGGTCTGGCTATCCGTGGTTTGTTCGCTTTCCGTCTGGTCTTTGTTGGTTTTTCCCATTCTGAGCATAACAGAAACCTCCGCTAAAATGGTCGCCTGTAGACCGCCTACAGATGACGGTTGCGCCGGACGAGGCGTCCGAAAAGATGTTGTTGTCGAGGACGATTCAAGTAAAGGCTAGCTTGCTGAAGGCTAGACCGGCAGCGTGACTTACCTCGATAGAGCAGGCATCCGGTGAAAATGCCCGCACATAATAATGAAAGCCGGCAAGACTGGCAAGAAAAAAAGCGGGAGGCGGCGGGCAGACGACCGCAGGCAGCCGGCTTCATCTTCGCCTTGACGATCAAACGCTAACCAGAGCGGTCACGCTCGTCCTCTCGCTGCCCCCGTTTCTCGACGAAGACGAGGTGCGTCACAGTGTCCCAGGCGTTGTGAATGCCGACGAAGAGGAGCACTAGCGCGGCGGAGCCGACCATGAACAGGGCCAGGCGCACGTTGTAGTGAGCCGCGAACGCCGCCCCGGCCAGCGTCGCGTACGCCGCGAGCGGGAGCAGCACATGACAGAGCCAATCCTCGAACACGGGCCGGTAGACGGTCTGCGCCCGCAGACGCCGGGCCACGACGGCCGTGTACGCTATCCCGCCGAGGCCCGCCAGGCCCCACAGAATTGTGACGGCGACGACCCCGCCCCACGGGGCGCTCAAGACGGCTGAGAGCAATAGCACGACTGCGAAATGCACGACGCTCGGCGTCGAGAAGGCGTCGCCCGCCTGCGCCTCACCCCGCCCAATCGGGCGGCCTGCGATGAGGGTGAGGACGACGAACTGCAACCCGATCAGCGCGCCGGCCGACGAGCCGACGATGACGTAGAAGTTCGCCCATCCGTCCAGTGGCGGCATGTCCCCGACCAACCTCCTCGGTTATTCGGCCCCTGACGCGGCCCGGTCTTGTTCGTCGCTGACTTTTTCTATCCAGAGCCTCAGGGCTTGACCATGACCTTGATGGCCTCGCGCTCGTCCATCGCCCGGTAACCATCCGGCACCTCGTCTAGCCGGATCACACGGTCGAAGACCCGGCCCGGCTCGATCCTGCCTTCGAGCACGTCCGGCAAAAGCTCCTCGATGTAGGCGCGCACCGGCGCGGGTCCGCCACTCACCGTGACGTTGTTGTAGAAGGAAGGCTGCGCCGCCGGCATCGTCTCGTCCTGCGGGACGCCGACTCTGCCGACCGCCCCGCCCGCCCGCGCGATGCTGATGGCCGTCAGCATGGACTGTGCGAGGCCGACGCATTCGAGGACCGAGTGGACGCCGAGACCACCCGTCAACTCGCGCACCCGCTCTATCGCCTCCTCGCCTCGCTCGCTGACGACATCGGTTGCGCCGAACTCCCTAGCGAGCGCAATGCGGTCGGCGTGCCGGCCCATGATGATGATCTGCTCGGCTCCGAGACGTCGCGCCGCGATGACGCCGCACAGGCCGACGGCCCCGTCCCCAACAACCGCCACAGACTTGCCGGGGCCGACACGGGCGGAAACGGCCGCGTGGTGGCCTGTCCCCATCACGTCCGAGAGCGTCAGCAGCGATGCCAAAAGCGCGTCGTCACGGCCCACCGGCAGGGCGTAGAGTGTTCCGTCTGCGAGGGGCACGCGCACCGCTTCGGCCTGCGCCCCGGCGACCTCCTCTGTGCCGAAGAACCCGCCGTGGATGCAGGACGTGTGCAGCCCTGCGTGGCAGAACTCGCAGGTGCCGTCCGAGTACGCGAAGGGCATGACGACCAGATCGCCCGGTTTGATGGTGTGAACGTCGGAGCCGACCGACTCGACGACTCCGATGGCCTCGTGCCCCATGACGCGGCCCGTCTCGCTCGGCTCCATCTTTTTGTAGGGCCACAAATCGCTGCCGCAGATGCAGGCCCGCGTGACGCGGACGAGCGCGTCCGCCGGCTCGACCAAACTGGCGTCCGCGACGTTCTCGACACGAACGTCGCCCGCGCCGAACATGACTGTTGCTCGCATGGATGTTTACCTCCGGCTTCCGGCGGGCTCGCTCGCGCCCGCGATACGGAAGACTTTCCCTTCGATATTACTGCTTACTGTGCTGCCTCGTATTGCTTATCGCTGACCTTCTCCATCCATTCGACGAACCTTGCCGTCGAGCGCCTCCTGGATGGCGATGTGCGTCAAAGCGGTGGTCGGCGTCGCCCCGTGCCAGTGCCTCTCGTTCGGCGGACACCAGACCACGTCGCCCGCCCGTATCTACACTTTCCGGCCGCCCTCGCTCTGTACCCACCCGCACCCCGAAGTGACGATCAGCGTCTGCCCGAATTTTCGCGGGCGTACGTTTCGGGGGATTCGATAATCCTCGTGATCAATGTTGCCAGACTTTTTTGTGAAATCACAGGGCCCTTCTCCGGCTCGCCTTTTCCGGTCGTCTCATAGTCTACCTCAGCCGCGTCGGTAAACGCGGCTGCAAGACAAGCCGGTCTCTTTTATGCGGCCCGCTCAGCGGCCCGTCCTGCGCTCCAGGTGTTCAGGGTATCGAGCCCCCTGAACGGTGATCTCCGAAGCGGCGCTCTCGATCTCTCGCAGGTCGTCGGGCGTAAGCTCAAGTTCAGCCGCCCCGACGTTCTCCTCCAGGCGGTGCAACTTCGTCGTGCCCGGAATCGGCACGATCCACGGCTTCTGGGCCAGCAGCCAGGCGAGCGCGATTTGGGCGGGCGTCGTCTTCTTTTCCCCTGCGACCCTGCTCAGCAACTCGACCAGAGCCTGATTCGCCTTCCGGGCCTCCGGCGTGAAGCGCGGGACGATGTTGCGGAAGTCTGTGCTGTCGAACGTAGTGTGCTCGTCAATCTTCCCCGTGAGGAAGCCTTTGCCGAGAGGGCTGAACGGGACGAAGCCGATGCCGAGTTCTTCGAGTGCCGGCAGCACTTCCTCTTCAGGCTGCCTCCACCACAGCGAGTATTCGCTCTGGAGCGCCGCGACGGGCTGGACGGCGTGCGCGCGGCGGACGGTTTGCGCTCCCGCCTCGGAAAGTCCGAAGTGCTTGACCTTCCCCTCCTGTATCAAGTCCTTCACCGCTCCGGCGACATCTTCGATTGGCACTTCGGGGTCAACGCGGTGCTGGTAGTACAGGTCGATTGTCTCGACCCTGAGTCGTTTGAGCGAGCCCTCGACAGCCTCCTTGACGTGCTCGGGCCGGCTGTCTAAGGCCGTCCAGTGTGTCTCACCTTCCGAGGCGGGTTTGAAACCGAACTTAGTCGCAATCACCACCCGCCCGCGAAAAGGCGCGAGGGCTTCGCCCACGAGTTCTTCGTTCGTCAGCGGCCCGTAAATCTCGGCGGTATCGAAAAACGTGACGCCGCGTTCGACCGCCGCACGGATGAGTGAAATTGCCTGCTGCTTGTCCGCGGCCGGGCCGTAGCCGAAGCTCAGCCCCATGCAGCCGAGCCCGAGGGCCGAGACTTCTAAGTCGCTATTCCCGAGTTTGCGCTTCTGCATAATTTCTCCTCCGACCTGAACATGAAATCAGATAGTATAGTTCCCCTGACCCATCGGTGTTGCCTATTCGTGTAAATTTCTTGCCGGATTCTCCGAGACTCCACACGAGAGTCACCGCACCCGCCCGCCGCCAGGCCACAGATTTCTGAATTCTGCTCCTTCTTTTGTTTCATCCGTGAAAAATTGTTCCATTCCCGTGTCGAGTGTGGTAGACTCCCGGCGTTGCTTTGAACCGGGCGGGGTTCCGGCGAGCCTGGAGCGGGCCGTGTAGAGTTCGAGCGTTTCCCCCGCGAGACTGTTTTTGCAAGGAGCGTAACCTGCTACAGAGGAGTGAGAGATGACCACACAGACGAGACCCAAAGTTAACCCGCTCAGCCGACGCCCGCGCCAGCAGCGGCTGGTGATGGCGGTGCGTGGCGGAGCCGGCGTTGGCAAAAGCCATTTCCTGCGCAGCATGGCCGAGGCCGGTTTGGGCCGCCTCTGCATCTTCGATGTCGAGCGCAAGGCGCGACTCTTGAAAGGCGTCGGCACCAAGTTCGACGCGTTAGAGATTGAACACGCCGACGAGCTGCCGGAGTTCATAGACTGGGCGCTTTCGGGCGAGGGGCGCGAGCAGAACTACGACTGCTTCGCGCTCGATTCCTGGGCCGCCTACTTCAGCGCCAAGCACAGCGAGATGGTGGCGGCGGTGCGCGAAAGGACCGGCGACCCGCTGGCACAGCCTTCGGCCGAAGAGCTGGCCGCCGACCAGATGATTCTTCAGGGCGTCCTGCGCCGGCTCTGCATGGAGAGCGGCAAATCGGTCGTTATCGCGGACCAGATTCCCGCGAAGGGCAAGGAGGCGAAGGAGGACAACGAGATCGGGCGCGTGCTGCCGATGACGACGAGCGGCCTCGAATACTTCGTGGACATCATGGTCGAGGTCTCCGTGCAGGAGCGCGACGGCGAGGTGACGCGCGTCTTCCAGGTGGTCAAGTCGAACAGCCCCGCCTTCGAGGTCGGCTTTGAACTCACCGGCAACGTGACCTTCAGGGATTTCATGGAGCACATGAAGCGCGAGCACGGCGAGGACTTGCCGATGGAAGCCCCGAAGCCCGCGGCCGTGCCGGAAGTCCTGGAAGAGAAGCCGCAGCCCATGAGCATCGTCCCGCCGCAGATGACGATCCAGGAACTGATCGCTAAGGCCGAGGGCTTCGGCTTCAAGCAGGCCGACATCGTGACGGGAGCGAAGGTCTACCACAACCAGACCAACATCTACCGGCTGACGCCCGAGCAGATCGCGGACCTCGACCGCCGCATCACCGCCCGCGTCGAGAAGCTGAAAGCCACGCAGGGCGGCGAGAACGTCAAGAAGGAAGCCGCCGCCGCGGGCGACGTGAAGACACAAGCCGCGCGCAACCTCAAGAGGGCGTAAGACAGATAACCACAGAGGGACACAGAGGAAATAAGAGATTCAAACTTCTCTTTCTTCCTCTGTGTCCCTCTGTGGTGAAAACTGCTTGAGCCTTACTTGTTGACCATCTTGCCTTCGGCGTCGAGAATCACCACGTCGCCGACTTTCAAACCACGCACGCCGGCTTCGATCTTCGAGCGGTCGCCGACCAGCAGCGTCGTGGCCTGTGCGGGGACGGCGTACTTCTTGGCCGCGGCGTTGACGGCAGAGAGCGGCGCGCGCTCAAGCTCCGTCGTCTCTTGTTGTAACGTGGACATAGGAAGGCCGTAGGCCCAGAGGGTGCCGATCTCGTCGGCCACGCGGCCGACCGATTCGAACTGCTGCGCGTAGCCGCGTATGCGGTTGGCCTTCGCGTTCAAAAGCTCCTTCTCCGTGATCGGCTTCTCACCCGCCAGGAATTTCAACTCCTTGACGAACTCCGTCACCGACTCCGTCGTCTTGTTCGTCTGCACCCCGCCGCTCGACACCCACACGCCATACTCTGAGCGGAAGATCGGGAAGGAGAAGACGCCGTAGGAGTAGCCCTTGTCTTCGCGCAGATTCAGGTTGAGGCGCGTGCCGAAGCCGCCGCCCCAGACCGCGTCCGCGAGTTCTATGGCGTAGTAGTCCGTCGTCTTCCTCGGTGCGCCGGGCAGGATTTGCATGACGACGGTTTGCGCCGCGTCCTGCCGGTCAACGAGGTAGACCTTGCCGGGGCCGACGGGTTTCGGCGGCGGGATGGAGGCCGCGGGGGCCGAGCCCGCGGGCCAGTCGCCGAAATTCTGCCGGGCCAAATTCGTCGCCTCGTCCAGCGTGATGTCGCCCGCGAAGATGAGGGCGGAGCTTCCGGGCTTCCAGTTGGCTTCGTGGAAGCGGCTGAAGTCTTCGCGCGTCAGCGTCTGGACGGTCGAGGGGAAGCCGCGCCCCGGACGGCCGTAAGGGTGGTCCGGTCCGAAGGCGAGCATCTGGCCGACGCGCTGCGCGATGGCGTTCGCGTCTTCCGCGTCCTGCGCCAGCGCGTCCAGGCGCTTCTTCTTCTCGCGGTCAACCTCGTCGGCCGGGAAGGCGGGGTTGCGTATCACGTCCGCGAAGATCGTCATCGCGGGCGAGAGGTTCCTCTTCAAGACCTCGAGAGAGACGGTCGAAGACTCCGTGCCGGCCCCGCCGAAAATTCCTGTGCCAAGATCGCCGAGCGCGTCTTCGACCTGAAGCGCGTTCCTGGTCTTCGTGCCGCGCTTCATCGTCTCGACCATGAGGTCTGCAAGCCCGTCCTTGCCCGCGGGGTTGTGTATGCCGCCGGCCCTGGTCACGAAGCGCACGGCCACTTTCGGCAGGTCCGCGCGCTCGACGACGAAAATGTCCATGCCGTTTTCGAGCTTCGCCGTCTTGACCGGCGGGACCATGAACGGGCGATCACCGCCGAGCGGCGGCACCTGCGAGCGGTCCAGTGCTACCTGCGACTCGCGCCCGGAAGTTTCCGGGTGAAAGCGTATGACGAGGCGGTTGCGCGTGTTGAGCCAGCGCGCCACGACATCGCGCACGCTCTCGGGCGTGGCGTTGCGGTAGCGCGCGAAGTCCGCCTCGAACTTGTTCGGGTCGCCGAGGAAAGTGTTGTACTGGTTGAGGCGGTCGGCCTTGCCGCCGAAGCCGCCGATGCGCTCCAACCCCGTGACGAAGCCGAACTCCCATTTCGTCTTGGCCCGGTTCAATTCAGCAGGCGTCGGCCCCTCTTTGGCGAGCCGAGCGATTTCGTCCGTCACGATCTGTTCGACCTGCGGCAGCGGAGCGCCGGGCCGCGCCGTGGCCCAGATGACGAAAGTGCCCGCCTGCTCGTGCTGCCACTGGAACGAGACCACGTCCGAGGCAAGCTGCTTGTCGTAGACCAGGACCTTGTTGAGCCGCGCCGAGAGCCCGTCGGTCAGGATGGTCGCGACCAGGTCAAGCTCTGCGTCGCCCGCGTCGAAGTAGGCGGGCGTGTGCCAGGCGAAGTAAGTCCGCTCCTGCGGCACGCGGTCTTTGACCTCTATGGTCTTCTCGCTGTCGAGCTTCGAGACGCTCCGGGGCGGGCGGTCGAGCGCGGGGCCCGCGGGGATGGTCCCGAAATATTTTTCGACGAGGCGCTTGGCCTCGGCCGGGTCGAAGTCGCCCGCGATGACGAGCGACAGGTTGTTCGGCGTGTAGTAGGTCTTGAAGAAGTCCTTCACGTCGTCCACGCTCGCGGCCGTCAAGTCCTCGTGGGTGCCGATTACGTCGTGGGCGTAAGGGTGGGCCGCCGGGTAGAGGTTCTCGACGATGAGCTTGAAGGCGCGGCCGTAGGGCTGGTTCTCCAAACCTTGCCGGCGCTCGTTCTTGACCACGTCGCGCTGGTTGTTCAACTTCTCTAAGGTGAGCGCGTCCGTCAGCGTCGCCAGGCGGTCAGATTCGAGCCAGAGAATCTGTTCGAGGTTGCCGGAAGGGACGGTCGCGAAGTAGTTCGTGCGGTCTTCGCTCGTCGTCCCGTTGACGCCGCCCTCGAAGAGGTTCGCGCCCGCGGCCTCGACGTACTCGAAGTACTCCCCCTTGGCGTTCTTCGAGCCCTGGAACATCATGTGCTCGAAGAGGTGGGCGAAGCCCGAGCGGCCCACGCGCTCGTTCTTCGAGCCGACGTGGAACCACTGGTTGACGTGCACGACCGGCAGCTTGCGGTCAACGTGCAGGATGACTTGCAGGCCGTTCGACAGCGTGTACTTCTCGAAGGTGATTTTGGGGACCGTACCCGCGTCGGCGCTCGCGGCCATTGCGCGGGTCGGCTGAGGCGTCGGCTGGGGCTGCGGCGTGTTGCCGCGCCTGCGCTGCGCGGCGGCGGGCAGCACCTGTGCCAAAAGCAGGAGCAGCGCGAGCGGCAGAGAGAGATTCCTGTGCCTGTGCATTTTACGAAGGACTCCTTTCGGGCGTTAGAAAGAAAGCTACGGGAAGGCGCGCATTATAACAAAAGCAGTGGTCAGTAGTCAGTGGTCAGTTAAAACCCCGGTGTGGAATATTGATGAATCGGCTTGCATGCTTCAAGCTTGCCGACGCTCGACCAACTGACCACCGACCATCGACCACTGACCACTGCCTTGTTGACTCTTTGCCGGAAGCGGTTTAGAAACGTACTGTCCATCCTGATTCGGAGAAGAGAATAATGAGAACGAAAAGCACGTGGATAAAGTTCTGCTCGCTCGCGCTCGCTTTCGTCATGGCGGCGGGCGTGAGCGTCCGTCCCGCAGGCAGTAAAGAGAAGAGGCGTCAGATGATTCGACAAGGCCCGCTCGCGGCCAAGATTCGGCGCTTCGCGCCGACCGTCATCACGGCCGACACCAGCGGCCTCTCGGCCGGCGACCGCCGCGCCCTCATGAAGATCATAGAGGCCGCGAAAATTTTGGACCCGCTCTTCCTGCGCCAGGTCTGGAGCGGCAACGCCGCGCTTCAGTCGAAGCTCGAACGCGACAAGGCGGCGGCGGGCCGTGAGCGGCTGCACTACTTCCGCATCAATAACGGCCCCTGGTCGCGCCTCGACGGCGATGAGCCTTTCATAGAGGGCGTGCCGAAGGAGAAGCCGAAGGGGGCCAACTTCTACCCCGAAGACATGACGAAGGAGGAGTTTGAGACGTGGGCGGGTGGCCTCCCGCTCGAAGCCAGGGAGCGCGCCCTCGGCTTCTTCTACACCGTTCGCCGCGACGCCGACCGCAAGCTCAAGGTCGTGCCCTACAGCCAGGAGTACAAGGAATTTTTGGACCCCGCGGCGAAACTCCTGCGCGAGGCGGCGGCTTTGACGACCAACGAGACGCTCAAGAATTTTCTGAACAAACGCGCAGACGCGTTCGGCTCGAACGATTACTACGAGTCGGACGTGGCGTGGATGGACCTGGACGCGCCGATTGACGTGACCATCGGGCCTTATGAGACTTACGAGGACACGCTCTTCAGCTACAAGGCTGCGTTCGAGGCTTACGTCACACTGCGCGACGAGGCGGAGTCGTCTAAGCTCGCCATGTTCAGTCACCACCTGCAAGACCTCGAAGACCACCTGCCGATTGAGGCGCGCTACCGCAACCCGAAACTCGGCGCGGCCTCGCCCATCCGTGTCGTCAACGAAGTCTTCGCCTCGGGCGAGGGCAACAGCGGCGTGCAGACCGCCGCCTACAACTTGCCGAACGACGAACGCGTTGTGCAGGAGAAGGGCTCGAAGCGCGTCATGCTCAAGAACGTGCAGGAGGCCAAGTTCAAGCAGACGCTGATCCCCATCTCGAAGGTCGTGCTCTCGGCCGCCGACCAGCGCGACGTAGCCTTCGAGCCGTTCTTCACGCACATTCTGGCACACGAGCTGATGCACGGCCTCGGCCCGCACAACATCACGGTCGGGAGTGAGCAGACGACCGTGCGTAAGCAACTGAAAGAGCTTTCCTCGGCCTTCGAGGAGGCGAAGGCGGACATCGTTGGCTTGTGGGCCTTGCAGTACCTGATGGACAAGGGCGTGGTTGACAAGAAGATGGAGCGCGCCCTTTACACGACGTTTCTGGCGAGCGCGTTCCGCTCCGTGCGCTTCGGCATAGAGGAGGCGCACGGGCGCGGCATAGCCTTGCAGTTCAACTACCTGATGGACGAGGGCGGGTTCTACTACGACGAGCGCACGGGCCTCTTCAGCGTCAACCCCGCGAAGATCAAGGACGCCGTGACGAAGCTGGCCGGCGAGATCATGACCGTCCAGGCAGAAGGCTCCTACGACAAGGCCAAAGCGATGCTAGACAAGTACGGCGTCGTCCGCCCGCAGATGCAGAAGGCGCTCGATCGCCTCACCAACGTCCCCGTGGACATCGAACCCATCTTCCCCCTGGCAAGGTAAAAGCAGTGAGAAGTGATGAGAGCCTGTTTGAAAACTCTTCCTTTGCGTCTTTGCGCCTTTGCGTGAAAAAATTAAAACCACTCACGCAAAGGCGCAAAGAACGGCGGGCCGTGAGCGAGTTTTCAAACAGGCTCTCAGTACTTTTTTCGAGGTGGACAAATGGACGAGCGAGCGGTCAACGCGGCGGCGATTGAGGCGATTCACGACCTGGCGGTGGATTGCGAGATCAAGCAGGTGTGCAAGGGGTCTGACGAGGGTGAATGGTGCGTGCAGTTTTCGGGCAAGTACGGGCAGTTCTGCGACAACTTTCAGAACCAGTTCGGGCAGGAGAACAGCCCCGAGGTCATGCGCGAGAAGATCAAGGCTTTCCTCATCAAGCAGGTCGCCAAAATCCGCGGCAACACGGGGAGAAAAAGAAAGCCCGCGGCGGGCGCGCGCGAGGACCGCGAACCTTCGGGCGGCCTGTTGACCGAGCCGCTCAAGCTGGTGGGCGAAGTGCTCAGCCGCGCGACCGGGATGGCGACTCAAGTCGTCAGCCAGGCTTCCGCGGTCGCCGAAACGACCCGCGCCACGCTCTCGGCCGCGGACCTCGTCGGCACGGAACCCGCGACCGCTGGCATACAGGCCACGGCGCTTGAGACTCAGACGGAACAGCCCCCCAGGATGCCCGGCAGGACCACGATCACGATTCCCGCCAAAGCGAAGAAGGCTAAGAAAGCAACGAAGCGCGCCTCGCGTCAGGCCACGGGACGGTCGAAGAAGGCGGCCGCCTCGAAGAGCGCCGCGCGCGCGAAGAAGGCCGCGAAGAAAGCGTCTCGGAAAAGCTCCCGCGCGAAGTAAGAAGAAGGACGAGCCACGCGCGTCACACGAAATAACACGAAGGGCGAGGACGCTCAGTGCTATTTCGTGTGACGCGCGTGGCTCGTCTCTATCACTGCCGGCGGCTTTAGAAGTTGCCGGTGCACTCCTCGTGGCCGCAGTCGCAGTCAATCTCTATGGTGTCGCCCGTGCCTTCGCACGAAGGGCCACAGTACTTGCTGCCCTGGGTCGCCGCGCAACTGCATGGGGGGTTCTTGCAGATTCTTTTTTCCTTATCGTCCGCCATCTCAGGTTTCCTCCGAATGAATTAAATTGCCAGCTTGTTTGGCTCAGCACCTTAACACACCCGGAGGCAGGATTAGAAGCACTTCAAGGCGCGATGACGTTCAGTTTTCGATTGCATAAATTCCCGCCATCATCCAAGCTAGCCGCCGATGACAATCGAGACTGCGGATGTCGTAATCATCGGCGGCGGGATCGTCGGCTCCAGCATCGCCTACCACCTGACGGAAGCCGGCTGCACGAACGTGCTGGTGCTTGAGCGCGAGGCGCATCAGGGCCAGGGCTCGACGGGGAAGAGCATGGGCGGCGTGCGCGCGCAGTTCGCGACCGACGTGAATATACGCATGTCGCTCCACTCCATTAACTTCTTCGCCGCCTTCGATGACACAGTCGGCCACCCCGCGGACTATCGCCCGCACGGCTACCTCTTCGTCGCGACGACCGAGCGCCACCTCGCCTACCTCAAAGCGAACCGCGAGCGGCAGACGGCCCTCGGGCTGAAGAACGTCGAGCTGGTGTCGAAGGAAGAGATTTTAGGGATGGTGCCTCAACTCCGCGCCGACGACATCGTGGGCGGGACCTTCTGCCCGACGGACGGCTTCGTTGACCCGCACAGCGTGATGATGGGCTTCATGCTGCGCGCGCGTGAGCGTGGCGCGAGGCTCTGGCTGGGCGCGACGGTCACGGGCATTGACGTGGAGGGCGGGCGCGTGACAGGAGTCCGTACCACACGCGGGCGCGTGCAGACGGGCGCGGTCGTCAACGCGGCCGGGGCCTGGGCCGCGAACGTGGCGCGCATGGCCGGCGAGGAACTGCCCGTCGAGCCTTTGCGGCGGCAGCTCGTCCCGACCGAGCCGTTCGGTGAATTGCCCGCGCGCTTCCCGATGGTGATAGACATGTCTACCGGCTTTCACTTCCGCCGCGAGGGCTTGAGAATCCTGCTCGCGTGGAACGACCCCGAAGAGACGCACGGCTTCAAGACCGAGTTCGACCAGTCTTTCGTCGAAAAGATTCTGACGCGCGCGGCCTCGCGCGTGCCGTGCCTGGCCGAGGCGCAGGTCAACGCGGGCCGCGCCTGGGCCGGCCTCTACGAGATGACGCCCGACCACCACGCCGTCATCGGCCGCGCGCCCGGAGTCCTCGGCCTCTTCCTCGCCAACGGCTTCAGCGGCCACGGCGTCATGCACTCGCCCGCCACCGGCCGCATCATCTCCGACCTCGTCCTCCACAACGAGACGCGCCTTCTCGACATCACCCCGCTCCGCGCCGAGCGTTTCGCCGAAGGCCAACTCCTCGAAGAGACTTCGGTTCTCTGAAGCTTGGCTGTAAAATTCAATGCGGAATGATGAGTGATGAATGATGAATAAAAAGGCAACCGCTTCTTAATTCATCATTCATCATTCCGCATTCATCATTATTCCTGGAGGTTCGAACAATGGGCAGTAGCAAAACGGCTCCGGCGCGGGCCGGGCGTGGAGGTCAACTTTCGGCGGGCGCGCTGCGCTGTCGCAGAAAGTTCTTGCGGTTCTTCCCCGAGGGGTTTCGGGACGAGACGTACGTAGAGTGGGAGCGCGGCTACAAGTGGGAGACGCACGAGCGTTGGGAGGAGGCGCTCGGGCGCGACGAGTTCCGCTCTTTGCTCAGGCGGGGCGAGTTCGCGGAGGTCGCGGCGCGGGCCGTGCGCGTCGAGCAGCGTTCGCGCCATAGCATGATTTTTTCCTTCGAGAAGATGGCGCTGCGCGACGCCGTGAAAGTCCCGGAGGGCGCGCGCGCCTTTAGTGAAGGGCTCTACGAACTGCTGCACGGCTCGGGCTCCCTGGAACGAAAGTTCGGGCGCTGGTGCGAAGTGGTCGCGGGCCTGCCGCGCAGGCAGACGCGCGTGCTGACGTGGCCGCTCGTCACCGTCTTCGGCTTCATCGCACAGCCCGAGACGCACATCTTCCTTAAGCCGAACGTCTCGCGCATCGCCGCGCGCGAATACGGCTTCGAGTTTAACTACGAATCAAGGCCGTCCTGGGACGTTTACGCCAACTACCTTGAGTTCGCCGAAACGATCAGGCGCGACCAGCGCGAACTCCATCCGCGCGACATGATAGACCTACAGTCGTTCATGTGGGTCCAGGGCTCGGACGAGTACGCAGAGTGAGGGAAAGGCAAAATTAAAAATGTAAAATGCAAAAGTAAGGCGGAAGCCTTCATTCATAAAATGGGCTTCTCCTCCTTTTTGCATTTTACATTTTTAATTTTGTCTTCTCTCTTTGCCTTTTGTCTGCTGATGATGTAAGACATTATTTACTCATCTTGCCCCATGTCGAATTTGAGCGGCGCGCGCGTGCGCGCCGATGACGCGAACGAATCGGCGCGGGAGTTTTCGCCCCTTGCGCTGACCTTAATATTTTGTCACTATGGATACCAGAATGTCACCAATACAGAAGACGCGCGCCGAAGCTGAGACCGAGACCGCGGCCGAGCGTCTGACCTCGCAAATCGAAAGCGCGCGCTCGGCCGTGGCCGTGCGCTCGACATCCGACATAGATGAACTCGAAGCGTGCGCCGACCGTTTGGAGCGTGCCGCGCGCGACCTCGCCGTAGCCCTGCGCGAGCTGGCGCGCGAGCGCCACGCCGCCGCCGACGAGTCCTGACCGGGGCCGTTGAACGCTGCGGGCGAGGGCCAGCCAACGATCTCGGCCCTCTCGCTTCTTAAATCAAAGTCATCATTTCTTCGGAGCATCTATGACTTCACTTCGCACGCAGAAAATAACTGTGGACAAGGGGAGAAAGCGGACCGGCTACGGTCTGGACAATTACGGCATCAGGAACCCGGCGGCCGTCTACTGGAACCTGACGACGCCCGAACTCTACGAAGAGATCGCGCGCCGCGAGGAGGGCATCTTCTCCGCCCACGGTGCGCTCATCGTTGACACGGGCGAGCACACGGGCCGCGCCGCTAAGGACAAGGCCATCGTCCGCGAGCCGTCCAGTGAAGACAAGGTCTTCTGGGGCGAAGTCAACAAGGAATTTTCGCAAGAAAAATTCAACGCGCTCAAAGAGCGCATGATGGCGCACGCCGAGGGGCGAGACCTCTTCGTGCAGGACACTTTTGCCGGCGCGGACCCGCGCTACCGCCTGCCCGTCCGCGTCGTCACGGAGCTGGCCTGGCACTCGCTCTTCGCGCGCACGATGTTCATCAACGACGCCGGGGCCGAGCACAAGCCCGAATTCACGATCATCAACTTCCCGTCGTTTCGCGCCGAGCCGGAGCGCGACGGGACGCGCGCGCCGACTTTCATCCTGATGGACTTCAGCCAGCGGCTCGTCCTCATCGGCGGCACCTCCTACGCGGGCGAGACGAAGAAGAGCGTCTTCACGATTCTCAACTACCTGCTCCCGCAGCGCGGCGTGATGAGCATGCACTGTTCGGCGAACGTGGGCGAGCGCGGCGACGTGGCGATCTTCTTCGGCCTCTCGGGCACGGGCAAGACGACGCTCTCGGCCGACCCCGAGCGCAAGCTCATCGGCGACGACGAGCACGGCTGGTCCGATGACGGCGTCTTCAACTTCGAGGGCGGCTGCTACGCCAAAGTCATCAAGCTCTCGGCCGAGGCCGAGCCGGACATCTACCGCACGACGCGCATGTTCGGGACCGTTTTGGAAAACGTCGTCTTCGACCCCGAGACGCGCACGCTCGATCTGGACGACGCGTCGAAGACCGAGAACACGCGCGCGGCTTACCCACTGACGAGCATCCCGAACATTACGCCCGAGGGCTACGCCGGCCACCCGCAGAACATCATTATGCTGACGGCCGACGCCTTCGGCGTGCTGCCGCCCGTCTCGCGCCTCAGCCCCGAGCAGGCGATGTACCATTTCCTCTCCGGCTACACGGCGAAGGTCGCAGGCACGGAGCGCGGCGTGACCGAGCCGCAGGCGACCTTCTCGACCTGCTTCGGCGCTCCCTTCATGGTGCTCCATCCAGGCGTTTACGCGGACCTCTTAGGCCGTAAGATGGCCGAGCACAAGGCCAACTGCTGGCTCGTCAACACGGGCTGGTCCGGCGGCCCCTACGGGACGGGGCAGCGCATGAAGATTAAGTACACGCGCGCCATGATTCGCGCGATTTTGAATGGCACGCTCGCCGGCATCGAGACGCGCCCCGACCCGGTCTTCGGCCTCAGCATCCCAACCTCGTGCCCGGACGTTCCCGCCGAAGTCCTCATCCCCCGCAACACCTGGGAAGACAAAGCGGCCTACGACCAGAAGGCGCACGACCTCGCCCGCCGCTTCAACGAGAACTTCAAGAAGTACGCCGACGGCGTCTCCGAAGCAGTCCGCGCCGTCGCGCCGCAGAACAATTAAGGCAAAAGGAAAAGGAAAAAGGTAAAAGGGAGGCGGAGAGCCACTTTAAAGTGGCTCTCCGCCTTACTTGCTTTTTCTTTTTACCTTTTGCCTTTTGCCTTTCTTCGCCTTGACTGTCCGGCGTCTTTCCGCGTAGAAGATGTGCAAAGGCTGCGCCGGGTCGCACTCTCCGGGCGCAAGCCTCTGGCTTTCTAATCCCCGACACTCAAGGACTCTCCGTCTGTTAAACTGGAGACGTTCTAGCGCCCATCAGGGCTCCTGTCTCAAGAAGCGTAGATGAGGTTCGACGAGGCAACTCAGACGAAGTCGGCGGCGACGCTGCGGACCATCACGGACACGGTGCGCCGCGTCATGCGCGCCGGCACGGTCAGCGTCGCCAGCTTCTCGCTCGACGAGAAGAAGGTCGTGTGGAAGGCCCGCAGCGGCTTCGTGTCGCGCGGCGACGAAGAGTTGGATTTGGTCATGCCGCTCGGCGGCAAGTTCCTTGAGCTGGTGGCGATCACCGACGCCCCGATGATTATCAAGGGCATCGGCGCGCGCCCCGACATCTCGGCCGCGGACTTTCCGCTGCACGGACCCGAAGGCGTGCGTGATCTGTCGGTCGTGCCGCTTCGCGCGCGCGGCGAGACCCTGGGCGCGCTCGTCGTCGGCTACCGCTCCGAGCACAGCTTCACGAGCGAGGAGGAGACGCTGCTCGAAGGCTTGACGGAGTTGGCGGCGATGGCGCTGGACCACGCGCGGCTCTTCGAGACGGTCGAGTCGGCCAAGAGAATCTGGGAGCGCACTTTCGACGCCATCCCGGACGGCATCATCGTCCACGACCAGCACATGCAGATCGTGCGCTGCAACGCGCACGCCGCGCTGATGATGGACATGCAGCCGGCCGAGGCCATCGGCCTCACTTGCGCGGACGCCTTCGCGCGCCTCTTCGGCGAGCGCGCCGCCGCCTACCACATGGGCGAGAGCCGCGGCACGGCCTCATCCTTCGAGTTGCAGGCAGAGGACGGCCGCCGCTACCTCGTCGCCGTCGCGCCGCTCGACGAGAGCGAGGCGCAGGGCGGGAGCGTCATCACCTGGAGCGACGTGACGGAATTGTCCGAGATGCAGGAGCAGCTGGCGCGCTCGCGCCGCCTCGCCACAGTGGGCCAATTAGCGGCGGGCGTCGCGCACGAAATCAACAACCCGCTTGCCACTATCACGACCTGCGCGGAGGCCACGCTCCGCAACATGCGTAAGAGCGCCGCGGCGGCCGCGGGCACCGAAAGCCGCGACTCTTTTTACCTCGAAGAGATCGTGCGCCAGGCGCTCAGGTGCAAGGAGATTACGCGCGGGCTGCTGGACCTCTCGCGCCAGCGGCGGCCGCACCGCCAGGCGTGCGACATCAACGAGATGGCCGCGCAGTGCGTGCGCCTGGCCGAAGACCGCGTGCAGTCGGACGCCGTCAAGCTCGCCGTCAGCCTGGACCCGGAAGTCGGCGAAGTCGCGACCGACGCCGTGATGGTCAGGCAGGTGCTCGACAACATGGTCAGCAACGCGCTCGACGCGGTGGGCGACGAAGGTTTCATCACTGTCTCGACGCACCGCGTCGGCGAGCGGGTCGCGATAGAGGTGGCGGACACCGGGCACGGCATCGCGCCGGAGATGCTGGTCCGCATCTTCGACCCGTTCTTCACGACCAAGGACCAGGGCAAAGGGTCCGGCCTCGGCCTCGCCATCTCATACACGCTGGCGGAGGCGCTGGGCGGCGCGCTGACGGTCGAGTCCAAGCAGGGCGCGGGCAGCCGCTTCCGCCTCTGGCTCCCGCGAAGAGTAGCCGAGACGAAGGAAATGATGAGTGCGGAATGATGAATGATGAATGAAAAACTGATTTCATCATTCATCATTCCGCATTCCGCATTAGGAGCAACGCATGAGCCGTAAGATTCGCGTGATGGTCGTGGACGACAACAAGATGTTCCGCGACGTGGTGGCCGACCAGCTCAACGACTCGAACATCGAGGCGGCCGCGTTCGGGAGCGGCGAGGAGGCTCTGCGGTCGCTGGGGAAGACGGACTGCGACGTGGTGCTCCTGGACATCAACATGCCTGGGATTTCGGGCCTCGACGTGCTGCGCCAGCTCACGCTGATGGAGGACGCGCCCGAAGTCATCATGCTCACCGCCGACACTTCGCTCTCGACGGGGCTGGAGGCGATGCGGCTCGGCGCTTACGACTACCTGACGAAGCCGGCGACGCTCGACGAGATGGAGGCCGTCATCCGCAAGGCCGACGAGAAGCGCCGCCTCGTCCGCCAGAACGCGAGCTTAAGATCGGTCGTGCGCCAGCCCGCGGCCTCCGACGACGAGCTGCCCTCGTTCATTTACGAGAGCGAGCAGATGCGCGGCGTGGTTGAATTGGCGGAGGCTGCCGCGCGGCTGGACTCGACCGTCATCATCACGGGCGAGTCGGGCACGGGCAAGGACGTGCTCGCGCGCTTCATCCACGCGCGCGGCGCGCGAAGGGACTCGCCGCTCATCACGGTCAACTGCGGCGCGATGCCCGAGACGCTCTTCGAGTCGGAGTTCTTCGGCCACGAGAAGGGCGCGTTCACGGGCGCAAGCTCCCTCAAGCGCGGCCTGATTGAGGCGGCCGACGGCTCGACACTTTTCCTCGACGAGGTCGGCGACCTCCCGCTCCCGGTCCAGGTCAAGCTCCTGCACTTTCTCGAACAGGGCCGCTTCCGCCGCGTCGGCTCCACGCGCGACCAGGCCGTGGACGTGAGAGTCATCGCCGCCACCAACCGGCATCTCCCGCAGGACGTGCGCGACGGCCGCTTCCGCGCCGACCTCTTCTACCGCCTCAACGTCGTCTCGCTGCACATCCTCCCCTTGCGCGCGCGCCCGGCGGACGTGCCCGCCCTGACAGACTATTACCTGACGCTCTACCGCCAGCGATTCAGCCGCCCGGCGCTCTCCCTGTCGGCGGAAGCGCGCCGGCGTCTGGAAAACTACTCCTGGCCCGGCAACGTGAGGGAGCTTCGCAACTGCCTGGAGCGCGCCATTGCGCTCTCGACGAGCGACACGATTGAGGCCGGGCAGTTGATGTTGCAGGGCGAAGCGGGCCAAACTTCTGCGGCCGGGGAGACGGGCCAGCCGCTCGCGCCGGGCGCTCAGCCGCCGACGCTTTACGAGCTTGAGCGCCAGCACATCTTGCGCGTACTTTCTGAGGCGGGCGGCAACCGCGAGCGCGCCGCCGCCATCCTGGGCATCTCCGCACGCACGCTCTACCGCAAGCTGCGCGAGTACGAAACGAGCAACGTCCCGGCGGACTTCAGCGCCGGGTAAACCTTATGGACCAGAATTCTCGAAGGGGGGAGAAAATAAGTCATGCCTTATCACAGACAGGTTCGGTCGTTAACTCGCAGCCTGTGCCTCGCAGCCTTTTTCCTCTTGGCGGCCGGCGGTCGGGCTCACGCGCAAACGACGTGGACGCTCGCCTGGAGTGACGAGTTCAACGGGGCGGCGGGCACGGCCGCGGACGGAACCAAGTGGGTCTTCGAGGTCGGCAACGGCTCGAACGGCTGGGGCAACCACCAGCTTGAGTACGACACCAACACGACGAAGAACACCGCGATGGACGGCGCGGGCAACCTCGTCATCACCGCCTACAAGGAGACGCTCGGGAACAAGTTCCGCTGCTGGAACGGGGTGTGCCAGTACACGTCCGCGCGCCTGAAGACGCAAGGGCGTTTGGAGCAGGCTTATGGGCGCTTCGAGGCGCGCATGAAGCTGCCATACGGGCAGGGCATGTGGCCCGCCTTCTGGATGCTCGGCAACAACATCGCGCGCGCGGGCTGGCCCACCTGCGGCGAGATAGACATCATGGAGAACATCGGCCGCGAGCCCTCAATCGTCCACGGCACGATTCACGGCCCAGGCTACTCCGGCGCGAACGGCATCGGAGCGCCCTACGCGCTCTCGTCCGGCACGTTCTCAGACAACTTCCACGTCTTCGCCGTCGAGTGGGAGCCGAACGTCATACGCTGGTACGTGGACGGCAACCTCTACCAGACGCGGACGCCCGCGGACCTGCCGGCCGGCTCTGCCTGGGTCTTCGACCACCCGTTCTTCATGATCCTGAACCTCGCCGTCGGCGGCTACTGGCCCGGCGACCCCGACGCGACGACCACCTTCCCGCAGAAGCTCTACGTGGACTACGTCCGAGTCTACAAAAGGCAATGATGAACGATGAATGATGAATTAAAGGCGACTGGCTTTTAATTCATCATTCATCATTCCGCATTCCGCATTGCTTTCAAACGAGGTCTCTGAGGACGAGGACGAGTTCGCGGCGTTGGCCGTCGTGGCTGACGACGAGGCGGACGCGCTTTTTGGGAGGGTCGTTCTTGAAGCGGAGCCTGACGGCGGGCAGGTCCAGGTGGGCGGCGCTCGTGCCGTCAATCTCTAGAATCTGGTCGCCGACGCGCAAACCCGCTTCGGCCGCGGGGCCGCCCGCGATGACATCAATCACCTCGAAGTGGTCGCCCTCTTGCCCGAGCCACACGCCGGCGCGGTCGTACGAATCCGGCTTCCCGTACTCGGCGTTCTTCTCGAAAATCAAAAGCCTGCGGCTGTAATCAAAAACGGTGGTGAACTGCTTGAGCACGTCCGGGCCGACCAACGCTGCGCGGTTCGCGCTCGTCAGCGCGCCGCCCTTCTGAAGCGAGAGGCGCGCGACGAGGTCGCGGACTTCGACGCCGCCGAGTTTGAGCGTTTTGATTCTCACTATCTGCGAGCGGACGGGGCCGCCGATTCCCCAGCCCGTGATGCCCTCGAAGCGCGCACCGTATTTCCGGCGCAGGTCGTTCTGCTCGACGAAAGGATTGTAGAGAATCAGCGCCGAGCGCGCGCCCGTGTCAATCACGAAGACGCCGGGAACGTTGTCCAACTCCCCCCTGACCAGCGGGAGGTGGCGGTCGAAGTCGAGCGGGACGACTGTGCCATTTCCGCGGTAACTGAACTGGGCGGGCGGCGTGAAGGTCAACTGCCTGCGCTCGTAATCAAGCCTGACCACGTAGCTCTTGAAGACGGGGAAGCCGAGGATGCCGTCAATCCGGTTGGCCCCGAAGACGTACTTCGTGTCGTCGAACGAGAGCACGCCGAACTCCTCGTCGGCGAGATGAAGCGTGCCGACCTCAACGTCCGCAATTCTAGTCTCACCGCGCTCGACGGGCTTCTCGCCGACGCCGCCCATGCCGGTCTGAAGGTTCTCGATCTTGAGCCCGAGAGAGAGCGCGACCTCTGGCGCGACGACCGCGCCCGCGCCGCTGTCGAAGATGAAACGGAACGGCCCCTTGCCGTTGAGCCGGACGTTGATGACGATGCGATTGTCTATCAGGTCGAAGGGCAGGACGACCGAAGACTTGTCGGCCACCGCCTCGGCCCTCGGAGTCAGCGCGGCCGACGAGGCGCACGCGCACCCGGCGGCAAGATAGAACAGCAAACACAGCGCCCAAACTTTTCTGCTCATTTTCAAGGAAGGCGTCAATTCTTTCTTAGCGCCTCCAGCGCCTCCAGCGTGAAAAATCAAAACACCTCACGCTGGAGGCGCGAAGGGTTGAGTTTTCAGGTCGCGTTATTTGGCGTAGTAGCCGCGGCGCGTGCGCGCGGCGAGGTCGGGGCGGTTGACGAGGTGGACCGTGACGGTGCGCCACGCGCCGTCGCGCCGGCGGTTCTTCGGCTGATAACCGATGCTGTAGATGCGGCCCAGGTCGCGTATCACCTGCTCGTAAACGCCCTTCAGGTCTTCCACCTTGCTCGCGCTGTAGAGTAGGCTCCCGCTCTCGCCCGCGAGTTCGAGGAGCTGCTGGCGCGCGAGCGCGTAAGCCTCCGGGGTCGCCTTGTGCTCCTTGAGCATCTCGCGCTCGGTGTCGAGGTAGATGGGGATGACGATGGTCTCCGAAGTCCTGACCATCTCCAACAAGTCTTCGTACTCGATCATGGAGCCCGCGCCGGGCACGCCCGGCAAGCCGTTGTCCACGCCGTCCGACATGACGACGACTGCCTGGCGGCGCGACGGGTCGCGCGGCTCGAAGCTCTTCTTGAGGACGAACGAGAGCGCGTCCCAGAAATTGGTCCCGCCGAGCGGCTTCCCCATCGTCTTGATGCGCTCGACCAGCTCGCGGCGGTCGAGCGTCAGCGGCGAGACGACCGCCGCTGCATCCGTGAAGGTGACGACGCCGATGCGGTCCGTGGGCCGCGCGGTCTCGACGAAGCGAATGGCCGACTTGCGGATCAGGCCGAGCTTCTTCACGGTCGAGCCGGAGAGGTCCAGCAGGAGCATCAGGTCGAACGGCGTCGAGGCCGCGGCGAAGAAGCTGATCTCCTCGGGCGAGCCGTTCTCCATCACGAGAAAATCCTGCTTGCCCAACTCGCCGACGCCGCCCGGCTGCTCGCCCCGGCTGAAGACGCTGACGTTCAAGTCCACCAGCTCCGTATCAACCCGAATCGTCTCCCCCTCCAAATCCTTCCCCTGTGCAATCGCCGGCGGCGGCGGCGGGGGCGGCTCATCCACAATCTGCGCCCGGACGGGCAAGGCAAAATTAAAAATTAAAAATGCAAAAAGGAAGATGAAGAGCACGCTTCTCATCCGCCATTTTGCATTTTTAATTTTTAATTTTGCCTTACTTAGCATAGTAGCCGCGTTTGCCGCGCGCGGCGGCGTTCAGGCGGGCGACGAGGACGCGTATCGCGCGCCACTTGCCGTCGCGCAGCTTGTTCGTCGGGCGGTAAGAAAGACTGTAAACGGTGCCGAGGTCGGCGACGACGCGCTCGTAAGCCCCCGCCAAATCTTCCAGCCGCTCGACCTCGTAGAAGATGCCGCCGCCCGCCTCCGACATCTCTTCCATCCGGTCGTGGGCCAAATCGAAAATCTCGGGCTGAACGTCGAACTGGCTCAGCGAGCTGTACTCGGTCTCCGTGTTGACCCAGAGCGCGTAGAGCACGCCGTCGAACTCGCGCAAGCGCCGCACGATCTCCTGGTAACTCGTCACAGAGCCTTCGCCGGTGACGTTCGGGAGCGTGCTGTCGAGCCCGTCGCTCATCAGGATGATGGCGTTGCGGCGCGACCGGGAGTCCTTCAAGACCTCGTCCATCGCGAAGGCGAGCGAGTCGTAAACCTTCGTGCTGCCGCGCGGCTGTATCCCGTCGGTGATGCGCTGGCGCAGGGCCTCGCGGTCGTCCGTTAAGGGCGAGACGACGACGGGGTTCTTGGCGAAGGTGATGACGCCGATGCGGTCTGCGGGGCGCGCGGCGGAGACGAAGTGGAGCGCCGCCTCACGAATCAGCCCGATCTTCGCCTCCGTGGAGAACGAAACGTCTATCAGCAGGATCAGGTTGAAGGGCGCGCTGGCCGACTCGAAGTGCGTCAGCCGCTGCTCCGCGCTGTCCTCGAACAACTTGAAGTCATTCTCGACGAGCCCGTTCAGGCCGCGGTTCGTCCCGCGGTCAACGACGCTGACGTTGAGCGTGACCAGCTCCGTGTCAACGCGCACGACATCGCCCTCGTCAATCTCCTCCGGCCCGTCGAGCGGCGTGGAAGGCGTGCCAGCCCCCGCGCCCGTCCTCTCCGCGCCGATGAGGACGGGCTTCACGTTCCGCGGCTCGGACCTTCCGCTCGTCTCTTCGATTGGCGGCGCGATGTCGTCTCGCGCTGTGGTGTCGCGCGGCTCGGTGTAAGAGGCGATGGCGATGGCCCCGCGTTTGGAGACGAGGCGGACGCTGCGCCCGCCTGCGCCTAAGCGCGCGCGTAGGACTTTGCCGCCGTCGAACGTGCCCGCCGGCAAGGGGAACGTCGAGACGACCCCTTTATTGAGCGACTCGGCGACGATGTCGGCGTCGGCCGATGCGGGGAATTCGGCGCGTATGTCGCCGTGCACGCTCTCGACGGAAAGCTCCGCGGGCAGCCCGCGAATGACGACCGCGCCCGCCTCCGAGACGACCGTTGCGCGCGCGCGCTCGGGGACGCGCACGACCAAGTCAACGCGCGTCAGCATCCCCACTTCGCGCGGGCTGACGCTGACGGTCAGCAGTTGCTCCGTGCGGCTGATTGAGACGGGCGTGCGGCGCGGCTTCTCTCCCCTGACCGTGGCCGCGACCGCGACGTGCTGCTTGCCCCAGACCTCCACCCTCACGCTGCCGCGCGCGTTACTGATCGCTATCTCGCCGCCCGGCGGCAGGTCCGCGCGTATGTCGTCGCCGTCCGGCGACGACGCAGAGAAAGCACGCGCCGCGCACAGCAACAGAACAAGAACGGGAGAGAGAAGTCTTCGCGAATAAAACATGACTTTATCTCGTCGTGAATCGTCAATCGTGAATCGTAGAACGGTTGCCCTGTTCAGGATTTGCGGTTGGCGAATTTTCCGCCCGCTTCGGCGCGGAGGTCGGGGAGTAAGGCGATGCCTGTCAGACAGGATAGACGACCGCGCGCGCATCATCAAACCCGCGCGGCGAAGTAGCCGACAAAGAGCACCTACGCTCTGCCCCAAGACTTAGATACAGCTCGGCTCGCGGTCTAGCGCCCTGGCGCACGTTATGCGTCAATGCCAATGATTAACACGGGGATATCTATATCCGCCACCCCGCGACTCTCTAAATCCCAGACGAACTGCTCGAAGTAAGAAACGCCCGAAGACATTTCGAGCGCGAGCGCCTTCACGGGAACTACCTCGATCCCGCAAGTGATAAACCCGAGGTTGCGGAAAATAGTCATCTGCGCGCACAGGCTGCAAACCATCAAAGAAGCCTCGCCGGAGTTAATTTCCACGCCCAGTCTCTAAGTAATCGCCCGGAGCTATGACCACGTCGGCATCAGGACTAAATGAAGCGGCAACATCGTGCGACCATAACGCCTGAGTTTCGTCTATTCCTGTCACTTTTGCTGACCTTTCAGTGCCCGCCTGTGAAGCAACATTCTATTCACAGAATTCCGCGCCCGCCTGGTCGCCGGATTGTGCCAGTAATGTTTCCATGTGCTGCCGGGCCTTCCACGCCCCGGTGCGCGCGGCGACGGCGACGCCTTCCGTCCAGGCGCGGCGTGCCTCCTCCGCCTCGCCCTGGTTCAAGAGGGCCGTGCCGAGCAGCTGGTAGGCTGCGGTGTAGTCGGGGTTGACGCGCACGACGTTGCGGAGCGCGTCGGCCGCCTCAGTCCACCGCTCGGCCTTCATGTACTCGCTGGCGAGTCCGTACCAGACCATCTCGTCGTCCGGCTGCTGCCGCGCCATCGCCTCGAAAATTTCCAATCTTGATTGTGCCATAACGATTCCGGCCCGGCCGCGCAGGCTCCCCTCGGCCTCAGTCCGCGAGACGCAGCAGCAGGTTATTCATGTTCGTGGCGTAGGGTACCGCGTCCTCTTTGGTCACGACGTGCTTACGAATCAACTGTTCGAGCACGCCGTCGAAGGTCTGCATCCCTTCCTGCTCGCCCTGCTCCATCGCGTCGAGCAGCGACTTCCCTTCGGACTCGCCCTTCTCTATGTACTCCTTAGTGCGCGAGGTCGCCTTCAGGATTTCGATGGCGGCGACGCGGCCCCGCCCGTCGGCGCGCGGGATCAGGCGCTGCGAGACGATGTAGCGGAACGACTGCGCGATGCGGGCTCGGATGACGTGCTCCTCGTTCTTCGGGAAGACGCCGATGATGCGGTCCACGGTCTTCGAGGCGTCAATCGTGTGGAGCGTGGAGAGCACGAGGTGCCCGGTCTCGGCGGCTTCGAGCGCGACCTCTATGGTCTCGCGGTCGCGCATCTCGCCGACGAGAATGACCTTCGGGGCCTGCCGCAGGGCCGCCCGCAGGGCGCGCGAAAAATCGGACGTGTCCGAGTAAAGCTCGCGCTGGTGAATCGTGGAGTTCTTGTGAACGTGGAGGAACTCTATCGGGTCTTCGATGGTGACGATGTGGTAATACTTCGTCTCGTTAATCAAGTCAATGATGGCCGCGAGCGTGGAGCTTTTGCCCGAGCCGGTCGGCCCCGTGACGAGGACGACGCCGTTCTTCAGCTCGGCGATGTTCCTGAGCTGGTCCGGCAAATTGAGGTCCTCGAAGCGCGGGACGCGCGGCGGGACGACGCGCATGACGATGGCGTGCGTGCCGCGCTGCATGAAGATGTTGACGCGGAAGCGCGAGAGCCCCGGCGCGCTGAACGAGAGGTCGGCCGAGCCGTACTGCTCCAGATTCTGCGCGGCCGCCGTGTTGTGCCCGGTGCGCAGGTGGCTGCCGATAATTAGTTTCGAGATGCCGGCCGTGTGCGCGGGCGTCAGCTTTTCCAGGCCGGGGATAGGCACGGGCTGTAGCTTGCCGACCAACTCGACCTGCGGCGGCCGGCCCGGCGAGAAAATCAGGTCGCTGATTTTATCGGAGACCGCCAGCATCTGCCGCAGCACTTCTATGAAGTTCGGCAGCGGCGGGCCGGGGGCGGCGGCCGGAGCAGCGGGCACGCCCGCGGGCTGTGCTGGCGTCTGAGGCTGAGGCGGCTGAGGTGTCGTCGGTTGTTCTGGTGTGCTCATTTGTTCGCAAATCGTCAGTGGTCAGTCGTCAATGGTCAACCGCCAGAGAAAGGCCGTTCGTCGCCGTCCACTATTTCTGGTTTTTCATCGGCGGCAAAGTTTCAGCAGAGCGGCGTGACAGAAAATAAATCTCTGCGGCGAACAACTACCATATAATGGGCGTACATCCAAAAGGGTGCAAGGGGGGACGGCCTTCTCGTTATCTGAGGCGGCCCCAAGTTTACGAAAGAGAGGCGCTAAAAGTCATGGCAACTTACAGAGACCCTGTCAGATGCTTTGCTCCGCTGGAAGTCATTGAGCGCCTGCTGGAAATTCGTGCCGAAGCGGGTTTCTCTCCCGTTGTTTATCTCGTCTCGAACGATGATTTGGCAGCGTGTTTGGACGCATACGGATTTGATGTCTACGCTTTTTCCGACGCCGATGCCGAGTTCCACTTCGGCGACTACCGCGCCCCGCTCGCGCCGGGCGGCGACCGCGCACACGTCTCGATGACGGCGCACTAGGTACTTCAAAGTTAAGAATTAAAAATGCAAAATGGGGGAGGGAGCGTTTTTCCTCTTCCATTTTGCATTTTTAATTTTGAATTTTGAATTCATCTACAGAGCTTTGACGATGAAAAAGGTCATGTCGTCGGTCGCGCCCCGCCCGTCGGTCCAGCGAAGCACGTCCTGCTGAATTGCCGTAATCAGGTCGCGCGCGCTCAAATCGCGGTTGGCGCGCACGGCCTCTTCCAGGCGGTTGCGCCCGTATTCCTCATCTTTTTGGCCCATCGCCTCCGTTACGCCGTCCGTGTAAAGCACCAAAATCTGGCCCTGCTCGATGGCCTGGTAGTACTCGTAATAGCGCGTATTTTTGAACATGCCGAGGGGGAGGCCGCCGCGCTCCATGAAGCGCGCCGTGCCGTCCGCGTCCATCAGGAGCGGCGGGTTGTGCCCGGCGTTCGTGTAGGCAAGCGTCCGGTTCGAGGCGTCGAGCACGCCGTAGAAGGCCGTCACGAACTGGTTGCGCTCGATTGACTCCCAGAGCAGATAGTTGACCTTCGACATGGAGATGTGCGGGGCGTAGCCGATGTGGATCGCGGCTCTCAAGACGGCGCGCAGGAAGGCCATCAGGATAGCCGCCGGCACCCCTTTGCCGGACACGTCCGCGATGACCATGCCGATTTGGTCTTCGTAGATGCTGACCCAGTCGTAGTAGTCGCCCGAGACCTCTTCGGTCGAGAAGTTCCAGGCGCAGATGTCGAAGCCGTCGAGCTGCGGGTCGCGCGGCGGCAGCAGTTCCAACTGCACCTGGCGCGCGACTTCGAGCTGGCCCTCCAACCTTTTCTTCTCGATGAGCTGCTCGTGTAGCATCACCTTCTCGATGATGATGGCGACCTGCGAGGCCAGGAGCAGGAGGACCTGTAGGTCGTCCTCGACGTAGGCGTTGAGGTGGTCGCTTTCGAGGTCGAAGACGCCGATCACTTCGTCGTTCGAGATGATGGGCGCGACCATCTCCGAGCGCGTCTCGGCGCGGGCGTTGACGTAGCGCGGGTCCGTGTGCACGTCGGGCGAGATGACGGGCTCTCCCGAGACCGCGACGTGGCCGATGATGCCTTCGCCCATCTTGAGGCGCAGCTCCCTGAGGTCGTCTATGTCGTAGCCGCGCACGGCCTCCGTGTGAAAGACGCAGGGCTGTGTGGGCGCTACCCCGTCCCGGCCGACCTTGGCGCAGTTGAGGACGTAGATGCCGGCCGCGTCGTAGGGGAGCAGAGAGCCGAGCGTGTCCATCACGAGGTTTAAGACCTCCTGAAGGTTCAGCGACCGGCTGATTTTCTTGGTGATGTCGAGGAGCAGCCGCAGCTTGTCCGTGACGGTCAGTTCCACCGTCGGCGCGAGTGCTCCCTTTACTTGTTCCGTCATAATCCAGGGGCCGTCAATCGAAACGCGAGGCCGCGTCAGATTATAAACGATGAGTGCCTAACGCGAAACGACGGACTGTTAAGAAGGGTTTATCGGGAAGGCAGGCAAGGCGTGGGCAGGCCACCCTTCCAGACCTCGGAGGCAACCTGAATGATTCAACTGACGCTGGTCCGCCGGTCAGGAGGAGGGGCTTGCCGCCGCCGTTTCGAGCGCGGCCTCGGTCAGCAGTTCAAATTCCAAAGCCGCGGCGGGCTTGTGCTGGAAGAAGTCGTTCACGTCCGAGGGCAGGTTTAGTTGGGCGATGCGCATCCGGCGGGCGGCGAACATCTCGCAGTAACGCGCCGAAGCGCGCCGCCCGGCCTCGTCGCCGTCGAGCGCGCTGACGACGCGGAAGCGCGCGAGCGGCGCAAGCCACTCCTCGCGGAAGCCGCCCGCCCCGACCAGCCCCACGGCCGTAAACCCGTTCGCCGTGAGCGTCAGCGTGTCCGTGAAACCCTCGACCAGATAGACGATCTGCTCGCTCGGCAGCTCCGCGAGCGCGTCCGCGTTGTAGAGCGACGGCACGCCGCCGCGCATATTGTGCCAGCGCGGCTCCACGCCCGAAGCTGTCGTGCGCGCCTGTAAGTAGACTGCGCGGCCCTCGACGTGGAAGGGGAAGAGCAGCCGGTGGCGGTAGAAGGTCAGGTGCGCCTGCGCGTTGAAGAGGCCGCTTCGCTGCAACTCGTCGAGCGCGAACTGCTCCACCATGCGGCGCATCACGCGGCGGTAGGCGCGGCGCGGGAAGTAGGCGAGGCCCGCGCGCCTGATGGTCTTCGAGTCAATTCCGCGCCGCTGTAGGTAGCTCACCCCCTCGGCCTGCTCCTCGCGGCGGCAGACTTCCAAAAATCTTTCGCAGACGACGGTCAGGCGCTCGGCGGCGAGCGGCTCGGCCTCGGGCGGAGCCTCGCGGTCGGGCGCGGCGCGGAAGGCGAGCGAGTGCTCTTGCGCGCCCCCGCCCAAGCCTAGCGCGGCCGCCAGCTCGCGCACGGCCCGCGAAAATGGCACATTGCGCATCAGCTCGTAAAACCGGATGG
The DNA here is from genome assembly GCA_036403435.1 of Pyrinomonadaceae bacterium. GTDB lineage: Bacteria > Acidobacteriota > Blastocatellia > Pyrinomonadales > Pyrinomonadaceae > QHXM01. The sequence goes on from DASWQY010000169.1 coordinate 30,027, forward strand.
CGTCGCCGCCCTCGTCGCGCGAGAAGCAGTGGAAGAGGCCGCGTTGCAGATCAACGGAGAGGCTGGGATGCCCTTTGCCGCTGTGCGCGTGCGCGGGGATGGGGCAGAGCGTCTGCATGCGTGCGCCCGAGGCCCGCGCGTCGGGGCAGAAGCCCAGATAGAAGGAGCGGTAATCGAGCCGCGACTTGACCTCGTCGCTCAACCGGCGCAGCCGTTCCAGGTTTCGACCAGCCTGTTCCATGCCTTTCGGGAAGTGCTCACGAAGACTGAAAAGTTCGTCGAACTCGGGCCTCTCTAAATTTGGCCCGGCTCAGGCGACGCCGGAAATTACGGAACCCGCGGGGGCGCGGCGAGTGTAAGGCCGCATGGAGGAAGCCAGGTTATGGGACTTCGGGGTCCGAGAAGAGATACGCCGCGTGGCGATCTATTTTCCGGCCGTCATCTTCGGCCTCATCGTCGCTTACCTGGTAATCAAACGCCGCTTCAAGAAATAGGCCGTCCGTTCTTTGAACCGGGGCTGTCCCTAAGACCTTTGCCTCCCGTTGCCGGCCCACTGCTCGCGCAGGCGCGTCTCTTCGAGGTGCAGTCTTTTGTACTCGGCCCAGAGGCGCGAGACCTTGATGCGGTATTCGATCAGGTCGCGGCTGACGTTGAAGTGCTGCGCGATCTCTCTGGAGGTCTTGCCGCGCGAGACGAAACGCTTGAGCGCGGCGAAGGGCACGAGCGCGGCCGCGCCGACGGCGTAGGCGGCCTCCTCGTCTTCCTCGTTGTAGTCGCGCGAGACGGTCTTGCCGTTCTTGTCCTCGGCGACGATGTGCAGGCGGTTGGCCTTGTGGCCCAGAAACACGTGGCAGACCTCCTCCATCAGCGTCGCGTTGTTGCGCGCCGCGCCGTGCTTCGGGTTGAGGATGACGAGCCGCCAGCCGTTCGGCAGCGGCCGCGACGCCGTCCCGCCCGACCACGCGTTCGCGCCCTCGCCGAGGAGGTGCGCGCGGGTCTCCTCGGAGAGCCCCTTAATCTCGTCGAAGTTGATGACCATCAGCTTCGCGAAGTGTGCCAGCGCGAAAGGGTCCAAAGGGTCGTCGCCGCGGACGCGCGCGAAATCCCGCAGCCCGAGCGCGCGCAGCTCGTACTGCTTTCCTTTATAAGTCGGCGGGAAGACCAGTTCGTCCACGCCGACGATTATACCTTCCCAGGCTCGCCCTTCACACCCTTTGCTGTGCCGGCCCGGCCCCGAAGATGCGGATAATTCCGTGCGGCGTCCGGCCGCATCGGATAGGCTAACGCCCCCCCGCATCCCGGCTCCTCTTGAACATGAAGTGGTTGCCGGTGTCCGTGTGACGAAGCCGTTCGGGACCGTTCCGTTAAGAGCCTCGACGATCAATCGCCTTCGTACGTTTCCCTTGCCGGTGCGGGGGGCACCCGGTCGTCGCTGACGCGCCTGACCTTGACGCGCCTCCCGACTGTCTTGTCCGGCAGCAGGACGAGCGTGCCTTCCATCTCGTCGCCCGACACCTTGTACTGCCACAGGCCGTGCGTCTGCCGCCTCGTGAACTCGCAAGAGAGGGTCCCTTCGGCCTCGTCGTACTTGCACTCCAATTTGCCCATGGGGTCTCGCTTGCCATCGATTATCTTGTCGGCCAGCAAAAGCAGTATGCCCTGCTTGCCGGAGATTTCCTCGATGCGGTAAACGACCACTTCGTTCTTACACGCCGGGCGGTTCTTGTCCGTGCAGATTGACTCGCCCGTCCACGTGCCGACGGCCGGAGGCGGATTCGTGAGCGCGGTTGCCGCGCCCGACCGCGACGACAGACCAGGCAGGCAACAGAAGGCGGCCGCGGCGACAAGCAGCGCGCAAGCGAGCTTGCTCTTCGAAATGTTTAGACTCATGTGTCTCCTGTCCGTCGTGTGAACTCACAATTTCAGACGGGGCGAAGGAAAGGCGGTCTCACGCAAAGGCGCAAAGGCGCGAAGAAAGCACGCAAGGTAATGAGGCACTCAACTTCTTCGCGTTCTCCTTTGCGTCTTTGCGCCTTTGCGTGAAATTCCTTCCTGATAAAGACGGCCCACAACTTCAACCCGAACCACTACCAGCAGGTGACTTGATTTTCTGACATAGAGATACCAACCCCCTCCTTGTGCCGGAGCTTTCGTGAGGCGCGCGCGCGTTACTGCTCTTTCTCGGCCGCCTTGCTTAGCTCCGCGCTGTTCTTCTTGACCCGGCCGCAGACTTCGATGATGTCGTCGAGGTCGCGGCGGGCTTTGGCCGCCAGTTGAAGGTCAACGAGGTTGGCCTTCTCGAAGAGCGGGTTAACGACGAACTCGCGTATCAACTCCTTCAACGTCACGAGCGAGGACTTGAGCTGCGCCGCGGCGCTGCCGCGCGCCTCCGGCACGACGAAGACGCTCTCGTGCTCGGGCAGGACGAGGTTGTCCTTGAGCCGGCCGGCGCGCTTTTTGATCTCCGAGGCGGACTTGGCGACGAATTCGAGGTCGAGCGCGCCGCGCCGCGAGACGGCGTCGGCCAGGTCGTTGTTGACGACCTGGATGCGGACGAAGTCCTCGCGGATTTGTGCCAGGGCCAGCCTGGGCTCGACGCGCCGGGGCTGTTTTTGCACCTGCCCGGCCAGCCTGAGGCCGAGGGTGCGCTCATACTGTTCGTCGGCCCTGGCCTGGTTCTCGCGCATGATCTGCACCATCTGGTCCACGGGGTTCGCCGAGCGCCCCTGGCCGGCGGCGAGCGTTGAGGCCGCCAGCGCGCAGCAGGCGGCGGCCGCCGCCCGCAAAGTAAATCGAACCGCAGGATTCATTCCCCACCTCACTTCCTGCCACAGTTGTCACGAAAGGTCTTGAAGACGGTTCACGCGAATGGCAGGAAGATATTCCTAGATCGGCGGGGTGTCAATAATTTTAACGGAGGCGGGCGTTTGAAAAATCAGGCTCTAGTCTTAGCGCCTTTGCGCCTTTGCGTGAAACCGCCTTTCCTCACGCAAAGGTGCAAAGGCGCTAAGGGGTTGAGTGTTTGTGCTTACTTGATTCCGACGACCATCGAATCCGGCCCGACCAGCGGCTCGACGCGCGTCCGGCTGAAGCCCGCCTCGCGCATCCACTGTGAGCAGTCCGCGCCCGTGTAGTCGAATCCCCCCGGCGTCTCAATCAGCATGTTGAGGCTCATCAGCAGCCCGAACGCGTTCTCCCGGCGGTCGTCGTCAATCAGCGCCTCGAAGACTATGAGCGCGCCGGCAACGTCGCGCTCGCCAACGCCGTCGGCACGGGCGTGGCCGACGACAAGGCCGTCTATGCCTACGTGCCCGATCGCGCAGGCGATGACGTTCGACGGGGCGAACGAGACTTCGATTGTGTCTTGCATCGCGTCGGCGCGCGAGAACCTGGGCTAGGTGCGCGAGCAGATCAGCTCCGAGATGTGGGAGCAGTTGAACCGGCTCTACCTGCAAGTCAGGGAGACGCGGCTGGACGACATCTGGAACGTCTCGACGCACGAGTTCTTCCGCTCGGTCAAAGAGGGCGCGCACCGCTTCCAGGGCATCACGGACACAACCATGACCCACGGCGAGGGCTGGCAGTTCATGCAGGTCGGCCGCTACATGGAGCGCGCCACCACCACCGCCGCGCTGCTCGACATGTACGCGAACGAATTTTTGGCCCAGGACGGGGCGGACGCGGGGGGCCACGCAGCTACCTCGACTGGGTCGGGCTGCTCAAAGCCTGTACGGCGTTCGAGGCGTACTGTAAAGTCTACACGGCCGCCTTGCGGCCCGAGCGCATCGCGGAGTTTCTGCTCCTGAACGCGGACGAGCCCGACTCCGAAGAAGCACTACGCATGATCGCCGCACTCTCGCAGCCGCCCGCGGCAGAGCACACGGCGCAGCAACAACAGCAGCAGCAACAACAGTGACGCATCCCTCCCCGCTGAAAGCAGCTTGGCTCGCCGTCATCGCGCTCGCATCGTTCACGACCGTTCACGCGCAAGCTCCGGCCGGCACTTTTACAAATCCGCTCGTCACTTCGAGGGACGCGGCGGACCCGTGGATGGTTTACCACGAAGGCTATTACTACTTCACGGCGACGCTCGACCCCGACGGAGGCATCTGGGTCTGGAGGTCGCGCACGCTCGCGGGCCTGGACGCTGGCACAAAAATCAAAGTCCACACGCCCGAAGATAGAGCGCGCTCCAAACAGATTTGGGCACCCGAGCTGCACTTCGTAGGCGGCCGCTGGTACATCTACTACACGGCGTCAGACGGCGTGGACGAGAATCACCGCCTGTACGTGCTGGAGAGCAAGGGGCGTGACCCGCTCGGCCCCTACACGTTCAAGGCGCGCGTCTTCGACGCCAAACACGACGGCTGGGCCATAGACCCGAGCGTCTTTCGCGCGCCTGACCGCCGCCTCTACCTGCTCTGGGTCGCGCACGTCGCGAGCAACGGCAACGGCATACGCATCGCGCCGCTCACTAACCCCTGGACCGTGTCCGGCGAGAGCGCGCTCATCGCGCAGGCCGACTACGATTGGGAGCGCGTGCGCTACCCCATCAACGAAGGCCCCGTCGTGCTCCAGCGCGCGGGCCGCCTCTTCCTCATCTATTCGGCGAGCGACACGGGTACGCCAGACTACGCGTTGGGGATGTTGACTCACATGGGCGGCGACTTGATGAAGGCTGAGAGTTGGAAGAAGTCGCCGGCCCCCGTCTTCAGCCGCTACTCGGGCGCGGACGGCAACGTCTATGGCCCCGGACATAACGGCTTCTTCAAGTCGCCCGACGGCACCGAAGACTGGCTCGTCTATCACGGCAAGGAGACGAGCGAATACACGTATCGCGGCAGGACCACGCGCGCGCAGAAGCTCACCTGGCGCGCGGACGGCACACCAGACTTCGGGCGACCCGTCCCGCGCGGCGTCCCCTTGCGCGCGCCCTCCGGTGAAGGAAGAATGCGGCCGTCTCGCAAGAGGCGACGCTAGCTCCTATTACAAATCTGGAATGCGATTCAGCGCGGCTTCGTCAACCTTCTTGAGCGACAGCCTCTCGGCCAGCCAGCGTGCGCGCTCCACCCGCGCCACCTTGTCGAGCGCGTGGCCGGTGTCGTAGAGGCCCAGCTTCTTAGGCTCCGCGAACAGTTCGTAGAAGCGGTGCGCCCACTTCTCGGGGATGGGCTTGTCCTGGCGGCCGAACTGTAGGAAGACCGCGGCCGGGGCGCTGTGGCCCACGAAGTAGGCCGCGTCACCGTAAGCGTACTCGCGCAGGAAGGCGCGCAAGGTCTCGTCGCCGATTCTCTTGCGAACCGCGAGCATCGCGGGGCTGTCCGGGTCGAAGAGGTACTCCTCGTCGCTGAAGCCGCCGGCCATGAGGACGAAAGAGTTGAGGCGCTTCTCGACGCCGGCCAGGATGCCGCCGACGTGCGCGTCGAAGCTGTGGCCGACGTAGGCTATGCGCTTCGGGTCAACGTCCCCGCGCGCGACGAGCAAGTCAACTCCGCGGCGGAAGTCAATCACCTGCTGGCGCGCGGCCTCCGTGCCCTGGACCTGTTCGCGTATCTCGTCCTGCGTCTCACGGACGAATCCGGGGCGGACCAGCGGGGCGTCAATCAGCAGGGAGATCGCGCCAGCGCGCGCCAGCACGACCGCTTCGTCCAGAAACTCGCGCCGGTTGGCGAGAGTCGAGCCCGGCATCATCCAGTGGCCGAAGAGGACGGCCGCGAATGGGCCGCGCCCCGGCGGCACGACCAGGTAAGCCGGCACGCGCCCGCCGCGCGGGCTCGCGTAAGTCAGGTCAACGACGGTCATGCCGTTTTCGTTCCGGCGGCCGACCTCGCGCACGTCGAGCGGGGCCTTCGCGTCGTAATCGAACTCGTGAATTAGTTCTTCAAAGCGCGGCCGACTTTCCTGGCCGGCGGCCCCGCCGCAGCACGAAAGCAGCAGGCAGCAACAAAGCAGGGCAAGTCTCATAACGTCCTCCAGGGCAGGACTATCAGAACGTCCGTTTGAATACTCTGAGGCTTTCAGACGACCTGTCTGATGAGATTAACTACTCGCCGGTTGGCAACGTTCCGATTTTGACCTGCCAGCCGCCACAAGCTCCCCAAATAAAAAGGCGGCTCCCCCGCCCTCCTCCCATTCGGCCCCAGGTGTTCCGACCCGCCTGCCTCGCCCCGCTGAAATCTACGCCGTAAATCGTCCTGAACTTCAAACCTCTCCCCTTGTTCCCCAGGCCGCAGGCCGTTCTCGATCCGGTTCCATATCTGTCAAAGAATCAGGCGCTCAACTCACAATGAGCCGAGCGCCTGATCAGCTTTAAAACCTAAAACCTAAACTCTGCTTACTTCCGCCGGTTGCGCCCGCGCGTGTCTTCGCCGGGGTGGCTGAACTGGGCGTAGGCGACGCGGAAGAGTTCCGAGAGGGCTTTGGCCGTCTCGGGGGTGAGGCTGCGGTCGGCGCGCAGGTGCGCCTCGACGATCTCGGGCGTGGACTCCTGCGGGAAGTAGACGACCGCGCGCTCCTCGTCTCCTCCCTGGTCGCGGCCGCTCATGATGCGCTCGACGGGGACGTTGAGCCAGGCCGTCAGCCGCGCGATGTTGTCCGCGTCGGGCTTGCCCGTGCCGTTCTCAATGCGCGAGAGCGTCGAGGCCGAAACTCCTGTTTCATCGGCCACGTCCCTCAGGCTCAACCCCGTCTCCTCACGCTTGCGGCGGATCGACCGCCCCAATTCGACCGTGTTCACCAAACTTTTCCCACCAGATTGCGCCATTTTTGGCCTCCTTCCGGCGCGTTCCCCTGCCTCCGGGCAGTCGCCCGCGCCCTATCACGCCTAGAACATATCACAGGAAAATTTTAGTTGCAAGACTTTGTTTTATACTTGCAACAGCCGCGGAACAATGGTACACTGTTTCACGTATGAAACAGCAGGGATTGACAGCCTGTGAGAGAAGAGGGACGAGGGTCGTGAGTCAAGAGTACATCTGGGAGACGTTCGACAGTCTGTTCAAGACGGTGCACCGGCAGGGGAGGCGCGTCGAGGAGTTGGAGGCGCGCATCGTTGACCTGGAGCGCCGGCTGAACGAGAAGGCTGAGCAGCAGCAACAGAAGACCCCTTATGAGATGCCCGCGGAGCGCGCGGCCTAAAGGATTTTTGGAGGGAGTAAGAGCAATGGCAAACACGGCAGTAGCTACCGACCGGAAGGCGATCATGCGCGACAAGCGCGCACAGGGCATCGCCGCGATGGGTCTGGTGACGCGCGAGGGCGACCGCTTTCGCGTGGCGACCCCGACCTTGCGCGGGCGCACCTCTCGTTATGAGGTCTGGCGCGACGACGTGGGCCGCGTGCGCTGCTCTTGCCTCGAATTCGAAGAGGCGGCCTCCCAGGACCCGCAGTTCCGCTGCGAGCACATCCTAGCGGTCAAGCATTCGCTTCTGGCTAAGAACACGGAAGCGGTAACCAAGCAGCAGCCGTCGCAGCCCGCCGCCACCGTGGCGGAAGCGCCGGCCGCCGCCGAGCCCAACAAAGACGCAAACGCATCCGAGGAGTCCGGCATCTCGCGCCGCGTCGCGAAAGCGCGCGTCGTCGAGGCGGAGGGCTCCGCACGAGAGCAGAACGAGTCGGAAGAGAAGGTGGCGGAAGCCCCAGTCTCCAACGTCCGTTCGCTTGCGAAACACACAAACACTGAGGAGCAAGAGATGAACAAGAAGCAAGACAAAATCGCTATCGCAGAGGCCATAGAGAACGAGGAGCTGGCGCTGACGGCTGAGCCGGTCGCGCCGGTCGTCCCCCTGGCCTTCACCAACACGCTGCGCGCGCTCAAGCAGCAGGTTGACCCGAACGTCATCAAGACCCGCGAGGGCTGGAAGGACCGCCAGGGCAATACGCATATGGTCGAGTACGTCGAGTGGCACACGGTCGCGGACATTCTCGACCGCATCGCCCCGACCTGGCAGCACGCCGTCCGCAACGTCGTCCAGATCGGCGAGATGGTCGCAGTCACCTGCGCCATCTCGATTGACGGCGTCACCCGCGAGGGCGTCGGGACCGGCACGGCCGACACCGAGATGGGCATCAAGAAGGCGGAGCACGACGCTTTGAAGCGCGCGGCCGTCAAGTTCGGCATCGCGCGCGAGCTTTACCAGCGCGAGAGCGAGGTCATAGAGAAGGAAGGCGCGGCCGAGCCGCAGGCTTTCCCGCGTGACCCGCTCGCCAAGTCAATGGCCGACCTCGTCACGCCGAAGCAGCTCGGCATGATCCGCGCGCTCGCGCGCGAGGCCGGCGTGGACGTAGAGGAAGAGTGCCAGTCGGTGCTCCGCTGCAAGACGGATGAGTTGTCGAAGCGCGCGGCCAGCAGCTTCATAGACCATCTCAAAGGCTTGCAGCAGGAGTCGGCCGGCGGCATGCGCCGCGCGAGCTAAGGAACAGTGGTCAGTGGTCAGTGGTCGGCGGTCAGTTAAAACAACTGATTCCCAACTGACCACTGACCACCGAATACTGACCACTGTTTCTCGGAGGTACAAGGGAAATGACGACAGAAGAGATGATTGAGCAGCACGCGCGGCCTCTGACGATGGAGCTGGACTTTGCGGACGAGCCGCAGACGCGGACCCGCACCGAGCCGGGCGATGCCGCGACGACGGACACCGAAGAGCCCCGGTCGAAGAAGGAGCAGATCATCGCGTTCTACGAGAGTGGCGTGACGGACATCGCGCAGATCGTGCGGCGCGTGGCGGCGCGGCCGTCTTACGTCGCGCAAGTTCTGCAAGGCGCGGGGCTGATTACGGGTTACTTCGACCTTTACACGACGACGGCGCGCGAGCAGAACGTCTACACGCGCTTCTTCCGCAACGTGCTGTCGTTCAAAACCGTCGAGGCGGCAAAGGAGTCAGTCCGCAGGATTGACCGCCTCTACAACTACTTCGAGCGCCTCGGCGACCGCGCCGGGCAGCACCAGGCGATGGTCCTGGCGCTGACGGGCAAGAACCGCGCGCGCTGGAGCGGCAAGCAGGAAGAGTCCGAGATTTTTAACGAATGGCTCACCACGCACTAAGAGCCGAGTGATTTATCAAGGGTAACATATTAGTCCCTCGCAGAAGTACAAGCACAGGATGGGTTGAAAAGGTGAGTTGGTCTGAGGGGCTCAGACTCACCTTTTCTATTTCCGGCAGTCGGGCGCGTGCAGTAAGCCCGTCAACCTCGCTTTACAACTTACCTCGCCTGGCCCGGCCCTCTTTCCGAGGGTCGCGGTCTGAAACACAAGCTTTCCGTCGGTACAGGTTTTCTAAAATTCAAACTTTTCAGAGGAGAGAACTATGTCAGAACAGACCGCAACCGCGACCGCAGAGCAGCCGCAAGGTGAGAACCCCTACCCGCACGGCTCGATCTGCTGGACGGAATTGATGACCAAAGACCTTGAAGCGTCGAAGAAGTTTTACGGGGAGCTGATAGGCTGGAAGCTGGAGGGGAGCCAGGCGGCCGGCATGAACTACACGGAGATTGTCGTCGGCGACAAGCACTACGGCGGCATGTTCCAGATCACCGAAGAGTGCGGCCCCGACATGACTTCGCAGTGGAGGTCTTACGTCGCGGTTGACGACGTGGACGCCGCGGCCGGGCGCGTGGAAGCACTCGGCGGCAAGGTCGTCATGCCGCCCACGGACATCCCCAACGTCGGGCGCTTCTGCGTCATCGCCGACCCGACGGGCGCGACCATCTCGCTCATCAAGCTCGGCGGCTGAGGACCAATTTCACCTGACCGTCGCTGGCTAGTTCACCTCCCGAACGGTATCGGACTCTTGTGCGGCGCGCGCGCCGTAAACACTTTGCGCGGGTGCGCGCCGCACACGAAAACTTGACGCGGAAAGGAGCGCCGAGATGAAAAAACGTTTCGCCCTTTTGTTCGCACTTTCCTTCCTCGCCCTTTCGATTCTGACCCTGCTGGCCTCGCGGGGCAGCGCCGCGGCGGACGCGCCGCCGCAAGCAATCGCCGCGCAGATCATCGCCCGCGAGAAGGCGTCCTTCGACGCCTGGCAGCGCAAGGACAAGGCGTTCTTCGCAGACTTCCTGGCCGACGACGCCACCTACTTCGGCACCATGAACCCGTACCTCGAAGAGAACCCGAAGGAGAACTTCCTGCCGAAGTTCGAGAAGGCCACAGAGCTGGTCAAGTTCAACGACGTGGAGATGTACAACCCGCGCGTGCAGGTCTACGGCGACACGGCCATCCTGACCTACAACTGCTCCGTCTTCGCGACGATGGGCGGCCAGCCCATGAACTACACGGCCAAGATGACCTCCGTTTACGTCAAGCAGGGCAACACGTGGCGCGTCGTCCACGGGCACGAGTCAATGAACCCCGCCCCGAGATAAGAAAGACTGTGGGCAGTTGAAAGAAAGAAGAAGGCAGCCGGACTACTCATACCCGGCTGCCTTCTTGTTTTCAGTCTTTGCCGCCCACTGCTTTGCGCCGCGCCGCCCCGTTGTGTTATTTCTTGACGCGCACAAATCACGGCGAGGGGGAGCAAGGGGATGCCCGCGAAGAACGAAGATTTGCACGGCAACGTGCCGGACAAGGCCGAAGCCGTGCTGCTCCTGATTGATGTCATCAACGACCTGGAGTTCGAGAGCGGCGAGGAGCTTCTGAAGCACGCCCTCCCGATGGCCGAAAAGATTGCCGCGCTCAAGCGGCGCGCCAGGCAGGCCGAGATTCCCACCATCTACGTCAACGACAACTTCGGCAAGTGGCAGTCCGACTTCAACAAGATTCTCAAACACTGCCTCGAAGAGGACGTGCGCGGCCGCGCGGTCGCCGAACTGCTCAAGCCCGACGAAGACGACTACTTCGTCCTCAAGCCGAAGCACTCCGGCTTCTTCTCCACCACGCTCGACACGCTGCTCGAATACCTGCGTGCGAAGACGCTCATCCTGACCGGCGTGGCCGCCAACATCTGCGTGCTGTTTACGGCCAACGACGCCTACATGCGCGACTTCAACCTCGTCATCCCCAGGGACTGCGTCGCCTCCAACACTGAAGAGGAGAACGAGCACGCCCTCACGTTGATGGAGCAGGTGCTCAAGGCCGACACGACGCCTTCGGAAGAACTGGACCTCGAAGCGTTGAAGCGCGAGCGGGCCGACAAGGCCGAGCCGAAAGACCCCCAACCCGAGACGCCGCAGTTCGCCAGGAAAGACTGACGGGCGTGCTTCGGCGGCACCCAGGACGCAGCCATGAAGAAAGCCTTTGAGATCGCGCTCGGCATCGTCACGAGCATCGGCGGTTTTCTCGAAATAGGCTCTCTCACGACGGCCGCGCAGGCCGGCGCGGAGTTCGGCTATCAACTGGCCTGGGCCATCGTCCTCGGCGGTCTGTGCGTGATTTTCCTGATCGAACAGTCGGGCCGCTTCGCCGCCGTCAGCAAGCACACCATCCCGTCGGCGATCCGCGAGAGGTTCGGGGTGCGTTACTACACGCTCCTGCTGGTGACGCTCGTGCTGGTGGTGCTGCTCGTGCTCGCGGCCGAAATCGGCGGCGTCTGCATCGCGCTCGAACTCTTGACGGGCGTCTCGTATCAATGGTGGGCGCTGCCCGTCGCCTTCGTCCTCTGGCTGCTGCTCTGGAAGGGGACGTTCGGATTTATCGAAAAGGGCGTCTCGCTGCTCGGCCTCGTCACGGTCGTCTTCATCGTCGCCGCGCTCAAGCTCCACCCATCCTGGGGTGAAGTAGCCTCTGGCGCGCTGCCGACCCTGCCCGGCCATGACAAGGCTCATTACTGGTTCATCGCCGTCAGCATCATCGGCGCGTCCATCACGCCCTACCTTTTTTTCTTCTACTCGTCGGGCGCAATCGAAGACAAGTGGGACGAAGATTACATCGGCACGAATCGCGCCATCGCCGGGCTGGGGATGAGCTTCGGCGCGCTCATCGCAATCGCCGTGCTGATTGTGGCGGCGCTCGTCCTCCTGCCACAGGGCATCAAGGTCGAGCACTACAGCCAGCTGCCGCAGCTTCTCACCTCCGTCTTCGGCTACTGGGGCTTCATCCTCTTCGCGGCCTCGCTCGGCATCGCCTGCTTCGGCGCGGCGCAGGAGATCAGTCTCGAAGTGGCCTACTTCGTCGCGCAAGGGTACGGGTGGAACTGGGGCGAGAACGTCCGGCCGAAGAAGGAGGCGCGCTTCAGCCTCGTTTACACCGTCGTCATCGTCCTCGGGGCGGGGCTCACCGCGGTCGGCCTGGACCCTCTGAAGCTGACGGTCCTCTCGATGGCGCTCACCGCGGCCACGCTCCCGGTCTCGGTCGTGCCGTTCCTCTTCCTGATGAACGACCGGAGCTACGTTCAGGAGTACACCAACGGCTTCATCAGCAACGCCGTGGTGCTCTTCATCGTCGGGCTTTCATTCATCCTGGCAATCGTGTCCATCCCGCTACAGATTTTCGGAGGTTGAGCGATGGATTTGTTTCGCGACATTCTGGACAAACAGATTATTGACCATGACCAGCGGCCGATGGGAAAAGTTGACGGCCTCGTCCTGGAGTTCACGGACGAGGGGCCGCCTCGCGTGGCCTACGTCGAAGTGGGCGTGCTCACGCAGGCTCGCCGGCTGCACCCGCGGCTGGGGCGATGGGTGGCGCGGTGGTTGAAGAAGCGCGGGCTGGAAACGGACGAGTCGTTCCGCATCCCGTGGGCGAAACTCGTGCCGATGAGTAATGCGCTGGCCGCCGCCGTGGACGCGGAAGAGACGCCCGTGATGAGCTTGGAACGGTGGGTCCGCAGGCACATCGTCGGGCGCATCCCCGGAGCCTGATGATGGAGAAAAGAGAACTCAACGCCGAGCTGCTGACGGGCCGCCGCGTGCTGGCCTTGAACGGCCGCGTCGTCGGGCGACTCGAAGAGATTCGCGTCGAGATGGTCAAGGGAGAATGTTTCGTCTGCGAATATCACGTCGGGAGTTACGCCGCGCTCGAAAGGCTCGCGGCCTGGAGCATCGGCCGCGCTCTCCTGCACGTCTTCGGGGCGCGGCGCGAAGGCGGCGGCTACAGGGTACCCTGGGACAAACTAGACTTGAGCGACCCCGAAAGGCCGCGCCTGCTTTGCAGCGTTCAAGAATTAGAGCCGCTAGAAGAAGGGAATTAAAAATTAAAAATGCAAAATGGAAGACTAAGAGCGCGGCTCCCGGTCTTCCATTTTGCACTTTTAATTTTTAATTTTTAATTACTTCACGGTTGGCTCTTGCGGCTCATCGCGGACATCGCCAGTTCTCGCGCCTTGGGCATCACGTCAATGGCTTTGGCGACCTGCGGGTCGTCGGCGACGAGCACCTGGTCGGCCGTCACGCGGCCGTAGGCGGCCGTGATGATGTTGTAGCGAAGCTCCAACTCTATAAACTGGCGGTTGCGGTCGAGCTGCTGCGCTGTCATCTTCCACGACGGGTCTTTCGTGACGAACTCCTTGAACGCCTTGAAGAGGTCTTCGGTGACCTTGTAGTCGGTAGCTTCGAGCCTCTTCTCGAAATCAATCCCGCGCTGCACCTTGAAGTTGTCGAAGCCCGTGATGCGGCCGTTCACCAGCTCGCGCGTGAAGGCAAAGATCGGGTTGCGCATGCGCGCCTGCGACGGGTTAATCGTGCGGGCCTTGATGGCCTCGTCCGGCGAGATGCCGCCGCCGCCGTAAACCTTGCGCCCCGTGTCCGTCTTGCTCTCCTGGCCGGCCGGCTTCGCCTGCTCGCTCTCTGGCTGCTCGGTCGCTAAGGTTCCGCCGCGCGTGTAGTAGTCGTAGAAGCCGCCGTTCGAGTAGTCGCGCTGAATGAGGCGGCCCGACGGCGTGAAGTACTTGGCGGTCGTCAGCGTCAGCCCCGTGCCGTACTCCATCGGGAAGATGCCCTGGACGAGCCCCTTGCCGAAACTGGTCTGCCCGACGATGAGCGCGCGGTCGTGGTCCTGCATCGCGCCGGCGACGATCTCGGAGGCCGAGGCCGTGTTGCCATTCACGAGGATGACGAGCGGGACGGGGTCCGGCGTGCGGTTGCCCGATTCGTAAGACTTGTCGCCGAGCCCGTTCCTTCCCTTCTGCGTCAGGATGGTCTGCCCGCGCTGCAAGAATTTCTCGGAGACGCGGATCGCCTGGTCCAGAAACCCGCCGGGGTTGTTTCTCAGGTCGAGCACGAGCGACTGCATGCCCTGCGCGTGCAGGTCGTCGAGCGCGGCCTGTAGCTCGTCGGCCGTCGTGTAGTTGAACCCCTGGGTCATGCCGATGTAGCCGACGCCGGGGCGCAGCATGTAGGCGTCCGGGATGGACGGCTGCGGGACGGCGTCGCGCGTGATCTCGACCGTCTCCGGCTTGAGGTTCGAGGCGCGCTCGACCGTCACCTTGACTGTGGAGCCGCGCGGGCCGCGAATCTTGTCGCGCACGTCCGAAGAGAACTTCCCTGCCATGCTGTCGCCGTCCACGGCCACGATCTTATCGCCGTAGCGCAGGCCCGCCTTAGCCGCGGGCGAGCGGTCGAACGTCGCCATGATATAGGTGTCGGTCTTGTCGCCGACGGTCTGGTTCTGGATCGAAGCGCCGATGCCGTAGTACTCCGAGCGTTGGTCCGTCTTCAGCTCGTCGAACTCCTCGCGGTCGTAGTAGTTCGAGTGCGGGTCGAGGGACCTGAGCATCCCGATGATCGAGGACTTGAAGACCGTGTTGTACTCAAGCTTGTTGCCGTCAACGTAGTTCTCCTGGATGATGGTCAGCGCCTCGGAGAAGTCCGACTCGACGGCGTTGGCGGCCTCGCCCATGACGCGCGGCGCGCGCAAGCCCCGACGCGTGACGGGGCCGGTGGGCCGCGTGGTCGTGGCAGGCTCGCCCGTCTGCGACTGGCGCTGCTGCTGGGCGGAGACGAAGACCGGGACCGTTAAGGCGATGATGAGTAGCGCGACCAGGGCGAGAGAAAATCTGTTCTTCACTGCTTGAAGCCTCGTGTTTGAAATCCGGCGGTTTGGGCGCTCAAAAGGAATTGCGCGCCAATGTTATACGTGCGACCGGCCGAGCATGTTCGGCTTTTTGCATAGTACACGGATGCGCGCGCCGCGGGCAAGGTTGCGCAGGAGGCCGGCAGGATTTATTCATTTCCGGCGAAAACCTGGAACCACGAAGACACACGAAACGACACGAAAAAGGGCCAATTTTTCCTGCGCGTCGTTGCGTGTGTCTTCGTGGTTCCAGGTCTTAGAGAATGAATAACCCTGCCGGGCCTGGAATGGGATTTTCTTCGTGCGCAAGGGGCGGCGCGCGTCGTACAATAGCGCGCCCTGAAAATTCCCGAACCTCCGGTTGATGCCGCATGGCGCAGTCCAGACTCAGACAGAACTTCAACGGCCGGCTCCTGAATCTGTGGGAGCCGATTACGCCCGACGCCATCTGGCAGGGGCGCACGGGCCGCGGCGTGCGCGTCGGCGTCGTGGACAGCGGGATTGACACCGCGCACCCGGATTTGAAGGGCAAGGTCAAGGCTTCCGTCGAGGCGACGGTCGAGGGCGGCCGCGTCACGTTCCGGCCGTCCACGACGGGCGACGCGGCCGGGCACGGCACGGCCTGCGCCGGCATCATCACGTCGGTCGCGCCCGACGCGGAGCTTTACAGCATCAAGGTCCTCGGCGCGAACGCCTCCGGCTCGGGCGAGATGTTCCTGGCGGGCCTCGACTACGCGATCCGCCAGCGGATGCAAGTCATCAACCTTTCTCTGGGGACGACCAAGCCGCAGTACCACGGGCCGCTGCATGACCTGCTGGACAGGGCGTACCACGCGGGCTCAATCGTCGTCGCGGCCGCCAACAACCTGCCGCAGCCGAGCTTCCCTTCCATCTTCTCCTCCTCGCTCGTCTCGGTCGTCAAGGACGAGCGCCTGGACCCTTTCAACTTCGGCTACCGCTACGGCGAAGTGATAGAGATCGTCGCGCCCGGCGTCCAGGTCCGAACGGCCTGGCCCGGCGGCGGCTACCGCCAACTGACCGGCAACAGCTTCGCCTGCCCCCACGTCGTGGGCATCATCGCCCTCATCCTCGAAGCCTACCCGGACCTGACGCCCTTCCAGGTCAAGACCATCCTCTACGCCATCGCAAAGCAGAATACAGAAGTCAGGAGTCAGAAGTCAGAATAAAAGCAAGGCAGTCTCCGCCGTCTCATTCTGACTTCTGACTCCTGACTTCTGACTCCTGCTTTACCGCTTCTTCTTCCGTGTCGAAGACCTCGAAGGCTTTGAGCAGGTTCGTCATCTTCATCAGGCCGCGGATAGGCTGGGGGACGCAGGCCAGGAGCAGCGCAGCGTCGTGGCGAGCCGCGCTGACGAGGCAGGTCACCAGCTCGCCGAGCCCGGCGCTGTCGGCGCGTCTGCATTGCGAGAGGTTGACGATTATCCGGCGGCGGCCGGCCTCAAGCTGTTGGTGGACCTTACTGAGCAGAATCTCGTGGCCGCCCGCGACCGTCAATTCCCCGCTGACATCTAAGGCGACCGCGCCTTCGAGTTCGCGCTCGGTGATTTCGAGTTTGCCGTTCGGCATATAGGTGCTCCTGGGTTTCGAGTGCCGTCGCGAGGAAAGAGAACATCTGATTTACGAGAAACCACGGCGAAAGAGATTTGTCCCGAACTCCGGGACGGCCCGGCGCGCAATCGCCTTCGCGCCGAATCCTTGACTGTCGCTTCCGCCCGTCCCTAGAATGCCTTCAGTTGAGCAAGGCATAAGCAGGAGCAGTCGGAATCGGCCCGGCCGAAACTTTAGCGGCCGCCGGCGCGTAAGTGAGCTTCAAAGGAGTTAAGCAAAGATGAGCAACGACGAAAGTTTTAGCCACGGCCCGGACACGCCTGAGCCGATTGACGACCTGATGTTGCCCGACGACGAGGCCGAAGGGCAGCACCACAGGGCGCGCAACACCTCTTCCGTGCGCGAGATCGCCTCGCGCATCCCGGAATCTTTGAGCGCCATCGGCCGCGACATCAGCCGCACGATTGAGCGTGCCATCTCCGCCAAAGACGACTACGTGGTCGCCGTCAAAGTCTCGCACGACGCGCAGGAAAAATTGGAACAGCTCGTGCAGGCCGGCGTCTTCCGCAACCGCGCGGAGGCCGCGGCCTACCTGATTGACGAAGGCATCAAGACGCAGACCGCCCTGTTCGACCGCGTGCAGCAGAAGCTGGCCGAGATCGAGCGCCTGCGCGCCGAGCTGCGCGGGATGATTATCGAAAAGCCTGGGCAGGAATAAAAAAGCCGCCCGGCGCGAGGCTTTTTCACGCCGGGCGGAAACACAGGAGGAATCGAATGCTACCCAGCCGCTTTTCCCTTCGCGGCTCTCTTTCAGGGTAACCTTACCAAACCCTGAGATGCCTGGCCCGCCGCCATCGGTTGCTCGCGCGAGCAGGCACCTCGCAATCAACGGTCGTACTGCAAGATAATCCCGCCGCCGCCCACGGCCCAGCCCTTTTTCTTGTCCATGAAGAGCGCGAAGAGGTGGCTCTTCGTGCGGGCCTCCTGCTGAACCCAGGTGCGGCCGCCGTCGTCCGAGCGGAGGATGACGCCGCCGCGCCCGACCAGCCAGCCGGCGGTTTCGTCCGGGAACTCCACGCTCAGGAACGTGGCGCGCACGGGCGCTTCGACGGCCGTCCAAGTGACGCCGCCGTCCACCGTGCGCAGGATGGTCGCGCGCTCGCCCACGGCCCAGCCCGTGCGCTCGTTGCGGAAGTCCACGTGGTAGAGCGTCGCCTTCGTGTTCGACGTTTGCTCCGTCCAACTCTCGCCGCCGTCTTCGGTGTGCAGGATGGTGCCGCCGACGCCCACGATCCAGCCGCGCTTCTCGTCGGCGAAGTCGAGGTGAATCAACTCCTGCCTGGTCGGGACGCGCAGTCGCTGCCAGGACTTCCCGGCGTCGTTGGTGTAGATGACGAGGCTGTCCACGACCACGCCGCTGTCATTGCTGATGGAGCCGACGACCCAGCCGCGCTTCTTGCCCGAGAAGCGGACGCTGTAAAGCTCCGGGGTCGCGCCGCCGAAGTCTGTGGCGAAGTAGCGGCGGATTTCGCGCCAGGTCAGCCCGCCGTCCTCGGACTGAAAGATGCTGTTGCCGGCGAGCAGGTAGCCGACATCCTTGTTGCGGAAATAGATGTCGTTGACGGCGTCTTTGCTCTCTATGTTCTGCCTGGTCCAGGTCGCGCCGCCGTCCGTGGTGCGGCTGACGAAGCCGCCGTCGCCGGCCACCCACCCGCGTTTCTGGTCCGCGAAGTAGACCGTATTCAAGTCGGACGAGCCGGGACTGGTGCCGGTAGCCGCCCAGCCCTGCTGTGCCAGCGCGGCGGCGTTCGCCAGAATAACGAGCGCGAGTGTCAAGCCTGCTTTTCGTAAGAAACTTTCCGTGGGGACGTATCGCATCAACTAAAAAAACTCCAGAGGTCTTTACCCGGCTTGAGAGACTTAACGGCTCACGCCTGTTGCGCCCTCGCGCCTCCGGCGTGAAACTAAATATCTCACGCGAAGACGCAAAGGCGCAAAAGGAAAGTGGTCAGTGGTCAGTGGTCAGTAGTCAGTTAAAAGCAAAACGCTTTCGTTCTTAACTGACCACCGGCCACTGACCACTGACCACTGCTTTTAGTTGACGCGGTAGACGCGCCCCTCGTAGAAGACGACGACGCGCTCGCCGAGGGCGAAGAATTCGGCCAGGCGCGGGAGGCGCTTGAGCACGTTGAAGTATTCGTCGCTGCCGAAGGCGAGCGTCGTCTCGGGCGTGCCGGCGTCCGGCTTGAACTCCGCATCCGTCCAGACGCCGTCGCGCAGGTAGAAGGTCTTGTTGCCCACGTTGCGCACGGCGGCCGAAGACGCTCCATCGTCTTCCTTGTCGAGGGTCACGGCCTCCTGCTGCGCGCGGGCGCGCTTGCTCTGCTGAACGGCCACAGCGCCCGTGCGTGCCTTCGCGGCTTCCTCGCGCGCCATCGGAGCCGAGGCCGCGCCGCCGAAAGAGCCCGCGGGGGCGCGGTTGCGCCCGAGGTCGCGCCGCTCGCCGCTCGTGACGGGCTGAACGGTGGTGTCAGTGACGGCGTTCGGTTCGAGCGCGAGGTAAGAGGTGTAGGGCGTGACGATGCCGTAGCGCGTGCCCAGATCAACGATCTCGTCGCGCAGTTCCTTCTGCTCGCCGTTGGTGCGAATCTGCTCCATCAGCCAGCCGACGCGCCGCGTGGCCCAGAGCCGCGGCAGGAAATCGTTCTCCTCCTCACGGAGCGGGAAATTGAGATTCACGAAGTCGTAAGCCCGCGCAGTCGTCCCGGTCTTCCCTTTCAGGTTAACCGTAATGCGGCGCAGGTCGGATTCGTTTCGGTAGCGGCCGATGAGCGTGACCTGCGTGCCCTTGAAGAGGTCCGGCAGGTTGCGCGGGTAGACGAGGTCCGTCTCGACGCCGCCCAGGTTGAGCGCGAGGTCGGTCAGGACGGGGTAGTTGATTTTGGCGAAGAAGTTCGAGACTTTGATTTCCAAGTTCTCCTTCGGCTCGACGTAGTCCGCAACGCCGCCGTTCTCCGAGGCGAGCTTGTCCAGGAGCGCCGTGTTCACGTCGTAGCCGACGCCGAAGGTGAAGAGCCGCACGCCGGGGGCGTGTGCGCCGCGCACGTTCTCGATGATGCGGTTGACGTTCGTCTCGCCGACGGTCGGCAGCCCGTCCGTCATGAAGACGAGCAGCTTCGGGCGCTCGCTGTTACGGAACTGCCTGAGCGCGGCGAGCAGTGAGTCGTTGATGTTCGTGCCGCCCGTGGCCTTGAGCTTGCCGACGAAGTCCGCGCCGCGCGTCCGCCCGGCCGCGTCCGCCTGAATCATCTCGCGCTCCATCAAGTGCTCTTCGCCCGCGAACGAGATGACGTTGAAGCGGTCGGTGTCGCGCAGGCTCTTGACGCCGAAGAGCAGCGCCGCGCGCGCCTTCTCCATCTTCCCTTCGTCGTTCATAGAGCCCGACGTGTCGAGCACGAAGACGATGTCTTTCGCGGCGTACTCCGTCTCGGTCCACTCGTCTTTCGGCGAGAGCATCATCAGGAAATAGCCGTCCTTGCCCGGCTCGCGGTGCGTCAACAGCGACAGCCCGAAGTCTTCGCGCGAGATGGTGTAGAAGAGCTGGAAGTCCTGCGGCTCGCGACCGGGGCGCGACTCGAACGAGAGGCGCGCTATTCTAGAGCCGTGGCTCGCCAGGTCGATCTCGTGGCTCGGGCTATAGACGTTGCGGACGGGCTCCTTGCCGTCAATCTCGACGCGACCCGAGACGAGACCGACTTCCGCGAGGTTGCGGCCCGTGCCGAGCGGGTAGCGGTACGAGACTGTGCCAGATTCGGCCTTGAGCACCTGCGTGTAAGTCAGCTCCAGCTTCTTGTCCGAGTGCGCCGGGATGGGGAAGATGCTCGCCTGGAAGAGGTCTTTGCCCGCGTACTCCAGAAGTCCTGGGTCGCGCTGGCGGCGCACAATCTCGTCGTAAATCCTGCGCGCCTCTTCGCGCGAGCGCACCTCGCCGACGAGTTTGCGGTCGCCGTCCCAGATGGCGAACTCGACGATGGAGGCCGTCTCGGGGATGGGGAACAGGTACGTGCCTTCGAGGACGGCGTTCGTGTCGTTGCGGAAGATTTGCTCGACGTGCGTGGTGGCGACCTGGCCGCTGATTTTGGTGTCAATCTTGATGGACTTGACGGGCAGGGCGCGTGGGAGCGTGACGGGCTGCGGCGGGACGGGGCAGCGCCGGCACGGCCCCGGCACGATCACGCCCTGCGCCGAAGCAACCATCGCCCCCGCCGTGAGCAAGAAGATAAAGCTGAGGCAGGCGAAAACTTTTCTGTGACGCATAACACTCTCCTTCTGAAGGCTCCAGATGCGCGGGACGAGCCGGCGCTTTTGACAGGAAGAACGCCCCCGCGGGCTTTTCTTGCGCGGCGGCCGCGCTTTTCCGCCACCTAAGAAAGCTCGCGCAGGCGCTTGTAGCGGAGGGCGACGAAGGTGATGAAGGCGGCGATGACGAGGCCACCGGCAGCGAGCGTGCGCTGCGGGCCGAAGTGCTCGGCCGCCGCCCCGGCCGCGAGGTTGCCGATGGGCATTGTGCCAATAAACGAGAGGATGAACATGCTCATCACGCGCCCGCGCATCTCGTCCGTCACCAGCTTCTGCAAGAGCGTGTTCACGACCGACACGCAGCTGACGATCCCGAAGCCCATCAGGAAGAGGAAGGCGAGCGAGACCGCGATCCGCGTCGAGTAGGCGAACCCGATGACGCAGACCGCGAAGCCGAACGAGCCGCACAGCACGGACCAGCCCTTGTTCTTGAAGTCGCCGAGGTAGGCCAGCGTGAGCGCGCCGACGAACGCGCCTGCGCCCGAGAGGCCCATCAACAAAGCGTTCCCGCTCTCGTCCAGGTGGAAAACGTCGCGCGCGTAGACGGGGATCATGGAGAAGTAGGGCGTGCCGAAGAGGCTCGTTATAGCCGAAATCAGGAGCAGCATGAAGACACGGCGGCGGCGGCGCACGTAGCGCAGGCCCTCGACCAAATCCTGCCAGACGGCCCTGCGGTCCTTCACCGAATGCGCCCGCGCGCTCGCCTTCTGCTCGTCGTAGCGCACCTTCATGAGCGCGACGATGACGGCGACGAACGAGACCGCGTTGGCGAAGAAGCACCCGGCCAGCCCCAGGACTTTCAGCGCGACGCCGGCGATGCTCGGGCCGACGACGCGCGAGAATTGAAACTGCGTGGAGTTGAGCGCGATGGCGTTCGCCAAATCCTCGCGGCCCACCAGGTCAATCGTGATCGCCTGGTATGAAGGGCCGGCAATCGCGAAGCAGCAGCCCGTGACGAACGAGAGCACCAGGATCATCCAGACGTGGACGACGCCCGTCACGATGAGCACGGCGAGCGTTAGCGCGGAGAGCCCGGCCCCGAGCTGCGTGAAGAGCAGGAGCCGCCTGCGGTCAACGAGGTCCGCGAAGACGCCGGCCAGGAGCGTCAGCCCGAGCCCCGGCGCGGTGGACATGAAGGCGTCCAGGCCGAGCCAGAACGGCGACTTCGTCAGGTCGTAGACGAGCCAGCTCTGGGCCACGGCCTGCATCCACGTCCCCGTGTTCGACAGGAACGCGCCGGCCCAGAACAATCTGAAGTTACGGTGCGAGAGCGCGCGAAACATCCCGCCCGCGCGTCTCTTTTCCCGCTCGCTCGTTTCTACTTCGGCCGCCATTGACAGGATGTGATAGCGAAAGCCCGCCCGACCAAAACGCCGTGAGGCCGCCGCCGGCCCCCAGAAATAAACCTCGCCAAGATGCAGTTTTTCACTTCTAATTCGCCCATCACGGTAGCACATCACGTTCAGGCGTGACGAACCGGCCGGAGACGTTAAATGATTCGGGAGAAGTTAATCGAAAAAGGTGTCGGCCTCGTCGAGGCCGAGGCGCGCGCCGCCGCTCCCGCGTAAGGTGTCCGTGCCTACTCGCGCCGCCACGCCGAAAGAGGTTTTCCCGTGCCGCCGCGCCGGTGCATGACGATTTCGGCGAGGACGCTGAGCGCGACCTCCTGCGGCGAGACCCCGCCGATGTCCAGGCCGATAGGCGCTCTGACTTCGCGCAAGAGCGATTCGTCCATGCCCGCCTCGCGCAGGCGTTCGAGCACGATGTTCGTCCGCCGCCTGCTCCCGATTAGTCCGACGTAGTCCGGGCGCGCGCTCATCACCGCGCGCATGCACTCTTCGTCCTCGTTGTGCCCGCGCGTGACGACCGCCACGGCGACGCCGCGCCCCGAGCGGACGTGCGCGCGCACGGCGTCGGTCCAATTTCCGGCGACGACCAGCTCGATGTCTTCTTCGGGGAAACGCTCGCGCGAGACGAAGGCGGCGCGGTCGTCAATCAGCGTGGCGCGGTAGCAGACGAGATGTGCGAGGCGCGCGAGCGACGCGCCGACGTGGCCCGCGCCGCAGACGACCAGGCGCGGCTCGGACTCCACGCGCTCGAACATGACGCGCGCGCCCGCGAGTTCTTCGGGCGTGCCCGGCAATTCTTCTGCTTTGAAGGTGCGCGCCTCCGCGCGCGAGTCGAGGAAGGCTTGTGCGTGTGAGGCGGCGGCTTCGTCCAGCCGCGCGTCGCCGAGGCCGCCCGTGCGCTGGCCCAATTCGTCAACGAGCAGTTTCAGGCCGACGCCCTCGGGCGCGGCGACGAGTGTGGCGAGCGCGGCCGTCGAGTTACGTTCGAGGATGCGCGCGACCGCGCGCGCGATTTGCAAAGACTGTACAGACTGTTTGGACGGGTCTGGCATTCCCCCGAAGAATCTATTTCAGCTCGCGCTCTTTCTGTGCCGGCGGGCGGGCGAGCCCGAGCGCGGCGGCCCCACGGCGCAGGAGCCACAGGGGGCCGACGATCAGGTAGGCCGGATTCTTGAAGAACGCCGGCTGATTGCCCTCGATGGCGTGGCCGACGAACTGGAAGACCCAGCCCACGACGAAGAGCGCGAGCGCCCATTTCCAGTTGAAGAAGAAGAGCGGCAGGCTCAAGACGATCATCGGGATGCCGATGCTGTGCGAGAGCTTGTTCAAAGGGTGCCGGTGCTTCTCCTTGTAATTCTCCATGAAAGGCGTAGGCATCTGTCACCTCCCCGCGGCCGCGGCCCTCTCGACCCCGGCCAGCATCTCCGTCAGCTGAGCTTTGGTCAGCAGTTTACCATTAACCACCACCGCCGCAATCCTCTTCGTGTTACTGAGGCGCTCGCCCGAGGCGACGACCGTCATGTCGCGCCGCGCAAGCGCGCCCGTAGCGTCGATGACCGTGACGTGTGTGAAGACTAAAGACTGGACGGGATTCCGTGTTGACTGGCAGGACGAAGGCGTCGCCAGCAACAGCGCGAAGATGAGAGCGAAGGGCAGAAAGACGAAGGCGCGGCGACGCGAGCTGAAAGGTCTTACTTTCATCCATCATCCCTGCCTTCCCAAACGTCTATGAAAATCTCCATCGTGCCGCCGCAGACCATGCCCTCTTCGCTGGCCTCGTCGGCGGTGAGGCTGAACTGGTGCAGGCGGGGCGTGCCGCCGCGCAGAGCCTCGCGCGCCTCGGCCCAGACTTCGGCCTCTATGCACCCGCCGCCGACGGTGCCCGCCACCTCGCCGTTCGCGAAGAAGAGCATCTTCGCGCCGCGCCGCTGCGGGGTGGAGCCGCGCGTGTGCGCCACGGTCGCCACGACCACGCGCTCGCCGCGCGCCGCCGCCTCTCCGATCAAACGGTAGAATTCGGCTTGAGCGATTGTACCCATAAATAGGAATGTGGAATGCGAAATGAGGAATGATGAATTAGAAAGCAATCGTCTTTCATTCCGCATTCCGCATTCATCATTGCGGTTCCGTCGTGGTCGTCGTCGGCGTCGTAGTCTGCGTTGACTCTGTGTCGCCGTTCCCGGTCGCTTCCGTCGGCCGCTCGGTCGAATCCTCTATACGCTTGCGCAGCTTATCAACTTCCGCGTCCGCCGTGACGATGGCAGACTCCAGGCGTAACCGGCCGTTTTGTAGTGTGTCGAGCTGGGCGCGCAGCATCGTCCTCTCATTCTCCAGGCCGCGGCGGCGCGCGTCGCGCGCGTCCTCGGGGCGCGTCGAGCCGTATGCCGCCACGCTCCTCTCTATGTTCTCCGGCCGGAGGTCGAACTCAATCTGTTCGAGTCGCCCCGTCACGTTGGTCTCCTTCTCCTGCGAGGTCTGCAACTGCGCGCGCAGGGCTTCGGCGCGCTGCTCGGCGCGCGAGAGGCGTTCGAGGTCAACGAGCGTGCGCTGCTGCTGCTCCATCTGGCTCAGCTTCTCGGAGAGCTTCGTGACCTGCGCCGCGAGGTCGTTGACCGTGCGGCGCACGGTCTCCCCCTCTTCCTCGACGGGCTCGGCGGCGCGACGGCGGCCGGTGCGGCGCGTGGTCGTGGCGGTTTGGCCGGCGGGGTCGGAGGCGGCCTCTGCGGCCTGCTGCTCGGCCGTGCTGATGATCTGCGGGTCCGCTGACGGCGTCGGGGTGACAATGGGCGTCTGCGGGTTGGTGCGAACCGGGGCCGTGACGCGGCGCGAGCGGCGTGTGCGCCTGCGCTGCGCGCCCACC
The DNA here is from genome assembly GCA_036403435.1 of Pyrinomonadaceae bacterium. Taxonomy (GTDB): domain Bacteria; phylum Acidobacteriota; class Blastocatellia; order Pyrinomonadales; family Pyrinomonadaceae; genus QHXM01. The sequence goes on from DASWQY010000169.1 coordinate 55,110, forward strand.
TCGTCAACGCACAGGCCCACGGCCAGCAGAACGGCGAGCGCGAACACCACCCGGCGTGCGAACTGAGAACGCATTGCTGAAAACCTCCGACGCGATTTTGTGAACCAAGACTACCACTAAAGATGCGGCGGCGCACCCGCCTGGATGCTCAACCATGCTTACACGCCCGAGAAGTGAAGAAGGCAAAATTAAAAATGAAATTTTATCGGGGCGGAACCACTTTAATTTAAAAATGCAAAATGGAAGACGAGAGCCGCGCTCTTTATCTTCCATTTTGCATTTTTAATTTTTAATTTTGCATTTCTATTTACCCTGCTTGAATCTTGAAGCTGATGTCCACGGCGCGGGCCGAGTGCGTGAGCGCGCCGATGCTGATGAGGTCAACGCCGGCCTCGGCGTAGGCGCGGACGTTTTCGAGCGTGATGCCGCCGGATGATTCGAGCAGCACCTGCGGCGCAAATTCGCGCGCGACCCCTGCCATGCGCGCCGTCTCTTCGGGAGAGAGATTGTCCAGGAGCAGTATGTCGGCCCCGCTCCCGATGGCCTCGCGCAAATCTTTCTCGGTGGAGACCTCGACCTCTATCTTGTGCAGGTGGCCGACCGCTTCGCGGGCGCGCTCGACGGCCGCGCCGACGCCGCCTGCGAGCGCGACGTGGTTGTCCTTGATGAGCACGCCGTCGTCCAGGCCGAAGCGGTGGTTGCGCGCCCCGCCCGAAAGCACCGCGTACTTCTCCAACATGCGCAGGCCCGGCGTCGTCTTGCGCGTGTCCACGATCTGCGCGTTCGTTCCCTCGACGGCGCGGACGTATTTGCGGGTCAAGGTCGCGATCCCCGAAAGGCGCTGAAGCAGGTTGAGCGCGACGCGTTCGCCCGCGAGCAACACGTCCGCGAAGCCGCTCGTGCGCGCGATGACTTTCCCGGCCTCGACCTCCTCGCCGTCCGAGGCGAAGGCTTCCAGCTGCTGCTGCGAGTCGAGCGTGGAGAAGACGGCCTCCGCGGCTTCGAGGCCGGCGACGACCATCGGCTCTTTCGCGAGGAAGCGCCCGCGCGCCCGCGCATTGCGCGCAACGCACGCCTGCGTCGTGATGTCGCCGCGGCCCAGGTCTTCGGAGAGGAACGAGCCGATCTGCGAAAAGAGCGCGCCTTCGTCGAGCCAGTTCATTTGAGAGCCTCCGCCATCTGTGCGAGCGCGGCCGAGCGCCCGGCAATGTCGGCCAGACGCTCCTTCACCTCGTTGACCTTCTCGGCGGGCGCGCGCTCGGCAAACTGCGGGTTCGCCAACTGTGCTTCGAGCTTCGCCGCCTCCTTCTGCAACTTCTCGCGCTCGCGCGCGAGCCGCCCGCGCTCCTGCTCGAAATCAATCAACCCTTCGAGCGGCACGGCCACCTCCGCGCCACCGCCGAGCACGGCGCGCGCCGAAGCTCGCGGCGCATCCAGCCGCTCGCGGACGCTAATGTCCGAAGCGCGGGCGAGGCGCGCGATCTGATCCCTGTTCGCCTCGAAGACCTCGCGCGCGCGCTCTTCGCCCGCGCCGACGAGCACACGCACGCGGTCTGACGGCTTGACGTTCAGCTCCGAGCGTATGTTGCGCACGCGCGAAATCAAATCAATCACCGCGGCCATCTCGCCCTCGGCGCGCTCGTCTATCAACGCGGCGTCCGCCTGTGGGTAAGCCGCGAGCATCACGGTCGGGCGGGCCCCCTTGTAAGCCGGGTGCAGCAGGCGCTCGCCAACGCCCGGCAGGCGCTGCCACAACTCTTCCGTGATGTACGGCATGAACGGGTGCAGGAGCCTGAGCGCCTGTTCGAGCACTGTGACGAGGCGCGTGCGCGCCGTGTCGCGCGCCGGCGAGGCCGCTTCGGCCGTCACGTCCTGCTTCGTCAACTCAATGTACCAGTCGCAGAAATCGTCCCAGAAGAAATGGTAGAGCGTCTGCACCGCCTCGTGAAACTGGTAGCTGTTGACGGCGTCGTTAACCTCGCGCGCCGCGCGGTTGAGCCGCGAGAGTATCCAGCGATCATGGAGGGGAAGCTCTGTGCCATTTTCCGTCTTGAACGCCTCACTGTTCACGCCCGCGCCTTCAGAGTTCATCAGGCAGAACCGCGCGGCGTTCCAGATTTTGTTGGCGAAGTTGCGGTAGGACTCGACCTGATTGTCGTTCCAGCGCGAATCCGTGCTCCCCGTCGAGGCGAGCACGAGGCGCGTCGCGTCCACGCCGTACTTGTCGAACACGTCCAGCGGGTCTATGCCGTTCAGCTTCGTCTTCGACATGCGCTGCCCGTGCTTGTCCAGAACTGTGCCGGTGACGAACACGTCGTGGAACGGGGTCTGGCCCAGGAACTTCATCCCCGCCATCACCATCCGCGAGACCCACAGGAAGATGATGTCGCGCGCCGTGACGAGCACGGAGGTCGGGTAGAAAGTCTTCAAGTCTTCGGTCTCGTCCGGCCAGCCGAGCGTCGAGAACGGCCAGAGCTGCGACGAGAACCACGTGTCGAGCACGTCCGCGTCCTGCACAAGCTTGTCCGTCCGGGCGGCCGAGCGCGCCTCCTCTTCCGAGCGCGCCACGTAGACGTTGCCCTCGTCGTCGTACCACGCCGGAATCTGGTGGCCCCACCAGAGCTGGCGCGAAATGGTCCAGTCGCGCAAATTTTCGAGCCAGTCCGTGTAGACCTTCGCGTAAGGGACTTCGGGCGTAAACTGCGGCTCTCCCGTTTCATTCATCAGGCCGAGAGCGAGGTCGCGCAGTTCCGCCATGCGGCAGAACCACTGCGTCGAGATCAGCGGCTCGATCACCGTCTTACAACGCTCGCACTTCGAGATGGAGAACTCGTAGTCCACGACTTTCTCCAAGAGGCCCAATTCCTCGAACTGCTGCACGACCAGTTCACGCGCCTTGTAGCGGTCGAGGCCGAAGAACTCCGCGCCCGCGTCTTCCGTCATGCGCGCGTGCTGGTCTATGACGACGACCTGCGGGAGGTTGTGGCGCACGCCCATCTCGTAGTCTGCGGGGTCGTGCGCGGGCGTGACCTTGACCGCGCCTGTGCCAAATTCGGCGTCCACGTACTCGTCCGCGAAAAGCGGAATCTCACGGTTCGTGAGCGGCAACTTGATGGTCGTGCCGATTAGCTCGCGGTAACGCTCGTCCTTCGGGTTGACCGCCACGCCCGTGTCGCCGAGCATCGTCTCGGGGCGCGTCGTCGCGACCGTCACGCGCCGCTCTGTGCCGTCATCGGTCTTGACCGGGTATTGCAGGTAGTAGAGCTTCCCGGCCTGCGGCGTCTTCTCGACTTCCAAATCCGAGAGCACTGTCTGGTCCGTCGGGCACCAGTTGACGATGCGGTCGCCCCTGTAGATTAAGCCCTCTTCGTAGAGGCGCACGAAGACCTCGCGCACGGCGCGCGACAATCCCTCGTCCATCGTGAATCGCTCGCGCGACCAATCCACGCTCGCGCCCTCACGCCGCATCTGATTCAGAATCTGCCCACCCGACTCGTGCTTCCACTGCCAGACGCGCTCGACGAACTTCTCGCGCCCGAGGTCGTGCCTGGTGAGCCCTTCCTTCTTCAACTCGCGGTTGACCATCAACTGCGTCGAGATGCCGGCGTGGTCCATGCCCGGCAGCCAGAGCGTCTTGTGGCCGCACATGCGCTTGTGACGAGTCATCACGTCCATCAGCGTGTGCTGTAGGGCGTGGCCCATGTGGAGCGAGCCGGTGACGTTGGGCGGCGGGATGACGATGCAGAAGACCGGGGCCGCAGGGTCGCCGTTAATCTCGGGCGTGAAGTAGCCCTCGGCCTCCCAGCGCGCGTAGTGCTCCTGCTCGGCCTGTTTCGGGTCGTAAGTTTTCGGAATCTCCATAGAAAAGTGTTCAGCAGTCAGTTTTTCAGTTTTCAGTAAAGAGTTATTGTAAAGCAATCGGGTTTCAGTATGGAAACTGAGGACGCATGGCAGCGGTAATCAACCGCCTTTCGCCCGATTATCCCGCGGCCGACTTGGCCGAAAATTACCGCCGCGGCATAATCAGCCGGAGGCTAAGTATCGATTGAAGGATGGGGACATCGGACGCAGAGAAGTTAGGCTGGATGAGAAGGAAGCAAAATAGTGTGGGGATGACACTCCATCGGACGACTTCATCGGTGAATGTCGAGATTAGACCCGCGGCACCGGAACAAGAACCGATTCTGGCTAACCTGCTTGAGCTATACGCGCACGATTTCAGCGAATTCATCAAGCTGAGACTTGGCGCTGACGGCCGCTTCGGGTATGAGCACCTGTCTTTATACTGGGAAGATTCCAATCGCTATCCGTTTCTTGTTATGGTTAACGATGATTTGGCCGGTTTTGTTTTCGTGCAGAGGGGGTCGCAAATCTCCGGTGAAAATGATGTTTGGGACATGGCAGAATTCTTTATCGTCCGCGGCTATCGCAGGCTCCGAGTCGGGATGAAAGTGGCACACGGGATTTGGACCAGGTTTCCGGGAAAGTGGGAGGTGCGCGTTATCAATCGGAACCGAACGGCGCAGGAGTTCTGGGCACGTACGATAGAGCAATTCACCGGCAAAACGATTTCTCCGACCCCTTTCGAGAAGAGCGGCGAAGGTTGGCAGCTCTTCTCATTTGAATCTCGACGCGCCGCGTAACAACTCGTTCGGCCCGACCGCCCTTCTGGTTTAGATTTTAATCTGGCTATGACAAAAGTCCTGGCAGCTGTGATACCGGAGCCGCACGCGCCCGTTGAGGTGCGGGAGGTTTCCGAGCCCGAGTTGGAGCCGGGCTCGGCTTTGCTTGAGGTCGAGTTGAGCGAGGTCTGCGGGACGGACGTTTACCTGCAACAGGGGCGGCTGGCGGGGGTGCCGTATCCGCTTATTCCGGGGCACGTGTCGGTGGGCCGCCTGGGCCAAATACGCGGCCGGATGTTGGACGTGGCGGGGCGGCCGTTCGCAGAGGGCGACCGCGTGACCTTCCTGGACGTTCATCGCACCTGCAACGCGTGCTGGCATTGTCTCGTCGCGAAGGCCACGACGCGCTGCCCGCATCGCAAAGTTTACGGCATCACTTACGGGCTGGCGGACGGGCTGACCGGGGGCTGGGCGCAAAAGCTCTACCTCAAGCCGGAGACGCGCTGCATCAGGCTCGGGGAGATTGATTTCGAGAAGTTCATGGCCGGGGGCTGCGCGCTGCCGACGGCACTGCACGCGGTCGAACGCGCGGAAGTTGAGCTGGGCGACACAGTGCTGGTGCTGGGCAGCGGGCCGGTCGGACTCTCAATCATCATCTTCGCGCTGATGCGCGGGGCGCTGCGGGTCTTATGCATAGGCGCACCGGAGCACCGGCTTGAGGCGGCGCGGAAGTTAGGAGCCGCCGCCGCGCTCAACATCGAGACGAGTGACGAAGAGACGCGCGTGCAGTGGGTGCTCGAACAGACGGAGGGGCGCGGGGCCGACGTGACGATTGAAGCCACGGGTGCGCCGGCGGCGGTCGCGCAGGCGATGCGCTACACGCGCGACGCGGGCCGCGCCCTTATCGTCGGGCAGTACACGGACCACGGCGAGGTCTCTTTCAACCCGCACCTCGAATTGAACAAGAAGCACTTGACGTTGCGCGGCTGCTGGGGCTCGGACTTCTCACATTTTTACAGGGGCGTACAGATCATGTCCGACCCCGCGCGCTCCGCGGCATGGTCGCTCTTAAAATTGGACCGCTACAAACTCGGCGAGGCTAACGAAGCACTGGCCGACGTGGCGGCGGGCAAAGTCACGAAGGCCCTCATCGCGCCCCGAGCTTAAAGAAATGATGAACGCGGAATGCGGAATGATGAATTAAGAACGCTTTCTTTCATTCATCATTCCGCATTCCGCGTTCATCATTGCCCTTCCGAGTTAGGTCTGTGACTTTTCCTCTTCGAGGCGGCGCTTGACGAGGCGCTCGGCCAAGTCCGGGACGACCTCCCAGGCGATCTGCTCGACTACGCGCTCGGAGAGCAGCTCGACGGCACGGCGCGCGATGGCGTCAATCGCTTCGGGCGACAACTGCTCAAGCGTAATCTGGCCCGCGGGGGCGGAGGCCGCCGGCTCTGCCGCCGCGGGCGTGCCGCTCTCAGCCTCGGTCGCCGGGGCCGACGCCGTTCCCTGCATCTGGAAATCATCAGGCAAACGCTCGGTCGGCGCGGCCTGCGCGTTCAGGTAGAACTCTTCGGTCGTCGTGTCTTCGGCGGCGGGCTGCTGATACTGAGAGACGCGGGGCGTCTCCCCGACGGACGTTGCCTCTTCAAATGATGCTCCCGCTTCTTCGGCAGGAGCGAACGCGCCCGCCTGCTCGTCCGTGAAAGCCTGCGCCGCTGCGTAATCACCTTGCGCCTGCGCCGTCTCGGCCTCGTAATCTGTGCGGGCCGCGGCGTCCATCTCCTCTGCCGTCTCGAACGACGGCGTCTCGAAGGTGTACGCGGGAGCTTCGTTGAAGGACGCCGCCGCGCTCGGCTGCTCGTCGGTCTCGTCTCTTAAATCCAGGATGAAGTCGTCGGCCTCGATCATCGAGTGGGGCGCGTCCAGGTCGCCCAGGTCGAGCAGCGCGTCGTCCGCGGACGCAATACTGCTCGCGCGGGCGGACGCCATGACGGGCTGGCTGCTCACGGGCCGGCTGGCCGCCGTTGCCGCGGGCGCAGGCTGGGCCGCGGGCTGGGCCGCAGGCACCGTGGCGTAGCCGTCGAAGATTTCTTCCTCCGGCGGCGCGGGCGCGGGCGCGTGCTGGTTGGTGGGGCTGATGCCGGCCTCCTCGAAATCCGCGGCCGAGTATTGAGCGGTCATGCGCGGGTCCTGCGCGTCCGTGCTCGCGGATGCGCCGCCCGCGTAGCCGGAGCCGGGCATCGTCTCTATCAGTTCGTCGTCCATACTCAAATCGTTATATGAAACCTCGCGCGCGGCGTGGCCTCCGGCGACCTCCTTCTGTTCTCGCTCGTGCTGCGGCAGCGGGGCCGTGTCGGCGGTCGAGCGTTCCAGGAAGCCCGTCTCCGGCCGGTTCTCTTTCTCCGCCTCAGGCGGCGGGACGAGCTTGCGCGTCGTGGCGTCCTCGTTCGAGCCGCCCCCGCTCAAAAGGCCGCTCACCTTGCCGATCAGCGTGCGTATTGATTGAAAGGGTTTCGTCAAATAGTCATCCGCGCCGACACGGCGGGCCTCCGCTTCGTCGAACGGCTCAAACGAGCCGACGAGGAGCATCACAGGGATGTGGCTGAAACGCTCTGTGCGCTTTATGTACTCGCAGACTTCGTAGCCGCTCATGCCGGGCATGAAGATGTCTGCGAGCACTATGTCGGGGAGAACTTCGTCCAGCTTTTCAATGGCCTGCCGGCCGTCGCTCACCGTGATGACTTCCAGACCCTCGTCCGAGAAAGTCAGGTCAATGACCTTCTGGATCGTGGCGGAATCGTCAGCGAGCAGCAGCTTGCGTCCCGTTACCAAGACCGGACTCCTTCATTTGAGGTGAGCGCCTGCGAGCGGGACCCTCTCTTCGATACGCACGGCGCGGGGCAAGTGATCGGGCGGCCGCCCCCGACAGCTTTTCCCACACGGGCGGCCACTCTTGAACCTAACACCCGCGAGGATGGAGCGTCAAGAAAAAACAGAATTCAGAATTCAGAATCCAGGAGCCAGAATAAAAACAGAAGAGGGTTTCAGCCTTTCATTCTGACTTCTGACTCCTGACTCCTGAATTCTGCCTTACGATGTCGTCCGCCGTGTCCTCTTTGCCGTCGGGGCCGGCGGAGCGGAGCGTGTAGGAGTCGCGCACGCCTTCGTAGAGGTAGGGTTTGTGCCAGGGGTCTACGCGGAGCACGCGCGCGAGGTAGCGCGGATTAAGATGGTCTTCGAGGACGCGCTCGTCCCGTGCGACCACGTAGAAGCCGCGCTCGCGCCGGAAGGATTCGAGCGCCGTCGCCAGGGTCTCAAGCTCGGCGCGCGCCCGCTCGGCCTTCTCGGCGTTGACGGTGCGCTCTATCGCGCCGACGTTCTCCCAGCGGTCGTCGCCCGTCCTGATTTCCGACACGCGCCACTTGCCGTCGCCGCCGCGCTCGAAGCGGAACGCCGTCTCGACCTGGGCCACGACGATTGCCGAAGAGCCGGTCACGGAAACTTCGCGCACGCGCACGGCGCTCGTCGGCAGCCGGCTCCCGGCCACGTTCGCGATTAACTTGCGCGCCTGGCTCGCGCTCAACTCGTCGGCCGCCTGCCCGCAGACCAGGGCCAGCAGGAGACTGACGGTCGCCAGTCCCGAGGTCGCCGCTACTCGTTGCATTCGTTTATTCATGGCCTTGCCGCCTTCTAACGGTTGTTGGAGGGAGACGCGCGCCGCCCCGCTCACGACCCGCCCTTGGCGATGAGCATGCGCAGCATGATTTGGAGTTGCGCGGTGGTGAAGGGTTTCGGCAGGAAGACGACCGCCCCGGCGGAGAAGCTGTCGGAGGAGAGCTTGGGGTTCTGCTCGGCCGTCATCATCATCACGGGAATCTTCATCAGCCGCTTCTCAGTCTTCATGTAGCGGACCAACTCCGGCCCCTGGATGTGTGGCATGACCACGTCGAAGATGCCGGCGACGAAGTCCGCTTCCCCTTGCAGAATCTTGTACGCCTCGCGCCCGTCGCGCGCCGGCACGACCGTGTAGCCCTCTTTTTCGACGATGGCCGTCACCAGGCGCAGGATTGCCGGGTCGTCGTCCGCGACGAGGATGCGGCGTGAGGGCTGCTGAGAGATTTGTGTGGGAGGTTTCACCACTGTCTTTCTCCTTGAGAGTTTAAGCCTCTACGGCTCTGCTCGATTCGTCGGCGCGCGCCGACAGCTCGGCGGCCAGGGTGATCGCCGCCATCATGCTCGAATGCTCCGCCAACCCCTTGCCCGCGATGTCGAACGCCGTGCCGTGGTCCACCGAAGTGCGGATGAACGGCAGGCCCAGCGTGACGTTGACCGCCTCGCCGAACGAGAGGCACTTGACCGGGATCATCGCCTGGTCATGATAGCACGCCACGACGGCGTCGAACTCGCCGCGCGAGGCGCGCAGGAAGACCGTGTCGGCCGAGAACGGCCCGCTCACGTCCAGGCCCTCGCCCCGCTGGCACTCCTCGACCGCCGGGGCGATCTCCGAAGCCTCCTCGACGCCGAAGAGGCCGCCCTCGGCCCCGTGCGGGTTCAGGGCAGCGACCGCGATTCTGGGCTTCTCTATCCCCCAGCGCCTCAGCTCGCGGTCCGCCAGCCGGGCGACGCGGACGATGCGGTCGCGCTCGACCAGGCGGATAGCCTCGGCTAAGGGCACGTGCGTCGAGATGAGCACGACCCGCAGGTTCGAAGCGACGAAGGCCATCGCGTACTCTTCCGTGCTCGTGAGCTGTGCCAAAAACTCCGTGTGTCCGGGGAAGCTGTAGCCGCCGAGGAAGAGCGCCCGCTTGTTGATCGGCGCGGTCGCGATGGCGTCCACGTCGCCCGCGGCGCAGAGGCGCACGGCGGCCTCTATGTAGCCGGCGGCGGCCTTACCCGCCGTGCCCGACTCTATGCCGGGCTCGACGTGGCCGCTGACATTGTCCAGGTGGAAGATGACGGGCTCACGGATGTCGGCCGGCAACTGCTCGTCGTAGCGGACGATGTCGTAGCCGCACTGGAGGTCGAGCGTGCGCGCCGTGTGGGCCAGGAGCTGCGCGTCGCCGATGATGACGGGGACGCAGGCCCGCCGGACCTCTTCTTCGGCGACGGCCTTGAGGACGACCTCGGGGCCGATGCCCGCGGGGTCGCCCATCGTGACGCCGACGCGCGGCAGCCGCGGCCTCTGGCGACGCGCGTCGCCTCGCGACGAGTTGTGCAACGTCTCTGTCATAGCCGGACGCCACTCTGGTGAGGGAGGCGCTCGAAGTGTCAGCCGGGGCGGGCGGTCTCGCCCGTGGCACGAAGCGCGAAGAGGGGAGCGCGCCTACTCGCCCTCGCGCTCGTCGGCCTTGTACATGTACTTGATGTTGTGCTTCAGGAGGAGCAGGTTCGGCGCGCCCTTGCGGTTGACCTTGAGCGCGCCCTTGTCGTACCACTCGATGGTCCCCTCGATCTCCTCGCCGTCGAGCAGCACGATGAGCATCGGCGTGTGCGCGTCAATCTGCTTCTTGTAGTAGAAGATTTCGGCGTTGGTCTCGATGGGGGGCGGCGTCCGCTTGCGCACCTGCACGGAGGAGGGCGAGGGCGAGGGCGACTGCGCCGGGCGCGAGGGGGCGTGCCCGCCTTCGCTGTGGCGCGGCGAGCCGCCGTTGTTGACTCGCTCCTTCGGCTGGGGCAACGCACGATCCTTATTCTTGATTTCCGCCAAAGTCGTTCTGATGAGTTTGCGATTCACTGTGACTTTCTAGACCTCCACGATTAAAGGGGGAAATGACGGTGACAGCCGCACCACGCGCCCCAAGGCTTTAGAGAAAGCGCGTCTGGACTGGCGCGACCAATCAGTTACATCTCTCCATCGGGCAGCGGCCGTGCGCGGAGAGACATAGTAATTTACCCGAATTGAATTTCCATTAAGGAATTGCCCGACATACTACACCGTTAGAATGCAAAAGGCAAAATCAAAAATGCAAAATTGAAGACGCGCTCGCTCGACGCGGTGCTTCTTCAATTTTGCATTTTTAATTTTTAATTTTTAATTTTTCCTTACTTCAGTCCGCCTTCTTGCGGATGAAGGTCGGCACGTCAAGGTCGTCCGGGCGGCCTGGGTTGACGGTCGGGCGTTGCAGGTCGTCGCCGGGCGTGCGCGTGTAGCGCGGCGGCTGCGCGGGCATGCCGGCGCTCGCGGCCGTCGAGCCCAGGTCTGCTATCTCTTTGTCGAAGCCGGTGGCGATGACCGTGATCTTCATCTCGTCGCGCAGGGTCTCGTCAATCACCGCGCCGAAGATGATGTTGGCGTTCTCGTCCGCCGCCTCGCGGATAATCGAAGAAGCCTCGTTCACCTCGTAGAGCGTCAGGTCAGGGCCGCCCGTGATGTTGATGAGCACGCCCTTCGCGCCTTCGATGGTCGCCTCTTCCAGCAGCGGGCTCGAAATCGCCTGCTGCGTGGCCTCCATCGCGCGGTGCTCGCCCGAAGCGCGGCCCGCGCCCATGAGCGCCAGCCCCATGCCCTGCATGATGGCCTTCACGTCCGCGAAGTCGAGGTTGATGAGCCCCGGCACAGTGATCAAATCCGAGATGCCCTGCACGGCCTGGCGGAGCACGTCGTCGGCGACCTTGAACGAGTCCGCCAATGACACGCCGCGCTCTACCGTGTGCAGCAGCCGCTCGTTCGGGATCGTAATCACGGTGTCCACGCACTCGCGCAGCTCCCTGAGCCCCTGGTCGGCCTGGTGCATCCGGCGCTTGCCCTCGAAGTGGAAGGGCTTCGTCACGACCGCCACGGTCAAGGCGTTCAGCTCAGTCGCTAAGGAAGCGATGATGGGAGCCGCGCCCGTGCCGGTCCCGCCGCCGAGGCCGGTGGTGACGAAGACCATGTCCGCGCCTTCGAGCACCTCGATGATCTTCTCGGTGTCTTCGAGCGCGGCGTTGCGCCCGATGTTCGGGTCTGCACCCGCGCCCAAGCCTTTAGTGAGCCTGCCGCCGAGCTGAATCTTGATCGGCGCGCGCGAGCGTTTCAGGGCTTGCAGGTCTGTGTTGGCGACGAGGAACTCGATGCCCTCGATGCCTGCCTCGATCATGCGGTTAACGGCGTTGCCGCCGCCGCCGCCGACGCCGATCACTTTGATCCGCGCGCCGGTAATTGGTGGGTCGTCATCTATGAAAATATTAATGCCGTTGCCCGGCTGACGGCCATCCGGTGTCATCATTCGCATTCCTCTCTCTCGGCAGCCCTTCCTTGCGACCAGTGAGGCTCCCGAAACCATACTTGCGGTTATCTTGGGCTGTGCGCGCCGGGGGCAACTAAATATTGCGGACTACATCTTGTGCCGGCTGGCGCGGCAGCATACAACAACTTGTCAGAAAATGCCACTAAAACGATCACGAAATTTCGAGACGAAGTGAGTCAGCCTGCCGGTCGCGCCGCGCCGGCTCCCGCCCGAGCGCGCATCGGCCGTCTGCGCCCGCTGCGTTACCAGGGAAAGCCCGGCGGCGGCGGCCCACACGGGGCTCTGAATGTCCTCGACGAGGCCGCCGAAGCGGTCCCTCTCGGGGTAGCCGACGCGCACGGGCGCGTCGAAAACCTGCTCGGCTATCTCCGGCATCCCCGCGAGGAGCGCCCCGCCGCCCGTCAGCACCACGCCACTCGACAGCTGGCGCTCCCAACCCGATTCCCTGATCTCGTCGGCCACCTGCATCAAGACCTCTTCGGCGCGCGGCTGCAAGATGTCGCACAGAATCTGGCGCGAGAGCTGGCGCGGCGCGCGCCCCCCCACCGAAGGGACTTCGACCAGCTCGCCGCGCGCCATCTCGTTCAAGGACGCGCTGGAGGCGCAGCCGACCGTGCGCTTGATCTTCTCTGCCTCTGGAATCGGCGTGCGCAGGCCGAACGCGATGTCGTTCGTAAAGTGCGAGCCGCCGAGCGCGAAGACTGCCGTATGCTGCACCGCGCCGCGCTGGTAGATGACGAGGCCCGTCGTCTCCGCGCCGATGTCCACCAGAGCGGAACCGAACTCCTTGTCGTCTTCCGTCAAAGACGCTTCGGCGGCGGCCAGTTGTTCGAGCACCATGTCGGCGACGACGAGGCCGGAGCGGTTGACGGCGTTGATGGCGTTCTGCCGCGCCGTGACCGGGCTCGTGACGATGTGGACTTTGACGGCGAGGCGCGCGCCGATCATCCCGACGGGGTCGTTGATGCCGTCCTGGTCGTCAACGATGAACTCCTGCGGCAGGCGGTCAACGATCTCGCGGCCCGCGGGGAGCTGAATCGCGCACGCCGAGTCAATCGCGCGGCGCACGTCGTCGGGCGTAATCTCACGGTCGCGGCCCGAGACGGCGACAATCGCCTGCCCGTTGAAGCCCATGATGTGCGAGCCCGCCAGATTTATCGTGACCTCCTCGGCCTCCAGGCCGCTCATCCGCTCGGCGTCTTCGACCGCGCGCTTGATGGCCTCGACCGCCGCGTCCGGGTTGACGATGACGCCCTTGCGCAGGCCGCGCGCTTCGGCCTCGCCGATGCCGACGATGTCGAGGAGCCCGCCGTCGCCCGGCTCGCCGACGATACACGTCACCTTGCTCGTGCCGATGTCGAGTCCGACCGTGTGTGACGCGCGTTTAGCCATAAAATCTTTTGGGTTTCAGTTTTCAAGTTTCAGGTTCCTGGTTTTTAACTTGAACCCTGAAACTTTTATTCAGTTGCCCGGCGCGGGCGGCTTTCGGTGTGTGCCGCGCCGGGGTCTTTTTCCTTCTTGTCCTTCTTTGCTTTCTTCTCTTCCTCTTGCTTGCGGTCCCGCGCGTCGTCCTTGCGCGCGGCCGTTTCCTTCTCTTTAGATTTGCGGCCTTCGGGCCTGGGTTTCACCGCGGCGGCGGCGTTGCGTCCCGCGGCCTTCGGGCGCTCGACCTTCGCGCTCTCGACTTCGGGGCCGGCGCTCTCGCCGCCGCCACCTGAGCTGAAGTTGGGCGCGTCGGGGCTGAGGCCGATGGTCACGCGGTTGCCCTTCTGGATTCCCTGCGCAACGTTGATGTGCAGGATGAATGGGCCAACCGGCGTCGCGCGCTGGCGGTCCAACTCTTCGAGGGCGAACTTGAGCCGGTTGCCGAAGTCCTCGCGCCCGAGCTGTATCTCTATCTGCGCGTCGTCGCCGGTCAACTGCGCGCGCACGTCGTCGGGGTCGTAGAGGTTGACTTCGCTGACGCGGCGGCTGATGCCTTTGGCCTCCCAGTCGCGCGTCATCTCAAGAAACTTCTCGACGCGCCCGCTGTTCTGCACGCGCGCGCCTTCAGTCCCGTCTTCGTCCCACCCGCGCATGAAAATCTGGTCGGCGGGTGACGCCGCGCCGAGGCTGACCGCGTCCTCGTCAACCCAGACGAACTTGCCCGCGCCCGTCCTCAGCACGGCGCGCGGGTTGCGCTCCGTGATGCGCACGCGCAGGCCGTCCGGCAGGACGCGCGAGACGACGGCCTCCCTGACCCACGGCAGCTTTTTCAAGTCGCGGCTGATGTGGTCCAGGTCCGCGCGCCAGACGCCGGTCTGCGCCGCGCCGTCGAGCACAACGGTCTTAACGTCCTCGGGGGAGGTGCGTGAGGTGCCGCTCACGTCTACATGGCGCGCGCGGAAGAAAGCGGCCGAGGCCGCCGCGCGGTAGCCGGCGAAGAGCAGGACGCCCGCGATGACGGCCAGCCCGATCCTCCCCGCGAGCGGCAGATAGACCAAGACGCTGCGCCAGCCGCCCGCCTTCGAGCGTGACGAAGCGGGGCCGCGCTTCGCCGGGCGCTGCACGATCTCGCCCGTGCGCGCTTTTCCAGCGCCGCCCGCGCCGCGCCCCGACCTCGGTGTGACGACCTGCTCCCTCAACTCTCTTCTCCCGGAGTCTGGAGTCCGTCTGACTCCGAAGATTCTTCTGACTCCTGACTCCTGACTTCTGTCTTCTGCTTTTCCGACTCCTGACTTTCCGCGCGCCAGAGTTCGACTTCGTACTCCAGCTCGATTCCCTTCTCGCGCCTGAAGCGTTCCCTGATCTCTTCGGCGAGCGCCAGGGCGTCTGCGGCCTTCGCGTCCTCGCCCTCCGTGACGATGAAGTTGGCGTGAATGGGAGAGACCAAAGCGCCGCCGCGCTTCGCGCCCTTCATCCCCATCTCGTCGATCATCTTGCCCGTGCCGACCGCGCTCCCCGGCGGGTTCTTGAAGAAGCACCCGGCCGAGCGCGCGCCGTGCGGCTGCGTGCTCATGCGCTTGTTCTTCGCTTCGAGCATCCGCGCGCCGATCTTCTCCGGGTCGTCGCGCGTCAGCAGGAGCGTCGCTCCCAACAACAACTCGCCCTCGCGGAAAGAGGTGTGCCGGTAGTCCCACTTGACTTCGCCGCCGGGTACTTCCACCACGCGCCCGCCGCGCGCAACCCTCACGACCTCCGTCACGCGCCCAATCTCCTGCCCGTAAGCGCCCGCGTTCATCCACAGCGCGCCGCCGACTGTGCCGGGAATTCCGCCCAGTCCCTCTATACCCGCGAGCCCGCGTCTGCCCGCGTCAATGCACAGTCGCGGCAGCGAGTAGCCCGCGCGCACACTCACGCGCTCGCCGTCGAAGTGGACCTCGCCCTTCAGCTCCTTGAGGCTGACGACGACGTAGTGGTGCTCGGCGTCGTCCGCGAGCACGTTGCTGCCCGAGCCGAGCGCGCGCCACGGGATGCCCGCCTCGTCCAACTCAAAGACCACCTGGGCCGCCTGCTCTTCGCTGACCGGCGAGATGACCCAGTCAATCGCGCCGCCGACGCGCAAAGAGGTCAGTTCCGCGAAGCGCCGGCCGCGCTCTGCGCGCACGCCCGTGCGGGCCGCGATCTCCTCAATCGCGGCGTCGCGCTCCCGCAAGCTCAACTCTTTTTTCATCTCGTCAACGACCATCGAACCGACCGTCCCGCCGCCTGACGTTTCTTTCAAACTGAAACTAGTCTGGATTCTCAAACCGTTAGCCCGCCCGCGCCTCGTTGCGCTCACGTAGCAGCCCCAGCACCTGTTCGCCCGCGCGGTAAACGGAGCCCGCGCCGAGCGTGATGAGCATGTCTCCTTCGCGCAGTTGGTCGCGCAGGGTCTGTGCAGCGCCTTCGAGCGGGCCGACGTACTCGGCGTTCTTGTGGCCGTAACGCTTGACGGCGTCGGTCAGCGCCTCCGCCGTCACGCCCTCGATGGGGTCTTCGCTCGCCGCGTAGATGTCCGTGACGAAGAGCACGTCGGCGTTATTAAAAGAGCGCGCGAACTCGTCCATCTGGTCCTGCGTGCGCGAGTAGCGGTGCGGCTGGAAGAGTACGACGATGCGCCTCCCGGCCGAGCCGATTTTCGCCGCCGCGAGCGTCGCCTTAATCTCCGTCGGGTGGTGCCCGTAATCGTCAACCACCAGCACGCCCGCCTCCTCGCCCTTGAACTGGAAGCGCCGGTCGGCGTTCGTGAACTCGGCGAGCGCCTTCGCTATCTGACCGAACGGGACTTTCAGCTCGAAGCCGACGGCGATGGCCGCGAGCGAGTTATAGACGTTGTGCAGGCCCGGCGCTCGCAACACGACCTCGCCGACCTCCTCGGTCCCGCGCCAGACGTTGAAGCTGGAGCCGTAACCCTGGTTGAAGCGAATCCCGTGCGCCGAAACGTCGGCCTGCGCGCTCAGGCCGTAGGTGATGCGGCGGCGCTTGACGTGCGGGATGACGGCCTGCACGTGCGGGTCGTCCAGACAGAGGACTGCGGTCCCGTAGAAGGGGACCTTGTTGACGAACTTGACGAAGCAGTCGCGCACGTCGTCCATGTCGTCGTAGTAGTCCATGTGCTCGCGGTCGATGTTGGTCACAATCGCGATGGTCGGCGTCAGCATCAGGAACGAGCGGTCGCTTTCGTCCGCCTCGACCACCATCAAATCACTCTGGCCGATGCGCGCCGTCGAGCCGAACGACTTGACGACGCCGCCGACGACGACCGTCGGGTCTAGTTGCGCGTGGCCCAAAACGGTCGCGACCATAGAGGTCGTCGTCGTCTTGCCGTGCGAGCCGGCGACGGCCACCGAGTATGGCTTCAAGCGCATCAACTCCGCGAGCATCTCCGCGCGCGGGATGACGGGAACGGAGCGCCGCTTGGCCTCGACGATTTCGGGGTTGTCCTCGCGCACCGCGGTCGAGCGGACCACCACGTCCGCCTCGCCGACGTTCTCCGCGCGATGCCCCTCCCTGAACTCCACGCCCAGGGATTCGAGCCGCTTCGTCACCTCCGAGCCTTTCAAATCCGAGCCCGACACCTTGAAGCCTGAATTGACGAGCACCTCCGCGATGCCGGACATGCCGACGCCGCCGATGCCGACGAAATGAACGTGCTGAATGCTGCGAAACATATTCGACTACAGGACTCAGGAGAAAAGAAAATCTGTGACAGCGTTTCTCATCCTTATCCCTTCTGACTTCTGACTTCTGACTCCTGACTTCTACCGATTAGCTTTTCCATCAAATCAACGGCCGCCGCCGCGGCGTCGCCTCTGGCGAGCTTGCGGCTGGCCTCTTCCATCCTTGTCAAATCTTCGGGCGCGTCCGCGAGCGCGCCGATTTCCTGTGCCAATCTTTCGCCCGTCAGGTCGTGCTGCAAGATCATGCGGGCCGCGCCGGCCGACTCTAACGCTTCGGCGTTCTTGCGCTGGTGGTCGTCCGCGGCCTGCGGGAACGGGACCATGACCGCGGCCTTGCCCGCCGCCACGAGTTCCGCGCTGGTCGTCGCGCCCGCGCGGCAGACGATCAAATCCGCGGCGGCGAACTCCGCGACCATGTCGTCGATGTAGCGCCGCACGTCCGCCTGCTCGCCCCAGCCCGCGTCCGCGTAGCCGGCGCTCACCTTTTCAAAATCCGCCTCGCCCGTCTGGTGCGTGACCCGCAATCGGTCGCGCACGGCTTCGAGGTGCGGGAGCGCGGCGACCATCGCTAAGTTAATCGCGCGCGCGCCCTGCGAGCCGCCGAAGACGAGCAGGGAAAAGCGGGTAGCATCGCGCGACTTGGGCGGAATGTCAAAGAACTCGCGCCGGACGGGGTTGCCCGTGACGACCCCCTTGCCGCGGAAGTACGGAAGCGCCGCCTCGAACGTCACCGCCGCGCGGTCAACGAAGCGCGCGAGCCTGCGATTCGTGAAACCGGGCAGCGCGTTCGACTCCATCACGAGCGTGCGCACGCCCATCATCGCGGCCGTCAAAAGAATTGGCCCGGAAACGTAACCGCCCGCGCCGACGACTACGTCCGGCCTGAACTCACGAATCAAACGCCGCGCCGCGAAGAAACTTTTGGGCAGGAGCATCAGCCCGCGCACGCGCGCCGCAAGCCCCACGTTCTTCAGCCCCGCGCTTTCAATGAGCGACAACTCGAAGCCCGCTTTTGGCACAAGCTTCGTCTCCAACCCCCGCGCCGTCCCGACGAAGCGGACCTCCGAATCGGGCGCGCGTCGCATCACCTCCTTCGCCACGGCGATGCCCGGATAGATGTGCCCGCCCGTCCCCCCTGCCGCAATCAACACGCGCATCGCACTCACCCCCGGCGCACTGGCACGGTCACGGGCGAGCGCGGCGACAGCGTGGGCGCGGGGGCCACTCGCCTGCCCGCCTCGGCCTCGGGCTTCGCTGACAAGTCAAACACGTTTGCCCCCCCGGCATCGCTCGCTGAGTGCTGCGAGATGTTCAAAAGTATCCCCATCGCGACGAGCGTCGGCACAAGCGACGAACCGCCGTAGGAGATGAACGGCAGCGGGATTCCCTTCGTCGGCACGAGCGAGAGCACCACGCTGATGTTGAAGAGCGCCTGCACGACGATTGCCGCGACGAGCCCCAAACCGAGCAGCATCCCGAAGCGGTCCGGCGCGCGTAGCGCCACCCTCACCCCGCGCCACAGCAGGATTCCGAACACCGCCAAAATCGCCAGCGCGCCGAACAGCCCCAACTCTTCTCCGACGACCGCGAAGATGAAATCCGAGTGGGCGAAGGGCAGGAAGAACATCTTCTGCCGCCCTTGCGCGAACCCGAGGCCGGCCGTCCCGCCCGAGCCGACGGCGATTAAAGACTGGACCACCTGAAAGCCAGAGTTCTGCGGGTCGGCCCAGGGGTTCGTGAAAGTCACGAGCCGCTGAAAACGCCACGGCACGAAGAGCAGCATCCCCGCGCCGATGACGAGGCCGGGCGCGGCGGCCATCCCCAAATGCAGCAGGCGCGCGCCCGCCGTGAAACACATCACGACGCAGATGACCGCGAGCATCATCGCCGTCCCCAGGTCCGGCTCTTTCAAGATCAGCGCGGCCAGCACGCCCGTCACCGCCACGCACGGGACGAAGGTGCGCCACAGAGAGCCTTCCTCGCCGGCCCGCTTTTCCAGAAAGTAGGCGAGGAAGATTGCGAGCGCGAGTTTCGATAACTCGGACGGCTGAAGCGAGAAGCCGGCGAGCCTGATCCAGCGGTGCGCGCCGTTGATTCGCGGGAAGGCGAAGACGACGAGGAGCAGCAACGTCGTCACGCCCAGGAGCCCGTAAACGATTCGCCGGTCGCGCAGGCGCTGGTAGTCGAACTGCATCGCGAGCAGCATCGCGCCGAAGCCGCTGGCCGTCCACACGCCCTGCTTGATGACGTAGTAATACTGGTTGCCGTTCTCCTCCTGGGCCATGATGGCCGACGCGCTGTAAACCATGACGATGCCGAACAGCGCCAGCCCGGCCGTCGCCGCGAACAACCACTTGTCGGCTTGTAGCTTCCTTGCCATAAAACAGGAGTCAGAATTCAGGAGTCAGAATTCAGGAGAAAAGCAGTTCGTGCCTTTCACGCCGAGTTCTGAGTCCCGAGTTCTGAGTTCTTCATCTCCTTTACCTCTTCCTTGAACACTTGCCCTCTGTGCTCGAAGCTCTTGAACATGTCGAAGCTGGCGCAGGCCGGGGCGAGCAACACGATGTCGCTGGGCCGGGCCGCGGCGCGTGCCTTGCGGACGGCGTCGCCCATCGAGTCGGCGCGCTCCATCTCGGCGTCGCCTTGCAGCTCCTTTTCAATCGTCTCGGCGTCAGAGCCGATTAAGACCAGCTTGCGCGCGCGCTCCCTGACGAGCGGGCTGAGCGGAGCATACGGCGCTTGCTTGCCGAGGCCGCCGAGGATTAAGACCACCTTGCCCGCTTCGTCGGCGAACGCTTCGAGTGCTTTCAAGGTCGCGTCAACGCTCGTCGCCTTCGAGTCGTTGTAGAACCTGACGCCGTCAAGCTCTCCCACAAATTCGAGGCGGTGCTCGACCGGCTTGAAGCGGCGGACTGTCTCACGCATCGAGTCGGGCGAAGCGCCGCAGGCCAGGCCCGCGGCCAAAGCCGCGAGCACGTTCTCGACGTTGTGCAGGCCGCGCAGTTGCATCTCGTCGCGCGTCATCAAGACCCGCTCGCCCTCGCGCGTGCGCGAAACTATCTCGCTCCCGTCCCTCAGAAAGAGCCCTTCCTCCAACTCGCGCCGCACGCTGAAGTGGACGACGTGCGCCCTCAAGCCCCGCGCCCAGGAAGAGACAATCGCGTCGTCCGCGTTGAGAATCGCCACGTCCTCCGGCGTCTGGTTGCGGAAGATGCGGTGCTTGGCCGCCGCGTAATCGTTCAGCGTCTCGTAGCGGTCCATGTGGTTCGGCGTCACGTTCAAAACAAGCGCCACCTTTGGGTGAAAGTCCTTAATCGTTTCGAGCTGAAAACTCGAAACCTCCACGACCGTCCAGCCGTCGTCTCTCGAATTTTCGACCATCGAGATGAGCGCCGTGCCGATGTTGCCGCCGACCTGGACGGGCACACCTGCGTCCTTCAGAATCTCCCCGACGAGCGTCGTCGTCGTCGTCTTGCCGTTGCTCCCCGTAATCGCCACGACGCGCCCGCGCAAGAAACGTGAAGCCAACTCGACCTCGCCGATGACTTCCGCGCCGGCCCTTTCGGCGTACCTCGCCGGAATCACCTTGCTCGGCACGCCCGGACTCATCACGACCAGCTCGATCTGGTCCAGCAGCCACGTCGGCACGTCACCCGACACGAGCCCCACGCCCTCCTCTTTGAGCGCGGCGGCTTCCGCCGACCACTCTTCAACCGGCTTGCGGTCGTTGAGCGCGACCACCGCGCCCCGCTTCGCCAGGAACCTCGCGCACGCGATGCCGCTCCGCGCCGCACCCATAATCAAAACTTTCTTGCCCGCTACTTCCAACTTCAAAAACCCACTCACCCCTTAGCGCCTTTGGTTTCTCTTTACCTTGCGCCTTCGCGTGAACGGCTGTTTCCCGCAAAGGCGCGAAGAAAAATCGTAAGGCGCTGGAGGCTTGACCCATTCTCTTATCGAAGCTTCAAGGTCGAAAGACTCAGGAGCGCGAAGAGGATTGCCAGAATCAGGAAGCGGAAGACGACTTTCGTCTCCACCGTGCGCTGGCCGAAGCGCCGCTCCCAGAGCAACTCGAAGTGATGATGTAGCGGCGACATCTTGAAGATGCGCCGCTTGGTCATCTTGAACGAGGCGACCTGGAGCATCACCGAGAGAATCTCCAGGACGAACACGCCGCCGACCATCAGAAGCATGAACTCCTGCTTGGTCAGCACGGCGATTGTGCCAATCGCGCCGCCGATGGCGAGGCTCCCCACGTCGCCCATGAAGACTTCGGCCGGCGGCGCGTTGTACCACAGGAAGCCCAGACTCGCCCCGGCCATCGCGCCGCAGAAGACCGTCAACTCGGCCGCTTCGGGGTGGTGCACCAGCCCGAGGTAACTCGCAAACCGAAAGTCGCTCGTGATGTAAACGAAGGCCGTCATCGCGGCCATCGCGATGAAGGTCACGCCGATGGCGAGCCCGTCCAGCCCGTCCGTCAAATTCACCGCGTTCGACGACCCGAGGAGCACGATGATGATGAAGACGAGGTAGAGGTACGGGCCGATGTAGGAGACGCTCGTCAGCGGGTTCTGGTCCGCGGTCGTCTTGAAGAACGGCACGTCCACGTTCCACGAGTACTTCGTGCTCCTGGCGACCTCGGCCGGGTAAGCCTCCTCCAAAAGCTCGCGGTTCAGGCGAATGATGTTTTCGCCCTGGGGGTTGAGCGCGATTAGCTTCCGCGTCTCGTCGGCCAGCTTGATGTCTTTGAAGCGCAGCTCGTCGAAGAGCGAGTGGCCCGTCATCAGGGCGTTGAGCGCGTCGGCCAGTCTCCGCTGGTCGTCCTCCGGCATCTTGCCCGCCGCCTGGTCGTAATCCTTCAGCATCGCCTGGGTCTCGGGCAGCAGTTGCGACCAGAGGTAGAGCGATAAGGGGTCGCGCGACTCGCGCAGCTTGACGGCCAGGCCGCCGGGGTCTCTGAGGTCAGAGGCGCGCAGCACGGGCGGGCCGCTGACCGAAACGGACGAGAAGTAGAGCGCCGTCCAGACGCCTATGGCGATGATGAGCTGGCCCAGCAGCTTCTGCTTCCCGGTCAGGCCGAGGCTGCGGCGCTTCGCCATCTTCTGGTAGTCGTCCAGGAAACCTATCAACCCGAAGAGGAGGAAGGCGAGCATCACTATCCAGACGTAGAGGCTGGAGAGCTTGGCCCAGAGCAGCGTCGAAATCAGGACGGAGGCGATGATGAGCACGCCGCCCATCGTCGGCGTGCCGCGCTTCGCCATGTGCGCCTGCGGCCCCTCCTCGCGGATTTGCTGGCCGACGTTCCAACTCCTCAAAGCCTGTATGACGCGCCGGCCGAAGACGAGCGAGATCAGAAGCGCCGTGATCGAGGCGTAGGCCGTGCGGAACGTGACGTACTGGAAGACGTTGAGGGCCTTGACGAGGTACGACCCCCCGCCCTCGTAGGAGTTGTAAAGCCACTCGTAAAAAATCCAGTGAATCATTTTCGGTAATGCAGAATTCAGAATTCAGAATGAAAGGCTGAAACCTTCTTTCTTTTATGCTGGCTCCTGGATTCTGAATTCTGGATTCTGCTTTTCAATCTTCCTCGTCTCCGCCGAGCGCCGGGAAGCGGTCGCGCAAAGCCTTCACGACCTTGTCCGTCTCCACGCCGCGCGAGCCCTTGACCAGCACCAGATCGCCCTCGCGCACCTCGTCGCAGATGGCCGCGGCCGCCTGCTCTGAAGTCTCAAAGAAGCGCGCCGCATCATGGCTCATCCCCGCTGCCTGCGCGCCTTCGACTATCGCCTGGGCCAATCCGCGCACGCCCCACAGGAGGTCCACGCCCGAGCGCGCTATCTCCGCTCCCGCCTCGCGGTGCATCCTTTCGCCCTCGGGTCCGAGTTCGAGCATCTCGCCCGCGACGACGACGCGCCGGCGCGCGCCCGAGGCCGCGCCCTCCGCGACGGCCCGCACGATGCTCAGCAGCGAGCGCGGGTTCGAGTTGTAGGAGTCGTCCACGACCGTGAACCCGGCGGCGAAGTCAATCACTTCGCCGCGCATCTTCGCTGGGGTAACGCTCCTGAGAGCCCGCGCGATCTCTTCCGGCGCAATCTCGAAACAGGTGGCGACCGCGGCCGCCGCGAGCGCGTTCATCAAATTGTGCCGGCCCGGCATCGGCAACATCGCCTCAGCCTGGCCCAGCGGCGTCCGCAACCGGAACCGGCTCCGGCCCAAGCGTCTCGTGTCAATCTCTGTCGCCGTCACGTCCGATTCGTTCTCCAGGCCGAAGGTGACGACTGGCCCGTCGTGAAGCCCGCGCATTGCAATCACGCGCTCGTCGTCCGCGTTCAAGACGGCCGTCGCTCCCGGCTTGAGACCTTCTATCAACTCGGCCTTCGCGGCCGCGATGTTTTCAATCGTGCCCAGGTGTTCGAGGTGCACGGGCGCGACCAGAAGCTCGACGCCGATGTCCGGCGGCGTAATCCGGCACAGTCGCGCGATCTCGTGCGTCGGCGAAGACATGCCCATCTCCAGCACCGCGAGGTCAAACTCTTCGGGCTTTCTTCCTTCGGTCACCATCTGCAAGACGGCGAGCGGGAGGCCGAGCCCGTTGTTGTAGTTCCGCTCGCTCTTGAGGACGCGCCGCCCCGAAGCCGAGAGCAGGTGCGCCGTCAACTCCTTAGCCGTGGTCTTGCCGGCGCTGCCCGTGATGGCGACGACCGGCCTGGCCCACGACTCGTAAACGCGGTGGGCCAAAGTCTGTAGCGCGGCGATGGCGTCTTCGACGAGCAGCAGGCGGTCGCTCACCGCCCGCAACTCGTGATCGCCTTCGACGTGGTCGCGGCGCGCGACCGCCGCGAGGGCACCGCAGCGCAGAGCCTGCGGGATGAAACGATGTGCATCGGCAAACGTGCCGTTAAAACCGGCGCGGGCGTAATCCGCTTGCGACAGCGCGAAGAAGAGTTCGCCCGCGCCGGTCGTCCGCGAGTCAATCGAGAATCCGACTATTTCTTTGTCAAACAGCTCGGCGCTCAACTGACTGCCCTGAGCGCCCATCAAATCCGCCGCCGTCCGTATCTTCACGCCGCCTCCGAGACCTCTGTTCGCAAGATTCCTGCCCCGGCTATCATCTTGCGCGGAGTCTCGGGCGGCGGTCAACCTCGGGCGTAAACTGGCGGGCCGCGGCCGCTAATTTAGGCGCGGCCGCCTCCTCAAAGTCGTTTTCGGGTTCTCCGAAATCCCCGTCCTCGCGGGCCAGCGCCAGCAATTCGCGCGCGGCCACGACGGCCTCGTCCCGCTCCAGGTCTTGCGCCCGGCGCATCGCGCGCGTCCGGCGGAGGCGCTTGCGGCAGGCGCTGATTCTCTGCTTGGTCCCGCTCGGCGCGGGATCGCCGGTGGCCCATTTTTGATTTTTGATTTGCGATTTTTGATCGGACAAGGAAATGAACTATCAACTCCTCTCCCAATCAAAAATCAGAAATCGCAAATCAAAAATTCTTGTCATCTGCTTCTCCCGAAATCGACCTGGACCGTCCGCCCGGCCTCCACCTCTTCGCCCGCCGCCGGACTCTGGCTGAACGCCCGCCCCTCGCCGCGTGCTTCGAGCTGCAAGCCCAACTGCTCGCAGATGCGCGCCGCGTCGCGGATGCTCCGGCCGCGCAGGTCCGGCATCAGCGCGCCCCGCTTCGTCGCCGCCGCGTAGATGATCCTGGTCGTCCCGACGCTTCCGTTTTCCTCTTCGACCCTCGGCAGCGTGCGGTCGCGCAACTCCCTGTCGCGCTCCTGCCGCTCGCGCAAGTGGGCCAGTTCCTCGTCGCTCAGCGAAAGGCGCGCGAGCAGCCCCGGCTCCTGCGAGGGCTTCATCTCCGTGTCCGGCGCGACGCTGAGCGCCGGCAGGATTTGTTCTGCGATCTCGCGGAAGACGGGCGCGGCCACGTCGCCGCCGTGGTAAGCGCCGGCCGGCTCGTCAATCACCACGATGATGACGACCGCGGGATTCTCTACGGGAGCGAAGCCGACGAACGAGCCGATGAACTTCGTCTTCGAGTAGGCGTGCGTCTTCGGGTCAATCTTCTGCGCCGTGCCGGTCTTGCCGGCGGCCGTGTAGCCGTCGAGCTGCGCCTTCTTCGCCGTGCCGTTCAGAGTCACCTGTTCGAGCATGCCGCGCAGGGTCTGCGCCGTCTGGGCGCTGACGACGCGTCGCTCTTCGGGCGCGGCGCTGTAGAGGACCGAGCCGTCGGCCGCGCGCACCTCGCGCACGAGATGCGGGCTCACGCGCAGGCCGTCGTCGGCGAGCGTGCCGTAGGCCGCAGCCATCTGCAAAGGCGTCACGCCTATCTCCTGCCCCATGGCGAGCGAGCCCATCGAAGAGGGCTGCCACCGGCTCACTTTGCGCAGCAAGCCGTCCGTCTCGCCCGGCAGCTCGACCCCGGTCTTTGTGCCAAAACCGAAGCGGGTCATGAAGTCGTACATCGAGTCGTTGCCGACGCGCAGGCCCAATTTGATGGCCGCGACATTGCTGGATTTGGCGAGCGCCTCGGTCATCGTCAGAGTGCCGAACGGTTTGTGGTCCTTGATGACGCGGCCCGCGACCGTGATCGAGCCCATCTGGCAATCGATGCGGTCGTCGGGCTTAACCAGGCCACGCTCGATGGCGGCCGAGTAGGCGATGATTTTGAAAGTCGAGCCGGGCTCGTAAATGTTTTGCAGCGCCTCGTTGACGCGCGCCTGGGCGGTGGCCGAGTTCGGGTCGTTCGGGTCGAAGGTCGGCGCGTTGGCGAGCGCGAGGATTTCTCCGGTGCGCGGGTCGAGCACGATGGCCGAGCCGGACTTCGCATGATTCCGCTCGACGGCCGCGACGAGCGCCTCTTCGGTCTTGTACTGGACCAGCCGGTCAATGGTCAGGACGACCGTCTCGCCGCTCCGCGCCTCCGCCTCTAAACTGCCGTACGCGCGGCCGTGCGCGTCCGTCTCGACCGTGACGCGGCCCGGCTCGCCGTGAATCTCTTTGTCGTAAGCGCGCTCGATGCCGGCCAGGCCCGTCTCGTCCAGGCCGACGAAGCCCAGGACGTGCGCGGCCAGTTGATTGTTCGGGTACTGACGCTTCGGCTCCTTGAGCGAGTAGACGCCCGCGAGGTTGAGAGCGCGCACCTTTGCGGCGTGTTCCTCGTCGAGCTTGCGCGCGATCCAGGCAAACTTCTTGTTCGAGTTCTGGGCCTGTTTCAACTTCGACGCGAGCGCGCCCGCGTCCTCTCCGACGAGCGGCGCGAGGTACCTGGAAGCCTCCTCGACGTTCTTGACCTCGCGCGGGACGGCCCAGAAAGATTCCGTGTCAATGCTGCGCGCCAACTCGTTGCCGTGCCGGTCCAAAACCAGACCGCGCACGGGGCTGGTCTCGATGGCCTCCTGCTGCTGCGTGCGCGCGCGCGTCGTCAGCCACTCGTGCTGCGCGGTTTGCAGGTAGATGAGCCGCACGCCGATGACGAGCATCCAGACGCCGAGGAAGCAGGCTACGCCGACCGCCCGCCTGCGTGAGCTGTCGGGGCGTGCTTTCGTTGAAGCGGCAAGGCGTCCGCGCATATCTACGGCCTATCTTCTTTCTGATTGATGCGCCGCCGTGGCCCGGCTTTCAGCCGTGGCGCGCTCGGTTGCGAGAGAGTGTTGTCAAAAAATTTCCGCCGGCCGTCGCGAGGGGGAAAGGTGCGCGAGTAGGCCCGCTTTCTCTGAAACGGTTAGAAGTCTCAACGCCCGAGCGCCGCCGCCGGGCTGATGAACGCGGGGGCCGTGCGCACGCGCGCGTTTTCCAGGCTCCTCGCGGGGGTTATCTGCTCGGGCCGGACTGGCTGCATCCCTATCTCACGCGCCGCCGCGCCCAGGTGCTCCGGTGCCGTCGCCCGCTCGCGCTCCAGCAGCAGGCGGCGCTGCTCCTCCAACAGCGCGGACTGCTCGCGGCGCAGCGTCTCGCTCTTGTAGCCGTACTGCACGG
This sequence comes from Pyrinomonadaceae bacterium, assembly GCA_036403435.1. Classification (GTDB taxonomy): domain Bacteria; phylum Acidobacteriota; class Blastocatellia; order Pyrinomonadales; family Pyrinomonadaceae; genus QHXM01. Next base: position 82,069 of record DASWQY010000169.1, read on the forward strand.
CGGCGAAGTGCTGGCCGGCCGCGAAGACGAAGCCGCCCGCGAGCACCAACCCGCAACCGAGAAGGAGCGCTAGGCGCGTGAGCGCGCGCACGTCGCGCTCGCGGTGCACTGTGAAGTTCTTTCGGGTCGAGGGTATTCTTCTCATCGCGAGTCAGCGCCTCTTGCAGTCAAAAACGGTCCAAACTTTGAAAGGGTACTCTAGTTTTAATTGGCCCAGGCTTTCGCGTGGGCCGTAGCTTTTCAGAGTTTGCGGCAGGCCCGCAGTTTGGCGCTGCGGGCGCGCGGGTTTTCCGAAACTTCTTCCTCGCCGGCCACGACGGCGCGGCGCGTCAGGATTTCAACGGCGCGGCGCGCGCCGCACGAACAGACGGGAGAGCGCGGGTCGCACTCGCAACGCCCGGAGAGACGCCTGAGCGTCTGCTTCATGATCCGGTCTTCGAGCGAGTGGAAGCTGATTGCCGCGAAACGCCCGCCCGGTGCTAAAAGATCAACGGCCTCTCCAACGAACTGGGCCAACCCTTCGAGTTCGCGGTTGACGGCAATGCGCAGCGCCTGAAACGTCCGCGTCGCCGGGTGAATCTTGTCCGCCCGGCGGTGGCCGGCGGCGCGCGCGACTAGGTCGGCCAACTCCTTGGTGGTTTCAACCGGCTCGCCGCGCTCGCGCCTTTCGACTATCCACCTGGCGATGCGGCGCGACCGCCGCTCCTCCCCGTACTCGAAAATAATCCGGGCGATCTCCTCTTCGGGAAGATGGGCCAGCAACTCCGCCGCCGTCTCCTCGTCGCCCGAGGCGTCCATGCGCATGTCGAGCGGCGCGTCCTGCCGGAAGCTGAAGCCCCTTCGCCCCGTGTCGAACTGAAGCGACGAGACGCCCAGGTCAACCATCACGCCGCTCAAGTCCCGCTCGCCCGCTTGCGCGACCACGCGAGTAATGTCGCGGAAGTCGGCGTGAAAGGCCCGGAACCGTGTGCCAAAACGCGCGAGCCGCTCTTTCGCCAACTCCAGAGCCTCGGTGTCGCGGTCAACCCCCACCACGCGCGTCTCCGGGGACGCTTCGAGAATCGCCTCGCTGTGCCCGCCCAGGCCGAGCGTGCCGTCAACGAAGAGCCCGCCGCGCGCAGCGTCGAGCAACTCGATTGTCTCCCGGAGCAGCACGGGGCGATGGGGCGCGCCCATGCCCCCCACAAGCGCAGCCATCACCACCGCCCCGTGATCTCAAAGAACTGTTTCAAGTGACGAGTGACGAGTGACGAGTGATGAGTGAAAACCAAAAGCTCGTCCCTTTCACTTATCACTTCTTACTTATCACCGCTTTTCAAATTCCCAGGCGCGCAATCGCGGCCTCGTCCTCTTCGGTGTAGGGGTCGGAAAGAAGCCGCTGTTGGAATCTTTCCAGCTCCCAAACTTCCAGGTAGGTCAGGTAGCCCAGCACCGCCACGTCGCCCAGGACGCCCGCGCTCTTACGCAGGAGCGGGTGAATCAACACGCGGCCCTGCGCGTCCATCGTCGCCTGCTGGCCGTAGTAGTTGGTTCTATCAAGGAACTTGCGCCTCGCCGGGTCCATCGAGGGCAGGAGCGCCAGCCGCTGCTCTATGGCCTCCCACTCGGGGAGCGGGTAAACGCGGACGTTCTCCCCGGTCAGGCTCGTGACGTAGACTTCCGCTGCGCCGTGCTTCTCCTGCATGATGCGGCGGAACGGAGTCGGTATTTTCAACCGCCCCTTGGAATCAATCCGCGCCGTGTAATTTCCTCGCAGCATAAGGTTTCGGCGGACGGGGCCGGGCGAGAGGTGCTTAAACCCTTAGGTAAAACTTTAATCATCTGGCCCAAGCTGCTCAGAAAAGCCCACTTCTGACCACTTTTCTCCACCCGCGGCGCATAGTACGCCCCTTCGGTTAAGGCTGTCAAGAATAAAAAATCCTGTTTGTCAGAGATTTTTAAGCACGATATGGTGTAATTACCCGCGGGTTTCTCCCGCTGGCCCTTAAACTTTCGACCCCGAAGCGGCCGTCGGCCTTTCCGCTTAAGCAGCACTTAGGGCCTGAGAGTGTCGTAGCCAAGCACCGTTTCATCATGTATAGTGCCGAGCACCAAGCCACACGACTATGGACGACAGGCAGACCGATCTTGATTAGCTTTTGGGGACTTCTGGTTTTCGGAATACTGGCGGCGCTCGGCAACCTGATCGGCGGTCTGATGCTGGCCTCTTCGGGGCGTCTGCGCCTCAACGAGCGCCTGCTCCAATACCTCGTCGCGCTCGGCGCGGGCTTCATGCTCGCGGCGATTTTTTTAGAGATCGTCCCGGAAACGGTCGCCATCTGGACGAGCGGGCTCACCGGCGAGGCCGCGGCCGAGTCCGTGCTCGGCGCGATGACGCTGCTCCTCGGCGGCTACCTCCTGATACAGCTTTTCGAGCACACGATTGCCCCCCACTTCCACTTCGGCGCGGAGACCCACCCGGAGCACGTCATACGCCCCTCGGCGGCCTACACTGCAATCGGCGGCCTCGTCATACACACCTTCTTCGACGGCGTCTCTATCGCCACCGCGTTTCTCGTCAGCCGCAAGGTCGGGCTGCTGGTCTTCATCGCGATTCTCCTGCACAAAGTGCCGGAAGGGTTCACCGTCGCTTCGATTATGCTGGCTTCGGGGCGCTCCGCCCGCAAGGCGCGCGTGGCGTCGCTGGCGATTGGGGCGGCGACGATTGCCGGCGTGATTGCCGTCGCACTGCTCCGAAACAGCATGACTTCGGCCGTGCAGTATGCGCTGCCCTTCTCGGCCGGCGTGACGCTTTACGTCGCGGCCAGCGACTTGATTCCCGAAGTCAACCACAAAGAGGAGAAGAACCCGATGGTCTCCGTCGTCGTCTTCGTCGGCGTCGCCCTCTTCTACCTGCTTCACCGCCTGATCGATCTCTGAGCCGGCCGCCCCCGCGCCGGACGTTAGCGCACGACAATCGAAGCAAGCGTGTTTGACTCGCGGGCGCTAGTTGGTATCATTAGTGTCATTGGGAAATCTTAACTACAGACGCACCCGACTCGCGTTCTTTCTCTTCGTCTGCCTGCTCGCGGGCGGCGCGACCCTGCGCGCGCAACAAGTGCAAGCGCCGATTCAGCAGCCGAACCCGCCCACGCCGGTCGTGGACTACGCGGACGTGATTGACCCGGCGACCGAGCAGCGGCTGAACAACATCCTCAAGAACCTGAGCGAGAACACGCAGGCGAACGCCGAGATGGGCGTCGTCACCGTCAAGACGACCGGCGAGCAGGACATCTTCGACTACTCGCTGGCGGTCATGCGCGGATGGGGAATCGGCTCAAGCGAGAAGGGCGGGCTGCTGCTCGTCGTCGCCGTTGACGATCACAAGTATTTCACGCAGGTGAGCCGCCACCTCGAAGGCGACCTGCCCGACGGCGTCGTGGGCCAAATTCAGCGCGACCGGCTCGTCTCGCAGTTCAAGCAGGGCAACTACGCCAAAGGCATCTCCGACACGGTCGAAGCCTACGTCGCCACTCTCGCGGAGAAGCGCGGCTTCACTGTCGAGGGGATTGACCAGAGGAACGCGTACCGCCAGCGTGAGCCGTCGAGCGGCGGCGGCGTCCGCCCGTCGCGCGGCATATTCTCCGGCGGCACACTTTTCATCATCATCCTCGTCGTGATTTTCCTCCTCATCTCCAGCCGCGGCGGCGGGGGAAGAGGCGGAGGGTGCGGCGGCGGCGGTTGCCTGAATCTGCTCTTATTGAACTCGCTCTTTAACAGCGGCAGGGGCGGCTGGGGTTCGAGTGGCTGGGGCGGAGGAGGCTTCGGCGGCGGGAGCGGCTGGGGCGGCGGCGGGGGCGGCAGCGATTGGGGCGGCTTCAGCGGCGGGGGCGGCGACGCGGGCGGCGGCGGGGCCGGCGGCGGCTGGTAAAGAATTGTTGACGAGGCCGCGCGTGAATTAGAATTGACGGACACGATTCGTCCGAGGGAAGACAGATGGCAGATAGAATTGTCCAAAGCTCGCTCGACCACCTAGTCGAAGACCTGCGCTCGACGCACGGCGACAATCTGGCGTCGGTCGTGCTCTACGGCTCGGCGGCCGCGGGCGACTACCACGAGCTGCGCTCGGACTATAACCTGCTCATCGCCCTGCACAGAATAACGCCCATGGACTTGCGCCAGGCGCAGGCCCCCATGCGCAACTGGCAGCGCCTGGGCCACCCGCTGCCCGTCTACTTCACCGTCGAGGAGTTGGCGGACGCGGCCGACGTGTTCCCCATAGAGTTTAACCAGATGGAGAAGGCGCGCGTCGTGCTCTACGGCCGCGACCCTTTCGAGTCGCTACAACTTTCAGACACGAATTTGCGCCACCAGACGGAGTACGAGTTGCGGAGCCGGCTGATTCAGCTCCGCCGTCTTTACATCCCAGCCTCCGTCTCGGTCGAGAGGCTCGCGGCGCTGATGAGCGACAGCCTCGCGAGCTTCGCCGCGCTCTTCCGGCCCGTGCTGAAGCTGCACAATGTAGAGCCGCCCGTCGCCAAGACGGACTGCGTGCGCGCGACCGTCAAGCTCCTGGGCCTGGACGGCGAGCCCTTCGAGCAGATTTTCGCGCTGCGCGCGAGCGACGAGCTGCTGCTGACCGAGGTCGAGGCCAACGACCTCTTCGCCGCCTACATGGCGCAGGTCGAGCGCGTGATCGAAGCGGTTGACAGTTTAGAGAACAGGCGGACGGGCTGAGAGTGTGCCAGTTTTTCGGGACGAGGTTTAGGGTTCACCGAATCGAAGGAGAGTAGAAGATGAATAGAAAAAGGATGTTGCTCGTGGCCCTCGTGGTGCTGGCGAGTGTCGCCGGGGCCGGCTGCGGCTACAACACGCTGAACGCGAAGCAGCAGAACGTCAGGGGCAAGTGGGCCAACGTCGAGAGCAATCTACAGCGCCGCGCCGACCTCATCAATAATCTGGTCGAGGTCGCGAAGATGGCGGCCATTCAGGAGCAGGAGGTCTTCGGCCAGATCGCCGAGGCGCGCTCCCGCCTCCTGAACGCCGTCCAGGCGCAGCCGCAAGGTTCCAGCGGCGACAAGACGCCCGAGCAGAAGCAGGCCGTCATTGACGCCAACAACAGCTTCGGCGGGACCATCGGCCGACTGCTGTCCCTGACCGAAGCCTACCCGGAACTCAGGTCGAATCAGAATTTCCTGAAGGTGCAGGACGAGCTGGCCGGGACCGAGAACCGCATCAACACGGCGCGCACCGACTACAACACGGCCGTCCAGGACTACAACACGACGCGCGGCAGTTTCCCGACCGTCATCGGCGCGAAGATTTACGGCTTCAAGGAGGAGCCCTACTTCAAGGCCGACCCGGTCGCGACGCAAGCGCCCAGGATTGACGCCAACTCGATACGCAGAGACCAGGGCAAATGAGTTCGTCAGCAGCGGAGACAATGCAGGAAGCACGCGCGCTTACGACATAATCATGCGTCATTACGCCGTAAGCTGTCGCGGTTAGAACGTAAGACGCAGTGATTAAGGCGTAATCAGTCGAGCGTATAACGTAACCGGGCGAGGTTAGACGATAACCTCGCCCGGTTACGTTATACGCTCGACTGATTACGCTATATCCTCGCGTGGTTACGCCATACGCTCGGCTCGATATCCTATATCCACGGACGGATATCCTATATCCATGAACGGATACCCGATATCCTCGCGCGGATATCCTATATCATGGCGTGGATATCCGATATCCTCGTGTGGATATCGGATATCCGCGCGAGGATACGCCAGACGCTCGGCCGGATATGCTATACGCTCGGCTGGCAACTCTATACCCGGCCGAGCGTATGGCGTAACCTTGTCAGGTAATCTCAAAAACCGCGGGTGCTGCACATGGCGCAGTGGTCGCAGGGCTTGCCGCCCGGCTCAAGCTCGCACTTCTTCTCGCCCTCGAAGAAATCAACCAGCTCGGAGACGGCCGCCTCTTCGACGCCGAACCGCTCCTGGCTCGGGTGCGACGCGGCGGGCACGTACACGCCGCTCAGCCACGGCGAGCGCGACGCGGCCGGCGCGGGCGGCTGAGGCTGACGCCTCACACTTGCCTGCCCGTCGCTTTCCGCAGAAGCATCGTCCTTGCGCGTGACGTGCGACTCGATGCGCGCGAGGCGCTGCTGTAGCTCCTGGAGGCTGGCGCGCATCACGGCCAACTCCTCGCCGACTTCCGTCGCGCCCTCGGCGCGCGGCGCGGCACGCCGGTCGTCGCCCCCGGCGCTTTGCGACACGCGGCGCGCGATACGTTCGGCCAGCAGCCGCGCCTGATCCCGTTCGCTGCTCATCGCGCCCTCTCTTTCGGCTCGTCGCCGAGCAAATCAATCCTGTCAACCACGCCGACAATCGCGGAGTCGATGGCCGCGCCCGGCTCTTTCGTCGCGGCGGTCGAAGCGCCCCAGCCCTCCTGGACTATTAGCACCACGTCGCCTTCGCCCGCGTCCACCGAATCGAGCGCGAGCAAGGTCAGGCCCGTCTCCTCGCCCTCGGGCGTAATCTGCTGGCACAGCATGACGCGCGCGCCCACGTAGCGCGGGTTCTTCTGCGTCGCCACGATGTTCCCCACGACGCGCGCGAGAATCATCTTCGCCCCTTCCCGTTCGTGACGTGCGCTTCCGAATCTACGATGGCGACGATGGTGCAGTCCGTCGGCGTGTCTTCGCGCTTAAAGGGGAAGCTGGCCTCCTTGCCCCTGCACCAGAAGACCAACTCGCCCGTCCCGGCCCCGATGGCGTCGAGCGCCACCAGGGGCTTCCCCTGCGGCCGCAGGTTCGCGTCGAGCGACTGCACGACGAGCAGCTTGCGCCCCTCCAGTGAATCGTTCTTCACCGTTGCCACGACCGTCCCGATGACGCGAGCCAACTGCATAAAAGTTTCAGGTTTCAGGTTTCAGGTTCTTTGTCTTTAACTTGAAACCTGAGACTAATCGCTGACCACGTCCACGGCGTCGATGACGCCGACGATGGCGGCGTCCACGGGCGTGTCCTTCATGCCCTGCGCGAGGCGCGCGGAGGAGCCCGCGACGACGAGCACGCGCTCGTGGAAGCCCGCGCCGACCGTGTCAACGGCGACGACGTAGCCGCTCGTGTCCGTCCCGTCCACGTTGACCGGCCGCACGATGAGCAGCTTCTTCCCCACCAACCGCTCGTCCTTCTGCGTCGAGACGACCGTGCCTAGAATGCGCGCAATAATCATGAGAGCAGTTTTCAGTTTTCAGTTTCAGAGAAGAGCGCCCGGCTTTTTCTGAAAACTGAAAACTGTTCTAACCGTTATTCCCGACCGGCAGTGCTTCGTCAACGCTGCCGTGCGGGCGGGGGATGACGTGGACGCTGACGAGTTCGCCGACGCGGCGCGCGGCCGCAGCGCCCGCGTCCGTCGCGGCCTTGACCGCCGCCACATCGCCGCGGACGATGGCGGTCACGAACCCCGCGCCGATTTTCTCGTAGCCGATGAGCGTGACGTTGGCGGCCTTGACCATCGCGTCCGCCGCCTCGATCATCGCCACCAGCCCCTTCGTCTCAACCATGCCGAGTGCTTCTTGAGCCATTCATCTTCTCCTGTTTTGAGAGTAAGCAAATATAGCCTGACACCTATCCTTCAAAAGGAGGCATAGGATAAAAGTAGTCAACCAACCTGAACAATAGATAAAGAAGTAACGGCAGAGCCAGCAGAATGATGCCCGACCAGATCAGCACTTCGCTCAGCGTGCTCTCGCGCTGAGCTACCTTTCCCGACATAGCTTCTCCATCTAATCCTGCAATCTCGCTGCCTGGCTCAGCAACTCCACCAGTTCGTCGCGCGTCAGGGAAATCTTGCCCGCGCCGTTAGCCTGCGCTCTCGCGTGATTGTCAACCACGGTACGCTCGCCCGTCGGGCACGTCAACTTCGTTTCGTGCAGGTAGCCGCACGCCTGGCAACGCGCGTCCTCGCCCAAATAGCCCGCCGCCTCGCGCACGTTAATCAACTTCTCTATGGCGTCGGCCGGCAGGTTGCGCGAGCCGCCGAGCAGGCGCGAGAGAATCGCTATCTTCGCCGTGTGCTCCAAAGTTTCCAGGCGGTCGAAAGCCTGCCAGATGTCCGCGCCGTAAGCCACTGCGCCGTGGTTCGCCATCAAAAGCGCGTTGTGATGGCGCACGAGCGGGCGCATCGCTTCGGTCAACTCAGAGGTCGAGGGCGTCCCGTATTCTGCGAGCGGCACGCAGCCCAAAGTTAAGATGACTTCGGAGAGAATCGGCTGGTCAATCGCGAGGCCGGCGACGGCGAAGGCCGTGCCGTGCGGCGGGTGCGCGTGGCAGACGGCGCGCACGTCCTCGCGCTCCCGGTAGATGAGCAGGTGCATGGCGAGTTCAGACGAAGCCTTGCGGTCGTTAAGCGGCTTGCCCTGCAAGTCCGTGACGGCGAGCGAGTCTTCGGTCATCCTCCCCTTGCAGGTCATCGTCGGCGTGGCGACGACGCGCCCGTCGTCCAGGCGCACGCTGACGTTGCCGTCCGACGAGACGACGTAACTGCGCTCGTACATCAATTGTCCGACGCGCACTATCTCGCGCCGCGCGGTCTGCTCATCCATTGAAAGTGTGACGATTCAAATTACGGCTCATTCTACCGGCTGGCTGTCCTCTAGCTCCTCGACGCGCGAGCGCAAGTCGAATGAATCTCGAATTAGTATCTTGACTTGGCGGTTGAAATTGATGAACTGTTTCTCCATCTCCTTCAACTGGGCCTGCACGGCTTCCCAGATAGGGCGCGTCTCGCGCAACCGCGCATCAACCTTTTCTTCCAACGAAGTCAGTCGAGTCTCCAGAGAACCCATGCGGGTCTCCATAGAACTCAGGCGAGTATTGAGAGCCGCAAACTCTCTCAAAACGCGCTCCTCGAAGGAGGGTTGAAAATTTCTAGTAGTGTCATCGCTCATGATGTCTCCTTTCGTCTGGCCTTGTCAGGCTCAGTCTTCGTCTCTCGCGGTTCGTCGAAAGGGTGGACGCTCCTCGTCTTCGTCACGGCCGCGCCGTGCGGCCGCGCGAGGAAGTAGGAGAGCGATTCGAGCGAGATGGTCAGGTCAACCGTCTTCAGTTTCACGCCGAGGCGCACGCGCAGGCGTGCGGGGGCGAAGTTCAACACGGCCTTGACGCCAGCGGCCGTCAGCTGGTTCAGAACCTTCTGCGCCTCGCGCGCGGGGACGGCGATGACGGCCACGTCTATCCCCTCCTCGCGCACGACGCGCTCGACCCTTTTAACGTCGTGCACGGCCACGCCGGCCTGGCCCAAGCGCCGCCCTATCTTCTCCCTGTCGTTGTCGAAGAGGGCGACGACCTCGAAGTTCGATTCGAGGAAGCCGTTGTAGTTGGCGAGCGCCGTGCCGAGGTTGCCAGCGCCGACGATGCCGACGCGGTGCGCCGTGTCGAGGCCGAGGATTTTCGTCAGGTGCTGGCGCAGCTCGGCCACGAAGTAGCCGACGCCGCGGACGCCGAACTCGCCGAAGTAGGCCAGGTCTTTCCTGATCTGCGCCGAGTTGAGATTGAATTGGTCCGCGAGCGCCTGCGAGGAAACCGTCTTGATTCCGGCGGCTGCCAGCGTGTTCAGGCATCGCAGGTAAACGCTCAGGCGATTGGTCGTCAGTTCTGAAATTTTCTCCGATTTCATCCTGTAAAGCCTTTTCACTGCCGCTCAGTATAGCGCGTGCGGGCGAAGGCAACAACGGAAGAAAACGTCTCACGCAAAGGCGCAAAGTCGCAAAGAAAAGCGCGCGGCCTTTCTTTGCGACTTTGCGCCTTTGCGTGAGATGTATTCCCCCCGCCTTGTTGCCGAAGCCGCCCTCATCAACTACAATCCGACGTGAAAGAAGACGAAGGCGCTCCCGAAATTCCTGCTTCGGACAACTCTATTTCAAAGGCTAATGATCGCACATTTATCAGGCACTCTACTCGCTAAACAGGCAACTACTGTTATCCTTGAGGTCGGCGGCGTCGGCTACGAAGTGACGATTCCACTCTCGACCTTTTACGACCTCGAAGACACGGGCGCAAACGTCGCCTTGCGCATCTACACGCACGTCCGTGAGGACGCGCTACAACTCTTCGGCTTCAAGACGGCGCGTGAGCGTGAGCTTTTCCTCAAGCTCATCACGGTGAGCGGCATCGGCCCGAAGCTCGGCATCACGATGCTCTCCGGCATGAGCGCGGACGAAATCATCGCCTCTATCAGGACGAACAATCTGGCCCGGCTGACTTCGATTCCCGGCGTCGGGCGCAAGACGGCCGAGCGCCTCGTCATCGAACTGCGCGACAAGATCGCCGCGCTCTCCTCGCCCGCGCTCGAAGAAGAGTTCGGCGCGAAGACCGGCGGGGCCGTGCCGAGCACGCAGGACGCCGTCCGCGACGACGCGCTCTCCGCCCTCGTCAACCTCGAATACCCCAGGGCCGCCGCCGAGAAAGCCGTCACCGCGGCGATTCAAGAGGGCGGCGACATCTCCGTCGAAGTAATCTTGAGACGGGCGCTGCGCCTCTTAGCTAAAGGATAAAGGCGGAACCCAGGAGCCAGAATCCAGAATGGATAAGGCTGAGAACCGCTTCTGTTTTTATTCTGACTCCTGGATTCTGAATTCTGAATTCTGTGCTTAATATGACTGAAGAACCGTTCGACCCGCGCGACGGGAAGCCGATGGACGACGAGCGGCAGTTCGAGCTGTCGCTCAGGCCGACGCGGCTCGCGGAGTACATAGGGCAGCGCCAGGTGACGACGAACCTGCGCATCTACATCAAGGCCGCGCAGCAGCGGCGCGAGGCGCTCGACCACGTGCTGCTGACCGGCCCGCCCGGCTTAGGCAAGACGACGCTCGCCAACATCGTCGCCAACGAGATGAAGGCCGAACTGCGCTCGACGGCCGGCCCGGTCATCGAGAAGAGCGGCGACCTCGCCGCGCTCCTGACCAACTTGCAGGAGGGCGACGTGCTCTTCATAGACGAGATTCACCGCCTCAATCCCGCCATCGAAGAGGTGCTCTACCCGGCGATGGAGGATTATCAATTAGACCTCATGATCGGCCAGGGCACGGCCGCGCGCTCTATCAAGCTGGACCTGCCGAAGTTCACGCTCGTCGGGGCGACGACGCGCCAGGGACTCATCACGGCCCCCCTGCGCGGCCGCTTCGGCATAGTCTTTCACCTGGACTTCTACAACCACGACGACCTGGAAGTGATCGTCAAACGCTCGGCCGACATTCTGGGCGTCGCCGTGGACGACGGCGGCGCGCGTGAGATTGCTCAACGCGCGCGCGGCACACCGCGTATTGTTAATCGCCTCTTGCGTCGCGTGCGCGATTACGCGGAGGTCGAGCACGACGGGCGCATCACGAAAGATGTCGCGGCGGACGCGCTCAACCGCATGGAGGTTGACACCTACGGGCTGGACGAGATTGACCGCAAGCTGCTCCTGACGATTATCGAAAAATTCGGCGGCGGGCCGGTCGGTCTGGGAACCATCTCGGCCTCGATTCACGAGGAGAAAGATTCCATCGAAGAGATCATCGAGCCGTACCTGATTCAGATAGGCTTTCTCAACCGCACGCCGCGCGGGCGCATGGCGACGCGCCTCGCCTACGAACACTTCGGCCTCAACCCGCCGAGGCGCACAAACGGCCCCGGCCTCTTCGACAACGAGCACTAGCCGTCAACCGCTTTGCGTCTTTGCGCCTTTGCGTGAGATAAAGTTTCACCCTGGAGGCGCAGAGACGCAAAGAAATCATTGAGCGTTAGGTTTTCATCAAGCCATGAGGTTAAGACTTCGCACAGCCTTCCTCCTTCGCCTGCTCGCATCACTCGCGCTCGCCCTGGCGCTTCCTTCATTTCCTGTTTTGGCACAGCAGCGTCGCGGGCGCGCGCCCGCCGCGCAGAGCAGGAACGCGGAGCGCGCCAAACGCGCCGAGGCCGCCGCGCTCTTAGTCGAGACGGCCGACAAGGCGCGCTCTTTAGATGACCTCTTCTACCGCGCGCGAGTTCAGGCGCTCGCCGCCGACGCCCTCTGGCCCGAGGACGAGCGGCAGGCGCGCATCATCTTCCGCCGCGCGTGGGAGGCGGCCGAGGCTTCCGACAAAGCGGAACAGGAAGAGGCCGCGAGCGAGGCGGGCGCGCTCCCCGGCGCTGTGCCAAAAGTGACGGACGCGCGCGACGAGGTCTTGCGCAAAGCCGCGACCCGCGATGCGCGGCTGGCAGACGTTTTCCTGCGCGCCCTCGCGAGCGAGAAGGATGAGAGCGCAGCTTCCGGCAACGAGCCGCCGCGCAAGACCGCCTGGCGCGAGTTGAGCCCGTCGGGCGCGCGCCGCCTCGCCCTCGCTGACGAGTTGCTCGGAGCCAACGAGACGAAGCGTGCCGCAGAGGTCGCCGCGCCGCTTGTCAACGAAGGCGTGAGCGCGAATTTAATCGCGTTCATTCTGCGCCTGAGCACGAGGAGCGGCACGGAGGCCGACTCGCTCTACCTACGGCTGTTGAAACGCGCGGCCGCGGACCCTCTCACTGACGCCAACGCGGTGCTGTTGCTTTCCGCGCCCGTCGTCTCGCCGGAATTGCTGGCCGTGATTGACGAATTCGGCTCGCTTCAGTTTCGCGCGCTCCCGCCATCATATTACGAGGGCGGCAGCACGATAGACCCGGCCAACTTCAGATTCATGCCGGATTTCTGGAACCTCGCGGCGGCGGTGCTCTCGCGTCCGCTGCCGCCGCGCGACGCGCTCACGGCGCAGGAGTTGATGACGCGCTTCTACGCGACGGGCCGGCTGCTTCCTTATTTCGAGAAGACTTCATCACCACATGCCGCTTACGCCGCGACGCTGCGCGCGCGCTACAGCGAACTCTTTAACGAGATCGAGGCGGGCCGGCGCGAGCAATTCTCCTCGCAGTTCGGCCTGGGCCGCATGGCCCCGACCGGCTACGTTGACCCGCTGCGCTCGCAGGCGGATGAACTGGCACACGCGACGGACCCGCAGGAGCGCGCGGGGATTGCGCTCTCGATGGTCAGGACGGCGGTACGCAACCGCTTCTGGGACCGCGCGCGCCGCGCGGCGGCCGAGATAGAGGACGAGGCGTTGCGCGCCCGCGTGCTCTCCTTCATACAGGTCCAACAGATTAAGGACATCACGCGCGCCTACGAGGACGACAAGGAGGACGACTCCGAGGGCGTGGCTCGTTTCGCGCGCGGGGCGGACGTGCCGCCCTTCGCCAAAGCCTGGGGATTGGCACAGGCGGCCGTCATCGCCACGCGCAAGAAGAAGCCGGCCGTCGAGGTCAAACAAGCGGTCGCGGAGTTGATTAACGAAGCGGAAGACTTCGCCTCGCGCGTGGCCCGAGGGACGCGCGAGCGCGTCGCCGCCTACGGAGTCGTGACGATGGCGGCCGCGCGCGTGGACCCTGAGCGCGCCTGGGGACTGCTCAGTAAAACCGTCGAGGCCGCGAACTCCGTGGAAGACTTCACGGGCGACGACTCGTCGTTCGACCTCGCGGGCGACTCGGACGCCGGCGGCGCAGCCGGTGAGGAATTCGGCGTCGAAGCGGAAGTATTCCGTCTTGACCAAATTTTTGCGACAATGGCCCGCCTGGATTTTGACAAGGCCCTGGCCGAGGCCCGCACCCTCAAGGGCGGCGAGCCCGAAGCGTTCGCCACGATTGCGGTGGCGAAGAGCAGAATACAGGAGTCAGGAGTCAGGAGTCAGAATCCGGGAGTCAGAAGTCAGGAGGAATAAGGCTGCGACCGCCGTCAGCAATTTGCTTTTATTCTGACTTCTGACTTCCGACTCCTGCTTTACCTTATGCGCCGGCAATCATCCTTCTCGCGTGAGTCGTTCTTCGTGCGCAACAAAGCGCCGTGGCGCACGATGTTTGCCCACTCCTTCCACCAGTTTCACGACAACGACCTGTTCACCTCGGCCGCGGCGATGAGCTACTTCGGACTGCTGACGCTCTTCCCCGCGCTGATCCTGCTGCTCGCGCTCGGCAAGCGTCTGGCCGCGGGCTCCGACATGCTCAACGAGATGCTCAGGCGCGTGGCGCAGGCTTACCCCGGCTCGGGCGACTTCCTCGACACGACCATTCGCTCGCTCTCGGACCTCGGCCCCGGCGTCATCATCAGTTGCGTCCTCGTCGTGCTCTGGGCCGGCTCCTGGGTCTTCGCCGTCATCGAGCGCGCGCTCAACCGCATCTGGAGCACGACCTCACGCGCGTTCCTGCACGGGCGCGCGTTGATGCTCGCGATGGTCGGCGTCGTCGGCCTGCTGCTGATGGCCTCCGTGCTCGTCACGTCGCTGCTGGTCGCCGTCCAGCAACTGGCCGGGCGGCTCTCGCCGCGCCAGTTGGAGCACTGGACGTGGGTCGCGACCTTCGGCGGCGTCTTCTGGCAGGTCATCTTCCTGCTCGTCAGCATCCTCGTCACCGTCGCGCTCTTCATCATCGTCTACCGCTTTATGCCGAACGCGCGCGTCAGCGTACGCGACGCCGTCCCCGGCGCGGTCATCGCGGGCGTGCTGTGGGAGGCCGCCAAGTACATCTTCGCGTCGAGCCTGCACTACTTCCACTACGACCAGCTCTACGGCTCGGTCGGCGCGGTCGTCGCCGTCCTGACCTGGGGCTACGTGTCGAGCCTCATTCTGCTCTACGGCGCGCAGTTGACCGCCGTCTTCCACCGCGAGCACCCGGCCGAGCCGCCCAAGCCCTCGGCCGCCGACGCGGCCATCGCCCCCATGCCGTGAAAGCAGTGGTCAGTGGTCAGTGGTCGGTGGTCAGTTAAAAACCTTGTGCCAAATCTGGACTATAAACTCTCAGGATTCAGGATGGTCAGCACTCAATCACTGACCACCGACCACTGACCACTGACCACTGCTTTATGCTGCTTTCGGATTTTGAGTATGAGCTGCCGGATGAGTTGATCGCGCAGCAGCCGCTCGTCGAGAGGGACGCGGCGCGGATGCTGGTGCTCGACCGCGCGAAGGGCAAGTGGCGGGACAGCCGGTTCGCGGAGTTGCCCTCGTACGTCGGCGCGGGCGACGTGGTGGTCGTCAACAACACGCGGGTCTTCCCGGCGCGGCTCGTGGGCCGCCGCGAGCCCTCGGGCGGGCGCGTGGAGCTTTTTCTGGTCCGCGAGCTGGAGCCGCTGGTCTGGGAAGCACTGGCGAAGCCCGCGCGCAGGTTGCACGAGGGCGAGCGCGTCACGTTCGGGGGCGGCCGGCTCGGCGCGCGTGTCGTCGGATTGATGGAAGAGGGCAGGCGCGTGATCCGGTTCGAGTGCGAGGGGCCGCTCGAAGAGGCGATTGAAGAATTGGGGCGGACGCCCTTGCCGCCATACATCAAGCGCGGCGAGGGCCAACGGGACGAAGACCGCGAGCGTTACCAGACCGTTTACGCGCGCGAGCGCGGAGCGATTGCCGCGCCGACCGCCGGCCTACACTTCACCCCGCGCGTCATGCGGGAGCTTCGCGCGGGCGGGGCCAACGTCGTCGAAGTCACTCTCCACGTCGGCTACGGCACGTTCGAGCCCGTGCGCACGGAAGACCTGGGCCGGCACGCGGTCGCGCCCGAGCGATGCGAGATCGGCGCGGAGGCGGCCCGAGTCGTCAACGAGGCGCGCGCGCGAGGCAAACGCATTATTGCTATTGGCACAACGACGACGCGCGCCTTAGAATCTTCCGTGGGCGAGGACGGCCAGGTCACGGCGGGCGCGCGGCTGGCCCAATTGACGATCACGCCGGGCTACAGGTTTCGCGCCGTTGACGCGCTCCTGACAAACTTTCACCTGCCGCGCTCCTCGCTCCTCGTGCTGGTCGCAGCCTTCGCCGGGCGCGCGCTGACACTCGCCGCCTACCGCCACGCGGTCGAAGCGCGCTACCGCTTTTACAGCTACGGCGATTGCATGTTAATAATTTAAGTGGTCAGTAGTCAGTGGTCGGTGGTCAGTTAAAAGCCGATTCCACTGACCACCGACCACTGACTACTGACCACTTGTTTTATGGCTGTACTCAAGAAAATTCGTTCGCGGTGGTGGTCGCAGGAGGTGGAGCCCGCGGAGCCAGTCGGCGCGCTCGACGCGGCGGCTTCGAGCCTGGTGGAAGCGCGCTACGACATGCGGCCGCTGACCGTCACGCAGCTGGACGAGTGCTGGCGGCTGGATCAGCGATGCTTCGTTGACGGCGAAGCCTACAGCCGCGACACTTTCGAATACCTGCTGACCGCGCCCGAGTCGGTCTCCTACCGCGCCGTCACGCAGGGCGGCGCGATGGTCGGCTTCATCATCGGCCTCGTCGAGCCGGACCACACGGGGCACGTCACGACCGTCGGCGTCGCGCCCGAGCACAGACGGCGCGGGCTAGCCAACCGCCTGATGGAGAAGGTCGAGGACGGCTTCCGCCGCCGCGATGTGCGCATGGTGCGCCTCGAAGTCCGCTCCATCAACACCGGCGCGCAGCAGCTCTACCGTAACCTCGGCTACATCATCACGCAGCGCCTGCCCCGCTACTACTCCAACGGCGGCGACGGCCTCCTGATGATCAAGTCTCTGTAAGAATAAGACTCGAAATTCTAAAGCCCGAGGCCCGAAGTCAGAACACGTTTTTGACTTCGGGCCTCGGGCTTTAGAGTTCGTACTCTCCTTTAGCTCTTCCGCAACTCCGTCAGCACCTGTTTCGCCACCGCCTTGAGCGTGTCGAAGACGCCGACGCCGGTGGCGGCGACGGCTTCGATGACGGGCTCGTCCTTGCGGCGGAGTTCCGTCTGTAGGTCTGGGACGGGGACGACGTTGGGGAGGTCGCGCTTGTTGAGTTGCAGGACGTAAGGGAGGTTCAGCAGGTCGTAGCCCTGCGACTGTAAATTCTCTTCGAGGTTGGAGAGCGATTCGATGTTGGCGTCCATGCGCTCTTCCTGCGAGTCTGCGACGAAGACGACGCCGTCCACGCCTTTCAGAATCAGCTTGCGCGAGGCGTCGTAGAAGACTTGGCCCGGAACCGTGTAGAGGTGAAAGCGCGTCTTGAAGCCGCGCACCGTGCCCAGCTCCAGCGGCATGAAGTCGAAGAAGAGCGTGCGGTCGGTCTCGGTCGCCAGGCTGATGAGCTTGCCCTTGGACTGCGGGGCCGTGGAGTCGAAGATGTATTGCAGGTTCGTCGTCTTGCCGCACAGGCCCGGCCCGTAATAGACGATCTTGCAATTGATCTCGCGCGAAGCGTAGTTAATGAACGTCATAACAATTCAGGTGATGAGTGATGAGTGATGATTGATAAGTAAAAACCCGTGCTTTATCTTATCACTTCTCACTCATCATTCATCACTAACTAAACAAGCTGTCTATGTCCTCGTCCGTAATCTCTGCGAAGATTGAGGTCTCACTGGACTCTTTTTTGGATTCGCGGATGACCTCTTCGAAAATCGCCGCCATCTCGGCCGAAGCCTGCCTGACGCGCAGCTTCACGAGGCCGAGGCTCGAACGCTCGTCGAACACGACGACCAGTAAAATTCTCCCGATGACAGAGATGTAGATGCTCTCGCGCTCGCCCTCGTGCGAGAGCGTGGGGAATTCTTTCTCGCCTATGAGGTGCGCCATCCCCGTCGTGGCAGCGACGTTGCCGGCCGCGAGCGAGGCCAGGCTCGTCGTGTCAAGATTGCCCACATCGCCGTGCACGGCTATCTGCTGGCCGTCCTTGTCCACCAGAAAAGCTACGCGGGCCGAGGAGTCCAGACGCAATTTCGCCAGCACAGCCTTAATCTGGTGGTACTGCTGCTCACGCATTACTATGGGAGTGTCTGCCATCAGTACAGCTTTCTTTATTATGGAGGCGGGCAAGGCGGGAGGCCCGCACGAGCGGGGCTGCCCGAAGTCAGCGGCGTCTGGAACTTAAACCAAACTGGTTGAAGGTTTTCGCGTGCCCGCACACACGCCGCGGCAGTCGCAGTCTCTTGTGGGCACGAGCGCCGCGACCCCCAAAAGCACTCTAACATGGTGCGTGAAATGTCATCAAGTGTTTTTCTATGTTAGCCATTCATCCCGCAGAATTTAACGCCATTCGGGCGCTGGTGCCCGCTAAACCTTGCTCTATCGTTGATTTAGCGTGCGAGCTGTGTTAAGCTGCGAAACAGTTTTTGCGGCCGCGCCGGCTTCTCCGGGCGGCCCTTTGGAAATCAGGTGCTTCGCATGAGCGATCCTATCGTTAAGGGCGTGAAACGGTCTCCCTCCCGCCCCGCTTCGCGTCAAAATTCCACGCCGTCTTCCGCCAAGAGTCGCACGTTGGCGGGAAAGAGTGCGCGCCCGAAGCCGATAGTCAAACGCTCGTCCTCCGAAAAAGCCCCGGCCCGTAAAGCTCCCAAGTCTAACACCAAGGCTGGGGCAAGCGCCGGAGCGAAAGGTAAATCGGCGAAGGCCGCGCCCGCGCGCAAAGCTCCCGCGCCGAAGAAGGCCGTTGCGGCGGCCACGAAAGCCTCGAAAGCCTCGAAAGTCAAAACGCCCGCGCGCAGTAGTAAGCCCGCGCCGCCGGCCAAAAAGAAAGCCGCGCCGGTCAAAGCGGCGGCGAAGGCCGCGCCGGCACGCAAAACTTCCCAAGCTGTCAAGAAGAGTGTCGCGCCGCCGGTGCGCCGGCCCGCGCCCACGCCCGCGCCCCCGCGTCAGCCGACCGCTGACGAAGCGGCCGCCCTGCGAGCCTTCGAGCGCGCGCACAAGGAGTTCGCACGCGGCCGTTTCGGCGAGGCCCGCGCGCAGTTCCGCGCCCTCATAGAGAAGTACGCGAGCGTGTCTGAGGTGACCGCCCGCGCGCGCACCTACCTGGCGGTTGCCGAGTCGCGCCTGCGCACCGAAATCTCCCTGCCGCGCGACGCGGACTCGCTCTACGACCGCGGCGTGATAGAACTGAACCGCGGGGACTACGTCGCCGCGCAGGAGATGTTCGAGCGGGCGCTCAAGCGCGAGCCCGAGGCGGCACACATCTTTTACGGGCTGGCCGCGACGCGCTCGCGCCTCGGCTCGGTCGAGACCGCCCTGCAAGCCCTACAGAAAGCGTTAGAGCTTCAGCCGAAGCTGCGGGTGCGCGCGCAGCACGACCAGGACCTGATCCTGCTCAGAAACGACCCGGAGTTCGAGCGCCTGGTCTTCGCCTCCCGTTTCTGAGAAAGACCCGTCAATTTAGACCCACCCTCCTCTGATAACGCACCTATGCAAGCCTACGCCTTTCGGCTATGATTTCATAAGGCTGACGAGTCGGCCTCTCTCGGAGGAATCGAAAGTTGCAAGTCGCGGAATCGAATGACGGATTGAAGCTCGTCGCCATCGGCGGGGGGACCGGCCTCTCGACGCTGCTCGCCGGGCTCAAGCAGCTTGTCGGCGCGAGCGACGGAGACCGCGGCGTGTGGCTCGAATCGCTCTCGGCCATCGTCACGGTCTCTGACGACGGGGGGAGTTCCGGCCGCCTGCGCGAAGAGTTGCAGATGCTCCCGCCGGGCGACATACGCAACTGCATGGTGGCGCTCTCGGAAGACTCCACCTTGCTCTCGCGCCTCTTCCGCTACCGCTTCCGCGGCTCAGGTGAACTCGGCGGCCACAGCTTCGGTAACCTTTTCCTCGCCGCGCTGACGGAAGTGACCGGCGACTTCGTCGAGGCCGTCCGCCTCTCGTCCGAAGTCCTGGCGAGCAAGGGTCGCATCTACCCCGCGACGATTAACGACGTGCGCCTCGTGGCCGAGCTTGAAGACGGCGAGGAGGTGCGCGGCGAGACGCAAATAACCGCTTCGCGCGCGCCCATTCGCCGCCTGCGGCTTGAGCCAGAGCAGTGCCTTCCCTTGCCCGAGGCGCTCGCCGCCATCCGCTCGGCCGACGTGATTACGGTCGGCCCCGGCTCGCTCTACACGAGCCTCCTGCCAAACCTCCTGGTCGCGCGCGTCGCGGACGCCATCGGCAGCACGCCCGCCACGAAGATTTTCATCTGCAACCTGATGACGCAGCCGGGCGAGACCGACGGCTACACGGCCCGGCAGCATCTGGAGGCGGTCAAAAAATACGCGCCCCAAATTAGCTTCGACTACGTCATCCTCAACGACCGGCGCATCTCGGAGGGGCAGGCCGCGCTTTACGCCGCCGACGGCGCTCACCAAATCGGAATGACCGACCACCTGTTCGAGCAGACTTACGGCGCGGAGACGGAGGTCGTGCGCGCGGACCTTCTGGACGACGGCGAGAAAGTCCGGCACAATCCAGACAAGGTGGCGCGCATGGTGCTGGCCTGCTGCGAGCAGGCGCGGCGCGGCAGCGAGAGCGTCATAGGGTTCTGAAGATTTTATGGAGAAGCAAACGCAGTTCGCCATGCAGGACGCCGCGAGCCCAGGGCCGCTCGACGTGCTGATCCTCGCGGCCGGCCTGGGCACGCGCATGCGCTCGCGCACGGCAAAAGTCCTGCACGAACTCGGCGGGCGTCCGCTGATCGCGCACGTCGCGCGCGCGGCCGCTGCGCTTACGTCGCGCCCCGTGCACGTCGTCGTCGGCCACCAGGCTGAGCTGGTCGCAAAGGCCGTGCGCGAAGAACTCGGCGAGCACGGCGCGGCCTTCGTCACGCAGGCCGAGCAGCGCGGCACGGGCGACGCCGTCATGGTCGCGCGCGAGGCGTTCGCAGATTCAAGCTCGACGCTACTGGTCCTCTCCGGCGACGTGCCGCTCGTGCGCGCCGAGACCCTGGGCGCGCTCATCCAGCAGCACCGCACGCACCGCGGGCGCGGCGCGGCCTGCACGATGCTGACGGTCAAACTCGAAGACCCCACGGGCTACGGCCGCATCGCGCGCGACGAGGACGGGCGGTTCCTCAAAATCGTGGAGCAGAAAGACGCGACGCCCGAGGAGCGGCAAATTAAAGAGATTAACGCCGGCATTTACTGCTTCGAGACGCCCGCGCTCTTCTCGGCCCTCGAACGCGTCCGGCCCGCCAACGCGCAGGGCGAGTATTACCTGACGGACGTGCCCGGCATCCTGCGCGCCGACGGCGAAGACGTGAGCATCTTCCTGCACGCCGACGCGCGCGAGGTCTCCGGCATCAACACGCGGGTGGAGCTGGCCGAGTTCGAGCGCATCCTGCGCCAGCGCACCCTGCGCCGCCTGATGCTCGACAGCGGCGTCACCTTCATTGACCCCGCTCACACCTACGTCAGCGCCGAAGCACAGCTCGGCCGCGACTGCGTCGTTTACCCGGACGTGCACATCGAGGGCACGACCGTCATCGGCGACGACTGCGAGATTCGCTCGGGCACGCGGATCACGAACTCGCGCGTCGGCGACGGCGTCCGCATCCTGGACCACTGCGTCATCGTCGAGAGCGAGATCGCGAGCAGTTGTACGGTCGGCCCGTCCGCGCACCTGCGCATGAACGCGAAGCTGGAAGAGGGCGCGGCCGTCGGCAACTTCGTCGAGATGAAGAAGTCGCGTTTGGGCCGCAAGTCGAAGGCGATGCACCTGACTTACCTCGGCGACGCGACCATCGGCGAGCGGACCAACATCGGCGCGGGCACCATCACGTGCAACTACGACGGCAAGAACAAGCACCCGACGGTCATCGAGGATGAGGTCAAGATCGGCTCCGACACCATGCTCGTCGCGCCCGTGCGCGTCGGCAGCAATTCGGTCACCGGCGCGGGCTCAGTCGTCACCAAAGACGTTCCGCCCGACACGCTCGTCGCGGGCGTCCCGGCGACAATCAAAAAACGTTTCATCGAAACTAAGGAGGAACGAGGGGATGAGGGCGGCAGTGTGCGGGATGAAAATTTAGTGACTCAACCTGAGTAATCATTTTTCATCCCGCACACTGCCGCCCTCATCCCTTGCTTTATCATGTGCGGCATCGTTGGATACGTCGGCAACAAGCAGGTCGTGCCCGTCATCATTGACGGGCTGAGGAAACTGGAGTACCGCGGCTACGACTCGGCGGGCATCGCCGTCGTTGACGAGGGCCACGACCTTGAGATTCGGCGCGCTGAGGGGAAACTGCGCAACCTCGAAGAGGCGATTCGCCTGCAACCCCTCGACGGCACTTACGGCATAGGCCACACGCGCTGGGCCACGCACGGCCGGCCGACCGAGGAGAACGCGCACCCGCACCGCGACTGCACCGGCCGCGTCGTCGTCGTCCACAACGGCATCATCGAAAACTACCTCCAACTGAAAGACCGCCTGCGCAAGTCGGATCACCGCTTCGTCACCGAGACGGACACCGAAATCGTCGCTCACTTAGTCGAGGAATATCTGAAGAAGGGCGAGTCTTTCGAGCAGGCCGTCCGCAGCTCTGTCTCGGAGCTTCACGGCATCTTCGCGCTCTCGATCATCAACGCCGACGAGCCGGACACGATCATCGCCGTGCGCCAGGGCCCGCCCGTCGTCATCGGCCTCGGCGACGGAGAATACTTCGTTGCCTCCGACATCCCCCCGATTCTCCAACACACGCGCGACATCTTCTTCCTCGGCGACGGCGAGATAGCCGTCTTGACGAAAGACGCCGTGCGCGTCACCGACTTCGACGGCAACTCGGTCGAGCCCGTGCAGCAGCGCATCACGTGGGACCCGATCATGGCGGAGAAGGGCGGCTTCAAACACTTCATGCTCAAGGAAATTTACGAGCAGCCGCGCGCCGTGCGCGACACCGTCCAGGGACGCCTCTCGCTCGACACGGGCCGCGTCTTCCTCGACGAGATGAAGAACATCACCGAGAGCGATTTCAAACGCTTCACCTCCATCAAGATTGCCGCCTGCGGGACTTCGTGGCACGCCGGCCTTGCCGGCAAGTACATGATCGAGCAACTGGCGCGCGTCACGGTGGACGTGGACTACGCCTCGGAGTTCCGCTACCGCGACCCGGTGATGGACGAGGACACGCTGCTCCTGGTCATCTCGCAGTCGGGCGAGACGGCCGACACCATCGCGGCGCTGCGCGAGGCCAGGGAGCACGGCTCGAAGGTGCTCGCCATCTGCAACGTCCAGGGCTCGATGATTATGCGCGAGGCCGACGGGACTATCCTGACGCACGCCGGCCCCGAGATCGGCGTCGCCTCCACGAAGGCTTTCACCTCGCAGATGATCGCGCTCTACCTCTTCGGCCTCTACCTGGGCCAACTTCGCGGCGTGCTCTCGGGGGACGAGGCCCGCCATCACGCGCAGCAACTGGCGGAACTCCCCGTCAAGATCGAGCACCTCCTGAACGAGTCGGACGAGATAGAGGAGTTGTCGAGAGAGTTTTTCCGCTCGACCGATTTCCTCTACCTCGGGCGCGGCATCAACTTTCCCGTGGCGCTCGAAGGCGCGCTCAAATTGAAGGAGATTTCCTACATCCACGCCGAGGGCTACCCGGCCGGCGAGATGAAGCACGGCCCGAACGCGCTGATTGACGAGCGCCTGCCCGTCGTCTTCATCAACACGCGCGAGGAGGGCAACCGGGCCTCCGAGGTCCGCTACGAGAAGACCCACTCGAACATCGTCGAGGTTAAGGCGCGAGAGGGAGTCGTCCTCTCGATTCTCAACGAAGACGACACGATGTCTTCGGTCGTCTCCGACCACGTCGTAGAGATTCCGCAGGCGTCAGACCTGCTCTCGCCCATCCTCGCCGTCATCCCGCTCCAACTCCTCGCCTACCACATCGCGGTGCGCAGGGGTTGTGACGTTGACCAGCCGCGCAACCTGGCGAAGTCCGTGACGGTCGAATAGGCAAGAAAAAGAGACGGACCACGCAGACACACGAAGCGACGCGAAAGGAGTTGATCCTAATTCGTGTCGCTTCGTTTTTTAGTGGTTCGTTCCCCCTTCCTCCGAAACTAAAACTCAAACTTGACAGAAAACTGGATTCGCCGCGGGCCGCCCGCGTGGTGGAAGGAGTCGAAGGTACTGCCAGTGCCGCCGAGGAGGCTGCGGCCGTACATGGAGGCGGGCCGGCCGAAGGTGGCGTTTGTTGTGAGCGGGTCGGAGGGCGCGAGGCGTGTGCCGAGGCTCGCGTCGCGGCCGGCGGGGTCCGCGAGGTTCGCGCGGTTGAAGAGGTTGAAGACTTCGGTCCTGAATTGCAGTGTCACGTCGTCCGTGAAATGGAATTTGCGGCCGAGCGCGAGGTCCACCTGATACAGATGGAAGCCGCGCAGGCTGTTGCGCCCCAGACTCCCCTGTCGAAAAGCTGGCGGGACGACGAAGGCCGCGGGGTTGATGAGGCGGTCGCCGGGGGCCGCCGGGTCGAAGATGTAGAGCGGGAGGCCCGCGGCGAGGTCGGGCCGCAGGAAGGCGAAGCCGTAGCCGGAGGGCGCGGCGTAGACGACGTTGATGGGCCTGGCCGAGCGCGCGACGAAGAGCGTGCTGACCATCCAGTTGCGGAGCAGCGTGTGGCCCAGGCCGTCCTCGAAGGGCGAGGGCACGTCGTAAAAGAGGAACCCGCTGAGCGTGTGCCAGACATCGAAGTCGGAAGGCCCGCGCTCCTGCCTCTCGGTCTCGCCGCGCAGGAGCGTGCGAGACGCGGAATCGCGCGAGTAATCGTCGAGCGATTTGGACCAGGTGTAGGAGACGAGCGATTGCAGGCCGCGGGAGAGGCGGCGGTTGTACTGCAACCGCATCGAGTGATAGTCGGACGCGGCCCCGTTGGTCGTCAGCCGTATGAAGGGGAAGGCCGCGTTACGGTCGAAGAGCGATTCGGTGAGGAGCAGACGCCTCCCGGCCGCGCCGACGTAAGCCGCGGAGATTGCCTGCGCGGAGCCGAGCGCCTGCTGCACATCGAAGCTCCATTTCAGCGTGTAGGGCAATTTGAGTCTCGGGTCGAAGACAGAGAGCGGGGCATCGCCCGGCCCGCCCGGCGGTGTCGCAACGGTCGCGTCGAAGGGCCGGTTGAAGAGAGCGCGCGCCCGTACGGAGGGGAACGAGTCCGCGAAGGCGCGGCCCGCCTGGTCCGCCCCCGTGTCGTAAAAGACCCCGAAGCCAGCGCGCAGCACCAGCGGGCCGCCCGCGCCCGAATGCTCGTAGGCGACGCTCACGCGCGGCGCGAAGTTGCCGTAGGTGGTCTCCCAGAGCTGCGCGCCGGGCCGCTCGAAATCGAGTTGGGCCAAATCGTCCACCTGGTTGACCGCCAGCGGGTCTTGCCCGCCGGACGCCGCGGGCGCGGGGCTGACTTCCCAGCGCACGCCGTAGCTCAGCGTGAGACCGGGCGTCACCCTCCACTCGTCCTGCGCGTAGGCCGACAGGTTGTGAAAGACGGGGCGCTGCGGCGTCGCGCGCTCGAAAGCAAAGACGCGCGCGGCCAGCCCCGTGACCGCCTGCCCGACTCCGTTAAAGAGGACGCCGCGCTCCGAGGGGCGCAGGCCGATGACGGGCGCGAGTCGCCTGTAGTCCGCGCCAAACTTCCAGCCATGATTGCCGCTGACCCAGTCAACGGAGCCGACCGTTTGGAACTGGCGCTGCGTGCTTGCGACCTCGCGGCCGCTGAAGAGTGCCGCGTTCCGCCCGTCCAGGTCGAAGCGGGCGGAACGATTCCCGTCGGAGAAGAAGGCGGCTAGGCTGTCGTTCACAACCGGCGTCAGAGCGCCGCCGAAGTCGTCCAGTTCATACGCGCTCGATGCGGCGAGCCGGCTGTAGTTGGCGCGGAGTTCCAACACGATCCTGGGAGAAGCGGTGTACGCGACGCTGCCCGTGAGCGTCTGAAGGCGGTTGCGCCTCGGGTTCAGGGTGTTCAAAGAGAAGCCGCCCGCGCCGCGCTCGGTGGCGGAAGAGGCGGCGTAGTTGTAGCGCCCGTAAAGCATCAACCTGTCCGTCACACTCTGGTCCAGCCGCAGGCTTGCCGCGTCGAGCCGAGCCGGGTTGCTGAACGCCTGGGCCAATTCGGCGAAGCCGTCCGGCCTTTCGCTTTCGGTGGGCAGGGGGTACGCGTTCAGGAACGGCCGGACCAACGGGGCGGCCGCGAGGCGCGCGGAGAGTGAAGGAACGTCCGTGAGGGCGACCACGGGCTGGCGCAGCCGCAGGCCCTCGTAAGAGCCGAAGAAGAAGGTCCGGTCTTTGCGGACGGGGCCGCCGAACGTGCCGCCGAAGTCGTTCATGCGGTGCGGCGGCCGGCCCAGCCCGCGGCTGTTGCCGAACCAGTCGCCGGCGTCGAGCGCGTCGTTGCCGAAGTGCTCGAAGAGCGAGCCGTGGAAGGTGTTCGTGCCTGCGCGCGTGATGATTTCGATTTCGCCGCCGGGCGTGCGCCCGTACTGCGGCTCGTAGGCGTGAGTGCGAATGTTCACTTCCTCGGTTGCGCCCACGGACACGAGGCCGTTGGTCCCGCCCGTGATGGTCAGCCCCGGCATCGTGCCGGAAGCGGTCGCCCCGGAGTCTTGCTCGTCCGGGCTGATGCCGAAGTCGGCGCTGACGCCGTCAACGAGGAAGCTGTTGGCGGTCGTGCGCTGCCCGTTGATGGAGAGCCTGTCCTGCGAGACGCCTGGGGACTGGCCGGCCGCCGCCGAAGCCACGCCGGGGGCGAGGTAGATTAGACTCTGGTGGCTCCTCCCCCCGACGGGTAACTCCGGGATGATCCGCGTCTCGACCGTGCTGCCGGCGGTGGCGGACGCGTCCACCATCTCGGCGCTCGAAGTGACCGTGACGACCATCGGGAATGTCCATTCGTAGGAACCTTCCTCGTACTTGAGCGTCTCGACGTAGCTGATGCGGACGACGACCTTCTCGCCGGGCATGATGTTGGCGACCGACTGCGTGAAGATGTTGGGGCGCTCCTGGTCCAGCAGGCTCGCCACCTGCCCGTTGGCCTTCGCGGCC
>DASWQY010000170.1:0-22060 GCA_036403435.1 Pyrinomonadaceae bacterium
TGGCTCTTCCCTTACCCGAACACTATGGGGATACAGCCGCAGTTTAGAAGTCCTCTGATGTGGGACGTGTTCGCCGTTTCCACATACGCGACCGTCTCGGCCCTCTTCTGGTTCATAGGGCTGATACCGGACTTTGCTACCCTGCGCGACCGGGCGAAGAGTCGCGCCTGGGCGAAGCTTTATGGGCTTCTGGCGATGGGATGGCGCGGGAGTGCGCGCCACTGGCTCCGTTATGAAGCGGCTTATCTGCTGCTCGCGGGCCTGGCCACGCCCCTTGTGCTCTCCGTTCACACCATCGTCAGTTTCGACTTCGCCGTCTCGCAGATTCCGGGCTGGCACGCGACCATCTTCCCGCCCTACTTCGTCGCCGGGGCCATCTACGCCGGCTTCGCGATGGTGCTGACGCTGACGATCCCTTTAAGGAAGTGGTACGGCCTCGAAGACTTCATCACCATGCGCCACATCCACAACATGGCGAAAGTGATGCTCGCGACCGGCCTGATCGTCGTTTACGGCTACGCGATGGAGGCATTCTTCGGCTGGTACAGCGCCAACGAGTACGAGAGCTACATGATTTTCAACCGGATGACGGGGCCGTACGCCTATCTTTACTGGGCGCTCATCCTGTGCAACGGCATCATCCCGCAGCTCCTCTGGTCGAAGAAGATCAGGAGCAATCTGCTGGTCCTCTGGCTGCTCACGCTCGTCGTCGGCGTCGGCATGTGGCTGGAGCGTTTCGTCATCATCGTGACGAGTTTGCACAGGGATTTTCTGCCCTCAAGCTGGGGCATGTACAGCCCGACGATGTGGGACTGGACGATGTTAATCGGGACCATCGGGCTCTTTTTCAGCCTGCTGTTCCTCTTCATACGCTTCCTGCCCATCATCTCCATCTTCGAGATGCGGACCATTTTGCCGCAGGCGGAAGTCGAGGAGGAACACGCATGAGGAGCAGAGGTCAGTGGTCTGTGGTCAGTGGTCAGTTAGAAAGCCAGTTGTTTTAACTGACCACCGACCACCGACCACTGACCACTGAATCGTTATGGAAACTAAGCCACCACTTTACGGCTTGATGGCCGAATTCGATAACCCGACGGACGTGGTCGAGGCGTCGCGCGCGACTTACGACGCGGGCTACAGGCGGATTAACGCTTACTCGCCTTACCCCATCGAGGAGCTGGCCGAGGCCATAGGCTTTCACCGGACGCGGCTGCCTCTCATCGTGCTCCTCGGCGGCATTCTCGGCGGCCTCGTCGGCTACGGCTTGCAGTACTACGTGGCCGTGATCGACTACCCGATCAACGTCGGAGGCCGCCCACTGCACAGTTGGCCGTCGTTCATGCCGATCACGTTCGAGATGACGGTGTTGTTCGCAGCCTTCGCGGCGGTCTTCGGGATGCTCGCCCTGAACAAGCTGCCGCAGCCCTATCACCCGGTCTTCAACGCCGAGCGATTCGCCCTGGCCTCGCGCGACCGCTTCTTCCTGGTCATAGAGGCGCGCGACCCCAAGTTCGACCACGACAAGGCGCGGCAGTTTCTCTTGAGCTTGAACCCTAAAGAGGTGGTTGATGTCGAACAGTAAGAGACAGTGGTCTGTGGTCTGTGGTCTGTGGTCAGTTATGCGCGGCGGCCGGCGCAGAGTCTTTTACTGTTTACTGCTCACTGCCTACTGCTTACTTTTCCTGGGCTGCCGCCAGGACATGCAGGACCAGCCGCGTTACGAGCCTTACGAGGCGAGCGGGTTTTTCAAGGACGGACTGTCGTCGCGCCGGCCCGTGGAAGGCACCGTGCCGCGCGGTTATCTGAGGGCCGACCGCCAGCTCTACACGGGCAAGCTGGACGCGGGCGCGCAAGGCGGCGCGGGCGGCGGTGCCGTGGCGCAGGGCGGCGGCGACGCCGGTAGCGCGCAAGGCAACGCCAACGCGCGGGGCAACGCGTCTTCGCAGGGTGGTGCCGTCGAGAGTGCGCCGGCCGGCGAGGCGGACGACGCAGACACTTTCCCCTTCCCGGTGACCGAGGACGTGGTGAAGCGCGGGAAAGAGCGTTTTGAAATCTTCTGCTCGATGTGCCACGGCCCCGTGGGCGAGGGCGACGGCATGATCGTGCGGCGCGGCTACCGCAAGCCGCCCTCTTACCACGAAGACCGCCTGCGGCGCGCGCCGGTCGGCTACTTCTTCCGCGTGATGACCGAAGGCTTCGGCGCAATGCCGCCTTACAGGTCGCAGGTTCCCGTGCAGGACCGCTGGGCCATTGCCGCCTACATACGCGCCCTGCAACTGAGCCAGATGAACCAGCGGGCGGTGGCCGCGCCGGCCGGCGAGGCGCACACTGGAGAGACCGGAGGACACAGATAGTGGCGGAGACGAGCGTACAAAACCTGACCTACCCCGCCCCGCGCGAGACGGCGCACTACCAGCAGCGCGCGCTCATCATCGGCGCGGCCTTCATGCTCCTGCTCGCCGCCGGCGCGTTCGTCCCGGCCCTGGGCGGCCCGGACCAGTTCTTCCGTTCCTACCTGCTGGGCTACGTCTTCTGGGTCGGCATCACGCTCGGCTGCCTCGGCCTGCTCCTGCTCCAGCACGTCATCACGGGCTCCTGGGGACTCGTCATCCGCCGCGTGCTCGAAGCCGGGACGCGCACGCTGCCCTTGATGCTCTTGCTCTTCGTCCCCATCGCCTTCGGCATGAAGTATCTCTACGAGTGGACGCACATCAACGAGGTCGCGGAAGCGGGCGTGAGGAAGATTCTGGAGAGGAAGAGGCCGTATCTGAATCCGACTTTCTTCCTGATTCGCACGGCCGTTTATTTCCTCATCTGGGGCGGACTGATGTACCTGCTGAACCACTGGTCCGCGGAGCAGGACCGGACGGCCGAGGAGCAGTACAGGCGGAAGATGAACGTCCTGAGCGGCCCCGGCATCATCCTCTTCGTGCTGACGGTGACGTTCGCCTCCGTTGACTGGGTGATGTCGCTCAACCCCGAGTGGTTCTCGACCATCTACGGACTCTTGTACGTCGCCGGCTGGACGCTCTCGGCCTTCTCGCTCGTCATCGCCGTGATGGTTTACCTCTCGACGCGGCCGCCCCTGGAAGGCGTGGTGCGCGCGCCGCACTTCCACGACCTGGGGAAACTCCTGCTCGCGTTCGTCATGCTCTGGGCCTACTTCGCCTTCTCGCAGTTCTTAATCATCTGGTCGGGCAACGTCCCCGAGGAGACGAAGTGGTACTTGCAGCGCCTGCGCGGCGGCTGGGGCTGGGTCGGCATCGGACTCGTGATACTTCATTTCGCGCTCCCGTTCGTGCTCCTGCTCTCGCGCGACCTGAAGCGCAACGCGAAGCGGCTGGCGACCATCGCCGGGCTCATCTTCCTGATGCGCCTGATTGACATCTTCTGGCTGATTGAGCCGGAGTTCAACCGCGAGCATTTTCGTTTCAGTTGGATGGACCTGGCCGCGCCCGTGGCCTTCGGCGGCCTATGGTTCGCCTTCTTCATCTGGCAACTCCGCTTACGCCCGCTGCTCCCGATTAACGACCCCGGCTTCGACGAAGCGGTCGAGCACGGGCGGCGCGGCGGGCATTGAGACTGCGGATTCGCCGCGTTAGCGGCGCACATGATGCGCGGTCTTCGGCGTGATGCGTGGTCTTCGATTTATCGGGAGGCGTTTTCTAAATGGCTAGGATTGGGCGCAGGAAAAGGGACGACATTCACGAGACGCCGGACGTGTCGCACATCCAGAACCCGGACGTGAGCCACGAGGCGAGCGACGTGAACGTCGGCTCGATCATCAAGTTCGTCGGCGGGCTCTTCCTCCTGACCGTCATCACGTTCGTCCTGATGAAGCTGCTCTTCAAGGTCCTGGAAGACCGCGCGGCGAAGCTCGACCCGCCGGCCCGGCCCATGGCCCTGACCGAGAAGGAGCGGCTGCCGCCCGAGCCGCGCCTGCAAGCCGCGCCCGGCTTCGGCGTGGACACGGGCGAGGGCCAGCGCGTCAACCTGCAACTGCGCGAGCCGCAGGCCGAGTACCGCGAGCTGCGCAAGATTTGGAACGAGGTGCTGGAAGGCAAGCCCGACCCGCGCACGGGCAGGGCGGGCATGCCGATTGACGAGGCCATGAAGCAGGTGGCCGGGGACGGGAGCCTCCGCAGCCGCCCGCCGGGCGACAACCAGGAACAGATAGACCTGAAGGGCATGGACATCCCTTCGTACCAAAGCTCCGGGCGGATGCCGGAAAAGAGAGACCGATGAGGAAAGTAGTGGTCAGTGGTCAGTGGTCAGTGGTCAGTGAAAGAAAGGCCGAAGGCGGGAGTGTGCCGGCGGTCGGGCGAATCTTTTTCGCCTGCCTGCTGCTCGCCGCTTCCTGCCCGCTGCTCTCTGCGCAAGGCAGGCTCTACGACGGCACGGCCCCGCTCTACAGCCCGCGGCCCGAGCTGGGCCCGACGGGGAGCGGGCTGCCCGTCGCGCTGCGCGAGGTGAAGATCGAGCAGCGGTTGAACGAGCAGGTCCCGCTCGACCTCAAGTTCAAAGACGACACGGGGCGCGAGGTGACGCTGCGCGAGTACTTCAACAAGGGGAAGCCGGTCGTCCTCTCGCTCGTCTTCTACAAGTGCCCGATGCTCTGCGACCAGATACTGACGGGGCTGCTCGGCAGTATGCGCTCGGTGAGCTTCGACGCCGGCAAGGAGTACGACGTGGTGACCGTCAGCTTCGACCCACGGGAGACGCCGGAACTGGCCGCCGAGAAGAAGCGGAACTTCGTGCAGCGATACAACCGCGCGGGCGCGGAACAGGGCTGGCACTTTCTGGTAGGCGACCAGGAGAACATCGCGCGGCTGACCGACGCGGTCGGCTTCCGCTACAACTACGACGAGAAGACGGACCAGTTCGCGCACGCCGCGGGCATCATGGTCCTGACGCCCGAGGGCAAGCTCTCGCGCTACTTCTACGGCGTCGAATATTTCCCGAAGGACTTGCGCCTCGGCCTGGTCGAAGCCTCGGACAACAAGATCGGCTCGCTCGCGGACCAGTTGCTGCTCTACTGCTACCACTACGACCCGGCCACGGGGCGCTACGGGCCTGTGGTGATGAGAATCATGCGCCTGGGCGGCGTCGCGACCATGCTCGGCATCGGCGCGCTGCTCCTGATTTTGCGGCGACGGGGGAAGAAAGGCGGCGCGCGCGGCCGTCTCGCGCGGTCCGAGCCGGGGAGTGTAGGAGGGACGGCTTAACTTATGCTTTTGCAGGGTTGGATTCCATTCGTTCCCGAGAGGGCTTCGACGCTCGCGCCGAAGGTGGACGGCCTCTACTTCTACCTGATCGGCGTGACGATCTTCTTCACGCTGCTCATCAGCGCGACCCTCGTCTTCTTCGTCGTCAAGTACCGGAGGCGCTCGCCGTCCGAGGTGCCGCGCCCTATCGCGGGCTCCTTGAAACTTGAGACGCTCTGGACCGTCATCCCGTTCGTCATCGCAATGAGCATGTTCGTCTGGGGCGCGGACCTCTTCTTCCAGCAGTACCGCATGCCGAAGGACGCACTCGAAGTTTACGTCGTCGGCAAGCAGTGGATGTGGAAGATACAGCACACGACGGGCCAGCGCGAGATCAACGAGCTGCACGTCCCCGTCGGCCGCCGCATCAAGCTCATCATGACGACCGAGGACGTAATACACTCCTTCTTCATCCCGGCCTTCCGCACGAAGGCGGACGTGGTACCGGGCCGCTACACGACGCTCTGGTTCGAGCCGACGACGCCCGGCCGCTACCACATCTTCTGCGCCGAGTACTGCGGGACCAACCACTCGGGCATGGGCGGCTGGGTCGAGGTGATGAAGCCGCAGGATTTCGACGAGTGGCTCTCGGGCGCGAATTCGCAGGAGTCGCCCGTTGCCGCCGGCCAGAAGCTGTTCCAGTCGCAGGGCTGCACCTCTTGCCACGGCGCGAACGGCGAGGGCGGCAAGGGGCCGCCGCTCGTCTCGCTCTACGGGAGCACCGTCAAGCTCGAAGGCGGGCAGTCGGTCCAGGCCGACGAGGAGTACATTCGCAACTCGATTCGCAACCCGCAGTCGCAGATCGTGGAGGGCTTCCGTCAGCCCCTGATGCCGACTTACTACAAGCAGCAGTTGAGCGAGGAGAACCTGCTGCAAATCATGACATACATCAAGTCTCTCGCGCCCGCGAGGACGCAGGGGATACAGACGACCGCGCCCGCGCGCCAGAACAACACGCCCACGGGGACGACGGGGCCGGAGGAGCAGGGAGCGAAGTCGCCCGACTCTCAACGCTCGAACCCGGTCGGCTCGACCGCGCCGCGGCCGGGGCCGGGCAGATAATTCACCGCAGTCATTTTTGAAGAGTTATGGACACGACACTAGCAGCACCGATTGAGCCGATTGTGACGCCGCGCGTCAACTACCTGAACCGTGAGTACGGCCTCAAGTCCTGGCTCCTGACCAAAGACCACAAGCGCATCGCGCTCCTCTACCTGGGCTCCGTCACGCTCTTCTTCATGCTGGGCGGCGTCTACGCGCTGCTCATCAGGCTGGAGCTGTTGACGCCGCAGAGCGACCTCTTCCAGGCCAACACCTACAACAAGGTCTTCACGCAGCACGGCATCCTGATGGTCTTCTTCTTCCTGATCCCGGCCGTCCCGGCCGTCCTGGGCAACTTCCTGGTGCCCCTGATGATCGGGGCCAAAGACCTCGCGTTCCCGCGCATCAACTTGCTGAGCTGGTACATCTACGTCACGGGCGGCATCTTCACGCTCTGGGCGCTCATCTCGGGCGGCGTGGACACGGGCTGGACGTTCTACGCGCCCTACAGCACCACCTACTCGAACTCTTACGTCATCCTGGCGGGCATCGGCGTCTTCATCACGGGCTTCTCGTCAATCCTGACGGGCCTGAACTTCATCGTCACGATTCACACGATGCGCGCGCCGGGGATGACCTGGTTCCGCCTGCCGCTCTTCATCTGGTCAAACTACGCGGCGAGCCTGATCATGATTCTCGGGACGCCGGTCATCGCCATCACGGTCCTGCTCCTCGCCTTCGAGCGGCTCGTCCACGTCGGCATCTTCGACCCGGCCTACGGCGGCGACCCCATCTTGTTCCAGCACCTCTTCTGGTTCTACTCGCACCCGGCCGTCTACATCATGATCCTGCCGGCGATGGGCGTCATCTCCGAGCTGATAGCCAACTTCTCGCGCAAGAACATCTTCGGCTACACGTTCGTCGCGTTCTCTTCTATCGCGATTGCGGTCTTCGGCTTTCTGGTCTGGGGCCACCACATGTTCGTCAGCGGCCAGTCGGTTTACGCCGGGCTCATCTTCTCGTTCCTGAGCTTCGCCGTCGCCATCCCCTCGGCCATTAAAGTTTTCAACTGGACGGCGACGCTCTTCAAGGGCTCGATCTCCTACGACACGCCGATGCTCTACGGGCTCGGGTTCATCGGCCTCTTCCTGATCGGCGGCATGACGGGGCTGTTCGTGGCGGCCGTCGGCCTGGACATTCACGTGCACGACACCTACTTCATCGTCGCGCACTTCCATTACGTCATGGTGGGCGGGACCGTCATGGCCTACCTCGGGGGGCTGCACTACTGGTGGCCCAAAATCACGGGGCGGATGTACCCGGAGGGCTGGGCGAGGTTCGCGGCGCTCATCATCTTCGTCGGGTTCAACCTGACGTTCTTCCCGCAGTTCCTGGCGGGCTACATGGGGATGCCGCGCCGCTACGCGGCCTACGCCCCCGAGTTCCAGGTCTTAAACGTGATGTCAACGGCCGGGGCGACCATCCTCGGCACGGGGATGCTGATCCCCATGATCTACTTCATCTGGTCCATGCGGTACGGGCGCGTGGCGGCGGCCAACCCGTGGCAGGTGCCTGGGCTGGAGTGGCGCACGTCGAGCCCGCCGCCGACCGAGAACTTCGAGGTCACGCCGGTCATCACCTGGGAGGCGTACGAGTTCGCGCCGCCGGAGGAGGTCCAGGTCGTCGGCAAGCTCGACCGCAGGGACGAGCCGGACTTCCCGCCGGCGCAGGCGTAAAAGAAGTGATGAGTGATAAGTGATCAGTGATAAGCAAAACCGCTTGTCTTTAACTCATCACTTATCACTCATCACTGATCACCGCTTTTCAAGGAGCAGAAATTTGGCAGCGACTCACGTAGACGAGCACGGGGCGCACGCGCACCACGGCGCGCTGGCACACCACTTCGACAACCTGGAGCAGCAGCGCGAGGCCGGGAACATCGGCATGTGGGTCTTCCTCGTGCAGGAGATCATGTTCTTCGGCGGGCTGTTCATGGCCTATTCCATCTATCGCGCGAAGTTCCCCGAGGCGTTCGCCGCCGCGAGCAACCACCTGGACATCACGCTCGGCGCGACCAACACGGTCGTCCTCATCGTCAGCAGTTTGACGATGGCGCTCGCCGTTTACTCGGCGCAGACGGGCAAGCGGCGCGCGCAAATCGGCTTCCTCTTCGTCACGATGCTGCTCGGGCTGACCTTCCTGGTCATCAAGGGGTTCGAGTACGCGGAGAAGTTCCGGGACCACCTCTTCCCCGGCGCGTCGTTCAACTGGGAGGGCGCGGGCGACCCCAACCAGGTGCAGATGTTTTATTGGATTTACTTCGCGATGACGGGCCTGCACGCGCTGCACATGATCATCGGCCTGGGCATCCTCGCCTACCTGATCTTCTTCGCGTGGAAGGGCCGCTACACGCCGGAGTACCACTCGCCCGTGGAAATCTCCGGCCTCTACTGGCACTTCGTTGACATCGTCTGGATATTCCTCTTTCCGCTGCTCTACCTCCTGGGCAGGCACGTCGGGGGAGGACACTGACGAATGCGGAATGCAGAATGATGAATGCGGAATGAAAGACGGTTGGTTTTTAATTCATCATTCATCCCGCAAAGTTCATCATTTCTTTTGAGGCGCTATGTCGGAACACATCGTTCAGAGGAAAGTTTACTTCGTCATCTTCGGCGTGCTGATGGTGGGGACGCTGCTGACGGTCCTGGCGGCCTTCCGCGACCTGGACTACCTGTTTCACGGGGCCAACACGGTCGTCGCCCTGACGATTGCCGTCATCAAGGCGACGTTCGTCGTCCTCTACTTCATGCACGTCCGCTACAGCTCGCGCCTCATCTGGGTGATCGTCGTCGCGGGCTTCTTCTGGCTGGCGATCATGTTCGTCTTCACGCTGGCCGACTACATGACCAGGCCGAACGGGCTGACGCCGTCGTGACAAATGATGAATGCGGAACTTTGCGGGATGAATTAAAAGGCAACCGTCTTTCATTCATCCCGCAAAGTTCCGCATTCATCATTGCTTTTCCGCGTAGATGTGCATGTCGCGCACCTGCAAGGTGCGGCCGCACTTCGGGCAGTCGA
Source organism: Pyrinomonadaceae bacterium (assembly GCA_036403435.1). GTDB lineage: Bacteria > Acidobacteriota > Blastocatellia > Pyrinomonadales > Pyrinomonadaceae > QHXM01. Next base: position 9,390 of record DASWQY010000170.1, read on the forward strand.
GGCGCATGGTCGCGTCGGTCGTGTGGATGTCGGAGCCGCAGGCGGGGCAGGGCTCGTCAATGTTGCTGCGGGCGAAGACGCCGCGCATCATGAAGAGCGGGACGAGCAGGCCCGCGATGAGGAGCGGGATGCCGAAGACCAGACCGAGGCCGTTCTCGCCGCCGAGCCAGAGGCTGACGACCAGGCCCCCGATGAACAGCAGCAGGCCGAGCGCGATGCTGAACGAGAATCCGTAAGCCCCGTCGAAAGTCTTCACAGCCTTGACGGCTTCAGGTCTCTTCACTTCCATAGAGTAGTCTCCTCCGTCATGAACAAAGATAATGCTGGGAAAGGGGGGACGCGGACAGCCCGACCGCCTGAGTTAACCGTTTGTATGCCTGAAAAATTACCACACGCGCGCCGCGGGCGACAAGACCGTGAGCGCCGCCACTCGGCCCGGAACGCTTTCTCTTTTCAGCTCACGCCGGCCGCGCACTCCTTGTCGGCCAGGAGCCGCTGGACCGTCTCGATCAACCCGTCAATGTCCGGCTTCGGCACGTAGGCTTCGGCCCCGGCGCAGAGCCCCTGCTCGCGGTGCAGGTCGTAGGCGTCGCCCGTGTAGAAGATGACGGGGACGTGCGGCGTCACGTGGGTGAGCCGGCGGCAGAGGTCTAGGCCGGAGCCGTCCGGGAGCCTCTTGTCCAGGACGTAGAGGTCGAACTCATTCGTCTCGATGAGGGAGAGCGACTCGGACATGCTCCGGGCGGTCGTGACCTCGAAGTTAGAGAGCCCGAGCAGGTGCGTCAGCATGAAGGAAGTGTCTTCGTGGTCGTCCACGCAGAGGATGCGGCATCTCGCTGGTTGCATTTGGGGGAATCCTCCAACCAAAAATATCTCCGACTGTCGCCATGAGAGAGTGAAAGTAAAACCGACGAGGCCCGCATTATAAAACGAAAGCCGGGCAATTACCATCCCCCGCCCTTCCCACGGATTTGTGCCCCGGCGGCGGGGCTGGTAAAGTATCCGGTTTTTGGACCGCATAGATTTTCAGCCTTGAGGTAATTATGAGCGCCTTGACCGCTACCCCTTTCGAGCAGTTCTTAGACCGGCACGACGACGAGGCTTGGGCCCGCGTCGTCACGAGCCTTCTGCCGTCCGTACACGAGGTGGACAAAACGGCCACGCAAATCTGGTTTCGCTTCTACCCGCTCGCGCTCCTGCGGGCGCTCGGGCGGGCGGAAGACCCCGCGAAGCTGGCCGCCGAGCTGCTGCTCCAGGGCGACTACTACCTGAAGGACCAGGTTGATTCCTCTCACGCCTTCCTCTACGGCCACCGCTTCTGGCCCGAAGTCAAAAAGGAGGTCGCCGCGCGCGCCTCCGCGGGCGAGACCGCGCCGGAAGACCTGGCGGCGGCGACGCGCGAGATCGCCAAAGCCGCGGCCGCCCGCGTGGGTCGCGACGAGTCGCTGCTCGTCGGCATCACGGCCGCCGCCCTGATGATCTTGCAGCAAGTCGGGTTGGAAGCCTTCAAGGCGTCGCCGGGCGCGGTCGTGATTAGTGAGCGCGCGGCGCGCAAGACGCCCGAGCAGGTTTTGAAGGAGCGGGCGCGCGACGACGGTCAGGGGCTCCTCGGCTTTCTCAAGACGATTGACAAGGAATGGACAGTCACTTTCGACGAGAACGACCCGCGGGCGCGTTACAAGATGAGGAACGCGGCCGACCTGGCCTACGGCGCGGCCGCGGACAGCTCGCGCGACTGGCGCGCGGTTGACCCGCGCCGGGTAGAGGGGCCGATCCCCGTCGAGTGCCGCTCGGCCTCGTGCGGCACGTGCTGGGTCGGCGTGCTCGGCGGCGCGGAGAAGCTCTCGGACGTGGCCCGCCTCGAAGGGAAGCGGATCAAAGAGTTCGGCTACATCGAGACGGACGAGCCGAAGCCGCTGATTCGCCTCGCCTGCCAGGCGCAGGTCTCCGGCGCGGTCTCCATCGTCATCCCGCCCTGGAACGGGGTCTTCGGCAAGTACCTCCGCGCGCGGCAGGCGGAAGAGGCTCAAGCCGCGACGGGCGAATAAGGCGAGGGGCGCGCGCGTCCGATGGCCGAGCCAATCACAAGTGAAGAGCAGCTCACGCCGGAATGGCTGACCGAGACGCTTCGGTGGGGCGGACACCTCACGCGGGGCCGCGTCTCCCGGCTCGACCTCGCACACTCCAGGACGCTCTTCTCACACATCTATCGTCTCGAAGTGACCTATTCGCCCGACGCGGCCCCCGCGCTTCCGCGGCGGCTGCTCCTCAAAGCTCACTTCACGGGCGACGAAGCCTCCGCGCAGATGGGGAGAGACGAGGTGCTGGCCTATCGCGTGCTCGCCGAAGCGATGACCGACCCGCCCATCGTCCGCTGCTTCGACGCCGCCGCTTCCGCCGACTCGCGCGGCTCGCACCTCTTATTGGAAGACCTCTCGGAGACTCATCAGCAGCCGGAGTTGCCCGTACCCCCTTCGACACGCCACTGCGAGTTGTGCGTCGAGGCGCTGGCCGAGCTGCACGCCTTCTGGTGGGAGCACCCGTGGCTGGGCTCGAAGATAGGAGAGCTTTTCGACGAAACCTCATTGAAGGAAATCGTCGCGCTCAACCGGAAAGCCCTTTCCGGCTTCTTCGATTATCTGGGCGACCGTCTTTCGGCGGGGCGGCGCAGGGCCTACGAGAAGGCGCTCGCGTTTGTGCCGGGCTTCTGGCAGCGCCGCCTGACCGCCGTCCGACGCAACACGCTCATCCACGGCGACGCGCACGTCTGGAACATGCTGCACCCGAAGGACGCCGCGCGCGGGCGCGTTTACCTGATCGACCTCGCGACCAGCAACCGAATCCGTCCGGCGACGAACGACCTCGCTTACATGATGGCGCTCCAGTGGTATCCCGAAAGGCGCGCGCGCCTGGAAGAGCGGCTGCTCCGGCACTACCACGCTGCCCTGCTCGCGCGCGGGGTGAGAAATTACTCGTGGGAAGATTGCCGGCTGGATTACAGATACTCTGTAGTGACGCACCTGTTCACTCCCGTCCTACAGTGGTCGCGGGGTCAGATACCCGCGACCGTCTGGTGGAACAACCTTGAGCGAATCTCGGAAGCCTACAAGGATTTGAACTGCGACGAGCTGGTCTGAGTTGAGGCCGACCGTGGAGAGACGCATTTGGTAGAGAGGTCGCAAACCGGCGGCGGGGCTTTACACGTCTCGCCGCTGCTGCTCGTGCTGGGGGCGGCGGTCCTGTGGAGCACGGGCGGGCTCTTCATCAAGTGGACGACTATCTCGGCCGTCGAGCTGACGTTCGGGCGCTCGCTCCTCGCGGCCCTGACGGTCGCGCTCTTCACGCGCCACGAGGGGTTCCGCTTGAACGCGACGACCGCGCTCACCTCCGTGCTCTACGCCGCGCTGCTCCTGCTCTTCGTCGTCGCCACGAAGCTGACGACCGCCGCCAACGCTATCTTCCTACAGTACACCGCGCCCATCTACGTCCTCGTGCTGGAGCCGCTCTTCTACAAGGAGAAGTTCCGGCGCGCGGACCTCCTGGTGATCGCGGCCTGCGTCACAGGGATGTCGCTCTTCTTCGTCGGCAAGCTCAGGCCGCAGGACGTTTCCGGCAACCTCGCGGCGCTGGCCTCCGGCCTCTGCTTCGCCTTCTACATCCTCTTGCTGCGCCACCCGCACACGCAGCGCGTCAACCGCGCCTCCTCCGTCATCTACGGCAACCTCCTGCTCGTCGTCTTGGCCGCGCCCGCCGGGCTCTCGGCCCTGGGCCGCATGACGGCCTGGGACGGCGTGAGCGTCCTCTACCTCGGCGTCTTCCAGATCGGGCTCGCCTACACGCTCTTCACCCTCGGCATGGCGCGCGGCGTGCGCTCGCTCGACGCGGCCATCGTCGGCTACATAGAGCCCGTGCTGAACCCCGTCTGGGTCTACCTCTTCCTCGGCGAGCGCCCCTCGACCTGGGCCATTCTCGGCGGCTCGATCATCATCGCGGCCGTCGCCGCGCACGCCGTCCTCGGGGCCAGAAAGCGCAAGAGGACGACGGCACAGGACGCGCTGGTTTGACCCGTGAAAATCCTTTACCCTTGCCCCCGTCATGGAATAAATTACCTGTGAAGGAGTGGGATTGTGATGTCACACCAGCGTAAAACCTCGCTTACCCCGGAAGAGTATCTGGCCGTCGAGCGCCGGTCTGAGATAAAGCACGAGTATTTTGCCGGGGAGATGTTCGCGATGGTGGGCGCGAGTAAGCGGCATAATCTCATCACGGCGAACATCATTCGCCTTCTCGGGAATCAGTTATTGGATCGGTCGTGCAACGTTTACCCGAGCGACATGCGCGTGAAGGTGAGCGCAACGGGTAAATACACTTACCCGGATGTCGTCGTGGCCTGCGAAGAGGAGGAGTTCGACGACGAGGAGAAGGACACGCTGCTCAACCCGGTGGTAGTCTTCGAGGTTCTGTCGGAGTCCACAGAAGCCTACGACCGCGGCAAGAAATTCGAACAATATCAAAACATCGAATCCCTCACGGAATACCTGCTCGTCGCCCAGGAGCCGTTCAGAATCGAGCATTACGTCAGGCAGAGCAACAGGGAGTGGAGATACTCCGAGCACCACACGGCGGAAGACACCGTGAGGCTCGGCGTCATTCGCTGTGAGCTGACCCTCAAAGACGTGTACGCAAAAGTCTAATAGCTCTTCGCGCACGCCGCCGGGCACCCGTCGGGAAACTTCGGCACCTTTTTGTTCGTACCCTGGTTTGAGACCGAACACTGAAGGTGAAAGGCGGAATCGCTCCATGTATTGTCCCAGGTGTAGCCAGCAGCAGGCTTCCGAAGAGGTCCGGTTCTGCTCGCGTTGCGGCTTCCAGCTCGGCGTCGTCAAAGAACTGCTCGCGCAGACGGAAGCGCCCGCGCCGGCCGCGGTCGAGCCGCTTCAGCCCGCGCGGGGCTTGCGTAAAAGAGACGTGACCGTGGGGGCGCTGCTCATGTTCGTCGTCGCGCTCGTCGTGGTGCTCTTCCCGGATGACACTACGCCGCCGCCCGTGCGCGACGGGCACATGGTGGCGCTCGTCGGGCTGTTCATCGTCCTCACGCTGTTCATCAACTTCATCGGCCCGCTGCTCCGCGCCGTCAACAGACTCTTCGGCGAGGACGAAGCCTCACAGAGGCGCGGGCAGCTCTCGCAGCCACAGCCCGATTTGAGCACGAAGGTCAGCGCCAGCGCACGCGACCGCGCCGCGCTTCCGCCGGCCCGCAGCGCGCCGGCCGCCTCGTTCAATTCGCCGCGCGCGGACACGGCCGAGATGGTCCGGCCGCCGAGCATCACCGAGCAAACGACGAACCTTCTGAACAATAAATAGGGACTCCCCTACGCGCTCCGACCGGCGACCCTTGTGAGACCGATGCGACGGGGAACACAGACTTCGTGCACACTCACTACCAGCTCCAGAACGGCGCGGACCCGGCGACGGCCGAAGGTTTCCCGGCCTACTTCCGCTGCTTCCGGCGGCTCCTCGGCTCCCGAATTGTTAAAGTCAAAACTGGCCCACTCGAAGCAGGCGTCGTCATGGAGCGGCAGTAACGCGGCTCAACGCTTCGCGCCTCCGGCGTGAAACTTAATCTCACGCCGGAGGCGCTACGGAGTGCGTCAGAGTTCCTTCAGGCCGCTGTTTCCTGTTGGGCCGCCTGGATGGCCGCGTAAACGGCGCGCACGGTCGCGCGGTCCAACTCCCTGGACTCTTCCGAAAGCTGCTCGTAGGGGACCATCAGCTCTTCGCCCTTCTCGCTCTTGCGCGACTCGACGCCCTGCGTCTTCTTCGACTCCATCCACGCCTCGTGCACTTTCGCGGAGACTGTTTCGATGTCCGGTAAGTCCAAGGTCTCTTCCTCCGATCTCTTTAAAGGCCGAAATAGCCAGCGGCCGACTTGCTGGCCGTGAAGCGGTCGAGTGCTTCCAGCACGTCGCGGCACAGCGCGCGTTCCTGCTCGCCGCGGCCCGCGATGTCGCGCAGCCGCACGGCCAAGAGCAGCAGGTCGCGGTGCTCCGGCGCGGAGCGCACCTTCTTGAGCCACCTCAATAGCTCGCTGCCCTGCCCGTGCGCGCTCCCCTTGCCTTCCGTTTTGATGGACCGCTCGAAGAGCGTCTCGACCAGCCCGGCCGTCTCGTGCGCGTCAACGAGCGTGGCGATGGCGTCCGCGAAGTGCGCGGCCTTGTCCATCTCGTCGGGCGTGAACGGCTGGTAGGGAGGCTCGCCCAAGCGGTTGACGAACTCCAGAACGCCAATCGTCTCACCCTCGACGCGCAAAGGCGTGGCGAGGATGGTGTGCGTCGAGTAGCCCGTGGCACGGTCAACCTCCGCGTAGAAACTCTCTTCCTGGGCCACGTCGGCGACGGCGACGGGCTGGCCGCTGGCGAAGACGAAGCCGGCGATGCCCTTGCCCGGCGGCAAGCGTACCTTCATCAGCTTGTCGGCGACCTCGCCGATGGCGGCCAGGAATTTCAGCCCGCCGCGGTTCCCGTCGCGCACGAGCACAGAAGCCTCGTCCGAGCCCATCGCGTCGCCCGCGACGTGCAAGAGGTTTTCAATGGAGCGCCTGAGCGGCGAGGTCAGCAAGTTCGCCACGTCAACGACGCGGACGGCGTCGCGCAGTTGCGTCTCGAACGCGCCGCCGCCGTCCGCCGCCGCGCGCTTCTTACCGCCACTCTTTTTCGCAGGCCCCCCAGCGCCGCCCCGTCTCACCACCATCGCTCACCTCCCGCGACGCCTGGACCTGCGGCGCTGCGTGGCCTTATTAGTCGGCGGCTTGATGCCTGGGTCGGCGGGCGCGGCCCTGGGCTCCACGACGGTAGGGGACGTATCCGCGGGGGGCGGCGGCGGCGGCGAGGCCGAGCCCTCGCGCCGTCCCGCGAACATTGCGCCCAGGTCACGCAAGGCTTCGCCCTTGATCTCCGCGCGGACGCGCACATCGCTGCCGTCTGTCCTGACCTGTACGCCTTCGAGCAGGCCGCCGAGCTTCGCGTCCGCCGCGGAGACCTGCTTGCGCGCCGCCGTCAGCACGTCGGCCACGCCCTGCGCCTGCTGCGCGTCGCAGAAGCGCGCGCCCAAGTTAACGTTAAAACTTCCCTGCCCGACCCCGGCCGAGAGCGACAACTGCTTGACCGTGGAGAGCAACAGCCTGATGCCGGCCCGCGCCATCTCGTCCGGCCCGGCGCTCGCGCTCAGGTGCTGCGCGACAGACGGCGAGAAGTTGACGCCTACCCCGGCTAGCGCGTTCTCGTCCTCGGTGGCGAGGCGCGCTAGCGCGGGGTCCACGCGCCCCGTCCCGGCCGCCGCGTCAACGGCCGCGCGTACCTGGACCAGATCGCCGATGACGAGTGTGTTCGCGTCGAGCACGACGAAGGCGGGGCGCTCGCCTTCGGGCTTCGTCTTCGGCGGCTCGGGGGGCGGCTCGCTATAGACGATTTTGCCGCCGTAAGTCTGCTCGCTCAGTTTGCCGTGCGACTCGGTCTTGGCGAACGTGACGAGCGCGTTCGCGTCGAAGTCGCCGTGGGCGACGATGACGATCCCTAAGTTCTCCTTCTTGAACTCGGGGCCGACGGGTCCGAGGAGCTTGAGGCCGACGGCGACGCGCTCGATGCCCATGAAGTTGACGCCCGTCTTCGCCTTCGCCATTTCAAGCGCGCCCATAATCTTGGCGAGCATCGAAGGGTCGTGGGTCAGAATGTGCGGCGCGAGTTCCGTCATGATTCGCCGCGCGTCCGCGTAGATGACGAGGTCTGAAGCGGGCAGCGCCTGGAGCGGGTCCTGGACGGTGACGGAGGTCGCCGTCTGGGCCGAGACGCCCGCCGCGCAGACGGCCGCCAGCAGAAGAGAGAGGACGAGAGAGCGCCGTGGCTTAGTGTTCATGGTCTCGTAATCACCTCCGGCGGACGCCGAAAGACCCGCGCGCCGCGTGAGAGTATGGAAGAGTTTTAGCGGCCTTCTACTTGCTCGTCGGCGGCTTGATTCCGCCCCCGGCGGGACTGTTCGCGTTGGCGTTCGACGCGGCCCCGCCCGCCCCGCTCGCGGTGTTGCTGTTGCCGTAGGTGGTCGTGCCGGGGCTGTTGGAGTTCGCCGTGTTGCTCGCGCAGCCGGCCGCGGACGCGGCGATTATCATCAAGACTAAGAACCCTGTGAGTCTACGCATGGGACGCTGTCTCCTGAGCTGATCTAAGTTTTCATTGGGCGGCGTCGAGCATACTACGCTTGTGAGAGTTTGAAAAGAAAATGATGAATGCGGAATGATGAATGCAGAATGAAAGAGACTTGATTTTTAAGTCATCATTCATCGTTCCGCATTCATCATTGCTTTTTCGGCCGGCGCAATCTGTGCCAGCCGAGGAGGGCGAAGAACAGGCCGAGGCCGACGACGACCGTCTGCGCCTTCGACAATCCGGCCGGCGCGGCGAAGAGGTGAGAGACGGCCGGGCTCTTCCTACCATTAACGACGGTTGGCGGCCCGCCCGGCGCGAGCACGTTCTGGGCGCGGGGCAGGGGCGTCTTGTCGTCCAGGCCGCGGATGTTCGAGACGGTGAAGACGCGGCCGTCCTTCGTCAGGTACATGCGCCGCGTCTCTTCGAGCGTGAAGGGGCGCGCGCCGCGCCGGCCGAAGACCGCCGTCTGGTTGCCGCTCTCGTCCACGGCGCGGTCGCGGTCGAGCCCCTTCGAGACGGCTATCGCCGGACCCTTCGTCTGGAACGTACTGATGAGGCGCGGCTGCGGGCGCGGGCTGAAGCCCGCGTAAGTCGGCATCGTCTCGGGGTCCGTCAACTGCAAGACGCGCAGCCCCGCCTCGCCGTCCGCGACGTAGGCGAAGAGGCTCGCGTTCGTCATCGCCACCTTCACCTGATGCACGTCTCTGAGCGGGCCGCCCACTTCTCCCTTCGCGTCGTACATCATGTAGAGCGCGGGCCGCTCAGGGTTCTCCACGTCAACGATGGCAACGCCCTCGTGTCCGTTCGAGACGTAGGCGTAAGTCCGCGCGACGTAAACGTCGTGCGCCTCCCTGAGCGGCAAGGTCGCCCCGTCAACGAGCCGGGCCTTTTCCGGGTCCGTCACGTCCAGAATCTTCAGGCCGTCTGCGTCCGTGACGAAGGCGTAGCGGAACTGCACGGCGACTGAAGTCGGGTGGTTGAGCGGAATCTGGCCCACCTTCTCCGGCCCGAGCGGGTCGTTGATGTTGACGATGACGAGCGCGCTCGGGGTCGTGATGTAAGCATAGGTTCCGGCAATCGTGATGTTGTTCGCGCCGGTCAGCGCGCCGCCGGGGTTGTACGCGCCGTTCGGGTAAACGGCTTTGTCGAGCGCGCGCTTGAGGTAGTTGTTGAGCGGGTCGCCGTCCAGGAGCGTCGCCGCGCCGACCAGAATCAAGCCCTCCTCGCGGTCGGCGACGTAGAGGTAGGCGTAGAGCGGGTGTATCGGCTGCTCCTCGTTCACCCACGGGTTGACCGTCCTGGCGCGCGCCTCTTCGGCGAGCTTGGACCAGTCGCGCCAGCGCGTCCAAGCCCTTTGACTCTGCTGGTCGCTGCCGAGCGGGTCGAACCAGCCGACCTCGCGGTCGAGCCGCCAGCGCGCCGGGTCAACCGCCAAAGTCGAGGGCGCGGCGACGGCCGCCGCGTACTTCGTGTCCACGTAAAACTTCTGGCCGAAGGGCGAGACGGGCGCGGTCGTGATGCGCTCGGAAAATCCCTTGTGGTCAATCTGGGCCACGTCGTAAACGCGCAGGCCGCCGGGCCCGGCCGCAACGTAGGCGTATTCGCCCCTGAGCTGCACCTGTAAAACTTCCGGGTTCCCGACGTGCTCGAAGAAGGAGGTCAGCCTGCGCTTGTCGTCGTTGACGAATCGGTCGTAGTCCTGCCTGTACGCGAGCTTGTGCAGCGTGCTGCCGTAAACGGCCTGCGGCTCCGCGCGCTCCGTGATTGGCACAACTTCGAGCGAGTGCTCCGCGGCGACGTAGACGTAGCGGCCCATGAAGTTGACGAAGTTCGTGCCCTGCAAGTAAGTCTGCGCGAGCCAGGCGTTATTGTTATTCGTGCGCGAGACGTGGCAGTCCTCGCAGTCCTTCGTCTCCTTCGCGCGGACGGTGTGCGGGACGTGCGTGTTGAAAGTCTGGCCCGCGTAGCCCTCGGCGGAGACGGTCTGCTGCTGGCTGTAAATCCACTCGCGGCCCTGATTCTGCGAGCTGACCAGCACGGCCGAAGAGGAGCGCACGGGCGCGACGCGGTGGCCCGTCGCGGTGCCGTCCACGCCGAGCATGAACACGTCGTCGCGCAAGACCTGGAAGTTGTAGGTCGTGTAGTTGCGCGAGTCGCCGCCCTCGTTGTGCCGGTTCGGCATCTTGCGGTTCGCCGTCATCGAGAGGTGACAGCCGAAGCAGCTCGTCATCCACGACGAGTGACAGGCGAAGCAGGTCACGCGGCTGTCGGCGTGGGCCATTTTCCCGTCCTTCGCGCCCCAGGTGAGCTGCCCCTTGTCATCAAGCCTGACGGTCTTCGCGTAATGCGACTTCCAGTTGTAATCGCGGCTGCCTTCCGTCACCGTGTCAACCGTCTGCTTGACGCGCCACCACACGCCCGGCTCGACCATCGAGTTCTGGATGATGTCGCCGCGCAGCAGCGTCACGTCTTTGCCGGACGCGTCCTTGCGGACCTCTTTCTCTTTCCTGACCTTCTCGAAGAGACGCACCTGGCTCCCGTCCGCCGAGCGCCACGGCACGGTGATGCGCGAGAGGTCGCGCCCCTGCCCCTCCTCGTACTTGCCGTCGCGCGTCACACGCTTGCCCGCCGCCGGGCCGGAAGTGCGCGGCGGCTGGACCTTGCCCCCCTGCGGCGTGTCGGGCCAGCCCTTCTCTGTAATCGAGCCGTGGCAATCGGTGCAGGTGATTTCAATCGCGGCGCGCGGCTCGTTGTAGAGGATGCCGTTCCCGTGATTGTCCTGGCTGAAGTGGCAGTCAACGCAGTGCATCCCCTTTTCGAGATGTATGTCCTTGAGGTGCACGGGCGCGTCCGGCTTCATAGACTTGTTCGTCAACTCTGCGTTGTCCGCGTCGCGGAACTGGACGGCGTCCCAGAGTTGCTGACTGCTCACGTCCTGCAAAACTTTGTTGTCGCGGTCGAGGAATTCGCCGCGGCGGTTGCGCTTGAAGACGGCGCGGAAAATCCAGCCGTGGCCGTGGAAGTCCGCGAACTGCGTGCGCGTCAACTGGCGGTTGAAATCCTGCTTCCCCGTCCGGGCCAGAAACTCCGGGTCCGACCAGAGGCCGCGCAGACTCGACGCCTCCGGGTTGCGGTCGAGCAGCCTTTGCTCGTCCGTCTGAGACGGGTTCCGCTGCCGCTCCGGGTACATCACGCGCCCGTCCGTCTCGTTGTCCCACCACGTCATCCCTAAGTAGGTCGCGACCATGTTCGTCCCAGGGTGCATGTGGCAGACCATGCACTGCGACGTGGGGATGCTGCGCGTCAGGCGGTGCCTGGCGGGGTGGCCCGGCTCGTCCCTCACGTTATTAAAACTCGCGTCGGCCGTCTGCGCCGTGCCGCGGTTGCCGAACTGTGCCAACTCCTTGCCCGAGTGCAGCGCGTCGGAATCGTTCGCGTAGAGGACGTGGCAGGCCGTGCAGCCCGACGAGCGGTAGTCGCCGGGGTGGTCGTTCGTGCCGAGGAAGTTCAAAGTCGGGTCGAGGAGGCGCGTCTTCTGCAAGCCCAGATAGACCGGGTCCGTGCGCTGCGCTGTGCCAAATCCGCGCGCGCTCAAACCCTTGTCGGGCTTGCCTGGGTCTTCGTCCCTGTCGGGGAGGCCGACCTCCAGGCGGCGCTTGCCTCCGCGCTCGAAGACGCGCAGGACGTTGCCGGGCTGCGAAATCTCCCAGCGCGGCAGGGGGTCGAGGAAAGGCAGGACGCCGCCGAGCGTCATCAACTCGGGCTTGATGTCGCCCTGCTGTATGAGGCGCTCGGGTGCGCCGCGCTCGTCCGAGTAGCTCTCGCCGAAGCGCGCGTCTTTCAGCGGGAAGCCGCCGTTGTTGTAGAGCGCCGCGCCCCAGAGCATCGCGCCGTGGCGCATCATGCTCGTCTCGTTCGCAGAGACTTCCGCGCCGTGGCACGCGCCGCAGGTCTTACGCGCCACGCGCAAGTCAGACGGGTTGACGAAGCGGACGTACTCCCAACTCTCCCGGTTCAAGAGCGTAAGCGACCGTTCGGGATTCGCGCTCGTCTGTTTACCGCCGCGCTTCCACTCGTCGGGGAAGCGCGCGCGGACGTGCGCCTCTTCCTTCGTCTTGGCGGCGGGGTTGCCGCCGTGGCAGGAGGAGCAGGAAAGGTTCTGACCGTCGCGATCATTCTTGTCGAGCTTGCCCGTGCCCGTCTCGTGCATCGGCTCGATGTTCGTGTGACACGAGACGCAGGCTTCGGGCGTGCGCGTCGGCGTCGGTTGGGAAGCCGAAGGTGCGGAATTGTGATCGTTCGAGGAATCGAGGCGGCGCTGAGAAGTTTGTAGGGGCAGGGCTTGTCCCTGCCCGCCGCGCATCAGCGCGAGCGAAGGCCCATGATCATTCGCGGTTGAAGGATTGCGAATGGTTTGAGCGACCTCGCAGTCGCTGCGGGCCGGGACGAGCCCAGCCCCTACAATTGCACTGG
>DASWQY010000171.1:0-59338 GCA_036403435.1 Pyrinomonadaceae bacterium
TTGTAAGAGCCTTGAGCATCTTCGTCAGGAGTTGAAGTTGGCGATCCTGAGATTAAGGAGCAAACCGCACTTGATTAAATCCTTTTTTGGTGGCGCTGGTTTGCTTCTTAAAAGTTAAGTTACTTATGCAACGATCTGTAACTGACCACTGACCACTGCTCTTCAGTTCGTTCGATAGTTCGTAAACTGCATGTCGATGCCGAAATCTTTGGCCTTTAATTTAGTGATGACATCTTGCAGGGTGTCGCGGTCGCGGCCCGTGACGCGGACGGTGTCGCCCTGGATGGCGGCCTGCACCTTGACCTTGCTGTCCTTGATGAACTTGACGATCTCTTTGGCCTTCTCCTGCGGGATGCCCTGCTGGATTTGAACGTGCTGGCGGACGGTGGAGCCGGCGGCCGGCTCGACCTTCCCGTAAGAGAGAGCTTTCAGGGGGACGCCGCGGCGGACCAGCTTCTGCTGTAGGATGTCGTTCATGTTGCGAAGCTTGGTCTCGTCCTCGGCGGCCAGGACGAGTTCCTTCTCTTCGAGCGTGACCGACGCGTGGCTGCCCTTGAAGTCGAAACGCTGGCTGACTTCCTTCGAGGTCTGATTGATGGCGTTGGTGATTTCAGCCCTGTCAACTTTGGAAACGATGTCGAATGAATTTTGCTGAGCCATAAAGTAGATTCGCCCGCCGGGGCGGCACGCGCGTGAGCATAACATCAAATCTCGGCGCGGCGAAAGTTCTCCGGCAAAATTTGTCGGGGTCTCTTCATTTTCAGCGAAAAGCCGGGAACCACTAAATCACACGAAACAACACGAAGCAAGAACAGATTCTTTCGGGTAGTGGTTCAGTTTCAGACGGGGCGAAGGAAAGGCGGTTTCACGCAAAGGCGCAAAGGCGCGAAGAAAGCACGCAAGGTAATGAGGCACTCAACTTCTTCGCGTTCGTCTTTGCGTCTTTGCGCCTTTGCGTGAGACTCCTCCCTGATAAAGACGGCCCACAACTTCAACCCGAACCACTACCTTCTTTCGTGTTGTTTCGTGTGATTTAGTGGTTCCTGTATTTTTGAGAATCAAAGGCTCAGGCCGAAAAAGCTGGCGAAGTTGTCGGCGGTCAGACGCCCCAACTCTTCGACGGTCGTCCCGTGAAGCTCCGCGAGGCAGCGCGCGACCTCCACGACGCGGGCGGGCTCGTTGCGCCGGCCGCGGAACGGCACGGGCGTAAGGTACGGGCAGTCCGTCTCTATGAGCAGGCGGTCGGGCGGCACGCGCCGGGCCGCCTCCCGCAAATCTTCCGCCTTCTTGAAGGTGACGTTCCCGGCGAAGGAGATCATGAAGCCGAGTTCGAGCACCTGCTCCATCATCCAAAGGCCCCCGCCGAAACAGTGCATCACGCCGCCGCGCTGTCGGCCTCCCCACTCTTCACGCAGGACGTTGACCGTGTCCTCGTCCGCCGCGCGCGAATGAATGATGACGGGAAGCCCCATTCCACGCGCCAGCCGCAACTGCCGCGCGAACACCGCGCGCTGCACCTCGCGCGGCGAGTGGTCGTAATGGTAATCGAGCCCTATCTCGCCCCACGCGACGACGCGCCGGCTCGCTTCAACCAGGCGCACGACGCGCCGCTCCGCCTCGTCGTCGAACAGCTTCGCGTCGTGCGGGTGGACGCCCACCGCCGCGTAAACGCCCTCATACTTTTCGGCCGTCTCGACGGCGCGCTCCAAAGAGCCGCTGTGCGGGTCGCCCGTACCGACGTTCAAAATCGCGCGCAAGCCAGCCTCCCGCGCCCGCGCCACCACCTCGTCGCGATCCGCGTCGTACTCCTCGCCGTCAATGTGTGCGTGGGAATCAACGAACATAAGGCAGTGGTCAGTGGTCGGTGGTCGGTGGTCAGTCAGCAAATCAGTTTTTAACTGACCACTGACCACCGACCGCTGACCACTGCTACTTGAGTCTCGCGCCGTTCGGCACGTCTTCGGTGAAGGTGGCGACGACGGGGCGGCCCTCGTCGCCGACGGAGGCCGCGAGGATCATGCCCTGCGACTCGAAGCCGCGGAGCTTGCGCGGCTTGAGGTTGGCGACGACGATGACCTTGCGGCCGACCATCTTCTCGGGCTCGTAGTGCTCGGCTATCCCTGCGAGAATCTGGCGCGGCTCGGCCTCGCCCAAATCAACCGTGAAGCGCAGCAGCTTGTCCGACTTCGGCACGCGCTCGGCCGTCAGGATTTGGCCCACCCGCATGTCAACCCTGGCGAAGTCACCTATCTCTATGAAACTCGCTTCCGCCGGCACGGCGTCGGCCTCGGTCGCGCCCCGCATCGGCGGCGCGGGCTTCGTTTCGCCAGCGGTCGGAGCGCCGCCGACGGCGTCCGCCTCGGTCGCGTGCGCGCCCGAAGACTGCGCGGGCGTCTCTTTCTCGGCGGCTGTTTCTTTCTCTATCTCGGCCATCGTTTTCCCCTTGTCTATGCGCGGGAAGAGCGGCTTGACCTCCCCGACGCGCGTCCCCTCCGGCAGACCTCCCCAGACGAGCTTCGTCGGGTCCGCGGTCTCCAAACTGTCCGCGAGCCCTAACTGCTCGTAAATCTGCTGCGTAGTCTCCGGCATTACCGGATGCAGAAGTACGGCCAGCCAGCGCAGAGCTTCCGCAGCCCTGTAGAGGACGGCGTTGAGCGTCTCGCGCTGCCCCTCGTTCTTCGCCAGCTCCCACGGCTTCGCGTCCGAAATCATCTTGTCCGCGCGCGCGATAATGGCCCAGGCGGTTTCGAGCGCGCGGCTGACGGCGTAGTCCTCGAAGAGCAGGACGAACTGGTCGCGCGCGTGTTCGAGCGTGGACGAAAGCGCGCCCGCGTCCGTGTCAACTCCGGCGCGCTTGGCCGACAGGTAATTCTCCTCCGCGATGTGCCCGCCGGGAACAACGCCAGCGCAGTAGCGGTGAATCATCGTCAGCGTCCGGCTCGAAAGATTGCCGAGGCCGCTCGCCAGGTCCGAGTTCGTGCGGTCAATCAGCGTCTCGTAGCCGAACTTGCCGTCCTGCCCGAAGACCATCTCGCGCAGGCAGTGGTAACGGACGGCGTCCGTCGAAAAATGCTTGAGCAGGATGCCGAGGTCAATCGCGTTGCCGAGCGACTTGGACATGCGGCGGCCCGTCGGGTCGAGCCACATGCCGTGCGCGAAGACCGTCCGCGGAGGCTCCAACCCCGCCGCGAGCAGGAACGCGGGCCAGTAGACCGCGTGAAAGCGCAGGATGTCTTTGCCAACCAGATTCACGCCGGGCCAGAATTTTTCAAAGCCGACGGCGCGCTCTCGCTCCTCGTTGCCGAACCCGATGGCCGTGATGTAATTCGTGAGCGCGTCGAACCAGACGTAAATCGTGTGCGTCGGGTCGTCGGGCACGGGGATGCCCCAGCTCACGGAACTCTTCTGCCGGCTGATGGACAAGTCCTGTAGCCCGCCGCGCACGAAGCTCAGGACTTCGTTGCGCCGCGCCTCGGGACGGATGAATTCGGGCTGCGCGTCGTAGAGCGCGAGTAGGGTTTCGGCGTAGTCGGAGAGGCGGAAGAAGTAGCTCTCCTCGGCGACGTGGTCGAGCGGCTTCAAATGCTCAAGACAGATCGGCGGGTCGCCCTCGCGCTCGCCCGGCATGTACTCCTCTTCGGACTTGTAGGCCGCGCACGAGGCGCAGAACCAGCCCTCGTAGTGGCCCTTGTAAATCGCCTCGCGCCCCTGCGGCGTCTTCGAGCGCGCCACGCGCCGCCACAGCTCCGACACGCCTTCGTAATGGAACGCCTCGGTCGTGCGCATGAAGATGTCGTAGCCGCCGTGCTCCGTGTCGAGGCCGAACGCGCCGAACGTCTTTTTGAATTGGGCCACGATCTTGTCCACGTACTCTTTAGGCGACACACGCTCGCGCTCGGCGATGCGCTGGATGTTGATGCCGTGCTCGTCCGTGCCCGTCAGGAAGTAAGTCTCAAACCCGCGCTGCCTGTAATAGCGGCGCAGGCAGTCGGCAACGATAGTCGGGTAGAGACTCCCCAGGTGCGGGAAGCTGTTGGCGTAAAAAATCGGAGTCGTGACGTAAAAGGTTTTCATTTAGATATCAATAGCTGCTGCTTCGCCTGATTAACGATTCGCCTATAAATCTTCGGGCTTCAGCCCGGTGTGCCTGGCGATGCGGGCAGCATCCTGGGGCCGATTTCTTCTTTATCGTGAAAGGCGAACACCACGTCGGGCCAGCCGGGGCGTGAGAGGATTTTGTGAGAACTCGACTCGCGTTTGATGCTCCAACCCATGCGTAGCCGCGAGCACGCGTTTGGCTTTTGCTGATGACCACTGACTCATGCCGCGGCGAAAGAGAGGCTCATCAGTTCAGGAGCACCCTCTCCGTGTTCGAGACGGTCTGCGAGCACGCGCAAGGCCAGGGCCTGGGCTTTGGCGAGAGCTTCTTCGGTCGTCTGCCCATAGGCGAGCACGCCCGGCCGTTCGAGCACTTCGGCGAGCCAGCGCCTGTCTTCCTCCTGCTCATATTCAATTGTAAAAGTCACAGACACGAAAACGATCCTAACATAAGAAGCCGGGGCCGGGCAGCCGCTATTACGCCAATCATTCCTTACCTCTTTTGCGCCTTCGCGAACTCGTCGTCCGGGTTGAAGCGCGGGAGTTCTGCGGCGTCGGCGACGCGGCGGCCGATGGCGAGCGCGATCTCTGCGGACTGAATCATCCCCTCGAAGTTCCACGAGTCGCTGTACTCGTCCGACGGCTGGTGATAGTTGGCCGTGTTGTAAGCCTTGAACTGCTCCTCGCCCCAGCCGGCGGGGCGGCCCTCGAAATCCTTCCCCTCCTTCAGGCTGATCGAAGGCACGCCCACCTTAGCGAACGGGAAATGGTCCGAGCGGTAGAAGGAGCCCTGCTCGGGGCGCGGGTCCGGTACAACCGTCAAGCCCCGCTCGCGCGCGACCATTTCGACCACGGCGCGCAAACTCGAACGCTCGGCCCCGAGCGGGACGAAGTCGCGCGTGCGGCCCAGGATGTTCATCGAATCCAGGTTGATGTTGGCCGCCGTCTTGTTGAGAGGTACGAGCGGGTGCGTCGCGTACCACTCCGCGCCGTAGAGCCCTTGCTCTTCGGCGGTCGGGAAGAGGAAGAGCACGGAGCGGCGCGGCCTTTCGTTGGCCGGCAGTTTCGCGAATGCCTGCGCGATGGCGAGCACCGACGCCACGCCCGAAGCATTGTCCACCGCGCCGTTGTAGATGCGGTCGCCCTGCTTGTTCGGCTCGCCTATGCCGAGGTGGTCCCAGTGCGCGGAATAAATCACGTACTCGTCGCGCGACTGCGGGTCTCGGCCCGGCAGCACGCCCGCGACGTTCGGCGCGTCCACGCGCTTCAACTCGCTCTTGAGGTCAATCGAGGCCGTGAGTCCGAGTTTTACCGGCTGAAAGTCGCGCGCCGCGGCACGCTGCCGCAACTCGTTAAGGTCTTGCCCCGCGAGCCGCATCATGCGCTGGGCCGCGTCGTTCGTCACCCAGGAGCGCAGCTTGAGGAACGGCGCGGTGCTGTTCTCGCCGCGCGCCAGGTCGAAACGCCAGGAGCTGTTCGACGTGCGCACCACGCTCCACGGATAGCCGGCCGACTCGTCCGTGTGCAGGAGAATCACGCCGGCCGCGCCGCGCCGCGCCGCCTCCTCGAACTTGTAGGTCCAGCGGCCGTAGTAGGTGAGCGCGCGCCCGCCGAAGAGGTTCGGCTCCGCGGCCGGTGCCGGGGGGTCGTTGACCAGCATGACCAGAACCTTGCCGCGGTAATCGTCGGCGTCGCCCTTGTAGTCGTTCCACCGCTGCTCGGGCGCGCTTACGCCGTAGCCAACGAAGACCAGTTCGGCGTTGACGGAGACTTCGGCCGCCTGCGCGCCCGTGAAGGCGACGAACTCGTCGGCGAACTTGAAGGTCTCTTTCTTATCGCCCGCGCTGACGGTCAGCACGCTCGCGGGGTCAGCCTTGACGCCGACGAGCGAGACCGGCTGGAAGAAGCTGCCGTTGGTGCCGGCCCCTTTCAGGCCCAGTGCTTCGAGCTGCGCCGCGATGTACTTGGCCGCCAGCTCGCCGCCTCGCGCGCCCGTCCCGCGCCCCTCCAACTGGTCGTCCGACAGGAACCTGATGTGCGCCCGCAGAAACTCTTCGCTGATAGGACTACTGCCCGCGCCCGTGCGCCTTTGTGCCAGAACGCCTTGTGCGAGCACAGTCACCAGCAGCACCGCAATTAAAGCATTCGCTCTTCTCATAGTTCTTCTTCGCGTCCTTCCTTTGCGTCTTTGCGCCTTTGCGTGAGGAATCAGTCTCACGCAAAGGCGCAAAGACGCAAAGAAAACCTCACTTCCCTTTAATCAACGCCATCGCCTCGGCGCGCGTGCGCGGGTCTTTGCGGAAGCCGCCGAGCACCGTCGAGGTGATCGTGACCGCGCCCGGCTTCTTCACGCCGCGCAAGGTCATGCAGGTGTGCTCGGCCTCTATCACGACCATCACGCCGAGCGGCTTCAGCCCCTCATAAAGCGTGTTCGCGATCTCCGAAGTCAGACGCTCCTGCAACTGCAACCGGCGCGCGAAGACTTCGGCCAGGCGGGCCAATTTCGAGAGCCCGACGATGCGGCCGCCCCTCGGGATGTACGCGATGTGGCAGCGCCCCACGAACGGCGCAAGGTGGTGCTCGCAGATCGAGGCGATGTTGATGTCTTTGACGATCACCATCTCGTCGTGCTTGTCGCCGGGCAACGGCACGACGTGCTCTCGCGGGTCCTCGCGCATCCCGGCCGTCAGCTCCGCGTACATCTCCGCCACGCGTTGCGGCGTGTCTTGCAGCCCCGGCCTCGCCGGGTCCTCGCCGATTCCCTCCAGAATCAGCCTCACGCCGCGCGCGACCAGCTCAAGATCAACTCCGGCGCGCGGCCCGCCCGTCAACTCTTCTTCGGCCTCTGACGGTTTCGTGCTCATCTCTTCACCCGTTGCCCCGCGACTTCTCGAATGAGGCGAGCGCCGCCCGCTCGACTTCCAGAAGTGGCACACCAAACTTTTCCGCCACCGCCCGGCACTCCTCATACTCGGGCATCCCTTTCATCAGCGCCCCGCCGAGCCGTGCCACTTTAACACTAATCTCCCCGAACTCCGTTTCGACCTTCACGGTCTCGCGCCCGAGCGCGCGGCGCATCACGTCGTAGAAGCGCACGCCGAGCGTCGTCGTCTCGGCGAGTAAAAACTGGCACAGCGCGTCGCGGTCGGCGGGCCGGCAGAGGACGGAAAGCAGCGTGCCCGGCCGATTTTTCTTCATCTGCACGGGCGTCAGGTAGCAGTCGAGCGCGCCGCGCCGCAAGGCTTCCTCCATCACGTGCCCGTAGAGCTGCGGCGACATGTCGTCAATGTTCGTCTCGACGATGACCAGGCGCTCGTCCGTCGGCGCATCCGATGCCTCGCCCTCGCCGAGCATCAGCCGCAGCACGTTCGGAAAGTTCTCGTACTCGCGCCCGCCCGCGCCGTAGCCCGTCCGCTCGATTCTCATAACGGGCAGCGGGCCGAACTCGCCGCAGACCGTGCTGATGACGGCCGCGCCCGTCGGCGTCACCAACTCGCCCTTGATGTCGGACGAATAGACGGGCGCGTCTCGCAAAAGCTCCGCGACCGCGGGCGGCGGGACGGGGAAGCGCCCGTGGGCCATTTCCACCATGCCGCTCCCGACGTGAAGCTCAGAGCAGACGAAGCGTTCTACGCCCAACAGCTCGAAGCCTACGCACGCGCCGACGACATCCACAATCGCGTCGAGCGCGCCGACCTCGTGAAAGTGTATGCGCTCGACCGCGACGTTATGCACACGCGCTTCGGCCTCGGCCAGCCGCGTGAAGATTTTTGAGGCGCGCTCCTTCACCGCGTCAGCGAGGCGCGAGTCGTCGATGATCTTCAGGATGTGGCTAAGGTGGCGGTGCGCGCGCTCTTCTTCGGCGCGGACCAGGGCGCGCGTCGCGCTGATGCCCGAGCGGTCAACCGTCTCGAAGCTGACTTCGTAGCCTGGAACGTCCAGCAGCGACAGTTGCTCCACGAGCAGGCGCGGGTCAACCCCGACGCCGACCAGAGCGCCCAGGATCATGTCGCCGCTCGCGCCGGCGAAGCAGTCGAAGTAAAGAGTCCTCATCAAGCGTCAAAGAGCGGCAAGACTTCCCCGGCCCGCCCCTCAATCACCTCGTCGCACAAGTCCGACAGCGGCGTCCGCTCCGGGTTGACCTCGACCACGAACGCGCCCGCGTCCTTCGCGATCTCCGGCAGCCCCGCCGCGGGGTACACGAGCGCCGACGTTCCCACCACGAAGCACAGCTCACATCTACGGGCCGCGGCCGCCGCCCGCTCGAAAGCGCCCGCCGACAGCATCTCGCCGAAGAGCACCACGTCGGGCCGCAGGTGGCTCCCGCAATCCTCGCACGTGTAGCTCCGGCCCGCTTGCGATTCCCTGTCGCGCAAGTCGTACTTCCTGCGGCAAGACATACACCGCGCGCGCCACAGGTTGCCGTGAAGCTCTATCACGTCCCCAGACCCCGCCGCCTCGTGCAGCCCGTCCACGTTCTGCGTCACGAGCGTGAAATCCTCGAACCTCTCTTGCCAGCGCGCGAGCGCCCCATGCGCCGCGTTCGGCTCAATCTTCTCGATCACGCCCCGGCGGTAATCGAACCACTCCCAAACCTCCGCCAGATTTCTCTCAAGCATCCCGGCCGACGAAATCTTATCGAACGGCATCCCCTTCCACACGGCCGCCTGCCCGCCGCCCCTAAACGTCGGCACGCCCGACTCCGCCGACACCCCCGCCCCCGTCAGCACCACCACGCGCCGCGCCCCGGCGAACCTTTTCCGCAACTCCGCGGAGATAGAAAGCGTTTGATTAGTCATCTTCAGTAAACCGGGATGGTAGCAGAGCGCACGCCGAACGTGTCAAGCATCGCCGCCTCGCCGCGTGTACAGTCTGACCTACGTCATCTTCCGCCTCGTACTAGCCGTCCCGGTTGCTTATAAGTACACGACTGGTAGGCGGCCGGCGGTGAGTAATGCGTATGAGTACACGCGCCAGTTGGCGGGGGCTCTGTATGGTCAGACGAGATTTAGCCTGCCATATAAGTTACTTGTGCCTGGCTATTGATAATTGCGAGCATATCTGGAAGCCCATCCAACTCGATGCCCGGATAGCATTCTTTTCGTCATACTCCTTCGCATTGCAGATTTCGCTGGTGCTCAGCGCGGGTTAGATCGTGTGCTCGGCGGCTCCGCTTTTCTCGTGGTAAACTCTTACTGAAAATTAAAAAGGCGAGGCGTGAGTATGGAGCTAATCATTACTGTCGCAGAGGAGACCAAATCAGCCCTGGAGCAAAGGGCGCGCGAGCGCGGATACAGCGACGTATCGAAGTATGTCGAGCGGCTTATTTCTACTGACCTCTTAGCGGCTAAGTCTTTCGATGAAATCCTCGCCCCCATCCGTCAGACGTTCCAGGAAAGCGGTACGTCTGATGATGAGATGGAAGCTCTCTTTGAAGAAGCGCGTGAGGAAGTTTATCAGGAGCGAAAGGCCCAAGAGAGATGAATGAAGACGACCCGCGCCCGCGAGTTGTCTTTGATTGCATGGTCTATCTGCAAGCCACCGTCAGCGAATCCGGCCCGGCAGCCACATTGTTGCGATTGATTGACAGTGATGCCCTCGCTTTGTTCGTGAGTAATGATACCCTCGAAGAAGTACGCGAAGTCCTCTCCCGTCCAAAAATCCGCAAGAGGAACCCGGAGATAACGGACGCGCGCGTAGACGCTCTAATCAACCGGGTCTTAGAAAAAGCCATTGTCGTTAATGACGTTCGTCAACATTTCATTTACTCACGCGATCCGAAAGATGAAAAGTACATTAATCTTGCGGTCGAATCAGAGGCCAGTTACCTCGTCAGCCGTGATAAAGACTTACTTGATTTGATGACGGGCCATACCGACGAATGCAAAGATTTCCGGCGTAGGTTCAGGCAGCTTGAGATTATTGGGCCTGTGGAATTCTTGAAAGTGCTGACACCCAAAGAGGCAGATAAGCCAGCGGAAGAAAGTTAAAACACAGACGGCGACACGTTAATAATCGCCCTCTTCAATAATCGCCCTCTTCCCCTTCAGAACCTTTTCGCCTCCGATAAAAGTGAGTTTCGCAGCAGGGAGCGGTAAAAGACTGCCGATCATGATTAGATGCCGCGCCGGTAATAACTACCGCGAGGGCACATCCTATTCCATCACGCGAGGAGGCGAATTCGGTGCGGTTAAGCACACTACTTCGAACATACTCTTTGATCGCAGTGTTGACACTGGCGGTCATTCTTCTGGGTCCGGCGCGGGCGGCCGCACAGAGGTCGGCCGTCAGTCAGGCGTACCAACTCACACACACCGCCAAGTACGACCCTTCGCTTTCCCCCGACGGTGCAAGGATGGTGTACATCACCGTCATAGACGGCCGGGAGCAGCTCTTTATTATGAGCGTGGACGGCACAGGCTCCCGCCAGTTGACCCGCGATGACGCCGACCACGAAGACCCCGCCTGGTCGCCCGACGGCAAATCAATCGCCTTCGTCTACGTCAGGGACAAGCTCGAAATTATCTCCCTCTTGAACGCGGACGGCTCCGGGATGCAGCACCTGACGCCGGAGAGTGTGCGAGCGATTCACCCGAACTGGTCGCCCGACGGCTCGAAGCTCGCCTACTGCACCGACGACGACCTCGCGCCCCCGAGGAAGAACGACGCGGACATCCTCTTCATAGACATGCACACCCGGCGGATTACGACGCTCATCACGGGCGGGGTCAACACGTACCCGTCGTGGTCGCCCGACGGGAAGCGTATGGCCTTCCGCCGTATGTTGGGGGAGATGAACTCGGAGGTATTCATTGCCAACGCCGACGGCACCGACGCGCGGAATCTGACGAATCACCCAGCCTTCGATGGGTGGCCGTCGTGGTCGCCGGACGGCACGCGCATCGCGTTCGCCTCGAACCGCAACTCCAGCTACCAGATATTCACCATGAGCGCCGACGGCTCGGACGTGCGCCTGCTGGCGAACACGGAAGGCCGCGCGACAGCGCCCATGTGGGGCCGCGACGGCGCGAGAATCTACTTCCCCATCTGCAAGAATGTTGATTTCGGGTACGACTGCGAAATCTTCTCCGCGCTGACCCAGGGATTTGTGAGGTGACCGGCGTCGGCGTCTTTGAGGGAGTGAGGAAGCGACTCCCGACGCGCCTGACAGCGCCGTTCAATTAACAACGATTGGCAAGACTCGCGGGCGCTACGCTATACTGCGTGCTTTGCTGTGGGTGAGAATTTTGGGACTGCGGGTTGATGATTATGGCTGGACTGAGCCTGGTTGATTTGCAGAATGATTTGCGGGAGCGCGTGCGCGGGGCGGCCGCGGAGTTGTTCGGCGTGGGGCTTGAGCAGGTGGCGGCGGAGGTGCCGCCGCGCACCGAGATGGGCGACCTGGCGTTTCCGGTGGCGTTCGAGCTGGCGAAGCGCGTCAAGCAGGCGACCGGCGAGAAGCGTGCGCCGCGTGTGATTGCGGAGCAGTTGGCGAAGGCGCTCGAAGAGGTGGAGGGCGTGGCCCGCGTCGAAGTCGCAGGGGCGGGTTATCTGAACGTCTTCTTCGACCGCGCCAGGTTGCTTGCGAGTTTTTCGTCGGCGAGAGAGGACGCTTCTGCGGCGACCGCTTCGCCGGACGCGCGGCCGAAACGGATGGTCGAGCACACGAGTATCAATCCGAACAAGGCGGCGCACATCGGCCACGTGCGCAACGCCGTGCTCGGCGACACGTTCGTGCGCGTCCTTCAGGCGGCGGGCGAGCGCGTCGAGGTGCAGAACTACATTGACAACACCGGCGTTCAGGTCGCGGACGTGGTCGTCGGCTTCGTGCACCTGGAGCGCCTGACGCTCGACGACATCAAAGCTCTCGACCGAACGCTTCCGCCCGAGCGCCCCTTCGATTATTACTGCTGGGACTTGTACACACGCGTCGGACTCTTCTACCGCGACGACGACCCGAACGGAGAGCCCAACAAGGAGCGATTGAAGCTCAGAGCGGAAACGCTTCACCTGATTGAAGAGGGCGACAACCCGACGGCGCTTCTGGCCGACTACGTCGCGACGCGCAACGTCGAGTGCATCCTGGACACGATGGAGCGCCTGGGGATTCGCTACGACGTGTTGCCGCGCGAGTCGGAAATCCTGCGACTGAAATTCTGGGACCACGCCTTTGAGCGCATGAAAGAGACCGGCGCGATTCACTTCGAGACCGAGGGGAAGAACAAGGGCTGCTGGGTCATGCCGTTCGAGTCGCACACGGGC
Organism: Pyrinomonadaceae bacterium; assembly: GCA_036403435.1. GTDB lineage: Bacteria > Acidobacteriota > Blastocatellia > Pyrinomonadales > Pyrinomonadaceae > QHXM01. The sequence continues at coordinate 12,361 of DASWQY010000171.1, forward strand.
ACGGACGAGCACGAGGCCGACAAGGTCATCGTCCGCTCCAACGGCACCGTGACCTACACGGGCAAGGACATCGCCTACCAGCTCTGGAAACTGGGCCAGCTCGATCTGGACTTCTTCTACAAGCCCTTCCGCGGCTACCCGGACGGGCACCTGACCTGGATGACGACCGACGAGCCGCAGCCCGCCGAGACCTGCGAGCCGAATGATAACGTGCTGCCGCGCTTCGGCGAGGGCGCGACCGTTTACAACGTGATTGACTCGCGCCAGTCCTACACACAGGACGTGGTGCGCCGCGGCGTCGCGTCGGTCGCGCCCGAAGTCGGCGAGGAGGCGAGCGTGCACCTCGGCTACGAGATGGTCGCGCTCTCGATTGCCGCCTGCGAAGAGTTGGGGATTAAACTCTCGGACGAAGACCGCGCGCGCCCCTTCGTCGAGATGAGCGGGCGCAAAGGGCTCGGGGTCAAGGCGGACGACCTCATTACTCGCCTGGAATCGGACGCGCTGCGCGAGGTCGAGACGCGCCACCCCGAAGTCTCCGACGCCGAAAGGCGCGAGACGGCGCACGCGATTGCCGTCGGCGCGCTGCGCTACTTCCTGCTGAAATTCACGCGAAACTCCGTCATCGCCTTCGACTTCAAAGAGGCGCTCTCGTTCGAGGGCGAAACTGGCCCATACTGCCAGTATTCGGCCGTGCGCGCCAACTCCATCTTCCGCAAGCTCGACGCGGCGGCCCAGGCCGAAGCGGTCGAAAAGGTTCTTCAAGCGGCGGGCGGCGGCGACGCCCTCGCGGAAATGTCGCGCGTCCTCGAAGGCGAGAGCGGCGACGAAATCTGGTCGCTCGTCACGCTCGCCGCGAGGCTCGACGAAGCAATCGCGCAGGCGGTCGCGGGCGCGGAACCCGCGCTCCTCGCCAAGTACACCTTCAACCTGGCGCGCGCCTTCAACCTCTTCTACCACCGCCACCGCATCATCGCCGAAGAGAACAGTGCGCGCCGCGCCGTCCTCGTCGCCGCCTGCGACATCACGCGCCGCCAACTGACAAGCGCCCTCGCCACACTCGGCATACGCGTCCCCGAGAGGATGTAACGGGCTGTACTTTTTTTGGGTGCTAAAGGTATAAAGGTGATCAGTGATGAGTGATCTGTGATAAGAGAAAGAAAGCGGATTTTACTTCTCACTGATCACTCATCACTGATCACTTCGGAGAAATACTGATGCTCATAGTTATGAAGACGGACGCGACCGAGGCCGACGTAGAGCGGGTCGTCGCCGTCGTTAACGAACTAGGTTTCCGCGCGCACCCGATGCCCGGCGCGACGCGCACGGCCATCGGCGTCACAGGCAACCAGGGCGCGGTTGATGTCGCGCGCTTCGAGAGCCTGCCCGGCGTGGCCGAGGCCATCCGCGTCAGCAAGCCTTACAAGCTCATCTCGCTCGACCTGCGGCCCGAGAAAACAGTCGTCCGCGTCGGCGACGCCTCAATCGGCGGCGACGAGCTGGCGATCATCGCGGGGCCGTGCGCCGTCGAGAGCCGCGCGCAGGTCTTCAGTATCGCCGAGGCCGTGCGCCGCAGCGGCGTGCGCTTCTTCCGCGGCGGCGCGTTCAAGCCGCGCACCTCGCCCTACGCCTTCCAGGGGCTCGGCGAAGAGGGCTTGAAGATGCTAGCGGAAGTCCGCGAGACTTACGGATTGAAAATTGTTACCGAGGCGCTGGACGAAGCGGGCGTTGACATGGTCGAGCGTTACGGCGACATGATTCAGCTCGGCGCGCGCAACATGCAGAATTTTTCGCTGCTCCGCCGCGCCGGCCGCTCCCACCTTCCCGTGCTCCTCAAGCGCGGACTGGCGGCGACGCTGGACGAGTGGCTGCTCGCGGCCGAGTACGTCATGGCCGAGGGCAACTACAACGTCGTGCTCTGCGAGCGCGGCATCCGCACCTTCGCGCAGCACACGCGCAACACGCTCGACCTGGCCGCCATCCCCGCCGTGCGCCGCGTCTCGCACCTGCCGGTCCTCGTTGACCCCTCGCACGGCACAGGCAAGAACCACATGGTCATCCCCCTCGCCCGCGCCGGCACGGCCGTCGGAGCGGACGGCCTCATCGTCGAAGTCCACGACCAGCCCGAGCGCGCCCTCTCGGACGGCGCGCAGGCGCTCAACCTCGAACAGTACGCACAACTCGTCCAGGAAGTCCGCGCCATCCGCGAGGTCATCACGCCGGCCGCGGTCGGCTGAGAGGCAGTGGTCAGTAATCAGTAGTCAGTGGTCGGTGGTCAGTGGTCAGTTAAAAGCAAAAGAAGAAAGCAGCCGAGTGAGATTAACCCGGCTGCCTTTTGCTTTCTCTTAACTGACCACCGACCACTGACCACTTTCCCCCGCTTGACAGACTCCTAATTTAGACTTATTCTAAGCACATCTTGACGACAGGCATCAGGTCACAGATTGAAGGGCGGATGCGCGAGGTGGGGTTGAAGTTGACGCCGCAGCGATTCGCCGTGCTCGACTTCCTCGTGCGCAGCCGCGAGCACCCGACCGCTGACAAGATCAGCGCGGCCCTCAACCGCCGCTTCCCTCGCGCCTCGCGGGCGACCATTTACAACACCCTGAACGCGCTCCGCGACGCCGGCCTCGTCCACGAAGTCTACATGGACGACGCCGTTGCGCGCTTCGACGCCAACCTGGACCGGCACCACCACTTCGTCTGCCGCGTCTGCGACCGGCTCGAAGACGTGCCCTTTGAAGCGGTCGGCGAGTTGCCGGCCCCGCGCCTGGGGGCCGGGCACAAGGTTGAGAACTACGAGATCGTGATGCGCGGCGTCTGCGCCGCGTGCCGACGCAAATAAATCATACTGACAGAAGGAAGGCTTGAGGAGGTAAAGGATGACGAACAAAACGGGAACCGAAGTGACGGCGATGCCCATCAACATCGGCATCGAAGAGAACGACCGCAAGCAGATCGCCGAAGGCTTGTCGAAACTACTGGCCGACACCTTCACGCTCTACCTGAAGACGCACAACTTTCACTGGAACGTGACGGGGCCGATGTTCCGCACGCTGCACATCATGTTCGAGGAGCAGTACAACGAACTGTGGACGGCGAGCGACGAACTGGCCGAGCGCATCCGCGCGCTGGGCGTTTACGCCCCGGCGACCTACAAGGAGTTCACGCGGCTGACCTCCATCAAGGAGGAGGACAGCATCCCGGCGGCCACGGATATGATCCGCCAACTGGTCGAGGGACACGAGACGGCCGCGCGCACGGCGCGCACGAACATCACCGTTGCCGAGGGCGCGTCTGACGCGCCGACCGCCGACCTCCTGACCGAGCGCATGCAGGTCCACGAGAAGACCGCCTGGATGCTCCGCAGCCTGCTGGCCGAAGAGGGCACGGCGGCGGCGACGAAAACGGCGTAAGAAAAGCAATGATGAATGCGGAATGCGGAATGATGAATTAAAGACAATCGGTTTTTCATTCATCATTCATCATTCCGCATTCATCATTTTCTATTTATGACTGAAGCCGCGGTTGAGAAGGAGAGAGTTCGGCACACGCGGACGACGCCGGATGGGGCGGGCGAGCGCGTTGACTTGCCGATTACGGGGATGACTTGCGCCGCGTGCGCGAGACGCATCGAGCGGCGGCTGAGCAAGACCCCCGGCGTGCGGCGCGCGGGCGTGAACTTCGCCACCTCGCGCGCGACCGTCGAGTATAGCCCGCAGGCGACGAGCGTCGGGCACCTTATCGAGGCCGTCAGGGACGTGGGCTACGGCACGGCCGGCACGGCGCGCGCCGACTTCATCGTGGACGACTCGGCGCGGCCCGCGGGGTCGAGTCAGCAGTTGGAGAAACACCTGGGTCGGCAGCCGGGCGTGACGCGCGCCTCTTTCAATCTGGGCACGATGGAGGTGCGCGTCGAATACCTGCCGGGCGCGACCGAAGTCAAAAAGATGCGCGCGGCGATTGAGGAGTTTGGCTACCGCGTGCGCGAGGTTTCGGGGAGCGGCGGGGACGACGCGGCCGCCGATTCGGAACGCTCCGCGCGCGCGGCCGAATACCTTGACCTCCGGCGCAAGTTCCTCGTCGCGGCCGCGCTCTCGCTCCCGGTGCTCGTCATCGCGATGTCGCACGGGCGCATCGGCCTCCTGGATTTCCCCGGCGTCAACTGGCTCCAGCTCGCGCTGACCACCCCGGTCGTCTTCTACTCCGGCCGGCAATTCTACCGCGGCGCGTGGGCCGCCTTCCGCCACCGCGCGGCCGACATGAATACGCTCATCGCCGTCGGCACGGGCGCGGCCTACCTCTACTCGGTCGCGGCGACCGTTGTGCCAAATTTTTCCTCGCCCCAGGCGTCAGGCCACGAGGCGATGAAGGGGACGAGCGGCCCTCAGATGACGCCCGTCTATTTCGAGGCGGCGAGCGTCATCATCGCGCTCATCCTCCTGGGAAGACTTCTCGAATCGCGCGCCAAGGGGAGGACGGGCGACGCCATCGCGCGCCTCGTGGGCTTGCAGCCGAAGACGGCGCGCGTCGTGCGCGGCGAGGGCGAGCTTGACATAGCGGTCGAAGAGGTCGTCCCCGGCGACACGGTCGTCGTCCGGCCCGGAGAAAAGATTCCCGTTGACGGCCGTGTAGTCGCGGGCGCGTCCGCCGTGGACGAATCCATGCTGACGGGCGAGAGCCTGCCCGTCGAGAAGAAGGCCGGCGACACGGTCTTCGGCGCGACGTTGAACAAGACGGGCTCGTTCAGGTTCGAGGCGACGAAGGTCGGGCGCGACACGGCGCTTCAGCAGATAGTCAAGCTCGTCCAGGACGCGCAAGGCTCCAAAGCACCCATCGCGCGCACGGCCGACGTGATCAGCGGCATCTTCACGCCCCTAGTCATCTGCATCAGCATCCTGACCTTCGTCGTCTGGTTCGTCGCCGCGCCCGCGGACGCGCGCTTCACGATGGCGCTCGTCAACGCCGTCTCCGTGCTCATCATCGCGTGCCCGTGCGCGCTGGGGCTGGCGACGCCGACGGCCATCATGGTCGGGACGGGCAAGGGGGCCGAGCACGGCGTCTTAATCAAAAGCGGCGAGTCGTTAGAGACGGCCCATAAACTACGCGCAATCGTGCTCGATAAGACTGGCACAATTACGCGCGGCGAGCCCGCGTTGACCGATGTCGTCTCGACCGACCTGGTCTCCGGCGAAGAGTTGTTGCGCCTCGCCGCGTCCGCCGAAGTGGGGAGCGAGCACCCGCTCGGCGAGGCGATTGTCCGCGCGGCGCGCGAGCGCGGGCTCTCCTTATCCGAGGCGTCCGGCTTCAACGCCATCGCCGGGCACGGCATCGAGGCGGAAGTCGGCGGGCGTCACCTGCTGCTCGGCAACGCGAAACTGGTGCGCGAGCGCGGCGTCTCGCTCGACGAATTCAAGGGGCGTGCCGAGGCGCTCTCCGCGGACGGCAAGACGCCCATGTACGTTGTGATTGACGGGCGTCCGGCGGGAGTCCTGGCGGTCGCCGACACGGTCAAGCCCGAGTCTAGAGAATCGGTCGCGATGATGCGGCGCATGAACCTCGAAGTCCTGATGATGACAGGCGACAACCGCCGCACGGCCGAGGCCGTGGCGAAACAGGTCGGCATCGAGAGGGTGCTCGCGGAGGTCCTGCCGGAAGGCAAGGCGCGGGAGGTCAGGCGGCTTCAGATCGAGGAGAAAAAGACGGTCGGCATGGTCGGCGACGGCATCAACGACGCGCCCGCGCTCGCGCAGGCCGATGTAGGCATTGCTATTGGCACAGGCACGGACGTTGCCATCGAAGCCTCGGACATCACGCTCATCAAGAGCGACCTGCGCGGCGTGGTGACGGCCATCGCGCTCTCGCGCTCCACGATTCGCACCATCAAGCAGAACCTCTTCTGGGCCTTCGTCTATAACGTCATCGGCATCCCCGTGGCGGCGGGCGCGCTCTACCCTTTCACGGGCTGGCTGCTCTCGCCGATCATTGCGAGCGCGGCGATGTCTTTGTCGAGCGTCTCGGTCGTCGCCAACAGCCTGCGCCTGCGCCGCTTTCGCCCGCCCTCGCCGAAGGAGCACTCTTGATGGACTCGACGGAACTGGGCGTCGTCATCGGCGGGGCGGCCGCAATCGCGTTCGTCCTCTGGTACTTCTTCGGCGAGCGCGAGAGCGTCGCGGCCTCGGCGGGCGCGGGCGGCGTGCAGGAGATTAAGATTACCGTCAAAGGCGGCTACTCGCCGGACGTGGTCGTCGTGCGCGAGCACGTCCCCGTCCGCCTCAACTTCTACCGCGACGAGACGGCCTCGTGCAGCGAGCAGGTCATCTTCCAGGACTTCGGCATCAGCAAGCACCTGCCGCCCTTCAAGACCACCGCCATCGAATTCACGCCCGACCGCGCCGGCGAGTTCACCTTCATGTGCGGCATGAGCATGATGCGCGGCAAGCTGATCGTCGAGCCGGAATGATTCGCCCGCTGGCAATGTTGACTAAAACAGGAGCAAGGAGGCTTCCATGAAATACGCCCGACTAGGCAACACGGGGTTGATAGTTTCGCGGCTCTCGCTGGGGACGATGACGTTCGGCAGCGACCCTTCGATGCCGAACATTTACAAGGTCTCGATTGAAGACGCGCGCCGGATGGTCGAGAAGTCGCTCGACGCGGGCGTCAACTTCTTCGACACGGCCAACGGCTATTCCAACGGGGAGTCGGAGAGGATGATGGGCGAGCTGCTCGGCGCGCGGCGCAAGGACGTGGTGCTCGCGACGAAGGTCGGTTTCCGCTCGGGCGACGCCGTCACGGAGGCGGGACTCTCGAAGCGGCACGTCCTCGAAGCCTGCGACGCGAGCCTGGCGCGGCTCAAGACGGACTACGTTGACCTCTACATCGTGCACAAGGAAGACCCGCTCACGCCGCTCGAAGAGACCCTGGAGGCGCTCGACTCGCTGGTGCGCGCGGGCAAGGTCAGGTATCTGGGCTTCTCCAACTGGGCCGCGTGGAAGGCGGCGGCCGCGTTAGAGCTTCAGAAGGCGCGGGGGTGGGCCAAATTCACGAGCGGGCAGATGTACTACTCGCTGGTCGGGCGCGACGTGGAGCACGACGTGGTGCCGTTCCTGCTTCATTCGGGGCTGACGATGAACGTGTGGAGCCCGCTCGCGGGCGGCTTTTTGAGCGGCAAGTACACGCGCGAGAATCTCAAGGACGACGACGACAACCGCCTTGCGGGTTTCGACTTTCTGCCGACCGACAAGGAACTCGGCTTCCGCGTCGTCGAGAGGATGCGCGAGATCGCCGGCGCGCACTCCGCGAGCGTGGCGCAGGCGGCGCTCGCCTGGCTGCTCTCCAAGAGCTTCGTCTCAAGCATCATCGTCGGCGCGACGAAGCTTCATCAACTGGAGGACAACTTGAAGGCGGTCGAGGTCGAGCTGAGCGCGGAAGAGCTGAACGAACTCGACACCATGACCGCGCCCGCCACGCTCTACCCGCACTGGTTCAACGACAACCTAGTGGACGCCAAACACAAAGAGCTTCTGGGCTGATTGCGGGGTCAAAGAAATACTCAACCCTTTGCGGCTTTGGTTTTTCTTTACCTGCGCCTTTGCGTGAACGGCTGTTTCTCGCAAAGGCGCAAAGAGAAAACTTAAGGCGCTGGAGGGTTGAGTCGTTCTGTATCTTGAGTTCTTCCTTTCACTCCGCGTTCTGAAGGATGGCAGGCAGGTTTTTGCTGAAGGCGGAGCGGGGCATGACGCGGTCGAAGCCCGCTTGCGTGGCTCGCCGCTGCAAGGCCGTCTCGACGTGGGAGAAGAAGCCTACGAGGGGAATGGCGCGCAGGGTCTCGTCCGCTTTCAACGTCTCGGCGAGGGCGAATGGGTCGCAACGTCGCGAGTGCAGGTCGGCGACGACGAGCGCGGCGTCCGTCTCGCGCGCCGCGGAGACGGCCTCGGCGGCGCTCCGCACGAAGCGCACCGTCAGCCCGAGGTGCTCGGCGACGGCGCGAATCTTCGAGGCAAAGAACATGTCGTCCACGGCGGCTATCACGGGCTTGCTCATCATTAGTCCTCTTCCCTCACCTCTTCAGCCTTTACACGCCCGCGCCCCGCGTATCAAGATGAGTTTCCATGACGACTGCGAAAGAGCGCGCGTACGTTTTCGAGACCTCGCCGGACGGCGTCGAGACGGGCGACTTCTGCGCGCCCGGCGCGGCCTCGGCCGCGCCGGGCGACACGCTCGTCGTGGCCTCCTTCAATATACGCTACGCGGTCGGCTCTTTCTTAATCACCGGCAGCCTGGGCCGCCGCGTCGGATTAAAGTGGCCCAGACGCCGCCCGCGCCTCGTCGCGCGCCACCTCGGCCGGGCCGCGCTCGCGCTCGCGGACGGCAGGCTCTTGCCGCCGGCCGACATTGTAGCATTGCAGGAGGCGGACAAGTGGACCGCCCGCGCCGGCCGCCACGACGTGGCGCGCGAATTGGCACAGGAGCTTCGCATGCGTTACGCGCGCGCGGCGTCCACGTCACCACCGCGCGGCGAGGGGCCGAAGTCTAAACAGTGGTACCTGGATTTCGAGGAGCACATCTCCCGAACGGACGCGGGCGACACGGGCATAGCGTTCCTGAGCCGCCTGCCTTTCAGCAACGTAGAGCGCGTCGAGCTGCCGTGGGACGAGTGCGCGTGGCGGCCGAGGCTCGCGCTCGGCGCGACCGTTCAGAGCGGGGGCAATCGTCTGCACCTCTTCAACTCGCACATAGACCCGCACGCCTCCGTCGCAGGGCAGCTCAAACAGCACGCCGCCGTGCTCGAAAAAGTGGCACAGCTTTCCGGCCCGGTCGTCCTGCTCGGAGACTTCAACACGCTCTCGAAGCACTCCCGCCTTGAGACGCGCCGCCTGCTCGAAGCCCACGGCTTTGAGACGCCTTTCCCCGACGGCACGGCGACGTGGCGCGCGGGGTTGATACGGCTGCACACGGACTGGATTTTCGTGCGCGGCGCGAGGATTAAAAAATACGGCGTGGCGAGACGCCTGGGCGTCTCGGACCACTGGCCCGTCTGGGCGGAGATCGGGTTGAGGGACGAGAAGGACTAGCGGCAGATGGGTGAACAGATCATCACCAGCCGGGATAACGCGCTCGTCAGGCGTGCGCGCGCCGTGCGCGACGGCCGCGTCCGCGACTCGATCTTCGTCGAGGGCCTGCGCCTCTGTGAAGAAGCGTTTCGGGCGCTCGGCGCGGACGGCATCGCGGACGTGATACACACGGAGAGAGTCGCGCAGGACGAGCGCGGCGCGCGGCTGCTCAGCGAGCTGAAAAGTTCCGGCACGCGCATCGCCGTCGCCGGCGAGTTGGTCTTCTCATCCCTCTCCGACACGAAGACCCCGCAGGGCATCGTCATGCTCGCGGCGAGACCCGACACGGGTCCGGGCGGGCTTCTGAAAAACAGAAACGCAGTCCCTCTAATCGTCGTCCTGCACCGCGTCAACAACCCCGCGAACGCGGGCGCAATCCTGCGCGCCGCCGAGGCCGCGGGCGCGACCGCCGCCGTCCTGACCGAAGGCTCCGCCGACATCTTCTCGCCGAAGGCGCTGCGCGGCGCGATGGGCTCCTCCTTGCGCCTGCCGCTCTGGACCGGCGCACGATTTCAAGAGGCGGTCGAGTGGTGCAAGGGGCGCGGCATCAAGACGGTCTGCACGGACCTGCGCGCCGAAAGAGCGCACACCGGGATTGACTGGACTGTGCCCGCGGCCCTGGTCCTCGGCGAAGAGGCCGGCGGGCTCGCGCCCGAAGAGGTTGCCGCCGCCGCCGAAGCACTCAGAATCCCCATGCGCCCGCCCGTCGAAAGTCTCAACGTCGCCGTCGCCGCGGCAATCGTCCTCTACGAAGCGGCAAGGCAAAGAGCAGTGGTCGGTGGTCAGTGGTCAGTTAAAGACAGGCAGCCGGCGTGATAGGCGCGACTGCTTTTTGTCTTTGTTTTAACCGACCACCGACCACCGACCATCGACCACTTTTCCGACCGCTGACTACTGACCACTTTTTCTGCTAGAATGGCGCGGATTCAGTTAATAAACTTCGATTCTCTACTAACGAGTTAGATTTCGGCGTCCCCGGCGGCGCGCGTGATACCGCTTGAGCGTCTTGACGATGAGCCTTTTATGAAGAAAGAGCCTGAGCAGAAACCAGAGCACAAGCGCGAGGAGGCGCTGCCCGAGCGCCTCATCAAGCGCGTCTTCGAGGGCTTCGGCGCGGCCGTGGACCGCGGGCTGGGGCGCGGCGCGACGACTTCGCAGGGCGGGCTGACGACGACCGCGCTCATCGAGCGCATGAAGCGGCTGATAGACGAGCGTTCGCGCACGGACGAGCGCGGCGTTCGCATCGTACCGCACCTCCTGAAGCTCAAGGTCGAGTGGGGCCGCCACGCCGAGGCCCCGCCCGAAATCATCAAGGAGCTGGAGCACGAAGTCCTGGCCGCCGCCATCGACTACATCAACGACAGCCGCTACTCGACGCTCGCGCCCGTCCGCATCGAGACGGAGGTGGACATCTTCACCTCGGGCGTCTCCGTGGACCCGACCTACGGCGAGTTCGAGCAGCAGTTGCGCGAGCAGGAAGAGGCCAGGCGGCGCGAGCAGGAGCTGGGCTCGCCCTTCATCCCCAGGACGCAGACGCTGGACGTGCGCGTCGTCGCGCGCGTGACCACGGCGGACGGCCCGCGCGAGACCGAGCTTGTTTTCAAGCCGGGCGGCCCGCGCCAGAGCGTCGGGCGCGGCACGGACAACGACCTTTACGTCAACGACCGCAGCGTCTCGAAGATTCACGCCGCGCTCCGCATGAACAAGGAGGGGACGCTCCTGGTCGCCGACACGGGTTCGACCAACGGGACTTTCATCAACGGTCGGCGCATAGCCTACGGCGAGGCCAGGGAGATTCAGGAGGGCGATGTCGTCGGCTTCGGCGATGTCGAGGTCCGCTTCCGCAAAGTTTAGAGCGCAAAGTTTAGAGCCATGTCACTCATACTGCTTTTACAGACAGCCGCAACGAACGCGAACAACGCAGCCACGACCGCAGCCGCCCCCGTGCTCGAAAAGCGGCCGGCGCTCCTGAGCCTCATCTACATGGGCGGCCTCGCGCTGATGGTGCTCTGGCTCATCGTCGCGCTGATACGCTTCCGCCGCCAGCGTTCCGCCCTCGCGGCCATCGCGCCCGAGGACTTGCCCGACGAGGTGCGACAGCGCCTCGGCTCGACCTCGACCAACCGCGGCCTGCGCTCCCTTCGCCTGCTCTACATCATCCTGGCGCTCGGGGTCTTCGGCTTCCACGTTTACTGGGCCGTCTTCGCCGCCAGGAATAACGAGCGGTTCCAGCAGCTCAACTACAAAGACCTGCGCAACCGCAGGCTCAGCGAGTCCACCTTGCGCGGCTGGATTCTGGACCGGACGGGTAAGCTTGAAAACGCGCTCGCGCTCTACCGCAAGGCCCCCGACGGGGGCATCGTCCGCGACTACCAGATGGACGTGCAGTTTGCGCACCTCTTCGGCTCGGATCGCGGCGACCCCGGCCTCGAACGCTCGCTCTTCGGCATCCAGAGCGGCGAGGTGCCCGAAGCCTTGCAGGTCGTGATGGGCGAGAACGTGCAGCAGCGCGCCACGAAGGACGTGCAGTTGACGATTCACCACGAGTTGCAGCAGGCGGCCGTTGACCAGTTGAAGGGCAAGCACGGCGCGGTCGTCGTCCTCAACCCGCAGACGGGCGAGGTGCTGGCGATGTTCAGCAACCCTTCGTACAGCTTGAAGGAGGTTCAGGACGAGGCGCGCTGGATTGAGTTGGACGCGGACCAGCGCGACCGCCCGCTCGTCAACCGCGCGCTCAACTCCTACTACATCCCCGGCTCGACTTTCAAAACGTTCATCATGATCGCCGCGCACCGCGCCGGGCTCCAGGACACGGAGTTCGTGTGCAGCGGCGGCGGCTTTTACGCGCTGCCGGGCGCGAAGCCCATCTTCGACGATGGCGGCCCCGGCGAGGTCCACGGCCTGCTCGGCATTGACCGCGCGTACGAGGTTTCGTGTAACCAGTACTTCGCGCAGATGGCCGTCAAGCTTGGGCCGGAACGACTAAAGGAGGCGGCTAAGCTGGTCGGCGTCGGCGCTTACGACACGCCGGAGGCGTTGCGCGCGTCCGCCAAGAAGCTCCCGGACATCTGGAACGCCAGCTCCGACGCCGTCAAGCGCGCGCTCGCGCCGCGCGAGGCCACCATCGTCGCCGGGCCGCTCGGCCGCCAGTTCAACAAGTTCGACCTGGCGCTCGAAGGCTACGGGCAGGGGTACGCCGGGCAGATGACGCCGTTCCAGATGGCACTCTTCGCCTCGACCATCGGGAACATGGAAGGCAAGCTGATGAAGCCGAAGCTGGAGATGAACCGGCCGAACGAGGTTTACAACCAGGTCGTCACGCCGCAGATCGCCGCCAGGATGCGCGGGATCATGGGCCTCGTCACGCAGGGGCCGGAGGGGACCGCGCGCGGCGTCTTCGGACCCGTGAAGGCGGCCGGGATAACTTCGGGCGGCAAGACCGGCACGGCTCAGAAGGACGTGCCGCTCTACGACAAGAAGACGGGCGAGCCCGTGCGCCGGAAGAAGTACGAGAAGGACCCGAAGGGCAACATCATCCGCGAGTACGAGACGATAGTGTTGGACCCCAAGCCGCGCATAGACGGCTGGTTCCTCTGCATCTCGCCGCTTGAGAACCCGCAGATTGCGATAGCCGTCATCGTCGAGGGCGGCGGCTACGGCTCGCGCTCGGCCGCGCCCATCGCCGCGCAACTGGTCCTCAAGGCGAAGGCGCTCGGTCTCCTCGGCGGCGGCCCGCAGAAGCCGAACGAGGCCGCCCCGCCGAGCAAGCCGCGCCCGCCGCGCCGGCAGGTGGCGAGGCAGTAGCAGGCTGCGGGGACGACTCGAATGCCCGGTTGTGTGTTAAGAGCGGCGGGAGACGGCTTTCAGGTCGAGAAGTTTCTGGAGACGTGCACGCTCTCCCCGTGTAATGTTTTCCGCAAAGGCGAGCGCAAATCGAGGGACCGCGTTTGGGATACTTCGGGCATTACCGTTGTCGTCAGCGACGCGTCCGGCGATGAGCCCGACCGGCAAGTCAGAGAGGCCGTCTCCTTTCTGAAGGCGCACAGGGATGAACTAGCGCGTCTCAGGGCGTTCGACGGTGTAACCGAGATGGGACTCGACTTCGGCTTGAATCGAAAAAACGGCTTCGCACAATACATTCGTTTCCCGGCAGAGTTAACGGCCATCGCCGGTGAGTTGCGGATGGGGATTGAGGTTTCTATTTACGGGGAGGGTGCGGACATTGGCTAGCACCCGGTTTTTGCTCTTATGAAGAATCGCGCATCGTCACACCTGCTCGCCCTGCTGCTGATTATCGGCTTCGAGATCGTGGGCTATTACGCCGTCCACCGCGCCGGGTTGATTCGCGGCTACGAGCCCTCCTGGGTCTCGGCCGTCCGGGACCTCCTGATGTACGTCCCCGTCGTCTTCCTGGTCTTCTGGCTGACGCGCGCCCACAAGTACGCCGGCAACTGGACGCTCTACACGACGGCCATCCTCCTCTTCTCCGTCGGGATGCTCGTCCAGTACCGCCTCTACTCGGACCCCGAGTACAACGCGCGCAACAAGGCCGAGGCGCGGGCGCAGAAGACCGACACGCTCAGGATGCGCTACATCAACGAGAATTACGACGAGGCGAAGAAGCGCATGATGGGGCTGCCGGAGACGCCCCCGAAGCCGACGGACATCGAGAACGCGCCGACCATCAGGAGCGAGTACACGGTGAGCAACGCGCTCATGTCCGGCTCGACCTGGATTCCCATCGCGGCCTTCATCGCCTTCGCCATCGCCTTCGCCCTCTGCGCGCGCGACAACTTCCTGCTCTGGGTCCAGCGCCACAGCTTCGTGATCGTCGTGCTGACCTTGATCCCTCTGGGAATCGCCGTCGCCACCTCGCGCTTCGGCAAGGCCGGCGGCAACATGACGCCCTGGGAGCCGTCGAAGATTCCCTTCCTCCTCGGCTTCGCCGGCATCCTGACGGCGCGCTACAAGGATTTGGCGCGGACCTACTGGGGCATCCCGCGCGCGCGCGACGTTGTGCCATTAGTCGCGATGGCGGCGATGCCGTTCATCCCGTTCTTCGTCTTGAAAGACTTCGGGCAGATGCTCGTCTTCAGCGGGGCTTACGCGACACTTTACCTCGTCGCCGTGCGCCGCTGGCCGCAGTTGCTGCTCTTCGTCGGCTCGGTCCTCTTCGCCGTCAGCGTGCTCGTCGTCGGCGCGCTCCCCCTGGACGTGCAGGAGAAGATTCCCTTCCTCCCGACCATCGCGCGGCCAGTGAAGGCGGCCCTGCCCGACCGCATACAGCAGCGTTTCCACCTCTGGCTCGACGGCTTCGACCCGCCCTCGCCTGAGGTCAAATGGTGGAAGAAGGATTACGAGGACGCGCTCTCGCAGAACCAGAAGATGAGGGACCTCGCGGCCGAGAGCGCCGCGATGCAGAGGACCGTCAACGTGGACGTGTGGTTCGACCGCGCCGCCTTCCAGCCCGCGCAGGCCACCTTCGGCATCGCCGCCGGACGCGTCACCGGGCGCGGGCTCGGGCTCGGTTTCGCCGAAGTCATCCCCGTCGCCGACTCCGACTACATCTACGCGGCCATCGGCGAGGAGATGGGGCTCGCTGGCGGGGCCATCGTCATCCTCTCGCTCATCATCTTCGTCTGGGCCGGAGTGCGGACGGCGATTGACGCGCGCGACATGTTCACCAAGCTCTGCTCGGCGGGGCTGACGGCGTTCATAGGCTTCCAGGCGTTAGTCAACATCGGCGGCGTGACGCGCGCCCTGCCCATGACCGGCATCACGCTGCCGTTCGTCAGCCACGGCGGCTTCAGCCTCATCACCAGCTTTGCCATGCTCGGGATGCTGATGGCCTTTTCGCACCGCAACGCGCGCGACGCCCAGGTGACGGCGCGCAAAGGCAAGCGCGCTGGGCCAGACGATCCCGCTCTCCCGGAGGCAGTCCAATAATGAAGCAGCCCGAAAACGTACCCCTTGAGTCGGCCGTCGTCTCGGACCGCGGCCTGAGCGAGAAGCGGCCGCTCAACGAAGACTCGTACCTCTTGGACCGCGAGCGGCGCATCTTCGCCGTCGCCGATGGCGTGGGCGGCGCGCAGGCCGGCGAGGTCGCCTCGAAGACGGCCGTTGAAGTCCTGGACGAAGCCTTCCGCCACCAGATCGCGGGGGCCGACATAGAGGACTTGATGGAGGTCGCCATCCAGCGCGCCAACAACTCCATCTTCCAGATGGCCCACGAGCACCCGAAGTTCTCGGCGATGGCGACGACCGTCGTCGCGCTCCACCTGGACGGCCACGCCGCGACCATCGGCCACGTCGGCGACTCGCGGCTCTACCGCGTCAGCCCAGACGGCGGCCTGTACCGTGAGACGGCCGACCACTCGGTCGTCGAAGAGGAGGTGCGCGCCGGGCGCATGACGCCCGAGCAGGCGGCGCACCACCCTTCGCGCAACGTCATCAGCCGCGCGCTCGGCGCGGAGGCGAGCGTCGAAGTTGACATGAAGACAATAGAGGTCGAGGACGGCACGGCCTTCCTGCTCTGCTCGGACGGCATCACGCGCCACATCCCCGACAGCGAAATCCGCGACCTGATTTTTTCGACGCCCGACCTCGAAGCGGTCTGCGCCGAGATGAAGCGGCGCTGCTACGAGCGCGGCGCGGAAGACAATCTGACGGCGGTCATCGTGCGCGTCGGCGAGGCGGCGCAGACGTTCGACCGCGCCGACGAGCGGACGGTCATCGCGTCGCGCCCGGAACTCGCGGCGACGGCCCCACTGCTGAACGTCTCTGGCGAGACCGCTCCCGCGCAGGCGCAGGCCGTCGCTTCGCCCCAGCCGGTCCACCCGAGCGGCCCGATGACGATTGCCGCGCCCGCGCCCGTACCGGCCGCCGCGCCGCAGTCGCCGCTCCCGCCGCCACCCGTCGGCGAGAACAACGCGCACGCGACGAACCCCGTGCTTGAGATGGAGTCGCGCGCCAAGTCGCGCAAGGGCGGCGGCGGCCGCGCCCTTCTCCTGCTTCTGCTCCTCGTAGGGCTAGGCGCGGCGGCCTTCTACGGCGGGATGTACTGGCAGCGTCAGCAGGTGGACGCGGCCGCCGCCAACAACAACGCCCCGCCCGTGACGCCGACGCCGACGCCCGCCCCGGACCCTGCCGCCGAGTTCGACAAGAAGCGGCAGCAGGTGGACAAAGACCCTGCCAACATGGCGAAGACTTTGCGCGACGAGGCCGCGACCAAAGGCACGCAGAACCCCCTGGACTCGACCGACCCGGAGTTCCTTTACCTTTACGGCCGCGCCCTGATGCTGATGGGCGACAACATGGGCGCGATGCCGGCCTTCGAGCGCGCCGTAGCTAACGCCAGGGCCGACACGTCGCCGCTCTACGACAGGCTGCGCGTGGACGCCAGGCTGGCGATGATGGCCGTCGCGCTCCGCCTGCGAAGGCTTCAGCCTGGGGCCGAAGAGAAGGCCATCGCGGCCTTCGACGAGTTGATTAACAGAGGCCCGGCACGACTCGAAAGCCCGCAGTGAATCCTTGAGCGGCCAGAGTTCCGAAGGAGACGCGCATGCTTGCCCCGCACGAACGCTCGCAGAGGAAACGTTCCTCCCACGCGCTTCGCAACACTCGCCGCCCGCGTGGCATCTAACGGCCGCCGAGGCGTCCCCGGCACTTCTTGAGCGCGTGAGAGAATGACGGAACTCAAACTGCAACAGTCCCTGCTCGACGGCCGCTACGAGATACTGGACTGCCTCGGGCGCGGCAGCTACGCCGAAATCTACGTCGCGCGAGACCTGGCCGCCGCCGAGGGGCAACCGCAGACGGTCGTCATCAAGGCCCTCAACGTGCTCCTGCAAGGCGTGCCCGACGCGGACCTCGAACGCACACTCATCGAAAACTTTCAGAATGAGGCGGTCGCGCTCGACCGCGTGCGCCACCCGCACATCATCAGCCGCCTGGGCCACGGCACGGCGCTGGACCTGGCGGGCACGGCCTTCCACTATCTCGTGCTCGAATACATGGCCGGCGGCGAACTCGGGGCGCGCGTGCGTCAACATCCTTTCACGCTGGAGCGCGCGCTCTTCTACCTCGAACAGGTCTGCTCGGGATTGGCCTACGCGCACGACTGCGGCGTCATCCACCGCGACATCAAGCCGCAGAACCTGCTGCTCACGGCCGACGCGCAGAGCGTCAAGATCGCGGACTTCGGAGTCGCCAAGATCGAGGCGACCGAGGGCGCGATCACGCGCGTCGGCACCAACGTCTACGCCGCGCCCGAACACAACCCGCTCGTCCAGACCGGCCCGCTCGACACCGCCTCGCTCACGGCGCAACCGCTCCTGACGCCGGCCGCCGACATCTACTCGCTCGCCAAGACGACCTACACGCTGCTCGCGGGCGAAGCGCCGCGCCGCTTCTCGCACCATCAGATCACGGAGCTTCCCGAGGCGATGGCGCGGAAGACCTGGGCCGCGGACGTGCTCAGGGTCTTGCGCCGCGCGACCGAGGAGAAGCCCGAGCGGCGTTACCAGACCGTGCGCGAGTTCTGGGAAGAGTTGTCGGACGCCAGCCTCCCGCCGACGCAGCCGCTCAGGCCGCAGGACGGCGGAGGCGAACGTGAGCGCCCTGTCTCGAAACAACTGAGGGGCACGGACGAGGCGGTCGGCGAAGCGCCGCCGCGCCCGCGCTTCGATTCGCGCGACGCCATCCAGCAGTCGCAGATGCGCGGCAACGGGGCCGCGCGCCCGCCGCGCATAGTCGTCCCCGTCGCGGGCTCGCGCCAGCACACCAGGGTTTCCGCACCGCTGCCGCGGCCGCCCGCCGCGCGCCACCCGGCCCGCGCCACCGCGGCCCCGATCCCGGCCAACGCGCGGCGCGCGGACGACCCGAACGACTTCTCGCCGGCCGAGGAGGAAGAGGCGAGGCGTCGCTGGCTGCGCGCGCTCGTCGCGCTGCTGATCATAGTGGCGTTCGCGGGCGTCCTGCTCGCCACGCATTTTTATGTCAGCCGGAGGCGCGCGCAGCAGCAGCAGCAGGAGGGCACGACCGTCGGCAACACTTCGTCGCCCGAGGTCGGGCGGGAGGGCGTGGTCAAGACGGCCGCGAACCTGCGGCGCGACCCTGACCGCGCCAGCAACCCGCCATTGAGGACCGTGCAGCGCGGCGCGCGTGTGCGAATTTTGAGCGTTAGTGATAATAATAGCTGGTATCAGGTCGAAGTCCTGGCCGAGGAAGGCGCGGATCAGGACGCCATCAAGCGCGGCTGGATGGGCAAGAGCACGATAGACGTAGACTGATTTCGGAGAGGAGCGAGCGGCACAGTGGGGCTAATTGAATCCATTCGGCGGTGGATCGACGGCGAGGGGGCGCAAGACCCTCTTCTGGACGCGGACGAGCAGGCGCGGCCGCGCCGCGTCTGGGAGGAGTTCCTGGTCAAGGTGGCGCGCGAGGTCGAGGCGGCCATGCAGCGCGAGATGTTCACGCCGCCCGGCGGCCCGACCTTCATCCCGCGCGAGTACATCGTCTATCTCTCGAACGACGACGACCGCGAGTGGCAGGGCGAAAAAAGGCGCGGCCTCGAACAAGGGCTCTTCCACGTGCTCTCGGAGCGCGCGCGCGAACTCTCCGGCATCACGCAGCTCGCCACCAAGAGCTTCGCCGTCGAGCTGCGCGTGGACGGCACGCTCAGCAAGGGAGAGTTCCGCGTCCAGCCCGTCTGGGACGAGACCGAGACCGGCCACACGATGGTCACCGCCAGGCCCAACGAGCAACTGCTGAAGACTTCCCTGCCCGGCGTCACGCCTTCGGACGCGCAGCAGCAGCAGGGAGCGCCCGCGGCGGAGGACGACTCGACGGTCGTGCGCCCGCGCATCACCGTGCTCTACAACGTCGAACTCTGGCGCGCGGGCGTCCGCCAGACTGTTGTGCCAATTTCCAAGCCGGAGATCACCATCGGGCGCGGCTCGCGCTCCGTCTCCGTCGATCTGCCGATTAAGGGCGACCCCGAAGTGAGCCGCATACACGCCACACTTGAGCGCGACGAGGCCGGCCAGTTCTGGTTCACGCCCAAAGGCAGGAACCCCACGCTCATCAACGGCCAGGAAGTCCCGCGCGAGCAGCGCACGCCCGTCTCGCCCGACAACAAGATCGAGGTTTGCAGCTACACGCTGCGGATTCAGCCGCAGTGAGTCGGCCGGACGGCGGCGTCTTAAAGGAGGTGAGGGATGAGACTTTTTCTGACGGCAACGCTCTGTCTCATATTTCTTCTCCCGAGCGGCCTCGCGCAAGACACGCAGGGTAATCAAGCGGCCCCGGCCTCAACCAGCCAGGCGCAATCAACCTCTTTCACTTTCCGCGCGGGCCAGTCCATGTACATCGTCGCCTTCCGCCGCGCGCCGCTCCCGCTGACGACCGAGGCCGAGGACGTGAGCGTCAACCGCCGCGAGTATTTCAACTCCGACCTGGACGCCGAGCGAAAAGTCAGGAAGCGAATCGAGGACTGGACCTTCTTCAAGGTCGCAGACCGCCCGAGCACCGCCGACTTCGTCTTCCTCGTCAACCTGGACGAAAACTCCATCGAGGGCCTGGCGATTTCCTGGGACACTTACCGCGAGCACTTCAAGGACAAGTTCGACATGGACGCCCTGCGCGACGCCGCCTACGGGCGCTACCTCGTCGGCCCGCTCAAGCTCTCGACTCTCAGCCGCCTCAGCGACCGCCTCGTCAAACAGTTCCGCGAGAAGGTGATGGGCAGCGCGAACCACGAATAATCCCGCTCGGGGCGGGGGTTCAAGCCCCGCCCCGAGCGCCGCCGACAGACGGCCGGCCCAATCCCCCGATCAAAAACATGACTGCCGCCGCGAACTTCACTCCGGCCCCGAATGACGCTTCAGTGGATGACGATGCCGAAGCCGAAGGTGAAGTTGTGTGCCGTGCGGCCGGTGGAGGAGAAGGTGAAGGGGCCTGAGACGGTCTCGAAGCTGCGGTCGCCGGCGAAGACGGGGTTATAGTCCAGCTCGAAGACGCGCACGTCAACCCTCCGGCCGACGCGTATGTCCAGCCCGCCTCCCAGTTTCATCGCGAAGCTCGTCTCGTGGTCGCGCGCGACGAAATTGCCCTGCGGGAAGAGGTCCAGGTCCTGCTGCTGCCGCGCCGTGTAGCGCGCCGCGCCGAAGAGCGCGTGCGCGAACGGCTTGAAGCGCGCCTCGCGGCTATTGTTCTTCACCTGCACGCCCGCCAGGAATTGATAGAGGCGCTCCCTCGCGCTGATGGTCTGCGTCACGCCGGGGGGCGTGAACACGTCAACGAACTGCTCCGATTTGAAGTGGCCCGTCACGTCGCCCTTAATGCCTACGTACTTCGTCACGTTGTAGGTGACAGAGGCGTCGAAGCCGTTGAAGTTGCGGCGCTCGCAGAAGAACCTCTGCGAGTTCAGCCCGAGCATCTCGCCCGTCGCCGTGCTGCACAGGTTGCTGAAGGTCTGGCTGTTCCCGCCAGGGTCAACGAAGGTCAGGCTGGTCGTCGTGGACTCTGTGCGCGCCAGCGAGTAGCCGCCGTAAAACTCAAGCTTGTTGTAATCGTCCGCGCCCTGCGCCAGGCCCCTGACGGGCGCGCAGGCGGCGAGTAAAATAACGAGTGGGAGGAGCCGCCATCTAGGTTCGTTGAGGGCGGCAATCACGCGTCCGCGTGAAACGTACGTTCTGCTCGTGTTCATCTCTTTCTCTCCTTAATCTTGATGATCGTCTGTCCGGGCGCTACCCGTCGGCGCGCGTTTCGTTCATGAGCGAGTTGAGGCAGATCAGCAGAGTGCCGGACGGGTCTTCGGTGAAGTGCAGGCGGCCGTCCTCCACGCGGCGGAAGATGGCCCGCTGGCCCAGGCCGGTGAGCGCCGCGGCCTCCTCCGCACAGAGCATCTGGACCTCGGCGCGGCACGCCTCGCACCAGGCCGGCGCGCGACGCCCCCCGCGGGCGACGACCCAGAGGCGCTCGGTCTCGACCGTAATCCTCTTTCTCCTGGTCTTCCGCACGACTGTTGTTTCGCTCAGACTCTCTGTTCTAGAATGCGACGGCGCACGAAAAGCGCGTCGGCGCATAATCACGCCCGCGCCGTCCGCGAGTCTTCAACCGGCGCTCATTTGTTTCTCAACCGTTTCTCAACCGGCCCATGAGCAGGCGCAGCAAGTATTTTTACGAGTTCGGCCCGTTCCTCCTGGACGCCGTGAACCGCAGCCTGCTGCGCGACGGCGAGCTGGTGCCGCTCAAGCAGAAGGCCGTCGAGACGCTGCTCCTGCTCGTCCGTCATAACGGCGAGGTGGTCGGCAAAGACGACCTGATGAACTCGCTCTGGCCCGACAGCTTCGTCGAGGAGGCCAACCTCACGCAGAACATCTACCTGCTCAGGAAGGCGCTCGGCGACGGCCGCTACATAGAGACCGTCCCGCGGCGCGGCTACCGTTTCGCGGCCGAGGTCAAAGAGTGGGAGGAGACAGCGCCGGACCTGATATTGTTCAGGGAGAAGACGAGCCTCAGCTACGAAGAGGAAGAGGAGGCTCGCGACGATGCCGTAGTGAATGAAGTGCGCGAGAGCGCCGGGGCCGCGGCGGTGAGGACGGTCCTCCCCGCTAAGGTCGGACGGGAGGCGAGTGCGCGCGGGCGACGCCTCGGCCTGCCGGCCGCCGCTTCAATCGCCGCGCTTCTCGTCGCGGCGGCCGCCCTCTTCTTCTGGCCGCGCAGCGCCAGTCCCCATTTCGAGAAGGTGCGGCTGACGAGCTTCACCACGACGGGCAAGGCCGTCAAGGCGGCCGTCTCGCCTGACGGCAAGTACCTGGCCTATGTCGTCAGCGAGTCCGGGCAGCGCAGCCTCTGGCTCAGGCAGGTGGCGACCGGCAAGGAGCTGTTGATCGTCCCGCCCGCGCATGTGGAGTTTTACGGGCTGACCTTTTCGCACGATGGCAACTTCATTTATTACGTCAGCCAGGAGATGAATCGCCTGGGGATGCTTTTCCGCGTCCCGAGCCTGGGCGGCGAGCCGAACAAGTTGATCGAGGACGTGGACTCGCCCGTCACGCTCTCCCCGAACGGCGCGCGTCTCGCCTTCGTCCGCCTCAGCCCGACGAACAGAAGCATCGTCGTCGCCAACGCGGACGGCACAGGGGAACGAAAGCTCTTTTCGACGGACAAGACGGCCCCCGTGAGAGTGGGAGACACTCCGCTCGTCCCGCCCGCGTGGTCACCCGACGGGCGGACCATCGCGTGCCCGGTCGCCGTGACCGCGCCCGAAGGCGAGTATCAGACCGTCTGGAGCTTTCCGGCGGAAGGCGGTCGGGAGGAGCCGCACGCCCTGACCGGCGCGCGGTGGCAAGCGGTCGGGCGCATGGAATGGCTGGCGGACGGGAGCGGGCTGCTGGCGACGGCCGCCGAGCAAGGCATGAACGCCGCGCAACAAATCTGGCTCGTCGCTTACCCCGAAGGCTCCGCGCGCAAGGTGACGAACGACCTCAGCGACTACAGAGACCTGAGCCTGACGAAAGACGGCAAGACTCTGATCGCCGTCCAATCCGAGAGGAAGGCCAACGTCTGGCTGGCCGACGCCGCCGACACAGGCCACACGAGGCAGCTCACCTCGACCAACCACGACGGCCTGGACGGCCTCGCGTGGTCGCCCGGCGGGAAGCTCGTTTACACCTTGCAAGCCGGGGGCGAACAGAACTTGTGGCTCACCGACACGGGCGGGGGCGAGCCGAAACAACTGACGACGCACGCCGGCGTCAACCGCCAGCCCGTGGTCTCGCCCGACGGCCGTTACATAGTCTTCGTCTCCGACCGCACGGGCCAGCAACACCTCTGGAGGATTGACGCGGACGGCAAGAACCCGCTGGAGTTGACGCGCGGCGCGGAGGACCTCTCGCCGGACTTCACGCCCGACGGCCGGTGGGTCATTTACAAGTCCACGGGGGCCGACACGGGGTATTTGTTCCGCGTCTCCGTCAACGGGGGCGAGCCCGTGCGCGTGATGACCAGGATGTCCGGGCTGCCCGCCGTCTCGCCGGACGGGAAGCTCCTGGCCTTCTTCTACCGCGAGTCGGCAGCCGCCACGAACAAGCTGGCGGTCATGCCGCTGGCGGGCGGCGACCTCCGACTGATTAGCGACCTGCCGGAATACTACGGCCGGTTCCGCTGGACGCCCGACGGGCACGCCATCGCATACGCCGACAAGCGCAGCGGCACCGGGAACATCTGGCTTCAGCCGCTCGACGCCCGCCCGCCCAAACAACTCACCAACTGGGGCTCCAACTCCGTCTTCTACTTCGCCTGGTCCCGCGACGCCAAATGGCTCGCCTACGCCACCGGCGCGCAGACAAGCGACGTAGTCCTAATCGATGACGTGGGGCAGTAGGCTTGAGACGTTGGAGACTTCAGCTGAAACTCGGGCGTTGCGCCTCGCCGCTGACAGAGAAGGATAAGGTAATGGGAAGACGCTTCTCAAGCTCACAGACGAATATGATTACGCGAGATACACAAAAAAGCAGGTCTCAGGTTTTTCTAAACGCGAAGCATTCTAACTCATTCAACCGGAGCGCGAATGAGCCTGTCTGTCATCGAGAACTTGTCCGTGATGTCATTGAACATGCGCCTGGCTAATCGGGCGTTATGCTGCTACTTGGTATTTCTGATTTGATCTATAAGTACAGCCGTTTGATTCCCCTCTTACCGTGCTAGAATAACGTTATGGAAACTATCGAACTAACAATCGATGAATCATTACTTGCAGAAGTTGACCGAGTAACGCGACGGCTTTCAATGACGCGCGCCGATTTTGCCCGTATCGCTTTAGAACTTGCTTTACGGAATCAGAGAACAATCGCGTTAGAACAGCAGCATGCCCAGGGCTATGCTCATAATCCTGTCAAACCGGGTGAATTCGACGAGTGGGAATCGGAACAGGTGTGGAGTGAATCGTGAGACAGGGTGATGTTTATTGGTATAGATTCCGCGCCCCTGACAAACGCCGCCCAGTGCTGATTTTGACGCGCAGCTCAGCCATCCCTTTTCTAACTGGTATTACGGTTGCCTCAATCACAACTACGATTCGCGGTATTCCTTCCGAAGTCCTCTTATCACCAAGTGAAGACGGAATGTCTGAAGATTGTGTGGTGAATACCGACAACCTCCAGACCATACAGAAGACTAATATCAGCGACTTTATCACGCATCTTTCACAAGACAGGATGCGAGAAGTTCGTGCTGCAATTGAGTTCTCTTTGGGATTTGACGCTTTGCTATAAACGGCGCGGCAGAGCAACTCATTCAACCGGAGCGCGGATTGAATGGCTTTCATCATCCTTACTCCGATGATAGTTGGATGCTACACGCCGCGCGTGGTTAAGGTGGGCGTCAGGCGTTGCCGGCGGTCGTGCTGAGGGTGCCGGATTCGAGGTCTTCGATGAGGGCTTGCAGCAGCGGGGCGACTTTTTCGCGCTCGACGTAGCCGCGGCCGAGCGTGCGGATGATGCCGGCCTGGCGGGTTTGGCCTGTGACTTCCTTGAGGAGCGCGCGGCAGAAGCAGGCGACGACTTCGGGGGCGAACTGTTTGCCGGAGTTGCAGCGCAGGTCGTCGATGACAGACTCGAAGTCGCGGCGGCGCTTGTAGGGGCGGTCGGTCGTCATCGCGTCGAAGGAGTCCGCGACGCTGACGATTTTCGCGGCGAGCGGAATCTCGTCGCCCTTCAGCCCCTCCGGGTAGCCGCGCCCGTCAATCCGCTCGTGGTGGTAGCGCGCCGAGAGCGGGATGTCGGCGTAAGGGTGGTTGATGGGCGCGAGGATTTCGTAGCCGGCCGCGGGGTGGCGGTTCAGCTCCGAAGACTGCTTGGCGTCAATCCTGTACGGCGCGTTGATGATGTCGCGCTCGACGACGAGCTTGCCCACGTCGTGCAGGTAACCCGCGACCGCGATGCCCTCGACCTCGTCGTCACTCCATCCCATTTCGCGCGCGATGATCTCGCTGTAGCGCCCGACGCGCTCCGAGTGGCCCTGCGTGTACTTGTCCTTGCAGTCAATCGCGGCGGCGAAGGCGCGCACGGTGTCGTGGTAGATGACGCGCATCTCGTCGTAGAGCTGGCGGTTCTCCGCCGCACGGCGCGACAGCTCGACGAACAGCTTGTGTTCCTGCATGCCGACGCCGATGTGACGCGCCATCGCCGAGATCACCTCGCGGTCTTCGGCCGTGAAACTCTCGCCCGTCGCCTTGCCGCCGAGCAGCATCAAGCCGACCAGCTTTTCGCGCACCACCAGGGGCACGACCATGTCAACGCGCGAGGCGTCGAGTAAAGTCTCTTGATGCTCGACGAAGAGCGCCGCCGCGGGGTTCTCGTCGTCTCTGGTCAGGCAGCAGGTGCCCAGGCGTATGAGGTCGGAGACTTCTTCCGAAGAGAGCGCGAGAGGTTCGGGATTCTCAGCGCCCATGCCGCGCGCGGCGACGAAGGTGAGGACGCGCTGCTCGGTGTCGAACTCGGCGAGCGCGCCGCGCATGAGGCCGAGCGAGCCTTGCACTAAATGCAGGGCCGTCCGCATCTTTTCCTGGAAGTCTGACGACTCGGCTATCTCCTGGCCGAGGTCGGCCAGCGCGGCGAAGCTGTGCAGCAGTTTCTGGAGCGGTGCTTCCTGTTCCATTCCCCACATCTCAATGCCCCGCGGCCCTGGGAGTCGGGGCGAACTCCGAGAGCGTGGCGAGGGCTTCCGCTTCGTCCGCCGCGAGCGCGACGTGGCGCGTCAGGCCGAGCATCTCGAAGAGTTGAACGGTCTGGTGGTTAACGTCCGAGAAGATGAGTTGCGCGCCGGTGTTTTGGACGGCGTCGATGACGCCCAGGAGGATCGAGACGCCGATGGAGTTGACCAGCTCCGTCTCGCGGAAGTTGATGATGAGCGCGCGGCAGCCGCGCTCAAGTTGAAGGCGGCATTCGCGCTCGATGCGCTCGCCGCTCAGCTTGTTCAGGTAATCGCCGGCGTAAATCACCGCCAGGTCGCCCACGGCACGCGAACGCACCACAGAGCCAGTCGCCAGTTCAGGCATAGTAAGTCGAGTCTCCCCTCTCAACTAACTTATAAAGGCAATCAGCCCGGAATCGTTGTTTGTGTTTGGTTAATAACGAAACCGCAAAGTGGCCGCAAGAATTCAACTCTTGCGAAGGTACTTCGTCATCCGCAGGCGCGTGCCATCGTCAACGCGCTCGAACTCTACTTCGTCCATCAGGCTGCGGATTAACTTCAGTCCCCAGCCGCGCCGTCCGCGACTATCGGCAGTCTCGCTCCCATTATTCTCGCCGTTCTGACTGCCTGGCCCTGGGGGGACGACCCCCCGGCTGGAAACCGTGACTACTAATCTATCACTTTCTACGCGAAAACGCTGATAAATTTTTCGGTCGGGGCTCAGGCTGTGCTCCGCGGCGTTGATGCACGCCTCGACGAGCGCGGTCTTAATCTGGTTAATCGCCTCCGGGGAGAAGCTGATGCGGCGCGCGATCTGCTCGACGGTGTGCGCGGCGATCAGCTCCGTGTCGTCGCCCATCGGGATGACCATCTCGAACTCGTCGGGCGCGGTCTCCTGGCGAGCCATCGCAGCCGAAGCCGCGTTGATGCGCGCCGTCAAGAGTTCCAACTGCTGCCGGCTGGACCCATAAGCCTCGCGCTCGTTCAGCAGCTCGCTCGCCTCCGCCGTGAAGCCTTCGGGCGCGACGAGCCAGAAGCGCACGCGCTGGAAGTTGCAGACGCGCGCGACCTGCGTCAGGCGGTCGCACCAGACCTCAGTGATGCCGCGGCCGGCTTCGAGCTTCGACTCTATTTCGGCGGCGAGCCAGACGACCTCGCTCGCGTCCGAGTACTGCCCGGCGTCGAAGCCGTGCGCGACGGCCGCGCGCTCCTCGTCGGCCGCCTGCTCGATGGGCGGGTAGAAGGCCGCACAGCTCGCCGCGTGCACGACCTGCGGCAGCCGGACCAAATCCGTCTCGGCGTCGAGCGCGGCGACGAGTTCGTCCGCCTCCAGTCCCTTGTGCGTGCGGTTGAAGCGGTCGTAGTGAAAAAGACTCGCGGGCATGCGCTGGCAGTTGAAACGCTCCAACAGCTCGCGCAGGCCGAGCGCGGCCTCGCGCCGGTAGTGGCGGGCCATCGTCTGCGGCGCGCGCTTCAGCGTTTCGGAGAGAGTCTCGGCGACGACGAGGGCGCGCGGCTCGGCTGCGACTTCCAGCCGGTAGCGCGTCCGCAGGTAGTCGGACCAGACGAGCGAGTCAGAGCCCGCGTCAACGAAGTTGGCGCTCACGCTCGCCAGTTCGTGCACGTGCAGTTGCCGCGCGATTGATTGGAACTCGGCCGCCTCAAGGTTCAGACGCTTGCGCCAGACCTCGACGGGCGCGCGCCCCTGCTCGTTCTGGGCCGATTCGTAGAGCACGCGGACCAGCGAGCGGCGCAGGGCCGGCGCGGGCGCTAGCTCTTCGAGGACGGAACTGAAGTGGCGGTGAATGCGCCCGCCCAGCAGCTCGTCAACGTAGAGCTGCTGGCAGTTGCGGAAGCTCGTGAGCCCGACATTCCGCTCGCGGGCCGCGCGGACGACGGCGGTGATGAAGAAAGGGTTCCCGCCGGTCTGCTGGACCACGAGGTCACGCGTCTGGTCGTTGATCGTCACCTCTTCGCGCCGGGCGAGGCGCTCGACCATCGAGCGCGCGTCCTCGTCCGCGAGGGTGTCGAGCCGCAGAGCGCCGGCGAAGTCGTTCCCGTTGCGCGCGCCGTGCACCACGTCGAGCAAGTGGCGGCGCAGACCGCCGAGCACGTAGGACGCGCCGGAGTGCATCAGGGCGTGCGCGATCTCGGTGCCGAGCGGGACTTCGACGCCGTTCAGCTGCGCCGCCGTCTCAAGCCCGTCGAGAAGGACGAGCGGGCGCGTGCCGTGCGAGGCCGCGCGCTGCGGCGCGCTGAGGCAGAGCCGGATCAAACTTTGCGCGTCTTCGCGCGCGCTCGCGCTCTCCATCGCTGTTACTAACCGCTCGGCCCACTCGTAATCATTGGGCGCGACCGCCTCGATCAGGTCGCTCGTCAAGAGCGCGGCGTGTGCAAGCGCGGGGTCGCGGCGGCGGTAGGCGGCGAGTTGCAGCAGGAAGGTTTGCAGGAAGTGTCGGGCCGCGCCGACCGCCGTCTTGTCGGCGCGCGTCAGCGCGAAGTAGATGGGCACCAATTCGCCCTGCCGCCGGAACAACTCGTCGTAAGCCTGGCGCAGCAGTTCCGAAGCGCCGGACGAAGGGGCCGCGAGGAGCAGCAGGCCGCGCTCGGTCGTGCCCGCGGACGAGAGGCGCAAGACCTGTTCGAGCGCGCGCTCTCTTCCGACGAACTCTTCCGGCGCGACGCGGCCGAGGATGGGCCGCGCGCGCTCGCCCTGATTAGGCTTCCCCTGCGGCATCGGTCCCCTCGATTTCAATTTCGGCGGTCGGCTGGAACGTCTCGACGCGGTTCTTGCCGCGACGCTTCGCCAGGTAAAGCGCGCGGTCCGCGGCCTCTATGATCTTCTCCGGCGTGTCCGACTCTTCCGGCACAAAAGCGGAGACGCCGATGCTGACGGTCACGCTCCCCAAAGGCTGCGACTTGCCGTGCGGGAAGCGGACGCGCGTGATGCGGCGGCGGATGCGCTCGGCTATCTGGACGCCCTCGGCGAGCGCGGTCTGCGGCAGCAGGATGCAGAACTCTTCGCCGCCGTAGCGCGAGGCCACGTCGGCCGCGCGCAGCGCGGACTTCAAACACTGCGCCGCCATCTCAAGCGCGAGGTCGCCGCCCTGGTGGCCGTTGCGGTCGTTGTAGAGCTTGAAGTCGTCAATATCAATCATCATGAAGCTCATGGGGTATTCCTGCCGCTTCGAGCGTTTCAGCTCTTCGTCCAGGCGCTCGACGAGGTAGCGGCGGTTGAGCATCCCCGTCAAGGGGTCCGTGATTGACATCAACTGAAACTGGTTGGCCTTCTCCTGCCACTCGGCGCGGTCGAGCGCCATCGCCACCTGCGGCGCGATTGACTCGATGAGACTCAAATCGATGTCGTCGTAAGAGCCGCCGCCGGCCTTGTCCGTGACGTTCAGCACCCCGACCTTGCGGCCGCCGATGGAGATGGGGAAGCTGATGAACGACTTCGTCTTGTAGCTGCGCTCGGCGTTGGCCGGCTGGTGACCGGCCGCCTCCACGTCGCGCACGACGAGCGGGCGGCCTTCGGACATGACAGACCCCGCGACGCCCTCGCCCATGCGGACACGCACGTTGCGCGCGGCGTCGGCGCGCGGGCCGACCACGGCCTTGACCGCCAGCTCGTTCGACGCCTCGTCGAAGAGCAGGAGCGAGCAACGCTCGGCGCGCAGCAAGTCGGCGGACATGCGCAGCACCGCGTCGTAAGTGTCTCCGGCCTCGGCCGTGATGCGCTCGCCGAAGCTCTGCAAGTGTTCGGCGAAGCGCGCGCGCTGCTCAAGCTCGTGGCGCAGGCGCAGGACTTCGAGCGGCAGCGCGATCTCGCGGCAATAAATCGAAATCGCGCGGCGCTTCTCGTCCGTCAGCCCGGCGTCGCCGACGAGGAGCGCGGCCTTAACTTCGTCGCCGACGATGAGCGGGAAAAGCTCGGCGGTCAACGCGTCCGCCGTCTGTTTACGAATCGTCCCGGCGGGCTTGAAGCCGTCGGCGGTCTCGCGGAAGCCGAGCGAGGTTCCGGCCCGCGCCGTCGTGAACAGCCGCGCGTCCTTCGCGCCGATCTCGACGTGCAGTTGCGTCTCTTTGTAGCGCCCGGTCGAGCAGCCCGTGACGAAGACGCCGTGCTCGCGCAGGAGCAGCGCGAGCGTGGTCAAGTCGTGCTTGCCGCCGATGACTTTGAGCGCGGCCTCACACGCTTCCTTGAACTCGCCCTCGGCCTGGAAGGGGCGCGCGGGCAGGGTCGGGCCTTGCGTCTCGGCCTCGCGCGCGGCCGGCTGTTCTTCCGCCTCAAGCGGCGCGCTCGCGGGCGCGGCGGCCGTTTCAACTGCCGCGCTCTCGGTCGCCGCCGCGCGGCCCTGCGCCTGCGCCGGTTGCTGGCGCTCGCTCGAAGACGCTGCCGTTTCGGCGACGCGCCCCGCCAGGTCGTCCAAATCCTGGCGCGAGGCGAAGATGACGTTTTTGAAAATCTCTTCCGAGAGCAGCTCCTGAAGGTCGCCCGTGCGGAATCGCTCGGCGAGCGCACGGTAGTCGGCGCTCGTCAAAAAGGCGCGGCCGCCGATGACGGCCAGTTGTCGCTCCGGGTCCAATCGGACGGGTGCCGTGAAGCAGTGCAGGCCGGCGTGGCAGCGGTAGTGAACGGGGCCGCCCGCCTTCACGGCGCGCTCGTGGGCGACGCCGCAGTAGGGGTCGCAGAGGCGCACATGCTCGGGCGAAGACTGTAGGGCGTGGCAGATGGAGTTGTTGTTCGAGACGTGCAGGGCGGGCGGCTGGCGGCCTTCGACCAGCAGCAGCGAGAGGCCCGCGGCCGCCGAGAGAGAGTCCTGCATCTCGGCCCAAGCGTCGGGCGTCTCCTGGTTCCGTATCTGGGCTTTGTCGCGAGCGGTCACGACAGTCTTATCCATTGTCCGCAGGGTCACTACTATTTACGTCCGAAGTGGTGTTGGAGGGCTGAGTCTGCACGCGAGAACGGGGGCGCTTTCCACGCGCACGGCTCAAAGGGGTGGGACGGCGGCTTCAGTGAAACGGGTTCCGTCCCGCTCGGAAGTATAAGTGACGGCCCGCCTCCGAGACAAGCGGTTTTGCGAAGAAAACCGGCCCCAAAGCGGACAACCACCGACGCGAGATTCAGCTCTCCCTTAGTTTATACGCCGAATAAAAGCCCTTTTTCACGTTGCGATGACGCGCTCGGCCGAACGGAGCCCCGGCGCGTCGCCCGGCGCGACCCTCTCTATGTGCGGCTCGTCGGGGCTGATGCGTATGCAGGCCGCGAAGTGGTTGGGCTTAATCTCGGCCAGCGGGGGGACGACTTCCTTGCAGGCTTCTATTGCGTAGGGGCAGCGCGTGTGGAAGCGGCAGCCCTGCGGGGGGTTGATGGGCGAGGGCACGTCGCCTTCGAGCACGATGCGCTTGCGCGTCGCCTCTATCTCGGGGTCGGGCACGGGGACGGCCGAAATCAGCGCCTTCGTGTAAGGCATCAGCGGTTCGTCGTAAATCACGCGCGCGTCGGCTATCTCGACCAGCTTGCCGAGGTACATGACGGCGACGCGGTCAGAGACGTGGCGGATGGCGCGCAGGTCGTGCGAGATGAAGAGGTAGGTGAGGTTCTTCTCACGTTGCAGCCGCTCCATCAGATTCATGATCTGCGCCTGGATGGAAACGTCCAGCGCCGAGATGGGTTCGTCCGCTACGATGAAGTCCGGGTTGACGGCGAGCGCGCGGGCGATGCCGATGCGCTGGCGCTGACCGCCCGAGAACTCGTGCGGGTAGCGTTTGACGAAGCGCGGGCTGAGGCCGACGGTCTCCATCAATTCGCGCACGCGCTCGTCGCGAGCCCGACCGAAGGCGAGGCGGAAAGTCTCGACCGGCTCGCCGATGATTTGGCCCACCGTCATGCGCGGGTTGAGCGACGCGTAGGGGTCCTGGAAAATCATTTGCAGGTGCTTGCGGTGCTCGCGCATCTCGCGCTGCGAGAGGTTCGCCAGGTCCACGCCGCGGAAGAGCACCTGCCCGCCCGTGGGCTCGGTCAGACGGAGGACGGCGCGGCCGAGCGTTGACTTGCCGCAGCCCGACTCGCCGACGAGCCCGAGCGTCTCGCCCGGATAGATGTCTATGCTCACGCCGTCAACGGCCTTGACGACGCGGCGGACGGGTTTGCCCCCGACGAGGCGGTCGAAGAAGCCGCCGCCGCCCAAGTCGAAGTGGACCTTGAGGTCCCGGATGGCTAAAAGCTCGCTCCCCTTCCCGCGCTCCAAAGGCGGCGGCATCGCGTGCGCTTCAGTCATGGCGCTGCTGTTCGGCTGCTGGCTCATCAGACTTGTCCGTGCTGCTCCTCGGTTGATTGACTCTGATCGCCGTCGCGCTCGCGGCGTGAATCCTGATAGACCTCTGCGGCGAAGTGGCACAGCGAGAAATGCTCCGCGTTGAGCTGCACGAAGGGCGGGAACTCCCCGTGGCAAATCTCTTCGGCGCGCTCGCAGCGCGGCGCGAAGGGGCAGCCCGGCGGCAGGTGCGCCACGTCGGGCGGGAGGCCCGGAATCTGGTAGAGCGCCCGGCCGTGCTCGTGCGCCGGGTCCGGCACGGAGCGCAGCAAGCCCTTCGTGTACGGGTTGCCCGGATACTTGAACAGCTCGCGCGTCGGGGCCTGCTCGAAAATCTTCCCCGCGTACATCACGATGATGTGGTCCGTCATCCCGGCCACGACGCCCAGGTCGTGAGTGATGAGAATGACGCTCGTCCCCGTCTCCCGCTTCAGGTTCTTTATCAGCTCAAGAATCTGCGCCTGAATCGTCACGTCGAGCGCGGTCGTCGGCTCGTCCGCGATTAACAGCTCCGGCTCGCACGAGAGCGCCATCGCGATCATCACGCGCTGGCGCATCCCGCCCGAGAACTCGTGCGGGTAGCTGTCAACGCGAGAGCGCGCGTCCGGGATACCGACCACCTCCAGCATCTTGACGGCGTGCTCGTACGCCTGGTCCTTCGTGTACCCGAGGTGCAGCTCGGTCATCTCCATCAACTGCTTCGAGATTCGCATGAACGGGTTGAGCGAGGTCATCGGGTCCTGAAAAATCATCGCGATGCGCTTGCCGCGGACCCTGCGCAGCCCCTCCAGCGGGAGCGCGCGGATGTCCTCGCCGTCGAAAATAATCTCGCCCGAAACGATCTTGCCCGGCGGCTCCGGGATCAGCCGGATGATGGAGAGGTTGGTCACGGACTTTCCCGACCCGGACTCGCCGACGATCCCCAGCGTCTCGCCCCGCTCCAGCTCGAAGCTGATGCCGTCCACGGCCTTGACCGTCCCGTCCTCCGTCTCGAAGTACGTCTTCAGGTCTTTGACTGAGAGAATGTTTCCGTTACGCATCATTAAAAGTGATGAGTGGTGAGTGATGAGTGATGAGTGAAAACCTTCTGTCTTTACTTATCACTTATCACTTATCACCGCCCTTACGTTTTTCTCATCTGCGGGTCGAGGGCGTCGCGCAGGCCGTCGCCCAGGAAATTGAGGGAGAAGAGCGTCAGCGCCATCGTCACGCCGGGGAAGATTATTTGCCACGGGAAGATGGCTATGTTCTGTATGCCCTCGGAGGCCAGGCTCCCCCACGACGCGAGCGGGGCCTGGACGCCCAGGCCCAGGAAGGAGAGGAATGCCTCCTGCAACATCACCTGCGGGATGGTCAGGGTCGCGTAGACGATGACCGGCCCGAGCGTGTTCGGGACGAGGTGGCGGAAAATTATCTTCCCCGTCGAGACGCCCGTCGCGCGCGCGGCCAGGACGAACTCCTGGTTCTTGAGCGAAATCACCTGCCCGCGCACGATTCGAGCCATCGTCAGCCACGAGACCGCGCCGAGCGCGATGAAGAGCAGGAAGAGCTGGCCGAGCGCCGACTTCGTGCCGAAGACCGCGAGCAGCACGATGACGATCATCATGTAGGGGAGCGCGTAGAGCACGTCCACGAACCGCATCATGACGTTGTCGATGCGCCCGCCCAGGTAGCCGGCCGTTGCGCCGAAACTGACGCCGATGATGAGCGAGACCAGCGTCGAGATGAGGCCGACCATCAGGGAGATGCGCCCGCCCATCAAGACGCGCGCCAGGATGTCGCGCCCCTGCGTGTCCGTCCCCATCGGGTGCAGCCCCGAGAAGTTGCCGTCGGCGTCGCGGAACGGCGGCATGGCGCGAATCTTCTCGATCTCCGCCGGGATGGTGTCGTAGCTGAAGCCGGTCGCCTGCTCGATGATGGTCGGCCCGACGAGCGAAGCCAGGGCGATGATGACGACCACGACCATGCCGAAGACGGCCAGCTTGTTCTTCAAGAGCCTGCGCCACGCGTCCTTCCAGAGCGAAGTCCCGGCGAGCAATTCCTGGGCTCCACGCTCGGCCGTCCGCACGTCCCCTTCACCGACGGCCAGCTCGGGCGCGGTGTGTATGATGTCGCCTTCGCGCGAGCGCACGGGCGGCGCGGGCGGCGTCCCCAGGGGGGTGAGCGCCGGCTCGGTTCGCGCCGGCTCATGTTGCTTGTCCTTCGGCTCGTCCTTCATCGTCGCAAAGTCAGTAGCGTATGCGCGGGTCAATCAGCGCATACGCGATGTCAACTAAAAGGTTGAAGACCAGAATCGCGATTGAGAGGAACGCGACGATGCCGATAATCACGGGCTCGTCGCGGTTGAAGTTCGCGTTCAGAAAGTAGTTGCCGAGGCCCGGCAGCGCGAAGACCTGCTCGACGACGACGGTGCCGACGATGAGGTAGGCGAGCGCCGGGCCGCTGAAGGAGATGACAGGCAGGAGCCCGCCGCGCATCACGTGGCGGAAGACCACCTGCCTCTCGCTCAGCCCCTTCGCGCGCGCCGTCCTGACGTAGTCGGCGCGCAGGACTTCGAGCATCCCCGACCTCGTCAGCCGCGCGATGTAGGCCATGTAGAGTGCCGAGAGCGTCAGCACGGGCATCACTAGGCTCCAGCTCGGGAACCCGCCCCAGCGCGCGGGCGGCAGCCAGTAGAGCGTGAGCGAGAAGACGAGGACGAGCAGCGGGCCGAGCACGAAGTTCGGGATCGAGATGCCGAGCATGGCGAGCGCCATCGAGGCGTAGTCGAGCTTCGAGTTCTGGCGGAGCGCGGCGGCGGTGCCGGCGGCCAGCCCGACGACCAGGGCCAGGAGGTAGGCGAGCAGCCCGACCGTGGCCGAAATCGGCAGCGTGTCGGCGATGATCTGGTTGACGGATTTGCCCTCGAACTTCAGCGAGTCGCCGAAGTCCGGGTACGGGTGCCACTCGGTCTTCATCACGAGCTGGCCGTCGTCGCCGACGACCTCCTTGCCCTCGGCGTCCCTGGCCGGCACGTACTGGAAGCCGAAAAGCCGCGCCATCACGCGGCCGTACTGGACGGTCCAGTGCTGGTCCAGCCCGTACTTCGCCCTGATGTTCTTGACAATCGCCGCGGGGATGTTCTTCTCGCTGGAGTAGAAGTTGCCGGGCGCGAGGCGAATCAGTCCCCACGTCAGCGTGATGATGACGAGCACGGTCGGGACCATGATGAGGAGCCGCCGGACGATGAAGCGAAGCATTCGGTGCCCTCCTCCTCACTCGGCCATTTGCGGGATGCCCTGATCCCACTTCGCCTGGTCGTACTCGATGTAAACGAATTTCCAGGGGTGGAGCGTGAGCGGGTTCGGGTACATGCCCTTGACGTAAGGCTTCTTCATCCAGTTGACCGTCGGCGTGTCGAGCGGGATCACGGGCTGCTCCTCCAGCATGTAGGCTTCGGCCTTAGCGAAGAGTCTGTAGCGTTCCTCCTCGGTCGTCGCCCGGTTGGCCTCGTCCAGAATCGCGTCGTACTTATCGTCGTGCCAGCCCGACCCGTTCTCCGCCCCCTTGTAGAAGAGGTTGAGGAACGTGAAGGGGTCCATGTAATCGCCGCCCCAGGCGTCGCGCGCGATCCCCTTGTAATCGCCGTTGGCGCGCACCTGCAAGAAAGTCCTGAACTCCATCTCCCTGAGCGGGACCGTGATGCCCAGGTGCTTTTTCCACTGCGCCTGGAGGAAGACGGCGATGTCCTTGTTACTTGAGGGCGGGTTGTAGATGACTTCGACCTCGCTCACGGGGAACTTCTCGCAGACAAAGTCGCCGTCGCCGTTCTTCGTCACGGGGTAGCCCGCCTCGGCCATCAACTGCCGGGCGCGCTCGGGGTTGAAATCGTCCCCCTTCGGGTTCGGGTAGCGCGGGAAGATGCCGACGGGCACGAAGCCCGTCAGCGGCGTGACGGTCTTGCGCCACTTGGCGAAAGTCTCCTTGTCAATCGCCATGTTGAACGCCTTGCGCAGCCGCTTGTCCGTGAACGGCCCGCTCCGGCAGTTGAAGTCGTAATAGTCTGTGCCATTCTCGGGCGTGTACATGTAGTCCTTGAGCGGGCGCATGTGGTCTATCCAGCCGGGCGGGACCGTGTGGTTGAGGAAGGCATCAATCTCCCCGACCTTGTAAAGGTTCATGATTGTGTTGTTGTCCTTGACCGGGTAGAAGATGATGCGGTTGAGGCGGACCACGCCCGCGTCCCAGTACATCGGGTCTTTCTCGACCACGGTTCGGTCGTAGAGGATGCGCTCCTTGAGCCTGAACGGGCCGCTCGTCACGATGTTCTGAGGCTCCGTCCACTTGGGGCCGTACTTTTCAATCGGCCCGTGCGGGATGGCGCGGAAGAACTGGTGGGCCATCAGGCCGAGGAAGAAGGGCGCTCCCTGCCGTAAGGTGACGCGCAGGGTGTAGTCGTCAACCGCCTCGACGCCGATGTCCTTAGCCTCGACGGGGACTACCTCCAACTCTTTGGCGTCGATGGCCGCCTTGATATTTGGGTTCGCTTCCAGCTGGGCCTTGCGCGCGGCGTCGTCGCCGGAGAGGACGAGGCGCGCGGGCTCATGCATGAACTGGTGGAAGGGCGTGTCGGGGGCGAAGTCTTCGTGCGCCGGGGGCTTGTCGGTGGCCGCTTCCGCCTCCTTCGCGGCGTCGGGCGAAACGTCCTTTTCAGCCAGGAACTTGTTCGTCTTCGTGTCGCGGAGGAAAGAGCCGCCCGTGTTGTAAGCCTCGCTGTACTTGATGTAGTAAGCGAGGTAGGCGTTACGCGAGGCCAGCTTGGGCGAGAGGCCGCGCTGGAAAGTATAGACGAAGTCCTTCGCCGTGATCGGCTCGCCGTTCGACCAGCGTGCGTTCTTCCTGAGGTGAAAGACCAGCTCGGAGGAGTCGGCATTAACTTTCGGCAGCTCCTCGGCGATGGCGGGAATCGGCAGCGAGTCTTTGGGGCCGTACTCGACCAGCCCCTCGTAGAGCGCCTCGTAAACGCGCGCGTCGGGCTGGCCCGTCCCGACCTGCGGGTCGAGCGACTCGATCTCGTCGCCCGTCACGTAGCGCATCACCTGCCCCTCGGGCGGGGCGACGCGGCCGAAGTACATGCCGCCGCTCGACGCGACCGCGCAGCCCGCGGCGAGGGACGCGAGCGCGAGAAGCGCCGCGGCGAGGCGGAACTCTGCGGAACGGAAGTAGGACATGAGATGTAACTCCTCAGTGGCCGAAGTCGGCCTTCGCGCGAAGG
Organism: Pyrinomonadaceae bacterium; assembly: GCA_036403435.1. Taxonomy (GTDB): domain Bacteria; phylum Acidobacteriota; class Blastocatellia; order Pyrinomonadales; family Pyrinomonadaceae; genus QHXM01. The sequence continues at coordinate 49,743 of DASWQY010000171.1, forward strand.
GGGCGCGCTTCGTGTTGTGACTCTAGTGCCCGCGTTTTCAACTAATGCTTTTTCAGGCCGAGGGAGAGCTTAACGATTGTCCTGGCGCAATGTTTTGGGTGAGCGCCACGTTATCACGCGCGCCCCGCAACAGGCAAGATAACCCGAGCACAAGCGCGATATGCTACCGATGCCTGGGAGCGTGCGCCGCGTTGCTCCGAAGAAGTGCGGCGGTGCGCGCTTGGAAATTCACTGAGTTTTCTGAGCGCCGTCGCGTGAGACTTATTCCTCTCGCAAAGACGCAAAGGCGCGAAGGAATGTTCCGGGTTTTTGAAAAGTAAGCTGCCCCGCCTTACTTGAACCAGGCGAGGCCGGCCTGCTTGGGCTGCTGCCAGGAGGTGTCGATCCGCACGCGCTTGAGCGAGGGCGCGTCGAGCAGGTTCGAGTCGAAGCCGACGACGTAGGGCTTGACGAGCGCGTAAGACGAGGCGAAATAGATGGGCATCGCCGGCAGTTCCCTGAGCGCCTGCGCCTCCGAGAACACGGGCAGAGGCACGGGCACGGACGCTTCCGGCGGCGGCGCGGCCGTATCGCCGCCGGCTTCCGCGCCGCCGCCCTCCTTGCCGCCTTCGGCCTTCTTCTGCGCCGTCTGCTCGATTCCCTGCGCGGTGAGCATGATGACGGGCGGCGTCTCGGGCTCGAACATCGCGCGCAGCGAGGCCGACTCGTCCGCGGCCTGCATCACGTAGCTGCGCCGCGCCACGTCGTAGTCGCCCTCGTGGAACGCGATCTCGTATTCGGCCCAATCCTTCTGGATAATTTCGGTCTCGACGCCGAGGGCGCTGCGCCACATCGCGGCGACCGATTCGGCCACCTGCCGCTGCTGCGCGTTGCGGTTCACGAGCAGCCTGATCTTCGGAAAATTCTGGCCCTGCGGGTAGCCCGCCTCCGCCAGCAGCGCGCGCGCACGCTCCACGTCGCGCTCGATTGCCTGGGCCGGCTGCTGGCCCACTTCGCCGGGGGGCATCCCGTCCGGCAGGAATTTTTTCGCGGGCTCGGTCGCGCCGCCCAACTCGTCCTGGCTGATGCGGTCGCGGTCAATCGCTATCGCGAGCGCCTCGCGCACACGCACGTCGTCAAAGGGCGGGCGCGCGGTGTTGAAGCCGTAGTAGGTGAGCGCGCCGAAGGTCGCGCGCCGGAAATCTTTGTAGGGCGTGAGCAGCTTGAGGGCTAAGGGCTCGAAGCCCGCGTTGGTGACGGCATCCACCTCGCCCGCGTGGTAGGCCGCGAGCGCCGTCTCGGCGTCCCTGGCCGGGACGAACCGCACGCGCTGGAGCGAGACGGCCCCGGCGTCCCAGTAGTTCTTCGCGCGCTCCAACACGACGCCGTCGTCGCCGATTTTCGTCAACTGGAAAGCGCCGTTCGAGACGGGGCGCACGGGCGCTGGACTCGCCTCGGTCGAAAGGCTGTCGAGCTTGTGCACGGGGCGGAAGACGGGGTGCGAGGCGAGCGCCGGGAACCCTGGGTCCGGCCGCTGCAAGCGCACGCGCAGAGTGTAATCGTCAACCGCCTCCGCGCCGAACGGCACGGGCTTCGGCTGCGCCTCGGTCTGCGTCACCTTCTTCGGCTCGTCCTTGCGCGAAGAATCGCGCGCGGTTGTTTGCTGGGGCTCGGGCGGCGGGCTCGGGCTCGGGTAAACGACCGGCGGCGCGACGCCTTCGATGTTCTGGAGCAGGCGCGCGTGTGGCGCGCGGTCGCCAAGTTCAATCGTGCGCTGCCAGGAGCGCACGAAGTCTTCGGCCGTGACAGGGTCGTTGTTAGACCAGCGCGCGTCGCGCCGCAGGTGAAACGTCCAGACCCGCGCGCCCTCGGAAGGCTCCCAGCGCGCGGCGACGCCGGGGACGGGCGCGAGCGTCTTCGGGTCGTACTCGGTCAATCCTTCGTAGAGGGCGCGCACAACGTCCGTGTCGGGCGCGGCGGCCGCCAGGGCGGGGTCGAAGACCTGCGGCAGCCCGCCGTCGCTCCAGCGCAACTCCTGCGCGCGCGGCGTCACGGCGCGGCCGTAGAACTGCTCCACGTCGTGGTCCAGGAAGCAGCCGCTCGTCAGCGCCAGCGCCGTGACGAGCGCGACCGCCACGCGCACGCGCCAGCACTCGACCACTCCGCTCAGCTTCGCTCTCTTCCGTCCAGTCATCGCAGAATTTTACAGTCCCGACAGTGTATCACTTCTCCCGCCCCGCGGCCGCCAGTTTTCTCAACCGCTCGTAAACTTCCCGCGTGCGCCGCCGCGTGTCTTCAAAGCCGTGGGAGCTGTCTATCAAAAAGTCCGCGTAACGCATCTTCTCTTCCTGCGGCATCTGCGCTTTGATGCGCCGCGCGGCCTCCTCGCGCGAGATCGCGTTGCGCGCCATCAGGCGCTCAAGCTGAACCTCGGGCCGGCAGTGCACGACGACTAATTTATCGAAACGCTTGGAGCCGCCCGACTCGATCATCAGCGCGGCGTCAACGACGCTGATGCCGCTCGCGTCCTCCGCCTCCCACGCGCGCAGCTGCTCGTCCTGGGCGGCGATTATAAACGGGTGGAGGACGGAATTTAAGAGCAGCCGCTTCCCCTCGTCCGCAAAGACAATCGAGCCCAGGCGCGCGCGGTCGAGCGTGCCGTCCGGCTGCAAGATTTCTGTGCCAAAAGCCTCGACCACCGCGCGCAGGCCCGCGCTTGCGGCCGCCACCACCTCGCGCGCCGTCTGGTCCGCGTCCAGCACGCGGCAACCCAGCCCCGCGAAGACGGACGTGACGAAAGACTTGCCCACGCCAATCGAACCCGTCAGACCGACTCTCAGCATTTAACTCACGAAATCCCGCGCCGCCATTTCGCGGCCTTGACCGTGTTTCGCATCAGCGCGGCGACCGTCAACAGGCCGACGCCGCCGGGGACGGGCGTGCGAAAGCCGGCGACGCGGTCGGCCTCCGCCGGGTGCACGTCGCCGATCAGTGTGGAGCCGCGCTCGCGGATAATTCGCACGCGCCGCTCCGCGTCCTCGCCGAAGAAGTCGCGCGCTTCCGCCTCGTCCGCCACCCTGTTCATGCCCACGTCTATGACGACCGCGCCCGGCTTGATGTGCTCGCCGCGGATGAAGCCCGCGCGCCCGATGGCCGCGACGAGGATGTCCGCGCGGCTCGTGACCGAGGCCAGCTCACGCGTGCGCGAGTGGCAGATGGTGACGGTCGCGTCTCGCTGCAAGAGAAGTTGCGCGACGGGGCGGCCGACTATCTGGCTGCGCCCGACGACGCAGGCGTTCGCGCCGCAGATGGGAATGGAGTTGCGTTCGAGCAGCTCGATGATGCCGACCGGCGTGCAGGAGACGAGCGTCTCCTGGCCCAAAGAGAGGCGGCCGATGTTCAAAGGGTGGAAGCCGTCCACGTCCTTCGCGGGGTCCACGGCCTCTATCACGCGCCGCTCGTTTACGTGCGGCGGCAGCGGCAACTGCACCAGCAGCCCGTCAACGTCGTCGCGCGCGTTCAGCTTCGCGACCAGGTCCAGCAACTCCTGCTCGCTCGTCTCTTCCGGCAGCGCGTGATGCTCGGAGCGCAGGCCCAGGGCTTCGGAAGTCCGCACCTTGCTCCCGACGTACACGGCTGACGCCGGGTCTTCGCCGACGCGCACGACCGCCAGGCACGGCACGACGCCGTGCTCACGCTTGAGCCGCTCGACCTCGGCCACGGCCTCGCGCTTAATCTCTTCCGCGACGCGCGTCCCGTCCAACCTCTCCGCGCGCCGCCCCTCATTTTTCGTCTGCGTGGGATTCATCATTTTCATCCTAGCATAAATTCGCCCGATGATTCGTTCATCCGCGACGGCAACAACTCAACCCTTTGCGTCTTACGTTTTCTCTTTGCGCCTTTGCGAGAAACAGCCGTTCGCGCAAAGGCGCAAAGAGAAGACGTAAGGCGCGGAGGGTCGAATGAGGGTTCGTATAGCCTTGCTCTTCCAATGCTCGCTTGAGTTCTCGAATCGCCCTGGACGATAATCCCGCTCATGCCGAAACAGCACCAGCGTTGTCGCCTTGTCGCGGCCGCACTCTTTCTGCTCCTGGCCTCCTGCGCGACCGGCGCGCAGACGGCGCGCGAGCGGCACGAGCGCATCCGCGCGGCGGTCGAGAGCGGCGACTACGCGGCGGCCGTCCCCGAGTTGCGGGCGCTTGAACAGGCTGACCCACAGGGCTTCGCGCTCAACAACTACGACTACCTGCTCGCGCGCCTCTCCGAGCGGCTCGGCAATGCCTCGCTGGCCCAGGCGCATTACCAGCGGGTCGTCGCGCGCAACTCGGTGCTCACGGAGTACGCCCTCTGGCACTTGGCCGAGATGGCGCGCGCGACGGGCGACCTCCCGCTCGAACGCGAAAAGCTGCGCCAGCTTCTAGGGAGCGCGCCCCGCAGCCTCTTGCGCGACGCCGCCGCGGCCCGCCTCGGCGAGAGCTTCTACGAGAGCCACGATTACCAGAGCGCCATTCGCGCCCTGCGCCCGCGCGCCTCGGCCACGGGCAACGCTTCCGCGCGCGAAGCCCTCTCGCTCGTCGCCGCAGCCTACCTCAAGAGCGATCAAAAGGAGGCCGCGCGCGGGGCTTTCACTAACTTGATCAACGAGGTGCCGGACCAGTCTCAGCCGGACGACTTCGCGCTCGCGGGCGTGCGCGGCCTGGACATCCTGGACAGCGGGAGCGAAGACGCGGCGCTCAAGAATGCGCCCCAACTCCCGGAGCCTGAGCACCTGCGCCGGGCCAAAATCTACAACTTCAACCGCGACTTCGCCGGCGCTCGCCGCCACTACGCGGCCGTCGTCGAGAGCTACGGCAATAGCCCGAACGTCCCCGAAGCCCTCTACATGATCGGGCGCGGCTTCTATCAGGAGAGGAATTTCGGCGAGGCCGTCAAATATTTCCAGCCCGTCGTGAAGGAGTTTCCCGAGAACCCGAACGCGCGCGACGCCTTGAGCTTCACGGCCGCGTCCTACGCGCGCACGAAGCAGTACGACGAGGCCATCGCCGCCTACAAGTCGGTCATAGACCGCTACGGCACTGGCCCAACTTTGGAGCGCGCTTACCTGAACATCGTGGACGTGCTGCGCGACGCGGGCCGCGACGCCGAGGCGCTCTCGTGGGTCGAGCAGACGCGCGCGCGCTTCAAGGGGCAGACGGCGGCGCTCGCGCTCTTCTCTCAGGCGCGGATTCACCTGGCCCAGAATGATTGGGCCAAAGCACTCGCGGACTTTGAAGCCTTAGCCCGCGAGCCGGACACGGGCGGCGCGAGCACTTCGGGCAGCACCAACAAGACCGAGATCGAGTTCATGCGCGCCTACGCGCTCGAACAACTCGGGCGCACGGACGAAGCCGTCGGCGCTTACCTGGCGATACCCGACGGGCGCGGACAGTATTACGGCGGCCGCGCGACGCGCCGCCTGCGCGCGCTGTCAACGAACGAGAAGACGCGCGACACAGTGCGCGCCCGCGCCGACGCACTCCGCGCCGAGGCGCAGAAGGCCGCGTCGTCGCGACAGTTCGACGCGGCGCGCAAGGCCGCGCAGTCCGCGCTGCGCCTGACCGAAGACGAGGCGCTGAGGAGCGAGCTGCTCGAAATCGCGCGGCGGGCCTACGCGGAGCTGCCGGACTACAGCAGCCCGCCCGCCGGGCGACTCGTCCCCGCCGGCAGGCAGACGATTCTGGCACAGGGCCAGTCGGGCCCGAACGCCGAGCCCTCGCGCCGCGCGCTGGCCGACGAACTGCTCTTCCTGGGGCTCTACGACGAGGGCGCGGCCGAGTTGGCCGCCGCGGAGAACGCTTTCGGCGCGGCCGAAGAGAGGCCGCAGGAGAGCGCGCCCGCGGGCGGCGGCGACTCTGCCCCGGCGGAGAAACGCGACCCCCCTTCCGCTTCACTTTCGCGCGACGAAGCCTACACGCTCGCCGTGCTCTTCAAGCGCGGCGACAACGCGAGCCACGCCGTGCGCTACAGTGAGCCGCTCTGGAAGCGCGTGCCTGCGGATTACCTGCTGGAACTCGCGCCGCGCGAGGCGGTCGAGTTGCTTTACCCCGCGCCCTACAGGGAGGCGCTCCTGGAGCACGCGCCGCCGCGCAATGTGGACCCGCGCTTCGTGCTCTCCATCATGCGGCAGGAGTCGCGCTTCCGGCCCGAGGCCAAGTCGAACGCGGCCGCGCGCGGCCTGCTGCAATTCATCCCCTCGACCGCGGACCAGACGGCCGGGCAGCTCGGCCTGACAGACTTCCAGCAGGACGCGCTCTACAGCCCGCGCGTCGCCGTGCTCTTCGGCTCCGAGTACATGGGCAGGCTCTTCCGCGAGTTCCCCGACATGCCGCAGGCGGTGGCCGCCTCCTACAACGGCGGCGAGGACAACGTCTCGCGCTGGGTGGCGCGCGCGCGCTCGAACGACCCGGACCGCTACGTCCTCGAAATAAGTTTCGCGCAGTCGAAGGAGTACGTCTATAGAGTCCTGCCGAATTACTGGGCCTACCAGACGCTCTACACCGAACAACTCAAACGCCGCTGAACCCAATGAAACGAAACTGGCCCACATTCTTCTTTGCGCCTTTGCGACTTGGCGTGAAAAACCTGTCTCTCGCAAAGGCGCAAAGGCGCAAAGTCATCGCTCTGCTTTTCTCTCTCTGCTTGGCGGCTTGCCAATCGCCGCCCGAGCCGCAGGGCCGTCGCTTCGAGTTCAAGGGCACGGTCGTTTCCGTGGACAAGGCGCGGCAAACGGCCACAATCTCGCACGAGGAGGTCAAAGGCTACATGGAGGGGATGACGATGCCCTTTAAGATTAAAGACGCGTGGGCGCTCGACGTGATGCAGCCCGGCGACGGGGTGCAGGCCACGCTCGTCGTCACCGACACCTCCGGCTGGCTCGAAGATGTCGTCGTCGTGCAGCAAAGCGCGGCCGCGCAAACCGGCACGCCCGCAAGCCCCACGCAGCCGAAGCCGGGCGACACTGTCCCGGACTTCCGCCTCGTCAACCAGGACGGGAAGCCCGTCAGCCTGAAAAACTACAAGGGCAAGGCGCTGCTCCTGACCTTCATCTACACGCGCTGCCCCGTGCCCGAGTATTGTTCCCTGATGAGCAGCAACTTCGCGGGGCTGGAGCGCGAGCTGAAAAAGGACCCGGCGCTTTACGCGCGCACGCACCTCCTGAGCGTCAGCTTCGACCCGGCCCACGACACGCCCGCGGTCCTCCGCAGCTACGGCGCGGCGACGACCGGCAACTACGACCAGGAGACCTTCGCGCACTGGGAGTTCGTGACCGGGGACGGCGCGGAGGTCAAGAAGATGGCACAGTTTTTCGGCCTCACCTACGTCCCCGAAAAGGACCAGATCGTGCACTCCCTACGGACGGCGCTCGTCGGCACGGACGGCCGCCTCTTCAAGCTCTACCCCGGCAACGAGTGGAAGCCCGACGACGTGCTCGCGGACGTGCGCGGGCTGATGAAGGCGGCTGACTGACAAGGACGGCTCGGCCCCCTACAAGGTGGGCGACAGCGCGACCCTCGTCAAGAGGGACGGGCGCTGGCAGCTCAAGGACGCTCATCCCCGGCCACTGAGCCGCGCAGGCAAAAGTCGGGAACCACGAAGACACACGAAGAGACACGAATCAGGCGCAACCCTTTTTCGTGTCGCTTCGTGTGTCTTCGTGGTTCCTGTTTTTAGCCCTTGAGCTTCTTGATCTCTTCGGTGAGGACGGGGACTGCCTCGAAGAGGTCGCCGACGATGCCGTAGTCTGCGATGTCGAAGATGGGTGCCTCGGGGTCTTTGTTGATGGCGACGATGGTGCCCGAGTTCTTCATCCCGACGAGGTGCTGGATCGCGCCCGAGATGCCGAGCGCGACGTAGAGCTTGGGCGCGACCGTCTGGCCCGAGGAGCCTATCTGGCGGTCAATCGGCAGCCACTCGGCGTCGCAGATGGGGCGTGAGGCCGCGATGTCGCCGCCGAGCGCCTGCGCCAGTGCTTCGGCAAGCGCGATGTTCTCCTTGCCCTTGATGCCGCGCCCGACGGCGACGATCACGTCCGCCTTCGTCAGGTCAACCGCCTGCTTGACCTCCTGGAACGGGGCCTCCGGCTTCATGCGGATATCGCCGACCTCGACCGGCATCTGCTCGACTTGAGCCCCGCCGCCTTTCTTCGCCTGGTCGCCGCGGTACGCGCCCGACTGGAAAGTGGCGAAGACGGGCGGCTCGCCGTCCGAGGTCACGTCCGCGTCAATCTTGCCGAGGAAGATGCGGCGCGAGAACGTCACGCGCCCTTCCGCGACCCGCGCGCGGACGCAGTCGCTAATCAGCCCTTTCTGGAAACGCGCGGCGAGCTTCGGCGCGAAGTCGCGCACAAGGTAAGTGTGCGGCAGGATGACGTACTGCGGGTCCACGCTGCGCACAACCTGCTCGACGGCGTCCGTGTACCCGTCCGGCGTGTAGTCCGCCAGCTTCCCGTTCTCCGCGTAAATGACGCGGCCCACGTCGTAGCCCGCGACCTCCTGGGCCAAGCCTTCAGCGCCGGAGCCGACCAGGACGGCCGTCACACTTTGGCCCAACTCCGCCGCCAGACTCTGCGCCGCCGCAACCGCCTCGAACGAAGTCTTGCTCAGAGCCCCGTCCCTGTGCTCCGCGAAAACTAAAATGCCGTTACTCATAAGAACCTCAACGATGAATGCGGAATGATGAATGATGAATATAAGAAAAAGGTTTTTAATTCATCATTCATCATTCCGCATTCATCATTTCCTAAATGATTCTCGCCTCCGTGCGCAGTTTCTCGGCGAGTTCGGCCGCGCCTTTTTTCGCGTCGCCGCCGCCGAGGAATTGCGTCTGCTTGGTCTTCTGTGGGAAGTAGATTTTTTCGATGCGCTGGTGGGAGGGGCGCGCGGCGGCCTCCGCGGCGGGCGTGACCTCTTTAATCTCTTTCTTCTTCGCCGCCATGATGCCCTTCAAGGTGGCGTAGCGAATCTGGCTGATGCCGGACTGAATCGTCAGGAGCGCGGGCCGCGGCATCTCGTACCACTGATACCAGCCGCTTTCCAGCTCGCGCTTGACGCGCAGACGCTCCGCGGTGGCGTCAACTTCAATCACGATGGTCGCGTGCGGCAGGCCCAGCAATTCGGCGAGGATGACGCCCGTCTGCGCGTAGCCGTAATCGTCCGACTGCAAGCCCGTCAGGATGAGGTCCGCCTGCTCGTCGCGCAGGGCGTCGGCCAGAATCGAAGCCGCGGCGTACGGCGACAAGTGTTGCAGGTCGTCGCCCGTGACGTGAATTGCGCGGTCTGCGCCGCGCGCGAGCGCGTCCTTGATGACGCTCTTGACCCGCTGCGGCCCCATCGAGCAGACGACCACCTCGCCGCCCAGCTTCTCTTTCAACCGCAAAGCCTCTTCGAGCGCGTACCCGTCCGACTCGTTGACCTCGTAGGACAAGTCGCCCTCTTCGATCCACGTCGCGTCCTTGTTAATCCGCAGAATCGCGTCCTTGTTGGCGACCTGCTTCATCAGCACAATCGTTTTCATAAGCAGTGGTCAGTGGTCGGTGGTCGGTGGTCAGTTAAAGGCCAGCCTTCTTAACTGACCACTGA
>DASWQY010000172.1:0-101966 GCA_036403435.1 Pyrinomonadaceae bacterium
TCTTACCAGACATCGTTCGTCACAAGATCGTCATACTTATCGCGCCGACGGATGAGATCAACACGCTCGCCTTCGCGCACCATCACTGCGGCTGGAAGCGGACGCCCGTTGTAATGGAACATCTGCGCGAGCGAGTACGCGCCGCTGTTCAGTAGCGCGAGCACTTCGCCCGGCTCGACTCTCGCAGGCAAGGTGCGATAGTCCGGCAAGCGGCCTTCGCGCTCGATGTCGAAATAGACATCGCCGGAATCGCATAAAGGGCCTGCCACTTTGTAGTCCGAGTCGGGCGTCTGGGTCGCGCGCGAGGCCGAGATGAGATGGTAGTACCACTTGTAATTGTTCATCGAGAGCAGCAGGTTGTAGCCCGCGTCCGTCAGCAGCCACACGTCGTTCGTCTCCGGCCTGCGCTTGATGTTACACACGGTCGTCAGGACCAGCCCGGCGTCGGCGATGATGCTCCGCCCAGGCTCAAGCAGGATTGCCACGCGGTCCAGGAGGTGCTCCGCGCCGGCCGCGCGCGCAGACTCGCGCGCGACCCTGAGTGCTTCAGACAAGACTTCCGCCGGCTCCAACTCAGCGCCGAGCATGTCGCGCTCGTGCTCCGGGAGTTGGTCCGCCACGAGCGGGTCGCGCAGGTAGTTGACGGGAATGCCGCCGCCGAGGTTGATGTGCTCAAGGGCGTGGCCCGTCTCGCGGTGGAGCGTGACGAGGTGTTCCCACATGGCCTTGAAGGCTTCGGCGAAGGGCTCCACGTCGGGCGTCTGCGAGCCGACGTGGATGTGTATGCCGCAGACGTTGACGAGTTCCGGGTGTTGCAAGCCGCGGCGGAAGGCGTCGAGAACGTCGGAATAGGAGATGCCGAACTTTGAAGTCAGGAGCGCGGTCTGGAGCCCCAGATGCGAGCGTGTGCCAATTTCGGGCGTGAGCCGGAGCGCGACGTTCGCGCGCTTGCCGGCCTCACGCGCGGCCCGCTCGACCAGCTCAATCTCGTAAATCGAATCCACGTTGATGGCGTGGATGCCTGCGCCGACGGCTGCGAGAAGCTCCGCGTCCGTCTTGCTCGTGCCGTTGAAGATGATCTGCTCCGGGCGGAAGCCTATGCGCAGCGCCTTGTAAAGCTCGCCGCCGCTGTTGACCTCTATGTCGATCCCGCAGTCGCGCACGGTGCGCAGCACGGCCATGTTGGAGTTGGCCTTCGAGGCGTAGCAGAAGCGGACCGGGCGATTGACCGTCTGCGCCGCACGCTTGAGGCGCTCGACGTTCGAGCGGATGCGCTGCTCGGAGAAGACGTAGAGCGGCGAGCCGTGCTCGGCGACCAAGCGCAGCGCGTCCACGCCGTTGACCGTCAAATGATTTGCTGAAATTTCCAGATAGCCCGGAATAGTCCACAGCGGGCTTTGGATTGCAGGCTGCGATGACATCCAGAGAAAAACTCCGCGCAAAGATTTGTAGAAGAGACGCCAGCGAAGATAGTCCGGCCGCGGACGACGGGTCAAGTCCGATTCGTTCTAAACGAAACAGGAACCACGAAGACACACGCGCACGACACGGAAAGAGATGTTCTTATTTCGCGTCGTGCGCGTGTGTCTTCGTGGCTCCGGTCTTTGCGCTATGAACGATCAGGCTCTGTCGCCCTCAGCCTTGAAGCTGCATCATCACCTCGGCGGGGTTCCAGTAGGCGCGCACGGTCTGAATCAGCCCCTGGGCGTTGAACTCGAAGATGTCAATGCCTTCGAACCTCACGTCGCGCTTGTTCTTGCCGCGGCCGTGCGCCGTCCACTTGACGGCGGCCCCGTCGCCCGCGATGAAGACGTGCTCTTCGGCGAAGCTGACTTTCTCGAACGCCCCGGCGATGGCGTCGAAGAATTGGCGCAGGGCTTCGTGGCCCGCCGTCGGCGGAGCGCCGACTGGGTCGTAGCTTACGGCGTCGGGCGCGAAGGTCGCGACCCACGCTTCCGCGTCCATCGCGCGAATAGCGGCGAAGTAGGCTTTGACTCCTTTTGAAATGTCCTCGGTGGTCATCAATCGGTCTCTTTCCTTTCTCGTTGGACTAAGACGCGGCGCAGGATTTTGCCTGACGGCGATTTGGGAATCTGCCCTATGAATTCGAGCCGGCGGATTTTCTTGTGCGGGGCGACGCGCGCGGCGACAAACTCCTTCAGCTCGCGCTCGGTCGCCTCGCCCTTGAGCACGACGAAAGCCTTCGGCACTTCGCCGGCCTCCTCGTCCGGGCTCGGGATGACGGCCGCGTCCGCCACGGCCGGGTGCGTCAGGAGCACGGCCTCAAGCTCCGCGGGCGCGACCTGAAAGCCCTTGTACTTAATCAACTCTTTGGCGCGGTCAACGATGTAGAAGTGGCCTTCCTCGTCGGCGTAGCCGATGTCGCCCGTGTGCAGCCAGCCCTCTGCATCAACCGTCTGCGCGGTTGCGTCCGCGCGGTTGAGGTAGCCTTTCATCACCTGCGGCCCGCGCACCCACAATTCGCCCTCCTGTCTCGGCCCAAGCTCCGCGCCCGTCTCCAGGTCCACGAGCTTGCACTCCGTGTTCGGGACGCACTGGCCCACGGAGCCGTACTTGATGCCTTTGGGGTCTTCGCCGCACATGTGCGTGACGGGGCTCGACTCGGTCATGCCGTACCCCTGCTTGATGACGCACCGCAGGCGCTCGCAGCACGCGGCCGTCAGACTCTCGCCGAGCGGGGCCGCGCCCGACATGATGAGCTTGAGGCTCGACAGGTCGTACTCGTCAATCACGGGCTGCTTCGCCAGCGCCAGGATGATAGGCGGCACGAGGTGTGCGCGCGTCACGCTATAGGTCTGCATCGCCGAGAGGAATTGTTCCATCTCGAAGCGCGGCATGACGACGATGGTCGCGCCCTTCGAGAGGCCGTAGTTCATGACGACGTTCAAGCCGTAGATGTGAAAGAAGGGGAGGATGGCTATGAGCGTGTCGCGCTCGGAGGTCCGGTCGTGGTCCTGCAACTGGCACAGGTTGGCGACCATGTTGTAGTGCGTCAGCATCACGCCCTTCGCGACGCCGGTCGTCCCGCTCGAATAGGGAAGGGCCACCAGGTCCTCTCGCGGGTTGATTCCTGCCTCCGGCAAGTCTCCCTCATGCTGGAGCAGGGACGCGAACGGCGTCGCGCCCTCGGCCTCGCCGAAGACGAAGACCTCCTCAACCTTCGTTCCCCCGGACGCCTCAAGGGCCCTCCCCACGAGCGGCGGGATGGTCAATAAAAATTTCGCGCCCGCGTCGTTGAGCTGGTGCGCGATTTCGGGGGCCGTGTAGGTCGGGTTGACCGGGGTGACGACGCCGCCGAGCGCGGCGACGGCGTGGAAGGCGACCGCGTATTCGACGAGGTTCGGGCTGAAGAGGGCCAGCACGTCGCCTTTGCGCATGCCGCGCGCGTGAAGCCCCGCGGCCGCGCGCCGCACGTCCTGGGCCAATTCGCCGTAAGTCACCGCGCGCTTCGTCGCGGCGTCGATCAGCGCGGGCTTGCCGGGCAAATCGGCGGCCCGCCGCAGGACGAACTCTGTGAGCGGCTGCTCGGGGATGGTCACTTCGCTGTAGGGGCTGTGGAAAATCATCGGGCGCGCACCTCCTTATACATTAAACCCGTGCCGGGGTGTGAGACTTTCTTTGCGGGTGCGGGAAAATTGTCCGGCGCTGACACCCCGGCGGGCGTGATACAATGGCCGCGCGATACCGAAACGCGGCCACTCCTCGCGAACCCGGCCGGAAAATTGGCCCACTCGAATTGGCGACGGGAGAGAAGCGGAAGGAGCCACGGAGCCACGCGAAACTACGCGAAGAGGACTGCTCTTTGTGCCCCCTCGCGTAGCCCCGCGGTCCCTTCTTTGATTTACAGGAGCTGCCATGCAAGTCTCACAAATCGAATCCGTGTTAAGCGACAAGTCCCTGGTCGAGGAGATAAAATTCAGGGTCGAGTCGGAGGTGGGCCTGCCGCGCGCGGACGAGTTCAACGTCAAGAATGACACCTTACGCAGAGCCATCGGCGGCGGGCGGCCCGCCGAAAACTTCGCCACCCGCCCGCTCTCCGAGGCCATCATCCTGCTCTTCGGCCGCCCGGTTCTGCTCGTCAAAAACAATACGTTTGAAGTCCCGCCCTCGGATGAGTGGCGCTCCAGGCTCTTCCCGACGAAGTCTAAGATCGAGCGCGCCATCAAGTCTGTCGGGCGGATCGAATTGATGGAGCACCCGAGCTACGACTGGGTCGGGACCGGCTGGATGGTCGCCGAGAACGTCGTCGTCACAAACCGCCACGTCGCGATGCTCTTCGCCGAGCGCAAGGGCAAGAAGTTCGCCTTCAGCGTCAACCCCGAGGGCAAGCTCATCCGCTCGCGGATAGACTTTAAGGAGGAGTACAAGCAGAACACGGTCTTCGAGGCGAGCTTCGAGAAGGTGCTCTTCATAGAGGAGCTGGGCGGCACGCGCCCGGACATGGCCGTCCTCCAGTTGGCGAAGCACCGCCGCCTCCCGCCGCCCATCCCGCTCTCGACCCGCAAGCGCACGAGCGGGGACTACGTCGCCGTCATCGGCTACCCGGCGCGCGACGACCGCAACGACTTCGACGCGATGGTCAAAGTCTTCGGCGACATCTACGAGGTCAAGCGCCTCGCCCCAGGCACCGTCACGGGCTTCAACGACTCTGAGATCATCTTCACGCACGACTGCTCGACCCTGGGCGGCAACTCCGGCTCCGTGGTGATTGATGTCGCCACCGGCGAGGCGATAGGTCTGCACTTCGGCGGCCGTTTCCAGCGCAGCAACTTCGCCGTTAAGGCCGACACCCTGCTGCGCACGCTGCGCCGGCTGAAACTTCAGGTCGCGGTCCCGAAGCTCCCGAAGGCGCGGGCCGCGACCGCCGCCGAAGCCGTGCGCGCAGCCCCGAGCGTTGAGGACTTCAAGGACCGCGCGGGCTACAAGGCTGACTTCCTGGGCGCTGGGGCGGGAAGAGTGACGCTCCCGACGATGACGAATAAACTGGCACAGGACGCGCTGAAGGTCGCCTCGCAGCCGGCGGGGAAGATGAAGAGCGTCCTCAACTACGAGCACTTCTCGCTCGTGATGAGTAAGAAGAGAAGGTTCGCCATCTACACGGCCGTCAACGTGGACGGCAACGACCTGCGCTTCATCCCCAGGTCAAGGGACAGCTGGGCGTTCGACCCCAGAATCCCGCGGGCGGCGCAGGTGGGCAACGAGCTGTACAGCGACAACGACCTCGACCGCGGCCACCTCGTCCGCCGCCTGGACCCCGTCTGGGGGAACCAGGCGAACAGGGCCAACGACGACACCTTCCACTACACCAACAGCTCTCCGCAGCACAAGGACTTCAACCAGAAGTTCTGGAACGACCTCGAAGAGTACATCCTGGACGACGCCGGCGCGCACGAGCTGAAGATCACGGTCTTCACTGGCCCAATCTTCCGCGCGGACGACCGCGCCTACCGCGGCGCTCTCTTGCCGCGCGAGTTCTGGAAGGTCGTCGTGATGGTCAAGGCGGAGACTGGCGAGCTGTCAGCCACGGCCTACATGCTCAGTCAGGCGAACATGCTGACCGACCTCGAATTCGTCTTCGGCCAATTCAGGACGTATCAAGTTCCCATCACGCACGTCGAGAAACTGACCGGGCTCAGGTTCGGCAAGCTGAAGGTTTTCGACCCGAAGGGCAAGCAGGAGGGCGTCGCCGCGGCCCCCGAGCAGATAGACAACTTCGAGGACATAGAGTTTTAATGAAATTTCTGGGCCAAAACTTCAGACGAGCTTAGAGGGGGCTGAATGGAAACGAGGAATCATGGCGGCGACGTTGACGAGGAGCCGGAGCGGGAAGACGAGCGGGGCGAGACGAGCGAGCCGGACGCGCCGACGGGCGTGGAAGAGAATCCGGGGATGAGCACGATTATAGGGCCGGGGTCGGGGACGGGCGTGCAGACGGACGCCGGCGACGAGTAGGGAAGCGGAGGGCCAATGAGCGAAAGGAACGTGCGCCAGCGGACGGTCGTCTGCCTGGCGAGCTACTTCAAGGGCGGAGAGTTCATCCGCGAGTGCAAGCGGCAGGGCGCGCGCGTCATCCTCGTCACGCGTGAGAAGCTGCTGCACGAAGACTGGCCGCGCGAGAGCCTGGACGACATCATCACCGTGCCGAACGACGCGACGCCCGACCTCTACATCTACGCCGTCACGCAGCTCGGGCGGCCGCAGAAGATTGACCACGTCGCCGCCCTCGAAGAGTACGACGTGATCACCACCGGGCTCATCCGCGAGCAGTTCTGCCTCGACGGGCCGACCAGTTCCGAGGCGCGCGTTTACCGCGACAAGCTCGCGATGCGCATCAAGGCGCGGGCCGCCGGGATTCCCGTGCCCGACTTCGTGCACGTCCTCAACTACCAGGAGCTGGGCGAGTACATGGAGCGCGTGCCGACGCCGTGGGTGATGAAGCCGCGCTCGGACGTGTCTGCCATCGGCATCAAGAAGCTGGACGAGGCGGAGCGCGTCTGGCGCACGATTGACGAACTGGACGCGCGCGAGAACCTGGGCGAGCGTTCGCCTTATTATCTGCTCGAACGCTACGTCCCCGGCGATGTCTTCCACGTTGACTCGCTGGTCCGCAACGGCCGCGTGGTCTTCGCGGGCGCGGGCGGCTACGGGCGGCCCCCCATGGACGTGACGCACCAGGGCGGCGTCTTCATCTCGCGCACGGTCAGGCGCGGCTCCGAGGACGAGCGGAAGCTGCTCAGGCTCAACCGCAAATTGATCGCCGCCTTCGGTCTCAGGCACGGCGCGACGCACGCCGAATTTATCAAGAGCGCGGCGGACGGCGAGTTCTACTTTCTCGAAATCGCGTCGCGCGTCGGCGGCGCGTACATCGCCGAGAGCCTGGAGGCGGCGAGCGGAATCAACATCTGGCGCGAGTGGGCCAAAATCGAGTTGGCGCGCGGCGGCGGTTCTTACGAGTTGCCGAAGCCGCGCAAGGAGTACGGCGGCATAGTGCTCTCGCTGGCGCGGCAGGAGGAGCCGGACACCGCAGGCTACACGGACGAAGAGATCGTCTATCGCGTCAAGAAGAGCTACCACGTCGGCCTCGTCGTCCGCTCGCCTCGGCTTGAGCGCGTGGAGGAATTGACTGACGGCTACGCGCGGCGCTTCGGCGAAGAGTTCACGGCGGTCGTGCCGCCGCCCGAAAGGCCAGTGTGATGCGGGCGGCGTGGAATAATCGGCAGATGACACAGATGAAGAGGTTTTCCCCGGCACTCGTTTCAATCGCGCTTGTCTTAGGAGGTGTGAGCGCGGCGCGGCCCACCCGAACCACAACACCGTCGTCTTCAACTACGACCTGCGCGCGGGCAAGCAACTGAAGCTCGCGGACCTTTTCAGACCGAACTCCGACTACCTGACTGACTCTCGCGTGTTTGATTGACATCCCGACCCGCCGGGTAATAGTCTGCACTTGCCACCCTACAACTCCGCTGACGCTCGATTGTTTCGAGCGTCAGCGTAAGAAGAAAGGGGACGACAAATGACAGGCGAAGAGATGGAGCGGGCCATTGAAGTCTTGCGCCAAAGCGGCGCCAGATGTGACGCTCAGCTAGAGCGAACAAAAAAGCAGGCCGAGCAGTTGGGTAGACAGTTGCAGGCTTCCGCCAAGACTCACTCCAAGTGCATCCAAATCCTTAAAACCGCGATCCAGACTCTTTCGGAGGTGCAAGCCCGCGCGGACAAAGGAACGGATGAGCGTTAAAGTTAAAGGCTCAGTCAAAGCGACGAGCGTTTTAATGAGATGCTCAGGCGAAGCGAGGAGCGTTTTAATGACAGGCTCACCGCAATCGATGAGCGTTTGAGTCAAAGGATTACTGAACTTGACGAGAGGTTCAGCGAAAGGCTGGCGCGGACAGACGAGCGCCTGAATCGGCTCGCCGATTTAGTCGAGCGTCACATCAGTGGGGAACGAGACGGCAGTTCTTAAATTAAACATTGAAACCAACTCCGACTTTCTTGTCAGTCGAGAAGCGGGGAACGAAAGGCGTGCCTTTCATCACCCGCTTCTTCATTTTCTAAAGGCAAAAATCGAGGACGAAAATTTCGGTTGACAGCCTCCGCACTCGGGTGTACTCTGCGCGCGTTCCTTACTCCCGGTCACAATCATTACTCCCGGATTATTGCTCCCGATAATAATGTGCTGAGTTGGCGAGAAGCCTTCCTTCTCGTGCTCCTGACCTCTCAGTGTCCGTGAAATCAGGCGAGTCTCGTTGCGGCCTCGTGCCGGCCGGAGTGTGCCTGGATTTCACTCAACTTATGCAGGAACACGGTGGGGGCAAACTCGCGCCATGCGTCCGTCCGGGCCCACTTCTTCAGTCTCTTTTGACGGCATCGCGGCCGGCCGCCGCCTGAGCGCGCGGGCCACTTCTCATCAAATCGTAACTCACTGCATCAGGAGAAATATCATGAGAAGATTTATCGTCTACGCACTCTCGTTCGCGCTCTTCATCTTTTGGGTCTCGGCTTCCGCCCGCTCTTGATTAACAACTCCTCACCCCGCGCGGCGCACGGCCGGAAATGGCCCAAAGAGGTATCCTAGCCCCTTTGCTTTCCGGCCGTGCGTCAAACGAGAAGGCCGGCGGGAACAAGACCAATCCCGCCGGCCTTCTTCCCCAGCCGTCCCGCTTCAGCCTTCCTCAATCAGCATTCCTCAAGCGGCCAGATGTCCACGCTGATCTCTTCGGCGTAGTGAAGCAGGGGCGCAGCCTCCGGCGTCGGGATGCCGTCGGCTTCGAGCATGGTCGAGTCGAGTGAGAGGAGCGAGGCTCTTTGGAGCGGCCAGGGCTCGTGGTGTATGCGCGCGCGGTAGAGCTTCTCTTTGCGCGCGGCGTAAAGGAGGTAGCGTTCGGTCAGGAAGAATTCGAGCGAGCCGGGGTGCGAGTAGGGGAGCGTCTCGCCTATCTGCCAGGTGGCGTCTAACTCGGCCGCATTCGCGTCCTTGTCGGTGCGCCGCGAAGAGTAGACGATTGTCTCCTCATTTTGTTCGAGGCTCATCTCGGCCGTGTAGTAAGGGAGGTGGAAAAACATGCGCGCGGTCGTGACGGCGACCGCGCTGTTGGCGTCGAGCGAGAAGAACCAGACGCCGGGCACTTTGTCCAGGTGCACGTAGGTGCGGACGTTCAATTCGTGCATGCTGCTCAAGCCGGGCACGGGCGGCAGATACGGCGGGAAGGCGCGTATGTCCCACATCGTGAACGGCGTGACGGCGACCCAGGCCGAGCCGTCGAAGGTGTCAATCGTCAATCGCTCCGGGATGAGCGGGCGCAGGTGCTGCTCGTCCATGCGCCAGTGCATGAAGAGGAGCTTGCCCCAGTCCTGATGCATGACGGGCTGCCCGCCGGGGCGCTCGCGGACGGCCAGGCGTTCGAGGTCGGTCAAGTGTTCTTTGCTCATGTGTGCCAATTCTATTTTTTGACGAAGACGTTATTGATGTTGCCGGCCTCGTCCTCGACGGTGTTCGGGTTGGCGGGGTCTAAGACCCAGTTGCCGTCCACGATGAATTTGTAAGTGTACTCGCCGGGATCAAGGTCAACGCGGCAGGCCCACTCGCCGGCCTCGCGGGCGCAGACGAGCTGCGACTGGTCCCAATTGTTGAAAGTCCCGGCGAGCGCGACGATGCTCGCGTCCGGGTAGCCTGGCAGGCGGAAAGTCGTGTTGCCCTTGACGCTCGGCGGGGGCAGGGCGACGCGCTGCGCGGTGTACCGGCTGCCTTCGTACTCGAAGGTGAGCGAGGTGTAGTTGCCGTCGGCGTCCTTGTTGAAGACGAAGCTGGTGCCTTCGATCTCGTCCAGGAAGCGCGAGCGCGTTTTCTGGATGAGTCTTCGTTTTTTGACGACCGAGGGCTTGACCCAGAGCGTCTCGCCTTCGAGCGTCACGTCGAGCGTGGAGACGGGGATGATGCCGACCTCCAGGCTGTAGCGGCCGACATACTTTTTTAGAATCTCGGCTTTGGATTTGGCCGCGGGTTTGCCGGCGGGCGCGGCCTGAGATTGGGCCAGGCAGGCTGAGTCGTGCCGGACTTCAAAGCCCGGCACGAGAAGGAGTCCGATTACGACTACGAGCCGCCGCATCTCTATTCAACCTCTTAGCGCCTTTGCGTCTCCGGCGTGAAAAAATTATCACGCAAAGACGCAAAGGCGCAAAAGGTAGCGCGAAGGATTTTGAACGGGCGGCTTTAATACTGCCAGTTGACGTTCACAAAGCCGACGCCGCTTGTCGGCACTGTGTAGCTGTGATTCGAGCCGGCCTCCCAGGTGACGGAGCCGTTGGCGGCGATCTTGATGAACTTGAACTGAATGGTCTGCCCGGCCGGCGCGCTGACGTTGAGGAACCAGTTCGGATAGTTCGGCGTCAGCATCGGCCCGACCGCCCCGTCCCAGGTCGTGCTCCAGTTGCCCAGCTCAACCGTGTCGCCGGTCAGGAAGATGTAATCGCCCGTGCTGGTCGGCGACGCGTTGTAAACCGTGAAGGTCACGGGAATCAGCTTGGCCTTGAGCACCGTGTACTGTATGCCGTTCGAGACCTGGCTCGACGAGTTGGTGACCGTGACGTTGTAGTTGCCGTTAGCCACCGACGGCGTGTTGACGACGACCTGCGTGGGCGACCAGGAGATGACGGTCGCGGTCGTTGTGCCAAATTTGACTGTGCCGGTTGTCGAGCCGAAGTCCTTGCCGCCGATGGTGACTTTGACGCCCGGCTGGCCGACGGTCGGCCCGATGGAGCCGACCTGCGGCGTGGTCGGACCCTCCACGTACTGCCAGACGCCGACGGTGTGCGCGGGCAGCGTGAAGGTCGAGACGGGGTTGTTGCCGCCCGAGCCGGAGCTGACCGTGATGGACGACCCGCCGAGCAAGTTCGTCAGGTAATCCGAGTATGAGCCGGCCGGGAGCGACGTGTTCAGCCCGGTGATGCTGTAAGACGAAGTCTCGTTCTTGTTGATGGCGACGAGCACGACGCTGTTGAAGAACTTGCGCTCGTAGATGTAAACGTCCGCGTTTATCCACCGCTCGGTCATCGAGCCGTAGCCGACGGCGGGGTTGTTGCGCCGGAGCGTGGAGAGCTTATTCATTAACTGGTACGCGGTCGTGGAAGTCGAGAAGTTAGCCATCATCGGCCGGTTGTACGGGTCGGTGCCGCCGCTCGTGTCGTTGTGCAGGTACTGCTCGGTGCCGTAGTAGATGCACGGGACGCCGCGCGACGTGAGCACGAAGGCCATCGCCTCGTGGAGCCGGTTGTTGTTGTTGTTGACCGAGAGGAAACGCGCCATGTCGTGATTGTCTATGAAGGTGACGAGGTCGTCCTTCCAGGCGAAGTTCGAGCCCTCCGTCGTGATCACCGAGTCAATCGTCGAGAAGTTCGCGTTCGAGGCGAAGACGCTGCGGATCGCCGTGTTGAGCGGAAAATCTAAAAGCGAGATGCCGCTCTTGTTGGCGAACTTGTAGGAGTCGTGGTAGAGCGGGTCCGAAGTGTTGCCCTGATACCACTCGCCGAAGAGAAAGCTGTCGCCGTAGGTGTAAACGGAGTTGGCGAAGCTGTACTGCCAGCCCCAGCCGACGTGCTTGACGGCGTCAATGCGGAAGCCGTCCACGCCGTGCTGCTGGAAAAGCTGGGCCGCCGCCTTCATGTAGGCGTCCATCGTACTGTTCTCTTGATTCACGTCCGAGAGACCGAAGAGCGTGAAGTACTCGACCTGGTAGCGGTCGTCCCAGCCGCCGCCCGAGATGTCGGCGTTGTGGTGGAAGTAGCCGTTGGTGTCGTTGGTGAAATTACCCAGGAGCGTGCCGTTGTCGTAAAGCGCGCCGTACTCGCCCGCGTTGTTCTGCGTCGAGTGGTTGGGCGCGAAGTCAACGATGACTTTGATGCCCGCGGCGTGCGCGGCCGTGACGAGGTTGTCGAACGGCGTCCAGGAATTGCTCGTGTCGCCGAAGTGCTCCTCGATGCGCTTGAAGTCACGCCCCTGGTAGCCGTGGTAGGAGGCGGTGGGGTTGCCGCCGCCGTCCGGGATGTTGGCGTTGAGGTTGTCAACCGGCGGCGAAATCCAGATGGCCGTGACGCCCATGCCGGCCAGGTAGGACATTTTTTGCTGAATCCCTGCCAAGTCGCCGCCCCAGTAGGCACGCCAGTTGGTGTGCGTCGAGTCGTAAAGACCGGAACTCTGCGAGGGGTTGTTGTTGGTCGAGCTGCCGTCGAAGAAGCGATCCGTGATGATCTGATAGATGACTTCGCGCTTGAAGTCAGACGCCAGAGAGGAGAGCGGGGCGAAGCATGTTGCGAAAATCAAGAAGAGAGTGGAGAAGATTCTGTTTGCCCGTTTTGTCATGAGGACAACCTCCATTTGGAAAGAATCGAACAGGGCCTTTTGACAGGCCGCGACCGATGGATTGATGTCAGCACGAGGAGTTGTTACGACTTGGCCCAGAACGTGCGGCTTCCGAGAGGAAGGAAGACAGGCACCCGCACGCGGCGGCCGATGTATCCGGGCAAGAGTGGCACAAAATAGCACGTGTGAGGCGGCGAGTAAATATCAAAAGAAAGAGCGGGGGCAAGTCCCTCTTCCTGACCTCGGAGGCGCGCGCGGCTTGAAGGACACAAGTCAGCACACCTCTCAGGCCGGGAAGGCGGGCTTGCCCCCGCCGCCGCGTGCTAAGAATTCGGCTTCAAATACTTCTCGAACCAGCCGAGCACGGTCGTGTACCAGTACTCGGAGTTCTGCGGCTTCAAGACCCAGTGGCCTTCGTCGGGGAAGTAGAGAAGCTTGCTTTCCACGTTCATGCGTTGCAGGGCCGTGAAGAGCTGCAAGCCCTCGGTGACGGGCACGCGGTAGTCAAGCTCGCTGTGGATGACGAGCATGGGCGTCTTGAAGTTCTTGACGAATATATGCGGCGACCACTTTTCGTACATCTGCGGGTTGGTCCAGGGCGTGCCTTTGAACTCCCAGTCCGTGAACCACAGCTCCTCGGTCCCGCCGTACATGCTCGTCAGGTTGAAGACGCCGTCGTGTGAGGCGAGCGCCTTGAAGCGAAAACGCTTGTCGTCGTTGTGCCCCTCGATCCAGTTGATCATGTAGCCGCCGTAGGAAGCGCCGGCCGCGCCGACGCGCTCGCGGTCCAGGTAGTTGTTGCTATCGAGGACGTGGGCCACGCCGTTCATGATGTCCGTGTAAGCCTTGCCGCCCCAGTCGCCGGAGATTTCGTCCACGAACTTCTGGCCGTAGCCGGTCGAGCCGCGCGGGTTCGGCATGAAGACGACGTAGCCGGCCGCGGCGAAGACCTGCGGGTTCCAGCGGTAGCCCCAATTATCGTTCCATGCCGATTGCGGCCCGCCGTGAATCAAGACGAGCAGCGGCCACTTCTTCGACGGCGTGAAGTTCGCCGGCTTGGCGATGAAGCCGTGAATCATGGTGCCGCCGCCGCCCTTCCACTCGACGGATTCGATAGGTCTAAGGCCGAAGCCGGAGAGCATGGCCTCGTTGGTGCGCGTGAGCTGCGTGACGCCCGTCCCGTCCGCGTTGGCCCTGAAAATCTCGGTCGGCATGACGGAACTGCTGCGCGTGAAGACGAGCGTCGAGCCGTCCGACGAAACTTTCACGTCGTCGTTGGAGCCCTCGCTGATGATCTTCTTCAGCTGGCCGTCGGCGAGCGAAATCGAGTAGACGGGAGCAAGCCCGCGCTCGCCCGCGACGAAATAGATTTTCTGGCTGTCGGGGGAGAAAGTAAAACTCTCGACCTGGAAGTCGTACTTGTCGCCGAGCACGCGCGTCTTGCCGCTCTGCCGGTCGTAGAGCGTCAGCTTCCAGATGTCCGCCTCGAAGCCGGCGCGCGCCTGCGAGCGGTAGGCCATCCAGCGGCCGTCGGGCGAGAAGGCGGGCGAAGTGTCCGCGCCCAGGTTTGTGCCAGTAATGCGCGTCGGCTCGCCGCCCGTGACGGGGACGATGAAGATGTCGTTGTTGGTCGAGGCGGCCTCGACCTTGTCCGTGTTGCGCACGAAGGCGAGCTTCTGCGAGTCGGGCGCGAAGGCGTAGTCGGTCGGCCCGCCGAGGCTGAAGGGCGGCGCGTCCCAATCGCCCGGCGTCAGGTCGCGCGTCTCGCCCGTGTCAACCGAGACGACGAAGACGTGGCTGCGCTTGTTGTCTTTCCACGCGGTCCAGTGGCGGAAGAGGAGGCGCTCGGCCGTCTTCGCCTTGACCTTGTTCTCTTCGGCGGCCTGCTCGCGCTGGCGGTTGCAGTCGTTCGTCGTGCAGTCCGGGTAAACGTCAGAGGCGAAGGCGAGGAGCTTGCCGTCGCGCGACCAGACGGGCTCGCCCGCGCCGAGCGCGATGTCCGTGAGCTTCTTCGTCTCGCCGGAGGCAACGTCAATGGTCCAGATTTGGCCGCCGCTCAGGTAGGCTATCTTCCCGCCGTCGGGCGACCAGCGCGGCGTGTTCGAGCGCAGGCCGCTGCCGAGCAGTCGTGGCTCGCCGCCCGTCACGGGCATCAGATAAATCTGGTCAACTCCGCGGTTGGCCGGCTTGTCAATGTCCCTGACCGTGAAGGCGACCCACTTGCCGTCGGGCGAGAGCTGCGGGTCGCTGACGCGGCGAACTTTCAGCAGGTCGCTTATCGTCAAAGGTTTGGTCTGCGCGGCCGCCCCGCAGGCGAGCACAAGGATGAGAAGCAACACTCCCGTGGCGTAGCGTTTCATGGGTTCCTCTTTCTCGGTGGATTTTTGCCAGGAGTATAGCATAAAGGAAATGATGAATGCGGAATGCGGAATGATGAATTAAAAACAAGTTGTCTTTAATTCATCATTCCGCATTCCGCATTCATCATTGCTCTTCAAATTGACTTGGCCTCGGATTTGGAATAAAAAGAGTGTCGCTGGCTCACCGCTCTCAGACATCCATCTCAATCTGACTTTGCAAGGGAGAATTGTCGCCATGAAACAACCTCGTAGATTCCTGACCCTGCTCCTGACCCTGTCGGTCGTCTTGGGCCAGGGCTTCGCCGCGCTGGCACAGTCAACGAAGAAGAGCGCGGAGACCGGGCGCGCTCACGTGCCGCAGGCCCAGCCCAAGCTGGATTTCGAGAAGTACAAGTTGAAGAACGGCCTCGACGTGATTTTGGTCGAAGACCACCGGCTCCCGCTCGTCGCCGTCAACCTCTGGTATCACGTCGGCCCGGCCAACGAGAAGCAGGGGCGCACGGGCTTCGCGCACCTCTTCGAGCACATGATGTTCCAGGGCTCGAAGCACGTCGGCGACGACGCGCACTTCAAGATGCTCGAAGGCGCGGGCGCGAGCGACATCAACGGCACGACCGGCTTCGACCGCACCAACTATTTCGAGACGCTGCCGTCGAACCAACTCGAATTGGCGCTCTGGCTGGAGAGCGACCGCATGGGCTACCTGCTCGACACGCTCGACGAGCGCAAGCTCGCCAACCAGCGCGACGTGGTCCGCAACGAGCGCCGGCAGAGCCGCGAGAACCAGCCCTACGGCCTCGTCAGCGAGGGGATGTATCACCAGCTTTTCCCCAAGAGCCACCCCTACTACGCCGTCGTCATCGGCTCGCACGCGGACATAGAGGCCGCGCGCCTCGCGGACGTGCGCGAGTTTTTCAAGCTCTACTACGCGCCCAATAACGCGAGCCTCGCCATCGTCGGCGACATTGACAAGACGAAGGCCAGGGCGCTCGTTGATAAATATTTTGGCCCGATTCCGGCGGGCCAGCCCGTGCCCAAAATCGACGCCGTCACGCCGCCCGTCACCTCCGAGCGGCGCGCGGTCGTCACGGACCAGGTCGAGCTGCCGCGCGTCTACATGAGCTGGATCATGGACCCGATTTACAAGCCCGGCAACGCCGAGGCGGACCTCATGGCGAGAGTCCTCGGCGGCGGCAAGTACAGCCGCCTCTACAAGCGGCTCGTTTACGAGAAGCAGATCGCGCAGGACGTGAACGCCTCCAACCAGTCCACCGCGCTCGGCTCCATCTTCGTCATCTCGGCGACCGCTAAGCCAAACGTCAAGCCCGAAGACCTGGAGAAGGCGATTGACGAGGAGCTGGACGCCGTGCGCAGGGAGGGCGTCAGGGCGGACGAGCTTGAGCGCGCGCGCAACCTGATTCAGACGCAGATCGTGCGCGGGCTGGAGACGCTCGGCGGCTTCGGCGGCGTCGCCGACCGCCTCAACCAATACAACCACTACCTCGGCGACCCTAATTATTTGGCCCAGGACCTGGAACGCTACGACAAGGTCACGCCCGCCGCGGCGCAGAAACTGGCACAGGAGAAATTGAGCCAGGACAAGCGCGTCGTGGTTTACGGCGTCCCAGGCAAGAAGGTGATTGACGACCCGCCGAAGACGGCTGAGGCGGAGAAGGAGGCGGCGACGCCCGCCGCCCCGACCTCCGGCGGCAACCCGCAGGAGCAGGACTGGAGGACACAACAGCCCGCGGTCGGCGCGGCCTCGAAGCTCTCGCTGCCCGTCCCTAAAAAATTCAAGCTCGACAACGGGCTGACGGTCCTGCTCGTGGAGCAGCGCAACCTGCCGGTGATCTCTGCGGGCCTGACGGTGCTGAGCGGGAGCGAGGTGAACCCCGTGGACAAGCCCGGCCTCGCCTCCTTCACCACCGACCTGCTCGACGAGGGCACGAACAAGCGCACGGCGCTTCAGGTCGCCGACGACGTGGCGCAGATCGGCGCGACGCTGACGACCGGCTCGTACAGCGATGCCTCGGTCGTCAACGTCAGCGCGTTGAAGAAGAACGCCGGTGCGGCCTTCGAGCTGATGTCGGACGTGGCGCTCAATCCAGCCTTCCCGCAGAAGGAGATTGACCGCGTGCGTAACACGCGCCTGACGCTCATCCAGCAGCAGCGCGACAACCCGAACGCGCTCGCCGCGCGCGTCTTCAACAACGCCGTTTACGGCGACAAGCACCCCTACGGCTTCATTGAACTCGGCACGACCGATTCGCTCAAGGCGATCACGCGCGACGACATGGTCAACTTCTGGAAGGCCGGCTACGTCCCCACCAACGCCGCGCTCGTCGTCGCGGGCGACATCACGGAGAAGGAGCTGCGCGACCTGGCCCAAAAATACTTCGGCGGCTGGACGGGGGAAGCGCCGTCAATCAAGCGCCCCGAAGTTGACGCGGCGGGCGCGCGGCGCATCGTCGTCGTGGACAAGCCGGGCGCGCCGCAGACCGCGCTCCGCATAGGCCACGTCGGCGTCGCCCGCTCGAACCCCGATTACGTGCCGCTCGAAGTGATGAACCTGGGCCTCGGCGGACTCTTTTCGAGCCGCATCAACATGAACCTGCGCGAGAAGAACGGCTACACTTACGGGGCGTTCTCCGCGTTCGAGTACCGGCGCGGCCAGGGGCCTTTCTACACCGGCAGCGGGGTCCGCACCAACGTCACGGCACCTGCCGTCAAAGAGGTCTTCAGCGAGATCGAACGCATGCGCTCGACGCGCATGACCGACGAAGAGTTGAAGGTCGCTAAGGACTCTTTCGCCAGGTCGCTAGCCGGGCTGTTCGAGACCACGGGGCGCACGGTCGGGACGATCAGCGACCTTTTCATCTACGACCTGCCGCAGGACTTCTACAGCACGCTGCCCGCGCGCATTGACGCCGTGACGGCCGCCGACGTGCAGCGCGTGGCGGAGAAATACCTGAAGCCCGACGCGACGGTCGTCGTCGCCGTCGGCGACCGCAGCAAGATTGAGCCCGAGCTTCAGAAGCTCAACCTCGGCTCGGTCGAGGCGCGCGACCTCGACGGCAAGCCCGTGCCGTAAGCAAGCGCGCCACACGACTTGCTGTTTCTTTGCGCCTTTGCGCCTTTGCGAGAGACTAATTCCTCACGCAAAGGCGCAAAGTCGCAAAGGTGTTGAGTCAAACTTTTGGAATGGCCTTTTAGCCAGCGTCTTTGAACGGGATGACGAGTTCGCGCCGGACGTAAGCGCCGGGGGGGCCGTCGAAGGTGATGATGAGGCGCTGCGGCTCGTCGTCGTCGCCTTCATGTTTGACCTTGACGCCGTCCGTATCCGCGAGGTGGTGTGGCGTGCGCGCGTTGAGTGTGTAGGTGCGCCCGCCCAGACCTTCGAGCACGAGGCGCAGGCTGCCGGAGTCCGCCTGCGAGCGCAGGACGCGCAGTCCCTGGCTCGACGCGCCGGGGCGAAGCGGTTCGGGCTCGACGTAAACGTCCGTCCCTTCGTCGTACGTGAAGACGATTTGCACGGAGGGCGCGGCTTCGTTGATGACGACTTCGGCAAATTGCCTGTCGCCCGTCTCGTGCACCGTGAAAGTCGCGCTGCGCCCGTTGACGGTGGCTTTGCGGACGCGCGCGTCGAGCGGGAAGGCCGGGGCGACGATTATCTTCGGGTAGCGCCTGCGCGCCCCGCTCTTCTCCGCTTCAAGCTCGCGCCGCGCGACGTTGACCGTGAGACGCCGCTCGGTGCGTTCGAGCTTGAAATCGAATTGCGACTTGCCCGCGCGGACGTTCTTCACGACCACATTGTTCCAGTCGGCCGGGAGCTGCGGCGCGAAGCGAAGCGTTTGTCCGCCGTCTATCACCTCTATCCCCAGCAGGCCGCGCAGCAGCGGCGTCGCCACCATCGCCTCGGACCAGATTTGATGATGAGAGGAGCGGCCGAAAGGCGTGTTGAAGTCGCCCGAGAGCAGTTCGGTGACGTAGCCGAGCGCGTTCGCGTAGGTGAGCGAGGCGTTGGCGTTGAGCAGTTGGCGGCCGACGTGCGGGCGGCCGTAGCGATACGCGCCCATGGCGGCCCAGCCCGTGAAGAGCGGCCAGACGGAGCCATTATGGTATGAGAGCGGGTCGTAGAGCGCGCTCTGGTTGGAGAGGATTCGCGCGCCCCAGTCCGCGGTCATCGCGCTCGAGCCGAGGTGGTCAATCTGGCCTTGCGCGCGTTCGTCTTCGAGCACGCGCCACCAGAGCGGGACGGCGGGCAACACGGTGTCTTCGTCAATCAGGCGAGACTTGTCCAGTTCGTTCATGCGCTCCTGACGCCGCCCGCGGTTGGGGCCGGGGTCCGCTTCGCGCGGCCCCGTGCTCGGCTGCGAGGTGGCGAAGGCGTAGAAGCCGCGCGCGTCCAGCCAGTAAGTCTTCTCGACGGCCTCGCGCGTGCGCTCTGCGTTGGCGGCGGCCTCTTGCGCGAGCTTCTCGTCTTTCATTACCTGTGCCAATTCCGCAATTGAGCGCGAGGCTTCGACCCAGAGGCCCTGCATGTAAATCTCTTCGTGCGGCGGGTAGAGCGCGCCTCCTTCGACCCAGCCGTGGCCGAACCGCGTGTTCTCGACAAGTCCGTTCGCGTCCGTGTCGGTCGCGGCCGTGAAGCGGTAGGCTTTCTGAATCGAGTCCCAATTGGCTTTGAGAAACTCCAGGTCTCCGGTCGCGCGCCAGAGGTCCGCATGCGCGATGACGTAGAGCGGCGTGGCGTCGGCGCTGGCCCAGGGGTAAGGGTAGTCGGTGAACCAGGGGATCAAACTCGCGCTCTGTGAAATCTCGTGCGGAACCTTGCCGTCGGCGCGCTGGAATTTTTTGAGGAATTCGAGCGCGGCGCGCGTCGTGGCGAAGTCGCCGTAGGAGTCGAGCGCGAGCGCCGTCCAGAGTGAATCGCGCCCGAAGAACCAGGCGAAGCCGGGCCGCTCGCTCTCGCCCGAGGTGCGGAAGCCGGCGAGCAGGCCCGTGCCCAGGAACGGGTTGGTCGCGACACCTTTGTCAATTCCGATTTTGGCCCACACGAAGGCTTCGTCCAGCCGCTCGTCCGGCGTCGAGACCTGGACGGTCTCCCTGAGCAGCGTCGAATAATGCGCGACGTTCTTCTCGTAAAGCTCGCGCGCGTTCTGAATGAGGTGGTCGTAACTCTCTATGGCCTTCGCGCGGCCTTCGACGCTTCCCGCGATGACGATGGGGATGAAGTGGGTCTCGGCCGTCTCGGCCGGCACGTCAACGACGAACTGCGCCGGCACGTCGCGCGGCTCCTCCTGGTAGGGCATCACGGAAACGTCGCGCGCCAGCGGCGAGCCGACGACGCCGGCAAAGCGGTGCGTCTCTTCCGTGATGCTATAAACTTTCGCCTTCTCGTCCCAGTAGAGGTTGCCGGTCATCAGCCCCGCGGGCCACATCAGTTTGAGGCGCGGGCGGAACGAGACGGTGATCGAGAGCGGCAGGACGCTCTCGACATCGAGGAGCATGACGACGCCCGGCTCGTCCACGGGCGCAAAGATGAGCTGGCGGACGGTGAAAGCGGCGTGCGTGTAAGTCAGGACGGTCGCCTCGGGCCGCACGCTGATGGTCGTCATGATGTCGGGGCCGTTGATGTCCAGCGGGTAGCCTTGCAGGCGGAAGGTGAGGCGGAAGTCGTCCAGAATTTTCAGCGGATAGACCCACGCTTCGAGCGCGCGGTTCTCGTAGCCGGCGATAGCGGACCTGCGGCCCACCACGTCGAAGAAGCTCCCGGCCTGAGTCCGGCGCTCAAACTCGGGGCCGCTCTTCTTCAGCTCGAATTTCGGTACGGGCGCGACACTCATCTGGGCTCTGACTCCGGCGACGAGGGAGAAGAGAAGGAGCAAGCAGGTCAGAAGAAGTTTCCCGCGGCTCGTCTGCAACGTGCGCCTCCGAAGAGATTGTATAAGGGAAAAGATTTTTTCGTGCATGAATTGTTTAGGCCATTAAGACTCACCGCAGAGACGCATATGTCCGCTCATGCTCAACTCTCTGCGCCCCCTCTGCGTCCTCTGCGTCTCTGCGCTAAGTTCCAGCCTCCAAACACACAAGACAAAAAATTTCTCCCCTAGTCATCGAGCTTCGCCATCTCCTGAAGGCTCTCCTTGTGGCGCAGGATGTAGGAGAGGAAGGCGCGCGTCGGCGAGGGCTGGAAGCTCCCGAGCGAGACCATCGCGACGGAGCGGCGCAGGCTGTGGCCTTCGATCCTGAGCCGCGCGAGGCGGTCCGAGACGACCTCGTCGCGCACGGCCCAGCCGGGGAGGAGCGAAATCCCCACCCCGTGCTCGACCATCAGCTTGATGAAGTAGGTGTCGTTCGATTCGAGCGCCAGCTCGGGCCGCACGCCCATGCGCTCGAAAAAATTGTCCGTCGCGCGGCGGATCGAAGCGCCGCGCTCGAAGAGAATCAGGCGCTCGCGCCTGACCTCCTCGACCGTCGCCTCGGCCTTCGCCGCCAACTTGTGCCCGCGCCCGACGACCAGGACCAACTCGTCCTCGAACAACTCCGTCACCTGAAGCGTCGGCGAGTAAACGGGCATGGACGCGAAGCCCACGTCGGCCGCGCCGTTCAGTATGTCTGTCAACGTCTGGTCGGTCGAGACGGTCGTGCGGAACGAAAGCTCCACGCCCATGTGGGCGCGCATGAAGGACTCGAAGAGCGGGGCGAAGAGGTGCACAAAGGCTTGGGTCGCGGCCGCCGCGCGCACGCGGCCGACGGGCTCGTGCGAGCCGCCCGAGACGCGCTCCTTCAGGGCCTGCGCGTCGTCGAGTATGCGCTCGACGTATTCGAGCGCGGCCTTGCCCGCCTCGGAGAGTTTGACGCCGCGCTTGGCGCGTATGAAAAGCGGCTCGCCGAGTTCCAACTCCAGGGCCTTGATCTGGTGGCTGACGGCCGACTGCGTCAGGTTCAGACGCTCGGCCGCGCGCGTGAAATTCAGGGTCTCGGCCACGACACGGAAAGTGCGCAGCTGCCAAAGCTCCATAAAAGTCGGCCCCTCGGAAAGATGAGCGATGTTAATCGGGCGGATTATAACAATGAGTTGGCCCGTGTGGACAACAAGCCCAGTTAATGGCGGCAGAGACGGGTCGCTTACTTTCGCCAACCCCGAAGGGGTCACATAAAATAGCCGTGGGCGGCGCGCTCGGAGTGCGCCGCCCACGGCTCTCACGTTCATCCCCTGCGGGGATAAAAGCTCTCTACTGCGCGGGCGTCGGCGATGGTGACGGCTGCTGCGCGGGCTTGACGAAGACGACGGGCGCGGCCGAGACGATGCCTTTGCCCTCCTGGATAATGATGCTCTGGTTGGGCTTCACTTCCTGGAAGATTTCCGTCTGGCCGCTGGGCCAGGCGACTTCGAGCGTCATGCCCTTAGCCGGGTCCGCCTTGCCTAAACCAAAAGTCAGCGGCAGCTCGCTCTGAGAGCAGTAGCTCGAACCCGTCTTGACCACGCTTAGCAGTTTCCCGCCCGCCTGCGTTTTCAAAGTCACCTTCGCCCCGATGCCGTCGCGGTTCGACTTCGAGCCGACCGCGCGGACGCGCAGCAGGTCGTTTTGGTTCCCGTTGTCGTTCCTCAACAAGCGCGCCGGGCCGTTGTTCGCCGTGATGAGCAGGTCCAGGTCGCCGTCATTGTCATAGTCGCCGTAAGCCGCGCCGCGCCCGACGATGGCGCGCTGGATGGCCTTGCCGAGTTTGGCGGTCGCCTCCTCGAACTTCTTCTTGCCCCTGTTGTGGAAGACGTGCGGCGGCTGCTGGTACTTGACGTTCGGCTGGACGACGGAGATGTCGTCGGAGACGTGGCCGTTGGCGGCGAAGATGTCGGGCAGGCCGTCGAGGTCGTAGTCGAAGAAGAAGGTGGCGAAGGTCAAAGACTGCGCCGACATCTTGCCGATGCCGGAGGCCCCGGCCTCGTCCGTGAAGAGGCCCGTGCCATCGTTGCGGTAGAGCGCCATGCTCTCGTTCGTGAAGTTGCCGATGACGATGCCCTGGCGGCCGGAGCCGTCGTAGTCGGCTGTGTCCACGCCCATCCCCGCGCGCGGCGTGCCGGCCTCGCTGAAGGCCACGCCGGCCGCGATGCCTTCGTCCGTGAACGTGCCGTTGCCGTTGTTCTTATAAAGCTTGTTCGGCTCCGTGTCGCACGCGACGAAGAGGTCGGGCCAGTTGTCGTTGTTGTAGTCGAAGACGGCGACGCCGAGCGCCTTGCCGCTCGGGTCGTTCAGCCCCGCGCGCTCCGTGACGTTCTCGAAGGTGCCGTTGCCGCGGTTGCGGTAGAGCGTGGAGGTCTGGCCCTTGTAGGACTGCGGCGTGCAGTAAGACTTGTTCTTGCCGTCGAGCGTGCAGGGCTGGTCTTTCTCCACGGACCATTCGACGTAGTTGCAGACGTAGAGGTCCAGCTTGCCGTCCTTGTCGTAATCGAACCACGCGGCGCTCGTGGAGAAACTAGGGTCGCCCACATTGGCCTTCGCCGTCACGTCCGCAAACTTGCCGTTGCCCAGGTTGCGGAAGAGGTGGTTGGGGCCGACGGCCGTGATGTAGATGTCTGTCAGCCCGTCGTTGTCGTAGTCGGCGGCCGCGACGCCGAGGCCGTACATCTCGACGGCGAGGCCCGAAGCAGTCGTCACGTCCTCGAAGGTTCCGTCCTTCTTGTTGTGGTAGAGGGCGAGGAAAGTTTTCGCGCCCTTCTTCTCGGGCCAGTTCGCGGAGTTGACGAGCAGCACGTCCTGCCAGCCGTCGTTGTCGTAGTCGAGGAATGCGCAGCCGGGGCCAAGCGTCTCGGGCATGTACTTCTTGCCGAACGCGCCGCTGTTATGTTTGAAGCGAATCCCGGCCTCGGCCGTCACGTCCGTGAACTCGACGGGGCCGGACGGGCGCGGCGCGTCGGCGGTTGCGGGCGCTTGCAGGCCAGCGCCCTGCGTCGCGGCCTGCTCCTCGGGCGCGGTCGCGTTGACCGTGGCCTCCTGCGTCGCGTCCTTCTTGCAGGCCGAGAGCGTCAGGAGGAGGATGATGACGGGGAGGCAAATGATTCGGGGGAATCGCAACTTACTCATCTTAAGATATAGCGCCATGATTCGTTAATTAAGCCCCGCGGGAGCGGCAAGAATTTCTGTCGCCCTGCGGGGCTCAACCTGTTTGTGTGCGGGGATGAAATGCGCGGCCTACTTCGCCAGAATCTTCTCCTGGTTGTCGAGAATCGCGCGCTGATTCTCTTCCATGCGCGCCTGGTTGGCGAGAATCTGGTCGAGCTTGGCTTGGTTCGCCTTGATCTCTTCCTGGTTGGCCTTAATCTGCTCCTGATTGCGCTTGATCTCTTCCTGGTTCGACTTAATCGTTTCCTGATTGGAAATTACTGGATCGTTATCTGCCATCATTAACACTCCGGTGCTTTCGTTCGTAGAGCTTAAGCCTTTTCGCTTCGGGTGCAGGCCGTCCGCGCATGTTATGGGCCGGGACCGAAGATGTCAAACGAGCACAGAAATGATGAACGATGAATGCGGAATGATGAATGATGAATTAAAGACGACTGCCTTTTAATTCATCATTCATCATTCATCGTTCATCATTACTTTTCCGCGGGGTCAGCCAGATTTCGATGAGGATGGCCGCCGGGCCGACGAGGAAGAGCGCGTAGTAGGGCGCGTGCACGACCTCCATGAGCCGCAGGATAAACTCGACCAGGGCGACCGAGAAGGCGACGGCGCACTGGGCCAGTTTCGAGCGCACGGTCGTCTTCGGGTCCGTAATCATGAAGAGGACGAAGAGCTGGTACATCGGGCCCGTGATCGGCGCTATCTCAGCCTGGAACGGGTGCCCCGTGATCAGGCTTCTCAGGAACGCGAAGAAGAAGAAGGACGCGACGTAGGTCGCGCTGATGTGAAAGCGTTTGAGCCTGTAGATGATGAGCGCGCCGAGCGTCCAGATGACGAGCATCGCCGTGAAATTGTTGCCCCACTGCACGCTCAGCGTTGCCCCCATGAACGGGGCCAGAAACAGCATCGAGCTGATGCCGAAGTTCGACGGGTTCCAGATGTGGCGGCCCCTGACGCGCAGCACGTACTTCGAGGCAATCGAGAGGACGCTGACCCACATGAAAGGCCACGCGGCGGGAGAGCGCACGAGGATGCCGACGCTGATGCCCGTGATGTAGGCGCTCGCCAGGTGCGGCCACTTGCCCGTGAAGAGGCGGCCGAGGATCAGCTCCGCCGCAATCGCGGAGACGATGGCGAGCAGCGTCTTCTCGTAGCTCTCCAGGATGGAGCCGACGAATTGGCCGACCAGCAGGATGAAAGTAATGAAGACGGGCGGCAGGTAACGGTTGTCAAAGCTGAGCCAGGCGGGGCGTCTCTTCCCCGCCGTGGCGGCCGTCGTCTGCGCGGAGTTGACGGGGGCTGTTAGCTCCGGGTTCATGCGGGCTCCTTCACTTTATTTATCTTGCCGACTTCGACCGACCCGAGTTCCTGCATTTTACCCGAAGGCCAGCGGATGACAACCCGTTCGACCTGCGCGCCCTTGCCCAGCCCGTAGTGGAGCCGCCGCTGGTTCTGCGCGCAGAAGCCGCTCCCGCCCGAGACCTCCTGCACCTGCCGCTGATTGTTCCAGTAGACGGTGACCTGCGCGCCGATGGCGCTGCGGTTGCTCGCGGTCCCCTCCAGCTCGAACTCGACCCACTTGTTCTCGGGCGCGGCCGTGTTCTTGTAGAGCAGGAGCGGCCCGCGCTGGTTGGCGACGATTACGTCGAGTGCGCCGCGGTTCCAGAGGTCCGCGTTGACGACCGAGCGCCCGTCGAAGGCGTCCGTCGCGCCGACGACCTGTGCCACTTCCGTGAAGCGGCCCGCGCCGTCGTTGAGCCAAATCTTTTTCTGCTGGTAGCCGGAGAGGCTGCGCCCGCGCATCGGCGGCCAGTAGGCGGCGTCGGCGATGATGGCGCTGTTGCCGCCCGAAATTTTCGAGAAGTCGTACCAGTAGTTCGACCCCTTCTCGCCCGAGACGTAGCCGTTGACCAGGTAAAGGTCGAGCGTCCCGTCGTTGTTCAAGTCGCCGAACTGCGCGCCGAAGCTCCACCCGCCAAGCTCGACGCCCATGTCGCGCGCCAGGTTGTCGTAGACGAGTGCGTCGCCCTCCGTGCCTTCGCGGGGAACCCACAAATTGTTGCCCTGGAGCAGCACCCCCTCTTCGGAGATGTTCGACACGTAGATGCTGAGCTTGCCCTGGTTGAGCACGTCGCCGAACGCGGCGTTCATGCCGCTCTTCGGCGCGTGGCCGACGGCGGTGCGCTCGCCCACCTCTTCAAACTTTTTCCCGTCGCGGTTGAAGAACAGCTCGGCGACGCCGTAGTCGTTGGCGATGAAGAGGTCCGGGTAGCCCGTGCCGCGCAGGTCGGCGGCCGAGGCGGCGAGCGCCCAGCGGCGCGTGTTGATGCCGAGCTGTTCGCTGACCTCCTCGAAGCGGCCCTGGCCCAAATTGTGGAAGAGGTACTTGCGCCCGCCGTTGCGCGCGTACTCGAAGCTCTCGGGCATCATGCGCGTCGTCGTCAGGTGCCAGAGGTCCACGGTCTCGGGGTAGTAGCCGCCGAGGAAAAGGTCCAGGCGGCCGTCGCGGTCGTAGTCGAGCCAGATTGCCGTGTTGGCGTTGACCCAACCTGGCAGGCCCGCGCCCTCGGTCGCGCGCGTGAAGCCGCGGCCCGCGTCGTTGTGAAAAAGCTCCGGCCGGCCCCACTTGTAAAGGAAGAGGTCTTCGTAGCCGTCGTTGTCGTAGTCGCCCCAGACCGCGCCCATCGAGACGCCCGTGCCCGGCTGGTTCACGTCCGCTATCCCCAGCTCCGGGGCTACGTCCTTGAACTTGCCGTCCGACAGGTTGCGATAAAGACAGTTCTTCGAGCCCTCGCCGCTGTTGGTGACGTAGAGGTCTTGCCAGCCGTCGCGGTCGAAGTCAACGACGGAGACGGCCGCGCCCATCGAGGCGACCTGCGGCATGATGTGGTCCAGTTTCGGGTCGAGCGTCGGGGCCTGGTGCTTGAAGTCTATGCCGGAAGTTTTAGCGACCTCTTCGAGGGCAAAGCCGTAGCGCGAGAGCGCGGCCTGTTTGTCGGCTGAAGCGGCCGCGCCCTTCCTGTTCGAGAGCCACTTGATGACGAGCGGCGTCGCCAGGAGCGCGGCGAAGAAGACGACGAGCAAAATTCGGGCAATACTGCTGCGGCGCATATCTCTACTTACGGGGCCTCAATGCGTTCTGGAAAACCTCTGGCGTGACGTAACGCGTGTGGTATGTCTGCCAGTCTTCGGGATGCTGACGGTAAACCTCTTCATCCTCTAGCTCGGCAGGAGGCTTAGTGTATTCCTGCACCGCGTGGTAAGGCAAGGGAAGAACCGTTTTGGAAAAGGTCGAGTTCAAGTCGCCGTCCTTGATCCACCCGTCGCCGACGATCAGGTAGTCGCGCACCCAACCGGAAGGCGGCGCGGGCTGCTCCTTGAAGCGGAACGTCATCTCGTCGCCCGCGTTCATAATCACGTAGCGGTCGTCCGCTTTTTGGAGCAACTCGCGCACGTCGCCGAAGCGCGTGTAGTAGCCGATGAGGTCGCGCCAGACCTGTTTCGACGAACTGATGCGGTTGTAATCAGGTATCTGCGGCGAAGAGGCGTCCCGCTGGTTGATGACGGAGTAGCCGCGGTAGTGCAGGTCGGCGACGAACGGGTCGAGGCGCGTGGTTTTGAGCTGTGCGCCGGGCAATCCGGCGGCCCATTCGAGCTTGTCCCAGTAGATTTCGAGGTTCGTGCGCAGGCGCAAGCGTCGCGGCGTGTTGGGCCGGAAAGCGTTCGTCAGGTCGAAGAGACAAATCTTGTTGCGCCCGGCCGGGAAACCCATGTTCGGGTTGGCGACCGCCCAGCCGCCGCGCCCGTCCGGCACTTCCAGACTCAAGGGCGCGGCCCTGTAGTTTTGGCCCTGGCTGACGGCGACGTTGATGGATGAATCCGTGGGGTGCATCCACCCGCGCGCGACGAGATAGAGCGGGCCGCTCGCGGGCGCGTCCGGGCCGAGGTCAAGCTCGACGTAATGGTCGCGCGTGATGCCCTGGTACTGCCCGCGCCCGAACGTGTCCAGATATTTTCCGTCCAGCTCGCTGACGACCGGCGTCACGTCCTGCCCGTTGTCGTCCGTCGCGCTCGCGATTTTGTGCGGCGTGGAGACGGTGGTGATGGCGAGCTTCGCCGGAGGAATGACGAAACGCTCGTCCACGAAGATGTCCGTGCCGGCGGGGTGGTCAACGACGACGAGCGAGAGCTGGTCGTAATAGTAGGTCTCCCACAATTCGCCCGTGACGCGCAAATCGTAGTAGCCGTCGCGCGGGGCGAGCTGGTCCCCGTTAATCTTGTACCACTCTTCGGTCGCCTCAACCTTCGCCGTGCCGAGCGTGTTGATGCGCAGCCCAATCGCCGAACTCCACGGCACGGCGTCCTTAACGAACTTCATCTCATGGCCGTCGAAGGCGAAGAGGAACGGGCACGAGCCCTTCAACCTCTGTTCGGCCGTAATCGTCTGGTCGGCCTTCAAGTCGAACTCGGCGCGCACGGACCCGTTGGGCCACACGATGCGGATCACGTCAGCATTCGTCTGCTCGCCCAAACCGAAGTGCACGAGCGGGCCGGTGATGAGCTGCTTCTGCACGAGGAGGCCCGAGCGAATCTCCATCTCGCCGCCGACGCCGAAAGAGTTGATGCGCTGGTCGCCGACGGCCTGCTTGGCGCGCGGGCGCACCTTCTGCCAGTGGTAATTCTTCGGGCCGCGGTTGATTAGTCGAACCGGATTCCAGAGTCCGTCCGCCGAGAGCCCGAGCAGGTCAAGCCGCCCGTCTGCGTTTACGTCGGCGACAGATGAAATGGCCGCCGGGGCCGGTGTGTTCAGTAATTTGAATTGACCATTCTGGTCGCCGAGCCAGATGAATTGTTCAGGGCAGGAAGGGGGGCAGTGAATCAGGTTCGGAAGCGGGGCTAAGATGTCCTTAGATAAAATCAGGTCGAGGCCGCCGTTATTGTCAACGTCCGCGGCAAAGAGACGGAACGATGCCTCTGTGGAAGTTCGAGACGGCGGGCGCGCAAGCTCTGCCGTCTCCCACTCACGCCCTTCGTTCTTATCAGAGAGGCGGCGGATTCCGCCCTCTAAGTTCACCAACAGTAGATCGAGCTTGCCGTCGTTGTTCACGTCGGCGGCGCTCATCGCCTCGACCCTCTGCATGTCGGGCGGCATCGTGCGCGCGCGGAATTGACCGCCGCGCTCGTTCTCGTAAACCTGAAGCGCGCGCTGAGAGTCGAGCGTCGCCACGTCGGCGTCGCCGTCCGCATCAACGTCCGCCCAGATGAAGTCGTAAAGGCCCGTCGAATTGGCGAACGGTCTGATTTCCTGAAACGTGCCGTCGCCGTTGTTCCTGAGCGCGAGCGTGTCGCCGGAAGTGCCGAGGACGATGTCCATGTCGCCGTCGGCCTCCGTGTCGGCGGCCCACGCGCCCGTGTAGGCCGCGCCGGTCAAAGCGGGAGGCAGCTTGGTCTGAGCCGTCACGTCTGAAAATTTGGCCGGCGCGTCCTGCCTGAAGAGTCTGACGCCGCCCGCGCCCGCGAGGACGAGGTCGGTCTTGAAGTCGTAATTGAAATCTACGGCGAGGACACCATGCTCCGCCGGAGGCGTGGCCTGTGGGCCGCCGGGGAAGGGAAGCGTCGCGCCCGAAGCCGTCTTCACCTCTTTGCCGTTAGCGACGACGACAATCGGCTCGCCTTCGCCGTCGAGTGAGATAGCGCCGACCCAATTCCATTTGCCGTTTTGAAATTCTGGGATGGGCTCGGCGTTGAAAGCGAGTGACTCGTCGGGCGGGGCGGGCTGGAAGACCGGGTTTTCGAGAAGCAGGAACTGTGTGAAAGGCTCGGCGTCTTCGCCGGGCTGCGTCTTGACGGCAGCGAGGCTCGTGCGATATTCGGCGACACGGACGAGGACGTTGCGTAAGAAAGCGACGCGCGTGGCGGCGGCGTGAGTGTCGCCGCCCGAGGTCGCGTCCTGCAAAGCCTTGAACTGCTGTTGGACTTCGGGAGGCCACGCCGCCGCGCGTTCGCTCAGGCGCGCGACCGTGCTCTTCAGGGTCTCCGCGTCGTTGCGCTTGGCGGCGAGGCGCGTCACTTCGAGCTGGACGGCGAGGTTGTCGGGCTGTACTTCAAGAATCCCGGAGAAGAGCTTTTGGGCTTCGGCGGCGCTCGCCTCATCATTCTGCCGCTCCGTCTCTTCGGCGAGCATGTAGAGCGCGCGCAGGTTCTTCGGGTCGAGTTCGATGGCCTTACGTAAGGCGGTCGCCGCCTCCGTCAATTTCCCGCGGTTGCTTTCGAGGATGGCGACGAGGACGTTTAGTTTCGAGCTGTCGGGCGCGAGTGCGCGGGCCTTTTCCAAACGCTCGCCGGCCGCGTCGAGGTTGCGCTGGCGCAGGCTGAGCAGCCCAAGATTGGCCCAGGACGCGGGCTCGTCCGGCGCGAGCTGCGTGGCCCTGGTCAACTCGCTCTCGGCGCGCACGTCGTCGCCGACCTGGAGCGCGGCCAGGCCGACGTAAAAGGCGCGAACCGTGTCGTTGTACTCCTTCGAGCCTGTGGCCGGGAGCTTCGGCGCGCTCTTGCAGCCCGCGAGGCCGCAGGCCGCGAGCAATAGAAGGACGAAATGAATGCTTAAGTTGCGACGGCCGACTGGACGAGAGAGCATTGACAGAGTTTACTTTCGGAGTGTGTGTGACGGCGCGCTTGCGGCAGCAGCCCGCGCGCCGCCCTTACTTCTTACTTAACAAATTCATGTTATAACATACCAGGAAGGTTGGCAGAAACGAGCCGGTCTTTGCGCCTTAAGTATTCCCTTTGCGCCTCCAGCGTGAAATGCTTTTTCTCGCTGGAGGCGTCGGGAAAGAAAAACCAAAGGCGCAAAGAGGTACGTTAATACAGAGCTTGCGTAGTGAATCAGAAATTTAAAAGCTGAATGAAGGAAGAGAAATTACCCTCGAAGACCCGCAGGCTGCTCCCTCTCGTCGTCGTCGTCCTGCTCGTCGCGCTGTGGGCGCTGCTGGCGCGGCTCAACATCTATCCCGAGTCCGCGTTCCCGTCGCCGCAGGCGGTGGCGCACGGGTTCGTCGAAGAGTTCGGGGCCGGGCGGCTGTTGGATGATCTGGTTGCTTCGCTCTTCCGCGTGACGGCGGGGTTCGCGCTCGCCGTGGCGCTCGGCATCCCCGTGGGGCTGATGCTGGGGCACCAGGCGCGCGCCCGCGCGGCGCTCCTGCCGACGGTCAATTTCTTCCGCAACCTGTCGCCGCTCGCCTGGATTCCGTTCGCAATTCTCTGGTTCGGCATAGGCGACAAGCCCGCCATCTTTCTCATCTTCATGGCGTCCTTCTTCCCGCTCGTGCTGGCGACGATTGCGGCCGTGGCGAGCATCCCGGCCGTCTTCTTCCGCGTCGCAGAGAACTACGGCTACAGGGGCGCGGAGCTTTTGACGAAGGTCACACTGCCGGCCATCGTGCCGCAGGTCATCACGGCCCTGCGCATCACGGCGGGGCTCGCGTGGGTCGTCGTCGTCGCCGCCGAGATGATCGCGGGGCAGGACGGGCTGGGCTTCGCCATCTGGGACTCGCGCAACGGCCTGCGCGTTGACCTCCTGGTCGTCAACATGATCGTCATCGGGCTGATCGGCGTCGTCATTGACCGCCTGCTCTTGCAGCTCACAAAAATTCCGAGCATCCGTTGGGGCTATGAACGATAAACCGCTCAGCCTGGAATCAGTCTCGCGCTCGTTCGGCGGCGTGGAAGTGTTAAAGGACTTCTCGCTCGACATCAACCTGGGCGAGTTCGTCGCCGTCGTGGGTCCGTCGGGCTGCGGCAAGACGACGCTGCTCAACCTGCTGGCGGGCTTCGATAAGCCGGACAAGGGGCGCGTCGTCAGCCGCGGCCGCGTGCGGATGGTCTATCAGCAGGACGGGCTCTTCCCCTGGCGCACCGTGGCCGAGAACATAGGGATGGGCTTGCGCCACTTCAGGGACGAGGCGGCGCGCACTCGCGAGCTGAAAGAGATGCTTGCGCTCATCGGGCTCGAAGGCTTCGAGGGCTCTTACCCACACCAGCTCTCGGGCGGGATGCGCCAGCGCGTAGAACTGGCGCGCGCGCTCGCGGGCGACACGGACACGCTGCTTTTGGACGAGCCTTTCTCCTCATTGGATTACCTGAAGCGCCTGCGGCTCCGGCGCGAACTGGTCCGGCTCCTGGGCGAGCGCCCGCGCACGGTCGTGCTGGTGACGCACGACATAGAAGAGGCCGCGCAGCTCGCAGACCGCGTCGTCGTGCTCTCGGAGAGGCCCGCCCGCATACGCTGCGTGCTGGACCTCCAACTCGAACGCCCGCGCGACCCGACGGACCCCGAAGTGGTCGAGGCAGTCCACCGCACC
This sequence comes from Pyrinomonadaceae bacterium, assembly GCA_036403435.1. Taxonomy (GTDB): domain Bacteria; phylum Acidobacteriota; class Blastocatellia; order Pyrinomonadales; family Pyrinomonadaceae; genus QHXM01. The sequence goes on from DASWQY010000172.1 coordinate 32,222, forward strand.
TTGACGGTCCTGGGCTTGGAGCACGACACCGAGCCGACCGCAGCCAGCTATCAGCATCAGGAGACTTGATCTCTTTACGGGAGAGATAATCATGAACGAATCTGTTGCGCCGTGCCCGCGCTCGCAGACGCTCGGCGAAGAGATTGCCAACAGCGTGACGCACGGCGTCGGGCTGTTGCTGGCGCTTTCCGCCATGCCGTTTCTCATCGCGGCGGCCGTCCGCCGGGGTGACCGGGCGAACGTCGTCGGCGCGAGCGTCTTCGGCGCGACCCTCGTGCTCCTCTACCTGGCTTCCACTCTCTACCACGCCCTGCCGCAGAACAAGGCGAAGCGCGTCTTCCAACTCTTCGACCACGCGGCCATCTTCCTCTTGATCGCCGGGACGTACACGCCTTTCACGCTCGGCGTGCTGCGCGGCGCGTGGGGCTGGACGCTCCTGGCCCTCATCTGGTCGATGGCGATTTTCGGGGTGGTCTTAAAAGCCGTCAGCGGGACGAGGTGCCCGCGGCTCTCCATGTGTCTCTACCTGGCGATGGGCTGGCTCATCCTGATAGCGGTGCGGCCCGTGTTGTCCACTGTGCCAATTTCGGGGCTGGTGTGGATCGCGGCGGGCGGCGTGGCTTACACCTCGGGCGTCGCTTTCTTCGCGGCCGAGCGCATGCGCTACGGCCACTGCGTCTGGCACCTGTTCGTCCTCGCGGGCAGCGTCTGCCACGTCTTCGCGGTGCTCTGGTACGCCGCCTGATACGCGCGCCGAGGGGTGATGAATGATGAAGGCTCGCACGCTCCTGGCTTCGGCCTCTCTCCTGCTCCTCCTGGCGGCGTCCGGCGTGGCCCAAAAATCCGCCGCGCCCGCGCGCGACTATTTCCCGCTGCGGGCCGGGGATTCGTGGACGTACCGCAACGACGAGGACGAGTCGGAGTTCACGGTCAAAGTCCTCGGCGAAGAGAGGCAGGCGGACGGGACTGTGGTTTACCAGGTGGAGCATCTGGTCGGGATCAGAATCCATGCCTGGTACGCGAAGACGCCGGGCTGGGTGCTCATGCTGCGAGAGGCCAACCCCGAGCAGGAGGGCATGGAGGTCAAACACGAGCCCGCCCGCAAGTTCCTGAAGAGCCCGCTCGTCGCCGGCGCGAAATGGACCTGGAAGGGGAAGGGGATGACGGGGCAGGACATCTTGACGATCAGCACCGTCGCAGGCCCGGAGGTCGTGACGACGCCCGCCGGCAGGTTCCGCGCCATGAAGGTCGTGAGCAAAGTCACGGACGGTGACGCGGCCGTGACGAGAACCACTTGGTACGCGCCCGGCGTCGGCCTCGTCAAAACGCTCACGGAGACGCCGACGCTCCGGTACGGCTCGGAACTGGTTGATTACAGTTTCAAGAAAAAGGGTCCGCGGGGATGAACGAACCCTTCTGGCCTGCGGCCGCGCGCGTCTTCTGACCGCAGTTTGAAAACCCCCGGAGCGCAGACTATACTGCGCCCGTGACTGTTCACAATTCCGAAGTCTCCCTTGAACGAGTCCGCAGGTGTCTCCGAAAGAAGAAAGCCGCACGCCGCCAAGCTCCGTCATGAAAATTTTCCGAAGCCTTCTGTTGTTCGCAGCCGTCATTTCCGTGCTTAGTCTCGTAGCTTTCCGGGGCCTGACGCAGACCAAGCCTGCGGAGCAAAAGAGCGCGGCCGCGGCGCGCGAGGACGCCTACCGCGCGAATAACCTGGGCGTCGCGCTCCTGGAGCAGTACAAGTACAAGGAGGGCGCGGCCGAGTTCACGCGCGCGCTCCAGCTCGACCCGAAGCTCAACCTCGCGCGCATCAACCTGAGCATCGCGCTCTTCAACGTGCCGGACCTGGCCGGGGCCCAGCGCGAGGCGGAGAAGGCTATAGCGGCCGACGCGAGCGCCCCGCAGCCGCCCTACATCCTCGGCCTCATCTACAAGTCGCTCAACCGTCCGGACGAAGCGGTCGCGGCCTTTCAGCGCGTCCTCAAGATTGACCCGCGCGACACGGGCGCGAACGTCAACGTGGGCCAACTCTACGCGCAGCAGAAGAAATACCCCGAGGCCATCGCCGCCTTCCGCACGGCGATGAGCGTCGAGCCGTACAACGCCACGGCCGTTTACAACCTGGGCCTGACGCTGACGCGCGCCAACCAGCGCGAGGAGGGCGCGCAACTCATCAAGCGTTTCCAGCAACTGCGCGAGAGCGGCGCGGGCACGATCATCGGGCAGAACTATCTTGAGCAGGGCCGCTACGCGGAGGCCGTCGCCTCGACAGGCGCGGAGCCCGGACTCGTCGAACGCGCCGTGCCGGCAGTGAAGTTCACGGACGCGACCGCGAGCATGTTGCCGCCGGCGGAGGCGAAGGGCGGCGCGAGTTTGAAGGCGGGCGCGGCCGTCGAAGCTAAGCGAGCGCCCGGCGGCGCGCTCGGCGGCAGCGCGACTCTTTTCGATTACGACGTAGACGGCGACCTCGATCTTCTGTCGGTCGCGCCTGCGGGGCTTCAACTCTACCGCAACGACGGCGGCAAGTTCGCGGACGTGACCGCACAGTCCGGCGCGCTGGCTTCGACTGCGGGCGGCGACGGCGTCGGGGCCGTGGCGGGCGATTACGATAACGACGGGAAGCCGGACCTGTTCGTCCTGCGCTCGGGCGGCGCGAGCGCGCTCTATCACAACGACGGCGGCGGGAAATTCACGGACGCGACGGCGGCCGCGGGCATCCCGCGCTACACGCCTCTCTCCATCTCGACCGCCTTCGTGGACATAGACCACGACGGCGACCTGGACATCGTCGTCGTGGGCTTCGCTGACCTTTCAAAGCAGCCCGCCACCGCGAGCAAGCCCAGCCTTCCCGATGATTATGCTGGCGCGCCGGGACTGGTGCTCCGAAACGACGGCAGCGGGAAGTTCACGGACGTGACCGCCGCGTCCAGAGTCGGCGTCACGGCGAATCACTCGGTGGCCCTGGTCCCTACGGACTACGACAATCGCCGCGACGTTGACCTGCTCGTCGTCAACTACGGCGCTCCCGCAGAGCTTTTCAGCAACCAGCGCGACGGCAGCTTCCGCGACGTGGCGAAGGAAGTCGGCCTCGACGCGCAGGGCCACGGGACGGCGGTCGCGGCGGGCGACGTTAACAAGGACGGCTTCACGGACTTCCTCTTCGCGGGCGCGGACGCCCCCGGCCTCTTCGCCCTGAGCGACGGGCAGGGAAGATTTAAGACCGCGAGCGCGCCGGCCGCGACGACGGGCGCGAGCGTGGTCCAGTTTTTAGATTACGATGACGACGGACTGCTCGATTGCGTGATGGTGACGAGCGCGGGCCTGCGCGTGCTGCGCAACACGGGCGGCGAGTGGGCGGACGTGTCGGAGAAAGCGATCGCGGGCGAGCTGACCGCGGCCGGGAAGGTTGACGCGTCGAGTCGCACGCTCGCGTCCGGCGACCTGGACGGCGACGGCGACATGGATTTAGTCTTGCGCGCAAGCGATGGAGATTTGAGAATCGCGCGCAACGACGGCGGGAACAGTAACCACAACCTGCGCGTCATCCTGTTCGGCAAGGTCAGCAACCGGAGCGGCGTCGGTGCCAAAATCGAGGTGCGCGCCGGGAGCCTGGTGCAGAAGCTGGAAACTTATTCGGCGACCCCTGCGCCCGCGCCTTCGGACGTGGTCTTCGGCCTGGGCCAGCGCGCGGGCGCGGACGCCGTGCGCATCCTCTGGCCCGCCGGCATCGTGCAGGCCGAGACGGAACTCGCGGGCAAGTCGGCCGACCCGAAAAAGCCTGTCACCCTGACGGTCAACGAACTGGACCGCAAGCCGTCCTCGTGTCCTTATCTTTACACTTGGAACGGCGAGCGTTTCGAGTTCATCACGGACTTCATGGGCGGCGGCGAGATGGGCTACTGGGAAGGGCCGGGCCGCTACAACACGCCGGACCCCGTGGAGTATGTCCGCATCCGGGGCGACCAGCTGAAGGAGCGCGACGGGCGTTTCGAGTTGCGCGTGACGAACGAGTTGGAAGAGGTGCTCTACGTTGACCGCCTGCGATTGATAGCAGTCGCGCACCCCGCCAGCACGGAAATCTACCCGAACGAGGGGATGACGAGCCCGCCGCGCCCCGATAAGCTCTACACGACCAGGGGCGCGCGCGCGCCGCTCACGGCCGTGGACGAACACGGCCACGACGTGCTCGCGCGCGTCACGAAAATAGACCGCCAGTACCCGGACGACTTCAGGCTTGAGCGCATACGCGGTTACGCGGGCGAGCACACGCTGACGATGAAGCTCGACGACGGCCGGAAGAGAAACGCTCGCACGCTGCTCCTCCTGACGGGCTGGACCGATTACGCCTTTTCGAGCGACAACGTCGCCGCCTCGCATGCGGGACTCGAAACGAAGCTGCCCGCGCTCCAGGTCAAAGACGCGCGGGGCCGCTGGCGCACGGTTATCGAAGACATAGGCATCCCCGTCGGCCGCCCGCAGACCGTGACGGTTGACCTGACCGGCAAGTTCTTATCGAGCAGCCGGGAGGTCCGCATCGTCACGAGCATGAGAATCTACTGGGACCAGATTCTGGTGGACACCTCCGACGGCAAGACGCAGTTCGAGCTGACGCCGCTCGACCCCGTGTCCGCGAATTTGCGCTGGCGCGGCTACTCACGCGAGGTGACGCCGGACGGGCGCGAGCCCTTCGGCTACGATTACGAAGCGGTCTCGGCCGCCTCGCCGTGGAAAGTCTTCCCCGGCAGCTACACGCGCGAGGGCGACGTGCGCGAGCTGCTGACGAAGACGGACGACCTCTTCGTCATCTCGCGCACGGGCGACGAAATCAGCCTCTCGTTCGACGCGACCAAACTGCCGCCGCTCCCCGCGGGCTGGACGCGCACGTTCCTGCTCTACTCCGACGGCTTCAGCAAGGAGATGGACATCAACTCGGCGAGCCCCGACCGCATCATGCCGCTCCCGTTCCACGGCATGACGCGCTACCCGTACAGCGCGCCCGAGGCGTACCCGCTGACCGAGGAGCGCCGCGCCTGCATGGAGCGATACGACACGCGCATCGTCGCCTGGCCCGTGCCGGCGATTGAGACGGCCCTCGTTAACGAAATCAATCAGCCGCGGGCCGGCACTGGAGGGCGCAGGTAAAATTTAGAACGTGTTTCGACACCCACACTCAACCCTTTGCGGCTTCCGATTTTCTTTGCGCCTTTGCGAGAAAAACGGTTCGCGCAAAGGCGCAAAGATAAAGAAAGACGGAAGCCGCAAAGGGGGGAGTCAGTAACTGTCGCACGAGTGAATTATGGAGTTGATTAGGTATTCAGTGGCGGCTTGTCAGACGGACTTGCCGAACCCGATAGAGCGCAGGCAGATGCGCGCGAACACGGAGCGGATGCTCTCGATGATCGACTCGGCCGTTGCCGGGGCCGCGCCCTTTCTGCCCGTGCGCCTCGTCGTCTTCCCCGAGTTCGCGCACGCCGCGCCGGTCTTCCAGACCGCGGCCGAGTTGATCGAAAAGCTCGCCGTGCGCATCCCGAACGAGCACACAGAGCTGCTCGAACAAAAGTGCCGCGAGCACGACATCTACGTCCAGAGCGGCTCGATGCTCGAAGTCGATCCGAAATGGCCCAACGTGGTCTTCAACGCGACGTGCCTGATTGGGCCAGAGGGGATTTTGTACAAGTACCGCAAGGTGAACACATGGATTCCTTATGAAGTGCACGCGAGCCCGCACGACCTCGCGGGCTACGACGAGCCGCTCTTCCCGGTCGCCGACACGCCCATCGGGCGCGTCGGCTGCGCCATCTGTTACGATTGGCTGTTCCCCGAAGCCATGCGCCAGCTGACCGCGAACGGCGCGGAGATTCTGATACGCGTCTCGGCCTACATGGACCCGTGGGGCGCGACCGAGCCGATGGACTGGTGGACGGTCGTCAACCGCTGCCGCGCTCTCGAAAACACTGCCTTCGTCGTCGCCGCCAACCAGGGCGCGAGCCTCAAGCACTATCCGCCGTACTCCTGGCCCGGCGGCAGCATGGTCGTGGACTACGACGGCCGCATCCTGGCCCAGGCGAGCCCCGGCCCAGGCGAGAGGATCGTCGTCGCGCCCCTGGACATCTCAGCCCTCAGACACGAGCGGGCCGCGCGCCGCGGACACCACACGCTGGCCCACCTGCGCACGGAGGCTTATCCGGTTTACGGCGCGCACCAGTACCCGCCGCGACTCGGCGACGCAAACGAAGCCTCGCTCTCGTACGAGCGGAACAATCAGTTGATCGACGAGGCAAAGAACCGTCTCGGCGAGCGTCCAGACGCTAAACGAAAGGGCTGAGATCATGAAAAACACGAACCTCAGGAACGCGCTCATCGGTGTGGCAATCGCGCTCGTCGCGGCCTACTTCTTCCCGGCAGTCTTTCTTACCCTGGCGGTCGGCCCGGAGGGCATCCAAATCCTCTTCTCCACTCTGATGCTCCGCCTCCTGTTAATGACCTCCTGGATATTCATACCTTTGGGCGCGGCGCTCGGAATGTTGATACCGCGAATCGCCGCCGGGAAGGGTCGCTGGCGGGCCGCGCTCGACGGCGCGGGCTACGGCGCGGTCGGGGGGTTGGCCGCCATGATCTGTTTCGCCTCCGTTTTCACACCCCGGATGAAGCCGGACGTGCTCTGGATTGCGGTCGTGGCTTATTGTGCCGTGTGGGTCGGCGCGTACGCCTACGTCCGCGCTCACGCCCCGGCCTTACACAGATAGTCGGCACAGGTTTTCTCAGATGAGGCTTTTTCGTCAGTCCGCCGCGGGCCGCCTGCGCTTCGTTGCGGCGGCCGCCCTTACACTCCTCTTAATCGGCGCTCGACCGTCCCTGGGCCAAACGCCGACGCCGACGCCGACGCCCGCGCCGCAGCGCACGGGGCGCTCTTACGGCGGCGGCGACACCATGAAGACGCCGCCCCCGCCCGGCCCGCAGGCACCTTCGCCCGTGACCTTCGCGGACGCCACGGCGCAGACTAAGATCGCTTTCAGGCAGGCGGCCTCCGCCACTTCGCAAAAGTACCTGCTCGAATCAATGGGCGGCGGCGTCGCAATGTTCGACTACGACAACGACGGCCGGCTCGACCTGTACTTTACGAACGGTGCGCGTCTCGACGACCCCATGCCGAAAGGGGCGACGCCCGACAAGCGCGACCCGAAATTCTGGAACCGCCTCTATCATCAAAAGGCGGACGGGACATTCGAGGACGCGACGGAGAAGGCGGGCGTGCGCGGCGAGGGCTACTCCATGGGCGCGGCCGCCGCCGACTACGACGGCGATGGCTTCACGGACCTCTACGTCACCGCCTACGGCTCCAACATCCTCTACCGCAACCGCGGCGACGGCACGTTCGAGGACGCGACGAAGCGCGCGGGCGTCGCGGCGAATGGTTGGAGCACGAGCGCGGGCTGGCTCGACTACGACCGCGACGGCCGCCCGGACCTCTTCGTCGCGCGCTACGCCGACTGGGATTTCGAGAAGGGCTCCATCTACTGCGGCGAGCTTCGCCCAGGCTTCCGCGCCTACTGCCACCCGGACAATTTCAAGGGCGCGTCCAACGTCCTCTTCCACCAAAAGGCGGACGGCAGCTTCGAGGACGCTTCCGCCTCTGCAAAAATCTCGGACCCGAACGGAAAGGGCCTGGGCGTCGCCTTCGCGGACTTCGACAACGACGGCTTCGTTGACGTACTCGTCGCCAACGACAGCGTGCGCCAGCAGCTTTACCGCAACAAGGGCGACGGGACGTTCGAGGATTTGGCGCTGTTCGCGGGCGTGGGCTACGACGAGAACGGGAAGACGTTCGCCGGGATGGGCGTTGACGCGCGCGACTATGACAACGACGGCCTGGCGGACATCCTCATCACGGCGCTCTCGAACGAGACCTACCCGCTCTACCGCAACAACGGTGACCTCTCTTTCACCTATACGACGAACACGACCGCCGTGGGCCAAATCACGCTGCTCAATTCGGGCTGGGGCGCGCGCTTCGTGGACGCGGATAACGACGGCCTCGCGGACATCTTCGTCGCACAAGGACACGTTCTCGACACGATAGAGAAGACCTCCGCTTACCTGAAGTACAAGCAGACGCCGCTCCTGATGCGGAACACGGGGAAGGGCTTCGTCAACGTCTCGGCGACCGCGGGGCCGCCGTTCACGAATCCTCTGGCGGCGCGCGGCGCGGCCTTCGGCGATTTGGATAACGACGGCGACACGGACGTGGTCGTCGGGGTCTTGGACGGCTCGCCGGTCGTCCTCAGAAATGAGGGCACGAAGAACCACTGGCTGGGACTCAACCTCGCGGGCGCGAAGCCCAACCGCGCGGCGCTGGGCGCGCGCGTCACGCTCGTGGACGCGGGCGGGCGACAGCAGGTGCGCGAAGTGACGACCGCGGGCAGCTACCTTTCCTCCAACGACCCGCGCGTCGTCTTCGGACTCGGCGCGGCCGCCGCCGTCAAGTCGCTTGAGATACGCTGGCCCGGCGGCCGCACGCAGAAGCTCGCAGGTCTCGCCGTTGACCGCTACCACACGATTGAGGAGGGCGCGCGGGACGAAGGCGGCAGGGCCAAATAAAAACGCGAATCAAACTTTAGCGGCCGCGGCTGCATTCTTCCTTCTTCTCTCTATTTGTTTGCTTGTTCCCGCATCTTCTGCCGCAGGTCGCGCACGGCCGCGTCGTTGGACAGCCTGTAGAGCGTCAGCACCAGCTCGAAGAGCGAGACGAAATAGAGCTTCTCCTGGCGGAAGTCTGCGTGGACGCGGCCTTGCAGGAACGGCGGCAGGGAAGTCTCCTTCCCGCCCTTGAGCAGCGCCGGCAGGACCGTGGCTTTAGTCTCTTCGTTGCCGGAGACCAGCCGCTGGTCGAACAAGTCCGCCTCGGCCGAGACCACGAAGCCGTGCTGGGGGTCGTCCGGGCGGACGTTTTTCCGCTTGCGGACGTAGTCCGGCGTGCCGACGACCAGCACGAAATCGCTGCCGTGGACTCGCTCGACGAAGCGCGCGATATTGGCACCGATCCCCATGTTCTCCCACTGGTCCAGGATGACCGTGACGCCCTGGTTCTTCAGGTCGCCCGCCAGCTGCGCGACCCATCGCTCGTCGGCCGCCTCGCCCCAGGCGTAGCTGATGAAACAGCTAGGGGCCTGACGCCCACGCTCGTCCACCAGCCGCTTGACGTAAACCATCTCCGCCTCGAACGCCGTGCGGCGTTCCGTCAGCGCCTTCTCCTCGTTGACCACGGCCTGCTGCTTCGGCGGCAGCGCGAGCAGCTCGTCGGGCTGCGGTAAAACAATCTCCTCGCCGCACTCCTCGCAGCGCATGGAACGCTTCTGCTCCGCGAGCCGCTTCATCACGACGCTGCGCTCCTGGACCTGGCCGCAGTCGGCGCAGGCCAGCGGCGGGAACCTCCGCACGCGCACCTTGCGCCGGGTGAGGAACCCTTCGAACAGCGCCTGGAAGAGTTGGCGCGCGTGGGGAGGCGTGTCGGCCGCGTAGTAGAGCACCAGCTCGATCTCGCCGGCGCGCTCCTCGGTCTGGCGGAAGCCGCAGACGTAGCCCTCCGTCTCGTACTGCGCCTGGTGATGCCAGTGGTTCGTGCGCGTGAAGGTGTTGGTGTAGCCGAGCAGGACGACGAGGGCGGCGTAAACGTTCTCGACCGCGCCGGTGATGCGGTAGGCCGCGTCCTCTTTGGTTTGCGCCGACGCCTCGACGTTCGGGCGCTTCTGCTTGATGAGGGCGGGGAAGACCAGGTACGTGCTGCGGCCGAGCGTCTCGCGGAAGCAGAGGTTGCGGTTCAGGAAGAGCGAGGTGGCCGCGTCGAGCAACGCGTCGCGCTCGTCCGGTTCGAGCTTTGCAAGCTCCGGGAACTCGTAGCCCCCGCGCCGCACCTCAGCCTCGTCGAGCGCGCCCAGGTCCTCCTGGTTGCGGCCCGCCTGGAGGACGATGGACGAGGCCAGGTTGATGAGCAGGTCGGGCGCGAGCAGGATGGCCTGGCTTTCGGCCGAGCCGCGCAGGACCTTGACGAAGCCGTGCGTCTCCAGGTGCTTGATGGCCGTCATCATCTCGCCGTCGGTGAACTCCCAGGCCGGGTCTGTCGCCTGCAACCGCTCGCGCAACTGTTCGCGCGCCACCAGCACGCGCAGGCCCTGGCTCTCTTTGAGCTTGAGGACGAAATCTTTCGTGCGCTTGAAGGTGTCGGTCGTCACCGTCGCCGTCATGCCGTCCCAGTCAATCAGCCCCTTGATGAGTCCCACCAGCGCGTCAACGCCTTCGCCCGTGTAGGCGCTGGCGGCTAGATAGCCGCCGGTGATGCCGCGGTCTTGGCAGAAGGCTTCGATCTCGTCCTTCGACAGGTTGGACACGCCGCGGTCGGCCCGCGCGCCGACGAGGATCATCGGCACGGCGCGGCCGTCGCCCGGCAGTTGTTTGAGCCAGTACTCGACGCCCTCCAGCGGCTCCTTCATGTCCGTCGGGTCGAAGAGCAGCAGCGCGAGGTCAACGTCGTCGAGGAAGAGGGCGTGGACCAGCCTGTAATAACTCTGCCCGGCGAAGTCCCAGAGCACCGCCTCGCACTCGGTCCCGTCCTGGCGGGTCGTGCCCCACTCCTTCATGGCCCAGAACTGCTGGCCGTGCGTCGAAAAGGTCTCGCGGAACTTGCCCTCCGCGAGCCGCCAGCCCAGGCCCGACTTGCCGACGCCGCTGTCGCCCACGAGCGCCAGCTTGGCCGTCGTGTAGTTGACGGTCGAGGTCAGGTTGGCGTGGCGCAGGATGGCGTCGTAATCCAGTTGCCAGATGCGCACTTCGTCATGAGTCACCTCCCCATAGGTGGCGACGAGGTCGCTGCGCAGCGGGTGAAAAATCGGGGTGGAGCGGACGTAGGTCGAGCCCTGACTCTCAGGCAGGACGGAGAGCAATTGCCAGTCTTGACAGCGCCACAACCTGACCGACTCGCCGTGGCCCTTCGAGAGGAGGAAGCGCCCGTCGTGTGAGACGGCGACGCCCGTCACCGTCTGAGTGTGACCTTCCAGCGTCCTTTCGAGCGCGCCGGTCTCAAATTCCCAGACGTTGATTCGCCGGTCGTCGCCCCCGGCGATGACACGCCTGCCGTCCGGCGTAACAGTGAGACTCAACAGGGACTCCGTGTGTCCCTCAAAATTTCTGACATCCTTGCGGGTGGCGAACTCGCTGACAATAAGTCTAAGCGAGTTTACGGGGGTGATGAAGAATCGCCCGTCGGGAGTTAACGCTATCATCCCTTGCGCATAACCTAGCGATGACGTTGTTAAAGTCTCGACGACTTCGCCGGAGGCAAAGTCCCAGACCTTGAACGAGGGGTCGTCCGCCCCCGAGATGATCCACTTTCCGTCCGGCGTGATGGCAACACCCATCACTCTTTTATGGTGCCCCGTAAAGGTCCTTACCTTCTCGCCGGTGGCGATGTCCCATAGTTCAACGTGATTACCGGCGGGGGTGACAATCTGTCGGCTGTCCGGCGTAATGGCTACGTCGAAGATGTACCCCTTCTTCACCGGCAGGGTGTGTAACTCTTCGCCGGTCGCGCCATCCCAGATTTTGATGATTCCGTCGTCCGAAGGCGTGACCAGTTTGCTGCCGTCGGGCGTCCACTTCATCCGGTTGATTTTGATGATGTGGCCCTTCAGGGTGTGGAGCAAAGTCCAGCCCGGCGGGTTGCTCTGCGGTTGTCCGTTAGCCATGACTGCTCTCCTCTGCGGCGGCGTGCCTCCTTCCGAAGGTCAGGACGGAAGCGGGATGAGGCGTCGCGCGGGTTCAAAAGGTTCGACTGCGGCGGCGGGATTATACCCCGTTTCACGATTTATGCCGCGGGAATCGCGCCGCGCTGCCCTTCGTTGACATGCGCGCGCGCGGCAGGTATTTTCCGAAGTGTTTGAAGGAGTCGCCGGGCGCGAGAGATAGCCTGCGCGGAGACTCTGAGGAAGTCCGCCTTCAACGTTAACTCCCCGATTGCCCGTTAGACTCGCTGTCCTGTTATATTATTCGAATGTTCAGGTCTTATCCCGCGCTCCCGGCCTTTGTCCGCGCCCTCCCTTTGCTCGTCGCCCTCTTCTTATCAACGCCGTCCTCTCTTCTCGCGCAGACGCCCGATTCCACTTCCACCAAGCCGCAGCAGCAGGGCATGGGCGGAGTCTCGACGGGTGAGGCGCGGACGTACACGTCTAAGCGCACCGTCGGCATCGTGGACCCGCAGGCCCCGACGGTCTTCGAGGACGTGACGGCGCGGACGGCGCTCGCGAATTTTCAACACCGCTCGGGAAGCGCGCAGAAGGATTACATCTTCGAGACGCCCTCGGGCGGCGTCGCCATCTTCGATTACGACGGCGACGGGCTCCCGGACATTTACCTGGTCAACGGCTCGACCCTTGCCGCCCTGCAAGGCAAAGAGAAGCCGCCGCGCGCCGCGCTCTTTCGGAACAAAGGCAACTGGCAGTTTGAAGACGTGACGGACAAGGCGGGCGTCGCGAACGAGCGTTGGGGCTTCGGCGTCGCCATCGGCGACTACGACAACGACGGGCGGCCGGACCTCTACGTCGGCAACTTCGGTGTCTCGCGCCTCTATCACAACAACGGAGACGGCACGTTCACCGACGTGGCCGAGAAGCTCGGCGTCGCGCGCAAGGGCTGGAGCACGGGCGCGACCTTCGGCGACTACGACCGTGACGGCCGCCTGGACCTTTTCGTCCCCGGCTACCTCGACCTGGATTTGAACAACCTGCCGCCGAACCCGAGCGAGGCGGGGAAGCCCGGACGACTGGCACAGAACTTCTGCCAGTTCCGCGGCACGCCCGTCATGTGCGGCCCGCGCGGCCTCAAGGGCGAGGGCGACACGCTCTACCACCAGAAGCCCGACGGCACATTCGAGGACGTGAGCGTCAAAACTGGCACAAACGACCCCGGAAAATTTTACGGCTTCAGCTCCGCCTTCGTTCACGCCGACGACGACGACCTGCTCGACCTGATCGTCGTCAACGACTCGACGCCGAAGCTGCTCTACGTCAACAAGGGCGACGGCACGTTCGAGGAGACGGGCTACCCTTCGGGCGTGGCCCTGAACGAGAACGGGCGCGAGCAGGCGGGGATGGGCCTCGGCGTCGGCGACTACGACAACGACGGCCGCGTTGATTTCTACATCACGAACTTTTCCGACGACTCGAACACGCTGCTCCACAATGACGGCAACGGCAACTTCACGGACATGACTTTCCAGGCCGGCCACGGCGAGACGACCGTCCCGTTCCTCGGCTGGGGCACGACCTTCATTGATTTCGACAACGACGGCTGGAAGGATGTGCTCGTCGCCAACGGCCACGTCTACCCCGCGGTTGACGCTCACCAGTGGGGCACGAGCTGGGCGCAGCAACTGCTCCTCTTCCGCAACCAGGCAACCGGCAGGTTCGCCCGCGTCGGCGCGGCCCCTTCCAGCGGTCTCGCCCTCGCCATGCAGGCGCGCGGCCTCGCGGTCGGCGACCTGGACGGCGACGGGCTGTTAGACGCCGTCGTCAACAACATTGACTCGAAGCCGACCGTGCTCAGGAACGTGACCAAGCCCGCGGGCCACTGGCTCTCGCTCCGCTTGATCGGCGACGCGTCGAAGAAGACTCCGAGGGACGCCATCGGCGCTGTCGCCTACGTGACGAAGGGCAAGGTGCGCCAGCGCCAGGATGTCTTGAGCGGCGCTGGCTATTCTTCGCAGAACGACCAGCGCCTGCACTTCGGCCTGGGCGACGCGACCAAAGTTGATAAGCTCGAAATCATCTGGCCGAACGGGACGACAGAGACCTTCAGCGTCCCCGGCGCGGACCGCGTCCTGACCATCACGCAGGGCAAAGGCGTTTCCGAGAAAACGAGAGAGCCGCGATAAGCCCCCTCTTCCGCGGCCCGCGCCCGCGAGTCCCCATCAGTTTTGTGCGGGCCGGACCTCACGCTCAACTGAAATCTTTTTGACCCCGGCTTTAGAAAAGTGTTGACAGACCGGGAAAACTATATTACTTATTACTTCGTTCGGTAAGGCAACAAACTTCAAGCGGTCGCTCTGAACGTTAATTCAATTCGTCAAAATAAAGAAAGCTTGAGCGCGGTGGACTGCGTCTCAGGCTCAATCTATTGTTCGGCGCGAAAATTTTTGCTTCCCCTCCAGCAGGGCGAAAGCGCAACCGTCAACTCTTCCTGTCCGCAAACGAGGTTTAGCTATGACGACATGCCGGAGAATCACGCATCTTCTCCCCGGAGTCGGCGCGCTCTGTTTACTACTCGCCGCCTTCGCGCTCCCCACATACGGGCAAACTAACAAGGGCACCATTCGTGGAACGGTCACGGACCAGAACGGCGGCGTGGTCCAGAACGCGACCATCGTGGTGACCAACGTCGGGACGAATGCCGAGCGCACGGTCAACACAGGCGACGACGGCACGTACGAGGCCCCGCTGCTCGACCCAGGCAACTACAAAGTGAGCGCCAGCGCCGCCACCTTCTCGACGGCGACGCAAGAGAACGTCGTCGTCCAGACCTCCAGCACGCAGGTCGTGGACATCACGCTGACGGTGGGTGATGTCGGCGGGACCGTCACGGTGACGGCGGCCCCGGCGCTCGTCGAGAGTGAGACGAGCGAGCGCGGCGCGGTCGTGACGGGCCGCGAGGTGACGGAGCTTCCGCTTTCGGGTCGCAACTTCACGCTGCTCGCGACGCTCATGCCCGGCGTGGCGCGCGCCTCCAACGCGGGCTTCGGCGGCTCAGGCCCGGACGCGCGCCAGTTCAACAACGGCGACCCGCGCGCCGGCTCCGGCGGCCCGAACGCCTCCAACGCGCAGGGCGACACGCCGACGGCACGCTTCGCGCGCTCCGGCGCGGGCACGCTGACGGTCAACGGCCAGCGCCCGACCAACAACAACTTCTCGCTCGACGGCGTTGACAACAACGAGCCGCAGTTCGGCACCATCGGCGTCTTCCCGAACCCGGACGCCATCGCCGAGTTCAAGGTCACGACCAGCGTGCCCCCGGCCGAGGTCGGCCGCGCCGCCGGGGCCGTCATCAACACGACGACGAAGTCCGGCACCAACGAGTTCCACGGCTCGCTCTATTACTACGGGCAGAACTCGGCGCTCAACGCCTTCCACCCGATTCTCAAGCGCGACCGCGCCCAGGCCATCTCGCGCGGCGACACCTTCATCCCGGACAAGGCCGTCCAGCAGATTCACGAGTACGGCGCGACGGTCGGCGGCCCCATCATCAAGAACAAGACCTTCTTCTTCTTCGACTACCTGGGCCAGCGCAACAACATCCCGTTCCCGTTCACTTCGACGGTCCCGACGGCGCTCTCGCGCGTCGGCAACTTCACGGAGTTCGCGACGTGCAACGGCATTCGCGACCCGCTAACCGGCAATCAATTTCCTGGGCTCATCATCCCGGACGCGCGCCAGAGCGCCATCGCTCGCAGAATCCTGGCGCTCTACCCGCTGCCGACGAGGAACATCCTGTGCCCGAGCCAGGGAAACCCGAACTACGCCTCGCAGCGGCAGAACCGCGAGGAGATTGATAACTTCGGCATCAAGATCGACCACCGCATCAGCAGCAACAACTCGCTCACGGGCCGCTTCAACAATCAGGACTTGAAGAACGTCCGCGAGAACTTCTTCCCGGTGGATGTGACTGGACCTCCGGGCCTCCCGACCGCCGGCTTCGGCGCGGGCGAGGAAGTCGGCAACACGCGCCAGCTCGTCATCACGGACACGCACACCTTCAGCCCGTCCGTCTTGAACGAGTTCCGCTTCGGCCTGACCAAGATCAACATCGGCATCAACAACTGCGGCGTCCTCGGCGCGTGCGGCGTCAGCCCGACCTGGAGCAGTGACGTTGGCATTCCGAACTCGAACCTCGGCGGCGAGGAGACCTCGGGCGGCCTCGGCCTCGGCACGACCGGCACAGGGTTCGTCGAGTTCCTCGGCGACGGCGGACTCTTCCGCGCCAAGAGCACGAATCCCTACTTTGCCGACACGCTGACGATCATCAAGGGCAACCACATCGTTAAGACGGGCGGCGAGGCGCGCGTCCGCTACCTCAACACGGTCTGCGGCGGCTGCGCCGGTGCCGAGAAGGGCCAGATCGGTTTCGGCGACGGCAACACGGGCAACGCGCAGGGCGACATGCTGCTTGACCTGCCTGGCTTCGCACAGCGCAGCCGGACCATCGGCGGCCCCTTCAACCTGCGCATGCAGGAGTACGGCCTCTTCGTGCAGGACGACTGGAAGGTCAACGACCGGCTGACGCTCAACCTCGGCCTGCGCTGGGACCTGCTGCCCGGCCCGACCGCCCCGACGGAAGCCGACGGCCGCTTGAGCTACTACTTCCCCGAAGAGCGTCAGGTCATCGTGGCGGGCGGCAGCAGCGACCGCCTCGTCGAACTCGACAAGAACAACTTCGGCCCGCGCATCGGCTTCGCCTACTCAGTTAATAAGGAGAAGACGCTCATCCTGCGCGGCGGCTACGGCCTGCTCTACACGCTCGACGGCGTGGACTACCCGCCGGGCGTGCGCAACCCGCCTTTCACCAACATCTCTTTCAATAATTTCACGCTCGCGCAGGGGCCGCCGGTCATCACCCAGGGCATTGACCCGGTCAACGTCCCGGCCGGCACGAGCCTTTTCTCTGTGGACCGCCAACAGCACAACGGGATGGTCCACCAGTTCCAGTTGAGCTTCCAATATCAATTCGCGGACGACTGGTCAATCGATGTTGGCTACGTCGGCAACCGCTCCAGGAATCTGCTCGCCACTTTCCAGGAGGGCAACGGCGGGCAGGGCATCGCGCGCAACCTCGCGGGCGACTTGATCGGCAGCGTCCTGCTCTACTCGAACGAGGCCGAGTCCAGTTACGACTCCTTGCAGACGCAGTTGCAGAAACGCCTCTCGCGCAACATACAGGGGCAGATTTCCTACACCTGGGGGCACACGATTGACAACGCGACCGGCGTCTTCAACGGCCTCGGCGACAGTAAGAACCAGGGGCGCAACGGCCCCGTCCACCCGTTCGACCTCGACTTCGACAAGGGCAACTCCGTGCTCGACATTCGCCACCTGCTCTCGGCGAACGCGATCATCGACCTACCGTTTGGCAAGGGACAGCGTTACCTGAACGACGGCGGCATCTCCAACGCCATCTTCGGCGGGTGGCAGTATAACGTCATCGTCAGCGGGCGCTCCGGCTTCCCGTTCAGCGTCGTCTGCCAGTGCGGGCTGATTCGCCCGTCGCTCGTCGGCGACCCCTTCGCCAACCTCGCGCAGGACCGCTTCCTGAACCCCGATGCCTTCTCGACCGCGACGGGCCTGACCTCGGTCACGAACGAAGCAGGTCAGAACGTCTTCTTCGGCAACCTCGGACGCAATACCTTCCGCGGCCCGGCCATCTGGAACACGGACATGTCGTTCTTCAAGAACGCGCACCTGCCGTTCACGGAAGACGCCAGAGTACAAATCGGCATCGAGTTGTTCAACGCCTTCAACCACACGAACCTGACGGTGCCCAATAACAACATGAACGACCGCGGCGCGTTCGGCCGCTTCGACGGCGCTTATCCGGGCCGCGTGGTCCAGTACCGCTTCAAGATTCTCTTCTAGGCGGTGCGATGGGCGCGGGGCTTTTGCGGCCCGCGCGAGTCAGACTAAGGCCGGGGCGGCGGGGCGTTTGGACGCCGCCCCAGGTTCTCGCGAAAGACGACCGACGCTCGCGCGTGTGGTCGTCTTTTGCTAGAATCCGTTTCTTCCCCGAGCACTCGTCAAGTTCCTGCAATGATCCGCCCGTTTCAATTCTTCGCCGCCCTTCTGCTGTGCGCGGCCGCAGCGCAGGCGCAAGGCGTCGGGCAGGCACCCGCCGCCGCTTCCACGCGCTCGCACGTAGAGCGTTTCAGCACGCCCGAGATGCGCGCCGGCCGCGCCGAGACGGACGCCACCGCCAGGCTCGCCGCGGACCCGAACGACGCCGAAGCCCTCAACCTGCGCGCCGCCGCGCGCGTGCGGCTCGGCCGCTACAAAGAGGCTGACGAAGACCTGCGCCGCGCCGCCTCGCTCAAGCCCGCCAACGCCGAATACCAGGCCAACCTCGGCTACGTGCTCTGGAAACTTGGGCGCGTCGAGGAGGCGGTCGCTGCCGAGCGCGCGGCGCTCAAGCTCGACGACAAAAATTTTATGGCCCACCACCAGCTCGGCCGCGTCCTGCTCCGCGTAGGCGACCCGAAGCAGTTGGCGGAGGCGGCCGAGCACTTGCGCCGCGCGGTCGAGCTGAACCCGCGACAGTACGACGTGCGCTTTGAGTTAATCGCGGCCTTCCGCGCGCTCGGCGACCGCGCGGGCGCTTCCTCTCAATTGGACTTCCTGCGCGACGCGAGGCCATCAGACCCGCGCGTCTTCTACGTCAGCGCGCTGCTCGCCTCGGACCGCGACGACCTCTCGTCCGCCGTCAGGGATTTCAAGGAGGCGCTCAGCCGCGACCCGACGCTGCTCGGCGCGTGGCAGGATTTGGGCCTGGCCTACGTCAAGCTCAAGCAGTGGCCCGAGGCCGTCGAGACCTTCGCGGAATTGGCCCGGCGCGACAGGGAGGCGGTTGACGCCGCCTACCTGCACGCGCTCGCCCTCTTCAACGCCGGGAAGACGGCTGAAGCGGAGGCCGAGGCGCGGCGCGCTCTTCGGATTAACGCGGGCGCGGTCGAGGCGCACACGCTGCTTGGCGTCATCCTGGCCGCGCGCGGCGACGCCAACGACGAGGCCGCGGAGTCTCTGGCTCAGGCCGTCGCGCTCAACCCGAACAGCTTCGACGCGCGGTTCTATCTCGGCCGCGTGCGCTACGCCTTGAAGGACTACGCGGGCGCGGTCACGAACCTGCGCGCCGCGGTCCAACTGAACCCGCGCCACCCGGAGGCGCGCTTCTTCCTCGGCACCGCGCTCGAATCGGCAGGCGAGTCGGGGGCCGCGCTCGCCGAGTATCAGGAACTGGTCAAGACGGACGAGCAGTCGGCCGTGGGCCAGCTCGGCCTGGGCGCGTTGCTCGTCAAGCAGGGCAAGACCGGGGAAGCCGTCGCGGCGCTCCGGCGCGCTGTCGCCCTCGACCCGAACAACTTCGAGTCGCACTGGGCATTGGGCCGCGCGCTCGCGCTCGGCGAGAATTTTACGGAGGCTGTCGAGGCGCTGAAGCGGGCGGTCGCGCTCGCCCCGCGCCGCTCGGACGCACACTACCAACTCGGCCTCGCGCTGCGTCGCGCCGGCCGCGCCGAAGAGGCCGCGCGCGAGTTCGCCATCGTCGAACAGCTCAACACGGAATTCCGCACGGGCACGAAGCCTGATTAGAATTAACCATCTCAAATTTTTGATTTCAAATTTTTCTCCTGACGAAGTAAGACAGTAATGGTCACGGCTTTCGTACAACTCGAAAGGGCATGGGGGCGGCTTCACCTCCGTCACCTCCTTGCGCTCTCATGCCTGCTGACTTTCGTTCTGTGCCAGCCGGCGAGCGCGCAGCGCGCGGCGCGCGGGAGGCCGCCGGGCGTCACGCCGGGTGCGGGCCAGGGCGGGGAGCTGCCTGCGGCGGCGCGCGCGGCCCTGGACGCGGCCGTCGAGGCGCTGCAAAGGAACGCGCTCGCCGACGCCGAGCGCAGCGCCCGGCAGGCCGTGCAGGCGGCCCCGCGCTCGGCGGTCGCGCACAACGTGCTTGGAGTGGTCCTCGACCGCGCGGGCCGCCCCGACGAGAGCTTCAACGAATTCAACCTGGCCGTTAAGCTCGACCCGAATTTCGTCGGCGCGCGCAACAACGTCGGGCGCATGCTGGCCGGGCGCGGCAAGACCGCGGAGGCCATCGCGGAGTTCGAGCGCGTCCTCAAGATTGACCCCGCCCACGTCCAGGCCCACTACAACCTGGGCTCGCTCTACGCCTCGGCGGGCGACTTCGTGAAAGCGGCCGACCACTTCGCGCGCGCCCGCGCCGCCGCCCCCGACGACCTCCAACTCACCTTCGCCTTCCTGCACGTCGCCTACCGCGCAGACCGCGCGGCCGAGGCCGAGGCCGCCGCCGACCTGCTCGAACGCCACGTCGGCGGCGACGCCCGCGGCCTCTTCACGCTCGCCACCGCGCTCGCCGAGAACAAACGCTACGAGCGCGCCGCGCGCCTCTTCGCGCGCGTCAACGAACTTCAGCCGCGCACCTACGAAGTGCTCTACAACCTCGGCGTGGCGCTCTACAATCTGGACCACGACGATGAGGCCGCGCGGTACCTCGCGGAGGCCGCGGACCTCAACCCCGGCCCGGCCGAGACGCATTTCCGCCTCGGCCTGATAGCCAGCGAGCGCGGCGACCAGACCAACGCCATCGAAGAGTTCAAGCACGCCGTCGAGCGCCAGCCTGAGAACGCCAACTACCACTACCTGCTCGGCCGCGAATACTACCGCGCGGGCTTCTGGGAGGGCGCAATCAACGAGTACGGGAGCGCGATGGGGATCGAGCCGAAGCACGCGCCCTACGTCCTGTCCCGCGCCGACGCCAACTACCGCAAGGGCGAGTGGGCCACGGCTGCCGCCGACTTCGACCTCGCGGCGACGCTCGACCCCGCGAACGAGAACATAGAGTACTGGCAGGGCACGGCGCACCGCGCGGCCGGCAACTTCGACGTGGCGCGCAAGCACCTCGAAAATTTTCTCGCCAGGCACCCGGACAACGTGGACACGCTTGCGAGCCTCGGCTATATAGCCATCGAGCAGGGCCGGCTCGACGACGCCGAAGCGCCGTTAAAGCGCGCCATTGCGCTCGACCCGAAGAACGCGGCCGTGCTTTACGACTACGCGCGCGTCCCCGTCAAGCGCCGCGACTACGCCGAGGCGGTCGCGCGCCTCAGCCGCGTGGTCGCGGAAAACCCCGCGCACACGCAGGCGTTTTACCAACTCTTCCTCTCCTACACGCGGCTCAAGGAGAAGGAGAAGGCCGACGCGGCGCTCGCCGAATTCAAACGACTCGAAGCTCTGGAAAAACAGGTCACACAGGAACGGATACTGGATGAGAGGCTGCGCACACAACAGATTCTCAATAGCTCGCCGCAGTAACAAGCAACACTTCTTCGCCGGAGTTTTCGGGGCGCTGTCGTGCGCGCTCGCCTCGGCCGTGCTCTGCGCCGGCACGGCGTCGGCACAGGCGGGCGCGGCCCCGTCGGTCTCGAAAGTCGAGCCGCCCAACTGGTGGGCCAAGCACACGATCAACCCCGTCCGGCTGCTCGTGCGCGGCTCGAACCTTTCGGGCGCGCGCGTCACGGCCGCCCGTCCCGAGACCACCGCCTCGGCCGTCGTCGTCAACCCCGCGGGCACTTACCTCTTCGTCAGCGTCCACGTCAGCCCCGCCGCGCGGCCCGGCGATTACCCCTTGAATGTCGAGACTCCGTCGGGCCGCGCCGTCGTCCCGTTCCGCCTCGACGCGCCGCTCGACGCTGAGACCAACTTTCAGGGCGTCACCAACGACGACGTGATTTACCTCATCATGCCCGACCGCTTCAGCAACGGCGACACGTCGAACGATCTGCCGGCCGGCTCGCCGCGCGCAGCCTTCGACCGCAAGAACCCGCGCGCCTTCCACGGCGGCGACCTGCGCGGCGTCATCAACCGCCTGCCCTATTTGAAAGAACTGGGCGTGACCGCGCTCTGGCTCAACCCCTGGTACGACAACCCGAACAGCGTGAACGCGTGCGACCGGCCCTGGTGCCCGAACACGAATTACCACGGCTACCACGCGGTTGACTACTACGCCGTCGAAGACCACTTCGGCGACCTGCGGACTTTGCGCGAACTGGTCGCGAAGGCGCACCAGCTTGGCCTCAAGGTCATACAGGACCAGGTCGCCAATCACGTCGGCATACAGCACCCCTGGGCCACGGACCCGCCGCTCGACAACTGGTTTCACGGCACGCCTGCGCGCCACCTGCAAAGCCCCTTCCGCGGCGACCTGCTGCTCTCGCCCAACGCGGCCCCGGAAGAGCGGCGGCCGACGCTCGACGGCTGGTTCAACGACGCGCTGCCGGACATGAATCAGGATGAGCCGGAGGTTGCGCGCTACGAGATACAGAACGCGCTCTGGTGGATCGGCGTGACGGGCATAGATGGCGTGCGCCAGGACACGATCCAGTACATGCCGCGCCCCTTCATGCGCGAGTTGTCGCTTGCGTTCCGACGCCAGTACCCGAAGATGTGGATGGTCGGCGAAGTCTTCGACCGCGACCCGGCGCACACGGCCTTCTTCATGGGCGGGCGCAAAGGGTGGGACGGCGTGGACACGGAACTGGATTCCGACTTCGACTTCCCGCTCTGGCAGGCGTCGCTCGACGTGTTCGCAGGCAAGAAGCCCATGCGGCATTTGAGAGACACTTTGAAGTACGACGCGAACTACCCGGACGCGGCGCGGCTGACGACGATGCTCAACAACCACGACGTGGAGCGCACGATGTCGGTCGAAGGCATGACGCTCGAAGGCGCGATGTTGCACACGGCGTTCCTCCTGAGCGTGCGTGGCATCCCGCAGCTTTACTACGGCGACGAGATAGCGATGGAGGGCGGCGGCGACCCGGACAACCGGCGCGACTTCCCCGGCGGCTTCCCCGGCGACGCGCGCGACGCTTTCACCAAAGCGGGGCGCACGCCCGCCGAGCAGCGCATGTACGAGTGGACCAGTAACTGGATTCGCCTGCGCCGCTCGCAGAAGGCGCTCAGCCGCGGGCGCACAATTGACCTGGTCTACACAGACGATCTCTACGTCTTCGCGCGGCGCGACGGCGACGAGACGGTCATCGTCGCCATCAACCGTTCGGCGACCCCGCAGAAGGTGACTGTGCCAATCTCGTTTTTAGATGCGGGCGAGTCTTCGCGCCTGGTCCCGCTGCTCGTCGCGCGCGACCGTGTCAGCGCCGCGGACGGCAAGCTCGTGTTCGAGGTTGGGGAGAAGACCGCGGCGGCTTACAAGCTGATGAGCGCCGAATAAGCATGTCCGGTTCCGCGCTGTTTGGGTTATACTGAGGGGCACAGACTTAAAGAAATTAAACCTAGAGAGCGTTTCAGACTTAAGCTCAAGCCTCCAGCGCCTTACGTCTTCTCTTTGCGCCTTTGCGAGAACGGCTGTTTCACGCAAAGGCGCAAAGTAAAAACCAAAGGCGCTAAGGGTTGAATCGGTGAGTCGCTTGAGTTCTTGAAACCTACTCTAAATACCCGAGGAGGGAGCCTGCGTGAGCTTCCCCAGATCGAGCGGCATACTTCTGCACCCGACGAGCCTGCCCGGCCGTTTCGGCGTGGGCGACCTCGGCGGCGAGGCCCATGCGTTCGTTGACTTCCTGGCGTCGAGCGGCCAGAGCCTCTGGCAGGTGCTCCCTCTCGGGCCGACGGGCTACGGCGATTCCCCCTACCAGTGCTTCTCCGCCTTCGCCGGCAACACCCTGCTCGTCAGCCCCGAACGACTCGCCCGCGAAGGGCTGCTCGGCGCTGAAGACCTCGCGCGCGTGCCACCTTTCCCCGAAGAGAGAGTTGACTTCGGCAAAGCCATCGAGTTCAAGAATGCGCTCCTCCGAAAAGCCTTCGACCGCTTCAGGCGCAGCGCCGAGAGCGGCCTGCGCGCCTCCTTCGAGCACTTCACACATCAAGCCTCGGGCTGGCTCGACGATTACGCTCTCTACCGCGCGCTCAAAGACGCTCAGGGCGGCAAAGCCTGGAACGAGTGGGAGCCCGCGCTCGCGCGCCGCGACCCTGCCACACTCGCTGCCGCGCGCGAACATCTACGCGACGCCGTTGACGCACAAAAATTTTACCAGTTCCTCTTCTTCCGCCAGTGGGCCGCGCTCAAGGCTTACGCGCACGAGCGCGGCGTCCTTCTCGTCGGCGATATCCCCATCTTCGTCGCGCGGGATTCGGCCGACGTGTGGATGAACCCGGACCAGTTCAAGCTCGACGCGGCCGGCAACCCCCTGGTCGTCGCGGGCGTCCCGCCCGACTACTTCAGCGCGACGGGCCAGCTCTGGGGAAACCCCATCTACGACTGGGACCGTATGCTTCAGGACGGCTTCCGCTGGTGGATAGAGCGCGTGCGCGCCACGCTCGAAATTTTCGACATCGTCCGCGTGGACCACTTCCGCGGCTTCGCGGCGAGCTGGGAGATTCCGGGCGGCGACAAGACGGCCGAGCGCGGGCGCTGGGTCGAGGTGCCGGGCAGGGAACTCTTCACGGCCATCAAAGGTGCGCTCGGGGATTTGCCCATTATCGCCGAAGACCTGGGCGTCATCACGCCTGACGTGGAGGCGCTGCGCGACGACTTCGGCCTGCCGGGGATGCGTATCCTGCAATTCGCCTTCGGCGGCGACCCCAAAAACCTGGACCTGCCGCACAACTACATCAGGAACTGCGTGGTCTACACCGGCACGCACGACAACGACACGACGGTCGGCTGGTTCACGAGCGTCGCCGGCGCGGGCTCCACGCGCGACGAGGCGCAGATCGAGCGCGAGCGCCGGTTCTGCCTTGAGTATCTGGATTCGGACGGGGGCGAGATTCACTGGGACTTCATCCGCGCCGTGCTCGCCTCCGTCGCCGACACCGCGGTCGTCCCCCTGCAAGACCTTCTCGGCCTCGGCACCGAAGCGCGCATGAACCTCCCCAACACCACCAGCGGCAACTGGGCCTGGCGCTACAAAGCGGGCGCGCTGACCGAAGAGACCGGAGAACGTTTGAGAAAGCTGACAGAGCTTTACGGGCGAGCGCGTCGGCCGGACGAAAAGACCTAGAGCGCGGGGGAGGCAAAAAGTCAAAACATCCCCGGAGGGGATGAACGGGCGGATTCCGAGGGCGCTGCCCTCGGCTATCTTGTGCATCCCCTCCAGGGATGTGCCGGCTTTGAGCATATAGGATTAAATGAAAACGATTCTTCACAAACCGGCAACGCGGGCCTGTTTGCTAATCGCCTTTTTGTTGTGCGCCGTCTCGACTTGTTTGGCACAGAACTCCCCGACGGTCCTCAAGGTCGAGCCGCCGAACTGGTGGGTGGGGCATTCGATAAATCCTGTGCGGGTGCTGATCCGCGGGCGCAACCTCGCGGGCGCGCGCGTCGCGGCCGTCGGCGACGGGTTGACGACGGGGCTGACGCGCGTCAATGCGGCCGGGACTTACGTCTTCGTGGATGTCGTGATTGACCCGCGGGCGAAACCGGGCCGGCGCGCGCTGCGCCTCACGACGAATGCCGGCGCGGCTGACGCTCCCTTCGAAATCTCCGCGCCCCTCGCACGCGCCGGGCGCTTCCAGGGCTTCTCGCCCGACGACGTGCTCTACCTCATCATGCCCGACCGCTTCAGCGACGGCGACCCGAACAATAACGACCCGCCCGCTTCGCGCGGCCTCTACGACCGGGCCAACAAGTTTCGCTACCACGGCGGCGACCTTCAAGGCGTCATCAACCGCCTGCCTTATCTGAAAGACCTGGGCGTCACCGCCCTCTGGCTCACGCCCTGGTACGACAACGTTAACCACCCGGACGAAATCGAGAAGAAGGAGGGCGGCACGACCACGGGCTTTCACGGCTACGGGGCCGTGGACTTCTACGGCGTCGAGGAGCACTTCGGCACGCTCGCCAAACTGCGCGAGCTGGTTGACGAGGCGCACCGGCAGGGCATCAAGATTATTCAGGACCAGGTCGCGAACCACACCGGCCCGTATCACCCCTGGGTCGAAGACTCGCCGACGCCCACCTGGTACAACGGGACCAAAGAGAACCACCTCGCGAACGTCTTCCAGACCTGGGTGCTGCACGACCCGCGCGCCGAGGAGAAGGCCAGGCGCGAGACGATGGAAGGGTGGTTTCTGAACTTCCTGCCCGACCTCAACCAGACGGACGAGGAGGTCGAGCGTTACCTCATACAGAACACGCTCTGGTGGATCGGCTCGACGGGCCTCGACGGCATACGGCAGGATACGTGGCAGTATGTCCCCGACAGTTTCTGGCACAAATGGACGGCGGCGATTAAGCGCGAGTACCCGAATTTGCGCGTCGTCGGCGAGGTCAAGGACGGCGACCAGGTGCACGTCTCCTTCTTCCAGGGAGGCCGCGTGCGCTTCGACGGCGTTGACTCCGGCCTCGACACCTTGCTCGACTTCCCGCTCTTCTACCAAATTCGCCACGCCTTTGCGGAGGGGAAGAATTTGGACGAAGTGCCGAAGGCGCTGGCGAAGGATTACCTTTACGCGGACCCGGAAATCCTGGTCACGCTGCTCGGCGGCCACGACGACAAACGCTTCCTGAGCGAGGCGGGCGCGACCGTCACGGGCCTGAAACTGGCACACACTTTCCTGCTCACGACGCGCGGCATCCCGCAGCTCTACTACGGCGACGAGATTGCCATGACGGGCGCGGACGAGCCGGCCGCGCGGCAGGATTTCCCCGGCGGCTTCCCCGGCGACCGCCGCAACGCCTTCACGCGTGCCGGACGCACCGCCGAAGAGCAAGACCTCTTCGAGCACGTCCGCAGGATGAATCACCTGCGCGCGGAGTTGGAGCCACTGAGGCGCGGCGCGCTCGTCAACCTGCACGTCGCCGCGCAGCAGTACGCCTACGCGCGCACGGCGGGCAAGGCGTCGGTCGTCGTCGCCATCAACAACGACACCAGGCCCGCGACTTTCGACTTGGACGCCACGCGCGCCAACCTCGAAGACGGCGCGCGCCTGACCGACAGGCTCGACTTGTCTCGGGACGTGCGCGTCGCGGACGGGAGAATCAAACTGACGCTCCCCGCGCGCAGCGCGAGCGTGTTCGCGAGCAAATAAAAGTTTCAGGCTCCGAGTTTTAACTCGGAGCCTGAAACCTGAAACCTGAAACCGAATGAAGACGAAACCTTTTACTGAGCAGGTGGCGATTGTCACGGGCGGCGGCACGGGGATAGGTCGCGCGCTCACGGAAGCACTGGCCGTCGCGGGCGCGCGCGTCGTTATCGCCTCGCGTCGCGAAGAGACACTGCGTCAGTCCGCCGACGAGTTGAACGCGAAGGCGGGCGGCGAGCGCGTGTTCCCGTACGCGTTCGACATCAGAAGTCGTGATGAGACCGAGGCAGTCGTGCGCTACGCGGTGGGGCGTTTCGGGGCGGTTGACGTGCTCGTCAATAACGCCGGCCTGGCCGTCCCGGAGACGGTGACGGAGATTACGGACGAGGGCTGGGACACGGTGATGGAGACGAACCTGCGCGGCGCGATGTGGCTGGTGCGCGCGGCGCTGCCCGTCATGCTGGCGCAGGACTTCGGCGACGTGGTCAACGTCTCGTCGCAGGCAGGCAAGCACGGCTACGGGGACGTGCCCTCTTACTGCGCCTCCAAGTTCGGCCTGTTGGGCTTCGCGGAAGCCTTGCGCGACGACGTGCGAAAGAGGGGCGCGAACGTCCGCGTCTTCAACTTCTGCCCCGGCCTGGTTGACGTGGAGCACACGGGCGAGGAAGCACAGCCGCGCGCGGACGCGATACACGTCCGCAACCTGGCGCGCGCCCTCACCTTCGCCCTCACGCTCGACCGCGACGTGGTGCTTGAAGACATCAATCTTTATAAACGATGAATTAGGAGTGATGAATGATGAATTAAAAAGCGATTGTCTTTAATTCATCATTCCGCATTCCGCGTTCATCATTTCGAGGAGGCTACTGGCGATGCAGCAGAAACCGCGTTTGAGCTTCTGGCAAATCTGGAACATGAGTTTCGGGTTCCTGGGGATACAGTTCGGGTGGGGCTTGCAGCTCGCCAACATGAGCCCCATTTACAAGTATCTGAATGCGGAGGAAAGCACGCTCCCCCTGCTCTGGCTGGCCGGGCCGATCACGGGCCTCATCATCCAGCCCATCATCGGCTCGATGTCCGACCGCACCTGGAACCGCCTGGGCCGCCGCCGCCCTTACTTTCTGGCGGGCGCGGTCCTCGCCAGCGTCGCGCTCTTCGTCATGCCCAACTCCAGCGCGCTCTGGATGGCCGCCGGGCTGCTCTGGATTCTGGACGCCAGTATCAACATCACCATGGAGCCGTTCCGCGCCTTCGTCGCGGACAAGCTGCCCGAGGAGCAGCGCACGCTCGGCTTCGTCATGCAGAGCTTCTTCATCGGCATCGGGCAGACGCTCGCCAACGCCCTGCCGTTCCTCTTCACGACGCTCGGCGTCGTCGGCGTGATGGCGAGCGGCATCCCCGTCTCGGTCGAGTACTCTTTCAAGATCGGCGCGCTCGTGTTCCTGCTCGCAGTCCTCTGGACCGTCTTCACGACTAAAGAATACCCGCCCGAGGATATGGCGGCCTTCGAGCGAATGAAGCGCGAGCACAAGGGCGTCGGCGCGGGCTTCAAGGAGATATTCTCTTCGGTCGCAGAGATGCCGAAGACGATGAAGCAGCTCGCCGTCGTGCAGTTCTTCACCTGGTTCGCGCTGCCGTTCATGTGGCAATTCTTTGGGATCGCGATTGCGCGCCACGTCTTCGGAGCCCCCAACCAGGACTCGCCGCTCTTCAAGGAGGGGACCGAGTGGGGCGGCCTCTGCTTCGCCGCCTACAACGTGGTCTGCTTCGTCATCGCCTTCCTGATCCCGGCGCTGGCGAAGGCGACCAGCCGCAAGACAGTGCACATGATCGCGCTCATCTGCGGCGGCCTCGGCCTCATCTCCGTCTATTTCATCCAGAACAAGTGGATGCTGTTCGTCAGCATGGCCGGCGTCGGCGTCGCCTGGGCCTCTATCCTCTCGATGCCTTACGTGATTCTCTCCACCGCTATCCCCGCGCGACGGATGGGGGTTTACATGGGCGTCTTCAATTTATTCATAGTCATCCCGCAGGTCGCGATGTCCTTCATCGTCCCCGGAATCTTCAACAACGTCCTCGGCGGCGACCCGCGCAACGCGGTCGTGATGGGCGGCATCAGCATGCTGGTCGCGGCCGGGACGGTCCTGATCGTGGATGACACGCAGAAGAGGGTCCCGACGGACACCGTGATCGAGGCGGACGCGCGCGAGCGTTTGACCGTGCAACAGTCCGCGCAGCCCGTCCCGAGCACGGGGCTGGTGGACGACGAGTAGGTGCGACTGTGCCAAAAAGAGAACAGATGAATACAGCCGACGCTTCATCGCGAACAAGTGCCCGCGGGGAGGGCTTGCGTCTCCTCTGCCTCTGCGCGGCCCTCGCCGCCTGTCTCCTCTCCCTTCCGGGCGCGTGGGCGCAGCAGCCCGCGCCGCGTGACTTCTCGAAGGAGACGGCGCGGCCCACCCGCGAATGGGTGCGCGACGGGGTGATTTACGAAATCTTCCCGCGCGCCTTCTCGCCGGAAGGCAACTTCAACGGCGTGACGGCGCGGCTGGACGCGCTGAAGGATTTGGGCGTCACCATCCTCTGGCTGATGCCGATTCACCCGGTGGGCCAGGAGAAGAAGAAGGGGACCGTCGGCAGCCCTTACGCCGTGCGCGACTACTACGCGATCAACCCCGATTACGGCACGAAGGAGGACTTGAAAAGGCTCGTCGCGGAGGCGCACAGGCGCGGGCAGAAGGTCATCATCGACATCGTGGCGAACCACACGTCGTGGGACAACGTGCTGATGAAGGAGCACCCGGACTTCTATACGCGCGACGCCGGAGGGAAAATCATCCCGCCCGTGCCGGACTGGGCAGACGTGGCCGACCTCAACTACGACAACCCCGCGCTCCGCGCCTACATGATTGGAATGCTGAAATACTGGGTCACGGAGTTTGACCTCGACGGCTTCCGCTGCGACGTGGCCGGCTTCGTGCCGACGGACTTCTGGGAGCGTGCGCGCGCGGAGTTGGAAAAGGTCAAGCCGGACATCGTCATGCTCGCCGAGTGGGCCGAGCCTGACCTGCTCGTCAGGGCCTTCGATTTGGATTACGCGTGGCCCATGCACGCCGCTTTGACCGACGTGCTGATGGGAACGAAGCCGGCGAGCGCGCTCAGGCAGGTCTGGGAGGAGGAGCAGCGTAAGTTCCCGCGCGGGGTGCTGCACATGAGGTTTTCGGACAACCACGACGAGCGGCGGGCCATCGCGCGCTTCGGCGAGAAGGGGGCGCTCGCGGCCTCGGCGCTGATGTTCACGCTCGACGGCGTGCCGATGCTCTACAACGGCATGGAGGTCGGCGACGCGGCCGAGTCGGGCTCGCCCGCGCTCTTCGAGAGGCTCCCAATTTTTTGGCCCATAGCCGAGCGGCGGCCAGAGTTCCCGCGCTTCTACAGGCAGCTAATGGCGCTCCGAAAGTCCAGCGAGGCGCTCAGGCGCGGCGACCTGCAATGGCTGCGCAACGCGGACGAGTCGCGCGTCGTCACCTTCGCGCGCCGCGCGGGCGGCGAAGAAATCCTGGTCGCGGTCAACTGCTCCAACCGGCCGTTCGCGGGATTCGTCGAAGGCGGGGGCGCTGGATTCGCGGACGTGACGCCGGACACGCAGCCGCCCCTCGCGGCCGACGCGACGCCCGCGCAGCGCGCCGCTCGGACGCGCACCGTGGGCCTGCCCGCCCTCGCGCTTGACTCCTGGGGCTACCGCATCTTCCGCCGGACAGCGAAGTAAACTAGCTTGGCTCCTTTGCGACTTTGCGCCTCCAGCGTGAGACTAATTCCTCACGCTGGAGGCGCAAAGTCGCAAAGGCAGGGAGCACTTGAAATGAGACTCGCCAGATTCAAGATTCTGCTGCCAGCGTTTGTCCTCATCGTCTCGGTGGTCCCGGCGCTCGCGCAATCGCCGCGCGCGGACGTGGAGAGGAAGATTAACGCGCTGCTGGCCCGGATGACGCTCGAAGAGAAACTGGGCCAGCTTCAGCAGTTGGACGGGCACGCGGACGGCCGCTATAAGGACGAGCACCCTGACCTCGTGCGGCGCGGCCTGCTCGGCTCGACCTTGAACGTGCGCGGCGTGAAACAGACCAACACCTTGCAGCGCATCGCCGTCACGGAGTCGCGCCTGAAAATCCCGCTGATCTTCGGCTTCGACGTGATACACGGCTACCGCACCGTCTTCCCCATTCCGCTCGGCGAGGCGTCGAGCTGGGACCGCGCGGCAGTGGAGCGCGCGGCCTACATCGCCGCGAAAGAGTCGCGCGCGGCGGGCGTCCACTGGACCTTCGCGCCGATGGTGGACATCGCGCGCGACCCGCGCTGGGGCCGCATCGCCGAAGGCGCGGGCGAAGACCCATACCTCGGCCAGGAACTCGCGCGGGCGCGCGTGCGCGGGTTTCAGGGCGACGATTACAGCGCCAACGACCGCATCGTCGCCTGCGCCAAGCACTGGGTCGCCTACGGCGCGGCCGAGGCGGGGCGCGACTACAACACGACGGATATGTCTGAGGTGCGATTGCGCGAAGTCTACCTGCCGCCGTTCAAGGCGGCGGTGGACGCTGGCGTAGGCACCTTGATGAGCGCCTTCAACGACCTCAACGGCGTGCCAGCCTCGGCCAATCCTTTCACGCTCACGCAAATCCTGCGGCGCGAGTGGAAGTTCGACGGCTTCGTCGTCAGCGACTACGAGTCTGTCAGGGAGTTGATGAATCACAGGCTGGCCGGGACGGAGGCTGAGGCGGCGCGCGCGGCCTTGAGCGCGGGCGTGGACATGGAGATGGTCAGCCGGCTCTACAACAAGCACGGCGCGCAGTTGATTCAAGAAGGCAAGGTCTCGCTTGCGACGCTCAACGAGGCCGTGCGCCGCGTCCTCAGAATAAAATTCCGCCTCGGCCTCTTCGACAACCCTTACGCGGATGAGGCGCGCGAGCGCGCGGCCGTCTTCAACGCCGAGCACGTCGCGGCCGCCCGCCAGATCGCGGCGCGCTCGATGGTGCTCCTGAAGAACGAGCGCGAGACGCTGCCGGTTAAGGCGGACGGGCGTGCCGAGATGAAAATCGCCGTCGTCGGGCCGCTCGCCGACAGTAAGAAAGATGTCATGGGTTCGTGGTCGGGTGACGGAAAAGAGGAGGATGCGGTGAGCGTGCTCGCGGGCGTACGTGCGCGCGTGGGGACCGGCGGGCGCGTCACGTACGCGCAGGGCTGCGACGTGCCGTGCGAGTCGAACGAGGGTTTTGTCGAGGCCGTGCGCCGCGCGCGAGACGCGGACTTCACCATCCTCGTCGTCGGGGAATCGGCCGACATGAGTGGCGAGGCCGCTTCGCGCAGCTCACTTGATTTGCCGGGCGGTCAGGTAGAGTTGGTCCAGGCGATTCACGCCGTCGGCAAACCTTACGCGGTCGTGCTGATGAACGGGCGGCCGTTGACGATCAACTGGGTAGCGGAGAACTCGCCGGCCATCCTCGAAACGTGGTTCGCAGGGACGCAGGCCGGGAACGCTGTCGCGGACGTGCTCTTCGGCGACGTGAATCCGGGTGGCAAGCTGCCCGTCACGTTCCCGCGCAACGTGGGCCAGATTCCGATCTACTACAACGCGAAGACGACGGGCCGCCCGCCCGACCCGAACAACAAGTACACGTCGAAGTACCTGGACGTGCCGGTGACGCCGCTCTACCCGTTCGGCTTTGGCTTGAGTTACACGCAGTTTCGTCTCTCCAATCTCCAACTGAGCGCGCGCAGTATTCCGGCTAACGGACAAGTGACGGCGAGCGTCGAGGTGGAGAACGCGGGCCGGCGCGCGGGTGATGAGGTCGTGCAGCTTTATATACAAGATGTCGCGTCGAGCCGGACGCGCGCCGTCCGCGAGCTGAAAGGCTTCGAGCGCGTCACGCTCCGGCCGGGCGAGAAGCGCCGCGTCGAGTTCACGCTCGGGCCTGAGCACTTAGGCTTCTACAACAGCGAGCTGCGCTTCGTCGTCGAGCCCGGCGTTTTCAAAGTCTTCGCCGGCGACAGTTCGGTCGGCGGCCTTGAGTCAAGTTTCGAGGTGACGGGCGGGCCGTCAATAGGAAAAAGAAGAGGTAGATGAGAGTAAAGCGGGCGGGGGCAAGCCGCCCTTCCTGACCTGAGAGGCTGGATGTCTTGAGTGATTCAAGCGGCGCAGTCTCGCAGGTCGGGAAGAGGGGCTTGCCCCCGCTCTGATTCTTACTGCACTACCGCGTCCCGTCCGCCCTCTTCCTTTGTGACTCCTCAGCCCGGCCAGTTCGAGCGCGCGCGTGATCTCGGGGTTGCGCATGAACCAGCGCCAGACGTTTCCGGTGCGCAAGTTCTCTGCGCTGAGGAGTGTCATGCCCACGTCAATGCCGATCACGTCCTTGTCTATCCAGCCGGTCGTCGGGTTGAAGGCGTCCACGAAGCCGTAGTGCTTGTAAATCTTCTCGCCGAACTTCTCCTTCATCGTCCGCAGCGCGGCGAGCGACAGCTCGGGCGTGAACATCAGGGAGCCGCCCGCCGCGCAGGGCACGACCGTCCCGTCTATGGCCGGGTCGCGCGGCGGCCCGCCCCACGCGGTGTAGCCCTTCTCGCCGTCAGACGCCGTGATGCCCCAGACGTTCGCGCTGTAGCTCTTCGGAAAATCCCGCGCCAGGTCGGTCATGCAGAATTGCCGGTGCACACGCGTCGCCGTGACGCTGTTCTCGAAGTAGCTCGTATAAGGAGCCCAGGTCTCGCGCAGGCCGCGGAAGTCCACCCAGCCGTGCGGGTACTGGTGGACGAAGAGCGGGTTGCCGCCGTTCGCCGAGACGTGCGGGGTGAGGATGGTCCGGCCCTTGTAGGTGTAGATGTCGCGCCGCCACGCGCGCCACGCCTCGGGCTTCAACGGGTGCGTCGTCGAACCGATGGCGAGGAGTTGGAGGATGAGGTGCTCGCTGAAGGTGTCCCAGCGCACGTCGAGGAAGCCGCTCTCCGGCTTGTAGCCCATCGAGAGGAGCGTCGGGTGGCCGTTGCGCATCCAGTCGAAATCCACACGGTTATAAATTTGGTCCGCGAGGCGCTTGATCTCCGCGTCGCTTGCGAAGTACTGCCTGGCGGTGAGCACGCCGCCCAGGAGGAGCGCCGTGTCAATCGAAGAGACTTCGCTGTTCCAGCGGCGCTCGCCGGTCGCGGCGTCAACGAAGTGGTAGAACCAGCCGTGGACGTTCTCCGTGCGGTTGGCGAAAAAGTCGAGCGTCGTGCGCACGCGCTGGCGCGCCTCGTCGCGCGTGACCCAGCCGCGCTCGGCGGCGATGCAGATGCCGGTCAGGCCGAAGCCGACCGAGGCAATGCTGGCGATGTTGTGGGCCGGGCCGTCGTCAGGGTAGGGCGAGCCGTCCGCGTGCGCGCGGTCGAGCGTCAGCCCCGTCTTCGGGTCCGTCTGCTCCCAGAAGAACTGGAACGAGCGGCGCGAGAGGTCTTCGAGGAACCGTTCGTCTCGGACGGAGAGGCGGGCGGAGGCCCGCGGCGCGTCTGCGCGCAGCCCGCGTTGGTTCTGGGCCAATATTGCGGCCGGCGCGTGGCAGAAGAACAGGGCGGCCAGCAAGAGCAGAGAGCGCCGCAGGCGCGACGAGTATAGGCGGCTGTGTCGTGTTCCAGGCATTAGTCCTCACTTCCCTGTGACTTCAAAGCTCGCCTCAAGGCCGCCGACGGAGCTATTGCCGGCGAAGACCTTGAAGGCTCCGGGCTCGACCGTGTAAAGCATCTCACGGTTGTAGAAGCCCAGGTGCTCAGGCCCGAGCGTGAACGTGACGCGGCGCTTCTCGCCCGGCCGGAGAGTGACGCGCTCGAAGCCTTTCAGCTCGCGGACGGGTCGGGTCACGCTCGCGGCCACGTCGCGTACGTAGAGCTGCACGACCTCGTCCCCCGCGCGCCGTCCGGTGTTCTCCACCTCGACGCTCGCCGTCAGCTTCTCGCCCCCGCGAATGCGAGGCGCGCTCAGTTGGAGATTGGAGAGACGAAACTGCGTATAACTCAAGCCAAAACCGAACGGGTAGAGCGGCGTCACCGGCACGTCCAGGTACTTCGACGTGTACTTCTGATCGGTCGGCGGCCGGCCGGTGTTCATGTGGTTGTAGTAGAGCGGGGCTTGGCCCACCGCACGGGGGAAGGTCACGGGCAGCTTGCCACCCGGATTCACGTCGCCGAAGAGCACGTCCGCGACAGCGTTCCCGGCCTGCGTCCCTGCGAACCACGTTTCGAGGATGGCCGGCGAATTCTCCGCTACCCAGTTAATCGTCAGCGGCCGCCCGTTCATCAGCACGACGACGTAAGGCTTGCCGGTCTGGTGAATGGCCTGGACCAGTTCCAGTTGCCTGCCGGGCAAGTCGAGCGAGGTGCGCGAAGCGGCCTCGCCGCTCATGGCCGCCGTCTCGCCGACGACGAGGATGACTAAGTCCGCGTCGCGCGCCACGCGCACGGCTTCGTCGAGCGAGTTCGGCCCCGTGGGCGTGACGGCGATTCTGGCCGGGTCAATCGCGCCGACCTGCGTGACGTTGGTCCCGCCCGCGGCGTTAGAGGCGACCGGCGGGTCGTCGTAGTTGCCTGTGATGCCGCGCCCTTCGATGGCGACGCCTTTGGCGTACGAGACTTTGGTCTGCGGCGAGACCTTCGCCTTGATGCCCGCGAGAAGCGTAACGGTATCTTCGGGCTTGCCGTCGCCGGCCCAGGGGCCGAGCGGGTTCTGCGGGTCGTCCGCGAGCGGGCCGATGACGGCAATGCTCTTGACGTTCTTGTCGAGCGGCAGGAGGTCGCGCTCGTTCTTCAAGAGCACCATCGAGCGGCTGGCGACGGCGCGGGCCGCGTCCAGGTTCTCGCGGCTCAGAATCACGGTGCGCTCGCGCGACTCGTCGGCGTAAGGGTTGTCGAAGAGGCCGGCGCGGAACTTGACGCGCAGGATGCGGCGCACGGCCTCGTCGAGCGCGGCCTGCGGGAGTCGCCCGTCTTTGAAGAGCTGTGCGCCATGCTTGTTGTAAAGCCGGCTGACCATCTCCATGTCCACGCCCGAGACGAGGCCCATGCTCGCCGCCTCCGCCTCGTCCGCCGGCATCCCGTGGTTGAGCATCTCGCGCACAGACTCGTAGTCGCTGACGACGAAGCCGTCAAACTTCCACTCGCCGCGCAGCACCTGCGTGAGCGTAAATGGGTTGCCCGAGGCGGGCACGCCGTTGAGGTCGTTGAAGGCGCTCATCAAGGTGCCTACGCCAGCGTCCACCGCCGCCTTGAACGGCGGGAAGTAAATCTCGCGCAACGTGCGCTCGGACATGTCAACCGTATTGTAGTCGCGCCCCGCCTCGGCCGCGCCGTAGGCGACCCAGTGTTTGGCGCAGGCGACGATCTTGTCCGGGCGGCTGTAGTCGTCGCCCTGGAAGCCGTGTACGCGCGCGCGAGCCATCGCCGCGCCGAGGAAGGGGTCTTCGCCGGAGCCTTCGGCGATGCGGCCCCAGCGCGCGTCGCGCGCGATGTCCACCATCGGCGCAAAGGTCCAGTGCAGGCCGACCGCTTTCGCCTCAACCGCTGCAACCGAGGCCGCGCGCTCGGCGGCCGCAGGGTCCCAGCTCGACGCCTCGCCGAGCGGGATGGGGAAGACGGTGCGGTAGCCGTGTATCACGTCGAAGCCGAAGATCAGCGGGATTTTCAGGCGCGACTCCGTGACGGCGATGTGCTGCAACGCGTTGGCGTTTTTCGCGCCGCGCACGTTCAAGGTCGAGCCGAGCAGCCCCTTGCGGACCAATTCCGCGTGCTCGGGCCGGTATGCCCCCGTCCACTCGCCGTCGAGCTGCTGCAACTGCCCGAGCTTCTCCTCGAATGTCATGCGCGAGATCAGCTCGTTGATCCGGCGTTCGATGTCGGCGTCGCTCCGGCGCGCGGCCTGCCCGTAGGCGGCGACGCAGGCCGACAGTAGGAGCGCCAGGGCTAAAGTCAATCGCGCGAGTTTCGCTCTATTCATCTGCTTCCCCTCATCTCGATAAGCTTGCACAACGGTCCCACCGACTCAACCCTTTGCGCCTTAAGTTTTCTCTTTGCGCCTTTGCGAGAAACAGCCGTTCACGCAAAGGCGCAGGTAAAGAAAATCCAAAGCCGCAAAGGGTTGAGCTTTGATTTTGAAACGGCCTTTAAGCTTGATGTTCAAAGCCCCGAGTCACGCGCTTCAACGGTCGCGCGGCCCGGAGGCTTGACCCTCGGTCGCGTCGTGGCCGGAGGCTTCGCCGCCCTCGCTTCGCTCCTTCAGGCGGGCGAAGGCGGCGAGCGCGCGTGCGGCCTCACTCTTCCTGCCCGCGCGGAGGTAAGCGTTCGACAGGGCGTAAAATATTTTGGGCTCGTCGGGCATTAAGCGCGCCGCGGTCTCAAGCTCGGCGACGGCTCGCCCGGTCTGCCCCGCGCCGAGCAGCAAGGAGCCCAGCAGGTAACGCGCGAGCGGCAGGCGCGGGCTCAGCTTCGCGGCCTCCTCCGCGTAAGGCAGCCCCGCCGCAAACTCCCTCTGCCTGAGCCTGGTGTCGGCGACGAGCAGGTGGGCCAGCAGGTGCCGCGGGTTGTTCTCGATCTCGCGCAGCAACTCCGCGACGGCCCCCTCGTCGTCGTGGCTCACGAGCAGATAACGGCCCCTGGCGTAGTGAACGTTTTGGCCCTTCGGGAAGTCAGCCGCCAGGCGCTCGTACTCCCGCTGCGCCTCGTCAAACTTCTTCTGCGCCGCGAGGTGCTCGGCGTGGCCGGCGCGCGCGACTACCTCGCGCAGCGCCGCGTCGCCCGCGAGCAGTTCCGAGAAGCGCAGCCGCAGGACCGCGAGACCGAGCGCCGTAAACAGCTCGTCGCTCTCGACGCCCTCCTGACTCAGTTGGCCCAACGTCTCCTGCGCGCGCTCGAAGTCGCCCTTGCCGACGAGCAGCAGCCCCTCGTGGTAAAGCATCACGCGGCGGAACTGCGGGTCGGCGCTGACGCCGAGTCGCCGCCCGCGCCGTATGTGTTCGAGCGCGTCGGCGTGTCGCCCGAGTTTGAACTCGCACAGCCCGAGCAATGCCCAGGTGGTCCCGACGTTCGGGCTGAGGGCCGCCGCGCGGCCGAGGGCTACGGCCGCGTCCGCGAACGCGTCCTTGTCGTAAAGAAGCGTCCCCAGGTTGAACCACCCTTCGGCCCAGCGCGGCCGCAAGGACACGGCCTCGCGGTAAAGCTTGATTGCCTCCTCGATTCTATTCGCGCCGCGGGCCTCTTCGGCCTGGGCCGCCACGCGGTCGAAATCTTTGGCGGGGACGCGCGCCCGCTGCGCCCGCGCCGGCGCACACGGGAGGACCAGGAGGGCCAGGACAATCAGTTTGAGGGCTACCTGATGCATGCTGGTTGGGCGGCGAATCAGTGCGACTCGATCCATGCCTGGTGCTCGCGCGCTTTCGCCGCCTGGTTCGAGAGCAGGTAAGCGCGGGCGAGCAGGATGCGTGCGTGGCGCTGCACCTCCTCGTCCTCGCCCGCGTTGCGGAGCACGAACTCGCCCGCCTCAATCACCTTGTCCCACTGGCCGCGCGCCGCGAGCAGCTTGGCCCGTTCGAGGTGCGCCTGAAGCGAGAGCGGGTTCTGACTGATGATTTCGTCGAGCAGGGCTTCGGCCTCGGCGTTGCGCGACTTGAGCCGCAGGAAGCGGACGTATTCGAGCATGGCCTCCGGCTGATGCCGGGGAAGCGTCCGGTTGAGGTCGCGCGCCGCCTTGAAAGCCTGCTCCGCGCCCTCGAAGTCTGAAAGGTCCAGCCGCGCCCCGCCGACCTTAATCAGGGTTTGCAGCCGCAGCCCGTCGCCCGGACTCAACTCCAACGCCTTCTCCCACTCTTTGAGCGCGCCCCCGACGTTGACCTGGCTGAGGGCGCGGCCGTAGTTGTAGTGGGCCGACGCGTTGTCGGGCGCGAGCGTGACGGCGTGGGCCAGAATGCGCTGCGCGATCTCGTTGGCCCTGGTCTTGCGGGCGGGGTCCGCGTCCACGAGCACGCGCCCGACGGCCACCATCTCGGCCACGTCCGGCGCGGCTTGTAGGCGCTCTATCCGCGCG
Source organism: Pyrinomonadaceae bacterium (assembly GCA_036403435.1). GTDB lineage: Bacteria > Acidobacteriota > Blastocatellia > Pyrinomonadales > Pyrinomonadaceae > QHXM01. The sequence goes on from DASWQY010000172.1 coordinate 71,177, forward strand.
CCTATCCGCTCGGCCAGAAGCGGGGCGGGAAGGGAAAGATAGACCGACTCGATCTCGGAGTCGGGATAGATTCTCATGCCGCGCTCACAGATTTCGGCGACCCTGGCGAGGTCTCCCGCCTTGAGGTGCGCCCAGCCGGCGAGAGCGTAAAGCTCGGGCGCGGCGCGCGGGTCGGCTTCGAGTTCCTGGTCCAGAATCGTGCCGGCTTCGCGCGCCTGCCCAGACTTGATGAGCGCCTCGCCCAGCAGGGTCCGCGTCTCAGTGGTCGTCGCGTTCACTGCGAGCGGCCTGAGCAGCGAGACCGCCTCCGCGGCCTTCCCTTCGACCAGATAAATTCTGGCGAGCGCCTCGACGGCGTCCGCCTGTTTGGGGTTGAGCCGGACGGCCGTCTCAAGTTCAGCCTTCGCCTCCGCACTCTTCGCCCCATCGAGAAGCGCGATGCCGAGCGCGGCATGCCCGGCCGCCGAATCGGGGATGAGCTTCAGGTAGCGGCGCAGGACCGCGGCCGCTTCGGGCTGCCGGTTAAGTTGGACGTAACAAATTCCGAGCGCGAGCAGGACGGGTTTGGAGTCGGGGTGTGCCTTGAGCCATGCTTCGTATTCGCGCGCGGCGTCAGCGAAGCGCCCGGCCTGCATGGCGGCGTCGGCGGAAGCGAGCTGCGGCGCGGGAGAGGCGGGCTGCGCCGAGGCCGCAAGGCACACGATGAAAATCAGGAGGAAGCAAAGGGAGAGACTCCCGGCGGATTTCGAGGCGGCAGCGGACATAAAGAAGGCGGGAGGCCGTCAATCGTTTCGGCCCCCCGCTCGGTGTCTCTTAGAAGTTGAACCGGGCCTGAATCTCCGTCACCCTCCCGGACAAGACGTGCAGCGCGCGCCCGAAGTCCGGGTGCTGAATCTGCGTGTTGTCGTCGTTGATGCCGAAGGGCGACAGGTTCATCCTGTTGAAAAGGTTGTAAACGTTGAAGCGGATTTCGATGCCCGCGTTCTCGCCGAGCACGGGGAAGAGCGGAAGGCCGAACCGCTTGACCACAGTCGTGTCAACGCTGAAGTAGTTTGGACCACGGAAGCTGTTGCGCCCGATGCCTGGCCGCGGCGGCGTCGTGAAATTCCCGGCGGGCGGCGGCGTGAAGTAGAGCAAGCCACCGCCGGGGAATTGACCCGTCCCGAGGAAGGTGTCGTTGCTGGTGCTGCCGGTCGCGGGGTCCATTATCTGTGCGATGGGCCTGAGCGGGCAGATACCGCCGCCGGACACGACTGCGCCGCAGGCCCCGCCGCCGACCACGGGCGTCCACGGGAAGCCGGAGGTGGCCGTCACGATTCCGCTCAGCTCAAAGCCGCCGAGCACTTTCCCTTTCCAATCGTTCCGGTTGCGGAAGAACGGCAAGGACCAAACGCCGTAAGCCTTGAAGGCGTGCCGCACATCGTAGGACGACGGGCCGTACTCCTCATTCTGGTCGAAGGGGTAGGTCGCGCGGCAGTCGTGGTCGCTTGAGCAGGTGTCCTTACTGCTTGCGAGGCGGTACTCGGCGCTGAACTGGAAGCTGTTGCTGAACCGCCGCCTGCCCTCGACGAGCAACGCATTAAAGTTGCTGTACGCGTCGTTGCGCAGCAGCGTCACGCTCCCGATACTCGGGTTGCGCGGGACGAGCAGGTGATAGGGAACGGGGCGCGGGAGACTGCGGCCCCTCGTGCCCTGATAGCCCAAAGAAGCAATCCAGCCGGACCCGATTTCGTACTCCGCGTCCGCGGAGAAGCGATAGACGTACGGGTTCGGCAAATCCTGGGCGGTCGCCCCGCCGAAGTTGACCGACTGCCCGATCGGCAGGCCCGTGTTGGGGTCGAAGGTCAGTATCGCATTCGGATTAGTCGGGAACTCAAATGAGTTAAGGTCGCTTGCGAGCCCGTAAACAATGTTCCCGCTGTCACGGGTGAAGAAGAAGCTGGCGAAGAACGGCGGTTGAAAGCGCGATTCGAGCAGGCGGGAGCCGGGGAGCCGGTTGTAGCCGATGCCGAAGCCGCCGCGAATGACCATCTTGTTCTCAACGTCGTGGCCGATGATCGTCTTCGGGCTCCAGGCGATGCCGATTTGCGGCCCGAAGTTGTTCAAGTCTTTGTTGTAGAGGTCGCCGCCGGCCCTTACGCTCGCGCCGATCAGTCCCTCGTCCGGCCCGAGAATCAGGTTCGAGATTCTGTCCCTCTTGCTGCGGAGCGGGGAGAAGTAGTCCCACCGCAGGCCGAGATTTACCGTCAGGTTCGGCTTGACCTTCCAATCGTCCTGCGCAAACAATCCGATATAGGTGCTGCGCGGGTAGGCCGCGAGGTCCGTGAAATTGCCGGTCGCCGGGTCGAAGAACGCCGACTCGACCTGCGGCGCGTCGTTAGCGAAACTCCAGAGGTTGTTGAACTCGAAGGTCGGCCGCCCGGCCCACGGCGCGCGGTCGTTGTTCTGCTCCTTGATGATGTCCGCGCCGAACTTGAGCGCGTGCGCGCCCGTGACCTTGCTCAGCACGTCCCTGAAGTTATACGTATTCTGGAAGAAGACGCCGGGGCCGACGTGCTCGCCGAACGGGATGAATTGTTCGGCGAAGATTCTGATCATCGGAATGCCGTACCCGACATCGGGGTTCGTCGCCGCCTCGTCGAAGTACCAGCGCGTGACGTTGAAGCGCGCCTCGTTGACCATGGTCGAGGAGAGCGTCCGCGTCCACAGCAGCGTGCCCACCATGTTTCGCCGTCCCGAGGTGAATTCCAGGCCGGGTCGGTTCCTGTTGCCCCAACTATCGTTGAACGTACTGTCGCTCGGCACGAAGTAGGTGCTGAACGCCACGAGGTCGTTCTGCGTCACCTGGTAGTCAACGCGCAAGTTATATTGTTCCGACTTATTCCTGCTCGGGATGTTAAGCTGCGCGAACTGCACGTCGGGGATGCCGTCGAGGCCACCGCCGACGTTGTTGGGAACAAACTGGCCCACCCCGCCAGTCGGCGAGCCGATATCGAGCCCGCCCGCCACCCGCTGGCAGCGCGTCCCGGTAGGAAGGCCGTACTGTTCGCAAGTCAGGTTCTCGATGCCAACCGAGTTCGGCGGCGTCATACCGGGGAAGCTGAGGACTGTGTTGGCGATGCTGCCCGGCCGCGCGGCTGTGACTGTACTCACGAACTGCGGTGTCTCAATCCAGAACCCCTCGTTCCGGGTGCTGCTATTCCGAACGGTCTCGTAAGAGAAGAAGGCAAAGAGCCTGTTCTTGAGGATGGGGCCGCCGATGCTGCCGCCGTACTGGCTGAGGAACTGGTTGACGCGCTGCGGGTCCTCCCTGATGGCGGTGCGCGTGCGGTCGAAGCTCGGACAGGGGTTCGTGCTCGTCGCGGTGCGCGCTACCTCCAGGTCGCCGTAGTTCTGACAGGAGTTCATGCCCGGCGTGTTGCGCTTGAAGAAGAGGCTGCCGTGGAAGTCGTTCGTGCCGCTCTGTGAGACGACCAGGACCTGCGCCCCGCTGTTGCGCCCGAACTCGGCCGAATAGTTGTTCGCCAGAACGCGGACCTCCTTGACGGACTCCTGGTTCGGGGTCACGACGGCCGCGCCGCCCCACGCCTGGCTCATCGCGTTGACGCCGTCAACCTGGAAGTTATTGGCCTCGACGCGCTGGCCGCCGGCGCTGACGGCCGGCTGGTTCTCCGTCTGAAAAATCTGACTGTTCGACCCGCCTGGGCCGACCTGGCCCGGCAGTGCCTGGGAGCCGCCCGTGGCGTTGCGCGCGCCGAGGCCGAAGACGCCCGGCGTGAGCCGGACCAATTCGTAGGGGTCGCGCCCGATCTGCGGGAGGCGCTGTATCTCGCGCTCGGAGATTGACCCGCCGATGTTCGCGTTCTCAGTCTGGAGCACTTCGCCCACGTTCGAGGAGACCGTCACGGTCTCGCTGATCTCGCCGGTCTCCAAAGCGACGTTGACGCCCTGCGTTTCTTCGGCCCTGACCTCGACGCTCTCCAACACCTTCTTCTTGAACCCGCTCATCTCGGCCGTGAGCCTGTAGGTGCCGGGCGCGAGGCGGTCGAAGCGGTAGAAGCCTTCGTCGCTGCTGGTGACATCTTGCGTCTGGTTGGTCTCCTTGTTGGTCAGCGTGACGGTCGCGCCGACGACCGCGCCGCCCTGCGGGTCCGTCACGGAGCCCTGAAGGGCCGCGCGGAACTGCGCCTGGGCGGAGACGGCCAACGCGAGTGCCACAATGATGAGGCTCGCGGCTCTGCGGAAAAAAACTGAGAAGTTGTTGCGCATTTGTCCATCCTCCTACGGCACATGAGAGAAATTATGCCGTCTTCCGCAAGACTGAAGGGCTGTGTAACTCAAGGGGGAAGTCTCGGTAAGCGGTTAACTCGATAAGCCGAGACGCGTCGGGCAGCGCCTACTATAATCCACAGACGACTTTGATAGTCTTAATAGTCGAACATTCTGCTTAACGGAATTTTAATGAAAACGACTGACCTGGTGTCGAAGTTTATAGCACCCCGCCGCGCCCTCGGTCAACACTTTTGTCCCGCGGCGCGGCGGCCTCGAAGGTGCCGCACCGCCCTGGATGAGAACGGGGTGGCGACGACCGCGACGCCAAACGGGCGGCCGGTCGCCACCGCCTCGACGGGCCGTCCGGCTATTCGACTTTGACGGCCTTAGTCCTCTCCGAGATTCCGTTCTCGTTGAAGGCTTCGACCGCGAAGTAATAGGACTGGTCAATTGACAGGCTTCTCATTTCGAGGGAGTTTTTGTCGTAGACGAGCCAGGAGCTGTACAGCTTGTCGGGCGCGACGCCCCAGAGCACGTTGTAGCCCTGGACATTTTTCTGCGCGTCCCAGGCGATCATCGCGTCTCGCCGGTCCTTGTAGCGGTTCACGGACAGGTTCTTAACCGCCGCGGGGGCCTTCCCCTGTCCGAGGCCGAACACGCGTATATCCGAGATGGCTAGGTTCGGCGTCGGGACGTGGATGTTTTTGTAGCGTATGTACCGGACGGTCTGCGGCGTGCCGAGTTCGACGTAGTCGTTGGGCACGTCCTTGTAACTGTTCTTCCTGTCCACCAGCGTCAGCCACGTCTTCCCGTCCGCCGAGCCTTCGATGACGTAGCGGTGATAAAGCCCTGGGATTTTTCCGTAAAGGTCCGACTTGTAGTCGTGGTAGTTGACCTGGACGGCGAACACCTTGCCGGGATTCATCAGGTCAATCTCAACCCACTGCCGGTCGTCATTCTTCTCCGCCACCCAGAAAGACTTGATGTTCTCGTCGTTAATCTTCTCCGGCGTGAACTCGCCCAAAGAGGACGAAGCCTTCGCGGGCTTCCTGTACGAGAGCAGCATCCACCCGGCGAATTGGCCCATCTTCCCGGCGACGGCCGGCGCGAAATGCGGGTAGTCGCCGAAGGACGTGTTGACGTACATCAGGCCGTCCCGGTCGAAGTAGAGTGGGTGCATGGCGAGCCGCCTTTCCCAGTTGACGTTGACCGAGACGGAGATCGAAGCGAAGTGCCAGAACTGTCCGCCGGGTCCGAGGACTGTGCTGCCGTGGCCCGCGCCGTTGGCGAACCCGCCCGGCTTGTACGAGACGGGGTTGTTGGGCGCGTAGCGGTACGGGCCGAGAGGCGAGTCGCTCACATAGACGCCGTCGCCGTAAACGTTGAACTCCGTCCCCGGCGCGGCGTACTGCATGTAGTATTTATTGTCGTGCTTGGTCAGCCACGGCCCTTCGACGTACCCTTCGGTCAGCTCCTTGTGAAAGTGGTTTTCGCCGAAACGCTCCCACCCGTGTTTCGCCTCGTCCAAATTGAACAGCTCGACGATCTCCTTGTCGGGGCGGAAGCGGCGCTCCCTGTCCAGCTTCCGCCCCCTGATGGGGTACACGTTCGACGAGCCCCAAAACATGTAAGCCTGCCCGTCGTCGTCTATGAAGAGGTCCGGGTCTTGCAGGTCGTTCAGAATCGCGGGCGTCGCCTTCCAGTCGCCCCTCTTCGGGTCGTCCGTGTAGAGGACGCTCATAGAGCCCGAGGGGTCGCCGGCCACGTACAAGACCTCGTCGCGGTAGTTGTGAGCGGCCGGGGCGTTGTCGCCCTGGAAGTACCACTTCTCCGGCGTGATGAACGTCCAGTTGTTCAAGTCGGTCGAGTGCCAGTAGCCCAAAGAGCGCGTCACGAACATGTAATACTCTCCGCGGAATTCCACTACCGCCGGGTCCGCGCCCGAGCGGTACGAGAGGTCTTCGTTCGCGTTGTAGATCATGTAAGTGTAATCAATGTTGATGGGGTTACAGTAAGTGCTCATCTGCGTTGACTGCGCGCGGGCGTCGCCGGGGCAGCAAAAATTGAGCAGGCACAGGACAAACAGCATGCGGGCCGTTTTATTCATCGAGTTGCGATCTCCAGTCTGGCAAGTGGGCGCTCGCGCGTCGCAGGCGGGGATGGGTGGAAGGGAAATGCTCGTCCTCCTCCGTGCCGGGGCAACGGGCGCGACAAGTGTTTGGGAAAATGACGGGGAACGGCGCGGGCAAAATAACACCCGTCTTTGAAAATTTCAATGGAAATTTCCGGCGACCCTCTGTTAAGCTAAGGCTCGATAGAGAACAGCTTGTTTCCGCTGATTCCCCTTAAAAATCGGCAACCTGCGCGCCTGGGCCAAAAGTGTTCGGGCCGCGCGCCTGCCGTGGCGAGCGTAAGCGTTTAATCCTCGCCTGAGAGTGTCACTCTGATCTCGTGAGCGTGCGGCCGCCCGCGCTGGCGTGCCGCGTTGACTCGCGCTCGCGAAGCGAACCAATGCTTAAAGCACTGCCCACCCTTTTCGTCGCCGGCCTCCTGGTCCAATCTTTGTTTGCTCAGACGACAAACAATCTCGCGCCCGGCGCGCCCGGCCGCGACGCACAGTGGGAGGGCGCGGGCAAGGAGGGCGTCGGCACGAGCACGACGCTCGAATCCAAAGTCTGGTTCACGCTGCGCGGCGGGGTGATGACAGAGGTCTACTACCCGACCGTTGACGTGGCGAACACAATCTCCTTACAACTCGTCGTCGTCGGCGGCGAAGCCGGCGGGCGCGTCGAGACAGAGGAGGACGACGCGACGCACAGGGTCGAGGTGATTGACGCGCGCTCGCTCTCCTTCCGGCAGGTGAACACGGCCAGGAGCGGCGCGTGGACGATAACAAAAACTTACGCGACGGACCCGGCGCGGCCGAGCGTTTTGATTGACGTAAAATTTGAGAGCCGCGGCGGCGGCCCTTACGCCGTTTACGCATACCTGGACCCCGCGCTGAACAACAGCGGGATGCATGACTCGGCGTGGTCCGAAGGCGGGGCGCTGTTGGCCTCGGACGCGGACAAGGCGTCGGCCCTGGTCTCCAGCAGCGGCTTCGGCGAACTGACCAATGGCTATCTGGGGACGAGCGACGGCCTCTCACAGTTGCGGCGGGAGGGGCGCGTCGAGGGCGCTTACGCGCGCGCGGCTGACGGCAACGTGGTGCAGGTCGCGCGCCTCATGCAAATCCCGACTGCGACGAGTGGCCGCGCGGGGGCGAGCGGTTCCGCCACGCTCGCGCTCGGCTTCGGCAGGGGAGCGGAGGAATCGCTGAGCAACGCCCGCGCCTCTTTGGCGAAAGGGTTCGCGCGCACGCGAGCCGAATACGAGCAGGGCTGGCACAATTACGTCCGCAAGCTGCGCCGCGTCGGGCCGAAGTACCAAAAGCAGTTCGACATGGCCGCGATGGTCTTGAAGGCCCACGAGGACAAGACCTACCGCGGGGCGAACGTGGCCTCTTTGTCCGTGCCGTGGGGCGGGGGCGAGAACGCCAACGAGCCGAACGTCGGCGGCTATCACACGGTCTGGGCGCGCGACCTTTATCACGTGGCGACGGCCTACCTCGCGCTGGGCGACAAGGCCGCGGCCGAGCGCGCGCTCAACTACCTCTTCACCGTCCAGCAGAAGCCCGACGGGAGTTTCCCACAAAACTCCTGGCTCGACGGGCGGCCCGCGGGCGGCGGCCTGCAAATGGACGAGGTCGCCTACCCGCTCGTGCTTGCTTATCAACTCGGGCGCACGGATAACGAAACCTGGGCCAGACACGTCAAACCCGCGGCGGACTTTCTGGTCCGCAAGGGGCCACACACTCCGCAGGAGCGTTGGGAAGAGGAGTCGGGTTACTCGCCCTCGACCATCGCGGCCGAGATAGCGGGGCTCGTCTGCGCCGCCGAGGTCGCGCGCCTCAACAATGATGAGGCTTCGCGGAAAACTTACCTCGCGACTGCCGACGAGTGGGCGGGCAAAGTCTCGCGCTGGACGGCGACGACGAGTGGCCCCCACGACGGCAAGAACTATTACGTCCGCGTCTCGGACGACGAGGACGCCGACGACGGCGCACCGCTCGAAATCAACAGCAACGGAGGGACGTGGGACGAGCGCGAGATCGTGGACGCAGGCTTTCTGGAATTGGTCCGCCTGGGGCTAGTGTGGGCCGACGACCCGCTCGTCAGAAAATCGCTCGCCGTCGTTGACAGCTTGATACGCGTCGAGACGCCGAACGGCTCGGCCTGGTATCGCTACAACCGCGACGCCTACGGCGAAAGAGACGACGGCGGGCGCTACGACGCGAGGGCCGGGAAGGGAAGGCTCTGGACTCTCTTGTCGGGCGAGCGCGGGCAGTACGAATTGGCGCTGGGCCAGAAGCGGGCGGCGAGGCTGCGGCTGGACTCGATGATGAAGTTCGCCAACGCGGGGCTGATGATTCCCGAGCAGGTGTGGGACAGGCCGTTGAGCCCTGTGCCGGAATTGCGGTTCGGCGAGGGCACGGGCTCGGCCACGCCGCTCGCGTGGTCAATGGCACAGTTCATCCGCCTGGCCGTCAACCTTCGGGCGGGGCGCAACCTGGACACGCCCGACATCGTCGCGGCCCGATACCTGAAGCGGCGGCGAATGACTTTCAACAATTGACGGGACGCGAAGACCGCGGGCATCGAGCAGAGCAATTTGAGTAGAACTGAATCCGCATAAAAACCTTAATCCCCTTGAACCTTCAAGGGGAAGAGCTGGCTGACAACATGGAAACTGACCACCAAAGAACAGACAGCGCGCCGGACGAGGGGCTCGTCATCGCCGTTGACCTCGGCGGGACGAACCTCCGCGCCGCGACCATTGACAACCAGGGGCGCATCCACGAGCGCACCAAGATTCGCACGCCGAAGGCCGATAAGGCCGACGAGATCGTGCGCGCCATCGTCGCGGCGGCGCGCGAGTGCGAGGCGGGCGCGCGCTCGCGCGGCGCGCGCATCCGCGCCATGTCCATCGCCATCCCCGGCACCGTGCAGATAGAGAGCGGGATCGTCGTCAAAGCGCCGAACGTCCCCTGCCTCGACGGCTTCCGACTCGCCGGGGCCGTCCAGAGCGAGTTGCAGTGGCCCGCGCTCCTGGAGAACGACGCGAACGCCGCGGCCGTCGGCGAGATGTGGATGGGGGCGGGCCGAGGGCGCGGCACCATCATCATCATCACGCTCGGCACGGGCGTCGGCGGCGGCATCATCCTCAACAAAAAGCTCTGGCGGGGCATTGACGGGTCCGCCGCAGAATTGGGCCACATTGGCGTGGAGCCATTCACGGGCGTGCCGTGCCCGTGCGGGAGCCGCGGCTGCCTGGAGGTCTACGCGTCGGCGACGGCGATAGTCCGCATGACGCGCGAGTACAGGCCGCGCTATCCGAACTCTCCGCTGCACACGAGCGAGGATTTGACCGCCTACGCGGTTTACCAGAGCGGGGTCGCGGGCGACGAGCTGGCGCTCGAAGTCTTCCGCCAGATGGGCATCCGGCTGGGGGTGGGGCTGGCGAGCCTCGTCAACATTTTCAACCCGGAGATGATCGTCATCGGCGGCGGCGTGGCCGCGGGCTGGGACCTCTTCATAGGCCACGTGCGCGAGCAGGTCATGGAGCGCGCCTTCCCGATCCCCGCCCGCCGCGTCGAGATCGTCCGCGCCGAGTGTGGCGACGACGCGGGGCTCTTGGGTGCCGCGCAGATAGCTTTTACGGACCAATTCGAGTGATGGAAAATTTTCACGCAAAGGCGCAAAGACGCAAAGAAGACCGCGAAGGTGTTGAAGGCTCCTTCATCTTGCGTGCTTTTCTTCGCGTCTTTGCGCCTTTGCGTGAGACTTCTTTTCGGGGGCAAACATGAACAGATCATTTCTTTCGCTCTGCTGTCTGGCTATCGTCCTCTGCGCGGCCGGGGCCGAGGCGCAGGACTTCGTCAATGGAATGGAGCCCGTCGGCCCGGTCAACAGTTTCAGGAAGGACGCGGACTCCATCACCTTCAGCTGCCGCGACGGCTCCGAAGTGCGCCTCACGATTCTGGCCCAGGACCTCATCCGCGTGCGTGCCTCCTTCGGTAAAGCCCTGCCCGCGCGCGACCATTCCTGGGCCATTGCCAGGGAGAACTGGGACGCGGTTCGCTGGGACGTGACGGAGACGCCGGACTCTGTCGTCGTCTCGACAGACGAACTCGAAGCGGTGGTGCGCCGCTCGCCGCTGCTCGTCGAGTTCAGGGACGCGAAGACGAAGCAGGTCATCAACGCAGACGAGCGCCCCATGATGTACGACGCGCGCGGCGTGCGTGAAGGCATGATGTTCGACCCGAAGGCCGGGACCTTCGTCGCCGCTGCGAAGAAGCTCGGCTTCGACGAACACTTTTACGGCCTCGGCGAGAAGGCCGCGCGCCTCGATAAGCGTCGCGGCTTCTTCGTCAACTGGAACTCCGACACGCCCGGCTACACCGAGGGCCGTGACCCCATCTACCAGACCGTCCCCTTCTACCTCGGCCTCGAACGGGGCGCGGCTTACGGCATCTTCTTCGACAACAGCTTCCGCAGCTACTTCGACTTCGGCCATAGCTCACAGCTCTACGCGTCCTTCGGGGCCGAGGGCGGCGAGCTGAACTACTATTTCTTCTACGGCCCTTCGATGAAGAAGATTCTGGACCGCTACACGGAGCTGACGGGGCGCATGCCGCTGCCGCCGCTGTGGGCGCTGGGCCACCAGCAGAGCCGCTGGAGCTACTACCCGGACACGATGGCCGAAGAGGTCGTGCGCCAGTACCGAGAGAGAGACTTGCCGCTCGACGTGCTCCACCTGGACATTGACTACATGCAGGCTTACCGCGTCTTCACGTGGGACACGACGCGCTTCCCGAACCCGAAGGCGCTCACCGAACGGCTCAGGCAGCAGGGCGTCAAGGTCGTGACCATCGTTGACCCCGGCGTGAAGTACCAGCCGCCCGCGAAGGACGCGCGCGACGGGACCACACAGAACCCGGAACTCACGCCGCAGGACAAGAGCTACTACGTCTTCAACCAGGGGCTGGAGAAGGACTATTTCCAGAAGCGCAAAGGCGGCAAGCTTTTCGTCCCGCGCGTTTGGCCCGGCGAGAGCGTCTTCGTTGACTTCACTCTCCGGGACGCGCGCCGCTGGTGGGGCGACCTGCACCGCGCTTACTTAGACAACGGCGTGGCCGGAATCTGGAACGACATGAACGAGCCTTCGGACTTCGTTGACCAGACGGGCAAGAACCAGATGGACGTTTTCAGTGACGACGAGGGCCAAAAGTCTACGCACGCCAAGAACCGCAATACGTTCGCGCTCCTGATGGCGCGCGCGACCTACGAGGGCCTTGAGAGGCTCGCGCCTGACAAACGCCCCTACGTCATCACGCGCGCCGCCTACGCCGGCATTCAGCGTTACTCGACCATGTGGATCGGCGACACCAACAGCACCTGGGACGCGCTCGCTTTGAGCGTCCCGATGTACCAGACGCTCGGGCTCTCGGGCGAGACGTTCGTCGGGGGCGACGTGGGCGGCTTCATCGGGCGCGGGAGCGGGGAACTGCTCGTGCGCTCCTACCAGGTCAGTTTTCTTGTGCCATTTTTCCGCAACCACCACGAGCTGAGCGGCTACGATCAGGAGCCCTGGCGCTTCGGCAAATACTACGAAGACATCATCCGCAAGTACATCAAGCTGCGTTACCGCCTGCTGCCTTTCCTCTACACGCGGCTCGAAGAGGCGCACCGCACCGGGCTCCCGCTCTTCCGCCCGCTCGTGCTCAACTACCAGACGGACTCGAACACGCTCAACCTCGACGACCAGTTCATCATCGGCGACGACCTGCTGGTCGCGCCCGTCGTCGAGCACAATCAGACGAGCCGCATGGTCTATCTGCCCAAAGGGGTCTGGTACGACTACTGGACCGGCAAGCGTTACGCGGGCGAGGTGATGATTCGCGCGGACGCGCCGCTCGAAGTCGCCCCGATGTTCGTCCGCGGCGGCTCGATCATCCCCGAAGGCCCGGAGATGCGCTTCGTCGGCGACAAGCCGTTCGACCCCGTCACCTTCTACGTCCACCCGGACGCAGACGGCCGCGCCTCCACGACCCTTTACGAAGACGACGGCACGAGCCCCGCCTACAAGCAGGGCGTCTTCCGCCGCACGCGCGTCGAGGCCGCGCCCTCCGGCCGCGGCGGCGTAGAGATAACCGTCAACCAGCCGGAGGGGAGATACCAGCCGCCCGCGCGAAAACTCCTCTTCGTCGCACCCTTCGCCGGCACGATTACCGAAGTCACGCTCGACGGCCGCAGACTACAGCGCGGCGGCGAGGGCGGAAAGACCACCGGCTATCACACCGGCAAGGGCATGGTCGGCGTCGCGATTGAGGACGACGGCAAGGCGCACAGAATTATTGTTAGATAGGATTAACCACACGAGGACACAGAGATTCACAGAGGAAGATAAAAATAATTTCAGATGGCAAATTTGAGATTTCAAATCTGCTCTTTCAAACCTCTTCCCTCTGTCAACCTCTGCGTCCTCTGTGGTGAATTTAATGATGAACGACGAGATTGATTGGGCGAAGGTCCGGCGCGACTTCCCGTTGCTTGAGCAGACGGCTTATCTGGACAGCGCGGCGGCCGGGCCGATTCCGCGCCCCGTGATGTCGGCGGGCGCGGGTTTTTACGGCGAGATGATGGAGGGGGCGGACGCGCGCTGGGACGAGTGGCTCGACCGCCGCGAAGAGGTCCGCCGCGCCGTGGCGTCGTTCATCAATGCCGAGCCCGAGGAGGTCGCGCTGACGACGAACACGTCCGCGGGGATGAACCTCATCGCGGACGCGCTCGCCGGGCGCGGCCACGTCATCTCCTGTGAGCTGGAATTCCCCGTCTCGACCATCACGTGGCTTCACCGCGGCGCGCGCGTGCTCTTCGTCGCGCCCACGGCGGGCGAGCTTCGCTCGGGCGACGTGCAGCGCGCGATGAATGAAGACACAGGCGTCGTCTGCGTGAGCCACGTCCAGTACTCGAACGGCTTCCGCGCGAGCCTTGAGGAGTTGGGCCAAATCAAGAAGGGGCACGCGCTCGTCGTCAACGCCAGCCAGTCGGCCGGGGCTTTCGCGATTGACGTAAAAAGGATGGGGATTGACGCGCTCTGCGCGACGGGCCACAAGTGGATGCTCGCGGGGTACGGCTCGGGCTTCGTTTACCTGAGCCGCAGACTTCTCGCGGAGACGAACGCGCATTCAATAGGCTGGCTGAGCGTCGAAGAGCCTTTCGAGATGCGCAACCGCGAGTACAACGTCCGCCGGGACGCCGCGGCGCGCGCCGAACTCGGCTGCCCACACTTCGCGGGCATCTTCGCCCTCGGCGCGGCGGTTGATTATCTGAGGGCGCTCGGGGCGCAGAACGTGGAGCGGCGCGTGCTGGCGCTCAACCGCCAATTGACCGAGCGCCTTTCGGAGAAAGGCTGGCGCGTCCTTTCGCCGCTGCGCGACGAAGGCACGCGCTCCGGAGAAACGCTCGTCGCCGCCGAGCGCCCGAAACGCGTCGTCGCGCACCTCGCGCGCCGCGGCGTCGCCGTCACTGAAAAGCCCGAAGGCATCCGCGTCGCCACGCACTTCTTCAACGACGAAGAGGACATCTCACGCTTAATTGACGCCCTCGAAGATTGTCAATAGCATGCCCTTCAAAATCAGCAACGACTCTTTGCGACTTTGCGTCTTTGCGTGAGATATTTCGACGCAAAGAATGCGAACCGAGGCCGACACACTGAAGCCGTTAATTTACGAAGTCCCGTTTTCGGCGGACGACGTTCTGCGCGCGCTGCTCAATCTCTCGCCGCGGCGGCGCGTGAGCATCCTGGACAGTTGCGGCGCGCGCGGGCAGTCCGCGCGCTTCCTCATCGCGGGCTTCGACCCGCGCGAGACAATCGAGGCCCGAGCGGAAGAGATTCATCTCACACAGTCTGATCAGAGCGTCAGCCGGGTCGTGCGCGGGGATTCGCTCCGCCTGCTCGACGAGCGCCTGGCCCAATCTTTCCCGCCGCGACTCGCGGACGCGCCTTCGCCCGCCGGCGGACTCTGCGTTGCGACCTTCTCTTATGAGTTGGCACACCGGATCGAATCGTTGCGCTTGAAATCGCAGCCCCGCTCGTCCGACGAGCCCGACATGACGCTAGCCTTTTACGATGCTCTCGTCATACACGATTACCAGGAAGCGAGCACGAAAATCGTCTGCGCCGGGGGCGAGCGCCGTTTGAAGGAGACGCTCGAAGCCCTCAGGGAATCGTTCGCGCGCGCGCCGGCGGATTGGGATGCTGGCACAGTTTCGCCGCCGGTAATCGAATCCAGCTTCACGCGCGACGAGTACCTCGTGGCCGTCGAGAGAATCAAAGAGCACATCGCGGCGGGCGACATCTATCAGGCGAACCTCACGCAGCAGCTCTCCTGCCGGCTCGCGCCCGAGACCAGGCCGGAGGCCGTCTTCCGGCGTCTGCGCCGCGACCACCCGGCCTCGTTCGCGGCCTTCATACGCCGCCGCGACGACACAGTCGTCAGCGCCTCGCCCGAAAGATTCCTGCGCGTCACTCCGTCCGACGGCGGCGCGCGCACGGTTGAAGCCTGGCCCATTAAGGGGACCAGGCCGCGCGGCCGAAACGCGGGCGAAGACGCGCTGCTTCGCGCAGAGCTGCTCCGTAGCGAGAAGGACCGCGCGGAGAACGTGATGATCGTTGACCTGATGAGAAACGACCTCGGGCGCGTCTGCCGATACGGCTCTGTGGAGGTCGCGGAGCTGTGCGCGCTCGAAGAGCACCCGACGCTCTTTCACTTGGTCTCGCGCGTGCGGGGCACGTTGCGCGACGAGGTGACGGCGGGTGCTTTGCTGCGCGCGGCTTTCCCGTGCGGCTCCATCACGGGCGCTCCCAAAATCCGTGCGATGGAGATCATCGACGAGGCGGAGCCGGCCCCGCGCGGGCTCTCGATGGGGGCCATCGGCTACTTCTCGGCCGACGGCTCGCTAGACCTCAACGTCGCCATCCGCACGATGACCCTGCGCGGCACGACGGCGCGCTTCAACGTCGGCGGCGGCGTGGTCGCCGACAGTTGCCCCGCGCTCGAATACGAAGAATCGCTCTTGAAGGCGCGCGCCCTCGTCCGCGCCCTCGGCGGAAAGCTGTAACGATTGCGGATTTAAGAGAACGCCTTCAAGCGACCAACTCAGTCAACCCTTTGCGCCTTACGTCTTGTCTTTGCGCCTTTGCGTGAAATGTATTTTCTCGCAAAGGCGCAACAAAAGAAAAACCAAAGGCGCTGGAGGGTTGAGTCTTTCAATCCGCACTCCGCAATCGTAAAAATCGTGTGCTTGCTCAGGCGGCGCGCTATGGATATACTTCCGGTGCGATTCAGGTTTTTGGATAGACGCCGAAAGTTTGAAACCGCCGCCGTGGCTCACCCGGACGGCGGCTGCCCAACCTTTCGGCGGAAATTTTTAGGGCAGGGAAATCGTTCGTCAAATTCCTCAGAATTCAAAACCACAAGCGCCTCGCACAGGAGCCGGAACATGCTGAGAACCCGACGGCCACAGCTCATCATCGCCTTTCTAGTGCTGCTCGCCGCAGCGGCCGCCGCCTTCGCGCAAGGCACCGCCTCGCGCGTGACGGGCACCGTCACGGACACCGCGGGCGCTCTCGTCGAGGGCGCGACCGTGACGCTCACCAACGAGGGGACGAGCGTGACCTTCACCACCACGACGACCGACGCCGGCACTTACGTCTTCGACTCCGTGCAGGTCGGCCTCTACACCGTCGCGGTCGAGATGCAGGGCTTTAGAAAATTCGTCTCCAGCGGCAATCAGGTCAACGTCAACCAGCCGGCGACCGTGGACGTGACGCTCGAAGTCGGGGAATTCGCTAACGTGGTGACTGTCGAGTCTTCGGCCGAGCGCGTCCAGACCAGTAGCTCCGGCAACCTCGGCAACACCGTCGAGCAGCGCGCGCTCGAAGCCCTGCCGATTGTCGGCGAGCGCGGTCGGAATCCCCTGCAATTCATCTCGCTTGAGCCCGGCGTCATCGGCAACGGCCGCGCCGGCACGGGCGGCAACACCGGCGGCAACGTCCACGTCCACGGCTCGCGCGACCGCGCCTTCAACTTCACGCTCGACGGCATAGACATCAACGAGTCGAGCGCCGGCGGCTCCAACTTCACGCCGCTCAAGCCGAACCCTGACTCCATCGAGCAGTTCCAGGTCGTGACCAGCAACTTCACGGCCGAGCTGGGCCGCTCCTCCGGCGCGCAGGTCTCACTCGTGACGCGTTCCGGCACGGAAGATTTTCATGGCAACCTCTTCGAGCTTTACCGCACGCCCGCCCTGAACGCCAACGAGTACGAGAACAATTTGAACAACCGGCCAAAGGGCCAGTTCGTCCAGCACATCTTCGGCGGGTCTTTGGGCGGCCCGGTCATCTTGCCCGGCTACGACGGGCGCAAGCACAGGACTTTCTTCTTCACGAACCTGCAACTCTTGCGCGCCTCGCAGTCAATCCTGGTCAACCGCATCGTTTACACGGCGCAGGCGCGGCAGGGACTCTTCCGCTACCGCGTCGGCGCGGCCAACGCGCCCGCCGGCACGGCCAACGCCTCCGTGGACGCGAGCGGCAACCTGCTCCCCGGCGTCAACGTTCAGACCTACGACATCGTGGCCCACGACCCGCTGTGCGCCGTCCGGCCCGGCGACTGCGGGCTCGACCCGACGACGCAGGCGCTTATCGCCGCGACGCCGCTCCCGAACAACTTCTCGCTGGCCGGGACCGACGGGCTCAATACGGCCGGCTTCAGCTTCGCCGCGCCGCAGATCGAGAAGCAGTACGACTTCGTGCTCAAGGTGGACCACACTTTCAACGACCGCAACACGCTTTACGTGCGCTACGCGCAGGGGCAGCAGGACACCTTCGGCGACAACGCCAACGCCGGGCTGAGGTCTTTCCCGGACAGCGAGTTCAGCTTCGTGGACACCTTCCGCGACCCGAGGAATGTCGCGGTCAACTACCGCTGGACGCCGACTAATTTCATGGTCAACGAGTTCGTTGCCGGCTTCAACAAGTTCGCCTTCACCTTCGGGAACCCCGCGCCGACGGCCGTGCCTTACGTCCTCAACCTCGTGCGCGACCCCTTCAACTTCGCGCCGCCCATCAGCAACTCGCGCGAGATCACGACCTGGCAGTTCGTGGACAACCTCAGCTTCGTCCGCGGCGCGCACACCTTCAGAGGAGGCGTCAACTTCCGCTTCCAGAAGCACGACGACATCCGCAGCACTGTCCAGGGGCTGAGCACCAACTTGCAGGTCAATTTCTCCGCCGCGACCAACGTGAACCCGCCGCCCAACAGCGGCCCCTTCAGCTTCAACCTCCCGGCCGCGGGCGCGGGCTCCATCAACAACACCGACCGCGACAACTTGCAGGCGACCATCAACAACCTGCTCGGCCGCGTCGGCATCATCTCGCGCGCGTTCGTCGCCGAGAGCGACGCGGCGTTTGCCGCTCCCGGCACGCTCTTCCTCTACCTCTCGAAATATAACGAGTACGACTTCTACTTCCAGGACACGTGGAAGGTGCGGCCGAACCTGACGATTGACTACGGCGTGCGCTGGGAGCCGAAGATGTCGCCGCGCGCGGGCGACGGCAACACGGTCCTGCGCCCCGACCGGCCCATTCGTTTCGGCGAAGCGCCGACCGATCAAATCAAGTTCGTCGAGGGCAAGCTGTTCGACGACGACTGGAACAACGTCGCGCCCACCGTCGGCTTCGCGTGGGACCCGTTCAACGACGGGAGGACTTCAATCCGAGCCAACTACCGGCTGGCCTACGACCGTATGAATACGTTCCTCGCGTCGTCCGCCATCTTCCCGAGCACGCCGGGGACGACGCTCGGCCTCGGCAACACGGCCTTCGGCCAGCAAGCGAACGAGCAGGGCCGCCTGCGCTTCGGCCTGCCGACGCTCGCGCCGCCGGCCACGCCTCTTGAGCTGCGACAGCCCGCCGCTTTCTCCGGCACCGCGACCGCCACCGTCTTCGACCCTTCGACCAGGTTCCCGAAGACGCACCAGTGGTCCGTCAGCTTCCAGCGCGAGATAGGCAAGGGCTTCGTCTTCGAGGGCAACTACATCGGGCGCAAAGGCGTCGGCCTCTTCGGCGCTTACGACGTGAACCAGGTGAACATCTTCGCCGCGGACGCGAGGTGTCAGGGCGAAACCTTCCTTGACGCCTTCAACACGATACGGAGCGGCCCGACAACGACGAGCTGCTTAGCCAACCTGCTGTTCACAGGCAGCGCGACGAACAGCGCGGGCTCCGGTTTGTTCCGCAATACCTTGACCTCGCAACTTACACAGGGCTCGGTCGCCGCCGCGGCACAGGTGCTCTCGCAGCGCGCGCCCGGCGGAGTCCGTCAACTTGTGGCGAACGGCTTCGGCAGCTCCTTCTTCCAGCCTTACCCGCAATTCACGGCCGGGCTGAACGTGATCGACAGCAACGATTTTTCGACCTACCACGGGATGGAGTTGCAGGTCAGCCGCCGGATGTCGCGCGGGCTGCTGATGCAGTTGAGCTACACGCTGTCGAAGTCTATGGATACGCGCTCCTTCGACCCCGCGTTCACGGTGGTAGGGCGGACCACGTCCGTTAACGTCGCCCCGCCCTCGTCCGCCAACACACCCTTCGACGTGCGAGACCGCAAGCTCAATTACGCGCGCTCAGACTTCGACCGCCGGCACGCGTTCCAGGGCTACGTGGTTTACGATTTGCCGTTCGGCAAGGGCAGGCGTTTCCTCAACGACAGGCCGGGCGTCGTCAACCAGCTCGTCGGCGGCTGGGAGGTGGCGAGCACGCTGGTCCTGCAAAGCGGGCGGCCCTTCACTGTCTATTCGGGCGCTTTCACCGTGAGCAACGTGGTGCTGTCGCCGGCCAACTGCCAGGGCTGCTCGCCCGACATGGGCGAGGTGATTCAGGAGTCGGGGACGAACTTCATCTTCTCGGCCGAGCAGCGCGCGCTCTTCTCGACGCCCGCGCCGGGCGAGCTTGGCAACACCGGGAGAAACTTCTTCACGGGGCCGCGGTTCTTCAACCTGGACATGACGCTGCGCAAGAAGTTTTACCTCGGCGAGCAGAGTAACCTTGAGTTCCGCGCAGACATCAACAACCTGACCAATACGCCGTCGTTCGATTTCCCCGTGAACGCCACCAGCTCAATCGGGTCGCAGACCTTCGGCCGCATACGCGACAACGTCATCAGCAACTCGCGCCGGATTCAGTTAGGAGTGAAGCTCAACTTCTGAGCCTTCGTAGAGACCAGCCCGGACAGCGTCACACTCACCCTTTGCGGCTTATGATTTTCTTAGCGGCTTTGCGAGGAAAAGCTTTTCACGCAAAGGCGCAAAGTAAGACGGAAGACGCAAAGGGTTGAGTCTTGCTGTCTGTCGAATTGTTAATACCCGACGGGGACGCCGTCGTTGCGCGGGTCGCTCGCGCCGAGGCGGACGTTCGTGCCCTCCTCGATCATGACGCCTTCGGCGCTGGCGAGGTTGCGCGGGTCCGTGGCCTCTTCGAGTTTGTGGCCGCGTGATGCGAGCGCGCGCATGGTGTCGGCCGAGAGGCCGTAGGGTTCGTACCGGACGGCGTCAGGGAACCACTGGTGATGAACGCGCGGCGCGTCAATGGCCTGCTGGATGTTCATCCGGTGGTCTATGACGTTGACGATGATTTGCAGCACGGCGTTGATGATTCTCGCCCCGCCGCGCGCGCCCACCGCGAACCAGACCGAGCCGTCCTTCCGCAGCACAATCGTCGGCGTCATCGAAGAGAGCGGGCGCTTGCGCGGCTCAATCGAGTTGCGCTCGCCCTGAATCATGCCCCACAGATTCGGCGTCCCAGGCTTGGCGGTGAAATCGTCCATCTCGTCGTTCAAGAGAACGCCCGTCCCCGTGGCGGTCACGCCCGAGCCGTAGAGGTCGTTGAG
This sequence comes from Pyrinomonadaceae bacterium, assembly GCA_036403435.1. Lineage (GTDB taxonomy): Bacteria > Acidobacteriota > Blastocatellia > Pyrinomonadales > Pyrinomonadaceae > QHXM01. The sequence goes on from DASWQY010000172.1 coordinate 91,503, forward strand.
CGTGTACGTGTTCGCGACCGTGTTGCCCTGGGGGTCTATGACGGAGAAGTGCGTGGTCTCGCCCGTGCGGTTCTCTTCCGTCAGGCCGCCGCGAATCTCCGCGCTCGTCGAGGCGCGGTCCAGTTTGATGCTCGCTCGCCGCCGTGCCGCGTAAGCCTTGTCAATCATCGCGGCCGCGGGCACCGGGACGAAATCGGGGTCGCCCATGTACTCGGCGCGGTCGGCGTAGGCGCGGCGCATCGCCTCGACGAGCAGGTGATACTTCTCCGACGCGAGCGGGTTCATCGCGGCGATGTCGTAGCCCTCCAGGATGTTCAGCATCTCCATCAGGACCGCGCCGCCCGAAGACGGCGGGGGCATGGAGAGGATTTCGTAGCCGCGGTAAGTCTGGCGTAGCGGCTCGCGCTCCTTCGGCCTGTAGCCCTTCAAATCATCGAGCGTGAGAAGGCCGCCGTGCCGTCGCATGTCGTCCGCGATGAGGCGCGCGGTCCGGCCCTCGTAGAACTCGCGCGCGCCGAAGCGTTGCAGCCTCGCGAGCGTCGCGGCCAGCTCGGGCTGACGCAACGTGTCGCCCTCTTTGAAGAAACTTCCGGCGTTCAGGAAAATCCTGCGGCTGTCTTCGTCCGCCGAGAGCTTCTTCTCGTGGTCGCGAATCGTGCCGGCGACGCGGAGGCTCAACGCAAAGCCCTGCGCGGCTATCCTGCGGGCGGGCTCTATGAGCTGCGCCCAGGTGAGTCTGCCCGAGCCGTATTTTTTAAGCGCCAGCTCCAGGCCCGCGACTGTGCCGGGCACGCCCGAGGCGCGGTAGCCCACCGTCGATGAGCCTGCGCCCTTAATCAACTCGCCGCGCGCGTCCAGAAACATGCCGCGCGAAGAGGCGAGCGGCGCGACCTCGCGATAATCAATAGCGACCGTCTTGCCGCCGCTGAGCCGTATCAACATGAAGCCGCCGCCGCCGAGGTTGCCCGCCTCCGGGTAGACCACGGCCAGCGCGAAGGCCACCGCGACGGCCGCGTCAACAGCGTTGCCCCCGCGCTTCATCACGTCCGCGCCGATGGCGGACGCGAGCGGGCTCGTCGAGGCGACCATCGCGTGCGGCGCGCGCACGGGCTGACGCCACGAAGGCGCAGGGGCGACCGCCCCACCCTGCGAAAACGAAACGCCGCGCGCGCACAGCAAGAGTGCGAGCAGTGAAGTGGTGACAAAGAATCGTCTCGTCATCGCCGGATGGATTAAAGCACTCGGTCGTAGATTTCTCGTAAGCGAAGGACGCCCTGGGTGCCGGGTAAATTAACTTCGGCATCAAGCGACAGGACGATGGTTTGCAGCCACTGCCTGTCACTCTGTTTCACGAAATGCTCGACCCGGCATTCGTCCTGAGACACGAGCACGTATTCGCTCAAAGATTCGATCCCACGATAGTGTGCGAACTTCTGTCCGCGGTCATAAGCCGCCGTGGACGCGGAAAGGACTTCGACGAGCAGCGTGGGGTTGAGCAGCGTGTCCACGTGCGCGTCCTCGAATTTCGGCTCGCCGCAGACGACGACCACGTCGGGATAAGTATAGAGGCCGGTCGCGGAAACTTTGACCCGCATGTCGCTGGAATACACTTCGCAGGGCCGACCCTTCGTCTGCTGACCCAGCCCTACGACAATGTTAGTGACTATCAGATTATGCTTCCGGCTCGCGCCCGACATGGCGAACATCTCACCGTTGAAGTATTCGCTCTTAATCTCGGTCGCGCGCTCGGCCGCCAGGTACTCCTGCGGCGTCAGATAAATTTTCAGTTGGGTTGACATCATTCGCCTCCGACTTAGAGAAATCGGGTGGACACCATCACACTGTAGAGACGCGGCTCGATAAGCACAGGGGTGGACTCGATTCTTCTACCGCGCCGGAGGAGTCAATGATACACTAAGCGCCCGGCCTTCTCGTAAAGGATTAACCCCTGAGCGCGGGTGCCGAAGACCAATCGCCCACGCCGGCCTACGCTCATGCCGAACATCAGGTCAAAAGCGACGAGAGCACGCAGCGGCGTCTTCATCTCCTACGCACGCAGCGACGGCGAAGCCTTCGCTGCGCGGCTGCGCGCGCGCCTTGAGGATGAGAGAGTCGGACTCTGGCAGGACCGGGTCCGAATGGAGGGCGGGCGTGACTGGTGGCTGCAAATCACGGAGGCGCTCGAAGCGGTCGAGTTCATGGCGCTGGTGATGACGCCGAACGCCTTGCGCTCCGAGACGGTGCGCAAGGAGTGGCGCTACGCGCGGCAGCAGGGCGTCTGCGTTTATCCGATCAAGGGCGCGTCCGGCCTGGACTTCGAGAGTTTGCCGCGCCGGATGCGCGACGCGCACTTCTACGAACTGGGCCAATTGGACGGACAGGGGGACGGCCCCGAATGGCGCAAGTTCGTCAACGACCTCAACACGCGCTGCCAGGCGCGGCGCGTCCCCTTCATGGTCGAAGACTTGCCGGACGACTTCGTGCCGCGCCCCGGAGAGTTCGAGCAGCTGCTCGGCTACCTGCTCGACCGCGAGCGAGAGGAGCCGGCCGCCATCACGGCGGCGCTGCGCGGCGCGGGCGGTTACGGCAAGACCACGCTCGCGCGCGCCCTCTGCCACGACGAGCGCGTGCATGAAGCCTTCGACGACGGAATCCTGTGGGTGACGCTCGGCGAGCATCCCGGCGACCTGACGGGCCGCGTCGAAGATTTGATTTACACCCTGACGGAAGAGCGGCCCGGCTTCAGCGACATCAACGCGGCGACGGCGCGACTGATCGAGCTGCTCGCAGACCGCGACGTGCTGCTCGTCATCGACGACGTGTGGAACGGCGCACACCTGCGGCCATTCATGCAGGGCGGCCCGCGTTGCGCGCGCCTGATTACGACGCGCGACCTGGACACGCTGCCTTCCAACGCCAGGAAGGTTGACGTGGACGCCATGCGGCAGGACGAGGCCGTCGCGCTGCTCGGCGTGGGCCTGCCTGCGGGGAGCGAGAGCGCCTTGCGTGTGTTGGCGTCTCGGCTCGGCGAGTGGCCTCTGCTGTTGACGCTCGCGGGCGGCGCGCTGCGAAAGCGCGTCGGCGGGGGGCAGCCGCTCGCCGACGCCGTAGCCTACGTCAACACGGCGCTCGACAAGCGCGGCCTGACCGCCTTCGACGCCCGCGACGCGGAGGCACGCGAGCAGGCCGTCGTCAAGACCCTCTCGGTCAGCTTCGAGCACCTGAACGAGAACGAACACGCGCGCTACGACGAGCTGGCGGTCTTCCCGGAAGACGCGGACGTTCCGCTCGCGACGCTTGAGAAGTTCTGGGGCGCGACCGGCGGGCTCGACGCGTTCGACACGGAGGAGCTGTGCGACCGTCTCAACCGCCTCTCTCTGCTCCTGCGCTTCGACCCCATGACGCGACTCGTTCGCCTGCACGACGTGATTCGGAACTACCTCATTCAAGAGCAGGGCCGCAATCTCCCCGCGCTCCACGCCCGACTCCTCGACGCCCAGGCGAGCACGAGTTGGGCGGACATGCCTCTCGACGAGCCTTACTTCTGGGACCACCTCGCCTACCACCTGAAGGAAGCCGGGCGCGGCGACGAGCTGCTGGCGACGGCGAAGGACTTGCGCTACGTCGCGGCCAAGACCTTCGTCCGCAAGTCTCCCGCCGCCGAGGCCGACCTGCTCGCGGCCGAAGAGTTGCACCCGAACGACACCGCGCTCCGGCTCCTGCGCCGCCAGTTCGCACAAATGGGCCACCTCCTGAACCGCTGCGATACGCTCGACGAACTAAAGGCCAACCTCTACTGCCGCCTGCTTCACCTGGACCAGTTGTCGGGCCTCACGCAAGACCTCGCGCGGACGCTCAACGCCCCTTACGTCGTGCCGCTGCACCCGCTGCCAAACTTGCCCCACCCCGCGCTGGCACGCACCCTCGGCGGCCACGAGCTCCGGGTGAACGACTGCGCCTTCAGTCCCGACGGCTCGTTCCTCGTCGCCGCCTTCTGGGACGGCATGTTGGAAGTCTGGGACGTGAAGAGTGGGAAGCAGTCCTTCACGCTCAAGGGGCACATGGATGGTGTGAACGGCTGCGCCGTCTCCCCCGACGGCTCGACCATCGCCTCCGCCTCCGAGGACAAGACGGTCAAGGTCTGGGACGCCAGGAGCGGGAGAGAGTTGCTCAAGCTCGACGGACACGCCGCCGGGGTCGAAGACTGCGCTTACAGTCCCGACGGTTCGTTCATCGTCTCCGCGGGCATGGACGGTCTGTTGAAGGTGTGGGACGCGAAAACGGGAGCGGAGCGACTGACGCTGGAGGCCCACGCGGAGGCTATCACGGCCTGCGCCTTCAGCCCCGACGGCTCGTCCGTCGCCTCCGCATCAAGGGACGCGACGCTGAAGGTGTGGGACGCGGTGAGTGGCGAGCTGCTGTTCGACCTCACGGGCCATAACGGCTGGGTCAACGCCTGCGCCTTCAGCCCTGACGGCTCGCTCATCGTTTCCGGGGGGATAGGCTATCTGATGGTGTGGGACGCGAAGGCAGGCCGCCACCTGTTCGACCTTGAGGGCCACGACAGTTGGGTCAATGACTGCGCCTTCAGCCCGGATGGCTCGCTCGTCGTCTCGGCGTCGCGCGACGGGACGGTGCGTGTGTGGCGTCTGGAAGACAGGAAGGTGTGCGCAACGTTCGTCGGCCACACCTCGTACATCCAGGCTTGTGCCTTCAGCCCTGACGGCGCGGTCGTCGCCTCTGCCGCGTGGGACGGCACGGTGAAACTCTGGGAGGTGAAGGCGAGCGGCGAGGCTCAGCCCGCCCTGAGCCCTCCTGAGCAAGCGGTTCGCTGCGCCGTCAGCCCCGACGGCTCGTTCGTCGCCTACGTCTCAGGCCGGACGCTGAAGGTACGCGACGTGGGCGGTGGGAGTGACCTCGACATTCTCGACGGTGTCAACTCTTGCGCGGTCAGCCCCGATGGGACGTTCATCGTCGCGACGTTGAGCGACGGAGGCGTTAAGGTCTTGGAGGCGAGAGGCGGCGGCCAGCGGCTCACGATAGACGGGCCTCACGGGTGGGTAGAAGGCTGCGCGGTCAGCCCCGACGGGGCACTCGTCGCGTTCGTCGAGACGGTTACGTTGCACGTCCGGGACGCGGCGAACGGTCGGGAGGTGCACACCCTCGCGGGCCATACGAAATCCGTGATGGACTGTGCTTTCAGCCCAGACGGCTCGTTCCTCGTCTCCGCATCGTGGGACCAGACGCTGAAAGTCTGGGACGTGAAGGAAGGGAAAGAGCGCCTCACGCTCGCCGGGCATGACGGGTATGTTCACCGCTGCGCCGTCAGCTCCGACGGGGCCTTCATCGTCTCGGCGTCGTACGACAAGACGGCGAAAGTGTGGGACGCGAAAGACGGCCGCGAGCTACGCACTCTCACAGGGCACACGGGCATGGTGCACGGTTGCGCGATCAGTCCTGACGATTCGCTGGTCGCCACCGTCTCGCGGGACGGGGAGCTGAAACTGTGGGAGGCGCGGACGGGGAAGTGTCTGTTCACGTTTCACACGGAGGGCGGATTCTCGGACTGCAAGTTCTTCGGCGACGGGCAGCGGCTCGCGGCGGCGGGAGACAGCGGTTTGTATCTCCTCCGGGTGGTGAGATGAAGCACGGTCGCGGACGTGGTGTGAGCGGCGCGGCCGCCGTCGGTTGGGCCGGTCTGGAAGAAATCGGGGATTGACTCGATGAACGCTAAAATATTACTGGCGACGTTCGCCGCAGGGTGTTTGGTGCTGGCGATGCTGCCGGCGCGCGTGGGAGGGCAGGTGTTGGTGGCGGAGCTGGTGGTCTACAACGCGAAGGTGCGGACGATGGACGCGCGGCAGCCTGTGGCCGAGGCCATTGCCGTTTACGGCAACCGCATCGTTGCGGTCGGCTCGTCGGAGGAGATCAGGAAACTCGCCGGGAAGGGGACGCGCTTGCTTGACGCGCGGGGCGCGCTCGTGCTCCCTGGCTTCAACGACGCGCACGTGCATTTCCTGAGCGGCGGGTTCCAGCTCGCGAGTGTGGACTTGCGTGACGCCTCGACGCCGCAGGAGTTCGCCGAGCGGATACGCCAGTTCGCGCGGAACATTCCCACAGGCCGCTGGGTCACAGGCGGCGACTGGGACCATGAGCGTTGGCCCAATGCACAGCTCCCGGCCAAAGAATTGATAGACGCCTTCACGCCCGGCACGCCCGTCTTCGTCAGCCGCCTCGACGGCCACATGGCGCTCGCCAACAGCCTCGCCCTCAAGCTCGCCGGCGTCACGCGCGAGACGCCGGACCCGCCGGGAGGCTTGATCGTCCGCGACCCGAAGACTAACGAGCCGACGGGTGTTTTGAAAGACGCCGCGATGAGCTACGTCTACAAGGTCATCCCCGACGCGAGTTTTGAAGAGAAGCTGATCGCGGGGCGCGCGGCGACGGCGCACGCGGCGCGCAACGGCGTGACGAGCGTGCAGGACATGTCCGCCGGCAACGACGTGGGCGTCTACCAGACGCTGCTCGAACGCGGCGAGCTGAAGACACGCATCTACGCCGTCTCGCCCTTGCCGAGTTGGGAGCGTCTGGCGAACACGGGAGTCCGCGCGCGCTTCGGCAACGACGTGCTGCGCATCGGCGGCCTCAAGGGCTTCGCCGACGGGAGCCTCGGCTCGACGACCGCGCTCCTCTTCGAGCCGTACCTGGACGCGCCCGCGACGCGCGGCCTGCTCGGCGACGAGATGCAGCCCGAAGGGGCCATGCTGGAGCGCGTGCGCCAGGCCGACCGCTACGGCCTACAGGTGATGATTCACGCCATCGGCGATGCGGCCAACGATAAAATTCTCTCCATCTACGAGCAGGTGGCGAAAGAGAACGGCGAGCGCGACCGCCGCTTCCGCATAGAGCACGCGCAGCACCTCCGCCAGCAGGATATCTCGCGCTTCGGCCGCTCCCGCGTCATTGCCTCGATGCAGCCTTACCACTGCATTGACGACGGCCGCTGGGCCGAAAAGAGAATTGGTCCAGCACGCGCGCGCGGCGCTTACGCCTTCCGCTCGCTCCTCGACTCGGGCGCGGTCCTCGCCTTCGGCTCCGACTGGACGGTCGCGCCGCTGAGCCCGCTCATGGGCATCTACGCCGCGGTCACGCGCCGCACGCTCGACGGGAAGAACCCGGCCGGCTGGGTCCCCGAGCAGAAAATCACGGTCGAAGAGGCGGCGCGCGCCTACACCGTCGGCTCCGCCTTCGCCGAGTTCGCCGACGACGTGAAGGGCACGATCACGACCGGCAAGCTCGCAGACCTCGTCATCCTCTCGGACGACATCTTCACGATTGACCCCGTGAAGATCGAAGGCGTCCGGGTCTTGACGACGATCATGGACGGCCGCGTGGTCTTCGAGGACGAGCAGCGTTCGCAGACCGGAAGGTGAGGGGCTGTGAAGCCGACGATACTCGAAAGCGCACAGCCGTTACAGCTCGATCTGGTCTTCACGCTGGCGCTCGCCGCGGCGTTCCTCTACATAGGCTACGCGCTCCAGCGCCGCGTCAAATTTCTGGCCCGGTCCAGTATCCCCGCGCCGGCCATCGGCGGGCTGCTCTTCGCGCTCGTCGTGCTCGGGCTGCACGCGCGCGGGACGCTGGACGTGGCGATTGACACGAGTTTGCGCGCGCCGCTGCAAACGGCCTTCTTCACGACCATAGGGCTCGGCGCGACGCTCGGCCTGCTCAGGGCTGGCGGCTGGCGCATGGGCTTTCTGTTGCTCATCGCATCAGCCGCGGCCATCGTGCAGAACGTGGTCGGCGTCGGGCTGGCGCGCATGATGAGTGCGCCCGCGCCGCTCGGCATCATCTGCGGCTCGCTCACGCTGACGGGCGGGCCGGCGACGGGGCTCGCGCGCGCGCAGGACTTCGAGCAACTCGGCATGGAGGGGGCGGGCGCGCTCATCATCGCGTCCGCGACCTTCGGCATCTTCATGGCGAGCCTCGTCGGCAACCCCGTCGCGACGATGCTCATTCGCCGCTTCCGGCTGAAGCCTGAAAAGGAGAAGGGCGCGACGGAACATGCGGCGGAAAAGTTCTGGGCCGTCGGCCCCGCCGGTGAAGCGGAGGCGGAAGAGTCGTTGCGTTCGAAGAAGGGCGGCGGAGAGGGGCGCGAGACACTGACGGCGTCGGCGCTCATGAAAACGCTGATGCTCGTCCTGGTCATCATGGGCGCGGGCGCGCTCATCGGGATGGGGATGACGCGGCTCGGCGACGCGCTGCCGAAGGGGAGCGTCTTCGCCTCGCTCGTCAAGCTGCCGGGCTACATCGGGGCGATGATCGTGGCGGCAATCGTGCGCAACCTGGACGACCGCCGCGGCTGGCTCAAAATAAATGCGCGCGCCCTCGAAGCAATTGGCACAATCGCGCTGGCGCTCTTCCTGGTCATCGCGCTGATGGACCTGAAGCTGTGGCAGCTCGCGGGGCTGGCCGCGCCGATGCTCGTCATCCTCGCCGCGCAGACTGTCTTGATGATCGCTTTCGCCGTCGCCGTCACGTTCGTCCTGATGGGGCGCGATTACGAGGCGGCCGTCACGGCGAGCGGCCACATAGGCTTCGGCCTCGGCATCACGCCGAACGCCGTCGCCAACATGGAGGCGCTCGCGGAGCGCCACGGCCCGGCCCCGCGCAGCTTCCTGATTGTGCCAGTCGTCGGCGCGTTCTTCATCGACTTCACGAACGCGCTCATCATCAACTCGGCGATTAACCTGCTCGGCCCCTGAGAGGTAAAGATGAAAACTCAGACCTTCGTCCTGATCGTCTGCCTGCTGCTCGTCTCGCAGTCAGCCCTGGCCCAGAACGTGAACGTCAATCCGGCGTCCGACCCGGAGCTGCAACAACTGGTGGACAAGGCGGCGCGCACCGCGCTCGATAAGTTCAAGAACCTCAAGGAGGGCAATCTGGCGGTCACGCTGATTGACCTGACGGATCGGCAGCGCCCGCGAGAGGCCAGCTTCCGCGGCGACGAGCGGATTTACCCGGCGAGCGTCGTCAAGCTGTTTTACCTCGTGACGGCGCACAGGCTGTTTGAGGACGGTAAGCTCGGAGAGACGGAGGAGGTGCGGCGCGCGATGAAGGACATGATCGTCGAGTCGTCGAACGACGCGACGAGCTACGTGCTCGACGCCATCACGGGGACGACGAGCGGGCCGGAGTTGAAAGGCCCCGAGCTGAAGAGGTGGGAGGAGAAGCGAAACGCCGTCAACCGCTACTTCAAGGGGCTCGGCTACACGAACATCAACGTCAACCAGAAGACCTTTTGCGAAGGGCCGTACGGGCGCGAGCAGTTGTTCCGCGGGCCGAACGGCGAGAACCGCAACAAGCTGACGACGAGGGCGACGGCGCGGCTGCTCGCGGAGATAGCCACGGGGCGCGCCGTCAACGCCCGCCGCAGCGCCATGATGATGGATTTGCTGAAGCGCGATTTTTCGGGGACGAGCACGGACCCCGACGACCAGGCGCACGGCTTCACCGGGCCGGCGCTCGAAGCGGGCGCGCGCCTCTGGTCGAAGGCCGGCTGGACGAGCACCACGCGCCACGACGCGGCCTACATAGAACTGCCCAATGGGACGCGCTTCGTCCTCGTCACCTTCACCACGGACCAATCGAGCGAGCACGAAATCATTCCAACGGTCGCCCGCGCGGTCATCGAAGGACTGACCAGGCGTTGAGCGGGCGGGCGCACTTGTGAACACGGAACTTTTCCACCAGCCGGGTGTCTAAAAAACAGATTCGTGCTGTGCCATATTGCCGGTGAAGGCCGCGGGGCCGTCAGGCACAGGTCTGTCCGAAAAGATGTGTGAAACGAAAGGGGAGAGTTATGCGCGCGAGGAGAATCTGGAAGAAGGCCGTGCCTGACATCAACGTGACGCCGCTGATTGACGTGCTGCTGGTGCTGCTCATCATCTTCATGGTCGTCTCGCCGCTGAAGCCCAGCCGCTTCAAGGCTCTCTTGCCTGAACCGCCGAAAGAACAGCAAGGCCCGCTGCCCGACTGTGATATAGCCACGCTCGTCGTCACGCTCAAAAACGACGGCACGCTGGAACTGAACCGCACGGGCGGCGTCGGCACGATCAACGACATGGGGAAATTGAGCGCGCGCCTGACGGAATTGTTCCGGCTGCGACTGGAGCAGCACGTCTACCGCCCCGACATGCTCGACCGCTTCGACCTGCCGGAAGAGAAGCGAATCCTGCGCACCGTCTTCATCAAAGCGCCGAAGGCAATCGCCTACGGCGAAGTCGCCAAAGTCATAGACAGCCTCAAAGGCGCGGGCGCGGAACCCATCGGCCTACAACTCGACGAACTGGAATAGAGCAGTGGTCGGTGGTCGGTGGGCAGTGGTCAGTGGTCAGTGGTCAGTTAAAGAAAAGCAGCCGCGCCAATCACGCCGGCTGCTTTTTCTCTTTCTCTTAACTGACC